>CAVQTE010000036.1:0-37031 GCA_963716235.1 Ilumatobacteraceae bacterium | reverse complement strand
CGTTACGCCGGGCCGGCCGATCCGCATCGCCAACTGCTCGGGCTTCTTCGGCGACCGCCGGCGGCGCGCCGAGATGGTCGAGGGTGGCCCGATCGACGTGCTCACCGGCGACTGGCTCGCCGAGCTGACCATGCTGATCCTGGCGCGCACCCGCATGAAGCGGCCCGGCGGCGGCTACGCGCGCACCTTCGTGAAGCAGATGGAGCAGGTCATGGGCACCTGCCTGGACCGCGGCATCAAGGTCGTGTCGAACGCCGGCGGCCTCGATCCCGACGGCTGCGCCGAGGCGGTCGCCGAGGTCGCGACAGGCTCGGCCTGCGCCCACGATCGCCTACGTCGCGGCGACGATCTGATGCCGCGCCATGCACGGAGCTGTCGCGGCCGGTGATGCACTCGCCCACTTCGAGACGGCGAGCCGATCGACGCGTCGCGCTTCCTCACCGCGAACGCCTACCTCGGTTGCTGGGGCATCGTCGACGCGCTCGCCGCAGGGCGCCGACATCGTGATCACCGGCCGCGTCACCGACGCCGCGATCGTGTGCGGCCCGGCGGCCTGGCATCACGGCTGGAGCGCACCGACTGGGACCGCTCGCGGGCGCTGTCGTGGCCGGCCACGTGATCGAGTGCGGCACGCAGGCCACGGGCGGCAACTACTCGTTCTTCACCGAGGTGGCGGGCCTCATGGCGCCGCGCCCCCTCGGCTTCCCCTGGGCCGAGATCGCCGCCGACGGCTCGTCGGTGATCGGCAAGCACGACGGCACCGGCGGGAGCGTGTCGCCGTCGGCACGGTCACCTCGCAGCTCCTCTACGAGATCGGCGGCCCGCACTACCTCGGCCCCGACGTCACGACGCGCTTCGACACCATCCAGCTCGAGCAGGTCGCTCGCGACCGCGTGCGCATCTCACGGCATCCAGGGCGAGCCGCCGCCCGCGACGCTGAAGGTCTGCGATGAACGGGCTCGGCGGCTTCCGCAACGACATTCAACGTGGCCTCGACCGGGCTCGACATCGAGGCGAAGGCCACCCTCGTGGAGGAAGCCTTCTGGGAGGCCGCCCGTGGTCCCGACGACTTCGCGTCGGTCGAGAGCAGGGTCATCCACACGACAAGGCGGACCCGGCGACCAACGAGGAAGCGCGGCGATCTGGCGGATCACGGTCAAGGACCCCGACGAAAGCAAGGTGGGCCGGGCGTTGCGAACGCCAGGTGCATACGGCGCTCGCCAGCATCCCGGGCTTTTTCGGCGTGAGCGGCGGGCCCGGCGCCGCGCGCCCTTCGGCGTGTACCGCCCAGCGACGGTCCCGCGTGAGCTGGTGCCGCAGTACGTGCCGTCAACGGCGCGACGCCTCGATCGACTCGGTTGCTCCGACCGGAGATCGGATTCCCGTGACCGTCGCCGAACCGGCGCCGGTTCCCGACGGCGAACTCGTCGACGTCCCGCTCGGCGCGTTCCTCGGCGCCCGCTCCGGCGACAAGGGCGGCGACGCCAACCTCGGTGTCTTTGCCCGTGGCGATGCCGGTTGGGCGTGGCTCGACCACGTCCTGACCGTCGACCGCTTCGCGAACTGCTGCCCGAGACGGCCGACATGACGATCGAGCGCTACCGGTATCCGCAATCTCCGCGCGCTCAACTTCGTGATCCGTGGCCTGCTGAGGAAGGCGTTGCTGCTTCGACTCGCCAGGACGCCCAGGCGAAGGCCGTGGGCGAGTGGCTGCGGGCTCGTGTGGTTTCGGTGCCGCAAGCCGTTCTCCACTGACAACGCCTGCAGCGCGGTCAGGCGATCTCGTTGCCCTCGGGGTCGATCACGTGCCAGTCGCCGGACTCGTCTCGGAACACGTCGAAGCCGTGTTCCTTGAGGTGGTTGTGGCCCCGGCACAGTCCGCTGCCGTTTCGGGGGACCGTGGCGCCGTGGGCCTTCCAGCCGAGGGAGTGGTCGGCGTCGCACCACGCAATGGGCCGGTCGCAGCCGATCCAGATGCAGGTGGTGAGCAGCAACATGACGGCGTCGCGGCGCTGCCGCGGAAGAGTCGGGATCGTCGGCCGAGGTCGATGACGGTGCCGGAGCCGTCGTAGACGACGCGTCGGATGTGGCCGATCAGCGCAGCGTTGATAGCGTCGTCGGGGTGCAGGCGTTGACCGCTCTGGGTGCGGATCACGACATCGCGGTAGCGGCGCGGGTCGGGGGTTTCACCGCGGAGGTGGGCTTCGAACGACTCCTGATCGATCAAGACGTTGACGGTCGGGCGGGGCCGCTGCGAGCCGGGAGCCGTGGAGGCAGCGGCGCGGGCCATGGCGACGAGGGCGTCGGCGCATCGTTGCGCTTGTGTGCGCTGCAAGGTCGGTGGCTGTGGCGTCGTCGCCGAGGTGGGCTCGGGCATCGGCCCAGTCGGCTTGCCATTCGGCTTCGAGGAACCAGGAGAAGATCTCGTTGAACTCGACACCGGCGAGTTCGGCGAGATAGCCCGACAGGCTCCAGCCCCCGTCGGGACGGGGCCGGATCTGGAAGTTGCGGTTGGCGTGTTGGCGTTCGTTCCTCGCTCGGTCGCCGTCGGGATCGGCGAGCGCCTCCCAGGTTCGCGCCCGACGCTCGAACTCGTCGAACGATTGCTCGATGGCGTCCTCGAGGAGAGCGGGAGCATCGCGTTCGAGCACCGTCGATTCGATGCGGGGGTTGGCGGCGATGCGGGCCATCAACTCTGATTGAGCGACACCGACGCGACCGTCGGCCTCGGCGGACGCCCAGTGAGGTAGTGCGTTGTGGAGGCGGGCGGTCTGGACTCGGCGGTGTGCTTCGGGCCCGGACAACTTGCACATGTGTCTGATGACGGTCTTCGCAGAGAAGAACCCCTGACCGCGGAACGGGTTGTGGCGATCCACGACACCGGCTGCTGCGACTGCGACAGCCTCGACCGATCGACGCAGTTCCTCGACACCTTCCAACCACTCGCGCAACTCGATGGCATCCAACCTCGAGCAGTCGACGTCACCGAGCGCGGCCACCCCAGCCGCTGCCCGGCGCACGGCACCAGCAGCGCACTGGCCGGCAGACTCGGTCTCGAGTGACTCCACCAACCGCAACCGGAGAGCGTCGAGACGCGCAGCGCCGGAGGACAGGTCACCGCTGCCCCCGTGCTCCTCGACTTCGCTCATCCCCGATGAACTCATACCTCCATCATGACGAGGGGGTGTCACGGAGTTATCGGGTCAGTTCGGATCTTCGGCCCGCCCGACGTCACTGAGCGATTCGATTCCGGTGAGGAATTGGGAATCGATGGCCACGTCGTCGGTGGCGGCCGACGACTCGACCGAGCGGCCGTCATTGTCGAGGCCGAAGTAGCGCCGAATGTAGGCCGATCGGGGAGGAAGCGTTCGAAGAAGTGGAAGAGCGAACAGGCCCTGCGACAGGCTGCCGAACCGATCGAACAGTGCGGCATTCACCGCGAACGAGAACGCCAGCGTGCGCCCGATGAGGAACAGCCAGCCCAACGTCACGACCGCCACGCCGATTCCTCCGTAGAGCTCCGAGGCTCCGGAGAATCGTCCTGGCAGATAGAGCTGTGACACCGCTTGCAGGCCGAGAATCACCAGGCCGGCGACTGCGGCGCCAGGCAGGAGCGCGCCGGGGTCAGGCGTTCGGCGGGGAAGTGCTGACATGAGTACGACGAACCCGACGACGTAGAGCACGAGGCTCACTCCGAACGAGAGTCCGGCCACGGCCAGACCGAGCTCGGAGCGGATCCTGTTCATCACGAGCGCCGTCAGCATCAGACTCGTCATCAGACCGATGATGATCGCCACGACCCGTGCCTTGGCCGTGACCTTCCCGCCCGTCAGCCACACCAGGCTGCTCGACGCAACCAGCGCCTTCGCGAGCGTCCGGCCGGCGGTGATCATCAGGAACAGTCCGGTCAGGAGCGTCAGGAGGGCCGCCGTGGATGACTGGCTGAGCGCCGAGCGCACCTGGTCGGCCATCGCTCCCGTCAGACTCGCGGAGTCGGTGATGGTGTCGTCGTCGACATAGCCGGAGATGGCTCCCACGAGACCGACACCGAACATGATGGCGGGGACGAGGAAGAGGAACAGACGAAAGGCGATGGCGCTGCCGAGGACCGACCCAGCGGAGACCCGGTCGCGCTCGTAGATGACGAAGGCCGCCTCGACGATCACCGAGCGCTCGCGTAGTCGTGCCGCCCACTCCGTTGCGTCGGCCGTACGGGACCTGGCGGTGGCCTGCAGCGCGGCGATCCGGCTGACCGACGCTTCGCCCGGGTCCGGATTCTCGTCAGTCATGATGCACTTCTATCAGGACTCCTCAGATCTCGACCGATGTCGTGAGGACCGTGACGAGGCGATCGAGGAGGTCACGCTGACCATTGACGATCTTGGCCACTCCGGTCGACAGGTCGAACCATGCCACCCGATCGAGTTCGGGGAAGGTCCGCATCGTTCCCGAGCGCGGTGGCCACTCCATCTCGAAGCCGTTGCTCACTGCGGTTGTGGGATCGAGGTCGCCCTCGGCCGCCCAGGCCCGCACGACCTTGCCGCCGGCCTGGCGTACCTCACCGAGATCGACGAACGACGTCGCCGGTACCCGGCAGCCGATCTCCTCCTCGAACTCGCGGCAGGCCGCGGTGAACGGATCCTCAGCCGTTTCGTACTCGCCCTTCGGGATCGTCCACGCGCCGGCGTCCTTGCGCTCCCAGAACGGACCACCCATGTGTCCGAGCAGCACCTCCGGGTACCCGTTGGTCGAGCGGTACAGCACGATCCCTGCGCTCAGGCGCGGCATGCATCCTCCAACCGCAGCACGGCGCGGCCTTCCTCGGCGCTGGCCTCGCGGTCGACCGTCGCTTCCAGACGCCACTCGTTGGTGTCGTCGGGGTCGCGGAGGATCTGGGTGACCAAGCCGCTGGCACGGTCGTACCGGAACAGCTCGCCGGAGCGGGCACCACCATCGACGAGGATCGCATCGTGCTCGGCCCAGTACGGCCCCATCGCTTCGATGAGCGTCTCACCCGACGGCCATCGTTCCCGGTCGGCGGCGTCCGCGACGATCTCGTCGTAGCCACGTCGTCGGGCGAGACGCTGCACCCAGTCGAACGCACGGTTGCGCACCATGACCCTGAAGGCACGATCGTCGTCGACGATCGTTCGCTCGCCGGTCGGCAACGCCGGCCGCAGCTCGTCGATCGACTTGGCCTCGTCCGGGTGCAGGAGTCGTTCCCACTCGTCGATCAGGCTCGAGTCGACGTGACGCACCACGGCGCCGAGCCAGGCCACGATGTCGCCGAGTTCGTCGGTGGCCAGGTCCTCCGGCACGTTCTGGACGAGGCCCTTGTACACGTCGGACAGGTAGCGCAGCAGCACGCCCTCCGACCGCTTCAGTCCGTAGTCGTTGATGTACTCGCCGAACGTCATCGCCCGCTCGAACATCTCGCGCACGATCGCCTTCGGCGCCACCGTGTCGGACCCGACCCATGGGTGCCGTGTTCGGAACTCGTTGAAGTTGGCGTAGATCCACACGCTGTTCGGCTTCGGGTGATCCACCTGGGCGAGGCGCTCCATCCGTTCCTCGTATTCGACGCCCGACGACTTCATCTCGGCCATCAGGTCGTCCTTGGCCCGCTTCACCTGCGCTGCGAGCACGCACGCCCGGGTTCTCCTGCACCGACTCGATGATCGTCAACATGTTCAACGCATGGTCGATGGCATCGCCGGATCCGTCCGGGTTCGCTGCCGCAGCCTCGGCCTCTGCGGCTGGTAGTGCACCGAGAGCCTCCACGGCCCACAACGACAGCGGCTGGTGGAGTGCGAACTGGTCCTGCAGGTCGAAGTTCACCCGCACGCGGCGGCCGTACTCGTCGGGCTCGTCCGGGAACTCCAACAGCTCCGCCTCGACCAGCGACCGGTAGATCGAGATCGCCCGACGGATGTGTGCACGCTGACGCCGGCGCGGTTCGTGGTTGTCGGTCAGCAGCAGCTTCACGGCCCGGCACCCGTCGACCGTCTTGGTCTGGGCGTCGGACCCGTCGGCTTCGCGCACGACCGGACGATCGAGCAGGTTCATCACCATCTGGTGGCTCACGTGGAAATGCGACTTCAACGCCTCGGGCTCGCCACCGACGAGCTTGTCGAACGTCTCCTGCGTCCAGTGCGCGTAGCCCCGATCGGGCTGCTTCTTCTTGACCACCTTCTTCTTGCCGCTCGCCGCCGCCTTGTCGCCGAGCCGCTGGTTCTCGACCACGTGCTCGGGCGCCTGCACCCACACGTCGCCGCGATCGTCGAACCCCTTGCGGCCGGCACGTCCACCGATCTGGGCGAACTCACGATTCGACAGGATCCGCACGCCCGACCCGTCGTACTTGCAGAGCTGCGTGAACAACACCGACCGAATCGGAACGTTCACGCCCACCCCGAGCGTGTCGGTGCCGCAGATGATCTTCAGCAGGCCGTCCTGCGCGAGCTTCTCGACGAGCAGCCGGTACTTCGGCAGGAGGCCCGCGTGGTGGACGCCCACACCCGCGGTGATGTAGCGACGAAGGTCCTTTCCGATCGGGGAGTCGAACCGGAAATCGCCGAGCGCTTCTTTCACCTTCTCCTTCTCGTGCTTGGTCAGCGGGTCGAGCGCCAGATAGTTCTGCGCCGCGTCGGTCGCGTCCTTCTGGGTGAAGTGCACCAGGTAGATCGGTGCCTTGCCCGACTCGAGGAGCGACGTCACGCTGTGGTGCAGCGTCGTCGTGCGGTACTCGAAATCGAGCGGCACCGGCCGCTGCACCGACTTCACGACGGTGGTGTCGCGGCCTGTTCGTTCGGTGAGGTCGTTGCGGAAGAACTCGACGTTGCCGAGCGTCGCCGACATCAGCAGGAATTGAGTGTTCGGCAACTCGAGGAGCGGCACCTGCCACGCCCAGCCGCGTTGCGGGTCGCCGTAGAAGTGGAACTCGTCGATCACGGCGACGTCGACCGGGGCGTTGCGCCCATCCCGCAGTGCCCAGTTGGCGAGGATCTCCTGGGTACAGCAGATGATGGGTGCCTCGGGGTTCACCGCTGCATCCCCGGTGACCATCCCCACCTGATCCGACCCGAACTCACGGCAGAGTGCAAAGAACTTCTCGCTCACCAACGCTTTGATCGGAGCCGTGTAGACGCTCCGCTTGCCCGCGGCCAGAGCGCTGAAGTGAGCAGCAGCAGCGACGAGCGACTTGCCCGATCCGGTCGGGGTGTTGAGGATCACGTGGTTGCCGAGCACCACCTCGAAGACCGCCTCCTCCTGAGCGGGGTACATCTCCAGCCCGATCTCGGTGGCGTAGTCGGTGAAACCGGCGAGGATCGCGTCCCCGTCGACGGTGCCATCTGCCAGCCTCGCCCCTGGCCCGGGAAGGTGTCGGATCAGTGGTGGCTGGGACATCCGGTTCGGTCAGTTGCCGGGATCGATGAACTCGACCCAGTTCCCGTCGGGGTCCTCGACCATCGACACCATCAGACCAGGTCGAAGCTCGACGTTGTCGATGATGATGCCGGCGCCGCTGTCACGGCAGGCCTGGGTGATCTCGGGGAGGTTCGAGACCGTCATGGTGAAGTAGCGGTAGCCGGTTCCGCCGCCGAGACCACCGGGTGCAGGCTCGGCCGTTGGCACCTCATCGAGCTTCACCAACTTGATCAACGTGGTGCCGCACATCAGTCGGTGCATGGTGCCGCTGAGCGGAGGTGGCATGGGGGTGTCAGCGACGTGTTCGAAGCCGAGGACATCGCGGTAGAACGCCAGCGAGCGCTCACTGTCCTTGATCACGATGCCGAGGTCGATGGAGTCTTTGCGGAGTTCGATCACCATGGCCGAACGGTAGCCGGGGACCTGCGCGTACGCTCGTTGCGTGCCCAAGCATGACATCGAATCCGTCGAGGTCGACCGTCAGTCGCACGTCGAGGTGCTCTTCGAGGACGGTGTACGCGCTCGCTTCGAACTCGCCCCGCTCCGCCAGGCGTGCCCGTGCGCCGACTGCAACGCCAGACGCACCCGGGATCAGCCCGTCGCCCCGTGGATCGACAAGGGTGAGCCGATCACGATCACCGACGCCGAGCTCTCCGGCGCTTGGGGTCTGAGTATCGACTGGAGCGACGGCCACTCCACCGGCATCTACGCGTGGGAGAAGCTGCGCGAATGGGTCGACACCGGACGCGTCGGCACGGTCGACGGCTGAGCACCGCCGAGCGCCACATCAGGCATGGCCGAGGCGGTCGCCGATGAGGCGAGCAGCGGCTGCCACGCCTGATCCACCGACAGGCGCGCCGATGACGTGCAGGGCCGACTCGATCGTGCCGAGTGTGCCGAGCAGCATCGGAGGGTTGAGGTGGCCCATGTGGCCGATCCGAAAGCGCCGCTCGACGGCTCCACCGATCCCGAGGCCAAGTGTCAACCCCATCTCGTTCTCACAGACCCGTCGCAGCTCCGCAGCATCCACGGTGCCGGTCGAGATCGTCGTCACGGCATGTGATCGCGCAGCCGGATCGCTGATGTTGCAGCACAGGCCGCCGTCTGCGTGCCACGCATCGACCGCCGCCCAGACTGACCTGGCGAGGGTTTCGTGGCGCGCCCACACGTCGTCGAGGCCCTCCTCGAAGATCATGTCGAGCGCCTCGCGCAACCCGTAGAGCAGTGAGATCGGCGGCGTTCCGTTGTAGAGCTGGTAGTGCGCCTCCACGTGACGACGCGACGTCCAGTCGAAGTATCCGACGCGCATGTCGGCGTGTTCGTGCGCCGCCAGGGCTTTCTCGTTCGCCCACACGATGCCGAGCCCGGGCGGCGTCATCAGGCCCTTCTGGCTGGCGCTCACCGTGACATCGACACCCCACTCGTCCATCTCGTATCGATCGCAGCCGAGCGATGCGATCGCGTCGACCATCAGCAACGCCGGGTGCCCAGCAGCATCGATGGCGCCGCGAATCGCCGGGATGTCGTTGCGAACACCGGTTGCGGTGTCGGCCAGTACGACGAGAATGGTCTTGATGCTGTGATCCGAATCGTCTCGCAAACGTTGCTCGACCGCGGCTGGATCGACCGCACTGTCGTCGATGCCGGGGAGCACCTCGACCTCAGCGCCACTGAGAGCTGCCTGGTCGCCCCACGCCACCGCGAACGTTCCGGATTCGAGGACGAGCACCCTCTCACCTCGTCGCATCGTGTTCGACACCGCCATCTGCCAGGCCGCATGGCCATTGCCGATCACGATGAACACCTCGCCTGAGGTTCGCGCCACCGACGGCAGGTCGGCGAACAGACTGTTCGACAGCTCGATCAGCGGACCGTCGTAGATGTTCGGCATCGGGCGATGCATCGCCGCAAGTACCCGATCCGGGATGATCGATGGGCCGGGAATGGCCACCTGCGGTCGTCCGTGTCGAAGCGTCATCCGCTGAGGATACGACTGCGGGCGATCGGGCAACCTCAGCCGAGCACCAACTATCCGAGCACCAATTCGGCGAAGCTCGGTAGGGCCATCGCCGGGCCCGACAGCAGGAACTCCGTGATGCAGGTCTCGCGCCACTTGGCGAGTTCGTCGCGAATCTTGGCGGGCGGGCCGACGAGTGCGACATCTTCGACCATTGCGAGCGGGATGGCCGCAGCAGCCTCGGCCTTCTTGCCCTGCAGGTACAGCTCCTGGACCCTGTCGGCGACGTCGCCGTATCCCATCCGGGCGAAGACCTCGTAGTGGAAGTTCGCATCCTTGGCGCCCATGCCGCCCGCGTAGAGCGCGAGGAAAGGGCGGACCATGTCGGCGCACTTCTCTGCGTCGTCACCGGGGATGAGCATCACCGTGGCGGTCACCTCGAAGCGGTCCTTCTTGGTCGGGTCGCCCGCCGCGTCGAATCCCCGCTGGAGACAGTCGCGGTAGAACTGGTCCTCCTTCGGTGAGAAGAACAGCGGCAACCACCCGTCGCAGATCTCGGCCGACAAGGCCACGTTCTTCGGGCCCTCGGCAGCGAGGTAGATCGGAATGTCGTTGCGCAGTGGGTGCACCGTCGACTTCAACGGCTTGCCGAGCCCGGCGCCGCCGTTGAACGGCAAGTCGTAGAACTCGCCGTGGAACTCGACCGGCTTCTCGCGGGCGATGATCGACCTGACGATCTCGACGTACTCGCGAGTTCGTGCGAGCGGCTTCGGGTACGGCTGGCCGTACCAGCCCTCCACGACCTGCGGCCCCGACGCGCCCAAGCCGAGGATGAACCGGCCGTTGGAGAGGTGGTCCATCGTGATCGCGGCCATCGCCATGGCGGCCGGGGTCCGCGCCGACATCTGGGCGATCGCCGTGCCGAGCTTCAGAGTCTCGGTCGATGCGCCCCACCACGCGAGCGGCGTCAGTGCGTCGGAGCCGTAGGCCTCGGCCGTCCAGACCGAGTTGAACCCGAGCCGTTCGGCTTCCTGGACCGCTTCGAGGGCACCCTTCGGCGGACCTGCCGACCAATACCCCGTGTTGTAGCCGAGCTTGATGTCTCCCATGTGCGCACGGTACGTCATCGGGCCGCCGTCAGGCATGCTGGGGGAGTGGTGGCGAGTGATGACCGACTGGTGGTGACCGACAGCGTGCGGGTCCCGCGTCACGAACTCTCCGTGACGTTCAGCCCGTCAGGCGGTCCGGGAGGCCAGCACGCCAACAAGGCTGCGACCCGAGCGGAACTCTCCTTCGACGTCGAGACCTCGAGTGCATTCACCGCTGCCCAACGCGAGCGGGTGCTCGCCAAGCTCGGGCCGGTCGTCCGCGTCGTGGCCGACGACGAACGTTCCCAATTGCGCAATCGTGCGCTGGCCGAGGAGCGCCTCGCCGGCAAGCTTCGAGGAGCCTTGTACGTGCCACGTACGCGACGTGCCACCAAACCCACCCGTGGTTCTCAACGGCGGCGCGTCGAGGCCAAGAGACAACGTGGAGAGACGAAGCGGTATCGGCGTCCACCGTCGGCCGAGGACTGACCGGTCCTTCCGTGGCCAGCTCAGGTGTCGGGTCCCAGTGCATCGATCGCGACGGCGCCGAGCGACTCCGCGACGATCGCGTTCGCGTACTGGCCGCCCACGGTGTTCAGACCGAGGGCCAGCGCCGGGTCGCGGCGGGCCGCACCGATCGCTCCATGGAGTGCCACGTCGAGCTGGTAGGGCAGCGTGGCGTTCGTGAGCGCGTAGGTGCTCGTGTGCGGAACAGCGCCGGGCATGTTGCCGACCGCGTAGTGGACGACATCGTGCACCACATAGGTCGGTTGGTCGTGGGTCGTCTCGCGGGTCGTCGCGATGCAGCCACCCTGGTCGACGGCAACGTCGACGATGACCGATCGCGGCTTCATCTGCTCGACCATCTCCTCGCTCACGACCACAGGAGCGCGGCCGCCGGCCACGAGGACGGCGCCGATGACGAGGTCGGCGTCGATGACCGCGCGCTCGATCGCTCCACGGTTCGATGCCGCCGTCATGATGCGTCCGCGGTGGATCTGGTCGACGAAGCGCAGCCGGTCCAGGTTCTTGTCGACCAGTACGACCTCGGCCTCCATGCCCGCGGCGATCCAGGCCGCGTTCCAGCCGACGTTGCCGGCGCCGAGCACGACGACCTTGGCAGGACGCACACCTGGCGCCCCACCCATCAGCACTCCCCGCCCGCCGTTGTGCCGTTCGAGGTAGTGCGCGCCCATCTGCGGTGCGAGGCGGCCGGCGACCTCACTCATCGGTGCGAGCAACGGCAGCGAGCCGTCGGACAGCTGCACGGTCTCGTAGGCGACAGCCGTTGTCTTCGCTGTCAGGAGTGCCTCGGCCACCGCCGGGTACGCCGCCAGGTGGAGATAGGTGAAGAGCGTCAGGTCGTCGCGGAGGAATCCGTACTCCGATGGTTGCGGCTCCTTGACCTTGACGACCATCTCCTGCGCCCACGCATCGGCGGCCGTGGCGACGATCTCGGCGCCCGCAGCGACGTAGTCGTCGTCGGTGATCGATGCTCCCTCACCGGCGCCGGACTCGACCAACACCTGGATGCCGTGGCGTTCGAGTTCGCGAACGCCGTCGGGTGTCATCGCGACGCGATGCTCGGCGGTCTTCACTTCTCGAGGCACGCCAACAGTGCGAACGACGGGTGCGGTGGTGGTCATTGCGTCATCATGCCCGATCTTCGGCCCGTCGGATCCTGATCGTCGGATCCTGATCGCGGTTCCGCACAGCCACTACGGTGCGAACGAAGATGACGAACAGCCGCGCACCTCGTATCCATCTCGGTCCGGATTCGGCCCCCGACTGGCTCGCCGAGGCGGTCATTTCCGGCGGCGCCCAGTTGGTCCCGCTCGACGAGGCCGAGGCGGTCGTGTGGGGCGACGCCCGCAACGTGGACGCCCTGGCGTTGGCGCTCGACCGCGCCGACCACATCCGTTGGGTCCAGCTCCCGTTCGCCGGGATCGAGAACTTCGTCGACCATCTCGACCACGACCGCGTGTGGACCTGTGGCAAGGGCGTGTACGCAGAGCCTGTCGCAGAGATGGCGTTGACACTCGGCGTCGCCGGACTTCGCAACGTGGGCGCGTACGCCCAGGCGTCGGAGTGGAGCAAGCCCGCTGGCCGCAATCTCTTGAACGGCAACGTGACGATCCTCGGCGGCGGGGGAATCACCGAGTCGCTCGTGCGTCTGCTGCAGCCGTGGAATTGCCGGATCACCGTCGTGCGCAGCCAGGTACAGGCAATGGATGGGGTCGACGACGTCCTCGAGGCCGACCGGTACGCAGATGCACTGCCCGGGGCCGATCTGGTGGTGCTCGCGTTGGCGCTCACGCCCGACACCGAGGCGATGTTCGGCGCCGATGAGTTCGCGTTGATGGAGAATCACGCGTGGATCGTCAACGTGGCGCGTGGACGCCACATCGTCACCGACGATCTCGTCGACGCCCTACGCGAGGGAACGATCGGTGGTGCCGGTCTCGATGTCACCGACCCCGAACCGCTACCGGCCGATCATCCGCTGTGGTCGTTGCCGAACTGCATCATCACACCGCACGTCGGCAACACGCCCGAGATGGCCAAGCCGTTGCTGGCCGAGCGGGTGACCGAGAATGTCCGACGGTTCGGGCGCGGCGAGGAACTCATCGGCCTCGTCGACGTCGACGCCGGCTACTGATCCCTTCCGGTCTTTCCGGACCCGCCCCCGACAGGCCGCCCTCCGGGGACAGGCCGTAACCTCGCGCGAATCGTGTCCACGCACTACGACACACTCGGCGTCCAACCCTCCGCATCCGATGCGCAGATCCGTGACGCCTATCGTCGGCTCGCCCGCGAGTACCACCCTGATCGGCAGGCATCGGCGGGATCGGCTGCGGGTTCCGACTCGATGCCGACGATCAACGAGGCCTATCGAGTGCTCAACGACCCGGCCCGTCGAGCGGTCTACGACGCGAGTCTCCGGCCGTCGTCGTCGGCGTCGACACAACGGCCGGAGTCGGATGAACGGGCATCGGCGTACATCGCACCGATGCACCCGAGCCATCTCCGGCCGGCACGAATCCCGTGGCGCAGCCTGGTGGTCGTCGGCATCATCGGTGTGATCGGCGTCGTCGTGTTGGCCCAGTTCGCCGAACCCGGCGAGCCGTCGGGCCCCGACGGCATTCTCGGCGTCGGCAGTTGTGTCGCCATCGAGACCAACGGCTTCGCCCGAGAGGTTCTCTGCACGCGTGACGCAGCGGTCGATCTGGTGGTGACCGCCCTGGTGCCCTTCGATGCAACGTGCCCGGGCGGCACCGAGCCGCATCAGGATCGACAGGGCATGGGCATCGCATGCATCACTCAACCCTGACGCACTCCGGGCGGTAGCAGGTGGCGTGATGAGCCGCCTGCACTGGTATCTTGTGGCTTCCCTCAGGGGCGATTAGCTCAGCCGGAAGAGCGCCACGTTCACACCGTGGAGGTCGGGAGATCGAGACTCCCATCGCCCACCATATAGGCCCTGGTCAGAGCCATATCGCCCGACCCGGCCGGTAGCGAGAATCGCCAGGTGCACACCAGGCGTACATGGTCTGTCATGGTTGTCTGTCCTTCCAGCCGAGCGAAGCGCTCAGCGTTTCAGGCCAGACCAGTTACACCGCGGATCAGACAGTCCCGACAACAACACCGGCATCAGAACCAAAGTATGCGGGAGATCGCGTGCCGGCCCGCAGGTTTCGGCGTTCGTGCTACGTGGCGTCCTGTCGCGCGGGCTCACCGGTCAATCGAGATCGAAGCTGACGATCAGGAAGTCGCGCCATGCTGTGTCGACGTCAACTTGGTGCTGCACGTAGAGACCGTAGGCGTGTGCGTTCGCGTTGGGGTACAGCAGTCGTTGGACCATGACGCCAGCTGCCTCGGCGCGGTCGAGTGTGTCGACCGAGCAGCTGTACGGCACCAACTGATCGCCACCTGCTGCGAGTACCGAGATCGGTGCGTCGGTGCCATCGATCGACTCCGGGTCGAAGTTGCAGCCCGATGCTGCGAGGGCTACCGACACGGCGGACACGGCCGGCGCTGGTCCGGTGGCGTTCTGGCGTTGGGCCAGGTTGACAGCAGTGACAGCGCCGGCTGAGAAGCCGCCGACAGCGATCCTGGTCGGGTCGATCCGATAGTCGGGGGCGTGGGACCGGAGCCAAGCGATGGCCAGCGCAACGTCGTCCTGCGCGGCCTGAAGCGCCCGTTTGCAGCGTTCGGTCTCGGTGTCGAGCAAGCCAGGATCGGCGATGGTCTGATCCCGCACGGCACCACACTGGTTGTCGGGATCGGTGCGGTAGTCCACCGATGCGGTCACGTACCCGAGGCGGGCGTAGGCCGTCGCGATCTCTGCCTCGCTGCTGCGGGAGCCGCCGGTGAATCCGCCGCCATGGATCCACACGATCACGGGTCTGCGGGCCGCCGTGTCGCCGTCGGGCTGGTAGATGTCGAGCTGCAGCGAGGTCGGATGCCCGTCGACGAGGTCCGCCAGGTCGTCGGCGAACGTCGCCGTCGACACCTCAACCGCCTCGAAGATCGGATCGAGATACCGGTCGTTCGTCAGCGGGATGCTGTCCGAGTCGGGCGGCAAGGTCGTCGCCGGCTGGGTCACCGCCGACGGGCGCTGATCAGAGGGGGTGCGCTCGTTCGCTGACTGGCCTCCGCACGCGACCAGCAGAATCGCAGCCACGAGTGCTGGGAGCCGCTTCATCGTCGCAGCACGCCGAGATGATCGCCGCTTGATCTGCTCCTCAACCTCGGGATGGGTGCCTTGATCCAATGCCACAGCTCCTCCTCTCGTCCTCGTCATCATGAGCCGCGCCCACCGAGATCGCTAGAGGCAGCGGTCCCTGGACCGTTACGCCGCAGGTCGTTGCGCATGCCTGGTCTGGGCACTCGAGGACGCCTCGACAGCACAGGAATCGAACTCGGAACCCAATCGGCCATCGCTCGACGAGGAACGCTCGACCACTCGCACTGCCTGCCGGCGTTCCTCGGCGACCAACGTGCCCCATGGCGCACCGGGCCAGCGCAACAGCCTCGCCCACCGATGCCGGTCGGAGGCACTCGATATCGCTGCCCCGTAACGCGGTCGCGTCGCAGGAATTCGCGCAGCATCGCGGCCCAAGCAGCGCACTGCACTTTCCCGATCGGCGGTGAACGATTACGCCGGCACCGCCACGCGGGTTGAGCGTTGCCACCCGCGATTACCGGGTGCCTTCGAGTCGGTAGTTGGACCGCGT
This sequence comes from Ilumatobacteraceae bacterium, assembly GCA_963716235.1. Taxonomy (GTDB): domain Bacteria; phylum Actinomycetota; class Acidimicrobiia; order Acidimicrobiales; family Ilumatobacteraceae; genus Sva-07. The sequence goes on along the minus strand of CAVQTE010000036.1, from coordinate 21,321 downwards.
CGTGGCGCGCCAACGAATCGGATACTTCCCCTCACAGAGTTGGGGTGCTGTGGTGTCGTCGTCCCGGGCGGCACGGGGTGGTGGGATCGTGGGGTGTGGGATACTGATCGTCGGGCGAGAGGGAGCTCATGGGTGACAACTCAACGGGCATGGTGACGTTCTTGTTCACCGATATCGAGGGATCGACTCGACGTTGGGAGGCGGACCCCGATGAGATGCAGAGCGCGTTGGCCACGAACGACGGCATCACCGAGCGCTCGTTCCGTTTCTGGGCCGTGCGGGGCATGGTGGTCACCTCAGGTACCTGGGTCGGGCGGCATGGCGTGCACGATGATCGGCAAGTCGATGGTGTCGAGGTCGTCGACGAAGATCGGAGGGTTGAAGGCGTGAATCATGGCGCTGTCGGGGACGCCGTGCTTGCGCGCTCGATATGACCCCACGATGGCCTGGCAGACTGGCGATCATGAAGGCGGCGGTCTCGACTCGCTACGGCCCGCCGGACGTCGTGCAGGTCACGGATATCCCCCGGACGGTACCGGCGAGGACCTGGCGAGTCGAGATGCGCCAGCGACGCGGGAAGGATCCTGTGGGATGCACAACGCTCTGACGGTGCGTGACCTGCGAAAGCGCTATGGCGACACGAACGCCGTCGACGGGGTGTCGTTCGAGGTGAAGACCGGTGAGGTTTTCGGGATCATCGGGACGAACGGTTCGGGCAAGACCACCACCGTCGAGTGCGTGCAGGCTCTGCGCCGCCCGGATTCGGGATCGGTGCAGGTCTTCGGCGTTGATCCCCACGCAGATCGAGCACGGCTTCGCAACGTGGTCGGCAGTCAGCTGCAGGAATCGGAACTGCCGGATCGGTTGCGGGTCTGGGAAGCGCTCGACTTGTTCGCGGCGATCTCACCAGCCTCGGCCGATTGGCGGGAGCTGCTCGCGGACTGGGGTCTCGTCGACAAACGGAACACGGCGTTCGCCAAGCTGTCGGGCGGCCAGCGTCAGCGCCTCCTCGTGGCGCTCGCCCTGGTCAACCGACCGCAGCTGGTTTTCCTCGACGAGATGACCACCGGTCTCGACCCGGCGGCTCGCCGTGTCGCATGGGATCTGATCGATCAGATCCGCGCCCGTGGAACCACCGTGGTACTGGTCACCCACTTCATGGACGAGGCCGAGCGGCTGTGTGACCGCCTGGCGGTGTTCCGACATGGTCAGGTCATCGCCGAAGGCTCGCCCCAGGAACTGATCGACGCTCATGCCGGCCAGGCAACGGTGCACTTCACGACCGACGCGGCCGACCTGTCCTGGCTCGCCGAGGCACGCGGAGTGGAACGCATCGACCGAGCCGGTTCGCGAGTGACAGTGCACGGCGCCGGCCCGCTCCTTGCCTACACGGCCGCCGCCCTGGTGGACCACGGCATCGCGCCAGCTGATCTTCGGACAGAGCACAAGTCGTTGGAGGACGCATTCCTTGCGCTCACCGCACAGGACGGGACCGTGTCGACATGAAGGCGTTGCGCAAGCTCACCTGGGTGGAGCTGAAGCTGTTCACCCGCGACCCGCTCAGCTTGGTGTTCACGCTGGCGCTGCCGTTCTTCTTCCTGATCGTGCTCAACGGCGTGTTTGGCAACGAGGTCCCGGTCGACCCGGAGGAGGACGTCTGGCGCGGCGTCGGTCCCTCGGATTACTACGTCCCCGCCTACCTCGGACTGGTGATGGCAGCAACCGGCGTGTTGAGCATGCCGGTGCGGCTCGCCAGCTACCGCGAGCGCGGCGTCCTGCGGCGCTTCCGTGCTTCTGCGATGCCGATCTGGGCGATCCTCGGCTCTCAGATCGCGATCGCACTGCTGACAGCGGTCGTGGGAGCCGTGTCGATCACGGTCGCGAGCACCCTGCTCTACGGCACCGAACTGTGGCCAGCCGACGGCCTGTACTTCGTCTTCGCGTTCTTGCTGGCCGCGTTGGCCTTTGCTGCCCTGGGGGTGTTGTTGGGATCGGTCCTGCCCACCTCTCGATCGGCGCAGGGAGCGGGGATCATGCTCTTCTTCGTGATGTTCCTCCTCTCGGGTGCCGGGCCGCCGAGAGAAGTGCTCACCGGCCCCATGCGAGGTGTCGGAGACTCGCTCCCGCTGACATGGGTGATCACTCTGCTGCAAGATCCGTGGCTCGGGTTCGGATGGGCCGTCGCAGCCTCACTGATCGTCATCGGCATCCTCGTCGCCTCGGTGGCGCTCTCGGTCCTCTTCTTCCGCTGGGACTGAACTCGATTACGACACGCCATAACCAATTCGATCGTTGACGAGCACCTGCACGACCGGGATCAACGCGCTGGTGCAAACCGCAGCAGGCCAGCGACTGTAGATCGGACAGCTCTCGATGGGAACTGTCAAGGGTGCGCGAGCCGTGGCGAGCCAGCTCGCTCAGGGCAGCTGTAGAAGCGAGTTCGGCTCTCCGTATTCGTTAAGTTCGCGCTCCGCGACGTCGGGGTCGCAGAACCAGGCGCCATCATCCGCGAGATACTTGAAGTGGTACGAGGCGCCGGCTGGCAGCTCCACGGTCACGCTGTGCCGTCCGCTGCTGTCTTGCTCGAGAGGGTTGGCCAGCGGGTCCCAGTCATTGAAGTCGCCGACGACCGACACTCGCTGTTCGGCGTCGATGTCGGCCAGGGTGAACGTCACCTTCCCAACCTGCCCGCTCTCATCGGTCTCGATCTGAAGCATGAAACCTTCCTTGGTCGATCTCCGGTCGGCGCGAGAGCCGAGCGCCCGGTATCACCGATCCGTCGACGCTCATCGGGCACTTCAGTCCGACGGGTCGCCGACGCCTTCCGGCGATGTCGGCTCCGCGGACACGCCGAGTTCTGATTCCAGCACCGCAAGCCGAGCCTCCACGTCGGCCACGCGCTGTGCCAGCGATGGGCCGAGGTTGGCGGGTTGAGCCACACGGCCCGGTGCTGCATCGTTCACATCGGGCACGACCTCGCCGAGCAGGTGCGCCCACCGATCCTGGCTCTGGCCCGACGCCCGCCCGATATTCGCCGCAAATGGATCGACGGCCTCGGCCAGCTGCGCCAGCACTGCCTCGATGTCGGCGATCGACTCGAAGCCTGTTCCCTGCGAGGTGGGGTATCGCTCGGTGCGCGTCTTCAACTCGCCAGTCGACTGCGGACCCCTCAACATCATCACCGCCAGCAGTGCCAACTGGTCGCGGTCGAGTCCGAGGGCATCATCAAGAATGTGACGGTGCTTGTCGGTGCGGCCGCTGCTGTTCATTCGTGCGAGCCCCTTCTGACGCACGAGCAACATCGCGTCCATCACCGTCCGCTCGCTGTAGTCGGTCACCGGTTCGCGGTTCGACTTCTGGTTGCACGCATTGACGAGCGTGTTCGTCGAGAGCGGGTACTGCTCAGGCGTTGTCGCCTGCTTCTCGATCAGGCAGCCGAGCACACGAACTTCTTCGGCGGTGAGCTCCATCGCTTCACCGTAACCCCGACGGCTGTTCGTTCCGGCCGTGTCAGCTCTGGAGCGCAGCACCGCGGCCCAAGTCCCGCGCTTGATGTTCGCCGGTTGCGTGTGCGTCGATCAGGAATTCGAAGGCTTGTCGGTTCCGTCGCTGGACTCGCTCGTGTCGGCGATCTCGGCCCGGAGCGCGGTTCGGTCGAGCTTGCCGAGCGGGGTCGATCCGAACACGGGGCGGGCGTGCGTTCGAAAGAACTGTTCGTCTCGGGCCTTCGTGCCACCCAGATTCGATCGCGCTGGACTGTCACTCGAGGTGATCGGTCGTGACGACCTGGTCCGCAACAAGGTCGCTGCGGATCGGCCTCAGGATCGTGCTGACGTCGACAAACTGGGCCGGCAGGATCGCGCCCACTGACGGGCGTCAGTCGGCTGACTCACGATGTCCGGCGGGTCAGCCCGGCGGCGGCCGAGCCGACTGCGACCAGCAAGCCGGCGATCACGAGGATCATCGAGAACGAACCTCCCGTCGCCGCGAGCCTGCTCGGGGCTGCGACGGCGGACTCTGCAGCTGGTGCCGCGGCCGGCACTGTCGCGATCGGCACGGTGACGACCGGCGGGACTTCAACCACCTCGGGTTCGACGACGGGGGGAGCGGGCGGCTGTGTCGGCGCGACAACGGTTGCGATCTGGCGCATCACGACCGAGTGCTGGCAGGCGACCGAACCGCCTTCGCCGCCCTCATGACCCCCGCCTCCACGGGGACACGTGTCGCGCGCCGAGTACGGGCCGCCGTTGGCGCCATCGATCGTCCAGTTGGTCGCGGGCCAGTTCACGGTGACCGTGTAGGTCGCGGTCGGGCGTGCGGGAACGATCAGGCCGTCGCCGCTCGAACTGTGGCCGGAATTGTCGAACTCACAGAGGAGCACCTCGCTCCCGGCGGGATAGGTGCAGGTTGCGGACGTCGGCATCCCCTGTCCAGTCTGGCTGGTCGCCGACAGCTTGAACACGGCGCGCCAGTCGGCGGGGAGCACAGCGTCGAGGACACCGATCGTCACTCCTGCTTGATCGAGCCAGGTCACGCTGAAGGTCACCTGATTCGGATTTCCCTGACCACCGGATCCGCCCTCGTGTCCCGTGTCCGATGCGGCTGGGTTGACCGTCGCGTCGGACAATGCTGCCGATCGCAACACGACGCCGGGCTCGCCGAGTTCGGTCTCGCCATCGGGCGTTGCTCCGTCCACCTCGTCGGCGACGGGCGGTTCGATCACATCCGGCTCCGCAGCAAGTATCTCGATGACGACGATGTCATCGAGAGGCGGCGCAACGCCGATCACCTCGGCGACGGGCTGTTCGATGCCGATCGAGCTGCTGTCCGTCTGATCGGTCACGGGCGGATCGGGAGGAACCTGATCCGTGGCTGCAGGTTCGACAACGAGCACCAACTCGTCGATCGAAGGTGATTCGTCCGTCGCCGTAGCGACGGAACTCACCAACGCTGATCCCACGATGGCGCCTGCAACGACCGCCAACCGGACCCAACGAACGTCGAACTGACGCATGACAGACCTCATTTCTGCGACCGGACGAGTCCGCAAGAGACAACGACCGAATGCGACACTGATCTCGTCAGACAAGCGGTTCCCGCTGGCCTCCCGCCGCTGGGTGGCGCTCTGTCTGTTCCTCCAGCGTCCGCTCGTGGCTCGTGCCCGACCAGGGCCGAATGTCCACAGCGTCAGGTGCAGAGCATCGGATCGTTCTGTGATCACCCCGGCTCCGCCAGTGAGACAAGGGTCACAACCCTTACACTCCGGAGATGACTCCTGACAGTGGTGAGGCAGAGCTGGACGGCGTCGCAGTCGACGAACCGGAGACCGAGGGTCACACACGTCGCACGGGTATGTCGCTCGTCGCCTTCGGCGGACTGGCATCACTTGCGGCCGGCGCCGTCCATGCATCGGCCGCAGGCATCCACGCCGAGCATCGCCAGCTGGCCCGGATCTTCATCGTGATCGCTGTCCTCCAGATCGGCGCCGGCCTCTGGGCTCTGGTTCGTCCGACGCGTGCCGCTGCCTGGGGAGTGGTCACGGTCAACGCAGTTGCGGTCGGTGGATGGCTCGCGACGCGGTTGTTCGGCATCTCTTGGATCGACGGCCTCGAAATCCGAGAGGCGCCACAGTTCGCCGACGTCGCATGTGCGACGCTCGGACTGGTTGCCATCGTGGCCGCCAACGCGGGTGCACTTCTTCCGGAGGGACGGCAACGTACGAGGGGACTGATGGCGCCCACCATCCTGATCTGCGCGGCCACCGTGTGGACGATGATGGCTGCGAGCACCCACGTGCACTCTCACGACGAAGCCGATCACGGAACCGCGGTGGCTGGTGCCGAACACAGCCACGGCGACGACGTCGCGGCCGAAGATGAGGGCGTCGCGGATGCGGCCGGCGTGACCGACGAATCCGTCCCGCATGCACACGACGACGGCGCCACCGGTGCGACCGCATCGGAAGCGACCACCGACGGCCACGACCACAGCGCAGCGCCGGCGCCGGTCGCCCTCGCCTGGCCTCGTCCGTGGGATCCGACCGAGCCGATCGACGTCTCCGGCGTCGAAGGGGTCAGCGCCGAGCAGGAACTCCGTGCCGTCACGTTGATCGAAGAAACTCTGCGGGAGCTGCCGAAGTACGCCGATCCAGCCGATGCCATCGCCGCGGGCTACGCCTCGATCGGCGACGCCGGTACCGGCACCGAGCATTACATCAAGGCTGATCTCATCGGAGACGACGTACTGCTCGACCCAACTGCTCCCGAGTCGCTCGTGTACGCCGTGAACGGCGACCAGCGGACCTTGGCGGGAGCGATGTACATCGCGAGCGCCCGGTCCGCCGACGACCCCACCCTGACCGAGTGGGCCGGTCCGCTGATGACCTGGCACAAGCACGACAACCTGTGTTGGTCGGTGGGTGACGACGGAAAGGCGAAGGTTGTCGGCGTCATCGACGCGAACGGGAACTGCGCAAACGGCGTCCGGAGAGGCGGCGAGAGTCCGATGGTGCACGTCTGGATCGAACCGCACCCCTGTGGTGTCTTTGCTGCACTCGAGGGCATCGGTGCCGGTACGGCAGCCGTGTCGGAGGATCAGCGCGTCGACATGTGTGGCGCCGGCCACGATCACGACGCCGCGTCGACCGCCACGACCGCCGCGCCGAAACCGTACGACCCGACCATGCCGATCGACCTCAGCGGCACCCCCGGCGTGACTCCCCAGCAGCAGGCGGCCGCCGAGAATCTGATCGCAGTCACGCTGGTTCAGCTCCCGCAGTGGAGCGACTACAAGGTCGCCGAGGCGTTCGGCTTCCGCAGCATCGGCGACGGCGGGACGGGCCACGAGCACTTCATCCAGTGGGATTGGATCAACGACGACGTGATCCTCGACCCTGACCAACCCGAGAGCCTGGTGTACGAACCGCAACCCGACGGCTCGAAGAAGCTGGTCGAGCGCGATGTACATGTTGTCCACCGACGTTGCTCTGGAAGATGCGCCGGACATCGGTGGCGCCCTGATGCAGTGGCACATCCACGACAACCTCTGCTACACCAACGACCCAGAAGCGCCCCAGGTCGTCGGGCTGACGAACCCCGACGGCACCTGCCCGACCGGGCTGGTGAAACACGAGCCCGCCCCGATGATCCACGTCTGGATCACGCCGCAGAAGTGCGGTCCATTTGCTTCGCTCGAAGGCGCCGGCGCCGGCCAGATCGCTGCGGGCGAGGAACGCCTCTGCGATCACCAGCACGGCAGCGGATCCTGAACAACCGCGGTCGACCGGCTTCGGCGGTCCCGAGCCGCTGCTGCGGAGTCGTGTTCTATCCGATCAGGAGTGCGCGACGCAGCGCCGCCAGTTCATCGCGCTTCCACCGTTGCGAGGCGTCGGCGTGCGGCACCATCGTGTTCGAGCCGTGGAACGCGCCGGGATAGACGTGGAGCTCGGTGGGTACTCCCGCCGCCAGCAACGCCTGCGCGTACGCGATGTCCTCGTCGAGGAAGAGATCCAGGTCACCCACCGTCACGATCGCAGGTGGGAGGCCGTCGAGGGCGGTGGCGCGTGCCGGCGCGGCATACGGCTCGACGTCGGCGGTCGCATCGTTGCCGGCGAGATACGCGCCCCACCCGATCAGGTTCGCAGAGCGGTTCCAGACGCGAAAGTCCGTGATCGCGTGACTCGACGGCGTGATGTTGCGGTCATCCAGCATCGGGTACCGGAGCAACTGGAAACAGGGTTGCCACGACCCTTGGTCGCGGGCCTGGAGTGCCAACCCTGCAGCCAACCCGCCGCCGGCACTCGCGCCGCCGACCGCGATCCGAGCGGAGTCGACACCGAGTGAGTCGGCGTGTTCGACGAGCCAGTCGAAGCCGCACTTGCAGTCGTCGAGTGGCACGGGGTACGGGAACTCCGAAGCGAGCCGGTAGTCGACCGACGCCACGACGATGTTCAACTCGGCGGCGATGTCGGCGCAGTGAGCGTCGTCCATCGACACGTTGCCGAGCACCATCCCGCCCCCATGGATCCAGTAGAGCGCTGCGCCGGAGGGGTTCGCTTCGCGTGGTCGGTAGACACGCAGGAGCAGGTCGTGCCCGTCGGCCGTCCCGACATGGTGGTCCTCGATCACGACCGATTCGGGTAGCTCGACGGGAGCTGCCCCCAGCAGTTCCATCAGGTTGGCCACTGCCGTGTCGAAATCGGTGAAATCCATGAGGTCGGGCGGCAGCATGCCCAGGATCTCACGATGGGTCGCGTCGGTGCGTGCTTCGATGTCCATGATCTCCTCCGTCGACCCGTTGATCGAGGCCGTGGCTGTGGTCGGTCGCCGAGGGATCATGACATGATGCCGATGATGTGGACGTGGCGGAACCTCACCAGCTGTCGAGTGATGGACGGCGACGCATCGTGAGCGTCATCGGCGATCGACTCACCGCGCTGGGGCTCGAACTCCCAGCACCGCTCACGCCCCCGCCCGGAGTCGTTCTGCCGTTCCGTACGGTGCTCGTGCGAGGTGATCGGGCGTTGGTGTCGGGTCACGGGCCGCAGCATGTCGACGGCTCACTTGCCGGACCACTCGGCAAGGTCGGTGCCGACGTCACAGCGGAGCAGGCGTACCGATCGGCACGATTGGTCGGTCTCTCGATCCTGGGAAGCCTCGAACGCACGCTCGGCGACCTGGATCGGATCGTCGGATTCGGCCGCGTGTTCGGGATGGTGAATGTCGCCCCCGGCTTCACCGCGCTCCCCGGTGTGATCAATGGCTTCTCCGATCTCGTTCTCGAGGTGTTCGGGCCCGAGGTCGGCGCTCATGCCCGCAGCGCCGTCGGCTTGGCCGAACTGCCCTTCGAGATTCCCGTCGAGATCGAGTGCGAGGTCGTGATCCGGTGACCCGAGCACCCCGCGTCGACGTCCACGCACATCCCGGACGCTGCTTCCTGGCCGGCATCGATGCCGACGATGCTCTCCGCGGCGTTCTCGGCGGCGACACGTCGACCGACGCCCTCGCGAGCGCGTCGGTCGCCGGGATGGCCGCCGTGAGTTTCGCCACGGTGGCCGACCTCCGAGTGCTGCAGATCGGCGCCAGTGGGTTCACCGCCGCCAGACCGTTCAGCGCCGGACGAGGCGTCCGCCGACCATCAGCGCCAACTCGATGCGATCGTCGACCTCGCACGCCGGACCGATTCACCGATCATCCGCTGCGCCGACGACATCGTGCGTGCTCACGCCGATGGCCGCACCGGAGTGTTCGTCACGTGCGAAGGGGCGGACTTCGTCGAGGATGGCCCGGACACCGACGTGTTCGGCCGGGTCGTCGACGCCCACGCGGCGGGCGTGAGGTCGATCACGATCGTCCACTATCGCCAGAATCGCTATGGCGACCTTCAGACCGAGCCGCCGCTCCACCAAGGATTGAGCGAAGCCGGACGCGAGTTGGTGGCGACGATGAACGATCTGGGCATGGTCGTCGACCTGGCCCACGCGTCGTTCGAGACCACCGTCGATGCGGTAGCGGTCTCCCGCCATCCGATCATGATCTCGCACACACACCTGGCCGGGCCGCGCAGCGATCACCCGCGGCTCCTCACCGACGACCATGCCCGCATCGTCGCGGATGCCGGCGGTCTCATCGGCGCCTGGCCGTCGGGTGTGGTGTCGGAGACGCTCGACGACTTCATCGACGAGATCGTCCGACTGATCGAACTCGTCGGGGTCGAACACGTGGCGATCGGCACCGATCTGGATGCCAACTTCCGCCCGGTTCTCACCGAGTACCGCCAGTTCGACGACCTCGATGCAGGGTTGTCGATGCGTGGGCTCGGCCCGGCCGACATCGACCGTGTGCTCGGCGTCAACGCCGTCGAGCTCATCGCGGCCGTCTGCGGCTGACGGCGCGGTACCCTGCTCAACCGATTCGGACGGACGTGCCCCCATCGACCGGGAAGCACCACGCCGGTCACGAACCGGGCTTCGTCCGAGGCCAGGAACAGCGCGGCATTGGCAGCATCCCACGCCGTCCCCATCCCACCCTTCAGTGGCACTCGTGCATTGCGCTCCTCGCGCACCGCTGTGAGTGACACATCGCGAGCCGTCGCGATTCCGCCGACGGCCATGGGAGTGTCGACGAGGCCGAGCGCGACGGCATTGCACCGCACGCCCCGCGAGGCGTTCGACTGGGCGATCGACGTGGTCAGCCGGTTGACCGCTGCTTTGGACACCTCGTAGGCGACCTGGAAACCGCCGGCCACCGATGCCGCCGAGGAGATGTTCACGATCGAACCATGTTGCTGCTCGCGCATGGTCGGGAGCACGGCTCGGCATGTTCGCCACATCGCGCGGAGGTTGACGTCGAGAATCCGATCGAAAGCGTCGTCGTCGGCCGAATGGGCGGGGCCGTCACCGCGGCCACCGATGCCGACGTTGTTCACCAACACGTCGATGCGACCCCAGCGGTCGAGTGCTGCACGGGCGAGCGCGTCGCACTCGTCGCCGTGGGTGATGTCGGCGACGAATGGTTCTGCGGACCCTCCGTTCGCCCGGATCGACGCGACCGTTTCCTCGGCACGTGACTCGACCCGATCGACGCACAACACGAGCGCGCCCTCGCGGGCGAAGGTTGTGGCAATTGCCCGTCCGTTCCCGATCGTCTCGCCCGGGGTCTGTCCGGCGCCGACGACCACGGCCACCACATCCGCGAGACGTGCCATCTGCCGAGCGTAGTTCGGGGCCGCCACGCGAGTGTTCGAACATTCGGAGCTGGTATGAATCGCACACGATGACCGAACGTCGCGTCTGGGCACTTGCCTCTCTCGTCGCCGGCGTCATCGTTGCCCTTGCGCGTCGAAGAACCTCGTGGGGTCGTGACGAGTACGCGATCTGGCCCGACGAGCCGGCCCAGTTGGCCATTGCTCGTTTCGTCGGCGGTGGTACCCGCTGGAACATGGACGACCACAGCGTCTGGCGGCCGTTGTTCGGCACGCTGCTGGCGCCGGTGTACTGGTTCACCGACGATCCGACCACCGTCTTTCACTTGGCGCTCACCCTCAATGCGCTCCTCGGGGGGATCGCCGCCGCCCTGTTGGTGTATCTCGCGCGCCGGCTCACGCCGATGACCCCGTGGTGGGGTGCGGCCATTGCCGTGCTGGTCTCACTCGCGCCGGCAAGTGTCTTCTCGACCGACTTCGTGTTCTCCGAGTCGCTCGTCGCTCCGCTCCTTCTGGCCACGCTGCTGGGCCTGCTGCGGCTCCAGCAATCGCCCACGCTCGCGAACGGGCTCATCACGGCGCTGCTCGCGGGAGCGGCGTTCGGCGCGCACAGCCGGATGTTGCCGCTGACGTTGATCACCGTTGGCGTGATCGCGCTGGCCGTGGTTCGGCGTCGGATGGCGGTTCGAGACGGCGTTGCCGGCGTAGCGGTGGCCGTCGCTGCGGTCTACCTGGTCACGGTCTACACGGCGTACGTCGTCGACCGGCTCTGGGACGAGCCGAGCACTCGCAACTCGATCGGCGGAGTGAGGGAACAGCTCTTCAGTGGGGTGCCCGTCCTCGTGTCGGCCCTGGGCCAGACCTGGTATCTCCTGGTTGCCAGCCTCGGCGTGGTGGTCTACGGATCCGTTGTCCTGGTGCGCGCCGCGCTGCGCGCCGATCATCCGGCCGGGCCGACCTCCATCGACGCCCGACTCGTGCTGCTCGTCGTCGGAGCATGCGGTGCACTGTCGATCGCCTTCATGTCGGACCGCTGGCGGAGTGATCAACTCGTCTACGGCCGGTACAACGATGCGGTCGTCATGCCGGTCCTCGTGGTCGGGCTGGCTGCGCTGATCGGCGCGATCCCGCTGCGACGGCTGCCGGCGATCGCGGCAGCCACCGCGATCGGCATCGTCGCCGGCGGGGGAGCGCTGTGGGCGTTGCGCTCCGAGGTGTTGTCCGAGAGCAACGGGCTCGAACCGATGATCCTGGGGCTGCAACCGTTCGCCACGTCCGCCACGTCGATCGACGTCGTCAGGATCAGCATGTGGGCTGCCGCGCTGACGCTGGGCCTGGTCGGGCTTGCGATCGCGGTACGCGGGCCATGGCGCTCCCCGGTGGGCGCCGGCGCCGTGACCGTGCTGTTGGTGCTGGGGTGGGTTCGGACCGAGCGGATCATCGATCGCATCTGGGACGACTCGGGAGATGTCAGCGCCGTCGAGGAGCTACGTGATGGCGTGCTCACCGACGGCGTCGACGTCGACTTCTACCTCCCGCCCGGCAGCACCTCGACGAATCGCATGATGCTGTACCAGTTCCACTTGCCGCGTACGGAGTTCACGGTCGTGAACGATCCGGTCGACCGCGCGACATCGCCGTACGTCTTCGCCCGGGTCACCGGTGACGGATTCGCCGAAGCCGATGCCCGGCTCGTCTGGCGCGATCCCCAGGGGCGCTACGGCCTCTGGGAACGCTGATCAGCGATTCTCGCGCACGTTCTTGATGAACATCCGGGCGAGGATGAACGTGGCGAGGGCGGTGCACACCCACACGATGAGCGTGGCGAACAACCACGTGTCGAGCCCGTCGATGGTCAGACCGTCGGAGACCAACTCGGTGATCAACAGCGCCAGAAACGTGGAGATCAGCGAGCTGCCGGCGGAGATGATCGAGAGGTGCTCGTCGCCGATCTTCTCGATGAACGGCTCGAGCACGGCGGTCAGGACCGCGAAGATCACGATCGCGATGACGAACGCGGCCCCGTCGAGGGTCATGCCGTCGAGGAGCGCAGCGGCGACCATGAAGCCGATGGCAGCACCGAGCAATGCGATGCCGATACGGATGAGCAGTCGAATCATGAGGTCCTCACTTCGTGGTCACGGTGTTGGCGTTCCACATCATGACGCATTCCGGGTCCCCCGGTGTGCATTGTCGTACGGCGTCAACTCGCAGCACCCGTTCCGGGTCCACCGACCCCAGACCCTGACCGGAGTAGTATTTGCGCTGATGGAACGCCTGTGCGGACGCCCCGGATGCTCCGATCTCGCGTCTGTCCGCTACGGGATGCTCGCAGAGGATCTGGTGTTCTGGCTCGATGTGCTTCCCGACGATGACCCCGGCACGAGCGGCGTGCTGTGTCGACGTCACGCCGACTCGATGGTGGTGCCCCGCGGGTGGACGCTCGACGACCGACGCGATCCCGATCTTCATCTGTTCCGACCACCGAGCCCGTCGGCGCGCGTCCGGTTCCCGCGGTCCGCACCGGCGAGGCCGACCGACGAGACCGGCGAACAGCTCCGCTGGACCGATGAGGTGCTGGGGTCGCTGCCCGAGCCGTCGGTCGTGGCGCCGGCGCCTGCCGACAACGACGCTGCCCGCGTCGATGGCGATCCGGGAGCGTGGACGCCGAACTTCGACGAGGCCGACGACCTCGACGGCTTGCTGTCGGCGCGGAGCCCGTTGCTCGCACGAGCGTTCCGGACGGCCGATCGACCGCACGCATGACCGGGCAGCCGTCCTGCTCGGCGTCGGCTCCCGGACCGCGATGAAGATCGAACGAACCGTGCTGCTCCGAGCTGCGTCGAAGGACGTGTTCGAGCTCGTCGATGACCTGGAGCGGTATCCGCAGTGGATGGACCTCGTCCACGATGTGTCCGAAGTTCCCGCCCCCGAGGGTGACCAGCGTTCGTGGGATGTCGAACTGCGCGCCCAGGTGGGCCCGCTGGCACGATCCAAACGATTGCGAATGACGCGTACGATCCACGAACCGACCCACCGGGTGGTCTTCGAGCGTTCGGGGGTCGATGGGAGACGGCATTCGCCCTGGGTGCTCGAATCGGTGCTCGCCGATCGGGCCTCGGGCGACACCGAGTTGACCATGACGCTCACCTACGGTGGCAACCTCTGGACGGGTGCGGTCCTCGAGCGGGTTCTCGACGACCACGTCGAGCGTGGGGCCCGGTCGCTGGCCGGCCTGCTCGAACCCGCTTCACCCGAAGATCCTTGAGATCGCGTGTCGTGCCCGATCGTCCGTTCAAGCCGGTGGTGCCGTGTGCCGATGTAGAGAGGTCGGGTGGTTCGCAGGCGCACTCTGCGTCGACGGGCCGCCCTCCAGCATTCCGCGATGTCAAGTAGGATCCTCTCTCGTATGTCCCTCACTTCGGCGGCCACGTCGGCCTGCCCGGACGCGTCGACGCGTCGAGAAGACCGACGTTCATCTGACCGCCGGTTCAGTCGACTGATCATTGCGGCAAGCGTCGCGCTCGTCGTGACGATCGGTGCCGCCCCGCTCCTCGTCGACCCGCCTGCGGCCGCACAGACCAGTGACGAAGCCGCCAAGCAGGCAGCGCGTGAGATCCAAGCGGCTCGTGACAGCGCCAACGCTGCGGCCGCAGCGTTTCTCCAGGCACAGTCGGACCTCGAGGTGCTGCAGGATCAAGCGAGTGGTCTGGAAGGCGAAGAGACGGTCCTGCAAGAGCGCGTCGACCGTCTCCGACACGACGTCGAGTCGATGGCTGTTGCCCGGTTCGCCACCAGCGGATCGAAGGGGATTCCCTTGCTGACCGGCCTCCAGGCGCCGAAGGACCAGGTGCAGGCCGACGTCCTGGTCGATGTCGTCACCGACGCGGGCAGCAGTTCGCTCGACGAGTTCGAGCTCGCCCAGAAGGAGCTCGCGGTCAAGCAGCGCGAGCTCGATCAGCGTCGCCGGGACATCGAGGACCAGCAGGCGGTGTTCACCCAACTCCAGGCCGACGCCAATGCCGAGGTCAAGCGACTGCGAGAGATCGAAGAACAGCGGCTGACCGATGAAGCGGTCGTGCAGGCGCTCGCGGCCCAGCAGCAGGCATCGCTCTCGAAATGGGTCGAGGCACAGCTCCGCAACAATGAGGCTGCCGCACGCGCCCAGCCGAATCCGGGTGTCGTCGCGGCACAGGCGGCCCAAGCGGCAATCGATGCCGCGGCCGCTGACCCGACCGCTGACCCGACCGCTGTCGACGGTGACATGCCGATGGATGGGGTGCCGGTGCCGACGCTGGCACCGAACACCGGCCCGTCCGGTGGTACCAGTGGCGGGCGAACCGGCACCGGCGGAGCCGGAAGCATCCCGATCGGCGTGCTCAACGGCGAGGTCTACATCGATGCGATCATCTGCCCGATGCCCGGATCTGCCTACGGCGACAGCTGGGGCGCTCCACGTTCAGGAGGCCGACGGCACGAAGGTGTCGACATGCTCGCTCCGATGGGTACGCCGATCTACGCAGTCGTCAGCGGCACGGTGAGCTTCAGACAGAACCGCCTCGGCGGCAACGCGGTCTCGCTCGCAGGCGACAATGGCAATCGGTACTACTACGCACACCTCTCGCGGTACGAGGGCGCCAGCCGCCGTGTGAACCAGGGTGACATCATCGGCTACAACGGCGACACCGGCAACGCCACCGGCGTTCCACACCTTCACTTCGAGGTGCACCCCGGCGGCAGTCTCGCGGTCAATCCGACGCCGTCGGTTCGCGTCGCCGGCTGCTGACACCGTCCGTGTGACCGCGGCCCGAGTCGTCCGGGTGCGGACACCGGGGCCCTGATCTGCGAATCTCGGGGCGATGGAGAGTTCGGCCGTGGGAACGGAGTTGTCGACGATGCTGTCGCAGCTCCTCGATGGCGCCGAGATCCGCGGGCTGCATCGGTTGTCCGGTGGTGCGTCGCGTGAGACGTGGCGATTCGAAGCCGACGGGCGCCCGCTGATCCTGCAGCGTCAGCGCGCAGGCGACGAACGCGACATGCTGATCGAAGCCGGCGTGGTCCGAGCGGCAGGTCGTGGTGGCGCTCCCGTGCCGGAGCTCCTCGAGGCACGACGTCGTGACGACGGCATGGCCTTCATGGTGCTGGAGGCCATCGACGGCGAGACCATCGCACGCAAGATCCTGCGCGATGACGAATTCGCCGCGGCACGTCAGCGTCTGGTCGCCGATTTCGGTGCTGCGCTGGCGCAGATCCACGCGCTCGACGTCGACGCGATCGCGGGCCTCCAGCGCACCGACCAGATCGAGTACTACACCAGCGTGCTCGATGGTCTCGGGCACCCGCACCCGGTGCTCGAACTGGTGCGCAACTGGCTGATCGACACCCGACCCGCGTCGGACCGCACGAGCCTCGTGCACGGCGACTTCCGACTCGGCAACATGATCGTCGGCCCCGACGGGCTGCGTGCGGTCATCGACTGGGAACTTGCCCACCTCGGCGATCCGATGGAGGATCTCGGGTGGCTGTGCGTCAAGGCATGGCGTTTCGGAGCGACGCCGCCGGTGGCAGGGCTCGGTGAGTACGACGACCTGTTCGCCTCGTACGAGGCGTCGGGTGGTTCGCCGATCGACCCGGCCGTGGTGCACTGGTGGGAGGTACTCGGCACCTGGAAGTGGGCGATCATGTGCATCGTGCAGGCGAGCGTGCATCTCACGGGCGCAACGCGTAGCCACGAGCTGGCCGCAATCGGGCGGCGCGTGTGCGAGAACGAATACGACCTCCTGGCCATGCTGGAGAGGGAGGTGACATGACCGCCCCCCACGATGCCCCGTCGGCGATGGAGTTGCTCGAAGCCGTTCGGGAGTGGATCGACCGCGAGGTGATCCCGTCGACCGATGGTCGGTTGAGATTCCACGCGTGGGTGGCATCGAACGTGCTCGGCATGGTCGAGCGAGAGATCGATCTCGGCCCGACGCAAGAGGCCTCCCACGAGGCGCGGCTCGCGCAACTCGGTGTGGCGAGCGACGCCGAGTTGGCCGCAGCGATCCGCCGACGGCGAGTTCGACGATCGCGCCGATGAACTCCGGGCCCTGCTGACCGAGGTCGTCCTCGACAAGCTCGCCGTCGCCAACCCCCGCTACACCCCGTGACGACCGATGTAACGATTGGTGTCAGACACCAATCGTTACATCAGCGGCGGCGGGTGAGGACGACGGGTTGACCCGCAGCGAGTTGGCCACAGGCGGCGTCGATGTCGGTGCCACGATTGCGACGAACAGTGGCGTTGGCGCCGAGTTGTTCGAGCAGGTCGCGGAACTCTTCGACCCGCCTCGCCGATGAACCGGTCGTGGGGTAGCCGGGCGTCGGGTTGAGCGGAATCAGGTTGACGTGACCGTGGGGGCTGAGCCGGCGACACAATGCCGCGAGTTCACGCGCGTCGCTGTCGCGGTCGTTGACCCCCTCGATCATCGCCCACTCGAAGCTGACCCGACGATGCTTGACCTGGAGGTAGTCGTCGCACGCGGCCATCAGATCCTCGATCGGATACCGCCGGTTGATCGGCACCAGCTCGTCGCGCAGCGTGTCGTTCGCGGCGTGGAGCGACACCGCGAGGTTGACCGGCAGGGCGCGATCCTTCAGTGAGCGGATGCCAGGGATGACACCGACCGTCGAGATCGTGATGTGCCGCGCCGACAGCCCGAGGTCGCCGTGAAAGCGCTCGGTCGCAGCCCACACGGCGTCGAGGTTGGCCATCGGCTCACCCATGCCCATGAACACGATATTGCTGACCCGACGATCGAGCTGTCCGGCGCGCTGCGCGGCTCGTATCACCTGCTCGACGATCTCGCCGACCGTGAGGTGGCGAGTGAAGCCCGCCTGCCCGGTCGCGCAGAATCCGCATCCCATGGCGCATCCCGCCTGGCTGCTCACGCACACGGTCGCCCGGTCGGAGTAGAGCATCAGCACCGTCTCGACGCGGCTGCCGCCGTCGAGTTCCCAGAGGAACTTCACGGTGTCGCCCCGGTCGCTCACCGACTCGGTGACCGGCGTGAGTGCCAGCGGGAGTTCGGAGTCGAGTCGGGAGCGGAGCGCCTTGGGGAGAGTGGTGATGTCGGCCGGGTCGGCGAGTTGCGTGTAGAGCCCGGCCCACAGCTGGTCGAGGCGGTAGCGCGGTTCGCCGTCGAGGACGTCGGCGAACTCGTCACGGGTGAGGTCGTAGCGGGTGGGTTCCTGGCGAGTGGTCACCGGTTGCCATCGATCTGTTCCGCGAGCCCCACGTAGTCGTCGATACGGGAGCGGACCACATCGAGGCTGGCGGTCCAGAACGCTTCGTCGGTGACGTCGAGTCCGAACGCCATCCCCAACTCCTCGGCAGTGTCCATCCCGGCGCGCGACAACAGGTCGTCGTAGCCGGAGCGAAAGCGTTCGGGGTCGTCCTGATAGCGGGCGAACAGCCCGAGGCCGAACAGCAGCCCATAGGTGTAGGGCCAGTTGTAGAAGTGTGAGCCGAAGTAGTGCGGCTTGAGCAACCACATGTACGGATGGGCGGTGCGCTGGTCGAGCCCGTCGCCGTATGCCAGACCCTGGGCATCGGTCATCAACTCGCACAACTCGGCGGCGCTCAACGTGTGGCGTTGACGGCGGGCGAACACCTCGGTCTCGAACAGGAATCGTGAGTGGATGTCGACGATCACCTGGTTGGTGCCCACCAGGTCGACATCGAGTTGTGCGAGCCGTTCGGTACCGGACATCCGTGCCAAACCGGCCTCGACGACGAGTGTCTCGCAGAAGATGCTTGCCGTCTCCGCAAGTGCCATCGGGAGTTGTCGCTGGAGCGGTGTACGGCCGGCGAGCGTGGTGTTGTGATAGGCGTGCCCCAGCTCGTGCGCGGTGGTCTGGGTGGAGTCGGCCGAACCCGACCAGTTGAGCAGCACCAGCGAGCGGTCGTCGACGAACGATGCGCAGAAAGCGCCGCCGCTCTTGCCGGGCCGTGGGGCGGCGTCGATCCACTGCTCGTCGAGCGCGCGGTCGACGAGACCGCCGAGGGTGTCGCTGTACTCGAAGAAGGCCGACCGGACGACGTCGACGCCGTCGTCCCACGACATCTCGGCGCGGGCGTTGGGCAGCGGCGCCACGAGGTCCCACCACGGCAGGCCGGCGGCCGGGTCGTGGCCGTGCAGGCGCGCCTTCGTGCGCATCCAGCGGCGCAGGTCGGGGAGTGCAGCGCTCACGGCGGCCTGCATCGCGTCGAACGTCGATCGGCTCGTGCTGTTGGCGAACAGCGACGCATCGAGCGGCGACGGCCAGCGCCGCCGCCGATTGAGGGCATTGGCTTCACCCTTGATGGCGTTCATCGCCGCGGCGACCGGCACCTCGATGGTCGGCCAGGCCCGGAGTTCGGCGTCGTATCCGGCTCGCCGCACCACCGGGTCCGGATCGGTGGCGAGTCCGCGGACGGCAGGCATCGGCATGGTCTCGGTACCGGTGGGCAGTTCCACGTCGGCGGTCAGCTGTGATGTGAGGTCGTTGTGCAATCGCCCCCACGCGCCCGACCCGGTGACCGACAGCTCCGCGGCGAGGTGCTCTTCCGACTCGTTCATCTGGTGGTCGGCCCGTGAGGCCAGGCGCACGAGCGGTCCGTAGTGCTCGGCGACAGCGTTGCTCAACGTGACCAGTTCGTCGACACCGAGTGACGCCACCCAGTCGGCGAGCCGCGCGGTCAGCGGGCGCAGGGTCGCCTCGATCTGCCGAGTCTCACCGAGCGCCGATTGCGCCGGGGCGTCGCGAGAATCGGTCGCCACGATCGCGTACGTGTACACCCGCAGGATCGCGAGCTCGGCACTCACCCGGTTCAGTTCGTCGATCGCCCGATCCGCAGCGGCGCCATCGGCGTCGTCGGGCGGTCGCGGCGTCTGGGCGCGGATGTCGAGGTCGTCGAACAGTGCGATCAAGCGGTCGACGTCGGCGGCCGATCGCTCCATTGCGTCGGTGAACGATCTGGCGTCGAGTGACGCGTGGACGTCGGCAACGCTCCAGCGGGGGAGCGCCTTTCGGGTGTGGTGTCGGACATGTCGAGGGTTGTCACGATGCACCCGCCGGAGCGGTCGGCGCCACGTCGGCCACGAATGCCGCGTTGGTGCAGTGGATCCGGAACCCGAGTCGTTCGTAGAGCGAGACCGCTGCGGTGTTGTCGGCATCGACGTAGAGCATCGCTGTCGTGATGCCGCGATTCGAGAGGTGCTCGAGGCCGGCGAGCGTGAGTTCTCTTCCGAGGCCCCTGCCGTGGAAGTCGGGGTCGACCGCGATGACGTAGATCTCACCGATCATCTCGTCGCCCGGCGCGGTCGGCTCGTGGACCTTGGTCCAGCAGAACGCCGCCATCCGTCCGTCGAGGTCGTGCACTCGGAACCCCTCCGGGTCGAACCACGGTTCCTGCTGTCGTTGACAGAACGTCTCGAGCGTCCAGCCGCCCTGCTCGCCGTGGGTGGCGAACGCCCGATTGTTGACCTGCAGCCACGCCTCGTCGTCGTCGCCCGGGACGAATGCCCTCGTTGCGACGGTCACCGCGAGACCGGTGGGCAGCGATCGGCGCATCTGGAAGAGGCTGCGGCCGGGCACCATGTCGGCGTCGGCGGCCAGTTTGCGGTGGGCCGATGTCGGTTCGAACACCCACCAGTTGACCTGGCCGCCGCCGTCGGAGGCGACGACGTCGAGGGCCGACTCGATCAGCTCGGGTCCGATGGTGGCCATCTCGTAGCGGTGGTGTGGATGGATCACGAGCTCGAACGCGTAGGCGTCGTTGCCGCGTGAGATCTGGGCGTAGGCGACCGGGTGGTCGTGGCCGGGCTCGGAGGCCAGGAATCCGGCGAACCCGTCGAGGCCGCCGTTGACGAGGTCGAGATACAGATGGTCGGACAGCGGTCGGCGGCCATCGGCGCGTGTCGCTGCATCGAGCAGTTCGGAGACGTGCGCGATGTCGTCGCTCGCCATCTGGCGTTTGATCTCGAGACAACGCATGCATCGAGAGTACCGGCCGCCGGGCAAGGGTCGTAGTGTCGACCCGATGGGTCGTCCACGTTCGCCGAAGGGTCGTACACGCGAGGTGGCCTTGCGCCTGGCACGTGAGTACCCGGAGGCGATCTGCGAACTCGACCACTCCTCGCCGTATGAACTGCTCGCCGCCACGATCCTGTCGGCACAGTGCACCGATGCCCGGGTCAACATGGTGACCCCTGTGCTCTTCTCCAGGTATCCGACGCCCGACGATCTCATGCACGCCGATCCGACCGAACTCGAGGAGATCGTGCGAACCACGGGCTTCTTCGCATCGAAGGCGAAGAACCTCATCGGGATGGCGACGGATCTGGTCGCGCGTTCGACGAAGAGGTTCCCCAGTTGCTCGACGACCTCGTCTCCCTGCCCGGTGTCGGCCGCAAGACGGCCAACGTGGTTCGCAGCGTGGCCTTCGGTCTCCCCGGTCTCCCTGTCGACACGCACGTCGGCCGGTTGGCTCGACGCCTCGGTCTGACCGAGCAGGACGACCCCGTGAAGGTCGAGATGGAGTTGAACGGTTATCTGCCGGCGGCGCAACGGGGTGACTTCAGCCTGCGCGTGATCCTG
>CAVQTE010000035.1:0-89113 GCA_963716235.1 Ilumatobacteraceae bacterium | reverse complement strand
CTTCACGCTGCCCGCCATCGCCGGCTGGGTCATCAGGGACTGGATGCCTGTCATCCTAAAGGAGCAGTTCAAGCTGTCGCAGGGCAACGCGGGCGTCATCGCGGTGCTCTATGTGCAAATCGCCACCATCGGCGGCGCACTGCTCGGCGGCGCACTGGCGGATTGGTGGACAAAGCGCACGCCACGCGGGCGCATTTACGCCAGCGCACTTGGCATGACGTTGTTCCTGCCGGCACTCTTTGGACTCGGAAATCCCGGCACCGTGGCGCTGGCGATATTTTTTCTCATCCTGTTCGGCATCGGTTGGGGGTTCTTCGACTGCAACAACATGCCGATCCTCTGCCAGATCACGCGGCCCGAACTGCGCCACGACCGGTTACGGCATCATGAATTTCGTGAGCATCTCGTGCGGCGGGTTCGGCGACTGGGGCTTCGGCGTGCTGAAAAGCCAAGGTGTCCCGCTGACGCTCATCTTCGGCTGCTTCACGGGCGTGGCTCTGCTCTCCGTTTTCATCGTGCTGCTCATTCGGCCGCGCAAAACAAATGTTTCCAAATGAACCTTCTCCAAATATCACGGCGTCTATTGATGTTTGCTTGGATAATGACCCGGCAAGGGAGCCTATTTGCCCCATTTTCCGGCCTCCCGTTGGTCGGCCTCGGTTCATTCGCTGTGCAAACGTCACTAAATCAGCGAGTCCAACTCCTTGACCATCTGGCCGAATTGGGCCAGGGCGTTGTCGACGCGTTCGGGCTTTTCCATATCGACGCCCGCGCCGCGCAGCAGGTCCAGCGGGTCTTTCGAGCAGCCGCCCTTGAGGAAGTTGAGGTAGTCGTCCAGTTCCGCGCGGCCGCCGCCGGTCACGCGATCGGCCAGGGCCATCGCGGCCGACATGCCCGTGGCGTACTTGTAGACGTAAAACGCCCGGTAGAAATGCGGCACCCGCAGGCATTCCAGGTCCAACTCGGGTCGAGCGTGAACTCGGGCCCGAAGTAGAGCTTCAGCAGCCCGTGGTAGAGTCTCCTTGAAGCGGTCCAGGGTGAGCGGCTCGCCCGCCTCGGCCGAGGCGTGGGTCGAGTTTCTCGAACTCGGCGAACATCGTCTGCCGGAAGATCGTGCCGCGGATCGCGTCGATCTGCCGGTTGAGCAGGAACGCCCGCTGCTGCTTGTCGCGGGCGTGTTCCAGCAGGTGCTTGCCCAGCAGTTGCTCGTTGAAGGTGCTGGCCACCTCGGCCACGAAGATCGAGTAGTCGTAGTAGGCGTAGGGCTGGCTCTTGGCCGAGTAGTAGCTGTGCATCGAGTGGCCCGCCTCGTGGGCCAGCGTGAAGACGTGGTCGAGCACGTCGGGCTGGTAGTTCATGAGGATGTACGGGTCGCCGTCGTAGGAGCCGGCCGAGAAGGCCCCGCTCTGCTTGCCGCGGTTTTCGTAGCGGTCGCACCAGCGGCCGCGCAGCCCGCGCTCCAGCACGCCGCAATACTCGCTGCCCAGCGGCTCCAGCGCGGCCAGAGTCACCGTCGACCGCCTCGTCCCACGTGTGCCGCGTCCGCAGCTCCGCCAGGATCGGCACGTAGGTGTCGTAGTGGTGGATCTCCTTCAGCTTCATCTTCCGCCGCCGCACGTCGTAGTAGCGGTGCAGCGCGGGCAGTTGCCGGTGGACCGACGCGATCAGGTTGTCGTACACCGCCACCGGCACGCTGTCGGGAAACAGGGCCGCTTCGAGCGCCGATGGGATAGTTGCGGGCCTTGGCATAGTAGATGTCGCGCTGGATCGAGCCGTTCAGCGTGGCCGCCAGCGTGTGCTGGTGGGCCGCGTACTGCCGTAATAGTGTGGAAGGCCGTTGCGGCGGACGTTCCGCTTCGGGCGAGTCAAGCAGCGCGATGAACGTGCCGTGGCTCAGCTCGATCGGCTCGCCCTTGCTCGTTCTTGACCGTGCCGAACTTCAGGTCGGCGTCGTTCAGTTGGCGGAAGATCTGGCCGGCGGCCTGGGCCATCTCGGTCTGCATCGCCAGCAGCTTCTCCTCCTTCTCGCCCAAGCGTGTGCGGCTTGAAGCGCAGGATCCGCGTCAGCAGCAGCTTGTACGGCGCCAGCGCCGGCGATCGCAGGAACTCGTCCATCTTCGCCGCGGGAATCGCCAGGATCTCCGGGCGGATGTAGCTCGCCGCCTGGGCGGCGCGGCTGGCCGCCTGGATGAAGCGGCCCTGCATCCGCTGGTAGGCGCTGTTGGACTGATCCTCCGCGGTCTTCAGCATGGCGTAGGTGCCCAGCCGGTCGCCGGCGCGGTCGACGTCCAGGTCGAACTTGAGGCACGCGGCCAGCGTCTCGGCGCTTTCGGCCAGCTTGCCCTGGAAGGCGGCATAGCCGTCGATCTGCTTCTGCCAGGCGGCGAAGGCCTCGTCCCACGCCTCGTCGCTGGGAAACAGGCTCGACAGATCCCATGTGTCCGACTCTTTGACCTCGCTGCGACTGGGAAGCTGCTTGACGGGCGGCGCATTGGATTCGGCCTGCGGCGCGCGACAGCAGTCGAGTGGCCTGCCATCGCTGCAACGGTGCCTAGAGAGGCGACTTGAATAAAATCACGGCGATCCATGTTGGTTCTCGGTGTGGTATTGTCGTTTTGGGATGTCATATTCATTGGGTCTCAGAAAATAATGTTGTTGAAGCTAACCCGTCCACCCAGTACCAGTGTAGTGTATGAGAGCGAGTAGCGTTCCTGCAACCAGTCCAGGAATAACTCCGCGAATTCGTCGTAAGCGGATTTCAATCCGCTCAAACGGAATAAATTCGTCGTAGAGCGGATTTGAATCCGCTCAAACGGAATAAATTCCGTTCTACGAAATTATAGCCCTTGACTTTTTACTTAATAGTAATAGTATTCACTAGCAATCGGATTTTGGCAAACAATGAACGGCTTTCAACGCAATACCCGGCAACGACAAGTGATCCTGGAGGAACTCCAGCGAGTGGCTTCGCACCCCACGGCAGTTGTGCTGTTCGAGTTGGTTCGCCGTCGTGTACCTAAGATAAGCCTCGGCACAGTCTATCGGAACCTTGAATTGTTGGCTCGGATGGGGGCGGCGGAAAAGTTGGAATTCGGCGGCAAGGCCCATTTCGACGGCAATGTCGATCGCCACGACCATTTGCGATGTGTCGACTGCGGCCGTATTGACGATCTTTTTGGACCACCCCTTGACCTTTCGGGGGGGGAAGCTAAAGATTTGTGCGGCTACAAAATTGTCGGACATCGTTTGGAATTTTTCGGCCTTTGCCCAACGTGCAGACGCCAGCGAGATACTTGACCATTCACACACTTTTGGAAAGGAACGCGACCGATGCTAAATCCCAAGATTCAAGACGCCTTCAACAAGCAGATCAACGCCGAGTTGTTTTCGTCGTATTTGTATCTTGTCGATGGCGGCCTATTTCGAGTCCGAGAGCCTCAAGGGCATGGCCCACTGGATGCGGATCCAGGCCGGCGAGGAGAACCGGCACGCCATGAGGATCTTCGACTTCATCAACGACCGCAGCGGCCGGGTGACCCTCACCGCGATCGAGGCCCCCAAGACGCATGGAACTCGCCGCTTGACGCCTTCGAGGACGCCTACAAGCACGAGTTGAAGATCAGCGGCATGATCAACGACCTGATGAACCTGGCGGCGGTCGAAAAGGACGGCGCCAGCCACGATTTCCTCGAATGGTTCGTCCGCGAGCAAGTCGAAGAGGAGGCCGCCGCGCAATTGATCGTCGATCAACTCAAGCTGGTGGGCGACAGCGGCGTGGGGCTGTACTTGATCGACCAGCAACTCGGCCAGCGGACAGCGGCGGAGTAGGGTGCGTAAAGCAGCACCGTGATTGACAGGTTGTGACCACAATCGACAGTTTTGCAGCGTGCGTGAGACGTACCATGATCTTATGAATTCTGCCACAATTGACAGGAGAAGATGTTCCATGTGTACCTTAGTGACCAAAGAGGCCCCCGACTTCACGGCCCAGGCGGTGATGCCCGACAACTCGTTCGCCGAGTTGAAGCTCTCGTCGTACCGCGGCAAGTACGTGGTGTTGTTCTTCTATCCGTTGGACTTCACGTTTGTCTGTCCGTCGGAGATCATCGCCTTCGACGCGGCGTTGGCGAAGTTCGAGAAGAAGAACGCCCAGGTGATCGGCGTTTCGGTCGATTCGCACTTCACGCATCTGGCGTGGAAGACACGCCGCGCAACCAGGGCGGCATCGGGCCGATCAAGTATCCGCTGGTGGCCGACCTGACCAAGCAGATCGCCCGCGACTACGGCGTGCTGCTCGACGGCGGCATTGCCCTTCGCGGGCTGTTTTTGATCGACGGTGCCGTCGGCCTGCTTCTCCTCCTTGGCCACGGCGTACCCCTTGCGCTTCAGCTCGCCCACCGCCCTGGAGTAGGCCCAGCGCTGGGCGATCCGGCCAGCCAGCGCCTTCCCCGGTCCGGCGTTGCAGTCCCTGGGGATGAGGGTGACCTTCTCGCTCTTCTTGTCCACCTGCACCCCGACCTCGGCCGCCCCGTCCTTCACGACGTAGTCCACCTCGTGGGTGACGCCGTCGGCGGTGCGCATCTTCTTCTCGGCGCGGGCCTCGGCGCCCAGCTCGGCGACCACGTCGAGGAGCAGCGAGATCCCGAACACCACCACGGTGATTCCGGTTTCCTGCGACAGACCACCTCCGGGAAGCGGCGCCGGCCCGGCGAGAAGAGCGAGCTATGATCAGGCCGAGCAGCAGCAGGCCCACCATCTGGATCCGTCCGCGCCCGAAGAGCAGGAGCAGGAGCGGGAGCCCGATGGCCACGCAGGCGGCGGCGATGCGCCACGGCAGGCTGGGGAGCATGCGCAGGAGCCGCATGCCCGCGGTCCCGGACCTGGAGCCGCCAGCGGGCCCGTCGCCGTATTCACGATCGGCCCGCATTCCGCTCGATCTCGGCCATCTGCTCCGCGGCCTCGCGCCGGGTGCGGGCCTGGTCGCCGGCGTCGCGCTGCCGCGCTGCCTCCCGCTCCGCCAGCGCGCGCTTCTCGGCCTCGGCCTGGGACTGCCGTTCCTTCCAGAGCTTTTCGTTGAAGGCCCGCTGGGCGGGCGTGTCGAGCTCGGCGGCGCAGTTCTGGCAGGTCGCCGCATAGACCGTGTTGTCCATCGGCAGTCCATGCAGCGGACGAAGGGCTGGGCCCCCGTCCGATCCTCGGCGGTCTCCAGCGGCCGCTCCACCGCCGGACGGAAGCGGTCGGTGGACGAGCTGGGGATGGAATTGGGCGCCTCGGCGCCGCCGGTCTCGTACTCGAAATGACTCATGCTCGGGCAGATGTCACGCTGCAGCGTGTTGACGTGCGAGAAGTACGAGAACGCCTCGTTGAGCACGGCGTAGTGCTCGCGGTCGCCCGAGTACGTCGTGCCCGAGCACTTGCCGGACTCCCACCGCTGATCTTCGAGGGACGCGACGTGGCGCAGGCGCTGCAGGATCTCCTCGTCGCTCAACGGCTCGGCGGGGATGCCGTCATTGATGCCCCATTGCTCGGCATAGGGGAACAGTGGATTGGTCACGAGAAGCTCCTTCAGGTTGTTGCTGGTCAGGTCGTGTGGGGTTTGTTGAGGGCGCGGAACAACGGGCGGGTGGCCTTGAAGGCTTGGTCGAAGCGATCCGCCAATTCGTCGTATCTGGCGACATGTGCGGTGTCCGGTTCGAAGACGGTGTTCACGGTCGGGATGCGCAGCACGTCATCGACACCGATCAGTCCGAGCCGCTCGAAACCGAGCAGGGCGGTGCCCACCGTGTTGGCGTGACGAGGTTGATCCATCTGATGGACAGGCACCGCCAGCACGTCGGCCATGATCTGCGACCAGATGTCCGACTTCGCCCCCCCGCCGTAGAACACGACATGTGAGAACTCACGCTTGACGAACTTCTGGACCGGCCCCCACAACGAACGGAAGTTGAGGGCGATCCCCTCGCACACCGCACGCGCCAGGTCGTGACGGTCGGTGTCGAGACCGAGGTTGACGAAGCCGCCGCGTATCCGGGCATCGGCCTTGGGGGCGATCGAGCCTCGCAGCCACGGCAGATACATCACCCCGTTGGCTCCCGGCGTGGCAACGGCGACCGCTTCGTTGAACGCTGCGTAGGCATCCCGGCGCGCCTCGTTCGTGCCGAACGAGTCATCTCCGTACACGAGACTTCCGAGGAAGTGATCGACACCGACGCCGGCGACACCGTTCTCCGCCGACACCAGGTGACACCCACCGATCGGGCTCGGCACCGTGAACATCGACCTGAACGGGTCGGTCTTGCGCTTCGGGTGGTGGGTGACGATCACGCCGGTCGTGCCGAGCGAGATACCCGCATGCGACCCCTGGAAGGCGCCGGCGGCGACCGCACCCGCCTGCGTGTCATTGCAGCCGCTCAGCACCACCGTCGATTCACTCAGGCCGAGCGCGGCGGCGACCGTCGGCGACACCTGACCGAGGTCGGCGCCGACGAGGACCAGTTCGGCCAACTTGTCGCGGTCGATCAGCGACTGCTCGACAAGTTGCGGGTCGTACTCGGTCGCGCCCAGCGACCGGTTGTCGATCGTGAGCGACATGAACGCTGTGCACTGGTTGGCCGTGGCGCGTCCGCTGAACTTCAACGTCAGGTAATCCATCGGCTCGAGAAACGCTGCGGTTCGTGCGTAGACGTCGGGCCGGGCATAGCGGATCCAGCGCATGTGGGTGAGGGCGATCCCTCCCTCGATCGGGGCCAAGCCGTGAACCCGCAGCCAGCGGGCGAGATCGACGGGAGTGTCGGGCCGGCTCGGGTACCCGGGCACATGCTTGATCTGCTTCGGCGAACCGCGCTGGTCCATCCAGATCACCATGTTGGCGAGATGATTGCCGTCGCTGTCGACCGGAACGATCGACGAGTACTGACTGGAGATGATCACGGCGATGACATCGCTCGGTTCGACGCCGGCCGTTGTGCGGGATTCGCCCAGCGCCGTTGCGCACGTGGCGAGCGTCGCCGACCAGATCTCTGCGGGATCTTGCTCGGCCGCCCCTGCTTCCGGGAACAGTGTGGACACCTTGGCCTGCCCCGACCCCACGACCCGCCCGTCGATGCCGACAACGGCAGCCTTGGGTCCACTGGTGCCGAGATCGACGGTGAGCAGGTACGGAGCGGCCACGGATGCCTCGGCGAACACCGTACCAACCGGGCCGTCGCGGCGGTCCTCCGGGTGACCCGCCGGTGGTGCCGAAACGCGAACACCTGGACGACCGATCGGCGGTCCAGACAAGCGATGCGGTTCACCTTCAGAGATGACCACAACCGAAGCCGAAGGTGGCCGATCATCGCAGTCCGTCTAGCCGACGTCCGGTTGAGGACCGACAAGTGAGACCGGATCACCAAGGGCGTTGGCCATGACTTCCCCGCTCTGGTGCTGAAGCGCGGTGCGTAAGTCAAGCCGGCGGCGACTGTGCCGGGGGACTGCTGGAGCCGGGTATGCCCAGAGTTGCCTCCTCGGTCACCGCCCCTCACCCTGAGCTGGCTTGCGTCCAGTCAGGCGTTGCCGGAGACGTCGACGAGCAGCTTGCCTCGATGGCCGCCGGTCAGGAGCAGGTCGAGTGCGTGCGGGAACTTTTCGATACCACGTTCGACGTGGTTGTGCTCCACGAGCGTCCCATCGGCGAGCCACCCCTCGATGTCGGCGCGCGCCTCCGCGAATCGATTGGCGAAGTGCAGCACGGTGAATCCCTCCATGCTGGCGTGGCGTTCGGCGAGCTTGAGGTAGTTCCGCGGTCCCGTGACGTTGTGCATGTCACCGTACTGCGAGATGGCCCCGCAGATCACGATGCGTGATCCCTCGTGGATCTGCAGCAATACCGAGTCGAGGATGTCTCCGCCGACGTTGTCGAAGAAGACGTCGATGCCGTCGGGGGCGAGTTCTTTGAGTCGGGCATCGACGTCGTCGGCGCGGTAGTCGACCGACGCGTCGTAGCCGAGTTCGTCGACGAGGTAGTGGCCTTTCTCGGGGCCTCCGGCGATTCCGATCACGCGCTTGGCGCCGAGCAGCCTCGCGATCTGGCCGGCGAACGTGCCGACGGCGCCGGCGGCACCGGATACGACGACGGTGTCCGATTCCGTGACTCGGCCGACGAACTTCATGCCGACGTACGCAGTGAGCCCGGTCGTGAGCCCCATCGCCCCGAGCTGCGTGGACGGCCCGAAGCGGGAGGTGTCGACCTTCTCGAGGAACACCGTTGAGACCGTTGCGTGAGTCTGAGCGCCGAGGCCTCCTGCGACGGCGTCGCCGGGCTGGAAGCGCTCGTCGCCGCTCTCGATGACGGTGCCGACACCGAGCGCTCCGATCGTCGAGCCGATCGGTGTCGAGCCGTGAAGGCTGTCGTCGCGGTCGTCGAGCGTCGTGCGAATGAACGCGTCGATCGACAGCATGTCCACGGCGACCAGGACCTGGCCTGGCTCCGGGGAAACGACAGGAACCGACTCGAGTCCGAAGTTGTCGGGAGTCGGATCTCCATCGGGCCGCGAGACCAGAACGACACGGGTGTTGGCGGCCTGATCGCTCACCGGCGACCGCCGTACCAGACGGGCAAAGTAGCTTCGGCTCGGCGGCCCCTGAAAGCGGTTCTGTATATGATCATCGCCAGAAGTTACCGGGAGTAACTTCCTCGTGCGAGTCGAGCGCTCAGGTCGTGCTCGCGTTGGCGAACTGCGTTGGCTGGTGGATGTCCGGCTCCCGTCATCGAAGCGCACGACGAGAGCACTTTCGCGCACAGACCGTTCGGGCCCGGAGTCGGTCGTCAGGCGGGGAGGACCGAGTCGTCGACCCAGCTGCCGTGGAAACCGAAGGGCACACGTTGGGGGAGATGGATCCGAGCGACCGGATCGCTGCCGGGCGCCGATGCATCGAGGATGACGAGGTCGGAGGAGTCCGCGGACGCGTTGTACACGAAACCGATCGCCCAGCCCTCGTCTTCGCCGGCAGCATCATCATCTTGCACGAAGACGAACTCACTCGGGAATGCATCAGGCCCGAGGTCGTAGGTGGCTTGCGTGCCGGTGACGACATCCCACTTCACAACGACTCCGGGTTCACGAAGGGTGGTCTCGCTGCCGTCGCGGTGGGTCACACCCCACCCGTACCGGTGCGCACGGCCGACGACCCGATCATCGACGCGCGAGAAGGCGTGCGTCCTCTCGTCGATCCGCTCTTCGCTGACGGCACCCGATGCCAAGTCGAACGTCCACCGGTGCAGAAATGCCGGAGGGGTGTAGACCTCCGGTTCCATCGACATCGTCGCGTGACGACCGACATCGCAGACCACCACGTTGTCGTCCACGTACGCGTTGAGGGGATGGAACACATAGCACGGGTCGATCTCGAACCAGCGGATGTCCGCGTTCGTTCCCATCCGAGGCATGATGCCGATGCGGGCGCCGTAGGTGTCGTCCCACCCGATCGGCGACTCCAGGTTCGACAGATCGAACACGATCGGTAGGTCCATGAAGATGGCGTGGTCGCGGGTGATCATGAAGTCGTGCATCATCGTGCCCTTCGGCACGGCGATCTCGGCGGAATGGACGAGCGCTCCGCCGGCATCGAGCACGTGGTATGTCAGGAAGGGCGGCAACGGGGAGTAGCCGAAGAAGTGCAGCTCTCCGGTTTCGGGGCACAGCTTCGGGTGTGCAGTGAAGGCCGTCGTCAGCTTGCCGCCGAAGTCGTCACAGCCGATCGTGTCGAGTTCGGGGGTCAGCTCGTACGGAAGGTGGAGCTCCTCCAGCGCCCAGATCCGTCCGGCATGGGCCAGCACACTCGTGTTCCCCGAGCCGGCCGTCGGGTCGGCGAACACCTCCGGGTCGGCTGCGTCCAGTCCCTTCACGAGCTTGGTGGTCTGTACGTACCGGTTGCGATACCAGACCGCGTTGCCGGCGTCGAGACGGACGCCGTGCACCATCCCGTCACCGGCGAACCAGTGGGCCGACACCCCCGAGGGCGGATTGGATCCAGTGCGTAGGTAGCGGCCCGACAGCGACGGCGGGATGGAACCCGTGACTCGCAGGTTGACGTCAGTGACCTCGTCGAAAACGGGCCCGAAGTTCCCTTCGAGGAACCACGGAGTGTGACCTGGGTCCGTACGGGGGTCGATGTCGAGATCTGTCATCCCACCATCCTGACAGAAGACATCCAGAGCGAGCTTCCCGGAACGATCGGGGCGGTCAGACGGGCGGGACGACCGGAAGCGTCCGGTTGAGGACCCGCCACTGAGACAAGATCACGGCTGGCGTTCGAGTCAGCGACGCCCACGACTTCGTGCGTGGGCGGGATCGAATTGGGCGCTTTCAGCTCATCTGCTGTAGCCGGTACTCGCGCACGACCTGTGGCTGAACGACCGACGCTGATGCATCGTCGCCGTGCAGGACGTCGGGGTCGAGGTCAATGCCATTCGACCAGGAGATCGTGCCAGCAACCGCATCGACCGCGACTCCAGCGAAGACCTCATCATCGTCGATCGTTGCGAGTACGCCAGGCAGTGCGTCGGCGAAGTCGAGTTCGCGGACGAGGCCATCGGAGAACGTGATGCGCAAGAGACGCGCGCCGAGATGCTCGACGGCTGTGACGCGGGCGAGAACGGTCATGAGGACACGCTACTGGAGCGGCTCGATCCCCGACAGGGCTGCTGGCTCTTGGGCCAACAGCCCTGTCGCAAGAAGTTCGTCGTGGTGAAGTGCTCGCCACTGCTCCACCAGGCGCGCTGCCGGTCCTTGGAAGGTCACCTCTGATCGTGCCGCCATCGTTGATACGGATCAGTGCTTCGTGCTCGGCGTAGATCGCATGGAAGTGAGGCGGGTTGTGATCAGCGAAGTACATGTAGATCGCTATCCCGTAGAACTCGCTCAGCCGAGGCACCCGAACAACCTACGACGCCCAGGGCTCTCGTCTGGTCGCACCTGGCGAGAGGAGCCGAAGGCCGCTCGGCGATCACAACTCACCAAGGCCAGCAGCGGATCGGCCGAAGTGTTGGGAGCTCAGGACGACCCTGACCCACTCATGATCACATTCTGGACGTGTCGAACGAGAGCCCTGTCCGAGACGCCGTTCAGTTCGGCGGACTGATTTCCTATGGGTTTGTGCGGCTGAGGGTGCGGTAGACCGTCGGCCGCGACACCGAGAACAACTCGCCAAGATCCGAGATCGTGTACTCGCCGGTTTGATGCATCCTCTTCAGCTCGCGCTGCTGCATCACAGACAGCTTCGGCTGACGGCCCTTCAACTTGCCTTGGGCCCTGGCGACGGCCATCCCCTCACGGGTGCGCATCCGGATCAGGTCCACCTCGAACTCGGCGAACGTGGCAAGGATGTTGAAGAACAACTTCCCCATCGGGTCGTCGGGGTCGTAGATCCGACCGCCGAGCGACAGCGACACCCCCCGTTTTGCGAGGGTGTCACCGATGTCTCGAGCATCGGGAACAGATCGAGCAAGCCGGTCGAGCTTCGGAACGACGAGCGTGTCGCCCGTGCGTACCGCAGCCAGAGCTTGATCGAGGCCGGGACGCTCGCGTTTGGTGCCGCTGATGCCGTGGTCGATGTAGACGCGATCAGGCAGAACGCCGAGCGCTTGAGCGCTTGGCGTTGGCGGTGAGGTCTTGCTCGTCAGTCGAGCACCGGGCGTATCCAATCAATGTTTCATCCATTCAAGAACCGTGCCGCACCAGGTCGACCTGATCAATCGGCGAGCGTCCGAAAGCCGCCCGTCATGTGAGACGGATCTCGCCGAACCTCCCGTCGGTCTACGAACCAGCGATTCGTCCGGCGAGCGTCCCCCTATCGGACGGTTGCGGGCCATGGTTATCGGGAGCTGGGGCTGGCGGCTGGACGGCAGTATCGAGCCGACCCCGACGAGGTTGGCCCCTTGACCCTCGCGGAGCCCCAGACCCGGTTCTCGCCGGGGAACGTGGGGCCAGGTCGGTGTGCTTGACTTCGGTGATGCAGAGCCTGCCCGAGACCCGGTTCGCGAAGAATGAGGGGCTGCGCCCTGAGCGTCCAGCGGGCCTACCCGCACGCGTCATGATGGTTGAGCGTCTCCCGCCAGAGCAGGTCCACCGTTCGTCTGGAAGTCACTCGGAACAGGACACGCCGGTCGAATGTGGGTCATCGGGCGGTAGTCGGTCCGATGGCTGAGGTCGTTGACGAACTGGTCAATCGATCGATCCGCTCGATGATCCACTGGGTTGGTTGTCCGGTGACGGCTGCGATGTGGTCGAAGTCTGCGTCATAGTGCAGGACCGTGAGCGAGGTGGCCTCAGCGACTGCGGCGATGAGGAGATCGGGGACCTTGCGTCCCTTGAGTCCGTCGGCGGCGAGGTCGCGTTGGACCTGTTGCGCCCGATCGAAGTGATGTGCTTCGACATCGATTCGCCGGAATGCCCCGAGTGCTGCGGCGAGGCGATCCCATTCGTCCGCGTTGCGCGCCGAGAAGCCGATCTCGAGGTCGGTCATGGACGTGCGTGCGAGTCCGGCTGCGTCGAGTTCTTCGATTCGATGGCGGATAGATGCGGCGCGGAGTCTGGTCAGAACGCTCGTGGCGAGTAGGAACATCAGCGCCAGGCCGCGGAACGGTCGTCGAGATCTGCGTCGCCGAGCACGGACAGCGCGCTTGCGAGCTGGGCGCTGCGTTGACGAGCGGCGCTGCGCAGCGCCTCGTTGACGGTGTCTTTGATGGTGCGGGTCCCGAGTTGCGCGCGTGCAGCGTCGAGCGCTTCGTCATCGACGTCGATCAGTCGTTTGGTCATACCATGAGTATATACCTCGTCGTTCGTGAGATATACGGCGTCCTGAAACGCTTTGGGCGCCGCGTATTCTCAATCGCCCGTTCGACTCGCGACTCCGTCCGGTTGAGGACCCGCTATTGATACGGCTCACATCGCACCCCCCCCCTGGTCCGAGAGGTGGACTTTCCGTCCGGGGGCGTCGTCCCTCAATCGGACATCGCCTCCAAGGAGTGATCCGTGCGCTGAGGAGGCGTCCACGACTGGCACTTTGCCGACGGCCCGCTCGCTCGCCGGGAGCGTTGCGAGATGCACGCAGGTCATCAGAGTGCTGTGTATGGGCGGTCTTGATGCGGCTGACCTGGTGTCGCTACGAGCGTCGTCGCCTTGTCGGCCTCCGATGTAGGGAACCGAGCGACCGCATGGGGGTAACCTGAGCTGATGGCCTTCGGCAGGATCACCTCGGACCCATCAAGGATGGCTGGCGTCCCACGTATCCGTGGCCTCCGGTTCCCGGTCGCAGCCGTTGTTGCGATGGTGGCTGACGGAATGACCAATGAGGAAATCCTCTCGGAGCATCCTGACCTCCAAGCCGAGGACATCTCGGAAGCGCTCAGATTCGCAGCGCTCGCCGTCCAGGAACGCCAGTTGCGTCTCATGTCAGCGTGAAGTTCCTGCTCGACCAGAACGTCTCACCGGCCTTGGTCGGTTTGCTGGCTGACGCCGATCACCTCGCAGAACACATCCGCGACCTGGGTATGCGTGACGCGCCGGACGATGTGGTCCTCGCAGCGGCCAGGGACGCCGAGGCCGTGCTGATCGCGTCAGACACTGACTTCGGCGAGTAACTCGCTCGCTCCAACGCGAAAGACCAGTCGGTGATTCTGCTGCGACGTCAAGAAGGCCGTCGCGCGAGCGAGATCGCTTCGTTGATTGTCGCCAACCTCGGAGCCGTTGCCGACGACCTGGCTTCCGGGGCGATCGTCGTCCTCGACGACGACCGTGTCGGTATTCGCAGCCTGCCGTTCCGGCCCACGAACTAGGCCGACCGCGATGCGTCGAGACCGTCCGGTTGCGGACCGTTGTTCGGACGCGGTCTGTTCTTGGCTGTCGCGTGGACGTAGTACAACTGGGTGCTCGATTCATTGAGACCACCTACGGAAGCGAGCAGCATCATGGACGTCCGACTTGTCGTCACCGGTCACGACAACAACGGCAAAGCCGTCTTCGCAAGCGACGGGTTGGTCGCTCCCATCACACTCACTGCGATGCCCGGTGCGGAGTTCCACCGGCTGTGGGGATCCGACGGACCTCAGACCTATCCCGACGCCGGCGCAGCACCGAACGCACCCGCATACTTCCCTGCGGTTGGTGGCTTCAGATTTGGCCTGTTCACGATTCCCCCCGAGCAAGAAGCGGGCTATCCCGACGACATGGAGGGAGCGATGGCAGAGGTCGAGACCAAGCTCCCCGGGATGATGGCGCACATGGAGGTCGACGATCCCGGGATGCACACCACCGACACCACCGACTTTGAGATCGTGCTGTCGGGCCAGGTTGTTCTCGAGCTCGATGATGGGGCCGAGGTCACACTCTCTCCCGGTGACACCGTGGTGCAGAACGGCACGCGCCATCGCTGGCGGAACCCTGGAACTACACCGGCCGTGATCGGCGTGGCCATAGTTGGAGCCAACCGCGCCTGAGAGTGCCATCGTCGCGAAGAGGATCGCCTCCTGACAAGTCCGGCAAGCAGGTCCGAGCCGTGTCGAACATGACGACTGGCGTCCGGATGAGGACCGACAAGTGAGACGGTTCGGATCGCTTACCTCAACGGACCGAGACACGGACATTCCGCCCGGCGATCGTCCCTCAGTTGAGATGCGGTCAGCCAGCCATGGCGGGCGTCCGGTGAGGGCAGTAGTGGAGAGCGTCAGAACCGGCGTTCTGTCAGGAGAGATTCGCCAGCAGACATGTCAAGGGTTGACCAGTCGGTCAAGTCTGTCGGGCGCGTCGTGTTGAATGGCTGCCAGTGATCCGGAACGCCACCGCGGGAGGCTCTCCACTGTCGCTGCCCGGGTGCTGGCACTCTGTGTGACATCTGGCCTGTATACACCGTGACCCCCGCGTGGAATGATCAGCGCACAGTTATTGCGGGGGCAGTAGCTGAACCATAGAGGGGAATCGACATGTTGCTTTTTCAACGACGGATGCGTTTGACGGGGGGCGCGGCTGCGGCCGCCTGGGCCGTCGAGGTCACGGCCGGGGTGAACAAACACTCAGCCTCAGAAGTCACACTCTGGACGGGCGCGTTCGGCATGCCGGTGGGCACGATCGCCTGGTCGGCGCCGATCGAGGCGCTCAGCCAGGTCGGTGACCTGAACGCCGCAATGGGAGCCGATGCCGACCTCACCGCACTGGTGGCCAAGGGTGCGGACTTCGTCGCCGAGGCTGACGATGACCGTCTGTTGGCCATGGTTGCCGGCGAGATTACCGGAAGCTCGGCGGTCGGCTCGTACGTCGGCGCAGTTCGTGCCATGGCGGCGCCCGGCAAGTGGGGCGCAGCAGGGGCATGGGCTGCACACATCGCAGGTGTCTACACCGAGGTGACGGGTCTGAACGTAGTGGTCACCTCCACGGTCGCCGGACCGATGGGTGAGATCGCCTGGTGGTCCGGCACGAGAACGCGTCGAGTATCGAAGCGGCAATCGGTGCCACTATGGGCTCGGAGAGATACCTCACCGAGCTCGACGGCGCCGGCGAGCTC
Organism: Ilumatobacteraceae bacterium; assembly: GCA_963716235.1. Lineage (GTDB taxonomy): Bacteria > Actinomycetota > Acidimicrobiia > Acidimicrobiales > Ilumatobacteraceae > Sva-07. The sequence goes on along the minus strand of CAVQTE010000035.1, from coordinate 73,576 downwards.
TTCATGCCGGGCGCAACCCAGACATACGCCCAGCGCATCGCGTGAAACTGGCTGACCGGAGCGGGCGGACGCTCCGGTCAGATCAGCGCAACGAGTCAAGGTGCTGTCGTCGGACCCTCAACAACAGGCGTCCGCTGAGGGACCGACATCTGAGACGGGGCCGCCAGTGGCCAATTCGCGCCTGCTGCGACAGTCAGTCGTCGATCGTTACGGAACGGCTGGCTTCATGCCGTCGGTGAATGTCTTCGCCGCAGCGGTGGTCAGCGGAGGGGGGCGATCGCATCGACGAGCGTGGCCCACGTGACGGGGCCAGCGAGCCCGTCGGCTTCCAGGTGTGACGCGTCTTGGAACGCAAGCAATGAAACTTCAGTCTCGCGGCCGAACGATCCGTCGACGTCGAGGTCGGCGCCCGTGATCGCCAGCAGCGTCTGAAGCTTTGCGACGCACACGCCGGTGTCACCCAGTGTCAGCGATGGCGCCGAGCACTCCGCCGCCCAGGTGCTCGGCTCGATCTCCGACACATCACGCGGGTACGTCTCGCCGACCAGCGCGAGCTGATCGACAAGTGTGGGAGTGAGTTCGGCGAGACAGTCCGCAACGCCGAGCACGTCGTTGTGGCACTCGCGGTTGGCGATCCAGTCGGTGCCGGTCCACGTCAGCACGAGCACGAAGGACGGCGCGTCGGTCGGTGGCTTGGCGAGCAGGGTGGCGTACTCGCCGGCGCACGCGTATCGGACGATCATCGACGAATCCATCACTCCTGGGTAGGGCAACCCGGCTTCGATTGCCGCTGCTGTGCAAGATGCGGTCGGTCGTGGAGTTGCAGTGCTGCTCGGGGTCGTCGGGATGGCCGTTGGTTCAGTCGATCGAGGCACAACACTCGTCGACGCCATCGAGGAAGTGGTGATCGACTTGGCAGGAGTCGAGTCGTCGGCGGACCCGCATCCCGTGGCAACGAGGGAGCACACCGCGAGGAGTGAAACTGGGACGAAGCTCCAAGACACGACACACCTCCCTCGGCCACAGCATTCCGCCCGGGACACCGCCGCGGTAGTGCCGGATGACCCATCGCGTGTCGGTTGCGCTGCCAGCGAGATTGATCAGCCTCTGGTCGCTTGGTGACCCGATCCGCTCTATTGCCTCACGCTGGATCACCCGCCCGAGTCCGCTCGTAATCCCGAGCCGCAACACGCCCGTCCACACTCGGCTTCCGGCAGTATGTCGGAGCTGGGAGCACGCGTGGCCCACCGCATGAGGTCGTGCCCCGTGGAGTGGTGGGAATCGGTGTTGTGATTCCTGGTGGCGTCAGGTGATGGCGATGATGCCGTCGTCGGGCGCGATGTCAGTATCGCGCGTGGTGTAGAGCTTGGCCATCGACGTCTCCGATAGGTAGTGGCGGTGGGTTGCCCAGTCGTCGTGTTGCTCGGCCAGCACTGCCCCGACGAGTCGGATGATGGCGGCGTTGTTCGGGAAGATCTGCACGACGTTGGTGCGTCGTTTGATCTCCTTGTTCAACCGCTCGAGCGGGTTGTTCGACCAGATCTTGCGCCAATGATCCGGTGGGAACGCGCTGAACGCGAGCACGTCGGACTTGGCGTCATTCATCAACTCGGTGACTTTGGGGAACTGGGCGGCGAACATGTCCGCGGTGCGGTCCCAGGCCGCGGAGATCTCTGTCGGGTTGGGATGCACGAACACGGTGCGCAGCGCCGCAGCGACGACATCTTGATGGCCTTTGGGGACCCGGGCGAGGACGTTGCGGGCGAAATGCACCCGGCATCGCTGCCAGCTCGCTCCTTGCAATGTCTTGCGGGCGGCGGCCTTGAGGCCCTCGTGGGAATCAGAGATCACGAGGCGGACACCGGCGAGTCCGCGGCGTCGCAGCGACCGCAGGAACTCGGTCCAGAACGTTTCGGACTCGGAATCACCAACGGCGAGTCCGAGGACCTCTCGGTCGCCGCCAGCGGTGATCCCGGTTGCGATCACCACCGCTCTGGACACGACCTGGTGCAGGTCGCTGTCGCGGGCCTTGATGTAGGTGGCGTCCAAGTAGACGTAGGGGAACTCGGTGTGTGCGAGTGACCGGTTGCGGAACGCGTCGACCTCGACGTCCAATTTGGCGCAGATCCGTGACACCTGTGACTTGGAGATCCCTGAGTCGATCCCGAGTGCTTGGACAAGATCATCGACCGACCGGGTCGAGACACCTTCGACGTAGGCCTGCATGATCACTGCGTGCAGGGCTTGGTCGATGCGGCGTCGTGGTGACAGCAACGACGGAAAGAAGCTGCCATGTGACAGCTTGGGGATCTTCAATTCGATGTCGCCGGCCTGGGTCGCCAACAAGCGTGGGCGGTGACCGTTGCGTTCATTCGTGCGGTTCTCGGAGCGTTCGTATCGGGCGGCGCCGATGTGATCGGCGGCTTCGAGCTCGATCAGCTCTTGCATCACGAGACGCACAGCGTCACGGATCAGATCGATGCCATCGCCGGCGCGGAGCGCGTCGAGAAGTTCGGGCAGGGCAGACTCATCAAGAGCCATCGGTGTGTTCTCCTTTGGTGGGTTCTTGCAGGAACACACCAAGAATCACGCCGATGGCTCACCTCACGGCGGACCCCCGAAAACCCACCACGCCGCGGGACTCAAACCTGCATGATGACCCGTCGGCCGGAAGCGTCCGGTTGAGGACCGCCATCTGAGACAGTTCGAATCACTTCCCTCACTGGGCCGAGAGACGGACATTCTTGTCAGCCGACGTCATACATGATATGCAGTCTGTATGACAATGATCAGTTTCAGAGTCGACGACAATGAAGCAACCGCGGCGCAACGTTGGGCAGACGAGCTCGGCATCGACAAGTCCGAGCTGCTGCGCGAGGCGCTGCACCGCCACCTCACCCGACTCGCATCTGAACACGACGCAGACACCTGGCTGGACTGCCCACTCACCGAGGACGAGACAGCAATCGGCCAGATCGCCGATTGGGGTCCAGCAGAAGACTGGACGGACTGGGCCGATGCAACGCGGTGAGGTGTGGTTCGCAGCAACACCCGGCGGCGATCGCCCCGTTCTCGTACTCACCCGAGACCCAGTCGCCGATCGCATTGGATCGGTGGTCGTGGCGGCGATCACGCGAACGGTCCGAGGGCTCGTCTCCGAACTCGAACTCACCGCTACGGATGATGGCGTTCCAACGGATTGCGTCGTCAACTTCGACAACATCCACACCATTCCGAGAAACGCCTTCCGCCGACCCGTCGTCAAGCTTGAACCCACACGGCTCGCTCAGGCCTGCCAACGCCTGCGCGACGCCACCGGATGTTGAGACGGCTCCAGCCCGCCCGGCAATCGCATCACGAGACCGCTTGGCCCACCGCATAGTCACCTGCCGACCGGATATGTCCGGTTGAGGACCGTCAGGTGAGACGTTTGCGCCGACGTCGATCGGCGACACTCGGCGTCTGCTGAACCGTCCGCGAGAGATTCCCCTATCGGACAACTATCGAGCGCTCGATCCTGGCGGAAATGAACGTGAAAGTGCGGCGCCACGCTTGGGCATCGCGATGCGGCGGGAGCTCGTGCGGCGCGACCGCGTTACGGGGCGGGTGTTGTCGAGTGCCCTCGACCGGCTCGTATTGCGAGGGTGTTGGGGCGTGAGTCGGGGTGGACAGAACCCATCTCAGTGTAGCTACACTTCGTGCATGCAGGTAGCTACATCGCGCTCGGAAGTCGGGATACGCGAGCTGAAGAACGGACTCAGCGGATACATCGACCGTGTCCGCAACGGCGAAGAAGTCATCGTCACCGATCGCGGCCGTCCAGTCGCCCGGCTGTCATCTCTCGAAGCCACCCACGACCACCTCGCCGAACTCATCGCCGCCGGGATCGTGCGAGCCCCCACAAGCAGCAAGCGTCGCCACGTGCCACAGCAGCGGATCAAGTCGAAAGGCACCGTCAGCGACCTCGTCGCCGAGCAGCGGCGCTGACCCTCGGTGATCACCTACATCGATACCTCGACGTTGCTCAAGCTGATCATCGACGAGAACGGCTCTGAGCGCGCCATGACCATCTGGTCCTCCACCGACGCAGTCGCGTCGGTGAACCTCATCGTGGTCGAGGCGCGCGCCGCGCTCGCTGCCGCCAAACGGGATCGGCGTCTCACCGAGACGCAGCACCGCTCTGCAGTCGCTGAGCTCGAGGCGTTGGTCGAGGATCTCCACATCGTGCCGGTGACAGAGGAGCTCGTGGCGAGCGCCGCGGAACTCGCCGACGACGAAGGACTTCGTGGGTACGACGCAGTTCACCTCGCTGCCGCGCTCGACTGTCGAAGCGACCGTGCTCAGCAGCGCCGACACTGCGCTCTGCGCCGCCGCTGCACGCCGTGGGCTGCACATCGCCAACCCGCTTGGAAGCTGAAACCGGCGCATACCGACCGCCGATCGCTGGGTGGGATTCCCGGGCACTCGGCTTGGGCCGAAGCCGCACACTTCCGGCGGCGCGTTGTTCGGGTTTGTGCGGCGCCGATATGGAGTGTGTGTTCAATCGGTCAGCTCGATGCGACTGTGCCGGTGTGATGAGAGCGTCTCACTGTGAGGGCAACCAGGACCAGGCCGGCGATCGCTGCGAGCGCCACGGTGCGCATGACCTGGCTGCTTCGCTCCGCTACTTGCTGGGCCCGTTCAGCTGCCAGCTGGGCCCGCTCAGCGGCTTGCAGGACCCGTTGGGCATCGTCGAGCGCCGCTTGGATGTTGGCGACCTGTGCTTCGGCATTCTTGATGGCTTCGAGATCCATGGAGTTCTCCAACTCTGTCGACAACTTCCCAGGCGGGAAACTGGTCTTGGTCAATCGGTCAGGCGATGGGATCGTGGCCTAGCCAGCACATCGCGGCGACGAGCATGGCTTCGATTCCGGTGGTGATGGTGGGATCTTGGATCGGGGCGTAGCGCGGGGAATGGTTGAACGGGATGTCTTCGTTGATGCGATTGGCGGGAAACGCCTCCTGCCAGGTCACCGGGTCGGCGCCGCCGACGAACCAGAACATCGACGGGAAACCGCCGCGGGAGCCGTACAGCCCGAAGTCTTCGCTGGCGGTGGCCACGGGGCCTTCCATTGCCCGATCGGCGCCGAAGTGTTCGACGAAGGCTTCGCCGACGGTGGTGGTGGTCGCGGCGTCGTTGGTGACCGCCGGAAAGCTGTAGAGCGTGGTGATGTCGGGGGGTTGCTCGGCTCCGCATGAATGGGCTTCGCCGTGTGCGATTCGGCTGATCGCGTCGAGCACCTTGTCGCGCACCGAGGGCTCGAAGGTCCGCACGCTCAGCGTCAACTCGGCATGGTCGGAGATGATGTTCTCTTTCGTGCCGGCACGCACGGTTCCAACGGTGACCACCGCTGCGTCGGTCGCGGCGATGTTGCGCGACACGACGGTCTGGAGCTTCATGATCGTCGAGGCGGCCATGACGACCGGGTCGACGGACTGCTCGGGAGCAGAACCGTGCGCGCCACGACCATGCAGCACGATCTTCAATGCGTCGCTCGCGGTCATGACCGCCCCGGGCCTGAACAGCACCCACCCGGCAGGGGCCGGGGTGACGTGTTGACCCAACGCGACGACCGGCGTGCCGAACCGTTCGAACAGGCCGTCTTCGATCATTGCGATCGCACCCCCGCCGATTTCCTCCGCCGGCTGAATGGCCAAGATCACCTTCCCCGCCACAGGTCACGGTGCTTTGCGAGTTGCGTCGCGACTCCGATCATCCAGGTGGCATGCATGTCGTGCCCGCAGGCGTGGGCGACGGGAACTTCGGCGCCGTCAGCGTCGATACCGGTCGCGGTGCTGGCGTACGACAGCCCGGTGTCTTCCTTCACCGGAAGCGCGTCGATGTCGGCACGTAGCAGCACGGTGTGTCCCTCACCGTTGTCGAGCGTGGCGACCACACCGGTGCGTCCGACGCCGGCGGTGACCTCGTAACCGAGATCGCTCAGCCGTTGCGCCATGATCGCCGAGGTCCGAACCTCGGCGAAAGACAGTTCGGGATGCCGATGCAGATCCTCGTAGAACTCGCGCAGCTCCGGGAGCAGCGATGCGATGTCGTCGAACATGTTGTGCTCCTCTGAGTCGGTGTGCTGTTTGGCGCGGTGCAGATCATGCACTGGATTCGAACTCTTACGTTGGTTGTGCCGACACGAACAGGTCCAGACCGAGTTGGCGCGACAGGTAGTGCGCCGCAAATTGGCCGCGCACGCTGTTGCCGGCCTCATCGAGCGGTGTCGAGTAGGTGGCGTCGGTTGGCGCGTCATCTTCATCCATCCGGTGATTACGTGGTGCCACGAGTTGGGCCGCGATGCGGCGCCTGCCTCCGACGGGCGGGTCGGTCAGAACTGCCAGATCTGGGGGACGATGAGGATCGCGATCACTGCGTACCAGCCCATGAGCGGGAGTCCGAGTTTCCAATGGCGCCCCTGGCAGGGATCGAACCTGCGACACACGGTTTAGGAATCGTCCCTTGCCCGTCCGGCTGGTGCCGGCGAATCCGTGAAAGCCCGTGAAACAAGGGCTTCCGGGGCCCAGTCGTGCGCCGAGGGACGGGGAATCCGGGTAGTTCCACCGCGTTTGCTACCCAAACGCTACCCAAATCGACGCAGCCGGATCTCGCCGCCGTCGCCTCAATCGTCGTGCAGCAGTGGGAGAAGACGCACCCGAATCCGATCGTCGCCGACGACGACAACCGCGCCGGACTCGAGGTCGGCTTCGAGGTCGTCGAGATGGTCGAGAACGATCGTCACCTGATCCTCGGCCGTGAGCGCGTGCCGCGATCGGAACAGAATCACCGACGGCGAGCGGCGCCTCAGCAGCGCCAGGAGCGCTCCGAAGTCGGTGTCGCCGGACACGATCACCCGACCGTCCTGCGCCGCGAGCATCAAGAGTGCGTCGTCCTCCGCTCGCTCGAGGCCGAGCTCCAAGGTGTGCACCGCATCGTGCCCTCGATCGCCCAGCAGGCCGGCCAGCCTCGGCGAACGGTTCTGGTCGATGAGGACCTTCACGCCGTCGGCTGCAGGGGGATCTCACGATCCGCGACCGCATCGGCCGCGAAGCGCAACGCAGCAGCGACGTCATCGAGTTCGAGTGGCGGGAGCTCATCGACGATCTGCTGGGCCGTCATCCCACCCGCCACCATGTTGACCACGGTCGCAACCGGGATGCGCAGACCGCGCAGACACGGCACGCCACCCATGACAGCGGGGTCGATGGTGATCCGGTCCATGAGGCCAGGCTACTTCTTGCGGATATCGGCGCCAGGCGTGAAAGGGAAGTCCCTCAATCGGTGCCCTCAAGCGGACTTTGGGGACCCGTCCAGCGTGGCGCAGAGGAGACGCGCTTGATGTGGCGTACCGACTCTTCGCTGACCCGCGGCTAGAGCCTCCCCGGCCAGCGGCTAATCAGGGGCGGACCATTTCGGGTCGTCCACGTTGAGGTAGAAGGCCTCACCCTCGGGCCGAAAGCGGAGTCCGAGCCGACTCCAGACCTCAGTGAGTCCTGCGAGTCCGATCTCACCTAAGCGGGCTCGATCCGCCTCCCACTCGTCAGCCTCGGGTAGGAGAGCTGACGAGGCAAGGTGGTCGAAGAGCGGCCGCCACAACGGTTCCAAGAGATCTCCCCGGGGTGCTCGCAGGCGGCGACAGCATGGTCATTCCCCTCAACAGCGTGACCTTCGGTGTGAGCGAGATACAGGACGATCCCGGAAGTCGTTCTAGCGACCTCGGTCCACAAAACATCGAGGTCAGATCCGGACATGCGGTAGGCGAAGATTGCGTCCTCGAGTCCCGGCGTGACTTCGGCCAAAGCGTTCGGGAGACCCGACAGATAGCCCGGGCCCACGACCGAAGCGACGGGTACTTCAATGCCAACATCGTCCCGGGGTTGCAGCAGCTTCTCGACCATCAAATTGGCGAGCTTGTTGACCCGGTACTCCTCTGCGGCTGTCAGGCCGAGCGTCTCGGCGAACTCCCACGGCAGCCACACAGCTTCGACGGGCGCAACCGTGGCGTTGCGCGCGGCGCCGTAGAGCACGCCCCCATCGTGTCGGGCCCAAGGTGTCTGCGTGGACATGTCGTGAGGATCGGCGTGCAGTAGCCCTCCGAGCGCGCCCGATTAACTTCGCTCGTGCTTGACCAAGAACCAGGATCAAGTCCATAGCAGTCAGCCTTCTTGCTAGCTAAGGACCAGGGAGTGTCCCGACCGCTGGATCGGTGTCGGCGACGCGATTACGTGGCGCGAGAGTTGGGCCGCGATGCGGCGCGTGCTGGCTGTTCGAGAGCGGGGTTATCGCACGCTGATATGTGTGGGCAGGGGTGCTGTCTCATCAGCTGGACCCCTCCGACCACCGTGCTTCCTGTGCCTGCACGATGGACTCTGCGTCCCCGCGTCGACGAAGAACGCTGCGGCGCGACACCCCGTCAGACCCAACAGGACGGCTGTCGGTCCGCTGGCGCCGCGAGCAGGGTCTCCCAGGGAATCTCGTGACACCCGCATGACCACCGTTCGCCGCTCAGGCAGGAAGCGTGCCGATGCGTTGCGGGACCTTGTTCTCTTGCGACCGGCGGGAGGTCGGCTCACGGTTGAACCATGAGCCATGACGTGGTCAATGGTCAGGTCGGCTCGATGCCCGTCGATGCACGGGTTGGTCACGAAGGGACCCGCATCGACCTGGACGATCTCACCAAGCGATACCGGGTCGGCGACGTCGACGTCACTGCCCTCGACGACATCAACCTGCACGTCGACGACGCCGCGTTCGTCGCGATCGTCGGGCCGTCGGGCTGCGGCAAGACGACATTGCTGAACATGATCGGCGCCTTGGACACACCGACCTCGGGATCCGTACGAGTGGCCGGGATCGATGTCAGCGGCGCCTCGCAGGCCGACCGGTCGTTGCTGCGACGGCACAAGGTCAGCTTCATCTTTCAGGCATTCAACCTTTTCCCGGGCCTCACGGCGCTCGAGAACGTGCGGTTCGGGGCAGACACGGCGCGCACGCCGAATCCGGCCGAGCGGGCGCACCAGGCGTTGGCGCAAGTCGGTCTCGCTGATCGGCATCGTCACTTCCCGCATCAGTTGTCGGGCGGCGAGCAGCAGCGTGTGGCGATCGCGCGCGCCTTGGCGACCGGCAACCCGATCCTGCTCGCCGACGAGCCGACCGGTGAGCTCGACTTCCGGACGGGTGTCCAGATTCTCGGCGTGCTCGAGGAACAGGCCCGCGCCGGGATGACCGTGCTCGTCGTCACCCACAATCGTGAGATCGCCCGTGTCGCAGACCGAGTGATCGAGCTGTCGAGCGGTCGGATCGTCTCCGACGGTCCGCCACCCGGCGGCAAGGCCGACATCGGCGATCTGCAATGGTGACCACCGCAGGTGCACCGAGGGGTTGGCTGGGATGGTGGTTGCGTTGGTCGTGGCGCGATTTCCGATCGCACTGGGTCGCGGTGGTGGCGATCGCTCTCGTGCTGGCGATCGGCACCGGGGTGTACGCCGGGTTGGGCAGCACCGCAGAATGGCGACGGCAGTCCAACGACGCCAGCTTCGCTGCACTGGCGATGCACGACCTTCGAGTCACGCTCAGCCCCGGGACGTTCGTCGAGCAAGGACGCGCTCCTCGGCGCGATCGCATCGATCGACAGCGCCGATTCGGTGAGCGCGGTCACCGAACGTCTCGTGGTCGACAGTCAGGTGGACACGGGAGCCATGGACGGGGCGGATTCAGTGTTGGTCCCGGCTCGGTTGGTGGGGATGACATTCGGGTCGACACGACCCGTCGACGACGTCTGGGTCCGCGACGGCACCGCGCCCTCGGATGATCCGAGCGATCCCAGTGCGGTACTCGAAGCCAAGTTCGCCGACCAGCACAACCTGCCGACCGAGGGAACGCTCCTCGTCGCCGGGGACCGCTCGGTGAACTACTCCGGGCTCGGCGTCGTCCCGGAAGACTTCTTCTACGAAGGCCCCCAAGGCACGGTCTTCGCCGCCGGGGAACTCGCCATTCTGTATCTCCCCCTGGCTGCGGCGCAGGACATCAGCGGACACGAGGGGATGGTCAACGATGCCGTCCTCGTGCTGGCCGACGGCGCCGACCGGGACGCGATCGAGGGGCAGCTCACCGACGCGCTCTCCGGGCTCGGGATGGGCGCCACCGTGTCCACTCGCGACGACGCCGACGCCGTCCGGGTGCTCTACGAGGACATCGACAACGACCAACGCTTCTGGAACGCGCTGTCGGCACTCGTCCTCTTCGCCGCCGCGCTCGCCGCGTTCAACCTGATCAACCGGATCGTCGAAGCCCAGCGCCGCGAGATCGGCATCGGGATGGCACTCGGCGTCCCACGACCGCAACTCGCCATCCGCCCGATGCTCATCGGCGTGCAGGTCGCGGTGCTGGGCACGATCGCCGGCCTCGCCGTCGGGTTCCTCGTCGGCAACGCCTTCGGGAACCTCCTCGAATCGTTCCTGCCGCTCCCCGAACACCGCACACCATTCCAGTTCGACGTGTACCTCCGGGCCGCCGCGCTCGGCATCGTGATCCCGATCGCGGCCAGCGCCCTGCCGGTGTGGCGGGCACTGCGCGTCGAGCCGATCGAAGCGATCCGCACCGGTCACCTTGCAGCCAAGTCGAACCGGCTCACCGGCTGGACCGGCCGGCTCCGGCTTCCCGGCTCGACGATGACCCAGATGCCGATCCGCAACGTGCTGCGCACCCCGCGCCGCACGGTGCTGACCGCCGTCGGCGTCGGCGCGGCGATCACCGCCCTGGTTGCGGTCCTCGGGATGCTCGACAGCTTCGGTCGGACGCTCGATCGAGGGGACGCCGAGTTCACCAAGGGCGACGCCGACCGGGTCGTCGTCCAACTCGACACGTTCTACCCCAGCGACTCCCCTGTCGTGGCGGCCATCGCCGACGCCCCCGCCGTCGGACACATCGATGCAGGCCTGCGGTTGCCTGCCACTGCGCTCGCCGCCGAGCCCGACGGCAACCTCGATCTGCTCATCGAGTTCGTCGATCTCGATCGCGCGACGTGGACACCCACGATCGAAGACGGCGCTGCTGGGGCCGGCACCGGCAACCCGGGCATCGTGCTGGCCCGCAAGGCCGCCGACGATCTGGGCGCACAGGTGGGCGACACCATCACCCTGCGCCATCCGATCCGAACCGAGACCGGCGGCTTCGCGATCGCCGAGACCCCGCTCGTCGTGGCCGCCATCCACGCCAACCCGATCCGCACGTTCGCCTTCCTGGACCTCAGCAACGCCGAACAGTTCGGGCTGCAAGGTCTCGTGAACGTCGTGCAGGCATACCCGGCCGACGGCAGCACCCGCTCCGACGTTCAGCGGGCGGTGTTCGGGCTCCCCGGCGTGACATCCAGCCAACCGGTCGCCCGCATCAGCGAAGCCATCGACGAAGCGCTCGACCAGTTCCTCAGCTTCCTGATCGTGACCGCCGGCGCCGTCTTGGTCCTTGCACTCCTGATCGCCTTCAACGCCACCCGCATCACCGTCGAAGAACGGCGGCGCGAGCACGCCACGATGCGCGCCTTCGGCCTCCCCGTCCGAACCGTGCTCGGTGTCGTCATCAAGGAGAGCGCCATCATCGGCGTCATCGCCACCGTCATCGGTCTCGTCGGTGGTGTCGTGTTCCTCCAGTGGATGCTGACCTCGCTGGCCACGACCACCCTCCCCGACGTCGGGATCGAGGTCTACCTCTCACCGACCACGATCCTCATCGCAGCGATCGTCGGCATCGCCTCCGTCGCTGCCACGCCGCTCTTCCTCGTCCGACGGCTCCAGCGCATGAACCTCCCGGGCACCCTCCGCGTCGTCGAGTGACGACCCGGCGACTCATCCCTCACGGCTCGCGCGGACCATCGAGGCTGATGCTCGTCAGCAGCTCCTCTTCCTGCGCGAAGTGCAGGCGGAGAATCGCATCGAGGGCGTAGAGGATCCGGCGCGCCTCGCTGCGATCCTCGTCGCCGAATCCATCGACGGATGCATCGTCGACGAGCCGATCGAGCTGCGAGGCGAGATGGAAGATCTCCTGATGGGTGCGGCTCATCGGAGCCAGCGGGTCGATCCCACCGAGGCGCTCGGCGACGCCGGGATAGATCTGGGATTCGTCCTCGCGCTCGTGCGGAACGACCTCCTCGGAGATTCGCGCAGCGACCTCGCGGAGCAACCTCAGCGCGGTCGCCTCGTCGGTGCTGTCCAGGACGAGCGCGACCGTCCGGAGGTCTTCGAGCACCAGTCTGAGCGGTCCATGTCCCCCCGCGAGCTGACGGTTCCACGAATCGGGCACCGACCCTGTGTGTCGCAGCGACCGCGGCGGGCGGAGCGCCCGCAGCGCCGAGCCGATCGCCAAGACGTCGATCACCTCCTGCGCGACCGCACCACCAACCGGTGCGAGCAGCCCGACCGCAGCGGCGCACATCCCGAGCAAGGACAGCCCCATGCCGAGCAACACACTCTGACGGGCGATCGCGTGCGCCCGCTTGGCGATGACGACACCAGCCGCCAACCGATCCAGTCGATCGACGATCAACACCACGTCGGCCGCTTCCGACGACGCGGTCGCACCCCGGGCGCCCATCGCCACCCCGAGATCGGCGGCGGCAAGAGCCGGCGCATCGTTGACACCGTCGCCGACCATCACGGTGATCCCGGACCGCTTCGACGATTCGGCACGCACCACGTCGAGCTTCTCGGCCGGAGTCCGATCGGCGAAGACCTGATCGATACCCAACGACATCCCGATCGGTTCCGCCACCTCGAGCCGGTCACCGGTCACCATCACCACCCGATCCACACCGGCACGCCGCAAGGCGCGTAGCGCAGCCGACGTGTCGGCACGCAACTCGTCGGTGAACAGGATCAGCCCGACCGGTTCACCGTCGACGACAACGACCGTCGTGCTGCAGCCCTCCCGTCGAGCCCGGCGCTCGGCGCCACCCAGCCACGGCGCCCGTTCCTCGGCGTTGACCGAAGCGAGCACGCCCACCCACACCTGGTGCCCCGCGACGATTCCGCCCACACCGCTCCCCGGCTGCTCGATCACGCCGGCGGGCTCGACCATCGTCAACCCCCGATCACGGGCCTCGCGCACCAGCATGGCAGCCAGAACGTGTGGTGACGCCTGCTCCAACGACGCCGCCAGGGCCAGCACGTCCCGCGCCTCGTGGCCCGGCGCAGTCACCACTGCGACGACATGTGCGCGCCCAGCGGTCAGCGTGCCCGTCTTGTCCAACAGCACCGTGTGTGTCTGCCCCATCGCCTCCAACGCCGCGCCGTCCTTGACCACCACTCCGTTGCGCGCAGCGCAGGCGATTCCGGACACCACTGCCACCGGTGCCGCCAGCACGAGCGGACACGGCGTGGCGACCACCAGCACCGCGAGCACTCGCGTCGAGTCTCCCGTCACCAGCCACGTGCACCCGGCGATCAGGAACACCGCGGGCACGAACATCACGGCGTATCGGTCCGCCAACCGCACGAACGGTGCCCGGCCGACACCGGCGGATCGCACGAGCCTGACGATCCCGGCGTAGGAACTCTCGGCCGCCGACGCGGACGCTCGCATCCGGAACGCCCCGCCGGCATTCAGCGACCCACTGCGCGCCCACTCGCCCACCTCACGCTGCACCGACTGCGCTTCGCCGGTCAGCACCGACTCGTCCAGCACCGCTGACTCCAGCACGGTGCCGTCGGCCGGCACGACCTCGCCGGGCTTCACGAGCAGCACCTCATCCGGCACGACCTCGTCGACGGGAACGGTCTCGAACGAGCCATCCACCAACCGGTGGGCGGTCTTCGGTGCCAGCGACAGCAGCTCCGACAACGACCGCTCCGCCCGACGATGCGCATACTGCTCCAGCGCGTCCCCCGACGCCACCATCAACGCGAGGATCACTCCCGCCAGCGCCTCGCCCATGACCATCGACCCCAGCAGGGCAACCAACGCCACGACGTCGACCGCCACCCGCCCCTCACGCAGCCGTGCGATCGTGACGACGACCAGGTCCACGGCCACGACCCCCGAGGCCACCGACCACACCGCGACGGCAACACCCTGAGCGCCGACGAGCGACGCGACGACTCCGACCACCAACGCGATAGCCACCAACGGCAACAACGCGTGACGAACCGCCGCAACGACTCGATCGCTCACGCCACCAGTCTCGTTGCGTCCACACGGTGCCCGACAGAGCACATGGTCATCGCCGCGTGTGGTCGCTTCCCGGAGACCCGGGGCGCTTCAACTCCCTGCTCGAGTGCTGGTCGTCAGCGACCCCGCCCTAGTTCTTCCTCGATGTCCGTCGAGGTCACGGGGTTGCGGTCTCCCTTCGATGACGGCAATGCCAACCACACGGCGTCACCCTCACATCAACCGTCGAGTCGGTCGCGTTGCCAGACCGGAGCCGTCCGTCACTTCGTGCTGGGTCACTCACCCCGCACGAGGTCGGCGGCAGGGCGGGTGGCAATCCGCCGCACGGCGACCGACCCGAGCATCGCGGACAGCACGATGACGACTGCGACGATGATCACGACCAGTCCCAGGCCCGGCGCGGGCATCCAGCCGGGGCCGACACCGATGCCGGTGCTCACCGCATCGGCGAGGAGCCGGAACACCAGCAGCCCGAGAGGCACGCCGATCACGGCGGCGACCAGGCCGAGCACCGCGCCGGCCACCGCTCCCTGCCCGATCAACTGGCCGGGGGTGAACCCGATGGAGAGCTCGATGCCGGTTCGCCGCGCCGACTCGCGGCTCGACGTGAGCAAGGTGGAGAGGAGGTTGATGCCGGCGGTGAGGAACAGCACGGCAGCAATGGAACGAAGCACCATCATCAGCGGCTCGATGTCGGCCCTGCCGGTGTCGAGCACCTCCACCCGAGCGTCCGGGCCGACTCGATCGGTCAGCGCAGCGGCAACGGCAGCGGCGTCCGATCCAGGCGTGAGCGACACGCGGTACACCCCCGGGATGACCCCGGGTTCGACAGCAGCCAGGTCCTCGAACCGGTACCGCAGGATCTCACCGCTGTCCTCGGTGTCGCGGTACCACCCGACGACCTCGACGCTGATCGGAGTGGGCCCGGCGAGGAACTCGATGCGATCGCCCACCGACACGTCGAACCGCTCCATGAATCCGTATCCCACGATCGCCTCGCCGGGTGATCGCAGCGGTTGCCCTTCGGCGATCTGGTAGGCGGCCGCTGTGGGGTCACCGCCGGTCGCCACCGAAAGAAAGGCGCCGTCGCGGTACGTGCTCCGTCGATCGAGGTCGTCGAACCACCGGTCGACCCCTGGGGTGTCGGCCAGCACTTGTTCGACCATCGTCGGGATCGGCACCGCCTGGGAACAGGGCGACATCCCACGGGTCCCCGGCTCTCGCCGCGTCGGTGGTCACGAGATCGATCGCCGAGATGAACCCGATCGACACGATGGTTCCGATCACCGCGACACTGATCGCGAGCGTGGCCAACCCACCCCGCGCCGGCTGGCTCGCGGCCTCCTGGGCGCCGAGCAGCGAGAGCCTCCCGGGTAGCCGACCGGCGTGGCGATTGAGCCAGCTGACGCGTTCTGGCGGCACGTCGCGAAGCACGTCGGTGACCGGCCGCCGCGCCGCGGAACGGGCCGGCACGATCGTGGCCACGGCCAGCAGACCCACCATCATCAGCAGGCAGACGGCGAGGCTGAACACCGACCAGCTCGGATCCTGCGGTCCGAGCGTGCGACCGATACCGACCTGGAGCGACGGGGCGAGGAATCCGGCGAGGAACCAACCCAGCGCACCTGCGACCAGTCCCACGACGACGTTCTCCACGAGCAGGGCCACCATGATCTGGCGGGGTGTGGACCCGATCGCTCCCATCAGGGCGATGTCGCGTCGCTGGGTCACGATCCGCATCGCCGTCGAGCCGGCGATGATGACGGCTGCCACCACCAGCACGAACACACCGAACGCGGCCACGAACGAGCCGAACACCCGGTCGAGCGTGAGGAAGTCACCGCGTGTGTCGAGCCACGAATCCGTGCCGCGGATCCCCTCGACCCCGGCGGCCGCCTGACGTTCGACGAACGGGTCGGCGGAAGCCGGGTCGTCGAATCGGAGGTAGCCCACCGAGTAGGCAGTGTCGCCCGGAGCGAGGCGCTCGAGTCCAGCTTCGGTCACCCACGTGCGGCCGGGTTCGCACTGCGGGTAGAAGCAGTCGGTGAAGTTGACAGCGGTGCCGACGACGGAGAACGTCAGGTCACGCTCGCCGAGACGCAATGTGATCGGATCCCCGATGTCGATCGCGAGATCGACCGAGACGCTGTGGTCGAGCACGATCTCGTCCGGGGCAGCGGCCCAGCGACCGGAACGAATCGGCGGATGATTGACAGCGATGTCGGGAGAGTCGAGCGCGGTCGCCTCGATCGGAACCACCTCGTCGGGCAGCGGCAGCTCGATCCCGCCCACCGCGTCGAACGGCCCCGACCACGCGACGACCTCGGGATCGTCGGCAGCCGCCACGATCGCGTCGCGGTCGCCGTAGAGCACGAGGTGCGCGACGTTCGCGTCGTCGGCAACCGCGTCGAGCAGCTGTGCACCTTGGCGACTCACCACGAGGCCGGCGGCGATCGCGACCGCAGCGAGCACGAGCACAGCGAACGTCGCGATCAGACCGGCACGGCGGCGTCCCCGCAGGCCCACGCCGACCAGCACCCCGATCCCGCTGCTCACGGCACACCCGTTGCGTTCAACGCCTCGGGAACGACGATCTGCCCGTCGAGGACGTGGACGATCCGGTCCGCCGCAGCCGCCACATCGGGATCGTGGGTGACCATCACGATCGTCTGACCGGCGTCGTGCTGGGCGCGCAACAGGTCGAGCACGAGCGCCGCAGACTCGCTGTCCAGGGCGCCGGTCGGCTCGTCCGCGAGCAGCAGGTCAGGATGGTTGGCCACCGCTCGCGCGATCGCCACCCGCTGCTGCTCGCCACCTGACAGCGTGCCCGGCAGGTTCCGCTCGCGACCGGCGAGGCCGAGTGCGTCGAGCAGCTCGATCGACCTCGCGCGCGCCTCGTGGCGCGAGGCGCCGGCCAGCCGCTGGGGGAGCTCGACATTGGCGGCCACGTCGAGATGCGGGATCAGGTTGTACTGCTGGAAGATGTAGCCGACGCGTCGGCGGCGGAGTCGTGCGCGATCGGGAGCGGCGAGTGCCGTGACCTCGTCGTCACCGAGGCGGATCGAACCGGCATCTGGCAGATCGAGACCGCCGAGCAGATGCAACATCGTCGACTTGCCACACCCGCTCGGGCCCATGGCGGCCACCCATTCGCCCCGGTCGACCTCGAGCGACAGCCCCCGCAACACGGGGCGCTCGACATCGTCGGTACGGAATGACTTCTCGAGACCCCGGGCCTCCAGCAGCACGACCATGGACCACTCTCCGCGCTCACCGTCGACTTGCAGGAGGGCCGAAGGTCCCCGCCCACGTCGAAGCTGTTCGTCAATTGTCCGAGGACTCTCCTTCGGCTCGGGCCTCATCGGCCGCTCATCGAGAGTTGTCGTGCCACATGTCGCGCAACTTGAGAGTCGGCCCGGTGTGGAGGATGGCGCGGGCGTACACCCAGCCGCCGAGCTGGACGAGGGCTGCGATGGCTGCGACGGTGAGAGCGGCGGCGGCGACCGGCTCCCACCAGGCCGTGGCGCCCATGGCGATGCGTTCGGGCATGACCAGGGGCGCTGTTGGCGGGAAGAACGAGAGCAACGTGGCCCACGGAGAGTCCGGACTCCCTATGGCGGCGAAGGAAGCGAAGTAGGCGACGAGCAACACGACGGTCACTGGCCCAGCGACGCTCTGAGCGTCCTCGGTACGCGACGCGAGCGAGCCGAGCGTGCCGTAGGCCATGGCGTAGAGCGCGTAGCCGAGCACGAACCACACCACAGCCCACCCGATCACGCTTCCACGAGCGGCCGGGACGTCGAAGGAGTCGACCAGAGCCATGGCGGCTACCGCGGCCAGTGCCGTCACGGCGACCTGTCCGAGCCCGAGCAAGCCGATACCGGCGACCTTGCCGGCGAGGAGGTTGCGGGCCGGCACGCGGGCGAGCAGAACCTCGACCACACGGCTTGTCTTTTCCTCCACCACGCCGGACAACACGAGGCTGCCGTAGGTGGTGATGGCCAGGAAGAGCAGCACCGCCATGACAAGGGCGGCGGTCTCGTCGTCAGGGGTGCGGCCAGTCACGAGGCCGAGCTCGACGTTCTCGACGGGGACCGGCACGACGAGGGCGGCCAGCGTGTCCGGTTCGATGCCGGCCGCAGCCGCTCGGTTCTGAACGGCGACCACCTGGATGGCGCCGGTGGCGATCGCCTGGAGCTGCTCGTCGGTCCGGCTGCGCCACTCGAGTCGCTGGGCGTCCACGATGAGCACGTCGATGTCGCCGTCGCGGACGGCGGCCTCGCCTGCTGCGAGGTTGTCGTAGCGGTGAACCCGTACGGTGACCCCGACAGCGTCGCTCTGATCCTCGATCGCACTCGGCAACTCGCTCGGGACGGAACCGGCCAGTCCGACGTCCTTCGTGCCGGCTCCGGTATCGAGCATCGATGGCAGGACGACCACGCCGACCACCGCGACGAGCATCACCAGCAGCGAGGCTCGGAAGGCACGTGACCGGCTTCGTTCGCGCATCTCCCTCACCGCAACCAACCAGGTTTGCGCCCAGCCGCTCATGCCCCCACCGCCTCTCGGAACAGTTCCGACAGCGTCGGGGGCTGATAGGCGAACGAGGTGAGGTCGGTGCTGTCGTCGATCGCGGCGACCACGGCCACCAGGTCGATGTCGCGGTCGACGCGCAACCTGACGTGTCCGTCTCGGGCGTCGATGACTTCTGCGCCTGCGAGAGTGGACCAGTCCGGCGCGCGCCCGCGGTAGGAGATGTCGACGTACCGCTGCGTCACTGCAGTGCGAAGCTCTTCGAGCGCGCCGGCCCGCACGATGTGGCCGTCGTGGATGATCACCACGTCCTCGCAGAGGTCCTCGACCAGGTCGAGCTGATGACTGGAGAACAGCACCGTCGCGCCCGCCGCAGTGAGTTCCGCGAGCAATCCGGCCATCGCCCCCATGGCGAGGGGATCGAGGCCGGAGAACGGCTCGTCGAGCACCAACAACTCCGGCTCGTTGACCAACGCCCCGATCAGCTGGACGCGCTGCTGGTTGCCGTGCGACAACACGTCGAGGCGGTCGCCGGCGCGATCCGCGAGGCCGAGACGTTCCAGCCAGATGTCGACGTTCTGTGAAACGTCGTGGCGCGTCCGCCCACACAGCTCACCGAGATACACCAACTGGTCCCGTACCCGCATGCGCGGGTACAACCCGCGCTCCTCCGGCATGTAGCCGAACCGCGCCCGCTCGGCGGCGGCGATCGGCGCACCCCGCCAACGCACCACACCGGCGTCGAGCTCAACCAGCCCGAACACCGTGCGCATGGCCGTCGTCTTCCCCGCACCGTTCGGGCCGAGGAAACCGGTGATTCGGCCCGGCCGGGCGGAGAAGGTGCACCCATCGAGCGCGGCAACAGACCCGAACCGCTTGCTCGCCCCGTCGAACTCGAGCATGGCGAAAGCCTCCCATGACAAGGATGCTCTCCCCCCGCTGCTGCGCCAGAGCACAACGTCCCCGGCCCCGAGTTCGGGCGATCAGAGCAGCCGGCGCTCGCGGGCGACTTGCACGGCGGCGCGTCGACTGGTGACCGCGAGCTTCCGGTAGATGGCCTTGCACTGCGTCTTCACGGTGTTCGGCGACACGTAGAGCTCGCGTGCGATCTCAGGGACCGACAGGGTCGAGGGCAGGTAGCGCAGTACGGCCATCTCCCGCTCGGACAGTTGCTCCACGAGGCCCGCTGTCGGGACGGGTCGTGATCGGGCGACCCGGTGCCTGGCAGCCACTCGCTCCAGCAACGGCAGGGTGATGCCGGGGTCGGGGCAGGTGTCGATCATGCGGCCCGCCTCGTCGAGCAGTTCGCGCCCGCGATCCGACCCTTCCCGGAGGAGCACCTCGGCGGCCAGGGTCAGCACGAACACCAGCCCCAGCATGGTGGTCGCTCGGCGGGCGAGCACGACGGCGCGCTCGGCGTCGGCCGTCGCCGTCGCGTCGGACGGACCCGTCGCCGCCCGAATGGCGACTGCCGGCGCGATGCCGTGGTACTCGCCGAGTCCCGAGGACGTGGCGAAGTCGAGGGCGCGTTGCGCCGCAGCGCAGGCGGCCGCGTCGTCGGCGCTGTGGAACTCGACGACGGCGGCTGCAACGAGGGCCATGGCGTGCGCCGTGACCCGCTGCTCGGCCTGGGTGCGCACCAGTGCGATGGCGAGCGCCGCTCGTGCCTCGTCCGGCAGTCCCGCCCACGTGAACGCGGCCCCGGTCGCCGTCGCCAGCTCGCTGGGACGTGCCTCGACCTCGCCCGCCGCGATGACATCCCGCGCGCCGGCGAGCGCGGTCGCGACGTCGCCCCTGCCGAGCGCGAGGTTGATGCGCAACGGCATGAGACGCATCGGGTCCACGTCGGCCGGCAGCGTGGCCGTCGCTTGATCCAGGAGTTGCTGGGCCGCCTCGTACCGGCCGGTGAGGTAATGATCCCAACCGGACAGCGCCGCGCAGATCGCGTCGAGCTCGCCCCCGGCGGACAACTGCCCGAGAATGTTGCGCAGCGTCCGCAGCTGGCCGCTCCCCAGGAGGTCCGGGCCGACGAACCGCATCAGGTACATCGCCTGCTCGCGATCGCCCGCGGCCAACAGGTGGTCGACGGCGGCGGCCGGGTAGCCGGAGGTCTCGAACCACGCGGCGGCGCGCCGGTGCAGGTCGGGCAACCGGTCGGCGATCGAACGCCGCGCCTCGAGCAGGAGCATGTCGCGGAACAGGTGGTGGTACCGGTACCACTCGCCCACGGCGTCGAGTCGGATCACGAGCTGGTTCCTGGCGGCGAGCCCTTCGAGCCAGGAGGCACCGTCGTCCGAGCCGGTGACCGCGTCGAGCAATGGCCCCGACAGCCGGTGCAGCACGGCCGCCTCCACCATCCGGCGACGCTCGTCCTCGCCGAGGACGGCGAGCAGTTCGTC
Source organism: Ilumatobacteraceae bacterium (assembly GCA_963716235.1). Lineage (GTDB taxonomy): Bacteria > Actinomycetota > Acidimicrobiia > Acidimicrobiales > Ilumatobacteraceae > Sva-07. Next base: position 52,441 of record CAVQTE010000035.1, on the reverse strand, counting down.
CGTGAGGTAGCCGGCGACGAGATGGTCGTCGCCCCGGAACGTCCGGACGAAGCGATCGGCGTCGTCGGTGCGCTCCATCGACAGCCCGGCGAGTACGAGCCCCGCGGCCCAACCCTCGGTGCGCTCGCACAGGTCGTCGAGCCGCTGAGGCTCCAGCCCTTCAGCGGTGGTGCCCAGCAGGGCGGCGGCCTCAGAGGCGTCGAACCGGAGGTCGCCGGCTCGGATCTCGCGAACACGCCCGCGGACCCGCATCCGACCGAGACGGAACGGAGGATCGGCGCGGGTGATCACCACGAGCGTGAGCTGCGGCGGGCACAGGTCGATGAGGCGCTCCACGTCCCGGTGCACCTCGGCGTCGTCGATGAGGTGGTAGTCGTCCAGTACGACGACGAGCCGCTCGGTCATCGACGCCATCTCGTTGACGAGCGCCGGCACGACCACCTGCCCGGCCCCGAGCGAACCGACCACCAACGGTTCCAGACGGGCGGCGATCTCCGGGTTCGTGCGGCCGATCGCTGCAGTGACCGAGACCCAGAAGCGGGCCGGGTCGGCGTCGGACTCCTCCAGTTGCAGCCACGCCACCGGGCCGGGGTGGACGGCCGCCCACCCGGCCATGAGCGTCGACTTGCCGGAGCCGGCCGGCGCGCTGACCAGCACGAGGGGCACATCGCCGGCGTCCGCCTCGTCCAACACTGCGCCCAGGCGGGCGCGTTCGACGAGCCGTGCCGGAGGCCCCGGCGGCCGCAGCTTGGTGGCCGCCAGGTTGGTGTTCGACCGCTCGCCCACCGGGCGAACTTAGCGGGCATTCACCCAGGTGAATCGCCGAAGGGGTGAAGCCTGTTCACCCGGTCCGGTGTGACCGTAGGGGCATGCCAGATGTACACACCCACGAGATCGTGCTCCGGGGCCGGCTCGGCCCCAACCTGCTCGGTCCGTTCCTGGACGACTTCGCCGTCGACCTCGGCGAGGCCGGTCCCACCCGGCTCGTCGGCACTGTCCGTGATGCGTCGCACCTGCACGGCCTCGTGGCGTACCTGGCATCGATCAACGCCGAGTTGATCTCCATCACCCCGGTCACTGCGGCCGCATCCATCCCCACATCAGACCCGAGGAGCACCTCATGATCACCGTTTCCCATCTCACGAAGACCTACGGACGGCGCACGGTCGTCGACGACCTGTCGTTCGAGCTCACCGCCGGGCGCATCACCGGATTCGTCGGCCCGAACGGTGCCGGCAAGTCGACCACGATGCGCATGATGGTCGGCCTCGCCCGGCTCGACGCCGGCGAGGTCACCTATCGGGGCTCGAGCTACGCCGACCTCCGCGATCCTGCCCGCACCGTCGGCGTGGTCCTCGACGCCCGGGCGATGCACCCCGGTCGCTCGGCTCGCAACCACCTCCGGGCCATGGCCGCGCTCAGCTCGCTCCCCGCAGCCCGCGTCGACGAGGTGCTGCACCTCGTCGGCCTGGACACCGCCGCCGACCAGCGAGTCGGCGGCTTCTCGCTCGGCATGCGCCAGCGCCTCGCCATCGCCGGCGCACTGCTCGGTGACCCCGAGGTGCTGATGCTCGACGAGCCGGCCAACGGCTTGGACCCCGACGGCATCCGCTGGCTGCGCACGATGCTCACCGGCTTCGCCGACGGCGGCGGCACGGTGTTCGTCTCCAGCCACTTCATTGCCGAACTCGCCACCTTCGCCCACGACCTGGTGGTCGTCGGCGACGGCCGCCTCATCACCGCCGAGCCGTTGGCCGAGACCCTCGACCGCGACCGCTCCCTCAGCCTCGAGGACATCGTCCTCGACCTCACGCGCGACGCCGCCCGTTACGCCGCCGCCTGATCCGACACGACCCCGAAAGGACCTCCAATGAACACGACCACCCACCTCCGTCCCACGTCACTGCCTTCCACGTCGGTCCCGCCCCCGATCGGCCGTGACCTCCGGGCCGCCATCCGCAGCGAGTGGATCAAGCTCCGCTCCGTCCGTGCGACGCCGATCTTCGTCGGACTGACCGCCGTCGTCGGCGTCGGCATGTCGCTGATCCTCGGCAACGTCGTCAAGACCGACCCGTACGAGCACCTGCCATTCACCATCGGGAACACCTTCCTCGTGTCCAGCTGGCTCACGACGCTGTTCGCCGTCGTCGCCGGCACCCTGCTGTTCACCTCGGAGGTGCAGCACGGCACGCTCGCCGGCGCTCTCACCGCCCGACCGTCGAAGCCGATCGTCATCGGGGCGAAGGCCTTCATCGCCGCAGTGCTCGGTTTCGCCATGGGTGCGCTCGGCATCGTCGGCGGACTCGCCGGCGGCACCGCCAGCGGGATGGACACCGGCGACATGTCGGGTGCGGCATCGGGTGCGGTCTGGGCGCTCCTGCTCACCACGCTCGCATCGGTCCTCGGCCTCGGTGTCGGCCTCATCGTGCGGCACAGTGCGGCCGCAGTGACCTCCGTGCTCGTCTGGGCCCTGGCCGTCGAGACCCTCGTGCGGGGCATGGTCCCCGCCACCGTCTCGCGGCTGCTGCCGTTCACCGCCGCCCACGGCCTGCTGGGCACCCGATCTGCCGCCGACACGCCCGAGACCCTTGCTGCTGCCCTGTCCAACGTCGCCAACGCTGCGGTCATCGGCTGCTGGGCTGCGGCCGCAGTTGCGATCGGTACGGCCTTGCTGATCCGGCGGGACTCGTGATGGAACGCTTCGCCGCCTTCCAGCACGCGAACTTCCGGCGGTACTTCGCCGGCCAGGTGATCTCGAACGTCGGAACCTGGCTCCAGGCGCTGGCGGTCACCTGGCTGGTGCTCGACGTCACCGGGCGCAGCGATTCCCTCGGTATGGCCGTCGCGCTGCAGTTCCTGCCGTTGCTCCTCCTCGGAGCGCCGGCCGGCGTACTCGCCGACAGGGTCGACAACCGCCGGCTGCTGCTGACGACGTCAGCCCTGTCAGCAGCCCTGGCGCTGGTGTTCGGCATGGTCGTGTCGGCCGGGACCGACAACCTCTGGGTGATCTACGGCCTCACCTTCGTGTCCGGTCTGCTGCTGGCCGTCGAACGGCCGGCGATGCAGGCCCTCCTGTTCCAGCTGGTCGGACACGACGATCTGCCGAGCGCCGTGGCCGCCAACAGCACAATCGCGTCGGTGTCCCGGCTCGTCGGCCCGGCGCTCGGCGGTGCGATGGTGGCACTCACCGGCGTCGCCTCCTGCTTCTACGCCAACGCCGTGTCGTATGTCGCCGTCTTCGTCGCCCTCGCGAGCATCAGCCGCAGTCGGCTCGTTCCACGGCCGGTCGCGGCTCGAGCCGGCGGCAATCTACGAGCGGCCGTCGCCCATGTGCGACATCACCCCGATGTCCGCCGTCCGCTCGTCGTCATGGCGGTCGTGGGGTTGGTTGCCCTCAACTTCCAGACCACGTTCCCCTCGATGGTGCGGTTCGGGTTCGATCGCGGGGCCGGGGCCGTCGGGATCACGATGAGCGTCAGCGCGATCGGATCGATCCTCGGCGGCGTCTACGCCGCCGGCATCACACCGAACCCGCGACGGACGCTTGCCTGGGTCCTTGCCGGCTTCGGCGCCATGCTGTTCGTGTTCGCCGTCGCTCCGAGTTACCCGACGTTCGTCCTGCTCGGTATCCCACTGGGCTTCGCTTCCGCGTGCTTCCAGTCGGTCGACACCGTCGCCGTGCAACAGGCAACCGAGCCATCCATGCAAGGGCGGGTGATGGCGCTGCACCAGATGGCGTGGTACGGCAGCACGCCGGTCGGTGCGTTGGCGATGGGCTGGGTCATCCAGGCCACCTCACCTCGGGCGCCCTTCGTGCTCGGCGGCCTCGCCGCCCTCGCCTGCGCAGCCGCACTCGTGCGAGCGGCCAGTTGCCACGCTGTTGACGAAGTCCGCTTCTCGATCCCGCCCGGCGAGGCCAAAGCCATCGTCGTCAACAGCGGGTCTCAGCCTGCCGGCGTCGGCTTCTCCGATCGAAGACGCAGCGACCCGCTCCCCTAGTCTGCGTCTGCGTCGTCATCAGGATGAACGACCGGGATGGGACAGAAGGCACCATGAAGTTCGGACTGGCATTCGCGAGCAGCATCGCAATCGAACACGATTCCGCCCTCGAGATCTGCCGTGTGGCCGAGGCTGCCGGGTTCGAGTCGGTCTGGGGTGGAGAGCACGTCGTCCTGCCGACGACGATCGAGTCCAGCTACCCGTACACCGCTGACGGAAAGATCCCGGCCCAACCCGACACACCGATCCCCGATCCGCTCATCTGGTTGGCGTTCGCCGCGGCGGCAGCCCCGACTCTCCGACTCGGCACCTGCATCCTCATCGTCCCGCAGCGCAATCCGCTCGTGCTCGCGAAGGAGCTCGCGACCCTCGACCGGCTGTCGGGCGGCCGCGTCGAGCTCGGGCTCGGCGTCGGCTGGATGCGTGAGGAGTTCGATGCACTCGGGGTTCCCTGGGAACGGCGTGGCGCGCGCAACGACGAATACATCGAGGCGATGCGGTCGCTGTGGGCCGGCCCGCACGCCGAGTTCCACGGCGAATTCGTCGATTTCGCACCCGTCACGTGCAGCCCGCGGCCCGTTCAGGAGTCGATCCCGGTGCTCGTGGGAGGCGACTCCGAGGCCGCCATCTCGCGGGCGGTGCGAATCGCCGACGGCTACTTCCCGGGCGAAGGCGACACCGACCGGCTCGTCGGCCTGATGACGCGACTGCGCACCGCGGCCGAGGCGGCCGGGCGCGATCCGAACAGCATCGAGATCAATGCGATGTTCACCACGCACATGGCGGATCCGGTGGCAGGTGCCGAACAGCTCAGCACGATCGGCGTCGGGCGAATCATGGTCCCAGCGTTCTTCTTCGCCGGCCCGGGCGGCCTCGACCGACTCGCCGAGTTCGGCGAGAGCGTGATCCGCCAGACGGCCTGAGTCGCACACTCGCCGACCCCGGCACCCGATCCAGAGCAACCGGCCACAACCAGCAACAACCCGCCACAACCAGAGGAGTCTCATGGAAGCGTTCGATCTCACCGGCAGAGTCGCCGTCGTCACGGGCGGCGGCCAAGGCATCGGCGAGGGCATCGCCAAGAACCTGGCGAAGGCCGGCGCCTCGGTCGTGGTGGCTGCTCGCCACGCCGACCGCATTGCCCGGGTCGCCGACGACATCATCGCTGCAGGTGGCCAGGCGCTCGCCGTCACCACCGACGTCACCGACCGGGCCGCGCTCGTGGCGCTCGCCGACGCAGCGGTCGACACGTTCGGCGGCCTGCACGTCTGGGTCAACAACGCCGGAGGGTCGACCATCCGAACACCGCTCAAGGAGCTCTCCGAGGACGACTGGGATGCGTGCCTTCGGCTGAACCTCACCTCGGTGTGGAGTGCCTCGATCATTGCCGCTGAACGAATGAGCGACGGCGGGAGCATCATCAACATCTCCTCCCCCGCCGGTGACCGCGGGGTCCCCGGTAGTGGCCACTACGCCGCAGCCAAAGCAGGCGTCAACTCGCTGACGAAGACCTTGTCACTCGAACTCGCACCGTCGGTGCGGGTCAACGGGATCTCACCCGGGTACGTCCCGACCGAGGTCATGATGATTGCCCTCGACACCGACGAGACACAGCTCGAGCAGATGGCCGACAAACGCATCCCCCTCAAACGGCTCGGCACTCCCGACGACATGGGGTCGACCGCCGTCTACCTCGCCAGCGCCGCAGGCAGCTGGATGACCGGCCAGACCCTCATCGTCGCAGGGGGGCTCTGATCATGCTCGATCAAGTGATCAAGGGCGGCACCATCGTCGACGGTTCGGGCGCACCGCCCGTGCGTGGCGACGTCGCCGTCAAGGACGGCCGCATCGTGCAGGTCGGTGGCACCATCACCGACGCAGCTTCCGACACCATCGACGCCGACGGAGCGATCGTCACACCGGGGTGGGTCGACGTGCACACGCACTACGACGGCCAGGTGAGCTGGGACGATGTGATGGATCCGTCGGCAGGCAACGGTGTCACGACGATCGTGATGGGCAACTGCGGCGTCGGATTCGCCCCCGTGCGCCCGGGCGGCGAGAAGTCGTTGATCGAACTGATGGAGGGCGTCGAGGACATCCCCGGAACGGCCCTGTACGAAGGAATGGAATGGGGACAATGGGAGACCTTCCCCGACTACCTCGACTACATCGCCGGGCGGGAGTACTCACTCGACATCGGCGCACAGATCGCGCACGGCGCCGTGCGCTACTACGTGATGGGCGAACGCGGGTCCGACAACGAAGACGCCACCTCCGACGACCTCATCGAGATGGCGCGCCTCGTGCAAGAGGCGCTGGAAGCCGGAGCCGTCGGCTTCAGCACCTCGCGCACCATCGGGCATCGCTCGCTGTGGGGATCGCCCGTGCCCGGAACGTTCGCTCCCGAGGAGGAGCTGCGAGCAATCGCTCACGCGATGAAGGCCGCCGGCAGCGGCGTCTTCGAGATGATCCCGTCCGGCACGGTCGGCAAGATGGAGGCGCTCGGTGGCGAACGGCACTCGCCGATCGAGGAGCTGGCGCTGATGGACATCGTCTCGCGTGAGAGCGGTCGTCCCGTCACGTTCACGCTCGTGCAGTCGCCGGACTACCCGGCTGACATGTGGCGCGAGATGCTCGACACGACCTCGGAGATGAACGCCGCGGGCGCGCAGCTGTACCCCCAGGTGTCCTCGCGTCCGATCGGGCTCGTCACGGGGCTGTCGGGGTATCACGCCTTCCTGCGGCGTCCGACCTACATGCGTCTGTCATCGCTTCCGTTGGCGGAGCGGGTTCGCGAGATGGCCAAGGCAGAGATCAAGGCAGCGATCATGTCCGAAGCGGACGTGAAGGTCGATGAGCCCGGGTCGATGGCGAATCTCTACACGCTGTTCCAGATGGCGGCGCCGGTGATCTACCCGCTGGCCGATCCCGTGAACTACGAGCCGGAGATGTCCGAGTGCCTCGGTGCACGGGCGGCGGCGACCGGCGAGGACATCATGAGCGTGATGTACGACTTCCTGCTCGAGCAGGATGGTCAGGTGATGGGAGCCCTGATGGGTGGACTCGACGTGAACCAGGTCCAAGACGTCATCCGCGAGATGCTCGTGCACCCTGCAACCGTCACCGGGCTGAGCGATGCCGGTGCCCACGTGACGTTGATCTGCGATGCCACGATGCCGACCACGCAGCTCACGTACTGGACGCGCGATCGGCAGCGGGGTGAGCGCATCCCGCTCGAGTTCCTCGTCGCCAAACAGACGGCCCGCAATGCGGCGCTGTACGGCATGACCGATCGCGGCTCGCTCACCCCCGGACTTCGGGCCGACATCAACGTGATCGACCTCGATCGGCTCACCGTCGCCCCGCCCAAGGCGTACCACGACCTGCCCGCCGGCGGCACCCGACTGATCCAGCCGGTGCAGGGCTATCTGGCCACGATGGTGAACGGTGTCGTGACACGTCGCGACGATGCCGACACCGGCGCTCGTCCCGGGCGGCTCGTGCGCGGCGGGTGACATCCCTGCGATTTGTGTGAGCGACAACAACGCGGGTGGCGATGGTCGCTCACACAAATCTGGGTCTGCAGAGGTGGGTCAGTCTGCGACGGACGACGGAATCCAGTTGCCGTGGAACCCGAACGGGATTCGCGGCAACTCGATCGACGCGACCGGCGTGTCATCCATCGTCGAGGCGTCCATCACGACGAAACGGCTCGTGTCGGTCTCGGCCTCGTAGACGAACGTCATGAGGTAGCCGTCGTCTTCGCTCTTCGCGCCTTCGGCGGCCACGAACACAGGCTCGCCGGGGAGGTTTCCCTGGCCGAGGGCGATCTCCGAACGGGCGCCGGTCTGGCGGTCGTACTTCAGGATCGCGCCGGCCATGCTCATGGGTTCTTCGTAGGTGGGGTTCTCGGGCAGGCCCATCATGTAGCCGAAGCGGTGCTGCAGCCCGACCACCGAGTCGGCGACGCGGGGGAACTCGCCAGGTCGATCGTCGACCTGCTCCTCGTGGACCTTGCCGGTCGTCGTGTCGATCGTGAACCGCCAGAACTGCGGGTTCGGGAAGTCCATCATCGAGTCGCGCCAGATGTGATCGAGCCTGGCCACGTCGAGGACGATCTTGTCGCCGGCTTCGTAGGCGTTCATCGGGTGGAAGACGTAGCAGGGGTTGATGTCGTACCAGCGGACGTCGGCATCGGTGCCGTTGCGCGGCATCACGCCGAGTCGTGACGGGTACTTGTCGTCCCAGTGGATCGGCATCTCGCCACGCATGGCCGCTTCGATGTCGAACACGGCGGGAAGGTCCATGAAGATCACGTGGTTCTGCGTGATGTTGAAGTCGTGCATCATCGTCGGACCGGTGACGGTGATCTCCTCGTTCTGCACCATCGAACCGTCAGCCGAGACTCGGTAGTAGCGGAGGTAGGGTTCGAAGGCGGAGTACCCGAAGGCGAGCAGTTCACCGGTGACCGGGCAGATCTTCGGATGCGCTGTGAAGGCGCTGGCGAGCGCTCCCCCGAAGTCGGTCGTGCCGAGTGTGCTCAGCTCGCCGTCGAGCACGTAGGGCAGGTGACCCTCCTCGAGTGCGAAGATCTTGCCGGCGTGGCCGATCACATTCGTATTGGCCTTCGAGGCCTTCATGTCCATGGCGACTGCCGGGTCGAGGATGTTGATGTCAGGGTTCGAGATGAACGGGGTCTGGACGTACCGGTTGCGGTACCACTCGGCCTTGCCGTCACGCAGACGCACGCCGTGCACCATGCCGTCACCGAAGAACGGATGGTCGGCGACCCCCGTGAGCGGGTTGGCGCCGTTGCGGACATACCTGCCGTCGAGTTCGGCCGGCAGTGAACCGGTGATGGCAAGGTCGGTGACCGTGCGCTCTTCGGTGACCGGCCGGCCGTTTCCTCGCAGGAAGACCGGCGTGTTGTCGTCGATGATGGTCATGGTGATCTCCTTTTACTCATGGGAGGTAGTCGAGTTTCTCATGGGAGGTAGTCGAACGCGGACACGACTTCGATGCCCTCGGCCGGTTGCAGTGTTCCGTCCTCGGTGTACTCGATGACGGGGAATTCGAATGTGCAGATTGCTGGATAGGCGGGCGCCTTGCCACACTCGGCCGGAAGCCCGTTCGGCCAGAGTGAGGTCACCGTCGTTGCGAAGTAGTCGTACAGCGATGCCCCGGTCACCTCGCCACCCTCGGCCGCGATCGCATCGGCGAACTGGGCCAACGTCATGGCCTGGATGATGCCCAGGCCACCGAGTCCGAGGGTGCTCGGGTCCACCTCGTCGGCCGGCACACCGAGTACCGGCGACATGATCTCGCCGATGATCTGTGTCGCCGGCGTCACCTCATTGGTCTGCGCACCCAGGAAGATCCAACCGAGCGCATCGTCGCCGACCTGATCGAGGACTTCCTGCGCCGCGCACGAACTGGCAGACAACACCGGCGTGGTGATTCCCAGCGCCGTTCGCCCGCGCATGGTGCCGATACAGCCGGCTCCGTCGTAGAGCGACACCAACAGGTCGGGGTCGTTCTCATTCGCCTGAGCCATCAGGCCTTGGTACCCGGCGTCGGTCTCCTCGTTGCCGCCCTTGATCGAGACGTACTCGATCCCGAGCTTGTCGAGCGATGCGGTCAACGCTGCCTCGGTGCCATTGGACCCCGGGTTGTCGGCGCTGATGATGCCCACCGACTCGGCAGCGAACTTCTCCTCGGCAACACCTGCCATACCTGCCCCCAACGTTGCGTTCCCACCGGTGACGAAGAGCGCGTTCGCGCTGAAGTCGCCCGGGAGGATCGGGAGGAGGCCGATCACGGGCAGCGCGCTCGCATCGAAGGTCGGATAGCCGGGGAACAGATCGAGTCCGAGCAGGACGAGTTCGACGCCCGAGCCGGCGATCTCCTGCGCACAGGCCTGCGAGGTCTCAGGGGAAGCCTTCGAAGCGCAAGACTTCAGTACGAGCGGACGACCTCCGAAACCACCGTGGGCGTTGAGATACTCGAAGGTCGCCTCGATGTCTTCGCGGATCTCGGGGAGGTCGAGCCCGGGCACGCCCTCGGTGTTGATCAACCCGATCACCATCGGCTCGCCGGTCGGTGCTTCGAGCGTCGGCACGCGTGCGGTGAAGTCGCCGCCGGCATCGGTCGTCGCAGCGGCATCGGTCGCGGTCGGGGCGTCGGTCGCTGTTGGGGCATCGGTGGATGCCGGGCCCTCGGTCACGTCGGGCGTCGCCGACTCGGTCGGTGCAGGTGCACTCGTCGACTCCGACGAACTGCCGTCGCTGCCGCACCCGGCCACCACGAGTGAAACGATCGCGAGGCCGATCGCGATCCGTCGGCGTCCGGCCGACGGACCCCGCGTGGTCATGCCGGCCCTGGCGAACGGGTGGTGTTCTCGGCACTCTGCATCGTCGGACCCCCATCCAAACGGCAAGAGATCAGCGTGCGCTGGTCCCATGACAGCAATTTACTCGTCGTAGCTTAGCAGATGTCAGCACCGGCCGCCGGCTCGGCGAGACGCTCGGCGATCACCTCATCGGCCTCGGGAACCGGCGATCCGTCGAGCCAGGCAAGCAGCAAGGCGTTGACGATCTCCGGCGCCTCCTGCTGCACCCAGTGCGAGACACCGGGGAGGAACCGGATGGTGAGATCGGCGACGTGTTCATCGGTGCCGTCGGTCGTCTCCTTCGACAACGCGGTGTCCTCCAGGCCCCACAGCATCAACGTCGGCGTCTCGATCACGGGCAGGTCCTCCGACGCCATTGCGCGAGCGCCACGAAATGCTGCACGGTAGTAATTCACCATCGATCGCATCGCGCCAGGCCGGAGCGCGGCCTCGCGATAGACATCGGTCACCACGGCGGGGAATCGGGTCGAGTCGACGGCCATCTTCTCGAAGGAGTCACCGACAGCCTTGGCCCGTCGTGCGCACAGCAGCTTCTCGGGCAACCACGGGATCTGAAAGAAGAACATGTACCACGACTTGAGGAGCTGTCGGATGCTGCGCAGCTCTCGGCGCATGCAGGCAGGATGCGGGACGTTCATGATGACCAGCCGCTCGAGAGGGCGAACTTCGCGGATGGCGAACATCCACGCCTGCGCCGCTCCCCAGTCGTGTCCCACCAGGGTCACCTCGTCGCGGCCTGATGCGTCGATGAGCGCACCGATATCGGCAAGGAGGCGGTCCATCGAGTAGTCGGCGACCTTCGGTGGCTTCGACGATCGTCCGTAGCCGCGGAGATTCGGCGCCCACACTTCGTACCCGTCCGCGGCGAGCGCTGGGATCTGATAGCGCCACGAGAAGGCCAGCTCCGGGAATCCGTGGAGCAGCAAGGCAAGACCACGAGGTCCACCTTCGTTCGTGACCGACACCTCCAGGGCGACATCGTTCACCGAAATGGTTCGATACATCAACGGATCCATGCAATCCACACTGCCACCAGCGATGGGCGGTTGGCGACGTCTAGGTTGTGCGACCGAGTCATGCTGAGCGACCCCGCACCTCTTCGCGACGACTGGCGCGAGGCTCCGCATCCCAAACGGCTCGCGGACAGCAGCTCGCAGCGCGCCGAAATCCTGAGGCGACACGGCACAGCACTCCATGGCGGCCTCCCGGTGTACGCCGACCCGACAAGCGGTCTGAGCGTGTTCACGTCGGAATTCCTCGCGCGCCGCGGCTTCTGCTGCGACAGCGGCTGCCGGCACTGCCCGTTCGTTGTCGACTGAAATCGAGCGGCAAACACTCGATTCCGACGTATGGGCTTCGTTGGAGCACCCGAATGGAGCAAGACTGGTCCTGTGGAACGACCAGCGCCCGCAATCTACGAACTCACCGCGATTCCGGAGTTCGGCGCGTTCATGCTGTTCGCACCGTGGCTCGCCACGGCGCCCCGAGGCATCGGGCGTCGCGTTCTGGTCCTCCCTGGCTTCACCGCCGGCGACGTGTCGACCGCGCCACTGCGTCTGGCACTGCGAGCGCTCGGACACCGCCCATCGCCGTGGGGGCTCGGACTCAATGTCGGGCCCGACGACGAGACGGTCCGCCAACTCCTGCGCCTGCTGGAACGGTTGGTCAAGCAGAACGGTGGACCCATCGACATCGTCGGCTGGAGCCTCGGTGGGATCATGGCACGACTCCTCGCGCTGCATCACCCCGACCGCGTCCGTCAGGTGATCTCGCTCGGGAGCCCGATCCGCATCGAGGACCCACAGGCCAACGTCAGCGATGCGGTGCGACGCCTGGCGCAACTGTCAGGGCTCCAGCGCAACCGCCGCGGCCATGACCTGACCGAGGTGCCCGTGCCCTCCACGGTGATCTACTCCCGCCAGGATGGCGTCGTCGCCGCTTCCTCGTGTCTCCAACCGGTCGGCCCCACCGCCGAGAACATCGAGGTGCGCGGCGCCCATATCGGTCTCGGCCACAACCCCTCGGTGGTCTGGGCGGTCGCCGACCGGCTCGCACAACGCGACGGCGAGTGGCAACCCTTCGAACCGCCGTCGCTGCTGTCGTGGTGCTACCCGACGCTCGATGGGCCACCCGCCGGCACCACCGCCCGCGTCGCCGGAGCCTGATCGCCATGCCGACCGCACAGATGCAGCGACGCCACTCACGACTGTTGGCGATCGAGACACCGACGGCGCTCGGCCACACCTCGACGTTGACCGTTCTCAACGCATCAACGGCGCCACATCGAATCAACGCTGCGCTCCTGCGACGCGAAGTGGAGGCCCGACTCGACGAACTCCCGATGCTGCGCCAATCACTCGTCGACGTGCCGCTGGGACTCGACCGGCCATGGTGGCGCGACCATCCGGGATTCGATCTCGATTACCACTTGCGTCACATCGCAGTGCCCGATCCCGACGACCCCAACTCGCTCGCCGAACTCGTCGCACGTATCCACAGCCGCCCACTCGACCGCAACCGGCCACTGTGGGAGCTGTATCTGATCTCGGGACTCGCCGACGGCCACGTGGCACTGCTCTTCAAGATGCACCTCGCCGCGCTCGCCGAATCGTCCGGCAACTCGCTGTGCGCCGGGCTGATCGGCGACTCTGCGGATCTGCTCGGCCACCCGCCCACGGACACGTACAACACTGCGCAGTGGACACCGCAGCCAGGGCCGTCATTGCACGAGATCAGCACGCGAGCGTGGCTCAACGCGGTGCTCGATCCCATTCGGACGTTCCGTACCATCCCCCGAACACTCAACACCGTTCCCGGGCTCCGCAGCATCCTCAACCCTGCATTGGCGCTGATGAACCAGCGGGCCCAACGCTCGATCGTGATCGCCGAACAGTCGGGCATCACGCCACGGACGTCGTTCAACGCTCGGGTCGGCGCGCACCGCCGCTGGGCCAGCGCCGACCTCGATCTGCGGCGCATCGCGGAGATTCGCGCCCGCTTCGACGTGAGCACCGTCGACGTGTTGACCACGGTGTGTGGTGGTGCATTGCGGTGGTGGCTGCTCCAACACGACGAGCTCCCACGCGAGAGCCTCAAGGCACTGGTGCCACTGTCGGTCAGCGACCCCGAGGCGATCGAGGGGATCGCCGGCGTGGTCGTCAGCCTCGAAACCAACGTCCACCGGATCCCCGACCGCCTCTCGGTGGTCCACGAGCAGATCGCCGAGGGGGTCACCCGACACGGCGCCATGACCGTGGCGGAGATCCGCGGCATCGGCGGCGGAACGCCGCTCCTCGGGATCGTCGCATCGCGCCTGCTCGAACGCAGCCCGCTCGCCGAACGGCTGATGCCGCCGTTCAACACCACCATCACGTCGGTGCCCGGATCGAGATCGACGCAGTACGCGCTCGGCGCGGAGGTGGCGGCGATCTACCCGATCCTGGGCATCGTCGACGGTATGGGGCTCCACATCGGAGCGATCTCCGTCGAAGATCGTCTGTGCCTGAGCCTCGTGTCCGACCGATACCTGATCGCCGATCTCGATGTCCTCGCCGCCCGCATCCCCCATGAGCTGGACCTCCTCGAGGCGTGCGCGCCCGACTGAACGTCAGTCGAAGAGGATGACGCTGCGAGCGACGTTGCCGGCTTTCATGTCGTCGAAGCCGTCGTTGATCTGCTCCAGCGTGATCGTCTTCGACACCATCTCGTCGAGGTGCAGGCGGCCGTCGAGGTACATGTCGACGTAACGGGGCATGTCGGTACGGAACTGGTTCGACCCCATGTTCGAGCCGGTCAACGTCTTTTCGGACAGCAGCTCGGGCCCGTGGATCTCGATCCGTGTGCCGACCGGGATCATCCCGATGACCGTCGCCTGGCCCCCGCTACGCAGCATCTCGAACGCCTGCTCGGCGGTCACCTTCATCCCGACCGCCTCGAACGAATGATGCACGCCGCCACCGGTGAGGGCCTTGACCGCGGCAACCGGATCGTCGGACGCGGCGTCGACGACGTGCGTGGCACCGAGCTGCTGGGCGAGCTCGAGCTTCGACGGGTTCGTGTCGACCGCGATGATCTTGTTCGCTCCCGCGATGCGCGCACCCTGAATGGCCGACAGACCGATGCCTCCACACCCGATGACCGACACGGTCTCACCGGGGGCGACCCGGGCCGTGCGGAACACCGCGCCGAGCCCGGTGGTGACGCCGCAGCCGATGAGTGCCGCCTTGTCGAACGGCATGTCGGGATCGATCTTCACCAGCGCCTGTTCGTGGATCAACATGAACTCGGCGAACGACGACAGATGCAGATACTGATTGACCACCTCACCGTCTGCGCGGCTGAGACGAGGCGGTTCGCCCGGCTGCCGGACGAGTTCGGTCGCCTTGTTCTCACACAGCGTGAGGTGACCGTCGGTGCACTGGGAGCAATGGCCACAGAACGCCGACAGGCAGGTGATCACATGGTCGCCTGGCTGGACGTAGTGGACCATCGAACCAACCGCCTCGACGACGCCGGCCGACTCGTGACCGAGCACCGCCGGGCACGGGAAGTGGTACTTACCCTCCATGAAGTGCAGGTCGCTGTGGCACAGCCCCGCCGCGACGGTGCGCACCAGCACCTCTCGGGGGCCCGGCTCGCCGATCTCGACGTCTTCGATGTCGAGACGCCCGGGGATGGAATTGAGTACCGCTGCTCTCATGGCTGCTCCCGTGTCGTTTCGTTGACGCCGCATGCATCGTGGCACGTCGACGACCCGGCTACCTTGCGAAGCATGTCGAAGCTCAACCCCGAGCGACTCCCGGGACGACAACGGGGAGTGCGCGGCGTCCTCAATCGATTCCTGGAGAATCCGGCGTCGATGCGGTACGCGTCGGTCGCGATCATGACGGTCACGGGCGTGATGACGCTCCTGGGTGCGGTGGTCATCCGCGTGTTCGACCACGAGGAGTTCTCGACGCTGGGCGAGGCCATCTGGTTCACCCTGCAGACGGTGACGACGGTGGGCTACGGCGACAACACCCCGAAGAACTTCGTCGGACGGCTCGTCGGCTCCGCCATCATGCTGACCTCCATCGGTCTGATCACCGTCATCACCGCCATCATCACCTCGACCTTCGTCGGCGCGGCCACCAAGCGGAACCAGGCCAACGACGAGCAGAGCGGAATCGAGACCATCGCCCGGCTCGAAGCGGCTCTCCAGGCGTTGGACGACCGACTCGACCGCATCGAGTCGGGACTCCACGTCCACACGCCGCCCGACGACGACTGACCTTCACCGTGGTGTCAGACACCACGGTGACTTCACGAGCGGGCGGTCGGGGTGAAGCGCACCGGGAGGTGCTTGATACCGGTGACCAGCGGGATGCCCTCCGACGCAAGGGGGACGGCGTCGCCGGTCACCTCGAGGTCGGGAAGCCGCTTGAACAACTCGCGGAAGATGATCGCCACCTCACGTCGGGCCAGGTTGGCGCCCAGACAGAAATGCGGACCGGGCCCGCCGAAGCCCACGTGAGGGTTCGGCTGGCGAAGCACGTCGAAGCGCTCCGGGTCGTCGAAGATCCGCGGATCACGGTTCGCGGCGCCGTAGAACATCACGAACTTGTCGCCCTCGTGGAAGTCCTGGCCGGCCAGCGACACGTCGCCCGTTGCAGTGCGCCGCATGAACGTGACCGGCGACGCCGCCCGCACGATCTCCTCGACGGCAGTGTTCGTGACACCGTCGACGTCGGCCTGCCAGATCGCCCGCTGATCCGGGTTCAGCGCCAGCAGGTTCACACCATGGCTGATCGCGGTGCGCGTCGTGTCGTTGCCGGCGACCGCCAGCAGCACGAAGAACGACGTGATCTCTGCCGGCGTGAGGAGGTCTTCGGGAAGGTTGTTGTGCACGAGTTTCGAGGTCAGGTCGTTCGTCGGGTTGGACCGACGCTCCTCGATCAACTCACCCATCAGGGTGCTGAGCGCGATGCCCGCGTCGAGGTACGCAGCCATCGGGTCGCCGTCGCCCATGAACTCGGCGTCACCCCCACTCAGGATCACGTTCGTGGCATCGAGGACCGTCTTGAACTCGCTGCGAGGAATCCCCATCATGTCGCAGATGATCAGCAGCGGATACGGCTGGGAGAGCATTTCCACCAAGTCGCCCTCGCCCTGCTCGCAGAACCCGTCGATCACCTCGGTGGCGATGGTCTCGACCGACTCGAGCACGCTCTGCAACTCGTTCGGCGTGAAGCTGTAGGCAACGATGCGTCGCTGGTTCGCGTGGCGCGGGTTGTCCATGTTGATGAAGCTGCCGAAGAACTCGAGCATCTCCATCGGCATGTCGAAGATCGAGATCGCACCCTTGCCCGAACAGAACTCGTCCGGACGCTTGCTCACCTGGACGACCTCGTCGTAGCGAGTCAGCGCGTGGAAGACCTCGGTCGACTCGGTCATGGGATTGTGCACTTCGACGGGCAGGATCGAGCCCTGCTCGCGAAGATCGGCGAACTGCGCCATGCGGTCGGCGAGCGGCTGGCGCCAGAAGCTCGGCTCGATCAGTTCGTTCGGGGAGGTGCTCATGTCGTCCTTTCGAGGGGTCGCCCCACAACTTAGAACGGAGGAGATCGACTCGACCCGATCGCCGACGGGAATCCCATTGGCAGGAACAGCCGACAGCTACCGTCAATTCATTCGAACGTTCGATTGGTCCCTTCAGGCGTGAGCACCACCCGGAGCGACGCTGACGGGCCGCGCTCCCCGATCAGACTGACCGACCTCGGTTCGGGGCGCCTGGCCACACGTGCGTTCGCGGTGCCGACTGATCCGCAGCGGTTCCGACGCCCGACCGATGTCGTGTTGCTCGTGCTGTCGCTCGTGATCCTCGCGACCACCGCGAGTGTCGTCGACGATCCCGGCGATTTCGAGCAACGCCTCGCCGACCTCGTTTCGGACCTTCCGGGGTTCCTCGACTTCTTCTGGACGATCACCTACGACTTCGTCCAGATCTGGGTGCTCGTCGTGGGTGTGCTGGCCCTTGCCCGATGCCGATGGGGTCTCCTGCGCGACTGGGCCCTCAGCATCGCCGTCACCATCGGCGGGGTCCTGCTCGTCGGCTGGCTCGTCGACGGCGAGGTACCGGCGCTCTCTGACAGCATCGGCGCCGCCGACGGAGCGGGCGGATTCCCATCGCTCGCCCTTGCGGCCGGCGCCGCTGCCGTCGCCGTTGCGAGTCCGTACTTCGTCAGACCACTCCGCAGGTTCGGTCGGTGGCTGATCGCAGCGGCGTGGCTGGCATCCCTCGTCCTCGGCGTCACTGCACCCGGTGCCGGCGTGTGTGCACTGGCAATCGGATGGACTGCTGGTGCGCTCGTTCACCTGCTGTTCGGTTCGCCGGATGGAGCGATGACATTGCACGACCTCGGTGAAGCGTTGCGCTCGATCGGCGTCGACGCGCAACCGACCAAAGTCGAAGTACGCAACGGCGTCGTCGTCGCCAGCGCTCGGACCCCCGACGATCGCCGACTCGACGTCGACGTCCACGGTCGTGATTCGTGGGACAGCCAGTTCTTCGTGAAGATGTGGCGGCTCGTCTTCTACCGTTCGGGTGGCCGCAACGTCACCGTCAATCGGCGTCATCAGATCGAGCACCAGGCGTACCTGACGCTGTATGCCCAACGCGAGGGGGCGTTGGTCGCTCCCTTCGTGGCGGCGGCGATGGACCGACGCGGCGACGCCGTGTTCGTCGCCGAGCGAGTTGGTCCGGTGTTCGGAGCCGACGGTACGCAGGTCGACGATGCGCTGCTGGCGGGCTCATGGACATCATTGGCGCGTTTGCACGATGCCGGTATCTGCCACGGCGGCATCACGCCCAGCCACCTCCAGGTCGCCGATGGCAGCATCTTCGTCGGGGAGTTCGATCGCGCGTCGATCGACTGGGACGACGCCTCACGCCGACTCGACGAAGCACAGCTCTTGGCCTCGACGGCGGTCGTCGTCGGCGCCGACCGTGCAATCGCAGCGGCCGTGGACGCTCTCGGCGCCGAGTACCTGGCGACGACGACGACATTCGTGCAACCAGCCGCCATGCCGCCGGCACTGCGCCGTCAAGCTGCCGATGCCAACGTCGACATCGACGACCTTCGTAAAGCGACGGTCGCTGCGGTGGGTGCCGAGGAGCAGGACCTCCAGGCAATCCGTCGATTCTCCGTCGGCAACGTCGTCATGTGGATCCTGCTGGCGATCGTGTTCTACACCATCGTCGCATCGATCCAGGATGTCGGCCTCGATTCGATCATCGACGCGATCAGCGGCGCGAGTGTGCCGATCCTCGTTCTGGCGCTGATCATCGGTCAAACCCCTCGGTTCGCGGGCGCGCTCAGCACGTCGGAGGCCACACCGATTCCGGTCCCGTACGGGCGGCTGACATTGCTCGAGTACGCGATCACGTTCGTGAACCTCGCCGTGCCATCGACCGCGGCTCGGGTCGCGGTGAACATCCGCTTCTTCCAGCGCAACGGACTCGACCGGACGATGGCCATTGCGGTCGGCGGGCTCGACAGCGTGTCCGGGTTCGTCGCACAGATCACTCTGCTCATCGTGATCATCGGGTTCGGTCTCGGCAGCCTGAACCTCGACATCGACACGTCCAACGCCGATTTCGACGGTCAGCTGCTCGTGCTCGTCGTGGTCGCCGTGGCTCTCGGTGTCGCCGTGGTCGCCTTCGTTCCGAAGTTCCGCAACCCCGTGGTGGCTGTGATCAAGACCACCTGGGCCAAGATCGGGCCGCTGCTCAGCTCACCGCGTCGGCTCATCGCGGTCGTGCTGGCGAACCTGCTCAGGGAGTTGCTGTTCTCACTCACCAGCTACACGATCCTGGTGGCGTTCGGCCAGGACGTCGGCTTCGCCGATGTGGTGCTCGTGAACGTGTGCGTCGCCCTGTTCGCCGGCCTCATGCCGGTGCCTGGCGGAATCGGGGTCACCGCAGCCGCGCTCACCGCCGGGTACGTCGCGATCGGCGTCGACAGCGCGAGTGCGATGGGGGCGGCGCTCTGCTATCGCATCATCACGTTCTACATCCCGCCGTGCTACGGGTACTTCGCGATCAACTCGCTGCGCCGCCAGCACATGCTCTGAGCAGATCGATCCTCGCTCCGACGGCGATATCTCCGGCCCAGTCCGAAGATCTTCTCGACACCGGACGCCTTCGGGCACGCGACGACCCGCCAGACCAGATCGAGTGCCAGCGACAACGTCGAGAGAGTGTTGTCGCTGACGCAGAAGCATGGACCGGGTGATAGTCCTGCGGCTCCAGCCCGGAACCGCTACGGTCGAAGCATGCTCATCGTTGCCGGATCCATCCTGACCGAGGCCGACGGTCCGGTCCGATGACCGAGTCCTCATCCCCGATCGAGATCTGCATCGCCAACTGGCATCGCCACCTCCGCAACGATCTCCCGGGCGGCCTCGACGCCATCCTCCACGAGGACTGCGTGTTCTTGTCGCCCATCGTGTTCACCCCGCAACACGGACGCGACGTGACCAAGCTGTACCTCACCGCGGCCGGCGCCACGCTCGGCGGCGACACCGGCTCGGTGACCGACGCCGTCAACAGCGCTCCGAGCGCCGGTGGTTTCCGATACGTCAAGGAAATCCTCCAGGGCAACCACGCGATGCTCGAGTTCGAGACCACGGTCGAGGGCAAGTACGCGAACGGCGTCGACATCATCACGTGCGACGACGACGGCATGATCACCGAGTTCAAGGTGATGATGCGCCCGCTGCAGGCAATCAATGCCGTCCACGCCCAGATGAGGGCGATGCTCGAACGCCTATGACGACGATCGATGTCGATGGATTCCGTCGCGACGGGTGGCTCCTCGTGCCGGGCGGGATCGGTCGAGGCGAACTCGACGCGATCGACGACGCGGTCACCGAACTCGAACGATGGGCGCACGCCGGTGGCCCCGGGCTGCACCACTTCGAGCAGACCGACACGGGCGCAGTGATCGCCCGCAGCGAGGACTTCGTGAACGAGAGCGACGTCCTGCGTGAGTTCATCTGCAGCGGCGTCGTGATGCACGTACTGGCGGAACTCTTCGGCGAGCCGGCCGTGCTGTTCAAGGAGAAGATCAACTACAAGCATCCCGGCGGCGGGGGGTTCGCTCCCCACCAGGACGCCGCCGCCTACCGGTTCGTCGACCACCACATCTCGTGCATGGTGCCACTCGACCCGGCAACCGAGGCGAGCGGTTGTCTGTGGGTTGCGCCGGGCTACGAACAGGGCCGACTGCCGACCGACGATCGCGGACGCATCGAATCGTCGGCTGCCGCCACACTGAACTGGCGCCCCGTCCCGGTCGAGCCGGGCGACCTGCTGTTCTTCGATTCGTACACGCCGCACTACAGCGAGACGAACACGACGAGCCGTCCGCGACGCGCTGCGTACCTCACCTACAACGCTGCGTCACTCGGCGACCATCGTGAGCGGTACTACGCCGACAAGGTCGCCGAGTTCGACGAGGCGGGCAGTGACTTCGACGGCGAGCGGGTACGCATCAGCATCAGCGACGACTTCCTCGGCCGGCCGGTACGAGCCGATCGACACGCATGACTCCCGGCACTCCTTGATCGCAGCGCGCCGGTGACGTGCCAAACTCCCCCGATGGCCACACTCGTACTCACGGTGATCGGTGACGACCGCGCCGGATTGGTCGACGCGTTGGCGGGCCCGATCGCCGACCACGGCGGCAACTGGGACCGCAGCCACATGGCCCGGCTCGCCGGCAAATTCGCGGGGATCGTCGTGGTCACACTCCCCGACGAGCAGGTCGATTCACTCGGGGCGAGCCTCGCGGGTGTGCAGGCGCAAGGTCTCCTCGACGTACGCATCGCCCTCGCCGCGCCCGACGGGCCGGTCGAGGCCACACCGCTCCTGGCGCTCCATCTGATCGGCCAGGACCGCCCGGGGATCATCCGCGAAGTCGCGAGCGCGCTCGCCCAGCGAGATGTCAGCATCGAGGAACTCGAGACGTCGACGATCTCCGCGCCCATGTCGGCCGAGCGGCTCTTCGAGGCAAGGGCAACGCTGCGTCTGCCCGCCGATGTCGATCTCGACGCCCTGCAACTCGCCCTGGAGGACATCGCCAACGAATTGATGGTCGACCTCGACGTGACCACGCCGCCGATCACCCCGCCCGAGCCGATCACCCCGCCCGAGAGGGGGTGACGATGAGCGACGACCCGCAGAATGCCCGCGAGCAGATCCGGCTGACCCAGTTCAGCCACGGCGCCGGTTGAGGCTGCAAGCTCGCTCCCGGCGAGCTGGCCCACGTGGTGGACCACCTCAACTCCGACCACCCCGCTGATCTCCTGGTCGGCCCCGACACCGGCGACGACGCCGCCGTGTGGCGCATCGACGACGATCGGGCCCTCGTGTCCACCGCTGACTTCATCACCCCGGTGGTCGACGACGCGCGCACCTGGGGCCGTGTCGCTGCTGCCAACAGCGTCTCCGACGTGTACGCGATGGGCGGCCGCCCTCTCTTCGCTCTCAACCTCGTCGGCTGGAACACCGACAAACTCCCGAACGACCTGCTCGGCGATGTGCTCGCCGGCGGGCAGGACATCGCAACGCTGGCCGGTTTCGTCATCGTGGGCGGCCATACGATCGACGACCCGGAGCCGAAGTACGGCATGGCGGTCACCGGCGAAGTCCATCCCGATCGCATCCTCACGAACGCCGGGCTGCGGGTGGGACAGGACATCGTGCTCACCAAGCCGCTCGGGATCGGCGTGCTCACCACTGCGATCAAGGCGGGCCGCGCCACGCCCGATCAGGCCGATGCTGCGGTGGCATCGATGATCCGTCTGAACGATGTCGCCTCACGGATTGCGCTTGCTGCCGGCGCCACCGGCTGTACCGACGTGACGGGTTTCGGTCTCGTGGGCCATCTCGGGCGGATGGCGCTCGAGTCACACGTGTCGGTGACCATCGTGTTCGACAACGTGATGTTCCTCCCGGGTGCCGTCGAGTTCGCAGCCGACGGCGTGATGCCCGGCGGGAGCCGCCGGAACCTGGCGTGGGCGCTCAGGTTCCTCGATACCGGCGGCCACGACGAAGTGCATCAGTTGCTGGTCGCCGACGCCCAGACATCGGGTGGGCTCGTCTTCGGAGTCGATGCATCGGAGACCGCCGGTGTGCTCACCGAACTCGCCGCCACCGGCCACACTGCAGCCCACATCGGTACCGTCACCCACGGCGACCCAGGCCTCCGACTCCGCTGACGAACGCCCAGACGTGTCCAGCACCAGCACCAGCACCAGCACCAAGAGAGCTGTCGTGTCGGCCGTGTTCCGCGGCAGACTCTCCGAATGAGCACGATCGACGCCGACACGACCGCTGATCTCACTGCCGCCGACGTGGCGTGGGACATCGACACGATCCTGCCCGAGGGCGCCTCACCGTCGGATCTCTTCGACGAGGCCGATGCGCTCGCCGACGGCCTCACCGCACTGCGGGGACGGGTCGGCGAACTCGACGCGACCGACCTCGCGACGGCGATGCACACGATCGCCGACCTCCACGACCTCATGGCACGGGCCGTCTACCACGCGATGCTCGCGTTCTCGACCGCGACCGACGATCCGGCCAGAGGCGCCGCAATGGCGGCTGCCCAGGAACGCTCGACGGCGATCGGCACGAAGCTGATCTTCTTCGATCTCGAGTGGGCGGCGGCCGACGACGACCACACGGCCTCCGTGCTCGCCGACCCGCAGCTCGGCTTCTGCCGCCATCATCTCGAGAACCTTCGCCTCACCCGGCCACACCTCTTGACCGAGGCCGAGGAAACCATCGTCGCCGAGAAGAGCCAGACCGGATTCTCCGCGTGGGTCCGGCTGTTCGACGAGCTGTCCTCGGCCATCACGGTCGACCTGCCCGCCGAACTCGGCGGACCCGGCCTGCCGCTGATGCAGGCAGCCTCGATGCTCCAACACCCCGACCGATCAGTGCGCCAACAGGTGGCATCGAGCATCACGGCCGGCCTCGAACCGGGCCTGCGTACTCGCGCCTACGTGTTCAACACCCTCCTGCTCGACAAGTCGGTCGACGACCGACTGCGGCACTACGACTCGTGGATCTCCTCACGCAACCTCGCCAACGAAGCTTCGGACGAATCGGTCCAGGCGCTCGTCGACGCGGTCGTCGACAACTACTCGATCGCCCAACGCTGGTACAGGCTGAAGGCCAAGGTGCTCGGGATCGATCGACTCGCCGACTACGACCGGATGGCATCGGTGGCGAGCGCCGACCGCGAAATCGGTTGGAGCGAAGGCACCCAGATCGTCCGCGACGCCTACGCCTCGTTCTCACCCGAACTCGCGAGCATCGTCGACCGCTTCATCGACGAATCGTGGATCGACGCACCACTGCGGCCCGGCAAGCGTGGCGGGGCATTCGCCGCCGGCGTGTCACCGAACCACCATCCGTACGTGCTGCTCAACTGGACATCGAAGTCTCGCGACGTCGCCACGCTCGCACACGAACTCGGCCATGGCGTGCACTTCTACCTGGCCCGCGAGCAGGGCATCTTCCATCAGGACGTACCGTTGACCGTCGCCGAGACCGCATCGGTGTTCGGTGAAACGGTCACCAGCAACCGGCTGCTGTCGATGATCGACGACCCCAACGAACGGTTCGCACTGCTCGCCACGACGCTCGAGGACTCGATCGCCACGGTCTTCCGTCAGATCGCGATGAACCGGTTCGAACACGCCTGCCACACCGCTCGCCGCGAAGAGGGCGAGCTGAGCGTCGAACGCTTCGGCGACCTGTGGGCGCAGAGCCAGGAAGCGATGCTCGGCGACTCCGTCGACGTCACCGAGGGCTATCGGAGCTGGTGGAGCTACGTGCCCCACTTCATGGGCTCGCCCGGCTACGTCTACGCCTATGCGTATGGTCAATTGCTCGCGCTGTCGGTGTACGCCCGCTATCAGGAGGAGGGCGACGCCTTCGTGCCCGCGTACCTCGACCTGCTGCGCGCCGGTGGCTCGCAGTCTCCGGAGGACCTCGCCCGCATCGTCGACTGCGATCTCACCGATCCGGACTTCTGGCGCAACGGGTTGAAGATCGTCGAGGGCCAACTCACCGCCGCCGAAGACGCTGCCCGCGCCGCCAACCGCATCTGACCTGACTCAGAACTGGGAGTACACGCCATGACCTATTGCCTCGCCCTGCGACTCGACGACGGGCTCGTCTTCCTGTCCGACACGCGCACGAACGCCGGCGTCGACAACATCAGCACCTACCGCAAGCTGCACGTGATCCAACCGTCGAGCGACCGGGCGTTCGTCATCCAGTCGGCCGGGAACCTCGCGACGACCCAGGAGGTGCTGGACCGCATCGACCGCGATCTCACGACCCCGGGTGGTCACGAGTCGCTGGCGACGGTGGCCCACCTCTTCGAAGCGGCGCTCTACGTCGGGAGGATCAGCCGCGAGGTGGTGGCCAGCCATCGCGACGCGCTGGCCGCGTCGGGAGCCGACGGCACCGCGACCTTCATTCTGGGTGGACAGATCTACGGTGCGCGGCCCGAGATCTTCCTCGTGTACCCGGAGGGGAACTACATCAGAGCGTCGAACACCAAGCCGTTCCTGCAGATCGGCGAAACGAAGTACGGCAAGTTCTGGCTGGAGTTCGCCGTGCGGGTACGTGCCGATCTCGACGTGGCGACGAAGGTCGCCCTCGGCTCGATGCTCAGCACTGCCCACGCCAACCTCTCGGTCGGCCCCCCGTACGACCTCGCCCTGTACCGCAACGGCTCGCTCGCGTTCGAGGAGCACCGCATCGAGGCGAACTCCGAGTACCTCACCGAGCTGCAGCAGGTATGGGTCCGCCACTTGCTGGAAGCGATCCAGGAACTGCCACCGATCCCCTGGCGAGCACTCTGAGCCGTTTGGTCGATACTCCGGCGCGACCTACGGTGGTCGCGTGACCGACGAACAGCGGCCCTACGGCGCGGGTGAAGCCGACCCCGCGCTCAAGCGAGTCCGAACGCGCCACTTCCAACGGGCGAAGGAACAGGGCATCAAGATCACCGGGCTCACCAGCTACGACTTCCTGTCGGCATCGATCTTCGATGATGCCGGCATCGACTTCCTGCTCGTCGGCGACTCCGCCGGCAACACGGTGTTCGGCTACGACACCACGATCCCGGTCACCGTCGACGAACTGATCCCGCTGACCGCGGCGGTGGTGCGTGGCGCCAAACGCGCCCTGGTGATTGCCGACATGCCGTTCGGCTCGTACGAGAACGGCCCCGACGAGGCGCTCGGCACTGCGATCCGCTTCATGAAGGAGACCGGAGCCCATGCCGTCAAGCTCGAAGGCGGGGTCCGCAGCGCGAAGCAGATCAAGCGGATCGTGCGCGCCGGCATCCCCGTGATGGCGCACATCGGATTCACACCGCAGAGCGAGCACGGCCTCGGAGGCCACATCATCCAGGGACGCGGAGAAGGCGCTCAGCAACTGCTCGACGATGCCCACGCCGTCGAGGAGGCCGGGGCGTTCGCCGTCGTCCTCGAGATGGTGCCCTCTGGTGTGGCCGCTCAGGCGACCAAGGAACTGTCGATCCCAACGATCTCGGTGGGGGCGGGGCCTGATTGTGACGGCCAACTCCTGGTGTGGAGCGACTGGGCCGGCTTCACCCGTGGGCGCATCCCGAAGTTCGTCAAGCAGTACGCACAGATCGGCGAGACTCTCCTCGAGGCGGCGATTGCCTATCGCGAGGACGTCGAAGCGGGCGTGTATCCGGGCCCCGAGCACGAGTACGGCGAGTGACATGACCACGCGCCTCCACGTGGTGCGTCGCGGGACCGGACCTCCGATCGTCTTCATCCACGGTATGGGCACGTCGTCGGCAACCTGGGCGACATGCATGGACTTGCTGGAGGATCGCTTCAGCGTCGTGGCGGTGGATCTCCTCGGCCACGGCCGGTCCCCCGTCGTCGATGACCCGGCCGAGTACACCAGGGACCGAGCGCTCGACGACCTCGACGACGTCCTCGCCGATCTCGACTCGCCCGCCGTGCTCGTCGGGCACTCGCTCGGCGGCTACCTCGCGCTCGCGCACGCCGCAACGCGACCCGGCGTGGCGCGAGGCGTCGTCGTGCTGAACACCGGACCGGGGTATCGCGACCCGGTGAAGCGGGAGGACTGGAACGCCAGATCGCGGCGCAACGCCCACCGCTTCGGCGTCCCCGAACAGGTGACGACTCTCAACCTGCAGGAGGACTCGGTGGTCATGGATCGCCTCGCCGAGATGACGACGCCGACGCTCGTGCTCGCCGGCAGCGCCGACCGACCCGAATACACCGGTGCGGGCGAGTACCTCGAACGCAAGATGCCCGACGCCCGGCTTGCCATCGTCGACGGGGGCGGACACTCGATGCACGAGGACACCCACGCGACCGAGGTCGCCGATCTGATCGCCAGCTTCGTCGACCAACTCGTCTGATCAGCCGACGGTGATCGTTGCCGACTGACCACGCGACAGGTGATCATCGACGTCGCAGATCAGGCGATAGGCACCGGCTGTGTCGAACGTGACCGTCACACTGTCGGTCGATCCCGCTGGGATTCGTTCCGTGCGTCCCAGTGAGCGGCCCTCGGACGACAGCACTTCGAGCGAGTGGTCGAGTTGGCCGATGTTCTCGACGGCGAACTCGATGGTGTCGCCGGCAGCAATCGTTCCCGGGTCGCCGTTGAAGGCGTACTCCGTTGCCGTGATGTCGATCGTTCGGCTCGGCTCACCGCCCGCCACGGCCTCGGAGGAGTCGTCGCTGCTGCACGATGCGAGGAGCATCGGAGCAGCAGAAATCACGATGACAGCAACGGCAGCTCGGAGCACACTCGGACCATAGCCACCCGGAGCCGCAACTCCGGTCGATCACTGCGGGCGGACTTCTCGAGGTCAGTTCTCGAAACGCGAGTCGTACAGCTCTCGTGGCCAGTACCGAACGGGTGAGATTCCGTCGGCTTCGACGAGTTCCGCGCGTACCCGTTCGTAGTCGTAGCAGTTGAGTTCGTACTGGTTGCCCCACGGATCGACAAGATCGAAGGCCCAGCACATGTCGAAGTCGATCATGTCGTTCGCGATGAGTGGCCGCCCCAGCGGGCTGTTGATCCCCCCGGGCAGCGAGCGAGTGAACGATGTGAACATTGCGACATCGACGCTGAAGGCGACACCGGTCTGTTGAGTGATCATCGGGTGACCGTCGCTGGTCTGGAAGAGCGCGAGCATCGTTTCGCCCCCGTCGGCGGAGATCTGCAGTGGCCCGCCCTGCACGCCATTCGCCCAGAAGTCGAAATCGTCGACCGGTTCGAAACCGAGATGCGTTGCGTACCAGGCGGCTGCCGCTGCTCGATCCGGCACTCGAATGTGCACGTGATCCAGCCGGCCCATTCGAAATCTGTCGGACCCAGCCATGCAACGAACAATAGGTTCGATCGGGAGCGCTCGGTGACTCAGTAGTGGCGCAACTCCACCACGGTGCCATCGGGGTCACGTACGTACAACGAGGTGCCGTCACCAAGCGCGCCGAATCGCCGATCTGGTCCATCGACGACCTCGAACTCGCCGGATTCGGCAATCGCAGCGAGATCGATCGGTTCGACCACGAGACAGAAGTGGTCGAGGCGCCCGTCGCGTCGGTTGGCCGGCGATGAGGTCGATGATCGTGGACTCGCTCACGCGCAACGACGGGAAGAACACCTCCCCACGCCGCCACTGGTCGACGCGCACCGGTTCGAGGCCGAGCAGATCGCAGTACCACCCGAGTGTCGTCTCGACATCGGCACAGACGAGGACGATGTGATCGAATCCGGTGACGCGAAGCGATGTTCCCACGGCTCGATGCTGCCACATCGCCGGCCGTGACGCTCCGCCGACTCGGTGAACGTGCTCATGACATGTCGCGACGGTCGAGTGCGACCAGCCCCACCACGACCAACCCGAGCGCCACCATCACCAGCACCGCGACCGGCATCCACGACATCGGTGCCGCCGGAAGTGCCGGTACGTGTTGGAACGGTGACAGGTCGAGCGCCCAACCTGGCAGCTGGAGCACCGAAGCGAGCGTTCCGGCGACCATCACCCACGCGTAGAACCCCCAGATCACGAGCGACCAGCGTGGAGCCAGCCCGTACAGCGCGAAGGTACCGCCGGCGATCACGAGCATCGCCGGAACCATGACCAGGGCGGCAGCGAGCAGCCGACCGATCTGCGAGGTGTCGCCCGACACGAGCGCGAAGCCCAGCCCGAGGGACGCGCCGGTGATCAGCATGATCCCGACGGTTCCGATCACCGCCACCATGAGGTGACCGAGCGCGAGTCTCCTGCGAGCAACTGCCGTGGCCAGGAGGCCATCCGTCCGACCCGCCAGCTCCTCGGAGCGAAGCCGCAGCACCGAGGAGATGGTGAAGCCGGTCACGATGAGCGCCAGGATGAGGACCGAGGTGGCCAAGAAGGCATCGGTGATCGAGGCGCCGGCGAGTTGGGCCAGGAAGTCGGCCAGGCTCGGATCGTCCTGGATCATCGATTCGGCCTGGTCTGCAACGATGCCGTAGAAGAACGCGATCAGGCCGGCGCCACTCGCCCAACCGATCACCGAGGCGCGCTGGAGGCGCACTGCCAAGCCGAACGGGCTCGCGAGCCGTGACCCGGCCGCGGCAGGACCGGGGCGTTGGGGGACGAGACCAGCACCGAAATCACGGCGATCCGCCAGCGCGACGGCGGCCACCACCAGACCCGTGGTCGCGAGGACCGGGAGTGCGAGGACCCACCACCGTTCATCGGCGTATGCCCGGATCGACTGCGCCCATCCGATCGGTGACGCCCACGACAGCACCCCGTTGCCGACGTCTCCGATTGCTCGCAACACGAACGACAGGCCGAGTACGACGCCCCCCATGGCGAGCGCGGCCCGCGACCCGCTGGCCACTTGCGCGGCGACCGCGGCGACGCCGGCGAACACCATGCCCGCTGCGAAGATCGACAGTCCGAACGCGATCGAGCCCGACGACGGGAGCCCGTAGGCGACCAGGGCCAGAGCACTGCCGATCGCCACCACCGCATCGGCGATCGCGACCCCGATCATCGCGGCACCCAACGGTGCGTGCCGTCCGACCGGGGCCGCACGGACCAGCTCGGCACGCTCCGACTCCTCCTCGGTACGTGTGTGACGAATGGTCATGAACACACTCATCAGCGACACGCCGATGACCGTCCAGATGGCGACCTCGTTCATCATGACGGCGCCGGTCGTCGGATCGTCGAGGCCGTAGCCCGGACCCGACTGGACGATCAACGCCGAGTTGCCGCGCACCAGGCGTCCGTAGGTCTCGAGCTCCGCCGGGGTCTGGTACATCCCGGTGATGCTGGCCGCAGTGACGAGGATCAGCCCGACGATGGCCGTGCACCACATGGCGATCCGCAGCCGGTCGCGGCGGAGCACCAGCCGCACGAGCCGACCGATCCCCGCCGTCGAGTGGTGGCCGTCGGATCGACGAGCGGAACCAGACTCGGGCCGCACGGCTGGTGACGGCTCTCGCCGCTCGAGCGTGGACACTCCGGTCATGGCGTGCCCACCTCGTCGCCGACGTCGACATCCATGGCCGCCAATTCGTCGCCGTAGTGACGCAGGAACAACTCCTCCAGGGTCGGAGGCTGGCTCACGAGCGAGCGGATGCCGAAGGTCGACAGGTGCGCGACCGCGGCGCCGAGTGCCGGTCCGTCGACGTCGAAGCGCACGTGGCCGTCGGTCTCGCTCACGTGGTGGACACCGTCGAGGCTCTCGAGGTCGCGGACGGGCCGATCCGTGGTCGCATCGACCGTCGTCCGAGTCAGGTAACGCAGCTCGTCGAGGGTGCCCGTCTGGACCGCGCGTCCCTGCCGGATGATCGTGACGCGATCACAGAGCTTCTCCACCTCCGCCAGGATGTGGCTCGACAGCAACACCGTGCGCCCTTCCCGCGTTGCGTCGAGGATGCAGTCCTGGAAGACCGACTCCATGAGCGGATCGAGCCCTGCCGTCGGTTCGTCGAGCAGGAGCAGCTCGGCCCGCGACGACAACGCGGCGATCAGCGCCACCTTCTGCCGGTTTCCCTTGGAGTAGGTACGACTCTTCTTGCGCGGGTCGAGCGCCAGGCGCTCCACGAGGTCATTCCGACGCTCCCTGTCGACCCCGCCGCGCAGCCGAGCGAGCAGGTCGATCGTCTCGCCACCCGAGAGATTCGGCCAGAGGTTCACGTCGCCGGGCACGTAGGCGAGCCGACGATGCAGGTTCACGGCGTCGCCCCACGGATCACCGCCGAGGAGCGTCACGCTGCCGCTGTCGGCGCGGAGCAGACCGAGCAGGATGCGGATCGTGACGGTCTTGCCGGAACCGTTCGGACCGAGGTAGCCATGCACCTCGCCCTGGGCCACGTCGAGATCGAGACCGTCGAGCGCCCGGGTCGAGCCGAACGTCTTCACGAGGCCCTGGATCGAGATCGCTGGCTGGATGGTCTGAACCACTCGTCACCTCCGTCGACCCCATTCTGCCATCCCGATTCGACCTCAGCGCAGGCGCTGCTTCGCGGCCTGCTTCGCCCGGGTCAAATCCACCCGCTGCGGGTGCGCCTTGTAGAACGGGTCGAGCGGATAGCAGCCCGACACGAGCCCGGCGCGGGGCGCCGTCGTGCAGTCGCTGAACGTCCGGCAGATCAGACGAGCGTCGAGTGGACGAGCCGCCAGGGCGTCCGCGGCGAGCTCGGGATACGACAGGATCATCCGGCCGAGGCCGACCATCGACGCGCCGCCCTCCTCGACCACCGCGTGACCGACGTGGACCAGCCAGTCCTGCAGGTACGAGTATCCCGACCCGATGATCGTGAGCTCCGGATGTGCCGATGTGAGCTCACGGGTGACCGCCAGCTGCCGGGCGACCCCGACCAGCGGATCCTCGGGCGGCTGATACCCGTCCGACGGTGGGAAGTAGGCCGGACGCTGGATGTGGGGGTTGTAGTACGGGCTCCCCGCCGTGGTGCTGACCAGTCCGATGCCGAGATCGACGAACCGGTCGAGCAGCGCATGGGTCTCGGTGAGGTCGATACCCAATCCGCTGCCATCGCCCCCGAATCCGTACCGGTACGGTCCGGTCGACTCGGGAACGCCCACGCCGCCTTCACCTGCGGTGTACGGGACCAGATCGAACGCGGACAGACGGACTCCGATGGCCAACCCGGGTGCCCGCTCGCGGATGCCGGCGACGACGACGCGGAGGAATTCGGCTCGGCCGGCCAGGTCACCGCCGTAGCGACCCTCGCGTTCGTACGCCGACAACAGCTCGTGCAGGAGGTATCCGTGGCAGTGCTTGACGTCGACGAAGTCGAATCCCGCCTGTTGTGCGAGCACCGCGGCCGCGACGTACTCCTCGGCCAGCGCGTCGAGTTCGTCGTCGGTGAAGACCGCTCGTTCCTCGACTCCCGCCCGCTGATCGAGTAGCGGATGCCGGTACGCGGTGCGTGGGAGCGGTGTCCCGGTGGGCCGCGACCATCGGCCCGAGTGGGTCAGCTGCAGCCCCGCGACCTGCTCGGGATCGAGCAACCGCCTCAGCGCAGCGATCTCGTCGACGGTGGTCTCGTCGAGAACCAGCTGATTCGGATTGGCGCGACCGTCGGGCCGTACCGCCGTTGCCTCACCCCAGACCAACCCGCACCCACTCGATGCAAATCGTCGCCAGCGCCGTCGCACGAGATCGGTCGGCTGGCCGGCCGTCGTACCGTCCCATCCCTCCATCGGCAGCACGGCGAACCGGTTCGGCGACGACAGGGTTGCGCCGGCGCCGTCGCTGATGGACACCGGCCGCGCGAGTGCTCCCGCGGCATCGACGGTCTCAGCGATCGGGATCTCGATCCCCAGCTGGTCGCAGTGCGCCCGAAACGCGCCGACGGTGTCGAGCTTCTTCACCTGGGTGAAACGAACGGTCACGTCAGCTCCTCCCACATCTTGATCCGTTGGAGGATGTCGGCCAGTACGTCTCGATCGGATTCTGGTCGCCGCGGCACCGACGGTGGGGTGCCGTCGGACCGTGCCCAACCACGCAACTCGAACCACATGGCAGCGTCATGGCGATAGCCGGGCACAGGGGCGCGGAAGGCGAAGGCCCCGAGGTATTGGAGGAGATCGTTCAGCTCGTGAAAGCGAGGATCACCTGCTGCCCACAGCCGGTCGCGAACGGCAAAAGCGCCCGGCGCGAACGTCGACAGACCGAGGAGGTAGTCAGAGCCGTACATCACCATGTCGATCGCCAGGTCGTTGCCGGTCAGGACGGCGAAGTCGGGCCGCACACGATCTCGGAGCTCGAGTCGATCCCACTCGAGCCCGCGGCTCAACGACGAGTGCTTGGCGCCGATGCACGAGGCGATCCCCAGGAGACCCTCGTACGCCTCGAGCGACGGGATCCGGCCGTACGGAACGAACATCGCCCCCAGCTCGAACCCGATGAACCGGTCGACCTCCCCACCGATGGCGGTGAGAGCCGCTACCCACCCCTCGTCGTCGAGCGAGTTGAGCCCGTGCGAAGGGAACACCACCGGCGTTCCTCCGCGATCGACGATGGCAGCAGATGCCGACACGTAGCCCGCCAGATCGAAGGACGATCCGGCGGAATCGGCCACGTACGCGCCGGCGACGAAGCGGCCGCCAGTGACGTCGGCCGCGAGATCGAGCACCCGGAGCTTGTCGGCCTCCCCGAGCAGCTGGACGTAACCGGTATCCATGTTGACGGCCGGTGTGAGGCCCACAACCGAGGTCCGCGCGATGTGCGCTTCGGTTGCCTGCCAGTCGATGCCGCCATCGGCGGCGAAGGGCAGGAGCACCGCCGACATACCTACTATCGAACGCCCGGGCCGGACACGCTCGATCACCCCCACGTCAGAGCAGTACGGCGAGACCGTCGCCGAGCAGCTTGAACCCGAAGACGAGCAGCAACACGAACATGACGGTGTTGTTGTTGGCGAGCAGCCAACCCTTGGCCTCGGCCAGCGGTGGATCGGCCCGCTCGCCGAGGATCAGGTAGTAGGCCACCGGGGCGATGATCGTGATCGAGGCGATCAACACGTACACGGCCAGCGTGACGTACTCGTCGGTCGAGTCGAGTCCGGCTGACGAGATGGTGGCCGCAGCACCCACCGTCAGAGCGAGATTCTTCGGGTTGGCCCCAGACAGGAGCAAGCCGACGCCAAGGGCCTTGCTGGGGGCAAACGACTCGATGGCGTTCATCCACGCCGGCATTTCCGGCTCCTCGCCGTCGCGTGGTCGCGACCGCCATTGCCGCACGGCCGCCACGAGCAGCAGCAGCCCGAGCACCACCTTGATCGTTGCCGAGGCGTCGGACTCCCCGCTGTTGCTCGACTCGAGGCCGATGGCAAGCACGATCAGGCCGACCAGCGCGAGGCCGAGAACCCACCCCAGCGCGAACGCCACGCTGTTGCTCTTCGCCGACGACGAGAACAGCATGAGGATCAGCGCAACGATCGGGATCGGGCTGATCGCGACCCCGATCGCGAACGGCAAGATCTGTCCGATTGCGGCACCCATGCGTCACGTTCTCCCTGATCGCGCCATCGTCTCGATACTCGCTGACCGTAGCCGAATGGGTGGTCACGTCCATCGAAGGGGACCTCGGCGATCGTCTGGTGACGTCCGCGACCCTCATGGAATACTGCGCCGATGACGAACGAGACCGCACAGGACCGCTATCGCCAGGCGGCCCGGATCCTGCACGACGTGGCCAAGCCGATGAGAGTGCTGTCTGCCCTCGCCTGGCCGGGCGAGCTGCGCGAGGAGTTCCTGGCGGGCGGGGCCGACAAGCTCCCGGAGCCGACGTACGCAACGATCGATCCGACCCCGGTGATCGACGGCGTCGATGCCGCTCGACGTCTCCTGCGCCCTGGCAACGTGGTCGACGACTGGCTCGATCGCGAGGCCACCTCGATCGAATCGACCGCACTCATGTTGTCGTCGCTCGGCACCCCCGCCTTCCACGCGTACAGCCGCAGACTGTATGGAGTACCGAGTCAGCCACTGCGCTACGACCCCGCAACTCCACTCGATCTCGCGTGGAAGGTACACGGGGCGATCGACGACCTGCACCAGGCAGCCTTGCTCCGGCCCGTACTTCGAACGCGCACGGGCGAAGACGTTGCGGCCTTCATCGAGGTCGCCGTGAAGGACCACTTCGGCGACTCGGCTCCCGAGGTGCTGCTCGTCGACGAACTCTCCGCGAACGCAGTTGCCTCGACGAGCAGGATCAAGATCCGCCGTGACGCCAAGTTCACCCAGAAGGATGCTTCGCAGCTCCTGAACCACGAGGCGTTCATCCACGTCGCCACCGGCCTCAACGGGCGCGCACAGACCGACATCCCGATTCTCGCGATCGGTCACCCCGGCACGACGCGGACCCAGGAAGGGCTGGCGGTCTACTCGGAGTACGTTTCGGGCACCCTCGGCATGGACCGTCTTCGACGACTCGCCGACCGGATCCTCGCGGTCCAGATGGTGATCGACGGCGCGGACTTCATCGAGCTGTACCGATGGTTCCTCGAGCGCAGCGCCGACCCCGAGCAGGCATTCGAATCCACCCGTCGGATCTTCCGAGGCGCACCGATGACCGGCGGCGCACCGTTCACCAAGGACTGCGCCTATCTCTCCGGCTACCTCCAGGTGGCAACGTTCATCCGCGTGGCGTTCCGCGCCGGGCGCGCCGACACGATCGGTCTGCTGTTCGTGGGCAAGCTCGATCTGTTCGCGATTCCTGCGCTCGGTGAACTCCGCAGCCAGGGACTCGTCCGCCCGGCTCAGTTCGCACCACCGTGGGCCACCGACCCCGGGTGGATCCTCAGCCACCTCACGCTGATGACGTTCATGGCCGACATCGACCTGGCGGCGGTCACCGACGCCATCGCCGACATGCTGGAACACTGCCCGCGCGTCGAGATCCACATGCCCGACGAAGCGCAGTGAGGTCGGCTCAGCCTTTCGGGATGTCGCGCAGGTGCTTGTTGCGGCGCGGTTCGGTCTTGGTCTTCATGTCGGTGAGCTGACGGATCATCTCGTCACGCACCTCGTTGAAAGCGTGCTCCAGATCGGCGCTCGAGGATGTCGCCACCAGCGGAGCGTGACCCTCGATCTTGACATCGAGCGTCACGTGTTGGCTCTTGGTGTCGCGGTCCTTGACGAAGAGATCGAGGGCGACGGTGCCGGCGTCGAACGAGCGGAGCCGGACATCGAGTTTGGCCCAGTGATCGACGATTCGTTCGACATCGCCGTCATACAGATCGCCGTGCACGGTGAGGCTGTCGGCCACGGTGGCCGGATGCTGACTTGTCATCAGAACTCCCGTTCTCGAAGGGGTGGACGGACGGCCCGTCCTCTGATTCCATTCAATCCGATCGCGGTCGGTTCCACCCAATGGTCACTGCGCTCGTACCACCGCAGCATCGGGCAGGGTCACCTGCAGCATCTCGAAGTCGTCGGTCCACCCGGACCATGCCCATCGGGTCCCGGGCGGGAAGGCGACCGACTCCCGGGCCGTCAGCCGTATCGGAGCGTCGTCACCCAGTGACAGGTCGGCCGCTCCGTCGAGCACGACGGACAATGCGAACTCGCCGTGATGGGTCAGGGTGTCGACGATCGGCCGCTCGCCACCCGGCGCGGCACCGTCGGCCTCGACAACGACCGCGGCACCGAGGCCGTCGGTCGCGGAGCCGATGCCCGTGTCGCGGACACGCAAACCGTCGACGAGCCACGGAGTGCGCGGCGCGTCGGCGGCAACGTGACGGACGAACCGCTGTCCGGAGAAGGACCGGCCGGGACGGATCTCACCGGTCGGCAGGGTGATCTCGTGCTCGACGAACGTGTCGTGGACGGCCGGACACCCGATCTCGATGACCTCCAGGCCGGGCGAACTGCGAAGCACACGATGACGGATTTCCGGCGGCTGCAGCACGCAGTCGCCGGCGTGCAGGCGGAACGGATCGCCCTGGTCCTCGTACACGACGTCGACCCAGCCACGCGCGCAGAAGATCAGCTGGAAGCGGATCCGGTGGAAGTGCACGTAGTCCGGAACCGGACCGCCATCGCGAATCAGGATGTGCGATGCGATGAACCTCCCGCCCCACCGGTCGGGAAGCAGATCCCGATAGCCCATGCCCGCACGACCGACGCCGAACTCGTCACCGGCACGAACCACCGACAGCGACGGCACCGACGGAGGAATCTCCATGGTGGTCGTCTCCGGTCGGAACTCGACGGTCAGCCCGTTCGGGGCCGTCACCACATCGACGAACTCGAACGATGCGTCTCGCACGATCAGCGACACCGGCTGGTCCACGTCGGAGCGACGCAGGCAGAACGACGCATCGCCGATGCGAACCGTCACGTCCCGAGGGGCGTCGGCCGGCGTGATCGACTCGACCCGGGCGCCGCACCGCTCGACGAAGAACGCGACCATCGAGTCGAGGTCGGCACACGGCACGATCGTGGTGACGCGCACGGTTCAGCCGAGGTCGTGCGGACCCGCGCCGAGGTAGCCGCGTCCGGCGCGGATGGCCTCACCCCACGGCGTCAGGATGTCGAAGAGCTCCTCGATGTCGGCGCCCAACGCCTCCAACGCCGGTCCCATCTGCTCGTCGGTGGCGACCTCGAGTTGCTCTCGAGCGTGGCGACCGGCTTGCGTGAGGTGTGTCGATGGGCCTTCGCCGTCGAGGTACCCGCGGTCTCGGAGGTGATGCTCGGAAGCGTCGAACTCCTCGGTCGTCCACCCCCGCGTGCGGCTGTAGCTGCGCACCGGCATCCCCCAGTACAACTCGGTGAGGATGCCGATGTCGGTGGCCGTCAGACCCGCTGCCACCCACGTGGCGTTGTGACAATCACCGCGGTACTCGCGCAGGAAGTCACCCGTGTGCCAGAGGGCCGCCAGGGGCTCATCGGGAACCCGCAGCGCGGCGATTCCCGCAGCCATCGGTCGACCGTTGATCGGGAGGGGGTTCGCGGCCAGCTGGAGCAACTCGAGTGCGCGCCCGGTTCCCTCGGGTTCCTCTCCGAGCAGGCGGCGGAGCTGACCGACGGCACCGTCGGCGCGTGCCGCACGGATCGTCGCTGCATCGGTGCGGCTCCACGCGAGTTCGACCAGCGGCACCACGATCGCGCTGCTGAACACACCGAACGCCGCGGCGATGACCTCACCGGGCACCTGGCCGAGCACACTCCCCCGGCTCGCGAAGTAGGCGGGACCGTCGGGAAGCGCCACACCGTCGGCGTCGCCGCTGCTCGGATCGAACCCGAGTGCGACGTAGTTCGTGTGGCATTCGGGCGAGAAGTACACCTGTCCGATCACCGGTTCGAGAACCGAGCCGAGCCGGCGAGCGAGGCCTGATGTCGTCGCGATCTCCACGGCGGGGACCGTAGGCGTTCCGCCATGAAGGTGTCGCACCGGAAGCAGTACCGTTCGCCGATGGCCCCACGCACCGTCGTCTTCGTCCACGGCAACCCCGAAACGGCTGCGATCTGGCGCCCGCTGACCGCGGCGCTCGCGACTCGTGGCCGAACCGATGTCGTCGCGCTGTCACCGCCGGGGTTCGGGGCTCCCGTCCCCGACGGATTCGATCCGACCATGGACAACTACGCCGACTGGCTCGTCGCAGAACTCGAGGCCCTCCGAGCCACCGGGACGGAGATCGACCTGCTCGGACACGACTGGGGCGCCGGTCACGTCTACGGCGCGCTCGCCCGCCGACCCGATCTCGTGCGGACGTGGACCGGTGACATCGCGGGCATCCTGCACGCCGACTACGTCTGGCACGACATGGCACAGGCATGGCAGACGCCGGACATCGGCGAGCAGGTCATCGCCGCCATGACAGGCGCCGCCGACGACGACAAGATCGCGCTGTTCTGCGGGCTCGGTCTCCCCGACGACCTGGCCGTCGAACTCGCCGCCGGGTTGAACGACGACATGAGCCGATGCATTCTTCGCCTCTACCGCACGGGCGCCCAACCCGCCGTCGGCGAACTCGGCGCTCGCCTGGTTGCGATGGACCTTCCGCCCGGCCTCGTCATCGATGCAGAACTCGACGTCTACGTCCCGTCGGAGCTTTCGAACGACATCGCCCGACAGCTCGGCGTCGAGGTGCTACCCCTCGATGGTCGCGGCCACTGGTGGATGGTCGACGACGTCGACCCCGTCGCCGACTCGCTCATCGCCTTCTGGTCCTCCCACTGATGTAACGATTGGTGTCTGACACCAATCGTTACATCACTCGACGGGGAGGCCGAGGCCACGGGCGATGACGAGACGCTGGATCTCGCTCGTGCCCTCACCGATCTCGAGGATCTTGGCGTCACGGTAGAAGCGAGCGACCGGGGACTCCTCCATGAAGCCCATCCCGCCGAACACCTGGGTGGCCACACGCGCCGCGTCCATCGCCGCTTCGGTCGCGTAGAGCTTCGCCATGGCGGCTGCCTGGCGGATCGGTCGTCCCTGGTCCTTCAACCACGCTGCCTTGTACGTGAGGTTGTGCGCGTTCTCCACCTGCACGGCGAGGTCGGACAGCTGGAACGCCAACCCCTGGAACCGGCCGATCGGACCGCCGAACGCGGTGCGCTGTTGGGCGTACTCGACCGACATCTCGAGGCAGGCCCTGGCCGACCCGAGCGCGAGCGCCGAGATCGCGATTCGGCCGTCGTCGAGAATCGACAGGAAGTTCCGGAAACCTTGACCAGGCAGGCCGAGCAGGTTCTCGGCCGGGATCCGACAGTCGACGAACGTGATGCCGTGGGTGTCGCTGGCGTGCCAGCCGAGCTTGTCGTACGCCGGCTCGATGATCATCCCCGAGGTTCCGGCGGGCACGACGAACGCCGAGATGCCGTCATCGGTTCGCGCGGTCACCGTGACGATCGAGGTGATCTCGGTGCCACAGTTGGTGATGAACGCCTTCGAACCGTTGAGCACCCACTCGTCGCCGTGCAACTCGGCCCGAGTACGAGTCGCGCCGGCATCTGACCCTCCGTCGGGCTCGGTCAACCCGAACGCGCCGAGCGAGCGACCGGCGACGAGATCCGGAAGCCACCGGTCTCGCTGTTCCTCGGTGCCGAAGCGGAAGATCGGATTGGCGCCGAGACCCACGCCCGCCGACAAGGTGATCCCCATCGACTGATCGATCCGTCCCAGCTCCTCGATAGCGACGCACAATGACGCGAAGTCACCACCGCCGCCTCCCCACCGTTCGGGGAACACGATCCCGAACAGACCGAGTTCGCCCATGGAGCGGACGACGTCGACCGGGAAGTGGCACGAACGATCCCACGTCGCCGCATGTGGAGCGATGAGTTGCTCAGCGAAACCGCGCACCGTGGATCGCAGTGTTTCGTGATCGTCGCTCAGCTCCCAGCTCATCCTGATCCGACGCTACCGATCCTGACCCCCCGACAGCGCCCCGGGTACTGTCGCCACCGTGCACACCGGCCCCTTCCGAGTCGCGTGCCGGGGCATTGTTGTTGCGGCATCACTGCTCCTCGCCGGATGTGCGGGCGCGTCATCGGCCGGTGACGCGCCGTCGACGACGCCCGCGCCGACCACGACGCTGCCGGACACCACCACATCGAGCACGTCGACGACAAGCACGTCGACGACCAGCACGTCGACGACCAGCACAACCACCACGACCACAACGACGACCACTACCGCCACGGTCGAACAACCGCCGAACCAGGCGCTACCCGCCACCAACGCCGCATTCGATGCGCTGGCCGCCGGCAACGCCGCGGTGAGCATGACCATCATCCGCGACGGACGCGTGGTGCTCGCCCGCGCGTCCGGCACGACCATCGACGGTGCCGCGACCGGCACCGACTCGCCGATGGTCGTGGCGAGCGTGACCAAGTTGCTCACCGCCACCCTCATCGCCCGTCTCCACGAGACTGGCCTGATCGATGTCGACGCGCCCTTTCCATGGGAACAAGTCGGAATCGCTCCCCACGCAGGCTGGAACGATGTGACGCCGCGCGAGCTGCTCGGCCACACGTCGGGTATGCCGGTGGTGCGCCGCGACTGGTTCGTGCCATCAGGCGACTGCGCAAGCTTCCTGCCGACGCTGCTCGTCGATCCACCGCGATCGCACCGAGGTGAGTGGACCTACTCGAACGGGAACTACTGCGCGCTCGGGCTGCTGGTCGAAGCGGTGACCGACCTCCCGCTCGACCGAGCTGCCCAGGCGATCCTGCTCGACCCGCTCGGCGCGTCGGGTGTCCACCTCACGACCGGCGGCCAACTCCCGACCGACGTCGGATACGCCCTGGGAGTCGAGCGTCTGGCACGCCTCGGCGGGGCCGGCGCGTTCATCGCCTCGACCGACGACACCGCCGCCGTGCTCGACTCGATCACACCGTTCGATCGAGAGGTGATGACGTGGCCCGGCGTCTTCGTCGACCAGTACGGGTGGGGCCACACCGGAACGGTCGACGGCGCCGTGTCGTGCGCGTGGGTCATGGAGTCGGATCGGACCGTCGTGGTCGCGACCGTCGCCGGCAACCGGCCGGCCACCGGGGGTGCCGTCTGCGATCGTGTCGTCGTGGCCGTGGCGACGGATCTCGGCATCCCGGCCGGCAAACCCGACCGCTTCCCGCGCTGAACGATCGGCCGGCAGGTTAGAGGTCCCAGCGTTGGCGGGCCGCCGCCACGGTCGGCAGGCCGATCTCGCCGGTCGACGCGTCCTCCGGGCGGTAGCCATGGCCGATCAACGCCGCGAGCGTGGCACCGGTCGACGCCGCCAGCGCCTCGAAATCGTACCCACCCTCGAGCACCACGACAGTGCGTCGCGCCGGCACGAGCGCCTGGAGACGAACGGCGAGGTCGGCGAAGTCGGCCGAGGTCAACTCCAGACCGGCCAGCGGGTCACGGCGATGACCGTCGAACCCTGCAGAGATGAACAACCAGTCGGGAGCGAAGTCCGACACCAACGGGGCGACGACCTCGTCGAACACCCGGCGGTACACGTCACCTCGCGTCCCCGCGGGAAACGGTAGGTTGACGTTCGATCGGGCCGCGCCAGCCCCACCCATTTCGTCGGCTCGTCCCGTGCCCGGGTAGAGCGGTGCCTCGTGGGTCGACACATACAGCACCCGGGGATCGTCGTAGAAGATGTCCTGCGTGCCATTGCCGTGATGGACATCCCAGTCGACGATCGCGACGCGTTCGCCCTCGTCGGCGAGTTGCGCAGCGGCGACGGCAACGTTGTTGAACAGACAGAACCCCATCGCCCGGTCGGGCACGGCATGATGCCCCGGAGGGCGACCAGCCGCGAAGGCGACATCACATGAGGCCGACTTCAAGGCGTCGACCGCATCGAGCACGGCGCCCACAGCTCGACGCCCCGTCGTCCAGGAACCGGGCGCGGCGAACGTGTCGGGATCCAAGTCGCCCCCACCGCGCTCGCAGAAGCGTTCGAGCTGCGCCACATACGACGGATCGTGGACCCGACCGAGTTCCTCCACCGTCGCCAACCGCGGCTCGTGGAACGTCACGGCGTCGAGAAGGCCGGCCTCGGCGATCCCCGCCAGCGAAGCATCGAGGCGCCCTGGGCGTTCAGGATGCCAGTCCGGCGTCTCGTGCTGATCGAGCTCGGCGGCTGCGAAGACTGCAATGGGCACTGCCACGAGAACACCCTATGCACTGGGCGGCTCCGTACAACAGACGTCACACCAGCGACACACGGGCCACCAGGGATGCCATGCTGGCGGTGTGAGTGTGAGCAACGACGAATCGTCGGAATCGCCGTGGGCATCGTCGGTCGTGTTGGGCAGCGGTGACACCGCGTTCATCCGGCCGCTCACTGCCGACGACAAGCCGGCGCTGGCCGAATTCCATCGGCAACAATCGCCCGAGAGCATCTACCGTCGCTACTTCTCGCCCAAGCCCGAATTGAACGACAAGGAACTCGACCACTTCACCGCTGTCGACATGGTCGATCGGGCGGCTCTCGTCGTCGAGTCGCACGACGAGTTCATCGCCTGGGCGAGTTACGAGCGATGGCCGGGACGCAACGAGGCCGAGGCCGCCTTCATGGTCGCCGACGGGCGCCAGGGCGAAGGCATCGCCACGCTGCTGCTGGAACACCTTGCAGCGATCGCCCGCTCGAACGGCATCGAACGATTCACCGCCGAGGTGCTCGGCGACAACCGCGCGATGCTCGCCGTCTTCGCCAAGGCCGGATGGCCGCTCCAGCGACGGTTCGATTCAGGTGTGGTCGATCTCGACTGGGATCTGGCGACAACCGACGAGTTCCTCGACAGCGTCGAACGCCGCGAGCAACGTGCCGACTCGCGAGCGGTGGCCAGAATCCTGATCCCTCGCGCCGTCGCCGTGATCGGGGCATCCGAACGTCCAGGAACCGTTGGTGACGCGATCTGGCGCAACGTGGTCGATGGGGTCGACGCCCCGACGTATGCCGTCAACCCACGCCACGACACGATCCACGACCACCCGTGCCTGCGTTCGATCGACGACCTGCCCGACGAGGTGTCCCTGGCAATCATCGCAGTCCCTGCGCCGGCACTCGACGCGACGATCGACGCCTGCATCGCCAAACGTATGCGCGGGGCAGTGATCGTCACCTCGGTCGACGGCACCGACATCGATGTTCCGGCGCTGGTCGGGCGGGCACGACGCAACGGACTGCGCATCATCGGGCCGTCGAGCATGGGCATTGCCTCCCCTCGTCCGGAGACCCGCCTGCAAGCGGCGCTCGTCGATGTCGCGCTCCCCGCCGGCGGGGTCGCCATCTCGATGCAATCCGGTTCGCTCGGCGGGTCGCTGCTGCGCAAGGCCCGCGACGTCGATCTCGGGATCTCCTGGTTCGTGTCGCTCGGCGACAAGAGCGACATCTCGGCCAACGACCTGCTGCAGTTCTGGGAGTTCGACGACAACACCACCGTGGTGGCGATGTACACCGAGTCGTTCGGCAATCCGCGCAAGTTCGCCCGGATCGCCCGACGGGTGTCGCGTACGAGGCCGATCGTGGCCGTACGCACGGGAGCGGCAGCAACCGGCGAGATGGCGAGCGCGCTGTACCAGCAGACCGGGCTGATCGAAGTGCCAACGGTCCCGGCGCTCCTCGAGACGGTTCGCGTGCTCGCCACACAACCGGTTCTGCAGGGCCCTCGCGTGGCCGTGCTCACCAACTCCCGCAGCCCGGGGACGCTCGCGAGCGCCGCGCTGAGCGCCGCAGGCCTCGAGCCGGTGGCCGGACCGGTCACACTCGGCTGGAGCGCCAGCTCGACCGAGTACCCACCAGCAATGCGCGCCGCGTTGGATGACGACACGATCGACGGACTCATCGTGATCCACGCACCGGCGGTCGCCGACGATGTGGATGCAGCGGCACGTCACATCGATGAGGGGGCGTCGGGAAACACCAAGCCCGTCGTTGCCGTACTCCTCGGCGGGGCCGACGGGCCGGTCGCGCCGGGATCACGTGTGCCCGCCTTCATCTTCCCGGAGCAGGCAGCCGCGGTGCTCGGGCGGTCGTACGCCTACGCCCGCTGGCTACGCGACGAAGCGTCCGAACCCGACGAGAACGTGCGGCCCGTCGACCCTGGCGCGGCCCACATGATCATCACCGAGGCCATCGCCGCGACACCGGACAAGGGCGACGACATCCACCTCGACCTCGCGACACGACGTCGCCTGCTCGCCGCCTATGGCATCGAGATGGCACCGGCAACCGAATCGACGCCCGACACCGCAGTGGCCGACGCCAACGAGATCGGTCACCCTGTTGCGGTCAAGGCCGTACGCCGCCGTCCCGGCCGGTCGGCTCGCGCCGGAGTTGCGCTCGACCTCGCCACCGACGACGACGTCGTCGAGGCGATCGCGGTGATGCGCGACTCGCTCGGCGACGATGCCAATGATCTCATCGTGCAGGCCATGACCTCGCCGGGCGTCGACGTACGGATCCGCTGCGACCACGACGATCAACTCGGCGCGATCGTCACCGTCGGCCTCGGCGGTGCACAGGCCGACTCGATCGACGACCGCACCAGCCGGCTCGCTCCCGTGTCTCCGGCGAGCGCCACGACGATGCTCGGCGAGACGCGAGTGTCGGCGGCACTCGACGCCGCCGACTTCGACTCGTGGCCCCTGGTCGACGCGGTGGTCCTCGCCGCACAGTTGGCGTCGGACCACCCGGAGATCGCCGAACTCGACCTCAACCCGGTGATCGTGTCCGACGACGGCGCCATCGTCACCGACGCCATCATCCGACTCGTTCGACACATTGTGGAAGACGGCCCACTTCGTCGGCTTGACTAGAGGTGTGAGTCTCGGCATCGTCATTCCGCTCATCGTCCTCCCCGTCGTACTCATCGGCGCCTACGTCTGGTACCGGCGATCGATGACCGCCTTGGAGCCCGACGAGGCCAAGCCCGTCTCCGGCGTGCGGCTCACCGCGGAGACGCTGCACCGGTTGGA
Organism: Ilumatobacteraceae bacterium; assembly: GCA_963716235.1. Classification (GTDB taxonomy): domain Bacteria; phylum Actinomycetota; class Acidimicrobiia; order Acidimicrobiales; family Ilumatobacteraceae; genus Sva-07. Next base: position 7,488 of record CAVQTE010000035.1, on the reverse strand, counting down.
CTCGCCGCCGTGGCGAATCGTGTACGAGATCGGCGGTTCGCTCGGCGGGGTCGATCATGTGATCATCGGGCCTCCCGGGGCCATCGCCATCACCACGATCGTCGCCGACCGGCCGACAGCCGAACGGCTCCTCGCTGCGGCCGGCGAAACCCAGCTGATCGCCGAAGCCGCCATCGAGCGCGGGCCCGCCGACGAGCTGCTCCGGCCGGCGGGAGTTGCCTGCCGGTTGTCGGCCCGCGTGTTCTGGGGATCGCCCGACCCCGATCGTCCTGCATTCGAAGAGGTCGCCCACGGGAACCATCTCGTCGAGGGCCAGCGCCTGACGGACTGGCTCACGGCGCTCGACGATTCGACAACCGAACCACCGCTCACTCAGCCGCAGATCGACCTCGCCTGGCAGGCGATCGTCATGGGCATCGGTCGGCCTGACCCGCTTCGCTGAGGCGCACTAGCGTGCGGCCATGCCCACTCCCGAGGAGTTCACCGGCCCGACGACCGAGCTGTTGCAGGCTCTGATCCGCAACGAATGCGTCAACGACGGCACGCCCGACTCCGGCGAGGAGACACGAAACTCCGACCTTCTCGTCACCTACCTCGAAGGCGCGGGCCTGGAGGTCGAACGATTCACGCCTCGTCCCGGGCGCGACTCGATGGTCGCCCGGATAGAGGGCACCGACCCCGACGCTCCGTCGCTGTGTCTCATGGGGCACACCGATGTCGTCCCCGTGAATCCGGACGGCTGGCGCAACGACCCGTTCGGCGGCGAGGTCATCGACGATGAGGTCTGGGGCCGCGGCGCCATCGACATGCTCAACCTCACCTCGTCGATGGCGGTTGCGTTCCGGCGGCTCGCCGCCGAGGGGTTCCGACCCAAGGGTGACCTCATCTACTTCGGGGTCGGCGACGAGGAGGCCGGCGGCACATGGGGAGCCGAGTGGATGGTCGAGCACCACTGGGATGCGATCGAAGCCGACTACGTGCTCACCGAACTCGGCGGATGGTCGTCGGTCGACCACGATGGTCACCGAACGGTGACGGTGAACGTCGGGGAGAAGGGCCTGGCCTGGCGCCGACTCCGAGTCCACGGTACGCCAGGACACGGGTCGATGCCCTTCGGGGCCGACAGCGCATTGATCAAAGCCGCCGAGATCGTGCGGCGACTCTCGGCCTTCCGGCCGGCGGCCCACATCGACGACATCTGGCGTGCCCAGGTCGCTGCGATGGACCTGCCCGACGAAATCCGTGACGGTCTCACCTCGGCCGAGACGATCTTCGCCACCCTCGGACAGATGCCGGTTCCCGTGGCCCGGATGTGTCATGCCGAGACGCACACGACCATTTCCCCCAACGTGGTGCACGGCGGGCAGAAGACGAACACCATTCCCGACGTCGTCGACATCGACGTCGACATCCGTACGGTGCCGGGAACGACACGCGATGACGTGGAGGCCCTGCTGCGCGAAGCCCTCGGCGACTTGTACGGGCAAGTGGACATCGCCGTGCTCCAGCACAGCGACCCGACCGCCTGCGGGTTCGGGATGGACAATCTGCTGTGGAAGACGGTCTCCAAGCACACCCAGGTCGCCTATCCGGGCGCCGAACTCGTCCCCGGGCTCATCGTCGGGGGCACCGACGCCCGTTTCTACCGCGAACGCGGCGTCACGGCCTACGGCGCCGGGCTGTTCTCTCCGCAGATGGACTTCGCCACGTTCGGGTCGCGCTTCCACGGCAACGACGAACGCATCGACGTCGACTCGCTCGGCCTGTCCGCCAACTACTTCTACGGCATCGCCAAAGACCTCACCGGCTGACCCCAACGTTCTCGTGAACTCGTGCGCGAATTATTCGCGCACGAGTTCACGAGAATGGCGTGCGAACGGTCAGCGGAAGAGGTCGCGTTCGGCGTCGCGGAGGACCGGGGCCATCGATGCGGTGTCGTCGGTGACCCAGTCGTAGCCGCGGACGACGGCGACAGGGACCCGGCTGGTGTTGCCCTTCACCAACTCCGCGGCCGCGGTCAGTTCGTCGACCACGCAGATCTCCTGAACGCGGAACTCGTGCCCGTGCGGATCGTGCTCGCCGATGTAGCTGTGCAGCGGGTGCATTCCTGCAACCCCGATCGCGATGTCGGTCTGCCCTTCCCGCCACGGACGTCCGAACGTGTCACTGATCACGACGGCGACATCGACGCCGAGCTCCGCGAACCGGGCACGAAAGCGGCGTGCCGATGCATCGGAATCCTTCGGCAGCACGAGGACCCGACCATGGGCGCCGCTCGAGGATTGGTCGACTCCCGAGTTGGCGCAGCAGAACCCGTGGTGCGTCTCGGTGATGAGCACCGGACCGATCTGGCGGATGATGCGCTTCGATTCGCGTAGCACCACCTCGACCACACGCGGATCCTTGTCCCACCGGGCGGCCCAATCACTGGCGAACGTCGACGGTTCGACATCGTCGAGTTCGATCGCGCACCCCTCGGCCTTCGACACGATCTTGGACGTGATGACGACGATGTCACGATCGACGAGCGGTGCACCACTGATGGTCGCGGCATCGACGATCTGAGCGGCGATGTCATCACCGGCGGCAATCTCGGGCAACCCGTCGACGCCGAAAACCTGAAGACTTCCCATCGGCACTCGACTCAGCCACCGAGGCCGGTGAGGAACCCGATGATGGCCGAGTTGACCGGCTCGGGATTCGTCAGGTTCGCAGCATGCGCACCCCCGACCTTCACAACCGGTCCGGCGCCGGGGAGCCCTGTCGCCAACTGCTCGGCCTTGTCCATCGAGATCGACACGTCCTCGGTTCCGTGGACCACCAGCGCCGGACACGTGATCTCACCCAACCGGCCGGTGACGTCGTCGCGCGACATGAGTGTGGCGAACGGCTGCTTGATGTAGTCGTTCGGCTGCTGCTTCCACTTTTCGATCCAGACCTGGTTCACCTCGGGATCGGAGATGATCAGGCCGGCAACAGCCTCCACCAGTTCGTCGACGGGCCCGGCCACCAGCCACGTGTCGCGCATCCCCTCGTAGAGCGGAACGGCCTCGGCGTCCTCGACGCCGGCCTGGGTGTCGAGCAGGATCAATGCCCGTACCCGCTCCGGCGCAGTCAGTGCGACCCTCAACGACAGGAACCCGCCCTGGCTCATCCCCCCGACGACCGCTCGGTCGATCCCGAGGTAATCGAGCAGCCCGAGGCAGTCACGTGCCGAATCCCAATAGGTGAACGGCTCGCCGTCGTACTCGGTGAGGCCGAAGCCCCGCTCATCCCAGGTGATCACCCGGTACGCGCTGCGCAGTGCCGCCACCTGATGGACGAACATCTCATGGTCCATGAGAAACCCGTGGGCCAGGATGACGACTGCGCCGCCACCCCCGGTGTCTTCGAAGTAGATCTTCTGTCCGTTGATGTCGGCGTGCGGCATGGGCGCACGGTACCCGATCGGCCAACATGGGACGATGGCCGAGCCTGCAGCACCACGAGTCGTCTCCGAGATCTTCGATCCGGCAGCATGGAACGCCGTCGGCGGATTCGAGTTCACCGACATCACCTACCACCGCGCCGTCGATGCAGGGGTGGTGCGTATCGCCTTCGATCGGCCCGAGATCCGTAATGCCTTTCGGCCGCACACGGTCGATGAGCTGTTCACCGCGCTCGATCACGCCCGCATGTCGACCGATGTCGGTTGTGTGCTGCTCACGGGCAACGGGCCGTCGGCCAAGGACGGTGGGTGGGCGTTCTGCTCGGGCGGCGACCAGCGCATCCGCGGCAAGGACGGCTACAAGTACGCAGAGGGAGCTACCGCCGACACGATCGAGCCGGGCCGAGCGGGACGCCTCCACATCCTCGAGGTGCAACGCCTGATCCGGTTCATGCCCAAGGTCGTCATCTGCGTGGTGCCGGGCTGGGCCGCGGGCGGTGGCCACTCGTTGCACGTCGTGTCGGACCTCACGCTGGCCAGCACCGAACACGCCCGCTTCAAGCAGACCGACGCCGACGTCGCCAGCTTCGACGGCGGATTCGGCTCCGCGTATCTCGCCCGGCAGGTCGGCCAGAAGTTCGCCAGGGAGATCTTCTTCCTCGGGCGCGAATACACCGCTGACGACATGGTGGCGATGGGTGCCGTCAACGCCTCGATCCCGCACGCCGAGTTGGAGGCCACCGCGCTCCAATGGGGACGCGAGATCTGCGCGAAGAGCCCGACGGCCCAGCGCATGTTGAAATACTCGTTCAACCTCATCGACGACGGGCTCGTCGGCCAGCAGATCTTCGCCGGCGAAGCCACTCGCCTCGCCTACGGCACCGACGAGGCACAAGAAGGCCGCGACAGCTTCCTCGAGAAGCGCCCAGCCGACTGGTCGGACACTCCATACCACTTCTGATGACAGCCACCGTGATCCGCATCGATGATCCGGACGACCCCCGATTCAGGCAGTTCCGACTCAACGAGCGCGGGCTGGCAAGCCGAGCCGACAAACGTGACGATGCCGGCGCCGGCATGTTCCTCGCCGAGGGCGATCTCGTCGTCGAGCGTGCGATCGCTGCGGGTTGCCGACCGGTCGCCGCGCTCGTCGACGCACAGCGAATCCCTGACGTTGCGGCGCAACTCGACTGCCCTGTGTACTCGGGCGGCGACGAGGTGCGACGGGTCGTCTCCCGGCTCGGGGTTCCATCTCCGATCATCGCCCTGTTCCACCGCCCGCCGCGACCGTCCGTTGCCGACCTCGCCGTCAGCGCCCGTCGACTGGTCGTCGTCGAAGGGGTCGACAACCCGTCGAACATCGGCTCGATCATCCGCAACGCTGCCGCTCTCGGCTGGGACGGATTGATCCTCGATCACACCAGCGCCGACCCACTCGCTCGGCGGTCGCTCCGCGTGGCCATGGGGACAGCGTTCTCGCTCCCGCACGCCCGCACCGTCACCCTCGCCGACGACCTGCGCCTCCTCGTCGGCTTCGAGCACTACGCCATGACGCCTGCACCCGACGCCGCGGCGCTCGACACGATCGAGCCGGGCCCACATGTGACGCTGCTCATCGGTTCCGAGCGCGCCGGGCTCAGCGCCGAGCTGTTGGAGTTGGCCACGCCGGTGCGCATCCCGATGGCGACCGGCGTCGATTCGCTCAACGCAGCCGCCGCGACTGCGGTGGCCTGTTACGCGCTCCGCCCCCGTTGCGGATAGAACGAACGCCGATGACTGCTGTGCTGTTGCTCTCGTGCCCCGACCAGCGTGGGGTGGTCGCGGCCACCGCCCAGTTCATCGCCGCCCACGACGGCAACATCGTGAACGCGGAACAGCACGTCGACCCAGGCACGGGGAGCGGCGACGCAATGTTCTACCAGCGAGTCGAGTTCGAACTCGACGGGTTCGGCCTCGACCGAAACGAGATCGCCGAAGCCTTCGCTCCCACGGCCGAGCGCCTCGGCATGCACGTCGACCTCCGCTTCAGTGATGTTCCGACCCCGACGGCGATCATGGCGTCGAAGCAACCACATTGCCTCTACGACCTCCTCACACGTTGGCGCAGCGGCGAACTGCCGATGGACCTCCGAGTGATCGTGTCGAACCACCCCGATCACGCCGACATCGCCGTCCACATGGGCGTCGAGTACCTCCATTTCCCCGTGACACCCGACACCAAGGTCGAGCAGGAGTCAGCCGTGCTCGAGGCGCTCGACGAGCGCGGCATCGAACTCGTCGTGATGGCTCGCTACATGCAGATCCTCAGCGACCGATTCGTCTCGGCTCGTCCGATCATCAACATCCACCACTCGTTCCTGCCTGCGTTCGTCGGGGCGAACCCGTATCGCCAGGCCTTCGAGCGCGGCGTCAAGCTCATCGGCGCCACGGCGCACTATGCCACTGCCGACCTCGACGAGGGCCCGATCATCGAGCAGGACACCGTCCACGTCACGCACCGCGACGACGTCCAACGGCTCACCGCACGCGGACGCGATCTCGAGACGATCGTGCTCGCTCGGGCCGTACGCGCACACCTCGAGCACCGGGTCCTCGTCCACGGCCGAAAGACCGTCGTCTTCTCCTGACCCCGTCACCACCGAAACCCCGAAATGTGCGCCCAGATGTGCACGTAGTACACACGAGGGCGCATTTTTCGGACTTCAGGTGGTGGCGGCGCGGCGGGCCCGGCGGGCGCGCGGCGCGCTTCCGCTGGGTTCCCAGGAGAACTTCCGCAGTGCGACGAACAGACCGACGACGCCCCAGGCGGCGATGAACGCCAGCTTGTCCCACTGGAATGCCGGTGCCTCGACGAACGGCGTGAAGCAGGCCTGGAACGCTTCGGCGAACGGCTTCAGTGGAAAGAGGTTGCCGACGAATTCGATCCACTGCGGCGGGTCGTCGAGCTGGATGAAGATGTTCGACACGAAGGCCAGCGGAAGGATGATTGCGTTCGCCGCTGCCGACGACGAGCTGGCCGACTTCACCAACGAGGCGAGAGCCATACCGAGCGCAGCGAACGACGCGACCCCGACCAGGAACGTCACGAAGGCGGCCGGCATCTTCGCGGGGTCGATGTCCAGGTCGTAGGCCACGACGCCCACTCCGAGCATGATCGTGACCCCCATGAACGCGATCACGATCGCCGAGCAGATGAACCCGGCGATGTAGATCCACGTCGGGAGCGGGGTGCCTCGCCACCGCTTGAGCACACCCTCGTCGCGCCGGATCGGCACCATGTTCGCCAGGTTCGTGAAGGTCGCCGAAGCAGCCGTGAACGCGGCGAGCCCCCCGGTGTAGAACTGACGTGACGACCAGCTCCCTTCCGGTGTGACGATCGTGGAGTCACCGAAGAGCGCATTGAAGAGCACCAGCATGATCAGCGGCAGTCCGAGCGTGAAGAACATCGCCACGGGGATCCGCCAGAACGTCAACAGCTGATAGCGGGTCTGAGCGGTGAGCAACTTGACGAGTCACGGGGAAGCCGTTCATTCGGTCGGCTCCTCCACGCCTCTCACCGAGCCGGCAAGGCTCAGGTACACCTCTTCGAGCGACGCTCGGCCCACCGACAGCGAGTCGAGTTCGACGCCGGCCTCGATGGCCCATCCGGTGAGACGGTGGACAACGGCGGTCGGCCGATCGACGTTGGCCTCGACCAATCGACCCGACACCCTGACGTCGGTCTCCATGATCGGAGCGAACGTGGCCGCCGCGTCGATGATCTCGACCGACTCCGGCAGCGTGAAGCTGACGACGGTGCCACTGATGCGATCGATCAACTGCTCGGGTGCTGCCCTCGGCAATCATCCGGCCCCGCGACAGCACACCGACCCGTGAGGCGAGGTGCTCGGCCTCGTCGAGGTAATGCGTCGTCGGCACAGCGCCGGTCGTTCCGTCCACGCCGAGCGTCTCGATGAGGTCCCACGACTGCCGACGGGCAGCGGGATCGAACCCGGTGGTCGGTTCATCGAGGAACAGCACCTCGGGCCGACCGATGATGCCCAGTGCGAGGTCGACCCGGC
>CAVQTE010000034.1:0-75851 GCA_963716235.1 Ilumatobacteraceae bacterium | reverse complement strand
GGGCGCAGAGGGACTCGAACCCCCGACATCTTCCTTGTAAGGGAAGCGCTCTAGCCAACTGAGCTATGCGCCCTGGAACGGGGCGATGTTACCCGGGCGAACGACCGCTGGTTGCTAGACGATTGCCTGCTCCACCACGGCGCCCGTGGCGACGAGGAGTTCCTCGCCGCCGTGGGGTCCGATCAGCTGGAGGCTCGCCGGGAATGGTCCGCTGGCCACGGGTACGGGCAGTGCGAGCGCCGGGAGGCCGGTGACATTGGCGAGCGGAGTGAGGCCGGCCATCTGCATCGACAATTCGGCGGAACCGACGAGGGGATCGTCGAGACGAGGCGGAAGAATCGGAAGCGTCGGCATGGCCAGCACCTCGAACCGTTCGAAGAGCCGGCAGAACGAGGTCGTGAGGCGGTCGGCGTCGGCCCTGGCCGACGCAGCGAGTGGAGTGAACATCGGGCCGAGCCCGAGGATCTCGGTGACCTCGGCGCCCAACCCCTGCGGTCGGGTGTCCAACAAGTGATGGTCGGCGTCCCAGGCCCCAGCGAAGTAGATCGTCACGAATGCCTTTCCGATCGCCTCGATCTCGGCCGGCTCGATGGTCACGACCTCGAAGCCGGCAGCGAGCAACGCCGCATCGATCGCGGCATTGACCACCGGGTCGGCGAGCGTGGCGATGCGTCCCACCTTGACAGCGGAAGTCGACGACCGGACGAACCCGGGCTCGAGCAGCTGCATGCCCAACTCCATGCCGGCGATGTCTCGGGCCATCGGGCCGACCGTGTCGAGCGTCCTGCCCAAGGGCCATACCCCACCGAGCGGCACCCGACCGAACGTCGTCTTCAGCCCGACGATGCCACAGCACGCGGCCGGGATACGCACCGATCCCCCGGTGTCGGTCCCGTACGCGACATCGGCGTCATCGGCACCGACGGCAACCGCCGAGCCGCTCGACGAACCACCCGGGAGCAGTGCCGGATCGAGTGGGTTGACAGGCGTGCCGAACCACGGATTCGTCCCGACCCCGGTCATCGCGAGCTCCGTGAGGTTGGTCTTGCCCACGACGCGGGCGTCGGCCGCCCGCGCGCCCGCCATGCACTCCGCATCCTTCGCAGCCGGTTCTGCGGTGTCCGCGACTGCCCGACAGCCGGCGGTGGTCGGCGTGCCGGCCACATCGATGAGGTCCTTGACGGCCAGTCGGGGGCCGCTCCCGGCGGCATCCAAGCGGGTGATGAAGGTCGACATCGCCGCACAGTACTCTCACGGCCGCGCTCGGACGACGGCGAGCGCCGCAAGCCCGGAGGGGTACCATCGGCTCGACCCCCGAAGGAGACCTGATCGCGATGGAACTGGGTGCAGAAGAACGTCGACTGCGCGAATCCCGCACGGGCGCGCGCTGGCGCCGGTGGGGGCCGTACCTCAGCGAACGCCAGTGGGGAACGGTTCGCGAGGACTACAGCGACAACGGCGACGCCTGGTCCTACTTCAGCCACGACCAGTCACGCTCGCGGGCATACCGATGGGGTGAGGACGGCCTCGCCGGCATCTCCGACACGCATCAGCGGCTGTGCTTTGCCTTGGCACTGTGGAACGAACACGACCCGATCCTGAAAGAGCGACTCTTCGGGCTCACGAACACCGAGGGCAACCACGGCGAGGACGTGAAGGAGTACTACTTCTACCTCGACAACGTCCCCACACACTCGTACCAACGGTGGCTGTACAAGTACCCGCACCAGGCCTACCCCTACGACGACCTGGTCACGACGAACCGATCACGCAGCCGGCTCGAGCCGGAGTACGAACTGATCGACACCGGGATCTTCGACGACAACCGCTACTTCGACGTCGAGGTCGAATACGCAAAGGACAGCCCGAACGACATCCTGTGCCGCATCACCGTGCACAACCGTGGCGGCACCGATGCCCCGCTCCACGTGCTGCCCACCCTCTGGTTCCGCAACACCTGGTCGGCCGCGATCGACAGTGCGACCGCCACGACCCGGCCGCAGCTCTCGACCGTGCCGGCGGACCATCCAGTGGTGCAGGCAGACCACGATGAACTCGGCCGCTATCACCTGCACGCCGAGCCGGGTGCCACCTTGCTGTTCTGCGAGAACGAGACGAACCAGGTCCGCTTCGGCAGCGACACCAACGACACGCCGTTTGTGAAGGACGGCATCAACGACCACGTCGTCAGCCAAGTGGAAGGAACGACGAACCCGACGGGAACGGGTACAAAGGTCGCGGCCCACACACGGGTGATGGTCCCCGCCGGCGGTTCCACGGTGGTGCGGGTCCGGCTCACCGACGCACCGATCGACGCTCTCGCGACGCCGTTCGCCGACTTCGACGCACTCGTCGACACCCGGCGGGCGGAGGCCGACGAGTTCTACGACTCGATCAGCCCCGCGGCCCTGAGCGACGACGAACGATCGGTGATGCGCCAAGCCCTCGCCGGGATGCTGTGGTCGAAGCAGACCTACAACTTCGACGTCGACACCTGGCTACGCGAACGCAAGTCGCACCCGCTGCGCTCGCCCGCTCACCGCGGCACCCGCAACGAGTCGTGGTTCCACATGCAGAACGAGGACGTCATCTCGATGCCCGACAAGTGGGAGTACCCGTGGTATGCGGCATGGGACCTCGCGTTCCACACCATTCCCTTGATGATGGTCGACCCCGACTTCGCGAAGGGTCAGCTCGACCTCATGCTGTCATCGGCGTATCTGCACCCGAACGGGCAGATCCCCGCGTACGAGTGGAACTTCAGCGACGTCAACCCGCCGGTGCACGCCTTCGCCACGATTCTCGTGCACCACCTCGACCAGGAAACGAGCGGCGACGACGACATCGACCTGGCCTTCCTGCGCGAGTCGTTCCACAAGCTGCTGCTCAACTTCACGTGGTGGGTCAACCGCAAGGACCCGAGCGGCCGCAGCGTGTTCGAAGGCGGGTTCCTCGGCCTCGACAACATCGGCGTGTTCGACCGCAGCGCATCCCTGCCCACCGGCGGCAGCCTCGAGCAGGCCGACGGCACCGCGTGGATGGCGCTCTACAGCCAGAACATGCTGGAGTTGGCACTGGCCCTCGCCGAGCGCGACCCCACCTACGAGGACTTCATCCTGAAGTTCCTCATGCGGTTCTTCTGGATCGCCGCCGCGATGGACCCCGTCGGCCACCACCCCGACGAGATGTGGGACGAGGAGGACGGCTTCTTCTACGACGTCCTGCGGCTGCCGGACGGCACAGGGCAACGGCTGGAGGTCCGCTCGCTCGTCGGCCTGCTCCCCCTCTGCGCGACGACCGTCTTCGAGCCCGATGTACTCGGCAAGTTCCCGTCGCTGCGGCCGGCGGTCGCCGAGCACCTGCGCCGCAACGGCGACCTGATCGCCCGCATCGCCGACCCACTCAAGCCGGGCAAGCACGGACGCCACATCCTGTCGCTCGTCAACGAGGACAAACTCCGGCGCATCCTCACCCGGATGCTCGACGAGGAGCGCTTCCTCGGCCCCCACGGGATCCGCTCGCTGTCCAAGTGGCATCTCGAGCACCCGTACGAATTCGACGTCGACGGCACCGCCTATCGGGTGCAGTACGAACCCGCCGAGTCGACGTCCGGGATGTTCGGCGGCAACTCCAACTGGCGGGGCCCGGTGTGGTTCCCGGTCAACGTCCTCATCGTCCGGGCGCTCCTGCAGCACTACCAGTACTACGGCGACGACTTCACGATCGAGTGCCCCACCGGGTCGGGCAACCAGATGACCCTGTTCGAGGTGGCAAAGGAGATATCCGATCGCCTCGTGAGCACCTTTCTCACCGACGAGTCCGGACGGCGGCCGGTGTACGGCGGCACCGAGAAGTTCCAGACGGACCAACACTGGCGTGACCTGGTGCTGTTCTACGAGTACTTCCACGGTGACGACGGCGCTGGGCTCGGCGCCTCGCACCAGACCGGCTGGACCGGTGTCGTCGCCCGCCTCATCCAACTGTTCGGCGAACTCGACGCGGAGGCGACATTGCGCATCGGCGGCCGACCGCTCGCCCGACCCTTCCGGCGCCTCGCCGACGACAAGATCGGAGACGCCACGACCGCCCGTCGCACACGGGGCGTGCGACCGTGAACGCGACCGTCGGAGCCCGGTTGCGCGGCCCCTGGCCGCGCAACCCGGTCGTCCACGAGATCTTCACCTGGGTGTGGCTGGCCGACCTCGCCGCGTTCGCCGGCCGGCCGGTCACGCTGAGTGATGTCCCCGACTCGGTATGGGACGATGTCGCCCGGCCGGGGATCGACGCGGTGTGGCTGATGGGCGTGTGGCAGCGCAGCCCCGAAGGCGCCCGCATCGCGGCGATGAATCCGGCGATGCGCGGCGACGCCGAACGGGCTCTGCCCGGCCTCGTCGACGCCGACATCGTCGGGTCTGCGTACTGCGTCCGCGGCTACACGGTCGACTCTCACCTCGGCGGCGACGAGGGACTCGCCGTGGCTCGTTCCCGGCTCGCCGAGCGGGGCGTGCGACTGGTCCTCGACTTCGTGCCCAACCACGTCGCCCCCGACCACGAGTGGACCAGCACCCAGCCGGAGTACTTCGTGCAGGGCACCGCCGACGACCTCGCCCGCGACGCCGCCTCGTTCATCGACGTCGAGGGCAACGTTCTCGCCTGCGGACGCGACCCGTACTTCCCCGCGTGGCCCGAGGTCGTCCAGTTCGACGCGTCGCGGTCCGATGTGCGCCGCGCCTCCACCCAGGTGGTTTCGAGCATTGCCGATCGTTGCGACGGCGTGCGGTGCGACATGGCGATGCTGATGCTCGACGATGTGTTCGCCCGCACGTGGGGTGAGCGAACCAAGGGCCCCGACGACGACCGGGGCTACTGGCCCCCGCTGATCGAGTCGGTGCGAGCAACGCATCCCGACTTCGTGTTCTGGGCCGAGGCGTACTGGGATCTCGAACCGGTGCTCGTCGAGCAGGGCTTCGACGCCTGCTACGACAAGCGACTCTACGACCGCATGGTGCACCACGAGCCGGCGTCGTCGATCCGGGCGCATCTCGAAGCCGACGCCGACTATCAGCGCCACATGCTGCGCTTCGTCGAGAACCACGACGAACCCCGTGCCGCCTCGATGCTCGATCGTCCCGCCCATCAGGCAGCGCTCACGAGCGTGCTGACGCTGCCCGGCGTTGCCCTGCTCCACGAAGGCGAGGCAGAGGGTCGGCAGCTGCGCACCCCCGTGACGCTCGGTCGGCGCGCCATCGAGGCAACCGACGGAGAGCTGCGGGTGTTCGCCGACCGGCTCCTCGCCGCCGTGTCCGGTGGACTGCGACGGGGAACGTGGCAGCTCACGCCGATCGAGGGCTGGGCCGACAACAGGAGCGCCGAGCGTCTGCTGGCGTGGACCTGGGAGCAACCGGGTCAGCGGCACCTCGTTGTCGTCAACCCGTCGGACACTCGCGCCGACGGCATGGTCCGGCTTCCCTGGACCGACCTCGACGGCCCGTGCACGCTGGTCGATCTCCTCTCCGGCGCCGGGTTCGAGCGCGACGGCAGCCAAATGGTGAACGACGGTCTGTACGTGGCACTCGACCCCGACGGCGTCCACCTGCTGCACCTCGACACCTGACTCTCGAAACCATCGAGGACGGCCACTCGTCACCGGCAACAATGTGGCGGTGTCCACCGACCTCGAACTGATTCGCGCCGCGGCCGACCATGCCATCGCGTACGCAACGACCATCGACGACCGGCCCCCGACGCCGAGCGCCGAGGCGCTCGCTGCGCTCACCGAGTTCGACGAACCGCTGCCCGAGGGTCCGCGCGATCCGTCCTCGACGATCGATCTACTCCAGCGTGTCGGTGGACCGGCCACGATGGGCACGACCGGGCAGAGCTACTTCGGCTTCGTCAATGGCGCCACGTTCCCCGTTGCGCTCGGGGCGTCGTTCCTGGTGGACGCGTGGGATCAGAACGCCGCCCTTCCCGTGATGTCGCCCACCTCCGCAGCGGTCTACGACGTCGCCCGCCGATGGACGCTCGACGTGCTCCGCCTTCCGCCCGACAGCGACGTCGCATTCGTCACCGGAGCAACCGTCGCGAACGCGAGTTGCCTCGCCGCGGCCCGTGACGCCCTGCTCGTCGAGCACGGCTGGGACGTCCAGCGTGATGGGCTGTTCGGCGCTCCGGAGATCCAGGTCGTCATCGGCGAGAACGCGCACAGCACCCTCCGCAAGTCGCTCGGCCTGATCGGTCTCGGCAGAGAGCGGGTCACCGTCGTGCCGAGCGACGATCAGGGGTGCCTGCGCGCGGATCTCCTCCCGACCGATCTTGGGAGCGGTACGGCCCGTCCTTCTGTGCGCTCAGGCGGGCGAGGTGAACACCGGCGCGTTCGACCCGTTCGGCGACATCGCCGATTGGGTCACCGACGCGCAAGGGCTGGCTGCACGTCGACGGGGCGTTCGGACTCTGGGCACTCGCCGACCCGACGCGGGGCCACCTCGTCGCCGGGCTCGATCGGGCGGACTCGTGGGCGACCGACGGGCACAAGTGGCTGAACGTCACCTATGACTGCGGGATCGCCATCGTCCGCCGGTCGGGTGCGCTCCGCCGCACGTTCGCCGCCGTTGCCGGATATCTCCCGCCCGACATCGGCTTCGAAGCGATGCATCACACCCCGCAGTCATCGCAGCGGGCGCGCCAGATCGAGGTGTGGGCCGTGCTGCGCACCCTGGGCCGTTCCAGGGGTGGAACGCATGGTGCAGCAGGCTTGCGATGCCGCGGTCACCATCGCCGACGAGCTGGGCGATGCCGGATTCACGATCCTCAACGACGTCGTGCTGAACCAGGTGCTCGTGCTTCTCGACGACCCGCCCACGACCGAGCGACTCATCGCCGAGATCCAACGCGACGGACGGATCTGGTGCGGCCCGACCCAGTGGAACGGTGCGACGGCGATGCGGATCAGCGTGTCGTCGTGGAAGACGACCATCGAGGACGCGAAGACCGCCGCGCAGGTGATCGTGGAGTGCGCCGACCGCGTTCCGAGGTGAGCGGCCCGGGGATCACCGGGGTTCGGGCCGGATCCAGTTCCCCTGCTCGTCGAAGCGCAAGTCGCTCAACTCACCCGGTCTGATCCAGTCGTCGATCCCGAGCGCCACAGCCACCTTCTGCGCGTTCCACTTCATCACATCGAGTGTCAGCTCGATCAGCTGATCATCGGTGAATTGGCGGCGCAGCTCACCGACCATCTCGTCGCTGAGCGACGACGGCTGGCTCATGAGCGCGTCGGCCAGCGCCAGCGCCGCTCGATGTTCGGCCGGAAACCCGTCGGTCGCGTCGGAGAACACGTCGCCGATCGTGTCTTCGTCGAGTCCTGCGTCCCTGGCAACTGCCAGGCGGACCGACAGTCAAGTGCCACAATCGTGATGGTGGGCGCACCGCAGACGCACGATCTCGGTGGTCATCGGGTCGACGGCCGGGAGGCGCACCGTGGCGGCAGCGAAGCCGCCAAGTGCCCTTCGAAGGTTCCGATCGGCAGGGGTGCCGGGATCAACTCGCGGTGATCGTTCCATGTCAGGTTCCTCCGAGCAGTCGGTCCCAGGCGAGACGCAGGCGGATGCGCTGCTCGACCACCAGCAGGGCGTTCACGAAGTTCAACAGACCGTCGTCTCCGAGGCGATCGCGCACTGCTGCCACCGTGTCGTCGTCGATCGACGCGACATCGATCACGTAGTGCTCCGTGAACGCGAGGCACGCGCGATCGAGTGGATCGAAACGGGGATCGGTCGGCCACGACCTGATGGCGGCCAGGACGTCGTCGGCCACTGCGCTGCCCGGAGTTCGCGCGTCGACTTCTGCTGCACATCCGAGCAGGATGGCGATGCGCACCCGGCACAGTTCGAGCAGCCGGGGCGAGGTAGCTGCCCATGCCGCCTCGTTGGCGGCACGCAGTTGTTCGGAGACGTCGGCCCAACCGGAGTGGGAGCCGGCGCGGTCACCTCCGAGAACGCGCGTGATGACCTCGTCGGTCGGCAGTTGGGCGAGCGATCCCACGGGCCGATGGTACGACGTCGGACCTCGGCGGTCGTCACCACACGCCGAGGCCGTCCAACCCCTTGACCAGGAACCAGACGCCGAAGACCAGGCCGATCACGATCATCATCACGCGGTTGTTTCGGCTCAGCCAGCCCGAGGCCCGGTCGAGGAGCGCATCGGACCGAGCCGGAGCGAACACCGTGACACCGATGAGCACCAGCTGACCACTCGCGGCAAGCACGGCGAACACGACGAAGGCCAGTATCGACGCCGACGGGCTGAGGTCAGCCTCATCGATGGCAGCGATGGCACCCATCGTGAACACCCAGAACTTGGCACCGATCGCCAACAGACCCGCACCGAGCAGGAAAGCCCTCCCGGGAGCCATCGACGCGGTCGCCTGCAGCCACTTCGGTGGGGCTGCGTCCGGGTCGTCTCCGGCGAGGAGGTGCCGCAGTGCCGTCACGAGCAACAACACCGCCACGACCACGAGCAGGATCGATGCAATGACGGAGCTCCCCTCCGACGTCGCCTCCCCGGCCTCGCTGGACGACAGGATCAGCCCGAACACGACACCCTGCGCGAGCCGGACCGCCGTCATCCCTGCCACGAAGGCGATCGCCGTCCGCCTGCCGGACGTGGACTGCAGCAGCAGGATCGTCACGACGATCTGCATCGGCACCAACGCGCTGGCGATGATCAGCGGGACGAGCGTGCTCCACATGGTCGCCATCCTCGCATCATCCTCGCATCCGTCGGGCGAGACGCTTGCGCTGATGCCGCACGCAGATCGCTCGAAGTCGGCCACACTGTGCGCCGTGACGCCACTGGCCGACATCCTCGAACGCATCACCTCGGCCCGGGGCACCAAGCCGTTCGTACTGGTTGGCATCGGCGGCCACGGGGCATCGGGGAAGTCGACGTTGGCACGACGGATCGGTGATCACGTCCCGGACACCCAGATCGTCGCGACCGATTCGTTCTGGAACGGATCCCAGTTCGATCTCGACCGCCTCCGAACCGACGTCGTGAACCCGTTGCTCACCCACGAGCTGGCCCACTACGACGAGTGGGACTGGGGAGCCAAAGCGCTCCGACCCGGCCGCACGGTGACTCCCGACGGCGTGGTGATCATCGAGGGGGTGTGCGCGCTGCACCAGATGTTCCGTGATGACCTCGAGGTGCGCATCTGGATCGATGCACCGTACGACGTCCGCCTCGCGGTGGGGTCGAACGCGACGGCGAGGAATCACGAGACACGTGGGTCAACGTCTGGATGCCGAACGAAACCGCCTACGTCGAGCGCGATGACCCGATCAGCTGCGCCCAGCTCGTCATCGACGGAACCCGACCCTACGGTTGACGATGGCGGAGCAGCTCGGCGAGTAACGGTTCGTTCGTTGCCGCTACCGGCGTGCGACGGACATCGTGATCGAGCACGACGAGATCACGCCCCAGGGCATCGACCACCACCCCCCCGGCCTCCTCAACGACCAACAGCGCCCCGAGGTAATCCCACACGCCGTGGGCATCGCGGCTGATGTCGACGAACGCGTCGAAGGTTCCGCTCGCAACGGCGCAGATGTCGAGTGCAGAGGCCCCCATCGCCCGGAACTGCCGCCAGCCGTAGGAATGATCGGGCAGTCCACTGATCGCGACGACCGCATCATCCAGCGACCGCGCCGGCGACACCCTGATGGCCTCGCCGTTCAATCGGGCACCCCGACCTCGTACCGCGGTGAACTGCGCCCAGGTCACGAGGTTGCTCACCATCGACACGGTCGGCTCACCATCGACGACCAGGCACAGCGAGGTGGCGAACCACGGCAGACCCAACGATGCATTGGTCGAACCGTCGAGGGGATCGACCACCACGACTCCCTGCTTCGACAGCCCGCCTGATGGGTGCTGCACGCCGCTCTCCTCCGAGAGCACCGAGAACCCCGCGGCGAGCAGCGGCCCGACACACACGTCGTCCACATCGAGGTCGACCCGGTACTGACCGGGGCGACGGCCCGACGCGCCCCAATCGGTCGTTGCTCCGACCACCTCGGCGGTGCGACCACAGATCGACGCGAAGAGGGCCAGCACGTCGATGTCATTGGGCTCGGTCACGTTCACAGACGGTAGTGTCCGATCTGCATGGCAGTGATCGACGTTGCAGGTTTCGTGGCCGACGTGAAGAGTCAGGCGATCGACCATGGGTTCCACGTCCACGACGAACGGCACTTCGTCGAGACGTACTCGCTCCGCCAATTGTGGGAGGTCGACCTGCACCCTGAAGAGGCGTGCGCGGGCCCGATCGACCTGCACCTGTCACTCGACGTCGACCCACGAGCGATGCTCGGCTTCGAAGACGAAGTGATGAAGCTCGACGAGATCGACGACCCGCCGCCGACCGGCTTCAGCTTCCCCCTCATCTTCACGTGGACACTGCCGCCGTTGCCCGAGCCACCCGACCTGCTGGTGTTGGCGACGGATCTCGCCGGAATCGGCGGCATCGATCTACCACTCGAGGTGTCGGCGATCGATTCCTTCCCGAGCGTCACCGACGCGCCGGAGCGCAGCCTCTCGATCGTCGCCAAGATGACCATCGACCTCGCCGACGTGTACATGAACGTCGACGACGCGATCGAAGCCGCGCTCGACCGCTGCAAACATGTCAGTCTGTATTTGCTCGAGCGGGCACCCACCTGGCTCGACGAGTACTGAGTTCCGTCACGACGCACCGCAAGGGAGAGCCATGCGAGTCCACGAATTGATCGACATCCTGAGCGACCAACCGGCAGATGCCGAGGTGGAACTCGCCGTCATCGCTCCGGTCGAGGAGGGCTCGGATGACATCACGGTCGATCGCTACTTCGTCGATGGCGTGCTCCCCTGGGAAGACGACGAGGACGACGAAGAATCCGACGGCGAGATGACGATCTGGCTGGTCGGTGGCGAAGAAGCCGACGTCAACGCCTTCCTCGACGCAATCGAACAACCCGACGACTGATCGTCCACCGCCCGCGCGGTAGGTTGACGCAATGGGGACGGCGCCGAAGCGCTACCAGAACTTCATGTCGGACAGCGCCCGCTGGTTGAAGTTCGAGCCTCGGCCGGGCGACGTCATCATCTCGACGCCACCGAAGTGTGGCACCACGCTCACGCAGATGCTGTGCGCTCTCGTGCTCTTCGATGGCCCCGACTTCCCGGGACGGATGGACGACCTGTCGCCCTGGTTGGACATGCGGACCCGGAGCGACGAAGAGGTGTTGGCCCATGTCGACGCTCAGACACATCGCCGCTTCATCAAGACGCACACACCGCTGGACGGTGTCCCCGAGTGGTCCGACGTGACCTACGTCGCCGTCGGTCGCGATCCTCGTGATGTGTTCGTGTCGTGGGAGCACCACATGGAGAACATGGACATCGAGCATGTGATCGCCGCAGTCGATGGAGCGGTCGGCATCGACACGGTTCTTCCGTTCCTCGGTGAGACTCCCGAGACCATCGAAGAACGCTTCGACCTCTGGCTCGTGGACGACAGCCCGACGGGGCGGATGTCGCTGGCACTCGTGGCCGGCCACATCCAGGTGTCGTGGGACCGTCGCAACCGTCCCAACGTCGAGTTGTTCCACTTCGAGGAGCTCCGCTCCGAGCGCGCCGCGGCCATGAGTCGTCTTGCGCTGGCGCTCGAACTCGACCTGACGGCCGACCGGATCGAGGAACTCGCCGAGTTGGCGTCGATCGATCAGATGCGGGCCCGGGCAGACGACCTCGCCCCGAACACCAAGCAGATCTTCTCGGATCCCACGCGATTCTTCCGGTCCGGTGAAGGCGGAGACTGGCGGTCATTCGTGACGCCCGAACAGGACGCCGTCTACCGGCAGCGGATCGACGAACTCGTTTCACCGGAGCTGCGCGACTGGCTCCACCGATCCTGACGCCTCACGCGTCCGACTCGTCGGGCTGGAAGCGGTACCCCACTCCGGCGTCGGTGACGAAGTACTTCGGGCGGGTGTGGTCGGGTTCGAGTTTGCGGCGGATGTGCCCCATGTGGACTCGCAGCAGGTTCTGGTCCGGCTCGTAGTCCGGGCCCCACACCGCCAGGATGAGCTGGGTGTAGGTGACGAGCCGGTGAGGGTGGCGCACCAGATGGCCGACGATTCCCCACTCCGTCGGGGTGAGGCGCACCTCGGTGTTCTCGGCTCGCCCATCGGCCGACCCCGGGCCGACGAACGCGCGATGTGCAGCCAGATCGAGCACGAAGTCAGGTGTCGTCACCAGGGCGAACTCCGTGCCGACCTCGGGCGAACGGCGCAGGGCGGCCCGGACGCGGGCGACGAGCTCAGCCATCCCGAACGGCTTGGTGACGTAGTCGTCGGCACCTGCCTCGAGCGCAAGCACCTTGGACCGCTCGTCCTCGCGTGCGGTCAGGACGATGATGGGCACGTTGGTCCACCCGCGCAGGGCCTCGATGACCGCGATGCCGTCCATCCCGGGCAGGCCGAGGTCGAGCAGCACGATGTCGGGCCGATCGTCGGCCATCCGTGTGAGCGCCGCCTCGCCGCTCGCCGCTTCGGTGACGGCGTATCCACGGGCTCGGAAGTTGAGGCTCAGCGCGCGCCGGATCTGACGTTCGTCGTCGACAACGAGGACGGTGGTCATGCCGTGCGAAGCCCAGCGTCCGTCGTCAACGCGATCGTCACCGTCAGCCCGCCGCCCGGCGTGTCGTCGAGTGTCAGGGCACCGCCCATCGCATCGACGAATCCTTCGGCGATCGACAGCCCCAACCCGACTCCGTCCCCGTCCGGGGCGTCACCGAATCGTTGAAAGGGCAGGGTCACCCTCGACCGATCGACCGCCTTGATCCCGATGCCGCGGTCGACGATGCGAACGTGCACCTTGTGGCCCACCTCGGCCGCTTCGATCCTGACCGGGGTGTCCGGCGGGCTGAAGCGCAATGCGTTCGAGATGACGTTCGCCAGGCTGCGTTCGAGGAGCGTCGAGTCACACGACACCGCAGGAAGGTCCGGCGGGACCTCGACGAGTACCGAACCCGTCGGGGCACCGATGCTGTGCATGGCAGCAGCGACGATCTCGTCGACCTCGGCAGACCGGATGTCGACTGCCAGTGCTCCGATCTGCAGCCGGCTCGCGTCGAGCAGGTTGCTCACGAGGCCGTTCAGCCGATCGGTTTCCTCGTCGACGGTGAGCAGTGCCTCCGCGATCTCCTCCGCAGTCCAGGCCACTGTCGGGTCGCGCAGGCCGGAGATCATCGCCTTGATCGATGCCAACGGTGTTCGAAGGTCGTGTGACACTGCGCGCAGCAGTGCCGTTCGAACGGCATCGACGTCGGCCAGGGCTGCCGCCTCAGCCACTTCGGACTCGAGGATCTGATTCTCGATCGCCAACGCCAACTGGTCCGCAAGCGCTCTCAGGAGCCGGTGATCGTCGGCCGACAGCGAACGACCGTAGAGCTCGAGCGTGTGTTCGTCGTCGCGGCTGTTGCCGTTCGACAGCGACAACGTCGCCGTCGCCGGTTGGCTGACGTCACCGGCCATCGCAACCGTCGACCAGGTTCCGTCGCGTTCTGTGTCGAGCCGCACACCTGCGAGGGCAAATGCCGTCTGGATCTGCTCGATCAGCCGTTGCACCGGCTCGGGATCGATGGCCAGGCTCGTGGTCGAGCGAACCAGTTCCTCGGCTTCGCGCCGAGCGAGTCGCGCTTCGAGCGAACGCCGCGCGACCGTGTCGACCAGCGCCCCGGCAGTGATGGCCACCGCGACGAACACGGCGAGCGCAATGACGTTCTCCGTGTCACCGATGGTCAACGTCGAGTACGGCTCGACGAAGAACCAGTTGACGAGCAGCGATGCAAACACTGCCGCCACGGTGCCGACAACCACACCTCCGAGCACGGCGATCGCCAGCACCAGGACGAGCGCCAGGAGGAGTTCGGTCGAGAGATCGAAGGTGTCACGGAACGGCACGGTGACGGCGATCAGCAGCGGCAGTGCGAACGCCGTGAGAAGCCACGCGACGATCGTGCGGCGGCGGACGGGTTCGCGCCGTCGGGACCGATGCTCGACGGGCACCTCGTCGCCGGTGCGGGCAAAGACGTGCACGTCGATCTCCGGGACGAGGCGGGTCAGACGCGCCACGAACGATCCGTGCACGACCTCGTGCCAGCGACTTCGCCGGCTGGCCCCGAGCACGATCTGGGTGGCCTTCTCCTGCCGGGCGAATGCCGCCATCCCCTCTACGGTGTTGTGCGCAATGATGTCGTGCACGGTTCCACCGAGCTCGACGACCAGCTTTCGTTGGTCGGCCAGTGCCTGCTCGTTCTGGCTTGCCAGCCCATCATTCAACGCAACGTGGACCCCGATCAGTTCACCGCCGACGCGTCCCGCCATCCGTGCGGCGCGACGGATCGCTGCCTCGCCGCTCGGGAAGCCCGTGAGCCCGACGACGACACGTTCACGGGTCTCCCAGGCCTCGGAGATACCGTGGGCGTCGAGGTACGCGGTGAGCGACTCCTCGACTCGATCGGCCAGCCACAGCAGGGCGAGCTCACGAAGCGCACCGAGGTTGCCCGGCCGGAAATAGTTGGCGAGCGCAGCATCGACGCGTTCGGCTGGGTAGATGTTGCCGTGCGCGAGACGGCGCCGGATCGCCTCGGGTGCCATGTCGACGAGCTCGAGCTGATCCGCCCTGCGTACCCGTTCGTCCGGCACGGTCTCACGCTGGGCGGTACCGGTGATGCGGGCGATGACGTCGTTGAGCGATTCGAGGTGCTGGATGTTCAGCGTCGAGATCACATCGATGCCCGCGTCGAGCAGCTGTTCGACATCCTGCCAGCGCTTCTCGTTCGGTGATCCGGGAGCATTGGTGTGGGCGTACTCGTCGACGAGCACGACCTGCGGCCGGCGCGCCAGGATCGCATCGACGTCCATCTCCTGCAGGATCGTGCCGCGATAGGCGACCTCCCGGCGCGGCATCACCTCGAGGTGATCGATCTGGTCGGCGGTCTGTTTGCGCCCGTGCGTCTCCACGAGCCCGATGACGATGTCGGCGCCGCGCTCCTTGCGACGGACGCCCTCGCCGAGCATCTTGTAGGTCTTGCCGACACCAGGAGCCGCACCGAGGTAGATGCGCAACGATCCTCTGGCCATCGATCACGAGCCTACGAAGTCGGTCGGCGGAGTCACCCTGCCGGCCCGTCGAGTGCGAGGTTGAGTGCGACGACCTGGACCGCCGGCTCGCCCAGGACGAGGAGCGCGCGGCCGGTGGTGTTGTCGTCGATCAACGTCAGGACTTCATCGAGATCCATGCCGCGTGCCGCGGCGACCCGAGGAGCCTGCAGCCGTGCATTGGCCACCGAGATCGCTGGGTCGAGGCCCGAGCCCGATGCGGTCACCGCGTCGACGGGGACCATCACATCGCTCGACAGCCCGTTGGCCTCCCGGTAGGCGGCGACACGTTCGTCGATCGATGTGAGGAAGTCGGGGTTGGTCGGCCCGAGGTTCGATCCGGAACTCGCCGAGCCGTCGTAGCCGGCGCCGGCGGCTGATGGTCGGGACTGGAAGTACTCGGGTGAAGTGAACGACTGGCCCAGCAGCTTGCTGCCGACGACCTCGCCGTCGACCTCGATCAGCGAGCCGTCCACCTTGTCGTTGAAACCCACCTGGCCGATCGCGGTGACGACCAGCGGGTACACCAACCCGAGAAGCACACTGGCCACGACAACCACGAGGAGAGCCGGGCGGAGTTGACGGATGAAGAGTCGCATGTCAGTTCGCTCCCAGTGCAGTGACGATGAGGTCGATGAGCTTGATGCCGATGAACGGGGCGACGAGGCCACCGAGGCCGTAGATCAGCAGGTTGCGCCGCAACACGAGGGCAGCGGCCTCGGCGCGGAACTTGACCCCGCGCAGTGCCAGCGGCACCAGTGCCACGATGATCAGGGCGTTGAAGATGACGGCCGACAGGATCGCCGACCGAGGGCTCGACAGGTTCATCACATTGAGTCGATCGAGCTCCGGTAGCACCGCGGCGAACATGGCCGGGATGATGGCGAAGTACTTCGCGACGTCATTCGCGATGGAGAACGTCGTCAGCGAGCCACGGGTCATCAGCAGCTGCTTGCCGACCTCGACGATTTCGATCAACTTGGTGGGGTTGCTGTCGAGGTCGACCATGTTGCCGGCTTCCTTGGCGGCCTGGGTCCCGGTGTTCATCGCCACGCCGACGTCGGCTTGTGCGAGCGCCGGGGCGTCGTTGGTGCCGTCGCCCGTCATCGCCACGAGGTTTCCGCTGGCCTGCTCGCGCTTGATCAAGGCCATCTTGTCCTCGGGCGTGGCTTCGGCGAGGAACCCGTCGACGCCGGCTTCCTCGGCGATCGCGGCCGCGGTCAGGGGGTTGTCGCCGGTGATCATGATGGTACGGATGCCCATCGACCGGAGCTGGTCGAAACGTTCTCGCATGCCGGGCTTCACCGTGTCCTTCAGGCGCACGACGCCGAGCACCCGCCACGGCTCACCCGGACCCGCCTTGTCGATCACGACGAGCGGCGTGGCACCGTCGCGTGACACCTGTTCCACGATCGGGAGCATCTCGAGTGGGACGTCGGCATGGTCGCCGTCGTTCGAGACCTCAACGAATCGGCGTACCGAGTCTGCTGCCCCCTTGCGGACCTGGCGACCGTTGGAGAGATCCATGCCGGACATCCGGGTCTGCGCCGTGAACGGCACCATGGTTGCGCCGCGGTCGTCGACCGTCGCCGGTGAGAACTGCTCGATCGCGAGCTGCACGATCGAGCGACCCTCGGGTGTCTCGTCGGCGAGCGACGACACCATTGCCGCCTCGGCGAGATCTTGCGGCGCGACATCGTGGACCGGGATGAACTCGGCGGCCTGACGTGAGCCGTAAGTGATCGTGCCGGTCTTGTCGAGCAGCAGGGTCGTCACGTCGCCCGCCGCTTCGACGGCACGCCCCGACATCGCCAGCACGTTGCGCTGAACCAGACGGTCCATCCCGGCGATGCCGATCGAGGAGAGCAACCCACCGATGGTGGTCGGGATCAGGCACACCAGGAGGGCGATCAGCACGATGACGCTCTGTTCGGCACCCGAGTAGATCGCGAAGGGTTGCAGCGTGACCACGGCGAGCAGGAAGATCACCGTGAGTCCGGCGAGGAGGATCGTCAATGCGATCTCGTTGGGCGTCTTCTGGCGGTCGGCACCCTCGACGAGTGCGATCATGCGGTCGAGGAACGTCTCGCCGGGCTTGGCCGTGATCCGCACCACGATCTCGTCGCTCAGCACCCGTGTGCCACCGGTGACCGCCGATCGGTCGCCACCGGACTCGCGGATCACGGGTGCCGACTCGCCGGTGATCGCCGACTCATCGACCGTGGCGATGCCCTCGACGATGTCCCCGTCACCCGGGATCACCTCGCCGGCGCTCACGACGCAGAGGTCGCCGACCTGCAACGCCGACGACGCCTTCTCGCTCGTGGAACCGTCGGGGAGGCGGACGTTGGCCGACGTCTCGGCGCGCGTCTTGCGCAGGGTCGCAGCTTGCGCCTTGCCGCGCCCTTCGGCCATGGCCTCGGCGAAGTTGGCGAACAGCACCGTGAACCAGAGCCAGAGCGACACGAACCCGGCGAACACGTTCTCCTGGTTGGTGCTACTGGCGAAGTCCCGGATGAAGATCAACGTCGTGAGGATCGATCCGATCTCGACGATGAACATGACCGGATTGCGGTACATCGTGCGCGGGTCGAGCTTGCGCAGCGAGTCGACCATGGCAGGGCCGACGATCGATCGGTCGAAGATCGACCTGGACTCCTTGGTGCGCACCTTCGGTGGGCGGGGAGTTTCGGAGATGATGGTTGCGGTCACGCGATCCTCACAGTGAGAGGTGTTCGAGGATTGGCCCCAGCGAGAGGGCGGGGAAGAAGGTCAGGCCGGCGACGATGGCGATGACACCCACCACGAGGAAGCCGAAGAGGGGGGTGTTGGTCGGCATGGTGCCCGACGTCGCAGGGACCTTCGGCTTGGCGGCCAACGACCCTCCGATCGCCAGCACCGGGATGATCGTGAAGAACCTCGCCATCAGCATGGAGATGCCCTGAGTCGTGGTGTACCACTGCGTGCCGGTGCCCTGGTAGGCGAAGGCCGAGCCGTTGTTGTTGGCGGTCGACGCGAAGTTGTAGAGCACCTCCGACAGACCGTGGGCGCCGGGCTGGAACGTCGCTGCGCTGTCGATCAGCACCGACGCCGCTGCGAAGGTCAGCAGCGCGAACGGCATGGCGAAGATGTAGAGCACGACGAGTTTCATCTCCGGCGCCTGGATCTTCTTGCCCAGGTACTCGGGCGTTCGTCCGACCATCAACCCGGCGATGAACACCGCCAGCAACGCCATGACCAACATGCCGCCGAGGCCGACGCCGACGCCGCCCGGAGACACCTCGCCGAGCATCATGTGCAGCATCGGCGAGAGGCCGCCGATCGGCGTGTAGGAGTCGTGCATGCTGTTCACGGCACCGGTCGAGGTGCCGGTCGTCGCCGCGGCGAACAGCCCGCTCGCGGCTGGACCGAATCGGATCTCCTTGCCCTCCATGTTGCCGCCCGATTGCGAGACCGACAGTGACTGGTCAGCGCCGCGTTCGGTCAGCCCGGGATTCCCGTGCTGCTCGGCGAGCATCGCGAATCCGCTGAACAACACGAGGATCGTCGCCATCACCGCCAGCAGCACCCGACCCTGATTCCGGTCGCGGACGAGGCGACCGAATGCCACGACGAACGAGAACGGGATGAGCAGCAGCGCCCAGATCTGCAGGATGTTGGTGAGGCCGTTCGGGTTGGAGAACGGGTGCGCCGAGTTGGCGTTGTAGAAACCGCCGCCGTTCGTGCCGAGCTCCTTGATCGCTTCCTGTGACGCAACCGGACCGCCGGGGATGAGCTGCTCGGTGATCGCCGTCGACTCGTCCGAGGGGTCGACGGGGGTCTGGTCGATCGTGACGGCGGCCGTGTGACCGCTCAGGTTCTGGACCACTCCCTGCGACATCAGGACCACGGCGAACACGAGGCTCAAGGGCAGCAGAATGCGCAACAGGGTGCGGACGAGGTCCACCCAGAAGTTGCCGAGGCTGCGGGTGCCCGTACGGGTGATGCCGCGGATCAGCGCGATCACGACCACCATGCCAGCGGCAGCTGACACGAAGTTCTGGACCGTGTTGCCGAGCATGTTGGTCAGGTGGCTGATGGCCAGCTCGCCCGAGTACCACTGCCAGTTCGTGTTGGTGACGAAGCTGATCGCAGCGTTGAACGAACCCATCGGGCTCACGCCCTCGCGGTCGGTCGGGTTGAACGGCAGCACGCCCTGCAGGCGGTGCATCGCGTACAGCACGAGCACCGACACGAGGCTGAATGCGAGCAGACCGGTCGCGTAGACGTTCCAGCGCTGCTCCCGCTTGGCGTCGATGCCGCAGATCCGGTAGATCGTGCGCTCGACCGGGCCGAAGAACCGGTCTCCCGGCGCCGACCCGTCCGCTCGGGCTCCGTACACGTCGGCCATGTACCGACCGAGGAACGGCACGGTCGCGGCGAGCAGCCCGACGAGGACGAGGGTTTGGACGATTGCCTGCCAGCTCATCAGAAGCGCTCCGGGTAGACGAGCACGGCGAACAGGTAGAGGACGCCCGCAACCGCGATGCCCAGGGCGATCCAGTTGTCGATCGACGAGGCCGTGGCGATCATGCCGTCACGTCCGCAGTTTCCGAAGTGTCGACCATCGTGGTGCCCGTCGGGCCTGTGGCGACGTACGGGGACGCGGCATCGTCGCGCTCGGCACCGAATTCGTCGGGTCCGATGATCCCGTCGCACCATCGGAGGTAGACGACGCACAACGCGAAGAACGCGACGATGATGGAGACGAAGATGAGGTCAGCCATGACGAGTACTCCTTGTTGTGGCGTCGACCGTCGGCGCCGAGCGAGTTGTTTGCACGACACCGTTCTAGCGAGGCTGAACTGGGTTCTCGATTGCCTTAGCGACTTCTTCACGACCGTCGAGCGACCATTCACGGGTCCTTCACAGGATCCTCCCGACACCCGGGACGACTCACTGATCGCCGCGTACTCTTGGAGGCGATGGGTCTGCTACCTCCGTCGTCGTCCGCTCATCCGGCGGTGTGGAAGTTCGGCTACCCGATCTACCACACCGAGTCCCATGCACAGCGGCGCGCCTGACTCGTGGCGAATCACGACGCCGCGCCCGGCGTCTGGCTGTGTTCGTGGAGGACGGTCACCGGCAGACCGACGTGGTCGTATCGCGAGGTGGTCGAAGCGGCGATCGGCTTCGCTCGGATCGACCGTCTCCGACCGTCCTCGTGGCTTCCGCTGCCTTTTCCGATTCGTGATCACACACTCAGCCGAGTCGAATGATAGTGTTGCGGTTTCATGTCGGATCGGTGACGAAAAGTCATCGAGTCGAAACGTCCACCGATGCGGGCACGATCGGAAGCAACCATGAACTCCTCCCCCATCCGTAGCCGCACGCGACGGATCAACAATCACCTCGGCGCGTTTGGCATGACGGCTGTACTCGGGCTGTTCGGGGTTGCCGGCGTGGCACCACGCTGCGCCCCGCCTGCCGCAATCGTCCAGGTCGCGAACGTGCAGGACTCTGTGGTCGCCTCGGTCAATGAACAGCGGGCCAACGCCGGTCAATCGTCGGTCGCAGTCGACGGACGTCTGACCAGCGCCGCACAAAGCCACGCGAACGACATCGCCCAACGCCAAGTGGTGACCCACACTGGCTCCGGTGGCACCGATGCCGGGCAGCGCATCCATGTGTACGGCTACGGCTGGACGACGTGGGCCGAGAACGCCGCTGCAGGTCAGCAGACACCAGCCGAGGTCATGAACACTTGGATGAACAGCGCCGGACACAGAGCGAACATCCTCAATGGCAGCATGGTCAACATCGGTGTTGCTGCGGCGGTCGGTTCCAACGGTGTGACCTACTGGGTCATGGTGCTCGCCGCCTGACAGCCGGGCCACGGTCGCGGGGCCATCACCTGAGCCCGCTCGATCCCACACGACGTCGTATGGTTCAGGAAGGGACAGGCGAGTCGAGCGCGATGGCGGCTGCGAACTGGTCGGCGAGGGCCACGGCGACGCGTCGCTCATCACGGATCGAGCCCGATTGGGCACGCGGGACCAACACGATCTGACCGAACACGGCTCCAGCGTGCGTGTCTCGACCGTTGTCGATCCGCAGTGAGCGATATGGCTGCGTGTGGAAGAAGTTGTACGACAAGGCCGCCACGACCGCAGTGATCGCGCCAGCGGAACGGTCAGCCGTAGCCGCGACGACGACCAGGGTGATCAACAATGCGACGTTCGTGACGCCCAACGTGTCCCGAAGCGGCACGAGGCCGCCCGCGACGAGCAGGGCCAGGATCGGACCGACAACAGCCACCACGGTCGGAGAGATGACTGGGTACGCACCTCCACTCGACGCAGGCGACTCGGAGCGACCGTCTCTCTCGGGGTCCACGGGATACCTCCTGTGTACCACTCAACTGCGACCCTGGACTCGGCACCGCCGAAAATCGCGCCTCGCCGCCAGCGCATTCGTCGTCGTGGCGGTGCTGGACTGCTCGGTGTTGAACCCTCGTCAGAGCCCCACAGTCCTAACGCAGCCGTGTCGGGAAGACACTGAGATCCCGGCGTTGCCGGGGTGAACGACGGATCTGCTGCACCGGTGCCTCTCGGAACGCCAGCGAAGTGCGCATGGGTCACGCGTCACGAAACGCGCCTTCCGCCGCGGTATCGGTTTGTGGCGTCGGCCGCGACCGTCGTCGGCATGGTGGGGCATACCGGGATGGCGATCTTCGACGACTTGCGAGCGAGCCACGAGGTCCAGCGTTCACTCGCCCGCACGATGACACACGGGCGGGCCTCCGGCGAGAACCGTCGCGCCGCATTCCTTGCGCTTGCCAACGAACTCGACGCGCACGCCACGGCCGAGGAACGCCATTTCTACGTGCCGTTGCTCATGGACAACGCCGGGCTGTCGGTCAGTCGTCACGCACTGGCCGATCACCACAAGGCCGAGAAACTGGTCGACGAGTTGCGCGGTGCGGACCCCGCTACTGTCCAGTTCGCTGAGCTCGCCAAGCAACTTGCCACAGAAGTTCGCGACCACTTGGACGAGGAGGAACACGGCACCTTTCAGCTGGCGGGCAAGCTCCTGTCGAAGACCCGCCAAGAACAGCTGGCGCGGGAATACCGCGCCGAGTACTCCAAGCGCGGCGGCCCCTACACCACGTGAGGGCCGACCATGGGCTCGCCGACCCCCGCACTGTGAGCTTCCGTCACCCCAGCGGGCAGATCGACGGTGCGAGCGACCCCAACGCGTCGTACTCGGTAGTCAATCAATCCTCGGCACCTACAGCCGGCTCGGACTTCGGCATGGCAGGTCTGAATCACCCCAACGTTCGACTCTCGCGCAACGCTGTCAACACGCGCGTACCTGAGAGATGGCCGAACTCGACCGCGAGCCGCACGTCCCGTTGGTAGTGCTCAGGAAACCCGTTGATCCGCATGATGGTGTCGTCGATCAAATCGACGTACACGTCGGCGTCACTGGGGAGCACCGGCCTGATCAAGAGACGATCCGTCATGACTGCGTCATGAACCGAGGGCCTTCGGCGCTCCGGCCGTTCTGACCGCCGTCGGATCCTCACCGACGAAACGCTAGTCGCCGCTCGGCCACACGGCCACCGGACCCGAATTCAGCGCTCACAGACTCCAGCCACTCGCCACTGTGGTCCGACGCGCGACGAGGTATGGGAGAAAGACAACCTCTGACCTGGTGGGGCGGGTGGGGCTCGAACCCACGACCCACGGATTATGAGTAGCCGCTCGGGTGTCCGTCGAGTACCGGATAGTGCCGCTGAGCAGGGCTTTTGCGACTGTCGTGTCCGTCGGGTACCGGCCAGATCCAAGATGTTCCGGTGAGTTTCTTGGATGAAATCTTGGATGGATCCGACGGTCACACCTTAGAGCTGGCGATTTCAGCTGGCGGCGACCTTCTGGAGCGTGGTGAGCGTGGATCCCACACCGCCGGCCTCGACGCGCCACGGCGGGCCTGGCTGGTGCCCATCCGAGCTGCGACTCGTGGCGAGCCCGGCTTCCTCACGGCGTCGCGCTCTGCTCGCCGACTTCGATCCCGAGTCGGGTCGCGTCGTAGGCCGCATCGAACTCGGCCCGTTCGTCGGTAGTCATGCCGGCGAGCCGGCGATGCTTCAGGTCGTCGATCGTGGTCCGTTCCATCAATTCTCCTCAGCCGTGTGGCCTTCTCGGGTGTCACGCAGTTCTCGAAGCTCCGGTAGCGCTTCGTGGTCCTTGTCGCGTCCGGCGAATTCCTTGGCAGCGATGATGTCGTCGAGGCCGGCGACGCGGACGACGACGCCGCCGATCTGTTGATCGGTGCAGCGGTCCCGCAACGCATCGAACGGAACATCTCGGCCGTCGCGATCGCGGAGTTCGCGAAGAACGTCGACCGGCCCGGCATCGGTCATCCAGGTGGAACTCCCGAACGAACGCAGCGTCTCGGCGTCGAGCCGAACCGGGAGCTGGCGGGCCTCGTCGTCGGTCATCCCACCGACACGAAGTCGAGCGCCGAGCTCGCTGAGCGCGTTCGCAAGCCGACCCAGGTTGGCAAGTCCACCTTCGGGCACGCAGTCGATGTCTGTCGTCGGCCGGAGTGCGCCGTGCGCACGGGCACCAATCCGCCTACGAGGACGTACTCGACGTCGTGCTCATCGAGGGCACGAAGGATTCTCCCGGGGTCGAACGACTCCTCAGCCACCCTGTTCCGCCGCAGACGCGTCGGGCGTTGATCTCGTCGATGTAGGCGATGACCTTGGCGGGGGTGTCGAGCACCCGACCGTCGGCGGCGATCGGAACGTCGTCGTCGGTCGGACGAGCATCAGCGAAGAACTCCTCCACCGTCCACAGCTCGACCGTCCTCTGCAGCCACGACTCCACGATACCCGTCGCGGATCAGCCGGATCAGACGACCGGCGCTGCGGTCAGAGGTCGATGGACATGTCGGCGGAGACCGACTCACGTTCTTGCATCTGGTCGACGATGTCCTCGACGAGGGCGCAGTGCGATTCGTACGCGTCTTCGTGGTCGATCACGTCGCTGTAGGCGACGTGGTGCTGCTCGAGGTGGGCGGCGAAGATCCCCCAGAGTCGGCGCATGCGGGCGGTCTCCTCCATCGGGCCGAGTTGCTCGATCGCCCAGTCCGGCTGTTGGAGACGCAGGCGGTGTGCTCGCAGATGGATGTCGCGCCAGATCGCCTGGTCCACGTGCTTGAACCTCGCATCTTCGGCCGCTGTCTCCGCTCCTCGGAGGTCGTACCGCTCGGCGAACAGGTCGCGGAGCTGCTCGCCGTTCAACGCTGACGGAGGGCGGATGATCTTGCCGGTGAGTTCGGCTCGGCGGGTGTGGGCGGGCTGGTCGATCCAGTCGGTGGTGAGGCACCGGCTCAGCACGTCCACGGCGGTGTCCTCGCCCGTCGTGGCGACGAAGGCGAGATTGCTCGACCGGCCACGTGTGAGCGGTACGTAGATGTTGCGGACGTCGGTCGGGTGGTCGAGGTACAGGATACCGACGTCGACGGTGCGGCCCTGAGCGCCCATGCCGGTGGTGGCGTACGCCAACTCGACGTGCTCGGCCACGTAGCTGGCTGGAAGGCGGACGCTGCCGTTGCGGCCGGTGGCGACGAGCGAGCCGTCGCTGCCGACTCGATCGACGGTCCACGTCGCTCGGTTGCGGACCATGTCGCCACGGTCGGTGAGTAGCCGGCGGTCGTTGTGGCGCGTGGCGATCTCGTCGCCCACGAAGACTCGTCCACCTGCGATCCTGGCGTGTCGACCGTCCGGGTCGATCTCGCCGGCATGGATACGGATGAGCTGGGCTCGTTCGTTGAGCACGGCGACGGTCTCGTTCGTCGGTGCCATCAGCAGCACCTCGTCGCCGGACCTGTCGGTGTCGCCACCACGTGTGGATGGCGTTGCGTTCCATCTGCGTGGACGGTCCGCCGCGGAGGCGCTCGTGCGAGTCGTAGAGGTCGACGACGTCGACGTCGCCGCGGCGGAGTCGGAGACTGGCGTCGCGTTCCCATGCATGCGTGAAGCGGTGGACGCTGTCGAGCTCGATCGCGCCGAACGTGTCGACGGTGAGGCCGAACATGCCGCCTCGGCCGACAGCCGAGAACTGCTGTGGATCACCGACGAGCACGACACGCCAGGAGCGCTGGTCGGCGAGCGCTGCGAGTTCCGCGAGCTTGGCGGTGGGGATCATGCCCGCCTCGTCGACGATCACCGTCGCTCCAGCGGGCAGGTCGAAGCGATGGTCGGGCCTTCTCGCCAGGTTGTGCTCGATCAACAACTTGTCGACGGTGTCGGCCTCGACGCCGGTCTCGATCGCGAGTACCTCGGCGGCCGCTGCCGATGGCGCCACCCCGAACACCGCTCGTCCGTCGAGTCGGAGCTGCTCGACGGCGGGCGCGAGCGCAGTGGTCTTGCCGGTGCCGGCGGGGCCGACGACGAGCACCAGCTCCGCTCCCCCGGCCACTGCGCTGGCCGCCACGCGCTGTGGATCGGTGAGGTGCGTCGTCTCGACGGCCAGACCTTCGTGATCGTGCTCGTTGACGCCCAGACGGCGGTCTGCCCACTCGATCAGTCCGGCCTCCTGGTCGAGCACTCCGTTGGTGGTGAGGGCCCGGTCGATCGCCGACTCGGTGACGGGCCGGCCATCGCGGCGCAGCATCGCTCCGGCGGGAATCGGGCGCGACAGGTCGACGCAGTGTGATGCGCCCAGGTGCCCAGCGGACTGCTCGATCCACTCGACGAGCGGTTCCGCTCCGACGGCGAGATCGGTCGGAACGGCTGCCGCCACCTCGCGGTGGACTTCCGTCGGCCGCCACGACGACTGCCGCTCGACGATCGAGTCCATCGCATGGTGCAGCACGTCCGACGCCTCCTCACCGTCGAGGCCGCGCCGAGCGTCGACGCGATCGACGGCATCGTCGACCACACGATCCGGGTCGAGCCCGAACCGTCGGGTCTGCTCCGCCCAGCCGGCATGCAGTACCTCGGCGTCGATCGAGTGCGACTTGTGCGGACGGCTGTCGACGACGGCTTCCCGTTCCAACCGCCAGCGCTCGCGGGGCGTCGGCTCACGGCCCATCGAATCGATGAAGCGATCGAGCTTGTCGTCCACGCGCCGTCGGACGTCGGAGGTGCGCGCCGAGAACTCGGCGAGCAGGTCGGCGCTGACGTCGCACATCTCGGCGATGCCTCGTTCGGGCGCATGCCATCGGACACCGAGGCGCGCCGTCATCTCGGCTCGCAGGCTGGCGTGATAGAGGGCGGAGAGTGTCTGTTGGTCGTGCTTGATCAGCCGGGCGTCGAGTGCCAGCCAGCGACCGTCGGGCGACTTGACCCGATTGGCGATCACGAGATGGGTGTGGATCTGCGGGTCGAGCGCCCGGCTGGTGTGCTGCCGAAACGCCGCCGCCACGATCCCCTCGGCGTCGACCACCGCCACTTCCCCACCGATCCGGTACCGCGTGTGCGCGTGCCGTTCGATCCAGCCGGCGAGCGCAGTGACTGCAGCATCGTGTGCGGCGAGCACTTCCCGACGGACGTCATGGTCACCGAGGGCGAACATCACGGACACGGACTTCGGCGCCGAACATGTCACGTCGAACCCGCGCACCGACGTGTCGTCGTACGTGCGGCCGAGTGCACGATCGGGGCGTTGCGGATCCATGCCCGCCATGAGCGGCGAGGAACTGTTCGTCGGCGACTTCATCGGCGAGGCCGAGCAGGCTCGCGCCGTCGCCGATCCAGATGCCGCGTGGCTCGCCCGAGTCGAGGTAGTAGTTCGGGAGCGCCTCGACGTAGTAGGCACCGGCGTCGGCGCCCTTCAGCGTGGTCACTCGGACGGTCACGGCCGCACACCCCACACCGGATGGCTCCCTCGACCACTCCCTCGCGCGTCTGTGCACTCGTCTGTCCTTCCTGCGTTGGCCACGGCGACGATCGATGAACGCGACATGGCGACCTACAGCGCGAACAGCCGCTGCGGCTGTTCCGGAGTGTTCCGACGCGTCCGTGGGCGGATCGGGGCAGCGACCTCGGTCTCGGAAGCGTCGGGTGGATCGACGGGATCAGGCGTCGCGGACGGTGGCCAGGTGATCGGCCCGCCGAGCATCTCCTCGAGCGCCGTGCGCGGCACACGCAGCTGGCGACCGACACGAATGACCTTCAGTCCGGCAGCGCCCTCGGTGTGGAGGAATTGCTGCGCCAACTCGTACGCGCAGGTCTTGCCGATGCGCAGTACACGCGCCGCCTCACGCACCGACAAGAAGTCGGGCGCCGGCACGACGGAAGCCTCTGGGACGTACTCCATGCCCTTCAACGGGCATCGAGAGGCCGACCGCGGGCAATCTTTCTGACGCCCAGCGATCTACCAGGGATTATGCGGTGGGTCGATCAGGCTCGGAGGCCGCACAGTTCGCCGGAAGCGCAGTGCACCGCGGAGCCTTTCGGCTCGTGACTATGAGCGTCGTATCGGCCGTTCGCTACCAGGACGTGGTCCTCATCGCTGGACGGGCCGATACAGCTCGGTGCACGTCGGATCGGCACATCTCTGATACATCGGTGCCTCGCTCACACGCTGGCGATGGTGGCACCGCGTTTCACTGATGTTGACCAGCGATGTGTCGGGCACTGCTGAGGTAGGAGTCTGTCGTCGTTGGGGGTCCCGCTCGACTACCGAGTACGCGCGGAGGATGTCGTGATGTTCTCAGTCCATCAACGAGAGATGCATTCTTCCGACGATGCTAGTGAGCAACGAACGCCCGGTTGGTGCCCTTCTTCACGTACGAGGCGAGTGTGATGATGCCGGACACGAGCACCATCACGGGCCCGGGTGGCAGGTCCAGTTCGAGAGCGATCAGGAATCCGACGGTGTTGCCAATGACGCCGACGGCGATCGCGATGACGAACATCAATCGCAGTGAAGACGTGAGCGCATGAGCAGTCAACGCAGGCAGGATCGTCATCGCGTCAACCAACAGCGCTCCTGTCAGGCGGACCGATGCGCCGATCGACACCGAGACCAGGACCAGCAAACCCGTCGTCAAACCACTGACTGGGACTCCTGAGCACGCAGCGATCTCGCGGTCGAACAGCAGAAGTCCGATCGATCGGTTCCATCGGAGACACAGGCCAAGCACTAGGACCATGAGCACAGCGAGCAGGACGAGGTCGGCGGTTCGCACCGCCAGGATGGACCCCCACAGCAGCCCGAACGCGCCGTTTGCGTTGACGCCCGAGATCGACAACACGAGCAACGCCGCTGCGATCGACAACGTCATCACGAATCCCATTGGCCCTGAGAGACCACCCGGTCGATCGGCGAGCGGGGCGACGGCCGCACCCGTCGCGGCGCAGCACATCAATGCAAGTGCGGTCGGATCGACGCCGATCCACAGTCCGACGGCGATGCCGAGCAGCGCGACATGCATGACCGCAAACCGTGCCGTGAAGATGTCGAGCCCGACGATGAGCACCCCGACAACAGGCAGGAAGAGCCCGCCTACGACGATTCCGGCCGCAGCTCGGCGGACCGCAACCAACTCGAACAATCGAGGCAGGTCCGTCGTGATGCTCAGTGCTTCGATCACGACTCTCGTTCCCGAACCCGACCACCGGCCATCTCGATCACCCGGTCGGCGCGAGCGACGATCGAGGAGTCGTGCGAGATGATGAGCCGCGCGATGCCGAGGCTCGCGAGCAGGTCGCCGACTTGCTCCTGACCCGAGAAATCGAGGGCGCTCGTAGGTTCATCAGCGATCAGCGCACGGGCACCCAGGGAGATTTGGCCGACCGCGCGTGCCAAGTAGACGCGTTGGAGTTGACCACCCGATAGTGAGGACACTGCGCGAGACCGGAGTTCGCTGACGCCAAGCCGGTCGGCGGCGTCGACGGCCGCTCGATGGTCACCACTGCTGTGCAACAAGTCGTCGACAGGCAGTGGGAAGGCCCCGACCGACGTCCGCTGTGGAACATAGGCGACAGCGCGTCGGCGATCCGTCCACGAACTCTTCGAGTCGGCGACGGCACCCTCTACACAGATTCTCCCGCTGACCGTCGGAACCAGGCCGAGTGCCGCCTTTGCAAGCGATGACTTGCCCGAACCGTTGGAACCGGTCACGACGACGAACTCGTCTGCGCCGACGTCGAGCGAGGCACGATCGACCGCGAGAATCGCGCCGTACCGTACGACGATCGAGTCGAACTCCAACACCGCGTATGTTCGCGCTGTCACGAAGCGTTCAGGACCTGGTCGTACATGGCCTGGAGCATCTCGGTGACCTCGGCTGGAGCGGAGGTGGGGTGGCCCGAGTCGAACGGGGGTTCGGGCGCGTATTCCATGTCGAGTTGGACCCCCTGAGCCCATTCGGTTCCCGCGACAATCTCCGTGAGAATGAGCGACATGTCGATCCCGGCCGAGACCCCAGCCGCCGTGATCACCTTGCCGGCGCGAACCACCCGTTCGTCGGTAGGGATGGCACCGAAGTCGGCGAGCTCGCGGTGGCAGTACCAATGGGAGGTGGCCGGCAGGCCCGTGAGGACACCGGCCGCTGCGAGCATCAGCGAGCCCGTGCATACCGAGGTCGTCCATTCAGTCGTCGGATGGATCCGTCGAATCCATTCGATGAGGGAGTGGCCGGTACGAGCCATGGCGATAGCTGCGAGCCCGCCCGGCACAATCAGGATGTCCGCGTGATCGACATCGTCGATGCCCAGCTGCGCATTCAGCGTCAGCCGGCCACCGTCGGACATCGGACCTGGGTTCTCGGCGACGAACTGGAACTCGTAGCCAGGGAGCATCGCCAGCGCGTGATAGGGGCCCACCGCGTCGAGCGCGGTGAATCCGGGAAACAGCAGTAGGGCCGTCAGCTTGGCCATGTGGATCGCTCCTCTGGAGTTCGGTAGTTCGGACGATGGGCGACAGCTCCGCAGACCATGAGGAGTAAATAGGGCACCGTCGACGCCGCCAACTAATACAGCGGCGGCGTCGAAGGCATCAAGCTATGCACCAACGGCACCGGCGATCGCGGCGGCGTTGGCGTCGACGACGGCGAGCAGGTCGAGGTCGTCGCCAGGAAAGTTGGCCAGCGGTACAAGGGTCGCTCCGGCGGCGTCGGCGATCTCCGCGCCGCCACCCATGTGCACGTTGTCGAAAATCAGGGTCGGGCTGAGATCGGCGAGATCGGCGATCTCCGTCGCGGTAGCTGGCGCAGGCCCATATGTACCCGCCACATCGAACCCGGCAAAGATTACCCATTCGACGGTGAATGCCTGGGAGACCACGACCTCGGCGGTCTCACCTGTGACGGTCTGCAATTCGGAAGAAGCTTGCTCATAACCGGTGTCATACTCCGCCATCCTTTTCGCCGCTTCGTCCTCGGTTCCCCACAAGGCCGCGAGCTTGTCGACCTCTGCCTGCAGCGTGACCGGGTCGTAGCTCGGGACGATGGTCACGACCTCGGCGCCAGAACCCGACGCCTCGGTGAGCTGTTCGGCGAAACCCTCAAACCCGGCGATCACCACATAGTCGGCGTCCGACACCGCAGCCAGGTCCGAAGCGGTCGGCTCGTAATCCGGTGGATGTTGCACGCTGTTGGGCGCAATGAACGTGACATCGTCCGCTCCGGCGAGCACGGCGATGGCCGCCACCCAACTCGTCGAGGCGACCACGACCGGGTTGTCGTCTGCGCTCTCGGGCGTCGATCCCGAGGGAGCGGCCGTATCGGCTGAACCCTCGTCCTCACTACCACACGCGGCGAGGATCAGACCCGCGACCGCGACGATCGTCAGAGCTCTGGCAAGCCTCGGCCGTCGAAGTCCACTGGAAACCTGGTGCATCGGTGTTGCCTTTCATTGGGAGGTCCTGGGCGAGGTGGTTCACGAGCGGTTCGCATCCCAGAGCGAACCGTCGATAGACCGCATACGGCTCAAAGTCGTCCTCGATCGTCGATTGGTTCCCGACTTCGTGTCGGGCGGCCCCGGAACCGATCGTGGACGGGCTGGATTATCGGCGGTGCGGGGATCGGCATCGTAGTGGTCGCGGCCGTCGCCGCCCTGGCCGTGCCGATTGCTGCGTTCGCAGTTCTGTGCATCGGCGTGCTCCTCGTAGTCCGTGCCGGGATCGAGATCAACGACCTGTGACCCGCGATCTCTGACTCACCGACCGTGCTCGCTGGCTTTGCGCTGGCGTCGCTCCGGCCGACACCGGACCCGCTTCACCCCTGTCGATCGACCGTCGCGCGACCATCGTTTGCATGTAAAGAACGTTCTTGCGAGCAGCTTGCAATAAGTCGGGGGTCTTTCCTACACTCGGGCGATCCGCCAACCGGGAGGTCCCTAATGCTCGCCATGCACGCACCTGACGGGTTCCTCGAACCCGCCGTGGCGATCGGCACCGCCGTCATCTCGATCGTGATCCTTGCGTTTTCGCTACGCCAGAGCGGGCGTGAACTCAAAGAGAAGCAGCTGCCGTTGGCAGGTATCGCTGCGGCGTTCATCTTCGCTGCGCAGATGTTCAACTTCCCGGTTGCCTCCGGTACCACTGGCCATCTGCTGGGCGGAGCGTTGGCGGCGATCCTGCTTGGGCCCGCCACCGGATCGTTGATCGTGTCGATCGTCGTCGTCGTCCAGGCGCTGTTGTTCGCCGACGGTGGGTTGTCGGCCCTCGGTTACAACGTGTTGAACATGGCAATCGTGCCTGCTTACGGTGGCTTCGCGTTGTTCCTGCTCTTCCGGCGGTTCCTGCCCGTGAATCGAGGGGGCATCGTCGGCGCAACCGGTCTCGCAGCAGGACTGTCGGTCGTGCTGGCGGCCATGGCGTTCTCGCTCGAGTGGTTGATCGGTGCCAGTGCGCCGATCCCATTCGATACCGTGTTCACGGCGATGGTCGGCGTGCACGCGCTGATCGGTATCGGCGAAGGGGTCATCTCGGCACTCGTGATCGCGGCCGTCTTGGCTTCACGCCCTGACCTGGTCTACGGCGTTCGCGACCTCGATCAGTCACGATTTGCGGAACGAACCCCGGTCGCGATGCGCACCTTCGTGATCGGTGGCGTGTTGACGGCGCTGCTGTTCGCCGTGGTCGTCAGTCAGTTCGCTGTCGACGATCCTGACGGCCTCGAGAAGGTGGCAATCGAGGAAGGCTTCATCGATCAGGGGCAGGACCATGCACTCGACAACAGCATCTTCTCTGACTACGCGACCGAAGGTGTCGACAACGAGATGCTCAGCTTGGCCATTGCCGGTGTTGCCGGAACGCTGATCACGCTCGCGGTTGGTTACGGGCTGTTCCGGGCGATCCGCCCGAAGGGCCGATCGGAGAGCGAACCGGATCGAGAACCGGCCGGCGTCTGAGGTGGCCGGCGCTCACCGTCACCTTCTGGTCCACGGCCATTCGCCGCTCCATCGGCTTGCGCCCGAGGTCAAGATCGCAGCCACGTTCCTGTTTGTCGTCGGGGTGGCGATCACGCCGCGAGAGGCGATCTGGGCGTTCGCAATCGACGCTTCCGTGCTGCTCGTGCTGTTGGCCGTTGCCGGATACGGCGTTCGCCAGTTGCTCGCCCGGACGACGGCCGTGCTGCCGTTCATCGCGTTCGCCTTCTTCATTCCGTTCATCGCCAGCGGGGAGCAGACCGACGTGCTGTGGTTCTCGGTGTCCATCGACGGGTTGTGGGCGACCTGGAACATTCTTGCGAAGGCGCTGATCGGCTTCGGTGCGAGTTTGGTTCTGGCCGGGACCACCCCGATCCCGGAGGTGATCCGCGGCCTCGGGCGGCTCAAAGTCCCGCCCGTCATCGTGTCGATCCTGTCGTTCATGTTCCGGTATCTCGATTTGATCATCGAAGAGATGAGCCGGATGCGTACGGCAATGGTTGCTCGGGCGCACGATCCTCGGTGGCTCTGGCAGGCCAAGCCCATCGCATCTGCGGCAGGGGCGCTGTTCGTGCGGTCCTACGAGCGAGGCGAACGTGTGCACGCAGCCATGCTCGCTCGCGGCTTCAACGGCACCATTCCCCAGCTGGACCATCGGGTCGCCACGTCGGGCGAATGGGTGCTCTCCATGCTTGTTCCACTCGTGTCGATCTCAGCGGCCATCGCTGCGATCGCAATGCTCTGATCGGTCTCCACAGCTTGTGACATCCGCACTGACCGTCGATCGACTCTGTTTTTCCTATCCGGGCGGCCAGCGGGTGCTCGACGCCTTCTCACTTGACGTTGCCCCCGGCGAACGAGTCGCCCTGCTCGGGCCAAACGGTGCCGGCAAAACCACGTTTGCGCTCCACGTGAACGGTGTGCTCGAGTTGCAGGAGGGTGTGATCACCGTGAACGGTCTCGAGTTGGTCGAGGAGAATCTCGCCGAGATTCGACGCCGCGTCGGCATGGTGTTCCAGAATGCCGACGACCAGTTGTTCATGCCCAGTGTTCGCGAAGACGTGGCGTTCGGCCCCGCGAACCTGAAGCTTGCGGTCGACGAACAGCTGAGCAGAGTCGACGAGGCGCTCACCGCTGTGGACGCCGCAGAACTGAGCGAGCGGGCACCACACCACCTCAGCGGCGGCGAGAAGCGGCGTGTCGCAATCGCCACAGTCTTGGCGATGCGCCCCGACCTCCTGGTTCTCGACGAGCCCACGTCCGGTCTCGACCCGGCGGGGCGTCGAGAACTTGCCGACCTGCTCGCTTCGCTGCCACTGACCCAGCTGATCATCACACACGATCTACCGTTCGCCCTCGAACTCTGTCCCCGATCGGTGATCATCAGCGGTGGCACGGTCGTGGCCGACGGCCCGACGAAACGCATGCTCGCCGATACCGCCCTCCTTGCAGCGCATCGCCTGGAAATGCCGTTCGGGTTCGACCCCCGCACGATCGGGCCCTGACCTCGGAGCGTGGAGAAGGCAGCTGCACCGAAAGAATTGGCGCCACATTTCGCCATTGAGGTGCCCAGCAATCGCAACACCAATCCGGCGGTTGGGGCAGATCCCTGGATCCACGCCGAGCAGGCAGCGCGATGCTGCCTTACACCGTCGGGTGGCTCTTTCGCGCGTCCATTGCGGCACCGATCGCCACACCGACGCCCGCCCCTAGGCATATGGCGATTGCGATCGCCGAACCGCCTATCAGAGCGCCGATCGTTAACCCGGCACCCGCGCCGATGGCGACACCCATGGCCGTGTAGCCGTTGGCTTGTTCATGTCTCGCCTTCTCATGCGCCATTGAGACCTCTTCCGTTGCCTGCGACGAGTCTGGAGAGCCTGGTCGCCTGTCGGTAGAGGCCAACGTCCGCGCAAGAAACCGCACAGTTCACGACGCATAATCACCCCAAGATTGGCCAGACAGGTGACTGACTGCGGCCCTATCCGAGTGCCCGGGAATCACGGTTGACTCGGGGTTCGAGTGGGGCTCTTTGGGCGCGTCCGGTCGTCGCAGTCGCAGATCGGGAATTGCCGCTGGGAGCGGATGATCGCCCTTACCGGTGGCGCCGTACCTGGGGCGGGCCGGCGGGCCTCAAGCGTGTCGTGGTTGCCCGCCGGCTGATGCGTCACGCAGTGCGGCCACGGCGGCTTCCGGTTCGGGCACCGTGATGGTGACGATGCGTTGGTTGTGGAGCGTGAGTCGCACGGTCGATCCGCTGCGGACGGTGCAGTTCGTTCGCTTGGGTGTCCACCAGAATCCGTAGGAGACTCTCCACCATGGCAGGTCGATCACTTCGGCGTGGTCGATCTCGTTGATGTGGTAGGTGCATCGCGGCCATCCGACTAGCCCCCAGTGGATGGTGAGGCCGTTAGGCCCGGCGGTGGCACGCACGCTGGACGCCGTCAGAACGTTGGCGAGCACGCCGATGGCGACGAGGATCAGCGGCACCACGAACATGGGGTCGCCCCACGCGCCGTCGGATT
This sequence comes from Ilumatobacteraceae bacterium, assembly GCA_963716235.1. Lineage (GTDB taxonomy): Bacteria > Actinomycetota > Acidimicrobiia > Acidimicrobiales > Ilumatobacteraceae > Sva-07. The sequence goes on along the minus strand of CAVQTE010000034.1, from coordinate 40,755 downwards.
CCTTGCCCATGACCACGACGAGGAGCGCGCCGACGCACGTCGCGGCGACCATCGGCCAGCTGGTGGTGCGGCCGGTGTACACGGTGTGTCGGCTCGGACCGGTGATGGGTGGTGAAGTCATGTCAGCTCCTTGATGATGCGGATCAAATCGTTCTTCCCGAGACCGTGCTCGTTGGCGGTGGCGATCAACTTCTGGGCTGCCTCGGTCACCGACGACAGTGCCGGGCCCGCGGACGCGACGCGTGCTCCGCGTCCGCGTCGGAACTCGAGCACTCCGTCATCGCGGAGCTGTCGGTAAGCGGCGAGCACGGTGTTGCGATCGACGGACAACGCCGTGCCGAGTTCGGCAGCGGGCGGTAATTGCTCACCGACCGTCAGCTCTCCGGACGCCACCCCGCGGCGGACGCAACTTGCGATTTGGTCCTGGAGACGCTCTCGGGATGTGTGATCGATCGCCCAACGCATGGTACTAATAGTATTAGTTTCATCGGATCAGCGAGTCAAGTGCACTTCTGCGGTTCCGTTCGCGACGCGTCACCGCGCATCGTCCGGGCGCATCGATTGATCACAGACTCAAGCCCGCACACTTCGGCACGCAGAATCACTGCGCCCAATCAGCAGGTAGTGCCGCATACCGGCCCAAGTCCCGCACCCGATAACAACGATCGGCCGACACCGTTGGACACCTGGGCGATGCGTTGTGGGCTATCTCTCGGACGGGTCGCAAGCGGGCTCTCTCGGGCGCAGGTTCAAGCACGGAGCGCAGGTTGCCGATAGGCCTCATGTGTTGGCATCCGGACGAGCAGCGTCCGGCCAGACGATAGCCGGTCGGCCTGGATCGCTAGCGATCGCGCTGTACTTCGCCGCATCGATGGCCGTGTTCGCGTTGGCGTTCTGGAGCCCACGCGAGATCACGCGCACATGTGCACCCTCGCCCGAACAGGCTGACCTCGAGCTGTGTATCGAGACACAACGATTCGTGTCATCGTCGGTGTGGGACGCTGCGCTCGCACTCGTGCTTGCAACAACCTTGATGGCCGCAGGCGCGGGCTGGATGCAATGGAGGTCCGCGGCGAACGCTCGCGAGCAGAGTGGCGTTGTTGCCACACTGCAGTTCCGGGTCTACCGACTCCGCGGTCGAATCTTGTTGCTGAGTGTTGGTTCATTCCCGCTGATCGCTGGTCTCGCAATCGGTGGAGCGACTTCGTCGTCGTACACGATGGGTGAGCGATCGTGTCGTCCCGGCACTGGCATGGTGGTGGAGTTCTGCGAGCAGCACTCGATTGAGACCCAACGGATCATCAGGGAGACAAGTCCATGGTCCATCCCACTCATCGCCGCTGGCGTCCTGCTTCTGCTCGGGACAGCCTGCTGGTGGGTCCAAGCACGGCGGGTGGACCAACGGACGACTCTCCCCGAGTATCGCTACTCCACCACGCCGCCCGCCAAGCCCGGCGTGAGCTGAGCTGATCGCATCGCGCCGACACGGGCGGTTTGCGCGCTCGGCAAGGCCAAGCAGCTGACGCTGACGTAGCTCCGACGGACGATGCGCCGCCACCATGGACGTGCCGCGGGTACTCGACCCAATCACTCTGGCGAGGACTCAGCCGCTCGAAGTTCTGCGCTCATAATCACATCCTTCCGACCGGATCACACGCCACACTGCGGCCCAATCGTGACGCGAGATAATCCCGACCCAGATCCGGCGGTCAGGTGGCACGCGTACGTCGGAGTCCGCGCCCCGGTTGTTTCGCCCGAGTTGTTCGTCGGTTTGGGTCTGAAGGTCACGTCGGGGCGACGGCGACGAGGCGGGCGAGTTCTGCTCGGCTGTTGATGTCGACTTTGGTGAAGATGTGCGACAGGTGTGTCTTCACGGTGTTCGGTGACATCACGAGCCGGGTGGCGATCGCGGGGTTCGTCGAGGCCCTCGGCGACGAGTCGGGCGACGTCGAGTTCGACGGGGGTGAGGCTCGTCCACCCGTGGTCGGGTCGACGTCGTTCACCACGTGACCATTCGCGCAGCGACGGCCTCGTCGAGGGTGAGGGTTGATTCGGGTAGCGGACCGTGGTCGGCGATCAGTCGTTCGACGACCTCGCGTCGGCCTCCCATCGCCGTGAGGTCGTTGCGGGTGGCCCGTTCGCGTTCGATCGCACCGAGCAATGCGAGGCCGACGGCACGGTTGCCGTTGTCGAGCTCGATCTCGGCGATGAACTCGAGTGGGAGCTCGTAGAAGAGCCGCAGCCCGTGTTCCGACGCACGACGTAACACGTCTGTGCCGGTCTCCCACCGGTCTCTGACGGGTCGGCCAATAGACGAGTGACACCAGTGTTCAATGCGACGATCGGGACATCGCCCGGCGCGGTCGCTAGCAGTTCGAGCACACGCCGGCGGAGGCCGTCATCGTGGGTTCGAGAGACGCGCCATGCCGCTATCAGCAATCCCAACATCATCGAGGCCGCGCCGAGGCGTACGCCGCTGAACATGAACTCGAGCGACTCGTCGGCATCGGGTTCGTCGAGGTTGACCGCGATGGCGGCGAGTGCGGTGTTCCGTGTGACACCCGGGGTGCCGAGGGCAGGGAGATCGAGTGCTTGGCGACGGAAGTGCTCGACGGCGGCACGATCTCCGATCGCCAACGCCGCGTTCGTGCCGAGCATCGCCAGGTATCCGTGCGCCGGCAGCATGCCCGGGCGCTCTGCCAGCGCAGCGTCGAGCGTGGCGTGTCGATCGCCGGTGTAGTAGGCGACGGAGCCACGCTGCATTCGATGAAGGGTCATCATCGGGTGCGACCACGTGGCGAGTGATGCGCACTGGTCAGCGCCTCGATGGCGAGCCCGACCGCGCCCGGCCGAGATGTACGCCGTTGCCAGCGACGATGTGAGCTCGAAGACGCCGAACACATCGCCGATCGCCGTGGCGGCGGCGACACCTGCCTTCACACGGTCGAGCGATGCACTGTCGCCGTAGTTGACGCCAACCACGAAGGACCGACTCGCCCGGCTGAGCAGATACAGATCGCCCGACCGCTCTGCAGCGGCCCAAGCCTCGGCCGCTGGTCCGACATCGAGACGCTGCCAGCGAACGCAGTGATCACCGACAGCTCGGCGGCGACGAGGTAGCGGTTCTGCTCGTCGTCGACGGTCGCGTCGAGCAGGCGAGCGGACCAGGCGAGGACCTCGCGGTACGACGACGTCGCGTACCAACCTCGTGCCAATGGCCGCAGACGCGACGGCGAGCGGACGGCCCGGCTGCATCGACCAACCCGACGCGGCGGCGAGGTTGGCGAGCTCGGCGATCATCTCCGCGTCGACGGCCTCGGAGGGGAACTCACGGTGCAACCCCCAACGCTCGACCGTGGCGAACGCCCACGACAGGTGTGCGTCGCGGATGGCTTCCACCGAACCGAGCAACCTGGTCCGCGACAGCGTGAACGAGCGAACGGTCTCGAGCAGTCGGTACCGACCGTTCTCGTCGGCGATCACAAGCGACTTGTCGACGAGCCGGCCGAGGACATCGAACACGTCGTAGGGATCGAGGTCGGACGACTCGGCAACGACGTGCTCGGCGGCGTCGGACGTGAACCCACCGATGAACACACCGAGCCGGTGCAGCACGGTTCGCTCGGCGTCGTCGAGCAGGATCGTGGCTCCGCTCGATCGACGCTTCCAGTGTCTGCTGGCGCGGCATCACGGTTCGCGCCCCGCCCGTCAGTAGTCGGAACCGGTCGTCGATGCCGCTGGCGATCCGCTCCGGTGGCATCTGGCGTTCCCGTGCGGCGGCGAGTTCGATCGCGAGCGGGTTGCCGTCGAGGCGCTGGCAGATCTCAGCGACGGCGGGTGCGTTGTCGTTGGTGATCGCGAGTTCGGTCGGGCGAGGCGTGCCCGCTCGACGAACAACCGCAGGCGTCGTAGGCGCCGAGCGACTGCGGGTCGCCGGCCGGTCGACCGGCGGCAACGGTAGCGACGGCGCCCGCCACACGACCTCGCCGGGCACGCCGAGGGGCTCCCGACTGGTGGCGACCACGTGCACCCGAGGACAGCACGTGAGGAGCGCGTTCGAGCAAGATCGCTGCGAGCCGTCGAGCACGTGTTCACAGTTGTCGAGCACGATCAGGTGTCGCGGTCGACCAGCCGAGCGGCGATCGCATCGGCGACCGACGCGCCTGCACCTCGGTCGCGCCGCAGGCTCGCGCCACCGCCGCCGGCACCTCGTCACCCGACGCCAGCGGCGCCAACTCGGTCCACCACACGCCGTCGGGGAAGCGGTCGAGCACGTCGGCGCCGAGCTGCACCGCCAGACGGGTCTTGCCGGCGCCGCCGATACCGGCAAGGGTCACCAACCGGTGATCGTGGACGAGGTCGGCCAACTGCACCAACTCGTCCTCCCGACCGACGAGCGACGTCAGCGGTGTTGGCAGGTTGTTGGCCACCGATTCGGGTCCGCGCAGCGACGGGAACTCGTCGGGTAGATCGGCGTGGCGCAACTGGAACACTGCTCGCGGCGACCGAGTCAGCGCAGCCGCACCCTCCCCCAAGTCGAGTAGGTCCACACCGTCGGGGAGCGCTCGACGCTGAGGTCGGCCGCCCGTACGCGACCAACACCTGTCCGCCGTGGCCGAGCGCCCGCAGCCGTGCGCAGCGGATGACGGTCTGTCCGAAGTCGTGCCCTCATCGCGCAGTTGCGCCTCACCGGCATGCACGGCCATGCGAACACGGAACCGGTCACCGACTTCGGCCAGCAGTTCCCGCTGTGCGTCGAGTGCGGCGGAGATCGCGTCGGTGGCACGTGAGAACGCAGCCACGATCGAGTCGCCCTCGCCCTGTTCGACTGGCCGCACCCCACCGTGGCGAGCCACCGCCTCGTCGAGGATGGCGTAGTGCCGAGTGACTGCGGGCGCCATGGAGGCGGGGTCGGTGTCCCACCGGGCCGATGATCCCTCGATGTCGGTCAGCAGGAACACGACGGTGCCGGTCGGCAGGGTGAACGGGCGGTCGGCATCAGTGCCCATCAAGAAGAAGTCTCGCATGCAGCCATCGTCTGCTCGCTCAGCCGAGACAACATCGCCCGATCGGACGATTGACCGCCCGCCACCGGGTGATCCGGCCACTACGGAGGGGCATTCGGTGCTGGACACAGCATGAGATCAACCCTCGACAGTTTCCCCTGGTCGATCCAGCGAACTTCAACCGAGCCGAGGAAGTCGCCAGGCCCGGTTGCGTCGGTCGAGGTCGGCGAACCGACACAAGGGATTCGGCTCCGAGACGGCACCGAAGGCAAGTTGCTTCCGCTGACGTCGGGCACCCGGTCGGATGGCTGGTCGATCGGCGATACCTCCGCCACCGAAATCAGAGCCCCGCGCTACTCGCCCGATACCAAGCGACCACCACGGCAGAGCATGACAGGATCACTCGATAACCGCGCCCGATAACCCGCCGGCCGATCAACGGCCGCCACTCGAGTACGGCCCTTACCGCACACTGCATAATCTCGACGACCATCGCCGAACCGGCTTCGGTCCATGTTCGCGTTTCGGCGGTAGCTCGCCGCCGTCGACCCGGCCGAGTGCGCCGGTACTGCATCTTCGGTCGGCGAGCTCCGGATCACGATGACGATCGGGTCTGATCAACGTCGGGTTCTCGTGTGTCGACCGCCGGTGGCACCAACGTAGTGCATGGCCGACCACAAGTGTTTGAACGGTCGTTACCGAAGGTGGAACCTATTCGGTCTCGGCTGTGAAGGTCACGTCGGCATACGCCATCCTGCGCGGGACGCAGGGGTCATCTTCGAGCGTTTGGGTGAACTGCCCATTTTCGAGCGTGTACGTGTACACGCCCTCAGCATCCACTTCGCATTCTCCACCCAGCCACGTCACCGTGTCCCCATCGACTTCATAGGTGCCGTTGCCTACCACGCTGACCGTTTCCCACGACTGGCCCCATTTGTACGTCCAGTCACCCTCGGCGGTCAGTTCGAGGACGACAACGGGCTCATCGCTGGGACCATCCGTCAGCCACGTACCGACCAGGGGATTTCCAGCCGGTGTGGTGGACGTCGTCGCGCCGTCCGATGAGCAGCCCATGAACAGGCTCCCCGACAACGCAGCCACGAGCATCATTCTCAGTACCCGCTTTCGGTCCATGGTGCACCTCCATTCACCCCGGAGGACGACGCCACCTTGACGCTTCACCCGAGGGCTCACTTTCAGTCGACGCTGTTCGTGCCACGGCCGACAGAGTCGTAGGACCTCGGGGTGTCCACTTAGCGCCCGACATCAGACCCAGCAACAACTCCGAGGTCGATGCCGGAAAGCGCTCCACAGCGAGGCGCGCGATCTCCAGCCCGCATACTTCGGCTCGGCCGCGACTTCCGGCCGAGCGAACACCGGGGTCATCCTCCTGAGATTGACGCCCGATCACGGGAGGGGGTCGCGGTAGAGCTCGTTGCCACTTACGGCGTGATTCGGCCCACGTCGGGCGGGAGCCACCTGACGCGGGCTCTCGTGTCGGATGACAGCATGTTGTTGCGTGCCCCCTCGCCCCACGCCGGACACGGCTACGCCACCGATTGCCACCTGCTGCTCGACATGGACGGCGCCGACGCGAGCCGACCATCGCCCACGCCCGGCCCTCACCCACACGCTCGGTCTCTCGCCGAGAGACGTCGGTGACCGTGTGCCAGCGGTCCCACGCAGGCCTGGACCCCGAGGACAGGCCGACAGGTAGGTGTGGCCCCGGGACTCCAGTGGCGGATCTATCGGCGATGGGTCGCCTCTGCTGGCACGTGGTCAGGGCGCCGGGTACGCCGTTTGGTTGATGACCTTGCCGTCCTTCAACTCGAAGACCGCAAGGACCGGGAACGTGGATCCGTTCCCGAAGTCGAACCGGTGAAAGACCGCAACGACATTGCCCTGCTGAATCGGGTCCGAGGTCTGCTCGCACACCCAGCCCGCCGACTCGTTGGCCTCCACCTTCGCTTGGATCGCTTCGAGACCCGTGTAGGTCTTGCCAGCGATTGTGTCGAGGAAGGTCGCGTCCGGCGCGTACAGGGCGGCGACATCGGCAGCGTCGCCGGTGCCGCCCCAGATGTCGTTCACGGCGGCCATCAGGGCCGCTGCGTCGACCGCCTCGGGCGGCGTTGTCGCGGATTCGGACGATGTCGGGTACATCCATTGATTGATGACCTTGCCGTCGCTCAGTTCGGTGGCGGACAGAGTACGGCGTCGCAGCGTCGCCCTCAACCGCCTCCTGGAAGACGGCGACCACGTTGTCCTGCCGGATCGGGGCCGAAGTGTTCTCGACCGTGACATTTCGAGCCGCATACTTCTCGATCGTGGCCTGGATCGCCTCGAGACCCGTCGATGTCTCGCCGGAAACGTTGTCGTGGATCACCGCCTCAGGCGCATAGAACGCAGCGACCTCAGTCGCGTCGCCTGGGCTGTTCCACAGGGCCGCCAGGTCCGCCACGAGCGCCTCGTCCGTGAGGGCGGTCACCGAGGACTCCGTCGGCGCGACCGACGCATCTGTGGATGACCCGTCACCACCACCGCATGCGCACAGCAGCCCCAGGATGGCGACGCCAGCCAGATAACCAGTTCGGTGATGAGTCATGACAACCACCTCCTTGCTGACATCATCGCGCCCGACCACGACCAACGGGCAGGGACATTGGTCGTCTCTCGTGCGGCCCATCCCGAGCGCCCACCGCGCACAACTCAGGGATCACCCGTGTTGAGGCCCTCGAAGATGTCGAACAAGCCACGGTTTCGGGTCAGGTTCTCATGGATTCGGCGTGGCTGTGCCTTCAACAAGCCGCTGGGGACTTCACGGCTGCCGATCCCAATATTCCACGACCCGTTCCTCAGCTCAGGACAGATGGTTGCCGATGCGCTCGATCTCGTCGAGGTTGCCGGGCGCTGAGTCCCATGGCAGCCCGATGGCGTCCTTGCCAGGCTGGTCCTTGAACCGCGGGATGACGTGTAAGTGGAAATGGAACACGGATTGCCAGGCGTCGAGGCCGCTGCAGTTCAGAAGGTTGACACCATCCCCCCGAGCCGGTCCTTGGCCCGCACGGCGACCTCTTGTGCGAGATGGACGCACGCTGCCAGGTCTTGGGCGGTGATATCGAGCAGGTCGGTCGCGTGCGCACGCGGGACCACAAGGGCGTGGCCATCGGTCACGGGGTTGATGTCCATCAACGCGATTGCCCTTTCGCTCTGAGCAATCGTCGTCGATGAGATCGTGCCGGCGACGATCGTGCAGAAGATGCAGTCAGGTTCGGCATTCACCGGAGCGACTGTACGTGCGTCAGCCCATGGCCGGTGCACGCCGAGACCACGAACCAGGTGCCGCCGATGCGCCGATCGCGGACACTCGATAATCCTTCGCGTAATCCCGCCGAGGTCTCCGGTGGGGCCGCTCGGGAACGGCCCAACTGCGGTACCACGTAATCCCGCCCATCGACCCCCGCTGGCGACGAGGCCCCGCGCCGAAAGTGGTGGTGATCGCTCCCTCGTCGTTGGATCCTCGTCCTCGCGTATCGGCGGCGTCCTCTTGGTCGGCCGGCCCGAACACAGAACCGACTACCGTCGGTCGCTTGACGGCTCCGCCTGCCGACCTCGCTCGACTGCGTCTCGAGCTGCTCGTGATCCTCGACGAGATCGAGCACGAGATCATGTACGCCTACGTGCACAAACGCATCTACACGGAGTTGCGGGACGAGTGATGAACGCCGCGAACCCAAAGCAAACTCTCAATGAACAACACGTTCTCGGCATCTCTACGCACGCGGTCAGGTGATGATGATTCGGAGGCTGGCCGATCGAGGCGACGACAAGCCGAGATCGCTCTGGTGGGTGATCGAGCGCATCCGCGGGAATCCAGCGCTCGGAAGTCCGGTCCTACGCTGCTCGAGCCGATCCGACAGAAGCATCCCGACGACCAATTCTTCGTCACGGATGCAGACAGCGTCTTCTCCCAACGGTTCGGCGAGGGAGACCTCCCGTCAGACGAACCACTTGCCGACCTTGAGGCACGCCTCACGACTAGCCGGCCAACGTATCGACTCGCCGGCCGCTCTCATCGAGTAGGAGTTCGAGTCTCCCGCTTGCGTCGAGTTCACCAAGGGTTCGACCCTGTCGCCGCCACGTTAACGAGGTCATCATGGTGCTGCGCTACAAGGTGGTCGCCTTCGAAGACGTCACAATCCAGGGGGACTGGCAGGCGGTGTTCCCCAGCGCTGTTCCCGCTCGATCCGTCCGTCTACTACTGGCCAGACCAGCCGGGATACACATAGCCGTATTCGCAGGGTCAGTTCGTCCAACCGACCGCCCCGATCTTGACGACGAAGCAATGCCCTCGCCCTACTGGGCAACAGTGGCTAGTAGGTGGGCCCGCGCTCGATCGGAGAACTCATCGGTCCAATCCTGAGTGACCGCGTTGGGAAGGATGTTCAGCGACTCGATGAGATGGGCGAGCCGTCGCCGCTCGGACCACTTGTCGGGAACAGGGTCCGCGCCGAAGTAGGCGTCGCGCAAGATCCCTGAACCGTCGGGGTGAGCGGCGAGAAGGTCGAACTCGAGCTTGAACCAGTCGCCGGCGCGGTCCCACGCTTCGGCTGCGTCCCAATCGATGATGCCGATCAGCGCGCCTTCGGAGTCCACGATGAGGTTGTCGGGGTGGAGATCTCGATGGCAGAGGACCGCCTCGGCGCTGCCGTCGACATCCGCTGCCAGGTCAGCAGCGAGAGCGCAAGCTCGGTTGAGCAACGCGCGGTTCGACTGCTCCGGTCGTCCTCGCAGCGGGATCTGATCTGAGTGAGGCGATGATCGACGTATGCCCGCCAGGTCGAGAACGTCGACGTGGATCCGTCGAGCCGAGAGCTGAACGAGTCTCGGGCGACGGTGTGCAGCGTTCGAACCGCGGCGCCGGTCGTTCCCAGCAGCCGCTCGCTCTTGTCCGTCCCGGGCTGGATCTTGGTCGCCGTTTCGCCGTCGATCCAGGTGAAGATGCGCACCAGTACTCCGCCCAGCTCACCGAGGATGAACCGGGGCACCTGGAGCCCGGCCGCCTGAGCGAGCTCCAGAGCCACGTGCGAGGAGCGCCACTTCGCACCGTTGCCGCTGTCGCCGATCTTCAGGACGTAGCACGATCCGTCGGTGTCGCGCAGTCTCCAGTTCTCGTTTCCGAAGCCCACCGGATGGTGCTCCGCCGACAGTCCATCTGAACGAAGAGCCTCCCGAGCGAAGGTGCGGACCTGATCGACACGCGCAACCGATCGCCCCATCGAAGAAACGCTACTTCTCGCCGTCGGCCCGCTCGGAACGTCGTTCGGTTCCGCTGATTTCCACCGGCGCCGGCACGATGAGTGACGCGACGGCGGCCGCCAGCGCACGATCGGTCTCGGTCACGCGACCGCTGTAGTGCTTGGCGGCGATGCTCGGGTCGTGGCCGGCTCGCATGGCGACCTGGGTGACGCTGTAGCCCATCTCCTGGCCGTAGGTCGCCATGAACTTGCGTAGGTCGTGGAAGTCGAGGTGGTCAAGCCCGATCCGAGCGCGGAGCCTGCTGAAGTACTGCGACACTGCGTCGGGCTTCCACGGCACCGACCCGTCGGCCGCATCGGTGAAGACATACGGGTTCTCGACGAGCTCAACCTGGGCGAACTCGGCACGTCGCTCGACCTCGTCGATCTGCGCCCGCAGGATCGCCGCAGTGAAGTCATCGATGGCCAGCGTGCGCTCGCGCCGGTTCTTCGTCGGGATCTCCTCGATCGGTCGACCGCGCAGCTTGGTGACCGATGCCGACACCCTCATCACCCGATGCTCGAGATCGACATCACGGTCCGATCGCAGACCGCACAACTCGGCTCGCCGGACACCGGTGGTCGCAGCGACGAGAATCGCCCTCGCCATCTCCGGGCGCTTGCCCCGCTCGGCTTCCGCGATCAGGGCCCGCACCTCCTCCGGCGTCGGCACGGTCGGTTCCTTGTTCGGGATCGACGGTGGCTCGGCCCATTGCGCCGGGTTCGACTCGCGCCAGCCCCAGCGACATGCCTGGGTCAACATCGAGGAGAGGCAGGCGTGGATCTGGTACACGGTGCGCGGGGCGAGCCCTCGATCCTGATGCGCGCCGTACAGGTCGGTGAGCATCTTGACCGTGAGCTTGGTCACCTGCTTGCCGCCGAGGGTCGGCTGGATGTTGCGTCGGTACACCTGCTCGTAGCCGTCGATCGTGTTCGGCGACCGGCCCTTGCGGCGCAGCTCGATGATCCACTCGCCGAACAGGTCGTCGAGCGTCGCCCGTGAACCGGTGTGTCGGCCCTTGCCCACCTCGACGATCAGCTCGGCGCGCGCCTTCTTCGCCTCGCGCAGCGAACCACGGAATGTGCGACTGATCTGTCGGTGTTTGCCGGTGACCGGGTCACGCCCGGCCTGGACCACGATCTCCCACACATCCGGCGTTCGTTCGCGCATCCCCGGCGCCGTTCGCAGGTTCCCCATCGGGGACAACGTACGCCGATTTCTTGGATTTGTCTTGGATTTCTTGGATGAGGACCTTTATGAGAGACCCGAGAATCCTCATCATCCCAGCTAGATGGTGGTGGGGCGGGTGGGGCTCGAACCCACGACCCACGGATTATGAGTCCGCTGCTCTAACCGACTGAGCTACCGCCCCCGGGCATCCGAGTTCGGCTTCAACCTAGCCAGCGTGCCGACTACTCCGACGGAGGCTCGACCGCCGAGCCAACAATGGCGCCACCGTCAATGATGAACTCGTGGCCGGTCGAGTAGGTCGCCTCCTGCACGATGAAGAGCAGCATGGCGGTCACCTCGCTCGGCTCGCCGACGCGGGCGATCGGCTGACCCGACCCCAGGTCGTCGCGAAGCCCGCCGAGCATCGGCGTGCGGATCGGGCCGGGGTGGATCGAGTTCACTCGGATCCCGAATGTGCCCAGCTCGAGCGCCGCCGTCTTCGTGAGGCCGCGCACCCCCCATTTGCTCGCCACATAGGCGCCGAGATTGGCATAACCCTGAAGACCGGCCGTCGATGAGATGTTCACGATCGAGCCGCCGCCGGCCCGCTTGATCGACGGCACCACGCAATGCATGCCGAGGAACACGCCGGTCAGGTTGATGTCGATGGTTCGCTGGAACTGCTCGCGCGTCAGGTCTTCGATCGAGCCGAACGTGACGATGCCGGCATTGTTGACCAGCACACCGATCGGCCCCCAGCTGGCTTCGACCGAGGTGACCACCTCGTTCCACGCCGCCTCGTCGGTCACGTCGAGGTGTCGATACATCACCGCGTCGCCGAGTTCGTCGGCCAGCGCAGCACCGAGATCGTCGAGCACGTCAGTCGCAACGACTCGGGCACCAGCGGCCACGAGCCCACGGACATGAGACTCACCCATGCCCCGGGCTGCACCGGTCACCATCGCTACGACACCCTCGAGTGACACCGTCATCACGAACCCCCTGTTTGAATCGAACGAGCAGCCCACTCTGACAGGTGGACCAACGTCAGTCCACCGACGGACCGTCGAGAAAACGACGACGGACCCCCGATCACTCGAGGGCCCGCCGTAAGGAGCTCCGGGAGCAGGGCTCGAACCTGCGACCCGCTGATTAACAGTCAGCTGCTCTGCCAGCTGAGCTATCCCGGAAGGCCGAACGGAGAGGTTACCGCCTCGATCATCGCCATCACACGTCGCTGTGTGAGGGAACAGCTGTACAGAATGGTCGCACACCTGTTGGGATGCCGCCTGGACGTTTGCCTCGGTCCCCGTGCAGGGAACGATCATGACGATCGGGTGTGGCAGGGATGACCAACTCACGATTGGGGTCTGACCCCAATCGTGAGTTCACTCGACTTCGAGGAACTCCCGCAGGCGTTCGGAACGTTGCGGGTGGCGCAGCTTGGCCAGCGTCTTGGCCTCGATCTGACGGATGCGCTCGCGAGTCACACCGAACTCCTGGCCGACTTCCTCGAGCGTCTTGGCCCGGCCGCCATCGAGGCCGAAACGCAACCGCACGATCTCCTGCTCACGTTCCGACAGTTCCTCGAGCACCTCGGACACCGCCTCGTGCAGCATCATCCTGGTTGCGGCGTCCGCCGGACTGTCGACGGAGCTGTCCTCGATGAAGTCACCGAGATTCGACTCGTCCTCCTCCCCGACGGGCGAGTCGAGCGACAGCGGATCCTGCGAGATCCGCAGCAGTTCGCGTACTCGGTCGGGTTCGAGCTGGACCCGCTCGGCCAACTCCTCGACTGTCGGCTCCCGTTCGAGTTCCTGGTGCATCTGGCGCTTGGCGCGAGTGACGCGATTCATGTGCTCGACCATGTGCACCGGGATCCGGATCGTGCGGGCCTGATCGGCGATCGACCTGGTGATTGCCTGGCGGATCCACCACGTGGCATAGGTGGAGAACTTGAAGCCCTTGGTGTGGTCGAACTTGTCGACCGCTCGCATCAGGCCGAGGTTGCCCTCCTGGATCAGGTCGAGGAGCTGCATGCCTCGACCCGAGTACCGCTTGGCGATGCTCACCACCAGCCGAAGGTTGGCCTGCGTCAGCTCGCTCTTGGCCCGCTCTCCCCTGCTCACCGCCCGAAGCAACATGCGCTCCTCGACCGACGACAACGAGTCCCCATCGTCGTCGATCCGCTGCGCCGCGATCTTGCCCTCCTCGATCAGCTGAGCCAGCCGTCGTTCGTCCTCCGTCGTGAGGAGATCCACCTGACCGATCTCTCGCAGGTACATCCTCACGGCATCGGCTGTGCCGCCGTCGCCGCGAGGAGCAGCCTTGCGAGTCCGACGGGTACGGCCACGTTCGAGCAGTTGCTCGACGGCATCGTCGGCCGCTGATTCATCGCGCTCCTCCGTCACGACATGGCGGCGCATCGCCGTCGGCGTGTCGTCGACGTGATCGACGTCGACGTCGATGGCGATCCCGTGGCCCTCCATCGCCGAGTGGACCTCGACGAGCACCTCACTCGTCAACTCGACGTTCCGAAGGACGTGTGCGACATCCTCGGCGTGGACAGCGCCGTCGGCGCGCCCTCTCCCGAGCAACTCGCCCCACTCCTCATGGTCGACCCCCTCGAACGGGGCACCCGAGTATTCCGGGCTCTCGGTGGGGTCCGGATCAACCTCCACTGTCACGTTCCTGCGATCGTCGATCCAGCCAACCTAGCAACGCATCCGCTGCCGCAAGACCACGGGCTCGGTCGGTGTCGTTCAAAGCGTCCAGATCGAGACGGGCAGCACGGTCCTCTTGGATCGAGCCGGTGTCCGTCAACCGGGACCGGACCCGCAACTCCCGACGAACCGAGGCTCCGATCAGCGTCCGCGCCTCGACGTCGGGAACGAGATTCAGATCGGCGACGGCTGCTCGCTCGAGCACCTCTCGAGCATCGGGTGCCGCCGTCTCCAGCGCATGCTGCAGGTCTCCGTGCGCCTCGGCCAACGCGACGAACGCCATCCGATTCGCGTCATCGTCGAAGAGCGGTTCGATCAACCACGGTGCGATCGAATCCCAGTCCTGCACGAGCAGTACGAGCGCCGCGAACTCGGCGTTCTCCATCGGGCCCCGAGATCGCTTCGGCGCGACCTGAATCGCCGGCCGGCGCGCGCCGCGCTCGGCGATCTGCACGAGATCGCCGACCGGCAGGCCGACCTTCGCTGCCACCTCGCCGGCGTACAGCTTGCGGACGTTGGCATTCGGGTGCTCGTTGACGACCGCCATCGCCTCCTCGGCGAGCCGTGCCCTGTGTTCGGGCGAGTCCATCGAACGAGAGTTCAGCGTGCGCTGGAGCCGGAACCCGAGAAACGGCATGGCCGAGTCGACCGCCCGCGCCAGCGCGGCCGGGTCAGACTGCGCAAGGTCACCGGGATCCTTTCCGGCGGGAAGCTTCGCGACCGATACTTCGACGGCGTGCGTCTGCTCCCACTCGTAGAAGCGTGCCGCCGCGCCCTGACCGGCAGCGTCGGCATCGAACGCCAGCACGACCTTGCTCGCGTAGCGCTTCAGCAGGCGGACGTGCTCTTCGGTCAACGCCGTGCCACAGGTGGCGACCGCTCGGGCGACTCCGGCACGGTGGAAGCCGATCACGTCGGTGTAGCCCTCGCACACCACCACCTGGTCGTTGCGGGCGATGTCGGCCTTGGCCCAGTTGAGGCCGTACAACACTTTTGACTTCGTGTAGATCGCGGTCTCGGAGGAGTTCTTGTACTTCGCAGGATCGTCGGAGCCCGGCAGGATCCGACCCCCGAACGCCAACGCCTCCCCCGACTCGGAGAAGATCGGGAACATCACACGCGCCCGGAACGAGTCCTGCATCTTGTTGCGCTTGTTGCGGAACGCCAGACCGACCGACTGCAGCTCGTCGGCCGATGCGCCGAGCCCTCGCGACAATGCATCCCAGTCGTCGGGTGCCCACCCGAGCTTGAACTCGCGAGCGACGTCGCCAGCCAGACCTCGACGCCGCAGGTAATCGCGGGCTTCTCGCGCGTCCGGGTGGGTCAGGAGGCGCTGGTGGTACCACTCGACAGCGGCGTCCATCGCCTCGATCAGCTGCTTGCGCCGCGCCCGTTCCTTCGATTGACCCGTCGTCGTGTAGTTGAGCTGCATGCCGGCCTTCGCGGCGAGGTGCTCCACCGCTCCCGGGAAATCGACGTGCTCGATTTCCTGGATGAAGGTGAACACGTCACCGCCCTTGTCGCAGCCGAAGCACTTGTAGCGGCCTGTCTCCTCACGGACGTTGAACGACCCGCTCTTCTCCGCGTGGAACGGACACAGCCCGACCCAGTTCCGCCCGACACGTTTCAGCGCCACGTACTGCTGGATCGTGTCGACGATCGACACCGTCGACCGAAGCCGCTCGATGTCCTCGTCGACGATCCCCATCAGGGGGTCCAGACTAGACGTCGGACGACGAATGCTCCTCGGGGGGCTGAACCGGCGCGTCGGTATCGGGCTCGTCGAACGCACGATGCACGAGTTCCTCCTCCTCCTCGCTGCGATCGACCTTCAACGAGATGCCGATCGAAGCCGTCAGAACGATCGCGATCACCGCCAGCGACACGGCGGTCGGGATGTGGTACCACTCGGCGATCAGCATCTTCATGCCGACGAAGGCCAAGATGATCGCGAGACCCTCTTGGAGGTAGCTGAACCGGGCATGCATGTCGGCCAGCAGGAAGTACAGCGCGCGAAGGCCGAGGATGGCGAAGGCATTCGACGCGAACACGATGAACTGCTCGTGACTGATGGCGAGCACGGCAGGGACCGAGTCGACCGCGAAGACGACGTCGGTCGCTTCGATCAACACCAGGACGGCGAACAGCGGTGTCGCGAGCCGCTTGCCGTTCTGCTTCGTGAACAGCTTCTGCCCGTCGTACTCCGTCGTGGACGGCACGAAACGGTGCACCAGTTTCAGGAACTTGGAGTCACCCGGATCGATGCTGCTCTCCTTGCCGAACACCAGCTTGGCCGCCGTGTACAGCAAGAACGCTCCGAACAGGTAGAGGATCCAGTCGAACTTCTCGATCAGCGCTACGCCGGCGAAGATGAAGACCGCCCTCAGTACGAGCGCACCGAAGATGCCCCAGAACAGCACCCGATGCTGATATTTCAGCGGCACCACGAAGTAGCCCATGATCAGCGCCCACACGAAGACGTTGTCGACGCTGAGCGACTTCTCGATCAGGTAGCCGGAGATGTACTCGCCGCTCGCCTGCGTACCGAACCACCACCAGATCACCCCGGTGAACGCCACACCGCACGACACCCAAACCGCTGATTCGATCGCGGCCTCCCTCGTGGTGGCCTCGTGCGCCTCGCGATGGAAGACCAGCAGGTCCACCAGCAGCATCGCCACGATCAGCGCGAGCAGCGCGCCCCACTGCCACAGGTGCACGTCGAGTTCGACGAAGTTCCCGTCGCCGCTGGCGGCAGAGACGATCGACGTGGGCAACACGATGCCGGCGCCGGTTCAGTTGCCGGCGGCGATGATCGCTTGGGCGGCCGAGAGCCGCGCGATCGGCACCCGGAACGGCGAGCACGACACGTAGTCGAGCCCGGCGTTGTAGAAGAGGTCGATCGATGCCGGATCGCCACCGTGCTCGCCACAGACCCCGAGCTTGAGGCCCGGCTTGGTCGCCCGGCCCCGCTCGGCTCCCAGCCGGACGAGTTCGCCGACTCCCGACTGGTCGATCGTGTCGAACGGGTTGGCCTTCAAGAGCCCCTGCTCGAGGTACTGGGGCATCATCCGGCTCTCGACGTCGTCACGGCTGAAGCCGAACGTCAGCTGTGTGAGGTCGTTGGTACCGAAGCTGAAGAAGTCCGACACCTCGGCGATCTCGTCGGCGCGGATCGCCGCCCGCGGCGTTTCGATCATCGTGCCGATCGTGATGCTCGGCTTGCGCTTCATACCTTGCAGCGCGGCGTCGATCTCGACCTGCACCCAACTGCGGGCGAGCGCCATCTCCTCTTTCGTCACCGTGAGCGGGATCATGATCTCGACGATCGGCTTCAAGCCGAAGTCACGCAGCTTCGCGGCGGCCGACAGGAGCGCGCGCGCCTGCATCGCGTACAGACCCGGCTTGATCACGCCGAGTCGAACGCCCCGGGTGCCGATCATCGGGTTGTGCTCGGCCCAACTCTCCGCAGCATGCAGCAGCTCCTGCTCCTTCTTGGTGAGCCCCTTGCCCGCTTCCTTCACCCGCAGTTCCTCCACCGACGGCAGGAACTCGTGGAGTGGCGGGTCGAGCAGACGCACCGTCACCGGCAAGCCGTCCATCGCCTCGAGAATCTCCATGAAGTCGGCCTCCTGGACGGCGCGCAGCTTCTCCAGAGCACGCTCCTCCTGAGCCGGGGTCGACGCAAGGATCATCTCGCGTACCACCGGGAGGCGGTCCGGGGCCAGGAACATGTGCTCGGTACGACACAGCCCGATGCCCTCCGCTCCGAGCGCACGTGCGTTCTTCGCGTCCTCGCCGGTGTCGGCGTTGGCCCGCACCCCGAGCTTGCCGTTGCGGACCACGTCGGCCCACTTCAGGATCGTGTCGAACTCGGGCGGCGGCTCTGCGGCACGCAGTTCCATCGCCCCCAGCACGACTTCGCCGGTCGTGCCGTCGAGTGAGATGACATCGCCCTTGTTGACCTCGATGTCGCGAACGGTGAACTTGTCACCCTTGATCTTGATCTCCTCGGCGCCCACGATGGCCGGCGTTCCCCAACCCCGCGCGACGACGGCGGCATGGCTCACGAGACCGCCGCGGGCGGTCAGGATGCCCTGCGACGCCATCATGCCGTGCACGTCCTCCGGGCTGGTCTCGTTGCGGACGAGGATGACCCTCTCGCCGCGCTCATGTGCAGCAGCTGCCTCGTCGGCGGTGAAGTAGACGGATCCGACCGCAGCGCCGGGTGACGCGCCGAGACCCTTGGCGAGCACCTTGCCCTTCGTCGCGAACTGCGGATGCAGCACGGCGTCGAGATGATCGGCGGACACGCGCATCAGCGCCGTTTCGCGACTGATCTTCCACCGGTTCGAGCCCGAGCCGGTCCCCTTCGTCATGTCGACGGCCATCCTCAACGCGGCGGCACCCGTGCGCTTGCCGACACGGGTCTGGAGCATCCAGAGCGTGCCCTGCTCGATGGTGAACTCGGTGTCGCACATGTCGGTGTAGTGCCGCTCGAGCCGCCGGAAGATCTCCATGAGGTCGCCGTGGATCACCGGGAAGTGCTTCTTCATGTGGTCGAGGTCTTCGGTGTTCCGGATGCCCGCCACCACGTCCTCGCCCTGGGCGTTGATCAGGAAGTCGCCGTACGGCTTGTTCTCCCCGGTCGCTGCGTTGCGGGTGAAGCCGACGCCGGTGCCCGAGTTGTCGTCGCGGTTGCCGAACACCATCGTCTGCACGTTCACCGCAGTGCCGAGTTCGTGATCGATCTTCTCGCGAACGCGGTACGCGATCGCACGCGCACCGTTCCAGCTCTTGAACACCGCCTCGACGGCACCGTCGAGCTGATCACGCGGCTTCTGCGGGAACGGTGACCCGGTCGCCTTCAACACGATGGCCTTGTAGTCCTCGCACAGCTCGCGCAGGGCCCCGGCCGAGATCTCGTTGTCGAACTTGACGCCGGCCTTCTCCTTGGCGGCTTCGAGGGCGTGGTCGAACGGTTCCCCGTCGACACCGAGCACGATCCGGCCGTACATGGCGATGAAGCGCCGGTACGAGTCGTACGCGAATCGGTCGTCGCTCGTGACGTGAGCGAGACCCTCCACGCTCAGATCGTTGAGACCGAGGTTGAGGACGGTGTCCATCATGCCCGGCATCGAGAACTTGGCTCCCGAGCGCACGCTGACGAGCAGCGGATCGAACGGATCGCCCAGCTTGCGCCCCATCGCCTTCTCGAGCTTGAAGACGTGCTTGGCGATCTCCTCGGCGAGCCCGTCGGGCCAGCCGCCATGCATGTAGTCACGGCACGCATCGGTCGAGATCGTGAACCCCGGCGGCACCGGGAGCTTCAACACGCTCGTCATCTCGGCGAGGTTCGCCCCCTTTCCACCAAGCAGGTCCTTGTACTCCATCGGAGGGCGGCGGTGCTTGTGATCGAAGGCGTAGACGTATGGCACGGTGGTCGAGTCTAGGCAGCCAACGGCCGACCGATCGTGGGCTCGTGGCGTCACGGCCCGACAAATCGGTCGTAGTCTCGACAGGAATGTTCCGGATGTTCGGGTTCCCCGTCCATGTGCGACCCGGATTCGTCATGATGATGGTGCTCATCGTGGTGCTCTACGGCGACGCGTACGGCCTCTGGCTCGCCGGCGCGCTCGCGGCGTTCACGCTGCTGCACGAACTCGGCCATGCCATCGCCGCACGGCACGCCGGCGCGCAGGCCGAGATCTCGCTCAACTTCCTCGCCGGCTACGCGTCATACGTTCCGACACGGCCCATCTCACGGCTCGAACACATCGGGATCTCGTTCGCCGGACCCGGTATTCAGATCGTGACGAGCGTGGCCGTTCTCTTCGCCATGGGCGCCGACGTGACGACGCCGTCATCGCTCGACGGCAACCCGGCGACGTGGGCGATCTTCTGGGCAGGACCGGTGATCGGGCTCTTCAACCTCGTGCCGATCCTTCCGCTCGACGGCGGCAACATCGTCACGACGGCGCTCGATCGCCTCCTCCCCGGACGGGCGCAGCGCATCATGCTGTGGATCTCGCTCGGGCTCACGCTCGCGTTCTGCGTCGTGGCGTTCGCCAACGAGCGCTACCGGGGATTCGTCATCGTCATCGGGTTCATCCTCGTCACCCAGCTTCAGATGCTCGGCTCGACAAAGGAACCGGTCTCACCCTGGCACGCCGCCGATGACGCGTTGCGCGCCGGCAAGCCCCAGAAGGCCCGCCGCATCCTGGTCAACGCGCTGAGCCATCACCGGCCCGAGGAGCCGCCACCGCCCGTGACGCTGCCCACCGCGGAGGTCGCCGCGTTGATCGAACTCCTGCCGGAACCCTTTCCGTTCGGCGACCCCTGGAACGAGTACGTGCTCGCCAACCAGCTGATGCGCGTGGGCCGCTTCGAGGACGCTGCTCATTACGCGGCCGAGGGCTACGCCCGTCATCCGCACACCCTCGCCGCAGCGACGGTCGCCCGCGCCGCTGCTGCGTTGGGCGATCAGACGGTCGCGATCGGGTGGCTTCGCACCGCCGCCGACGCCGGCACGTCACCCGTCGGCCTGGCGTCGATCATCGACGGGTCGCCGGAACTGATCGGCATCCGCCAGAACCCCGACGTCGTCGCGATCCGCCGCGCCCTCTCCCCCGCCCCCGCCGCCTGAATCACCCTCCCCCAGACCCGAAACATGCGGGGATATGTGCACTCAGCGCACGTCTGAGCTCAATTTTCAGGGTGGGGATCGAGGTGGGGGGCGGTGAGGTGGGGGGCGGTGAGGTGGGTTGATGAGGTGGGCGGGGAGACGACCGACGTCGTGACCGCGCTTGACCGACGCCAGAGCCAGATCACCGAGCGGTGAGAGACTCGTGATCGTGCCGATCTCGGCGCCGTCCGAATCGAGGAGCGGATCACCGAGCTGAACGCCGTCGGCAACGCCGGCGGTGGCGACGATGCGGAGCGAACGCGGAGCCTCCGCCCCGCGTGAGTCCATACGTTCGACCAATTCCTGGCCCGGATAGCAGCCCTTCGTGAAGCTCACCGCGACCGCCACGACGCCCGTGACAGCCGGAATCGTCTCACCGGGCACGATCTCGAAGCCCATCCGTGGCCATCCGGCGGCCACCCGAGCGCCCTCGTGTGCTGCCGAGGGGTCGGCCGACGCTGCGGACACCACCGAGATCTCTGCCTGCACCCGGATCTTGAAACGGCTCAACCGAGCAGCCAACGCCTCGCCGAACCCGGCATCGGTGTCGAAGTCGAAGACCTCGTCGTTCGACCGAGTCAAGCGTGCGAGCGATTCGACCTTTCCCGTCGGCTCCAACACGAGCGTCCAGCACGAATCGCCGACCGCCAGATCGCGGATGTCCTGGGTGATCTGCGAATGCACGTACGTCAACGCATCGGGGCCCTCGACGATCACATGGTCACGGGCGGCGGCGTCGATGGCGGCAGGATCAGGAATCACGTCTGCAGTCTGCCGTGGCACACTTCCATCCCTATGTCGGAGCAACGAGATCTCGCCCAACGGGCCGTCGACAGCTTCCTGACGCTCGTCCACCGGGGCACTCGACTCGCCGCCGGAACGCTGGCGATCGTCGTGCTCATCTGCGTCGGCGGACTGTTCCTCGGCATCGCCGCACTGTCCGGCGGCATGCGGACCGCGTGGATTCTGCTCGGCGGTATCGGCGCAGTTGTCGCCATCGCAAGCGTGGTGCTCGCGATGTTCAGACTCTGGGCGATCACCACCATCAGCGTTGCGCTCGTCAACGACATCCAGTCGCTCATCTCCAGCGACCCCGGCTCCGAACGGGTCGTCATCGAAACGATCGAGTCGACCGACGGCGTGCAAGACGAGAGTGCTGTGGTGATGTCACGGCAGTTCTTCGCGATGAGCGACACGGTCGGCGGGCGCGCCGGTCAGTTCGTTGCGCTGTCGCTCGCCCTCAAATCGGTGACGTCGTTCCCACTGCTGATCCTGCTCGCGACGGCGATCACCGTCGGATTTGCGTGCCTCAGCATGCTCTTCCTGCTCGGCCTCATCTTCTGATCCGGCCGAACGTCACGTTCGACCCGGCACCGTGTGACGGTCGGAATGTTCAGGCTCGGGTGTCAGCGGCGCGGCGGGCGGCCGTCATGCGACGGGCAGCGGGGATCGCTGCGAGGAGCGCGGCGGCCTTGTTGCGGCACTCGAGATCCTCGTCGTCGGGAATCGAGTCGGCGACGATGCCGGCGCCGGCCTGCAGGCTCGCCGTGCGGCCGTCGCCCGTGACGAACATCGTGCGGATGGCAATGGCCGTGTCGAGGTTGCCCGACCAGTCGACGTACCCCACGACCCCGGCATAGGGGCCGCGCTTCACCGGTTCGAGTTCGTCGATGATCTCCATCGCCCGCACCTTCGGCGCACCCGAAACGGTGCCGGCCGGGAGGGTCGCCCGCAGCACGTCGATCGGTCCGAGTCCCTCACGCAGTTGGCCCGACACCTGCGAGGTGAGGTGCATCACGTGGCTGTAGCGCTCGAGCGTCATCAACTCGTCGACGTTGACCGACCCGAACTCGGCAACTCGACCGACGTCGTTACGAGCGAGATCGACGAGCATCGACGTGCTCGGCGCGCTCCTTCGGATGCTCGATCAACTCGGCGGCCATCAGGCGGTCGTGCTCATCGGTGCGCCCGCGGCGGCGCGTGCCGGCGATGGGACGCGACACCACCTTGCGGCCGAGCAGCTGCACCATCGGCTCTGGCGACGACCCCACGATCGTGAGTTCGGGATGACGCACGAAGTACATGTAGGGCGACGGATTGACCTGTCGCAGCACTCGGTACACATCGAACGGATCGGCACCGAGTTCGAGGTCGTAGCGCTGGGCCAACACCACTTGAAAGATGTCCCCGGCGACTACGTGATCCTTGGCGACCTCGACAGCGCGTTGGTACAGCCCGCCAGGCATCGACGAGTGCAGCTCCGGCAGTTCATCGTCGGCCGATGGCGGCTCGACGGGTGTGTACGCAAGTGGGGCAGACAGATCGGCGACGGCCTCCAGCACCCGCTCGACAGCGGCGTCGTACGCCGCGTCGAGCCCGGCGGGATCGAGGCCGAGCGTCGGCACACTCTCGATCAGGTACACCCGCTGACGCCAGTGGTCGAACGCCGCCAACGAGCCGATCACCGACATCACCGCGTCTGGATATCCCCTGTCGTCTCTCGGCGTGTCGGGTAGGTGTTCGACCTCGCGGATCACGTCGTATCCGAGGAATCCCATGATGCCTCCGTGCAGCGGTGGGAGGTCGGGGAACGACGGGCTCGTGTAGCTCTCGAGCATCGCTTCGAGCGCGGCGAGCATGCCCTGATCGGTCGGAATGCCCGCCGGCAGCGGACCGTCGAGCTCGACGATTCCGTCACGAAGCACCAGCGTGGCCGACGGGTTCCGACCGACGAACGAGAATCGCGCCCACCGCTCGGCGCCTTCGACGGACTCGAGCAGGAATCCCGGCCCGTCGCCGACGAGCTTCACGTACGCGGCGACCGGCGTTTCGAGGTCGGCGAGCAGTTCGGTCCACACGGGCACGATCGTGTGCTGGGCGGCGTGGGCGTGGAACTCCTCGCGGGACGGTTGGATCCTCATCCGATGCCTCAGCCGAACGCTCGGTAGAAGCACGTGCGAGCACCGGTGTGGCAGGCGCCCACACCTTCCTGCTCGACCTTGAAGAGCAGGGCGTCGCCGTCGCAGTCGAAATAGGCCTCGCGCACGAACTGGCGGTCACCGCTCGTGTCGCCCTTGCGCCACAGTTCCTGGCGGCTGCGCGACCAATAGACCATCCGACCTTCGGCCAGGGTCATTCGCAACGACTCCTGCGTTCATCCACGCCAACATCAGTACGTCGCCGTTGTCGACGTCCTGCGCAATGGCCGCCACGAGGCCGTTGCTCGTCGTACTTCACACCGGCGAGTTGCTCGTCCGTGGCGGTGATCGTGATCCCTTCGGGCATCGGGCCAGCCTACGGGCCGACCCGTGGCACAGCCCGATGCGTTGCGTCAGGCGACGACTTCGGAGATCTGGAACGCAGCTTCGGTATTGGTGAAGTTCGGAATGTCGGCGGTTGCCTCTCCCGCAGACCCGAGCGCGGCGCCCATTGCATCGGCCGACTCGAAGAACAGGTGACCGATGGCGATGTACGGGCCGTCCATGCCGGAATCGATCTCCCACTTCGCCGGCTTCATCGTCCGGTCGACGATCTCCATGTGTGCGGTCTTGTAGTAGTCCATGTCGAAGGTCGCGCCTTCGGACTTCGGGTACATCACACTGACTCTGATCATCTGATCCTCCTGCTCGTTGACGATCCGACCGTACCCGGTGCCTTCGTCAGAGGTAGAGCCCGGTGGACGCCTCGATGCGCTCGGCCGCAACTGCGTGCAATTCGCGTTCACGCAGCATGACGTAGTCCTCACCCTGGACCTCGACCTCGTAGCGGTCCTCCGGGCTGAACAGCACCTTGTCGCCCACTTCGCACGAGCGCACGTTCTGGCCCTGGGCAACCACCGTTGCCCAGATGAGGCGCTTGGCAACCTGGGCGGTTGCCGGGATGACGATGCCACCGGACGACTTGCGTTCGCCGTCCTTGTCGGAGATGCGCACGAGCACCCGGTCGTTGAGCATCTTGATCGGGAGCTTGTCGTCGGCGGTAGCCATCGGTGGAAGGGTACCGTCGGCGGCCGTGAGCGATCCTGCCACCGTCGCGCACCCTCCCGAGAAGCCGAAATGTGCGGGGATTCGTGCATCCAGCGCTCACAACGGCGCATTTTTCGGGTCAGGGCTTGACGGCGGCTTCCATTTCCTCTTTGACCTCGTCGGTCAGGAGCGCGATGACGTCGACCGTCTCGAAGTTCGAAACCACCTGGCTGACCTTGGATGCACCGGTGATCACGGTTGACACGTGCGGGTTCTTCGTGCACCAGGCA
The DNA here is from genome assembly GCA_963716235.1 of Ilumatobacteraceae bacterium. Taxonomy (GTDB): domain Bacteria; phylum Actinomycetota; class Acidimicrobiia; order Acidimicrobiales; family Ilumatobacteraceae; genus Sva-07. The sequence goes on along the minus strand of CAVQTE010000034.1, from coordinate 15,621 downwards.
AGCGCCAACTGCGCCATCGTGCAGCCGAGACGGTCGGCGATCGGACGCAGCTTCTCGACGCGAGCGATCGCCTCGGCGTCGCTCAACCGACCGGCGAGCCAGCTGTAGCCCTCGAGCGCTGCGCGGGAGTCGTCAGGAATACCGTCCTTGTACTTGCCGGTCAGCAGGCCGGACGCGAGCGGGCTCCAGATGGTGTTGCCATAGTTGAACTCGCTGTTGATCCGGGCGTACTCACGCTCGACCCGCTTGCGCTCGAGCAGGTTGTACTGGCTCTGTTCGGTGACCGGCTTGTGCAGATGGTGACGCTCAGCGATGTCGATCGCCGCACGGATCTCGTCGGCCGACCACTCGCTGGTACCCCAGTACAGCGCCTTGCCGGAGGTGATGATGTCGCTCATCGCCCACACGGTCTCCTCGATCGGAGTGTCCGGATCGGAGCGATGGCAGTAGAGCACATCGACGAAGTCGACCCCGAAGCGCTCGAGCGATCCGTCGATCGCCTCCATCAGATACTTGCGGTTGAGCGTGTTGCGCATGTTCGGTGTCTCACCGTGCAACCCCCAGAACACCTTGGTGGTCAGCACGTAGGACCAGCGTGGCCAGTCGAGCTCGCGGAGCACCGTGCCCATGATCGTCTCGCTCTTGCCGCCCGCATACGCCTCGGCATTGTCGAAGAAGTTGCAGCCGGCATCTCCTGCAGCAGCCATGCATTCGAGCGCCAGGTTGGTGTCGAGCTGGGTGTCGAACGTGACCCAACTGCCGAACGACAGGACACTCACCTTGAGGCCGGTGTTGCCGAGCCGGCGGTATTCCATCTTGGGATTCACGTTGGGGGTAGCCATGGCGGCGACCCTACCGACTGGCCAGCCACCCAGTCACTCCGGCGCAGGCAACGACGGGATGTCACGATTGGGGTCTGACCCCAATCGTGATTCAGAGGGGGCTGCGGCCGGCGGCGCGGTCGCCGGCGACCTGCTCTGCCATCAGGTCGAGTGCCGGCCCACGCAGCTTGCGGATCGTACGCTGGTACGCCGACGGGTCGAGCGTCGACGCCAACTCCGAGGCAACGGCCACCGCGCGTTCGAGCACGTCCTCGGCGGGTACCACTTCGTCGATGTAACCGACATCGACGGCATCTCGCGGCGTGGTGATCCGCGCGTTGGCGAGCGCCCGTTGCGCATGCCGTTTGCTCAGGCGATCACCCGCGATCGTGAATGCCCAGTCGGGCAGCACCATTTTGATCGCCACCTCGTTCAACCCGACCTTGGCCTCGATGTCGGCGCCGACGCGTACATCACAGCCGAGGAGCACCAGGGCGCCCGCAGCGAGTGCGTGACCGGTACAGGCCGCGACAACCGGGACCTGGCATCCGTACAGCCGGTGGACGAGTGCGCCTCCGTCGGCGACCAGGTTGATGATCGCCGACATGTCGTCGCCGAACATCACTCCGAGGTCGAACCCGGCAGAGAACCGTCCTGGTCGACCATTGATCACGAGCGCACCGACGGACTCGTCTGCCTCCGCCTCGCCGATCGCCTCGTTCACTGCAGCGATGACCTCGAACGACAGTGCATTCGCCTTGCCGTCGTCGAGGTGGACGATCAGGACGCCGTCGCGTCGTTCCGTGGTGACTGGTGGCGTACTCATCCGCAGGACGCTACGCGACGACGGGACGAACCGTGATGCCCGCAGCAGCCATCTCGGCCTTGGCCTCGGCGACGGTGTGTTCGCGGAAATGGAAGATCGACGCGGCGAGCACGGCGTCGGCGCGGCCGACCGCCACCCCTTCGACGAGGTGGGCGATCGAACCGACACCACCGCTGGCGATCACCGGCACGGTGACTGCATCGACGATCGCCTGGGTCAAGTCCAGGTCGAATCCCTCGCGAGTGCCGTCACGATCCATCGACGTCAACAGAATCTCACCAGCGCCTCGTCGCACGGCTTCACGTGCCCACTCGACGGCGTCGATGCCCGTCGGCGTCCGCCCGCCGTGCAGGTACACCTCCCAGCCATCCACCGACGACCCGTCGAGGGCGCGACGTTTGGCATCGATCGCACACACCACACACTGGACACCGAACTCGGCCGCTATCTCGCTGATCAACTCCGGCCGCTCGACCGCTGCGGTGTTGACACTCACCTTGTCGGCACCGGCGCGCAGCATTCGCCGAGCATCCTCGAGTGTGCGGATGCCGCCGCCGACCGTGAACGGTATGTAGACCTCGTCGGCCACCCGCCGGACCATCTCGACGGTGGTCTCACGGTTGTCGCTCGATGCGGTGATGTCGAGGAAGACCAGCTCGTCGGCGCCCTCGAGGTCGTAGCGGGCAGCCAGCTCGACCGGGTCGCCGGCATCGACGAGATCGACGAAGTTGGTGCCCTTCACCACACGACCTTCGGTCACGTCGAGGCACGGAATGACGCGAGCGACCCTCACAGCTGCGCCAACGCCTCGATGGCCTCGCCCACGGTGAACCGTCCTTCGTAGACGGCCTTGCCGGTGATGATCCCGCCGAGGTTCTCGATCCGAGCGAGTGCCACCACATCGGCCAGGTTCGACACGCCGCCACTGGCGATGACCGGCGAGTCGGCGAGTTCCGCCGCCCGCGTGAGCCCGTCGATGTCGGGACCGACCAACATCCCGTCGCGCCCGATGTCGGTCACGACGAACACCGCCGCGGTGGGAAACAGCCCGAATGCGTCATCGAGCATCAATCCGCTCCCCTCGGTCCACCCGTGCACCGCCACCTCGCCGTCACGATGGTCGAGGCCCACGGCAACGGGCACGATCACCGAAGCGGCTTCGACGAGCTCGGGCTCACGAACGGCCGCCGAGCCCATCACCACACGTGCCACTCCGGCGTCGGCGAGCTCGCGAGCGTCGTCGAGGGATCGAACCCCGCCGCCGGTCTGCACCCGAGCGACGCCCGCGAGCGCGGCGGCGATCGCGGCGACGACAGGCCGATTGACCGGGTCACCCGAGCGGGCCGCATCGAGGTCGACGACGTGCACCCACGGCGCTCCCGCAGCCGCGAACTCGCGCGCGACCGACACCGGGTCGTTGCCATAGACCGTTTCGTCCGAGTAGTCGCCCTGACGAAGCCGCACCACGCGGCCGCCGAGCAGGTCGATGGCCGGATAGAGATCGATCACCGGCACACCTCGACGAAGTTGGCGAGCAGCCGCAGGCCCGGACGGCTCGATTTCTCGGGATGGAACTGCACCGCGAACACGTTGTCGCGCCGGAACGCCGCGTTGATCGTGGTGCCGTACTCGACGGTTGCTGCCACCATCGAAGCGTCGTCGGGCACCCCGTGCAGCGAGTGCACGAAGTACAGGTACGGCTCGTCGCCGAGGTTGCGGAGCAACGGTTCGTCGGGATCCACGATGTCGAGTCGGTTCCACTGCATCTGGGGAATCTTGGGCCCCGCAGGAATCCACGTGACGGTGCCCGGGATCAGATCGAGACCTGCCGCTCCCTCGTTCTCCTCCGACATCGTGAACAACATCTGCATCCCCACGCAGATGCCAAGAAACGGGCGACCCGAATCCGCAGCATCGTGCGCCGGCCCTTCGAGCCCGGCTGCACGCAGCGAATCCATGCACGCACCGAATGCGCCGACACCCGGCAGCACGACGCCGGCGGCCTCGGCGATCAAGCCGGGGTCGGCCGTGAGCCGGGCGTCGGCTCCCTCGTGCTCGAGTGCCTTCTGCGCCGAGTGGAGATTGCCGATGCCGTAGTCGAGCACCGCAATGACCGGTCGCGTCACAGCACACCCTTCGTGGACGGCACTCCGCCGGCGTCATCGATGCGCACCGCATCGCGCAGGGCGCGCGCCAGGCCCTTGAACGTGGCCTCGACGATGTGATGCACGTTGCGGCCCCGGACCAGCTCGACGTGCAACGTGATGTTCGCAGCAGTGGCGAACGACGCAACGGCATGCTCGGCCAACTGCGGGTCGAACGCCGGATCGCCCAACGGGAGACTCTCCGGCATCGGCACGTGCCACTCGACCCAGGGGCGACCGGACAGGTCGAGCGCAACGTCGACGAGGGCCTCGTCGAGCGGGTAGCGACCGCTCGCGAATCGTCGTACGCCGGCCTTGTCGCCGAGCGCCTCGGCAAAGGCCTCACCGATCGCGATCGCCACGTCTTCCACGGTGTGGTGCGTGTCGATCTGGAGATCGCCAACCGCCTGTACCCGCAGATCGAAGCCACCGTGACGGCCGAGCTGATCGAGCATGTGGTCGTAGAACGGGATGCCCGTGGAGATGTCGGTGCTCCCGGTGCCGTCGAGATCGATGTCGACCTCGATCGAGGTCTCCTTGGTGGAGCGGCGACGTTGCGCAGTTCGGGACGTACGGGTCATGAGCGGACTCCATCGGGGGTCGGGTCGATGCCGGCAGCGACGAACACGTCGGCCAGCGCCTGCAGGAACTCGGTGTTCTCCTCCGGCGTCCCAACGGTGACGCGAAGACAGTTGTCGAGCCGGGGCCAGCTCGAACAGTCACGGATCAACACGCTGCGCTCGACGAGGCCCTGCCAGACCGCACGCCCGTCGAGAGGGCCCGGACGAACTCGGAACAGCACGAAGTTGGCCCCGCTCGGGAAGACATCGAGCGGCAGATCGGCGAGCGCGGCCTCGATCCGTTCACGTTCGGCAACGATCTGCTCGACGCGGTGGTTCATGTCGTCGGAGAACCGCAGCGCAAGTCGACCGGCGATCTGCTTCACCGTATCGAGGTGGTACGGCAGCACGACCTTGTCGAGTTCGGCCACGAGCCACGTCGGTCCGATGAGGTAGCCGAGCCGGGCTCCTGCCATCGACCAGGTCTTCGAGAACGTGCGGGTCACCACGAGGGGCCGGTCCTCGGCGACGAGATCGAGCGCGCTCCAGTCGGCGAACTGAGCGTACGCCTCGTCGACCACGACGAGTCCGGGCGCGATCGCAAGCAACTGATGCACCCGCTCGGCGGGCTCGACGAGCCCCGTCGGGTTGTTCGGCGATGTCAGGAACACGACGTCGGGCTCGAACTCGGTGATCACGCGCTCGACCTCGGCCGGATCGAGCGTGAAGTCCGCCGCGCGTTCGCCTTCGACGACGGTCGCTCCGGTGACCCGGGCGATCTGCGCGTGCATCTGATACGTGGGCTCGAAGGTCGCGACGGTGCGACCCGGCCCGGCGTACGCGAGCAGCACCGTCTGCAGCACCTCGTTCGAACCGTTCGCCACGAAGACCTGCGCCGCCTCGACCCCGTGCAACTCGGCGATTGCCTCGCGCAGCGCCGTGGCCGAGCGGTCGGGATAACGATGCCATTCGACACGCGACATCTCTGCCGCCACCGCGTCACGGAACGCAGGAGGGGGCGGTTCGGGCGACTCGTTGGTGTTGAGCCGCACTCTCACGTCGACCTGAGCAGAGTGGTAGCCGTCGAGGGAGCGGAGATCGTCTCGGACGGGAATCACCAGGCGAAGTGTAGAGGGAGCCCCTGCCGGCCTCCCGGTAGGGTTTCGCCCATGGCCGGATCCACCGAGTCGACTGCCGCGGAGTTGGCCGCGATCGCCGACAATGTGGCCCAGTACCGCTCGCGGGTCGCCGGCCTCGCCGAACCCTTCATCGGCACAGAGCGTGACGACGTGGTCACAGCGATCCACGAAGCCGAACGTCAGCTCCGCACGGCCGAACGCACCCTGATCCGGGCGCTACGCGCGCTCGAATGAGCTGACGTTTGCCCAGCGTGCGAGTCGAAAACGCGGCGATGGCCCCCCGAAGGAGGCCATCGCACTGTGCGAGGTCGGGAGGCGGATCCCAACCGTCGCAGCAAACCAGGTGGCGGGAACCTGGTTGACGAAAACTATACACCCACCCGTCGCCGGGGCAATGACAGGAGCAGGCTCGACGGACAGATGTCCTCGAGCACGCAGTTGCCGCACTGCGGATTCTTGGCGAAGCAGACACGCCGGCCGTGCAGGATCACGCGCAGGCTGAAGTCACCCCGTTGCGCCGCCGGCAGATGACCGTTCAACTCCATCTCGACCTTCACGGGGTCGTCCTGCTCGGTCAGACCGAGGCGTCGAGCCAACCGGCCGACGTGCGTGTCGACAGGGAGACCGGGGAGACCGAAGGCCACGCTGCGAACCACGTTGGCCGTCTTGCGGCCGACACCGGGCAGCGACACGAGGTCGTCGAGCGACTGGGGAACCTCTCCGTCGAAGCGCGTGACCACGTCGGTCGCCATTCCGATGAGGTTCTTCGCCTTCGATGCGAAGAAGCCCGTGGTTCGCACGATCTCCTCGAGTTCGGTCGGATCGGCGTGCATGAGATCGTCGGGTGTCGGATACCTGGAGAAGAGCACAGGGGTCACCATGTTGACCCGGGCATCGGTGCACTGTGCCGACAGGATCGTGGCGGCGAGCAGTTCATACGGCGAGGAGTGGTCGAGTTCGCAGATCGCCTCCGGGTACTCACGTGCCAGGCGCAACGCCACCTCGCGTGTACGACCCTTCGGCGAACGTGGACGACCCATCGGGTGGACACTACGACCCTTGCCCGGCGGCCGGTACTCTCGATGCATGCGTTGTCTCGAGATCAAACGCCAGATGGCGAGCGACGACATTGCGCACGTCACCGAACTGCTCGATGCAGCGACACGCGCCGATGGCCGCCGACCGCTGTCCGACCATCTGTATCTCGACCTCGTCAACGGCGGCCTCGACGGGTTCGCCGGATTCCTCGCCTCCGAGCCCGGCCACGACCACCCGGTCGCCTACGCCCAGATCTCGCGCGGCAACGACGCCTACGCGTTCGAGCTCGTGATCCATCCACACCACCGCTACGAGATGGCCACCATCGGACCCGAGCTGATCGAGTCGGCCCTCGACGTCGTCGCCTCCGACGGCGGCGGCCAGGTCAACTGGTGGGTGTTCGAGCCGACGTCGGCCCACCACAAACTGGCCGCCGACGCGGACATGGTGTCGGGCCGCAGCCTCTACCAGATGCGCCGATCGCTGCCCACCGGGCTCGATGTGACCGTCGCAACGAGGGCCTTCGTCCCCGGCGACGACGACGAGGCGTGGCTGCAGGTCAACAATCGGGCGTTCGCCACCCACGGCGAGCAGGGCGGCTGGACGCTCGAGACGTTCTGTCAACGACAGCAGGAAGCGTGGTTCGACCCGGAGGGGTTTCGAGTACACGACCTCGATGGACGGATGGCGGCGTTCTGCTGGACCAAGGTCCACGAGCCGACCGCACCGGGCGACGAGATGATCGGTGAGATCTACGTCATCGCGGTCGACCCCGACTTTCATGGCAGGGGCCTCGGAAGACAACTCACGCTCGCCGGCCTCGAGCACCTCTCGAATCGTGGTATCACGACAGCGATGCTCTACGTCGATGCCGACAACACCGCAGCGGTCTCGCTCTACGAACGACTCGGGTTCCGGATCCATTGCACCAACGCGGCATTCGTGGCCGATGTGGCGCCGACCGCCGCGGCAGGTGCATCGTGACAACCCTCGACACCCTGTCCGACACCACACCCGACAAGGCGCTCCCCCGCTGGAGCGTTGCCGACGTCCACGCGTCACTCGACGCCAGGTCGTTCACCGACGCAATGGAGCGATCGGCCGCCGACGTCGACCGCTTGATCGCACTGTTCGACGACCTCGACATCCGCGCCCAGACGCCGCGACGGCCCGACGACGCCGATGGTGCCGCTGCGGATCGGGCGATCGACGAACTGAACCGGGTGAGTGCCGAGCTCGCGATCCTGCGGGTGTACACGTACGCGTTCGTGGCGACCGATTCTCGCGACGCCCCGGCGCAATCGGCGCTCGGTGAGACTCGGCAGATCGAGGCGACCCTGCGCCCGCTGACTGCGCGGCTCGCCGACTGGGTGGCGTCACTCGGTGTCGACGAACTGGTCACGTTGAGCAACGCTGTCGCCGAACACTACGGACCGCTCGTGCGCCTGGCTTCACGGGCCGGCCACCAGATGAACGAGTCGGAAGAGCACCTCGCCGCGGAGCTGTCGGTCACCGGGTCGGGCGCGTGGGGGCGATTGCACAACGACCTCACATCACAGCTGACCGCCGACGTGGAACTGCCCACCGGTACCGAGACCATGCCGATGCCTGCCGTCCGCGGGCTCGCCACCGATCCGGACCCGGTGGTGCGGCGAGCCGGATACGACGCCGAACTCCGGGCCTGGCCGACCATCGAGGTGCCGGTCGCCGCGGCGATGAACGCCATCAAGGGTGAAGCCAATGCTCTCAACCGGCGGCGGCGCTGGCCGTCGCCGCTCGATGCGTCGCTGTTCGCCAACAGTACGAGCCGATCGACGTTCGACGCGATGCAGGCCGCCGTGAGCGCCGCACTCCCCGACCTGCGCCGCTGGATGCGCACGAAGGCGCGCCTGCACGGCCACGACCCGGCCGCCGGCCTGCCGTGGTGGGACCTCGTGGCGCCGTCTGCCCAACGCCCGCGCCGAGATGTCGTGGGACGACGGCGTCGACGTCGTCCGGTCGGCCTTCTTCGAGTACAGCGACACCCTCGGCGGTCTCGTCGACCGCGCGCTCGACGAGCAGTGGATCGACGCCGCCCCACGGCCCGGCAAGAGCGGCGGCGCTTTCTGCGCATCGTTCGTCGACGACCGCTCGCTGGTGCTGCTCAACTGGTCGGGTTCGGCCGACTCCACCCAGACCACCGCGCACGAGCTGGGGCACGCCTATCACAACACCACGCTCGCCGGCCGTACACCGCTCCAGCGACAACTCCCGATGGCACTTGCGGAGACGGCAAGCATCTTCTGCGAGACACTCGTCGTCGAGGCCGGCTTGGCACGGACGTCCGGTACCGAACGGCTCGCACAACTCGATGTCGACCTGGTGGGCACCAACCAGGTGATCGTCGACATCCACTCACGATTCCTGTTCGAGACCGAGGTGTTCGCTCGCCGTCAACGCCACACGTTGAGCGCCGCCGAGTTGTGCGAGTTGATGACCGATGCCCAGGGTCTGGCATACGGCGACGGGCTCGACCAGCGCACCGCCCATCCGTACATGTGGTTGCTCAAGCCGCACTACTTCGGCTCACACTTCTACAACTGGCCCTACACCTATGGGCTGCTGTTCGGTCTCGGGCTGTTCGCCCGCTATCAGAACGACCCCGAACGCTTTCGCTCCGGCTACGACGACCTGTTGTCGCGCGCCGGGATGGACACTGCCGAGGAGTTGGGGATGGCGTTCGGACTCGACGTCACCGACGAAGCGTTCTGGACCGCCAGCCTCGATGTGGTCCGCTCCCGTATCGACGACTACGTGGGGCTCGCGGAACAGATCGATGGCAACCGGTGACCACTCGCCAGGAACCCACCCGCTACGACCTCACCCGTGACGAGTTCGCCGACGTCCTCGACGGCGAACCGCGCTACCGCCTCGACCAGCTGTGGGCCGGGCTCTACACGCAACTCGCCGACCCGGCCGACATCACCACTCTCCCCAAGGCGCTCCGCTCCCGACTCGACTCCGAACTCCCGCTGGCGCTCACGCCGGTCACCGAGTCGGTGAGCGACCGGGGCGACACCGTGAAGTTCCTCTGGGAACTCGACGGCGGCAGCCGCGTCGAGACGGTGCTGATGCTCTACTCCGACCGGGCGACCGTGTGCGTGAGCAGCCAGGCGGGATGCGCCATGGGGTGTGGATTCTGCGCGACCGGGCAGGCGGGCTTCACTCGCCACCTCACGGTCGGCGAGATCGTCGAGCAGGTGATACGAGCCGCGCAGCGCGCCGGACAGCTCGATCGTCGGGTCAGCAATATCGTGTTCATGGGCATGGGTGAGCCGATGGCCAACCTCGACGCCGTGTGGGCTGCGACCGAGCGCTTTCACGGCGACCTCGGGCTGTCGGCGCGGCACATCACGATCTCGACGGTCGGTGTCATCCCTGGCATCCGCTCACTGAAGGATCGCGCCCTGCCGGTCAACCTCGCGGTGTCGCTCCACGCCGCGAACGACACGCTGCGCGACGAGCTGGTGCCGATCAACCGGCGGTATCCGATCGAGGATCTGATGGCCGCATGCGACGACTACCTCCAGGTCAAGCATCGTCGGGTCAGCTTCGAGTGGGCGATGATCGAGGGGGTCAACGACCGCGACAGCGACGCGCGTGAACTCGCGGCATTGTGTCGCCGGCTCAGCCCCCACGGTCACGTCAACCTGATTCCGCTCAACCCGACGCCCGGCTACCCCACGACCGGTTCATCGGCGAGGCGGGTCGAAGAGTTCCGCGACCTGCTCGAACAACTCGGCGCCAACGCCACTGTTCGTCGCAATCGTGGCACCGACATCGACGCCGCCTGTGGCCAACTCGCTGCGGGCCAACCCGTCGTCCTCACCCGCCGCCGCTGATGTAACGATTGGTGTCTGACACCAATCGTTACATCGGTCGTCACGGGGTGTAGCGGGGGTTGGCGACGGCGAGCTTGTCGAGGACGACCTCGGTCAGCAGCGACCGGAGTTCATCGGCGCGATCGTCGAACTCCCGTCGGCGGATCGCTGCGGCCAACTCGGCGTCGCTCGCCACACCGAGTTGCGCGAGCCGCGCCTCGTGGGAGGCCTCTTGCGTCGGGCCGAGTTCGATCTCTCGCTCGACCATGCCGAGCACGTTCGATGCCACCCGCGCGTGGAATCTCAACCGACCATCGGTCGACGGGATCACCTCGCGGTCGATCCACTCCCGAACGGCTTCGAGCAACTCCATCGCCGACGGGGCATCGTGGGGGGCGGTCATGTCACCTCCCTCTCCAGCATGGCCAGGAGGTCGTATTCGTTCTCGCACACGCGCCGCCCGATTGCGGCCAGCTCGTGGCTACGCGTTGCGCCCGTGAGATGCACGCTCGCCTGCACGATGCACATGATCGCCCACTTCCAGGTGCCGAGTACCTCCCACCAGTGCACCACGGCCGGGTCGATCGGCGAACCACCCGACGCCTCGTACGAGGCGAACAGGTCGTCGTACTCACCGAGCCCTGCCACCGGCGGCGTCGCTCCGAAACGCCATGCCTTGACGCACAGCCACCCGAGATCCTCCATCGGATCGCCGAGGTGGGCGAGTTCCCAGTCGATCACCGCACGCAGCCCGTCGGGGCCGACGATCATGTTGCCGAGTCGGAAGTCGCCGTGCACGAGGCTCGTGCGGTCCGACGCGGGTCGGGTGTCGATCAGCCAGTTGCGCACCAGTTCGAGCACCGGATGCGGTTGCCCGAGACCATCGAGCACGCTGGTGTAGTACTCGATCTGGTCGGTGCGCTGGAGGCCCACGATCGCGTCGACGTCGAGTGCGTGGATCTGCGCCAGCGCAGCACCGAAATCGGCGACCAGACGCTGACGTGCCGCGGCGAATTCGTCATCGCGCAGGATCTTGCGGGCGATGGTCTCGCCGTCGATGGCCTCCAGCACCATGAAGGCCATGCCGTCGTCACGACGTCGTGCCTCGAGGAGCTCCGGCACGGGAGCGCCACCACGACCTGCCGCTCGGACCACGCCGGCTTCGATCAGCATGTCGCGTTCGTCGCCTGCGCGCTGACGCTGCAGGATCAGCGGGCGCCCGTCGGCTTCGAATCGCCACGTCTCACGCGACGCACCACCGGACAACCGATGCAGCCCGCGGATCTCGGCGCCGTCGAGGAGCTGCGACAGCATCGTCGACAACTCCGTTCCCACGGCCGAACTCTCCATCGCCCCGAGATTCGCAGATCAGGGCCCCGGTGTCCGCACCCGGACGACTCGGGCCGCGGTCACACGGCACGGTGTCAGCAGCCGGCGATGCGGACCGACGGCGTCGGATTGACGGCGAGACCGCCGCCGGGGTGCACCTCGAAGTGAAGGTGTGGAACGCCGGTGGCGTTGCCGGTGTCGCCGTTGTAGCCGATGACGTCGCCCTGGTTCACACGGCGGCTGGCGCCTTCGTACTGCGAGAGGTGTGCGTAGTAGTACCGATTGCCGTTGTCGCCTGCGAGCGAGACCGCGTTGCCGCCGAGGCGGTTCTGTCTGAAGTTCACCGTGCCGCTGACGACTGCGTAGATCGGCGTACCCATCGGAGCGAGCATGTCGACACCTTCGTGCCGTCGGCCTCCTGAACTTGGAGCGCCCCAGCTGTCGCCGTAGGCAGACCCGGGCATCGGGCAGATGATCGCATCGATGTAGACCTCGCCGTTGAGCACGCCGATCGGGATGCTCCCGGCTCCGCCGGTGCCGGTTCGCCCGCCACTGGTACCACCGGACGGGCCGGTGTTCGGTGCCAGCGTCGGCACCGGCACCCCATCCATCGGCATGTCACCGTCGACAGCGGTCGGGTCAGCGGTCGGGTCAGCGGCCGCGGCATCGATTGCCGCCTGCGCCGCCTGCGCGGCGACGACACCCGGATTCGGCTGGGCGCGTGCGGCCGCCTCGTTGTTGCGGAGCTGTGCCTCGACCCACTTCGAGAGCGATGCCTGCTGCTGGGCCGCGAGCGCCTGCACGACCGCTTCGTCGGTCAGCCGCTGTTCTTCGATCTCCCGCAGTCGCTTGACCTCGGCATTGGCGTCGGCCTGGAGTTGGGTGAACACCGCCTGCTGGTCCTCGATGTCCCGGCGACGCTGATCGAGCTCGCGCTGCTTGACCGCGAGCTCCTTCTGGGCGAGCTCGAACTCGTCGAGTGAACTGCTGCCCGCGTCGGTGACGACATCGACCAGGACGTCGGCCTGCACCTGGTCCTTCGGCGCCTGCAGGCCGGTCAGCAAGGGAATCCCCTTCGATCCGCTGGTGGCGAACCGGGCGACCGCCATCGACTCGACGTCGTGTCGGAGACGGTCGACGCGCTCTTGCAGCACCGTCTCTTCGCCCTCCAGGCCCCTCGCCTGATCCTGCAGCACCTCGAGGTCCGACTGTGCCTGGAGAAACGCTGCGGCCGCTGCGTTGGCGCTGTCACGCGCCGCTTGGATCTCACGCGCTGCCTGCTTGGCGGCTTCCTCACTCGTCTGTGCCGCTGCAGGCGGGTCGACGAGCAGTGGGGCCGCACCGATCGTCACCACGAGCGCGACGGCTGCCGCAATGACCAGTCGACTCAATCGGCGGTCGGATGAACGCGGTCTTCTCGACACGTCGACCGTCCGGCAGGCCGACGTGGCCGACGAAGTGAGGGACATACGGGAGAAGATTCTACTTGACATCGCGGAACGCCGGAGGTCGGCCCGTCGACGCAGCATGCGCCGGCGAACCACCCGACAGGTCTGCATCGGCACACGACACCACCGGCTTGAACGGACGATCGGGCCCGACCCGAGATCTCAAGGATCCTCGGGGAAGCCGGTCGAGCAGACCGGCAAGCGACCGGGCCCCACGCTCGACGTGGTCGTCGAGGACCCGCTCGAGGACCGCTCCCGTCCAGAGATTGCCACCGTAGGTGAGCGTCATGGTCAACTCGATGTCGCCCGAGCCCCGATCGGGGAGCACCGATTCGAGCACCCATGGCGAGTGGCGCCTCCCGTCGACCTCCGAACGCTCGAAGACCACCCGGTGGGTCGGCTCGTGGATCGTCCGCGTCATTCGCAACCGTTTCGATCGAGCCAGCGGGCCCACCTGGGCGCGCAGTTCGACATCCCACGAACGCTGGTCACCCTCGGGGGCGGGAACCTCGGACACATCGTGGACGAGGTCCATCCACTGCGGATACCGCCCGAGGTCGTCGACGAGTTCGAACACGTCCTTCGACGCAGCTCGGAGCAGCACGGTTCGTTCGATCTTCATCGCGGTCCGGGAGCCGACGGCGAGCAGGACGGCTGCCCGGTCATACGTCCGGTCGATCGGCCGTCCGGAACGCTCGTGCGAGCAACGGGCTCCGCGCCGACAGCAAGCCGTCGAGGTCGTCGGCCTCGTCGAAGTTCGGCGTCCACGCTCCCGGATCGCCATCGACGCGCGCAGCGTCGTTGTCGGCGGGCGCCGGCGCCACGACCGACGGCTCGGGCAGCGACCCCAGCACATCATCGGTCCAGCGGAGCTGTTCGCCGGTCGCGTCGGTCGGCCTCGCCGGTGCGGACCGCGGGGACCGAACACGCGCGGACGGGTTCGGCGGACGGAAGAGATGAAGATCGGGATCGCGTCGGTCGTCGAGCGTCCACCCACGGGGCACCACCATCGAGTCGGCGTGCCGCCGACACAGCACGCCGCTCGTGCCGGGGTCATCGTCGGGAAGCACATCGAGCCAGAACACCAGATCCTCTGCGAGCATCCCGTAGCGGACAGACGCCCGATCGGAGCATCCGGGGCGTCCGCACAGGCGTTCCATCAACGCCAATACTACTCCGATCGGAGTCTGGGGTCGGTGGACCCGGCGACGGGTGCTGCGAGTTGGCGCCGTACGGCAATGCACAGCGCGGAACCCGCAATGCGCCATGATGTGGAACGCCAACACCGTACCACGAAATGAGGACCTCATGATTCGACTGCTCATCCGTATCGGCATCGCATTGCTCGGTGCCGCCATCGGCTTCATCGTCGCCGCTGCGCTCCTCGACGGCATGACCCTCGACGGAGCCGCGTTCTCATCGCGATCGTGATCTTCGCGGTCCTGACCGCCGTGCTCGAGCCGTTCATCGAGAAGATCGGCGACGAGCACCTCTCGATCATCTCCTTCGCCAGCTCGCTGATCTCCACGTTTCTCGCGCTGTTGATCACCGAGTTGGTCTCCGACGGTCTGACCATCGACGGGCTCGACACGTGGCTGTTCGCCACACTCATCGTGTGGGTGTGCACCGCCCTCGCCACGTTCATCCTCGCCCGGATGTTCATCAAGAACGTGCGCGAGAACCGCTGATCAGCGTTCCCAGAGGCCGTAGCGCCCCTGGGGATCGCGCCAGACGAGCCGGGCATCGGCTTCCGCGAATCCGTCACCGGCGACCCGGGCGAACACATACGGAGACGTCGCGCCGTCGACCGGATCGTTCACGACCGTGAACTCCGTGCGCGGCAAATGGAACTGGTACAGCATCATGCGATTCGTCGAGGTGCTGCCGGGCGGGAGGTAGAAGTCAACGTCGACGCCGTCGGTGAGCACGCCATCACGTAGCTCCTCGACGGCGCTGACATCTCCCGAGTCGTCCCAGATGCGATCGATGATCTGCTCGGTCCGAACCCACCCCAGCACCAACAGCACGGTCACGGCGCCGGCGCCCACCGGGGAGCGCCATGGCCCACGTACCGCGATCGCAACCCCGGCCAGGCCCAGCGTCGCAGCGGCAGCCCACATGCTGATCCTGACGACGTCGATCGACGTGGCGGACGTGGCGAACGGTTGCAGCCCCAGGATCATCGGTTCGATTCCGTTGCTCTCCGACAACACCTCGGAGCGCAACGCCCACAGTGCTCCCCAGCCGGCGACGATGCCGATCGCGGTGGCTGCCGCGATCGCCGGCAGCCGTCGCAGCGGGATCGCGCCGATCAGCGCAGCCAGCCCGACCACGAGGACCGGCATGACGACCGAATCGTTGTACCGGCCGTAGACGAGTTGATCACTTCGCCAGCGGTCCGACATGAAGGCGATCGACAGGGCCCAACATGCTCCGACGACGAGCAGCACGAGTCG
>CAVQTE010000033.1:0-54818 GCA_963716235.1 Ilumatobacteraceae bacterium | reverse complement strand
TACGCGTCGACGACATCGACACTCCGACCGCGGGCCCCGGCCAGGTCCTCACGAAGGTGCTGTCGTGCGGAATCTGCGGCAGCGACCTCCACCTGCTCGTACACGGCGAGGAGTCGCGTCGGCTGTCCGACGAACTCGCGGACGACGAGCCTCGCGACCCGACGTCCGCTGTGATGTTCGACCCCGCCCACGACATGGTCATGGGCCACGAGTTCTGCTGCGAGGTCGTCGAGTTGGGCCCGGGTGTCGAAAACCTGCAGGTCGGCGACGTCGTGGTGTCGATGCCCGCAGCATTCGACGCCTCGGGAGTGCATCCTCTCGGCTTCTCGAACATCTACCCGGGTGGGTACGCCGAGCACATGGTGCTCAACGAGCTCTTGGCGATGAAGGTTCCCGAGGGGCTCCCCCATCGGTTGGCGGCGCTCACCGAGCCGCTCGCGGTCGGTGTCCACGCAGTCGCCAAGTCGGGGATCGCTCCGGGCGACGCCGCCATCGTGATCGGTCTCGGACCCGTCGGGCTGGCCTGTATTGCCGCGATGAAGCTGCTCGGCATCGGCCCGATCATCGGTGCCGACTTCTCACCTGCGCGTCGGGTGCTCGCCGAACACCTGGGCTGCGACGAGGTCGTCGACCCCGACGAGGAGACGGCGATCCGCGCTTGGCGCCGCATCGACGGCACCAAGCCGCTCGTCGTGTTCGAAGCCGTCGGCGTGCCCGGGATGATCGAGCAGACGATGCGCATGGCGCCGAAGGGCAGCCGGATCCTGATCGTCGGGGCCTGCATGCAGGAGGACCGCATCCATCCCATGCTCGGTGTCGGCAAGGAGCTGTCGTTGCAGTTCGTGCTCGGGTACGAGCCGCACGAATTCGTGGCGTCGCTCGATGCCATCGCCACCGAGCGTGTCGACCTCGCGCCGCTGCTCACCGGCACCGTGACGATCGACGGCATCCCACAGGCGTTCACCGACCTCGGCAATCCCGAGGCGCACGCCAAGATCCTCGTCGAGCCGTAGCGGCGGGCATTTTCGTACAGTGGTGACGTGGCCGACACGTTCCCCCGCCAGTACGCCCGGACCCAGCGACTCACGCTGGGTGAGCCGCGAAACGTCACGGTGTCACCCGATGGCCGACGGGTCGTGTTCCTGCGCAGCTCGAATGGCAGCGACCCGGTGAACTCGCTGTGGGTGCTCGACACCGAGCGCGGCGACGAGCACCTCGTGGCCGATCCTCGCGTGTTGCTGGTCGCCGACAGCGACGACGACAGCCAGCCGGCCGAGGAGCGCGCCCGCCGCGAACGAACCCGCGAAGGCGCCGGCGGCATCACGTCCTACGCGACGGATGCATCGTGCAGCGTGGTTGCATTCGCACTCGGTGGGCGGCTCTTCGCCGGCGGGCTGCTGTCGGGGCAGTCGCGCGCACTCGAGGTGAGCGGGCCGGTGTTCGACCCGCGCCCTGACCCGCTCGCCCGCCGCGTTGCCTACGTGAGTGGCGCGACGCTCCGCCTCGGCGAACTCGACGGGTCGTCACGGGTGCTGGTCGGCGACGGCGAACCCGACACCGTCACCTGGGGCAGCGCCGACTTCATCGCCGCGGAGGAGATGGGGCGATTTCGCGGATACTGGTGGAGCCCTGACGGTGACACCCTCGCTGTGTGTCGGGTCGACGCCGCCCCCGTCGGGGAATGGGTGATCGCCGATCCCGCTCACCCCGATCGGGTGGCCACGACCGTTCGCTATCCCGCCGCCGGCACGCCCAACGCGGACGTCACTCTCCACCTCGTCGGCCTCGACGGGTCGCGCACCGCCGTCGACTGGGACCACGACTCCTTCCCGTATCTCGCATCGGTGACCTGGACGGCAGCCGGGCTCGTGATGCTCGTGCAGTCACGCGACCAGCAGGGTTCGATGGTGCTGCGCGTCGATGTCGGCAACGGATCCACCCGCGGTGCGACCACCGTGCTCGCGGCACGACTACGACGACGCCTGGGTCGAGTTGGTGCCCGGCACACCCGCGCTGCTCGCCGACGGTCGCGGTCGTGCACGCCGCCGATCGCGACGGTGCACGGCGACTCACGATCGACGACGAGCCCGTCACGCCGGTCGGACTCCAGGTGCGCAGCGTGTTGGCGACCACCGACGACGGGGTCGTCTTCCAGGCCAACCCGATCGATGATGCAACCCAGGTGCACGTCTGGCGATGGGATGGCACCGGCCTCCAACCGGTTGCCGACACGCCCGGGGTCCACACTGCCGTGGTCGGTGGACCGACGATCGTCGTTCGCGCGGCCACGATCGATGCGCCGGGCTCGACCACCGAGGTCCGCAGGTCCGACCATCCGTCGATCACGATCGAGTCGCTCGCCGAATCGCCGCTCGTGACACCGAACGTCGAGATCCTGCACGTGGGTGAACGCCGTCTGGCCACTGCCGTGCTGTTCCCCCACGACCACGACGGCACACCCCTTCCGGTGCTCCTCGACCCCTACGGCGGGCCACACGCCCTGCGTGTCACGCAGGCGCACAACGCCCACCTCACCTCACAGTGGTTCGCCGACCAGGGATTCGCCGTCATCGTCACCGATGGGCGCGGCACGCCCGGGCGCGGCAGCGAGTGGGAACGCGCGGTGCACGGTGACCTCGCGACGACCCCGCTCGATGATCAGGTCGAGGCACTCCACGCCGTCGCGGAGGAAGTCGGGGGGCTCGACCTCAGCCGCGTGGCGATCCGTGGCTGGAGTTTCGGCGGCTACCTCGCTGCGCTCGCAGTACTGCGACGGCCCGACGTGTTCCACACCGCGATCGCCGGAGCGCCGGTCACCGAATGGCGGCTCTACGACACGCACTACACCGAGCGGTATCTGGGCGATCCGGCCGAGCGTCCGGACGCGTACGACGCGAGTTCACTCTTGCCGCTGGCACCCCGACTGTCGCGCCCCCTGCTCCTGATCCACGGCCTCGCCGACGACAACGTGGTCGCCGCGCACACGCTGCAGCTGTCGTCGGCGCTCCTCGCCGCGGGCCGCCCACACGAGGTCCTCCCCCTCGTCGGCGTCACCCACATGACACCGCAGGAGACCGTGGCGGAGAACCTGCTCCTCCACCAGCTCGAGTTCCTGCGTCGCTCACTCGCCGCAACGTGAGTCGAACGGCGGGAACGAAAGTCGTGTCCGTTGCCGCTCGAGGAATCGTCGTTCGGCGCTGTTCGTCGTGAGTTCGATCGCCCGGTCATAG
Organism: Ilumatobacteraceae bacterium; assembly: GCA_963716235.1. Lineage (GTDB taxonomy): Bacteria > Actinomycetota > Acidimicrobiia > Acidimicrobiales > Ilumatobacteraceae > Sva-07. The sequence continues at coordinate 51,588 of CAVQTE010000033.1, read as the reverse complement.
GCGTCGCGCGCCTCGCGGGTCTGTCCCGTTCGGGCGAGGAGATCGGCGTACGTGGCGTGGTAGGGCTGATATGCGCCGAGGCGCTCGGTGTCGAGACCGGCCAGCACCGTCAGGCCGATGGCGAGTCCGTCACGCTCGGCGATGGCAACCGCGCGGTTCAATGCGACCACAGGGTCCGGTCGCACGGCCAGAAGTTGGTCGTAGAGGATCACGATCTGTGCCCAGTCGGTGTCCATCGACGTCGGAGCGTCGCCGTGCACCGCTGCGATGGCGGCCTGGATCTGGAAGGGGCCAGGGCGGTTGCGCCGGAGACAGGCTCGAACCAACCGGTGGCCCTCGGTGATCAGTTCGGCGTCCCAGCGCGAGCGGTCCTGGTCGGACAGCCTGACCAGGCAGCCGTCGGCATCGAGCCGCGCCGGGTGCCGGGCGTCGGTCAGGATCATGAGCGCAAGCAGGCCGACTGCTTCGGGTTCGTCGGGCATCAGCTCGACGAGCACCCGACCCAGCCGAACCGCCTCCGCCGAGAGGTCGGCGCGAATCAACTCAGGGCCGGACGTTGCCCGATGGCCTTGCGTGAAGATCAGCATGATCGCGGTGAGCACAGCCTCGAGCCGTTCGGGAAGCTCACTGTCGCTCGGGATTCGATACGGGGCGTGATTGTCGCGGAGCTTGCGCTTGGCCCTCACGATCCGCTGCGTCATCGTCACCTCGGGGACGAGGAAGCTCCCAGCGATCTCCTCGGTGGTGAGACCGCCGAGGAGACGCAGGGTGAGCGCGACCTGCGCGTCCGCTGACAGCGCAGGGTGACAACACAGGAACATCAGCCGAAGCTGGTCGTCGGGAACCACCTCCACGAACGCGTCCAGTTCGACAACGACGTCACCGGGTGTCATGTCGTCGTCGTGCCGGAGTCGTTGCGCGGCCATCGACCGATCGGCCCGTTTCGACTCACGTCGGAGACGGTCGATCGCACGATTGCGGGCGGTCGTGGTGATCCAACCGCCGGGATTCGGCGGCGTTCCCTGAGTCGGCCATCGTTGCGCGGCGATCGCAAACGCATCGGCAACCGCGTCTTCGGCGAGCCCGACGTCGCCGAGGACGCGGATCAACGTCGCAGTGATGCGACCGGCCTCGCGCCGGAACACGGCATCGAGGTCGTCATTCACTCTGGAACGGACGCACCTCGACTGGCCCCTCACACGCCAATGCCGCCCGCTTGGCCCAGCCGAGGGCAGCATCGAAGTCGGGTGCGTCGATGATCCAGAAACCGCCCATCTGTTCTTTCGATTCGGCGAATGGACCGTCGGTCATCGACACCCCCCCGTCGGCGGCGCGGAGCACGGTCGCGGACTCGGCCGGCTGCAATCCGCCGCCGAACACCCAGACACCGGCCTCCTGCATCTCGCCGTTGAAGGCGTCGACCTGCGCGAACAGTCGCTGGTTCTCGGGGCTCTCGAAGTCGACCTCGTAGGTGTCCTCGTGCCAGACCGACAGCAGATACTGACTCATCGATTCGTCTCCTCGTGATGGGGTTACGCCGGCGCAACCCGCCGACACATCTACTACGAATGGGATGGGCCGAACCGACATGCCGGTCGCGGATTTCTTCGTGTTCTCCCGCTCCCCCGGGCCGTCAGGGGCACCGCCCGAGCGCGATGCGATCGAGGCCGGCGAGGTCGGGGTGGATCGCCACCTCCTCGAAGCCTGCGGCAAGAAGCAGGCTGGCGACGGCCTCGCCCTGGTCGGCGCCGATCTCCAACACCAGCCAACCTCCGGAGCGAATCCGCGCCGGCGCGTCGGTGATGATCCGCTGGATGTCGTCGAGCCCATCGGGGCCGGCGAACAGGGCGGCGTGGGGTTCCCAGTCGCCGACAATCGCGTCGAGATCAGGCGAGTCAGCGGCCACGTACGGGGGATTCGAGACGATCACGTCGAAGCGGAGGTCGTCAGGCAGCGCGTCGAACCACGAACCATGTGCCACGCGCACGTTGACGCCAGCACGACCGAGGCCGGCGATGTTCGCCCGCGCCACATCGAGTGCGTCGCCGTCGGCGTCGGTGATCCAGACCGTCGTGCCGTCGAGTGGGAGTTCGTGGGCGAGCGACAGTCCAATGGCGCCCGAACCTGTGCCGAGGTCGGCGACAACACGCGTCGGGCCAACCTCAGCAGCCTTCGCCAGCGCAACTTCGGCCACCAGTTCGGTCTCCGGTCGGGGGATCAGTACCCGCCGATCGACGGCCAGGGTGATCCGACGGAAGCTCCACTCGCCCAGCACGTACTGCAACGGTTCGCCCGTGCGTAACCGGGCGGTCATCGCGTCGAGATGGCCGACCATGCGCACCGTGGCTGCTTCGTCGAGTCGGGCGAGGAATTCGTCACCATCGACCGATCCCGACGCAACCTCACACAGCCATCTCGCCCGGGAACGGTCACCGACCAGTTCGGTCGTCTCGACCCACAACTCACGCCACGTGATGGTGTCACCGTCATCGCGGTCACCGTCATCAGGCCCTGCGTCATCGGGCCCTGCGTCATCGTTCTGGGCCGACACGTCACTCACCGTCGGCGAGGAGTCGGGCCCGTTCCTCGGCGGCCAGAGCATCGACCACTACTTGGAGATCACCGGCCAGGATCGCCGCGAGGCGATACACGGTGAAACCGATGCGATGGTCGGTGACGCGGTTCTCCTTGTAGTTGTACGTGCGGATCTTCTCGCTGCGACCGCCACCGCCAACCTGAGAACGGCGCTCGGCTGACAGTTCGTCGCTGCGTTCGCGCTCGGCGAGTTCGAACAGTCGAGCCCGCAGGACGAGCATTGCCCGCGCCTTGTTCTGGAGCTGCGATCGTTCGTCCTGCATCGACACCACCACGCCAGTCGGACGGTGCGTGATGCGAACGGCCGAATCGGTGGTGTTGACGCTCTGGCCGCCGGGGCCGCTCGCGCGGAAGACGTCGATGTCGAGGTCGCGATCATCGATGTGGACGTCGATCTCGTCGACTTCGGGCAGCACCGTCACCGTCGCGGATGACGTGTGGATGCGTCCCTGGCTCTCGGTGGCCGGCACACGCTGCACCCGGTGCGGGCCACCTTCGTACTTGAGGTTGCGCCAAGCGGTCGCGCCGCTGATCTCGACGGTGATGTCGTTGAATCCGCCCATGTCGCTCGGCGACGACGACAGCGTCGTCATCGTCCACCGATTGGCCGTTGCATAGGCGTGATACATCTCGTAGAGGTCGCGTGCGAAGAGGTTGGCCTCCTCCCCGCCCTCGGCTCCGCGGATCTCCATGATCACGTTCTTGCCGTCGTGCGGATCGGTCGGCAGCATCAGCTCGCGGAGTTCGTCCTCGATCGCCGTCACCTCGGCAGTGGCAGTATCGATCTCGTCGACGAGCATGTCGCGCTCGTCGCCCGAGGCGCCGTTGAGCATCTCACGGGCCGCGTCGGCGTCGGCCCGGCGCGCCTCGTGTCGTCGGTAGGCCTCGACGACCGGGCCCAGTTCGTTGTACCGCATCGACAAGCGACGCAACTGGTCCGAATCGGCCAACACCTCCGGGTCGGAGAGTTGCTGTTCGAGGGTCTCGTATTCGTCGACGACGTGGGCGAGGCGGTCGAACATGGCGAGTCGAGGCTACTGGTCGAATCCGCCGGGCCTTGGCCGACGTTGTTCAGACGGCGCGGATCTCGACCGGCGTTGCCAGCAGGCCGAGCAGGTCGAGTGTGATGGGCAACCGGTCGCGCTCCTTGAGGGCGACGATCACCGGATCGTCCGACATCGACTGCACGTCCGCGACGAACCCGACGAGGTCGACGTCGACGCCGACAGAGCACACGATGGTGTACACCCGTCCGTCGGCCGCGATCGCGCTCGCCACACACGGAATCGGATCCTTGAGGTTCGGGCGTGGCAACGGCGGCTGCGCCGGCGTGACGCTCACCATGCCGACGAGGTGTGGTTCCTGTTCGAGCCGCCACCGGAGATACCGCTCCTGACCCAAGCGGTTGAGCGGATGTTGCGCTGCATCGGGCGAGCGACGGGCGACGACGGACTCGACCACCGACGCGAGCGCCTCGACCGTCGGGATGTCACCGTGGATCAGCCGGAACGCCTCGCGGTCGTTGGCGCCGACACCGACTTCGAGGAGCACACCGTCGATCGAGGCGAACAGCGACGGGTCGATGTCGCCCAATTCGGCGATGTGGCCGATGGTCGGCTCGTCGACGACACGGCAGACCTCCAACCCGTACACCTCCCCGAAGACCACTCCGTGCTCCACATTCGCCGTGGCGCCCGCGACCGCGATCATGTCGGTCAGCGCGAGGTGTTCAGGCGTCGGCGGAACCGGTTCGGCGAGGGGTTCCGGCACGGCCGGCAACAACGTGCGATCCTGGGCGAACCACACTGCGACGGGAAATCGGAGCCGCTCGGCGCGTCGGGCGAGCAAGCCGGTGTCGGCCTCGGCCACCACGTCGAGCGACCTTGCCCCATGGCGCAGCGCCCAGGCGAGCGCGCCGCCCAGCGAGCGCGACGCATCACCCTCGATCAACACCCATGCCGCGCCGTCGACGACGAGCGCGGCGCCGTTGGGGAACGACGAGGTGTCGGCGTCCGGTGCGCGGCCGAGGTGGTCGGCCACGAGCGCGCGCAGCTTGATCCCGAGGAGTCGGGCGTGGAGCTCGGACGTTTCGGTCACGGCCGGAACGCTACCGAGACGTCCCGAGTCAGATGAAGTAACCCGTCACGTCGGCGATCAGATTGAGCGAGCCGGCGCCGTTGAACAGGCGAACGTGGCCGTTGTCGCCGAGCTTCGCAACCACGAGATTGGCAATCGCTCCACCCGCCGAGACATTGAGGCTCGACGCCTCGGGCCGCGCCACACCGTCGGGGTACACGGTCACGAACGTGTCGGTCGTGGCGTCGGTCGCCGTGACGTTCAGCACGACAGCTCGTGCGGTCGGCGCCACGCCACCGACCCCGGCAACGGCGAGGGCGATCTCGGACTCGGGGCCGACCACGTTCCTGGACGCGCCGATTGCGTTGCGCGTGTCGAGAAGGCGCGCCGGCGCGATCGCCACGAGGCCTGCCCCCTCCGGGGCGAAGTACCCCACCACATCAGCGAGCAGGTCGAGGTCGCCGGAGTCGACGAAGAAGCTCACGCGCCCGCCGGCTCCCAATTTGCAGACCACGAGGTTCGCCACGTTGCGTCCGGCGTCGTAGTTGAGGTTGGAGATGACGGGCTGCGCTTCACCGCTCGGCCACACCGACACGTATCCCCCCGAAACCGGCTGGACCGCGGTGACGTTCAACACCACGGCCTGTGCGCCGCCGTCAGGCACACCACCGCGCCCGGTCACCTGCAGGTCGATCGTTCCGGGCCCACGAACGCGGCCCAGCGGGGCACCGATCGCGTTGCGGGTGTCGAGGAGTCGCGAGGGCACGAGCGGGACGAGCCGCGTCGACGGTTGCGGCCCGAAGTAGCCCATCACGTCGACGATGCAGTCGACGGCACCGAACGGATTGAAGATCGCAATCCGTCCGTCAGCGCCGACTCCGACCATGGTGGTGTTGGCAACGGCGCGGTCGGGGACCGGATTCAGCGTCGACGACGAGGGAAGTGGTGTCCCGCTCGGGAAGACCGTCAAGTACGTCGGCTGTGTCGCGTGGACCGAGGTGACGTTGACGGCGACCGCCACGACACCGTCGGCGGGCACCCCACCGACGCCGGTGATCTGCACGGTCATGGTCTCGCCGGGTGCGATCGGGGTGCGGCGCCCGTCGACGCCGTTGCGCGTGTCACAGATCCGAACGGGCGACAACGCGACGAACTCACCCGTCGTCGCGGTCGGGCCGCCCGCACCACCAGCGGCGGGGGGCACGACGACCGGTACCACCGCCGGCACCGTCGCACGGGCGACACCTGGCCCACGGGCGAACAGCGAGAGATCCTGGACCGGGCGGCCCAGCACGTCGCTCCCACCGCCACCGAGCCAGCCATCGATGATGCTGCCGTAGTAGTCGCGGAAGTCGACGTGGAACGGCATGCGATCCCAACGGCGCAGGCCCGCGAGCGACGGCCGCTGGCCTCGAAAGCCACCACGGACATTGGCGCCCAGCACGAAGTGCGGCGCCGAGGTGCCGTGGTCCGTACCCGAGCCATCGTTGCTCCAGCTGGTACGACCGAACTCGGAGAAGGTCATGATCGTCACCCGCGTCCCCCACGCCGGATCGAGCACTTGGAAGAACCGGCCGATCGCTGCGTTCAACTCCTGCATGCGCGTCGCGTGGCTGATTGGGCTGTCCCGCGTGGCTGTCGAAGTCTCCCCATCCGGCAGTGAGTACCCGGAAGCCGAGGTTGGCGTTGATCAGCCGGGCCATGACCTCCATGTCGGCGACCAGCTCGATGTCGGACATCTGGTCGTCGGGCGGGATCAGGGGTGCGAGCGTGCGGGCGACGTCGAGCTGATCGATCATCGCCTGTCCGACGCGACCGCGCCAGGTCGACGGATCACCGACACCGAGCCGGCGCACCGCCGTGTAGATCTTCTGGCTCCGAGCGTCGGTGTTCGCGCCGAAGCCCGGGCGTCCGGCAGGGACCGCTGTGCCCTGCTGTTGCTGGCCGATCAGGTGGAGCGGAACCGATTGGCCGATCTCGGCGGCAGCGAACAGGTCCTTGCCTCCCGCCAGCCGACCGTCGAGCCAGCGTCCGATCCAGCCCGTCGACGGAATCCCCGTTGGCCGTCCTGCCATCCACTTGGCCATCGAGCTGAAGTGGCTCAGGTCAGGGTCCGGGTAGCCGACGCCTTCGACGATGGCCAGCTGTCCGGCATCCCAGAACCGCTTGAGTTCGGTGAGCGCCGGGTTGAGACCGGTGTTGGCGTCGAGCAGCAACGTCGACGATCCGGGAATCGCCAACGAGCCGTGCTGGGTGCGGTAGTTGCCGTCGTTGAACGGCACGACCGTGTTGAGGCCATCGTTGCCCCCGAACATGCCGAGCACGATGAGGATTCCGTCGTTGGCTCCGATCGGACCGGCTGCCCACACCGACGGATCGAGGCCGGGAAGGTCGAGGTTCAACAGCGAGCCGCCGTTGCTCGCGATGACGCCGGCGCCCACGCCCATACCGATCAGCTGCAGGAATCGGCGGCGGTCGATCGCGAACGGATCGGTCTCGGTGACGCTGAGATGTCGAAGCGCATCTGCGGTCGAAATGTCGGGATCCAGCATGTCAGGCAACGTGCATTTCCGGGGCGAGCATCATCAGCATCAGTGCGTCGTTGCGTTCCCAGACCGTGGCGCCATCGGCGTAGCGCACGATCTCGGCCCGGGTGGTATCGCTCAGTTGGAGGCCCATGTACTCCTCGAGCAGACCGACGTACTCGGCGTTCGACAGCGTCGGCACACCCGCGGTCCTGGCGGTCACCTGGGTGTTGGTGAGACTTCCATGGCGAAGCGAGATCACGCCACCACCTCCCGCTTGCCAATAGGTGCGTGTTGCTGCCCAGACGAAGCTCTGGGCGGTGCGGGCGCGGCCTTCCATGGCGCTGGCGTTGACCCAGTAGCCATTCGGCCTCCATCCCGACACGTTCGGTGGGTACAGCGGGCGTTGGCCCATCGAGTCCATCAACCAGAGTGCGTTGACGAACGCCGATCGCTTGGCGGTGGCGGAGAGCAGGGCGACGGTGTAGTCGACCGGCGTGCGGACCAGACCGGTCTTGACCTGGTCGGTGTAGAACGCCGGATGCGTGAGCATCGCTGTCACCCACGGGCGGATGTCGAAGTCGTTCGTCACCAGTGCGGTGCGCATCGCGTCGAGAACGTCCGTCGGTGGGGCGCCGCCGGTGGCGAATCCGTTCCAGAGCTTGCGTGACAGGAACTCCGCAGCGACATCACGGGTCGGGCGACCACGATTGGCGACGTTGTCGGCGCCCGCAGGAACGACGCCGTTGCCGAGCACGACCTCGATCGTCTCGGGCCCGTGCAGCGGCCATGCTGAAGGCGCCGAGTTGGTGTTGATGGTGCGTCCCAGATACGTCTTGGGACGGCTGTCGTGCCATTCGGCTCGCCACCGATACGGGCTGACGTCGTCATCCCACTGATCGGTGTGCCCCGTCCATGCAGCAGCGGACGACTCGACGTCGGCTTCGGTGTAATTGCCGACACCGAGCAGGAACAGCTCCATGAGTTCGCGAGCGAAGTTCTGGTTGGGCGACGATGCCTTGTTCCGGTTGTTGTCGAGGTAGCGGATCATGGCCACCTGCGTCGACATCGTCGTGGCGAGCGACCGGATGTTGCCGAGCCCTTCGCGGCGCCACAGGTCGATCTGCTCGCGCATCAGCATCGCCGATCCGACCTTGCCGAGATCGCTGCAGAAGTGGCTGTGCCAGAAGAACGCGATCCGCTCCTGGAACGGGCGGGCGGAGTCGCCGGCCATCTGGTCGAGCCAGAAGTGGGTGAGTTCGACGCCCCGCTCCCAGTCCTGGGTCGTGGCGAAACTGACCGTCGGGGGCACTGCGGGAACGTCGAGCACGTCGCGGACCGCCTCGGCGATCGACCCGAGGGCGAGCAGGTCCGCCACTCGGTCGTAGCGGTCGACGAACTCGGTTCGACGCAGAAGGTGTCGAACGTTCGTCTCGTTCAGCGCGGGGTCTGCCATGTTGGACCTGTATCGGTCCACCACACCGCCGACTTGAGCATTTTTCGAATGACAATTCTCGACGCGCCCTCGGCGCGTGAGTGATCAGTCCTCGTCGGGGGTGGCCGGCGCGTTCTTGCGCTGCCCGTAACGCTTGTTGAAGCGCTCGACACGTCCACCAGCGTCGACGAGCTTCTGCTTCCCCGTGAAGAACGGGTGGCACTCGTTGCACAACTCGATGGTGAGGTCACGACCGACGGTCGACTTGGTCGTGAACGTGTTACCGCACGAACAACGAATCGTCGTGTCCGTGTAGTTGGGGTGGATGTCGGCCTTCATGTCGGATCCTTCCGGGGATGGCTGATCGGGTGAGCCCTGTGCCCCCGATCGTCATCCAGATCGGCAGTGCACGCTACCGACTGCTCTCTCGAATGAGACGCGTGGTCAAGCAGACCCCGCGTCTCATTGTCAGGGCTGCTTGGCGATTTCCGCGAGGAACTCGTCGTTGGTGCGGAAGGTCTTGAGTCGGTCGATGAGCAGCTCCAGGCCGGCTGCGGCGCTGCCGTCCTGGGCAAGACCCGACAAGACGCGTCGCAGCTTCCAGACCTGCTGGAGCTGCTTGCGGTCGAAGAGAAGCTCTTCGTGGCGCGTCGATGAGGCGTCGACATCGATGGCCGGGTAGATACGACGCTCGGCGACCTTGCGGTCGAGGCGCAACTCCATGTTGCCCGTGCCCTTGAACTCTTCGAAGATCGCCTCGTCCATCCGGCTGTTGGTGTCGACGAGCGCCGTCGCCAGGATGGTGAGCGAGCCACCCTCCTCGACGTTGCGGGCCGAACCGAAGAACTTCTTCGGCGGGTACAGCGCACCGGCGTCGATACCGCCGGACAGGATCTTGCCGCTCGCAGGAGCAGCCAGGTTGTAGGCCCGACTGAGGCGCGTGATGCCGTCGAGCATGATGACGACATCCTTGCCGTCTTCGACCATGCGGCGCGCCTTGGCGATCGTCATCTCGGCAACATGGGTGTGCTCGTCGCTCGGACGGTCGAAGGTCGAGGAGATCACCTCACCCTTGACGCTGCGACGCATGTCGGTGACTTCTTCGGGGCGCTCGTCGATGAGCAGCACCATCAGATGCACGTCAGGGTTGTTGAGTTCGATCGACTTGGCGATCGTCTTCATGATCGTGGTCTTGCCGGCCTTCGGAGGTGACACGATGATGCCGCGCTGGCCCTTGCCGATCGGTGACACGAGGTCGATGATCCGCGCCGTCATGTTCGACGGATCGCTCGGATCCTCCAGCGTGAGGCGCTGATCGGGGAACAATGCGGTGAGACTCTCGAAATGCGGGCGCTTCTTGGCGTTCTCGGGGTCGCCACCGTTCACGGTGTACACCTCGAGTAGGCCCGGGTTCTTCTCGTTGCGGCCGGCCGGACGGACCTTGCCGGTGATGTGATCGCCCTTGCGCAAGCCGTACTGGCGTGCCAGCTTCAGCGGGATGTAGGCGTCGGCCTTGCTCGGCAGATAGCCGTCGACGCGGAAGAAGCCGTAGCCCTCGTCGTGGATGTCGAGGTAGCCCTCGACGTCAACGGGCTCGCTGCTCTCGAAGCCATGGTCCTGCTCGATCAGCTCGACGTCTTCGCCCTGGGGACCTTCCTGGCCGCCACGACCCTTTCGACGGCGACGACGACGCTTGTTGCCATCGCCCGCGTCGCTGTCGTGCCGGTTGCGGTTGCCGCCCGGTTCGTTGCGGTTGCCGCCCGGTTCGTTGCGGTTGCCGCCCGGTTCGTTGCGGTTGCCGCCCGGTTCGTTGCGGTTGCGACCGCCACCCTGCTGGTCGCTGCGCTGGGGCTCGTTGCGGTTGCGGTCACCCCGTGGCTGATCGGTGCGGTTGCGATCGGCGCGCTGTTGCGCGTCGCCGGTTGCCGGCGTGTCATCGCCGTCGGAAGGAGTGCCGTTGCGGGCGAGGTCGATCTCCCAATCGGCGAGCGGTTCGCCGTCGGGCCCGAGCACGACCTCGGGGGCAGCCGGTGCATCGGCGCCGTTCGGTGCTGCGATCGGTGCGACCGGTGCTGTCTCGACGGGAGCGGCCGGGGCAGGTGTACTGCTCGATCCGGTCGTGTCGAGAATCTTGTCGATGATGTCCGACTTCTTGAGTCGGGCGTTCACCTTGACGCCCAGCGCCTTGGCCATCTCAAGAAGGGTGTCCTTGTCCTTGGATTCGAGCATGGACTGTTCGAGTGCCGCTGCGGCCACGAGGGTTCCTCTCTTCTCGTGCGCCGGAACGACCCCACGAGTGTTGGAGTACCAGAGGGAGGGGGTGTGTGTTGCGCACATCGCGCCGACAGACGGTGTTCCCCTGGCAGAATTCGCACACGACCGAGATTTCGGGGTGCGGCCCGGACGAACCGAGCGAACGACAACATACCACGAACACCCCGTCCCTCCACGCATCCTCCCCCAACCCCGAAAAATGTGTCGATGTGCCCGCTGGGTGAGCACGGCAGCGCACATTTCGGCCGAGGTTGACCGCGAGCGTCGAAATGTGCGCCCGTTTGTGCATCTGGCGCACATCACAGCGCATATTTCGGGTCCTGGACCGGGGAGGTGAACGGGGCAGATTCGGATCAGGAGTCGGTGAGGTGTTCGACCAACGCCTGCACATCGGCGAGGTCGTTGGCGACGGTCTGAGTTCGCTCGGGGAGATCGAAGAGATCGGCGAGATGCTCGGGAAGTGCCGGACGCCGACCGGTGGCGCGCTCGACGGCGTCGGGGAACTTGGCCGGGTGCGCGGTGGCCATCGTCACGACCGGGTGGCCGGGCCCGTCGAGCCCGGTGAGCAGAGCGGCCGCCGCGGTACCGGTGGCCGTGTGCGGGTCGATCAGCATCCCCGTCTCGCGGTGGATGCGGGCGATTTCGGTCATCGTGGCATCGTCGTCGAACGCTGCCGCCCGGAAATGACCCGAGATGAACTGCTCACGTTGATCGGGTTCCACCACCAATGAACCCGTCGACCGAAAGCGCGTCAACTGCTCGGCAGTCAGTCCCCCGTCGCGGCCGTTCATCTCGAACAGCAACCGCTCGAAGTTGGACGACACCTGGATGTCCATCGACGGGCTCAAGGTCGGCACCACGTCACGCGTCGTCATGTCGGCGTCGTTGACGAAGCGCGACAGGATGTCGTTGGTGTTCGACGCCACGAGGAAGTCGCGGATCGGGGCCCCCATCTCACGGGCGATCCAGCCGGCGAGCACGTTGCCGAAGTTGCCGGTCGGCACGCTGAACGTGACGGGATCGGCGAACGTCTCGGCAGCCGTCACGTAGTAGACGGTCTGCGCCATCACGCGAGCCCAGTTGATCGAGTTGACGGCCGACAACTGATTGCGCTCGCGGAACGCGGCATCGTTGAACATCGCCTTGACGAGGTCCTGGCAGTCGTCGAACGTGCCGTCGACGGCAACAGCGTGTGCGTTCGGTTGATCGACCGTCGTCATCTGACGGCGCTGCACGTCACTCGTGCGACCGAGCGGATAGAGGATCACGATGTCGACGTGTGCGCACCCGGCAACCCCGTCGATCGCGGCCGACCCGGTGTCGCCGCTGGTGGCGCCGACGATCGTCACTCGCCGGCCCCGTTGGGCCAACACGTGGTCGAACATGCGACCGACGAGCTGCAGCGCGACGTCCTTGAACGCGAGCGTCGGACCGTGGAACAGCTCCTGCACCCACTGGCGATGGTCGAGTTGCACCAACGGCACCACGGCGGGATGGCGGAACGTGGCGTACGCCTCGGTGCACAGTTGGGTCAACGTCAGTTCGTCGAGGTCGGGTTCGACGAACGGCAGCATCACTTCGACCGCCCGCTCGACGTAGGTGACTGCGGAACTGGGCGCGAGTGTCGGCCAACGCTCGGGCACGTACAGCCCGCCGTCGTTCGCCAGGCCGGCGAGCAGCACATCGGCGAAACCGAGTTCCGGGGCGCTCCCGCGGGTGGAGACGTAGCGCACGTCAGTCCCCGATCACGCGCAGCAGGCCGCCGACGCTGCGCACGACCTCGAGTTCACGCAGCGCTCGCACCGTGGCCTGAACGTCGGACTCGCGGGCATCGTGGGTGATGAACACCAAGCGCGCGTCGGGCCCGTTGCCCTCCTGCTCGGCGACACGGATGCTCACACCGTGCTGCGCGAAGACGCCCGTCACAGCGTGCAACACGCCGGGACGATCAGCAACGTCGAGGCCCAACAGGTACTCGGCCGACGTCTCGTCGATGGCGCGCACCGTCGCAGGCTCGAGCACACCGAGCGAGCCGTGCGTGCCGTTTCGCAGATTGATCGCCGCGTCGACCACATCGCCGAACACGGCGCTCGCCGTCGGGGCACCGCCGGCGCCTCGACCGTAGAACATCAGCGAGTCGACGAAATCGCCTTCGACGAACACCGCATTGAAGCTGTCGCGCACCGACGCCAACGGGTGGTGGAGGGGCACCATGGTGGGGTGGACGCGCACGCTGATCTCGCCGGAGTCGGAATCGCGTTCGACGATCCCCAACAGCTTGACGACATAGCCGAGACGGTGGGCGATGGCGATCTCGGCACCGGTGATCCGGCTGATCCCCTCGTGGTAGACGTCGCCGGCAACGACCTTCGCGCCGAATGCGACGGTGGCGATGATCGCTGCTTTGGCACCGGCATCGAACCCCTCGACGTCGGCGGTCGGGTCACGCTCGGCGAACCCGAGCCGCTGCGCCTCGGCCAGCGCCGTCGCATAGTCGGCCTCTCCGCCGCCCGCCACTGCATCGGTCATCTTGGTCAGGATGAAGTTGGTGGTCCCGTTGATGATGCCGAGCACACGGCGGATCGGTTCGCCGTGCAGACTCTCGCGCAGCGCTCGAACGATCGGGATGCCCCCGGCGACGGCGGCCTCGAAGAGAAGGTCGCGACCCGCTGCGTCGGCAGCGGTGTAGAGCTCGGCGCCGACGTTGGCGAGGAGTTCCTTGTTGGCCGTGACGACCGGCTTGCCATTGGCCAGTGCGGCCAGGATCAGCTCGCGAGCGGGTTCGATGCCACCGATCGCCTCGACCACGAGGTCGACGTCGGGATCGTCCACGACGCTGTGTGCATCGCGGGTGAGCACGCCGTCGGCGAGTTCGACGTCGCGAGGAGCCGACAGATTGCGCACGGCGACCCGGGTCACCTCCAGGCGCAGCCCGGTGCGGCGTTCGACGAAGGAGCGCTGGGCTTCGACGAGCTGCACGAACGCCGCCCCGACGTTGCCGCACCCGAGCACACCGATTCGGACCGTCTGCACGTTGCTCGTCACGACCGTGGAGGCTACGGGATCGGATACGTTCGTCCCATGACCGTTTCCGAGCATGCCGTCCGATCGCGGCGATCGGAACGATGAGGATCAGCCGCACGACGGCGACGCTCGCCATCCTGGCGCTCACTGCGACAGCGTGCGCCACCAGCGTGCAGGACGGCGCTTCGCCGACTCGGCCCGCCCCGGGCACAATCGCCGGAGGCGACGACGTCGTTGCTTCCACCGCACCCTCGACGTCCACCGGGCCCTCGACCAGTACGACCGCACCCGCCGCGCCGGCACGTCGTTCCTACGACTTCTCGATGATCTCGCCGCTGGTGCAGGAGTTCGTCGACGAACGCGAACTCGAGGGGGCCGGATTGGTCGTCGTCGACGAACAGGACGGCATCGTCCACGAGGAGTACTGGGGCGAGTTCAGCGCCGACCGCGTCTCGCTGATCGCCTCGTCGAGCAAGATGATCGTCGCCGGTGTGCTCATGGCCCTCGACGACCAGGGTCTCCTCGACGTCGATGCCCCGGTCGCCGACGTTGTCGACTGGGGCGCCGGGAATCCCACGATCACTCCCGCGCAACTGCTGTCGAACAGTTCCGGTCTGGTCGGCCTGCTCCCCAACCCCGCCTATGCACCGTACGTCTGCCAGTACCTCGCCCGGGGCACGTTGGCCGACTGTGCTGCGTCGATCTTCACCACCGACAGCGACGACGCCGACGTTGCGCCTCCTGACACCGAACTCCGCTACGGCGGCGCTCAATGGCAGGTTGCAGGTGCGGTGGCGCAAGCCGCATCGGGCAGGTCGTGGGCGCAACTCATCGACGACATCTACATCGAACCGTGCGGCGTCGAGTCGCTCGGGTTCAACAACCAGTGGACCCAGTTCGCGAGCCCGTGGTTCACCTACCCGCATGCGTTCAACGCTGATCCGACCACGCTCGCCCCGACCGACAACCCGAACATGGAGGGCGGTGCGTACATCACGGCGCCCGACTACGCCGAGTTGCTCCTGATGCACCTTCGTGGTGGCCGATGCGGTGACCGACAGGTGCTCTCATCAGCAGCGATCGACCGGATGCATGCCGACCGGATCGGCCAGGTCTATGACGGATCAGTGGGCAGGATGGGGTACGGGATGGGATGGTGGATCAACCGGGACACCGGCCGCCTCAGCGACCCCGGCGCCTACGGGTCGACGCCGTGGCTGGATCTCGATGACGACTACGGCGTCTACCTCGTGGTCGAGGCAGACGGGGCGACGGGTACTGCACTGGCCGACCTGCTGGCCGACCCGATCGACGAGGTGATGACCTCGACGCCCTGACCAGCCGATCCGTCAGCCCGATCGGGTGACGTCGTGGAACCGTGCGACACCGGCGACGACGTCGTCGAAGTGGTTGCGCGCCAGGATCGCACCCTCGCGTCGAACGGCGTCGGGATCGATCGAGAGCAGCTGGCCGACCTTCGCGAAGCTCTGCCGCCCGTCGCGGTCCCATGGACCGGTGCCGACTGCGATCTCGTCGTCGCGGTCGTGGTCCTTCGAGGTGAGTGGCACGCCCGCCAGATCGTCACCGGTGCGCCCGATGATCACGACCGGGCGATCCTTGCCCTGGCTCGGGTCGTCCTCGTACGGCACCCACGTCCACACGACCTCACCGGGGTCGGGATCGCCGTCCAGGTCGGGCGTGTACTCGACCCGCACGCCCTTGGCGACCGGTCGCGTCCGACTCGGTGCCTGCGCCGTGCTGGTGCGGCCCGACGGCTTCGAAGAAGCGTGCGAATGCCGGCTCCTCCCGAGGAGGCGTTGCAGTGAACGGAGGAGCGACCCCATGACGGAATCGTACGGTCAACCGACGTCGGTGGCGAGCAGGTCGTCGTAGGTCTCGCGGCGCACCACGAGACGGGCATCGCCATCGGCGGCGAACACCACCGGCGGCCGGGTGATCTTGTTGTAGTTCGAGCCCATCGAGTGGCCGTATGCGCCGGTCACGGGCATCGCGAGCAGGTCACCGACGGCGATGTCGGACGGCACCTGCGCGGCGAAGGCGAGCACGTCTCCGGACTCGCAGTGCTTGCCGACGAGACGAACGGTGAGATCACGCTCGCCGTCGAGTTCACGGGGCAGGAACGACTCGTATCCCGACCCGTAGAGCACCGGGCGCGGGTTGTCGCTCATGCCGCCGTCGACGGCGACGTAGGTCCGCACGCCGGGGATCTCCTTGATGGTGCCAACCGTGTAGATGGTCATCGCGGCCGCCGCCACGATGGCGCGGCCAGGTTCGACACTCACTCGTGAGCGCACGCCGAGCGACTCGCAGGCATCGAGGAGCACGTTCCCCCACTGGGTGATGGTCGGCGCTTCCTCCGACGCGAGGTAGGCCACGCCGAGGCCCCCGCCGAGAATCAGTTCAGGCAGGTCGAGGGGCACGGCGAAGTCGGCCATCACCTCGGCGGCCTTGGCAAATGAGGTCGCCTCGAACACGTTGGAGCCGATGTGGCAGTGCACACCGACGAGGTCGACCGAGTCGGCCCGACGAGCCCGGTCGACTGCCAGCAGCGCGTCGCCGTTGGCAAGGTTGAAACCGAACTTCGAATCGTCCTGTCCGGTGGCGATGAACTCGTGGGTGTGGGCGTGCACGCCGGGCGTGATCCGCAGCACGACGCGCGGGGTCGGGCCGATACCGGTGGCAGCAAGGACGTCGAGGCGATCGAGTTCGTCGAACGAATCGACGACGATGTAGCGAACCTCGGCCTCGATCGCCTCGCGGAGTTCCGCACCGGACTTGTTGTTGCCGTGCAGGGTGCAGGCGCCGGCCGGTACCCCGGCCGCGAGTGCGACATGCAGTTCCCCACCGGTGGCGACGTCGAGCAGCAGACCTTCGTCGTAGGCGAGACGCGCCATTGCCCGACACAGGAAGGCCTTCGTCGCATAGATCACGCGGTCGGGACCGAACGCAGCGACGGCTTCGCGGCATCGGGCGCGCAGGTGGGCTTCGTCGTACACGAACAGCGGTGTGCCGAACTCTTCGACGAGTTCCTCGACCGAGCATCCGCCGATCTCGAGCATCCCGTCGTGGCCGATCGCGGCCGTGTCGGGCAACAGCCTCCGCGAGATCGCCGTCATCGCCCCTCCCCCACTGCCCCCACCACTGCCCCCGCCATCCACCTGTTTGCGTGACACTTCGGTTGGCCCGTCCCAACGGAACCGTCACGCAAACGCGGTTGGGGGGCAGGATTGGGGGCGGTCACATCTGCTCCGGGGCGTCGATGCCGAGGAGGTCGAGGGCATGGTGCAGGGTGCGGGCGGCCAGGTCGGCGAGCGCGAGACGGCTGGACCGCACCGGTTCGTCGGCCTTGAGCACCGGACAGTGCTCGTAGAACGACGTGAAGTCAGTGGCGAGGTCGTACACGTAGGTACACAGTTTGTGTGGGCTGTACGTGTCGAGCGTGACGCCGATCGCCGTCGGGTACGCGAGCAAGCGCAGCGCCAGGGCCCGCTCCTGCGGTGTGTCGAGCAGGATCGACGTGGCACGTACCGACGAACGGTCGACGTCGGCACGCCGGAAGATCGAGCAGATCCGGGCGTGCGCGTACTGGAGATACGGGCCGGTGTTGCCGTCGAACGACAGCATCCGGTCCCAGTCGAACACATAGTCCTTGACGCGGTCGGTCGACAGCTCGGCGTACTTGACCGCTCCGATGCCGATCATGTGTGCCACATCGGCGCGTTCGTCGGCGGTCAGGTCGGGGTTCTTCTCGGCGACGGCACTCCCGGCGCGCTCGATGGCCTCGTGGAGCAGTGCCGCGAACTTCATCGGTTCGCCACCGCGACTCTTCAGGATCTTGCGGTCCGAGCCGAGCACGTTGCCGAACGTCACATGGACCGCCTCGACGGGTGGAACCAGCCAACCCGCCATCTCAGCAACTGCGAACACCATCTGCAGGTGCTGCTGCTGAGGTGCACCGACGACATAGAGCATCAGGTCGGCGTCGAGTCGTTCGACACGGTCGATCACACAGGCGAGATCGCTCGTGGCATAGTTGAAACCACCCGCACCCTTCTGCACGATGAGCGGGAGCGGGTCGCCGTCACGATTGGTGAAGCCGGGCGGGAAGACCACGTCGGCGCCGTCGGATTCGGTCAGGAGCCCGCTGGCGCGCAATCGCTCGATCACCTGAGGCATGAGCGGCTGGTAGATGCTCTCGCCCGCCAGGTCGTCATCGGTGAGCCGCACCCCGAGCAACTCGTACACCGTGTTGAAGTGCTGGTTGGAGAGTCCGACGAGCAGCCCCCAGAGCCGCCGCGTGTCGGCGTCGCCGCTCTGCAGCAACACCACCCGCTCGCGGGCACGGTCCTGGAATTCGTCGGATCCGTCGAACTTCACCCGAGCCTCTTTGTAGAAGCCGTCGAGATCGCCGAGCGACAGGTGTTCGGCGGCCTGTTCTTCTCCCAGATCGACGAGGTGCTCGATGAGCATGCCGAACGGTGTGCCCCAGTCGCCGATGTGGTTCTCACGGATGACGCGGTGACCGAGGAATTCCATCATCCGCACCAGCGAGTCGCCGATCACGGTCGTGCGCAGGTGTCCGACGTGCATCTCCTTGGCGACGTTCGGTGCCGAATAGTCGACGACGACGTTCCTGACCGGCGACGCCGTCGCCACGCCGAGCCGATCATCGGCGGCCACGGCGGCGAGCTGCGCGGCGAGGAACTCCCGCGAGAAGGTGACGTTCACGAAACCCGGCCCGGCGATCTCCAGGTCGCTCGCCACACCGTCGAGCACTCCGGAGTCGACGATCGCCTGCGCGATGTCACGCGGGTTGCCGCCGATCTTCTTGGCGAGTGGCAGCGCGCCATTGATCTGCGCATCGGCCCGATCCGACGGGCGCACCGTCGGGTCCGCCGGCTCGCCGCCGTTCAGCCCGGCGAAGACCGGTTCGAGCAGGTCCGAGATCGTGGCGAGGGGGTCCGACATGGTGCCCACAGTCTGCCGGATGGAACCGCTGTGCTCACAGGACGTTCGTTACGTCAGCGGGTGGTCTGCCCGGGGATCTCGATGGTGAGAACCTGGAATGCCCCGAGCCCTGGGGCGAGGAGACCGCCGATTCGGTCGAGGATCGGTGACCACCGTTCGATCACCGGCACGGCGCGTGGCGAGTAGAGCCCCGCCTGCAACCGGCAGCGCCCGTGTGGAGCGCCGAGGCCGAGGAGCGTGCGACGGTCGAGGAAGCGGGCCGTGTTCCAAGGAGCGGCACTGAACTGACGGCGATTCCAGCCGCCCCATGGACTGATCCGGTTGAGTGATCCGAGCACGACCCGACCTCCGGGTCTGACAACCCGGGCGAGTTCCGCGAACACTCGTGCGGGGTCGGCGGTGAACTCGCAGACAGTGACCGCGAACGCGACGTCGACCGATCGGTCCGCGAGCGGAAGCTGGTGGGTATCGCCGAGAAGGAGCATCCCTGCCGTCCTGGTGCGGGCGATGGCGAGCGCGTCAGCGTCACGATCGACGCCGATCACGTCGGCGCCCTCGGTTTCGAGGCGATGCGCGAATCGTCCGGTGCCGCATCCCGCGTCGAGCACCGTTGCTCCCGCGACGGGACCCGCCGCGGCGAGCAGCATCCGATGCTCGGTCGCCGTTGCGTGACGACCCCACGGGCGCTCGAACCAGGCGTCGTAAGCGCCGGCCGGTGCGCTCCAGCGGGACGGCGACTCCATGGTGATCATCGGGTCTCGACAGGCAGGTTGGCGCGGCGCCACTCGGGGAAGCCGTCCTCGAGGCGACGCGCCGGCCGACCGCGGCGGCGAAGCAACCGGATCGCCTCGTCGGCGAGCACGCAGTACTGGCCACGGCAGTACGCGACCACCTCGACGTCGACGGGCAGATGGCGCAGCTCTCGGGCGAGACGGTCGGCAGGGATCGACCGCGCGCCGGCGATGTGACCGGCCGCATATTCGGCTGGCGGGCGGACGTCGACCACCACCACGTCGCCGGCGTCGAGGCGAGCCGCGAGCTCGGCTCGGCTCACCTGGTCCATCTCGTCGCGGTGTCCGAGGTAGGCCGCAGCGAGCTCGTCGAGTTCGGCGTGATGGGCTGCGGCGACGTCGCGCAACGCAAACCACAGATCGGTGACGCGATCCGAGGCGCAGCGGTAGTAGACGCGTGTCTTGTCGCGTCGGGTGACGACCAGGCCGGCAGCAGCGAGCGTGCGGAGGTGGAACGAGGTGTTCGCGACGCTCTGTCCGATCTCGGCGGCAAGTTCTTCGACGTGTCGCTCGCCTTGGACGAGCACGTCGATCAACTCCGCGCGCCGCCCATTGGCGAGCGCCTTGGCGATGTCGGCGAACCCGTCGAACAGCGCATCTTTCGCGACTCTGTCACCCACCAGATCTCCTTCATGATCAAGGAACCACTTGACAAGATAGTATCCGGTCCCAACTATTCAAGTGCTTCTTTGAGGAGGCGAGAGGTCGGGTCGTGAGCAGCAACACCGCCGATACCCGGTTGAGGCTCGGGCTCAGGGACAACCTCGGCCAGTTCGCGTTGCTCGTCGGCGTCAACGCCCTCGTCGGGGGCATGATCGGCCAGGAACGCACCGTCCTTCCGCTGCTCGCCAACGCCGAGTTCGGGCTCACCGCCTTCACCGCAACGCTCACATTCATCGTCGCCTTCGGCGCCGTGAAGGCCGCAACGAACTTCTTCGCCGGCACGCTCTCGGACCGCTTCGGCCGCAAACCCGTGCTCGTCACCGGGTGGATCATCGCCCTGCCGATCCCGTTGCTGCTCATGTGGGCACCGACCTGGGGATGGGTGGTGTTCGCCAACGTGCTGCTCGGCATCAACCAGGGACTCACCTGGTCGACCACGGTCGTGATGAAGATCGACCTCGTCGGGCCTGCGCGACGAGGGTTCGCGATGGGCTTCAACGAAGCAGCCGGCTACGGCGCCGTCGCCGTCACCGCCCTCGCAACGGGATACATCGCACAACGCTGGGGGCTTCGGCCCGAGCCGTTCTTCCTCGGCCTCGCCTACGCCGGACTCGGGCTCGGCCTGTCGGTGTTCGCCGTCCGCGAAACGCAGGGACACGCCCGCCACGAGGCCGCCAGCCACGTCGCCTCCAGCGACGCTCACCACGCAGACCTCACCACCCGCGAGATCTTCCGGCTCACCTCGTTCCGCGACAAGGCACTGTCGTCGTGCTCGCAAGCCGGGCTCGTCAACAACCTCAACGACGGACTCGCCTGGGGCCTGTTCCCGATCTTCTTCGCCGCCTCCGGTCTGTCGATCGGACGCATCGGAGTCCTGGCGGCCCTCTATCCGGCGGTGTGGGGCCTCGGCCAGCTCTATACCGGAGCGCTGTCCGACCGCATCGGGCGAAAGCCACTCATCGTTGCGGGCATGTTCACCCAGGCGGTCGCCATCGCCTGGATCGCCGCAACCGGCAGCTTCGCCGCCTGGGCCATCGGTGCAATGGTGCTCGGGGCCGGCACGGCCATGGTGTACCCGACCCTGCTCGCTGCGATCGGCGACGTCGCCCACCCGGAATGGCGCGCCCGGTCGGTCGGCATCTACCGGCTGTGGCGCGACAGCGGCTTCGCCGTCGGTGCGCTGCTCGCCGGCATCCTCGCCGACCTCGTGTCCATTCCCGCCGCCATCTACGCCGTCGCTGCCCTCACCGCGATCTCCGGCCTGAGCGTCGCCCTGCGCATGTACGAGACGCACCCGCGCTGACCGGTCACATCGCCCGTTCTCAACAACGTCGTGGTGGCGCCGGTGACGAGCACCCTGCGAGACATCCCGATGTGCATTCCCGTCGGGCCGGACGAGGGCATCGACCACAACAGCGTGGCGACGGTCGACAACCTCGCCGCCGTCCCCAAGTCGGTCCTCACGACGTTGAGACGGGACAGCCGGGCGAACTGGACGACACTCCAGCGGTGCAGACGAGGTCTGCTCGCACGCCGGGTGTCGGGATGAGCCGCCAGCCGCGGCCCTGAGTCGTTGGCGGGCGCCGACCGATTCGGCGCGCACGAGGTAGGTCTCGTGTCAGCAGCTTTGGCTGAGGTGAAGACGCTGACATTCACCCAAGAGGCACTCGCCAGACCGTCGTCACGTCGTGAGCGGAAATCCACACGGCATCAGCATCGGCTGCGACGCTTCCGCTCCCGGCGGACGGCCCATAGCGGGCCACGACCGAATTGGTGGACGGGTCGATCTGGGCAACCAACTCAGCGGAGACGCGCGCCCACGCGAATCCACCACCGACCGCCATGTCGCCGCCTTGCACTTCATATTCGGCGACCTTGATGGTCGCAAGGACGGTGTTGGTCGATGCATCAACTCGGGTGACCGTGCCGTCGCCGCTGTTCATCACCCAAACACTGGCTTCGTCGATGGCCAAGAACCTGGCACCAGAACCCGCTTCGACAGTGGCGAGCACGTCGCCCGATGCTGGATCAATCCGACTGAGCGTCTTCGTTCCTGACGACGTCACCCACAGCGCACCATCGCTCGCGGCAACGCACTTGGTTTGGCGGGCGCGTCGAACGTGGTGATGATGGTGTTGTCCGCCGGGTTGATGCGAGCAATTGTCTTTCCGTCACCGAGAACGAAGACGCCATCGGGGCCAGCAGCGACGGATGATTCCGCCGTGATCGAATTGAAGGGCAGAGCGATGGTTGCCTCGATGGCTCCCGTCGCCAGATTCACGCGGACCAGCGTCGTTGTCGCGCAATCGCCCAGCCACAGCGAGTCGAATGCGCTATCCATCGCAAGGCAGATGTTGGTGCCCGTCGGCACCGAGCCGACGAGCTCGCCAGTCACCCGGTCGTACCTCGCGATGCCATCCTCGACGTTTGCGACCCAGGCTGAGTCACCGGCGAGTGTCACCCAGTCCGGGTAGGGCGTGGAGTCGATCGCGACGACGCCGGGGATGTCGTCGACAACCGACTCCACGGCCCCGGGAACGGACTCCACGGACGAGGGAACCGACTCCACGGATGGGAGAGCAGCCTCCGCCTCCGTTGTCTGCGGAGCGGCCGACGTTGCGGAGGCAGGAATCGTTGTCGATGGATCCGAGGTTGAATCCGTCGATGTCGTATCACTTCCGCCACAAGCCCCGAGTGCTACGACCACGAGCACGACCCATTTCCTGTGCATCGACCGACTCTAGCCAGCATGCGCAACCATGAATTCACGGGTGTCGAAGTGTTGTCGGCGGTCCGCAGAACAACGTCATCCCCGGAGCCCCTCACCTTCTTTCGGTCGGTTGTCGTCAGGATCACACGTGCATGAGGCGATCCGGGCCGAGCGGCTGCGATTGGCCGACCTTCGATCTTCGACCGTCGCGTCACCACAGGTCCGCGCCTCAGGTGACCGCGAACTGTGAGCGCCCTCGGCAGGATTCGAACCTGCGCACACGGCTCCGGAGGCCGATGCTCTATCCCCTGAGCTACGAGGGCAGGGGCACCGAAGGCTACCGGTCCGGCGGCCGATCAGGCGTCAGCCGTTCGATGCCGCGGACCATCTGCAACACTGACCCGCGATGAGCAAGACGGCCCAGTTCCCGACCGGATTCCTCTGGGGCGCGGCGACAGCCAGCTACCAGATCGAGGGCGCCGTACGCGAGGGCGGGCGCGGCGAGAGCGTGTGGGACGTGTTCTCACACACCGAAGGCAAGGTCGCCCACGGCCACACCGGCGACGTGGGGTGCGACCACTACCACCGCCTCGACGACGACGTCACGATGATGGCCGACCTCGGCCTGCAGAGCTACCGCTTCTCGATCTCGTGGTCGCGGGTGATGCCCGACGGTCGCGGCAACGTCAATCAGGAGGGCGTCGACTTCTACCAACGTCTCGTCGACCGACTCCTCGAACACGACATCGTCCCGTGTCCGACGCTGTTCCACTGGGACCTCCCGCAGGCGCTCGAGGAACTCGGCGGCTTCCGCAACCGCGACACGGTGAGCTGGTTCGGCGACTACGCCGCGCTCATGGTCCGAGAGCTCGGCGACCGTGTCCACATGTGGTCGACCTTCAACGAACCCTGGTGCTACGCCTACCTCGGCCACGCCGCGGGCGTCCACGCGCCGGGGCTGGTCGACCCGCACGCCGCGGTCACCGTTGCCCATCATGAACTTCTCGCCCACGGCCTTGCGTTACAGACCATGCGGGCCGAACGCGACGACCTGCAACTCGGCATCGTCATCAACCCGTCGAACATCGTCAGCGACGCACGACGGCCCGCCGACAAGACACAGATGCGTCTCGTCGATGCGATCCACAACCGCTGGTGGTTCGACGCCACGCTCCGCGGCGAGTACCCGGCCGACCTCCTCGAGTCGTACGGGCCGCTGGCCGACGCCATCCAGGCAGGCGACGCCGACACGATCAGCCAGCCGCTCGACTGGGTCGGCATCAACTACTACTTCGACATCATCGTGCGCGGCCTCGACGACGGCGAGATGACCGATCGAATGCTGGCCTACCCGACCGTCATCGGTGTCACCGAAGCCGACGAGGCCGAGATCCACACCGACATGGGCTGGCCGATCACGCCGAGCGGGTTCAGCGACCTCCTCGTGCGACTCCGCGACGACTACCCGAACCTGCCGCCGATCTACATCACCGAGAACGGCTGCGCCTACGACGATCCGATCGTCGACGGCCGATGCGCCGACCCGCGCCGGATCGACTATCTCGACCAGCACCTGCGAGCGATCCGACGCGCCATCGACGCCAGCGTCGACATTCGCGGCTACTTCCAGTGGTCGTTGATGGACAACTTCGAGTGGTCACTCGGCTACGACAAGCGCTTCGGGCTCGTTCACGTCGACTTCGACACACTCGAGCGAACCCCGCGCGACAGCGCCTCCTGGTTCAGCGACGTCATCCGTCGAAACGGCCTCGACGGCGACGCTCAGCAGGTCGGCGCTCAGTAGCTCGACGAGCCCTGCACGTTCGAGTCGCCGTCGATCACGGCGAGGAGCGAATCGAGCAGCCCGCTCGCGCCGAATCTGAACGTGGCCGGCCTCGCCCACCCGTCCCCCATCACCGAGTCGGCAAGGTCGATGTAGGCCATCGCGTCGTCGAACGTGCGAATCCCGCCGGATGGCTTGAGCCCCACCGGACGACCGGCACCGGCAATGACGTCGAGCATCGCCGCGGCGGCTTCGAGGCTGGCACCGGCCGGGATCTTCCCGGTGGAGGTCTTGACGAAGTCCGCCCCGTTGTCGATCGCCAGCTGCGCCGCCGACGAGATGACCGCGCGATCGTCGAGTGCACCGGTCTCGAGGATCACCTTGAGCAACACGGGCGGCTCGATCAGCTCGGCCACTGCGGCCACCACCGCAGCAGCCTGATCGAGGTCGCCCGCCAGCACGGCCCGGTACGGCAGGACGACGTCGATGTCGTCGGCACCATCGGCCAGGGCAGCAGCGACAGCCACGGTGACCACGTCGAGCGGCTCGGCGCCCGACGGGAAGTTCACGACCGTCGCCACCCGCACGCCCGTACCCCCCAACCGGGTCGCGCACGTCGCCACGAACTCCGGCCAGACGCACACTGCTGCCGTCATATGTTCACGCGCACGACGGCACAACTCGTCGATGCCGTCGGGTGAATGGTCGTCGGCAAGGTCGGTCAGGTCGATCAATCGGATCGCCCGACGCGCTGCGGCAATTCGTTCGAGGTCATTCATCGAGAGCGACGGTAGCTGCTGGTGGGTCACCGTCGAGACGGAGCTGACGCTCCTCGGGCGCAGCCGGCAACACTCCGGCGAGGTAGTCAGCGAGCGCTTCCTCGGTCGTGACTTCGGCACCGCGCTTCTCCGCCATGAGATAGCGGTGTTCGAGCAACTGATGGAAGAGTTCCGGGGGCTCCAGATGTGACCGCATGTCGGTGGGGATCGCGTCGACGACGGGCTGGTAGACATCGGCGAGCCACCGCGTGGTCGCGACGGCACGAGGGATCGACTGCCCGTCATGGCGCTCGAGCCACGCCCGGTACTGGTCGATGTCGGACAGCAGACGGCGGGCCTGGTTCTCCTGCACCTCGAGGCCGGTCCGACGCCGGAGTTCACGGGCGTGGTGGCCCTCCTCGATGAGCACCGGCTGAACGGACAGCGTTCGCCCGTCACGGTTGATCGACAGCTCCTCGACGTCGAAACCGAGTTCGTTGATGCGCCTCACCCGCTGCTCGATGCGCCACCGGTCGTCGAGATCGAACTCCTCGACGCGGGTCAGTTCACTCCACAGCTCCTCGTAGCGCGCACGGAGTGATTCTGCGACTGCGATGTGGTCGACCTCGTAGTCGATGCGTCCGCTGGCCTGCAGTTCGAGCAGGCCGCCGACCACGTTCTCGACGGCGATGTCGATGTCGTAGGTGCGCATCCGATCCGAGATCGTCGGCTGACGTTCGGTGGTCTCCGCGTCGACGAGGTACGCCATCATCGCGCCCGCGTCGCGTCGCCACAGGATGTTCGACAACGAGCAGTCACCCCAGAACACACCTTCGAGATGGAGGCGGACGAGCAGCACGACGCCAGCATCCATCAGCCGATCGGCGAGCGTGGGATCTCCCCGGCCGAGCAGGTACCAGTAGGGCAACGAGTAGTCGAGGTAGCGGGTGATCAGTATTGCGTCGTCCGCCTCCGGCGCGTCGGACACCACCCCGACCGGTTCGACCACTGGTAGGTGATCGTCACGGAGGCCGCGCAGCATCCGGTACTCGGTCTGGGCGGCCTCGATCGACGTCGCCTTGAGTGCGTACACCCGCTCGTCGAAGCGTACGAAGCGCACGATGTGACGGCTGATGCCGTGCGCCATCTTCACGAGACGTGGATGGTGCCACTCGGCCAGCGGCACATCCCATGGCAGATCGAGGAAGTCGGGATGCCCCTGCTTCGTCACGATCTCCACGCCGCGACCTCCGATCCGATCACGGCGGGCGTCCTCATGTCGCCCAACGAATGAATACTCGCCGAAGCTAGCTGATCAGTGCCGTTCCACGAGGAGGTCTGCTCTCGGCCTGACGGGCACGCTCAGCTGCTGACTTCGTCGGCGCACAGATAGCGTCGAGCGACGTGAATCAGATGAAGAACCGGATGCAGGCGCTCGGTCTGCTCGATCGCTCGTTCAAGGCCGCCACCGACGAGGAGCTCGCCACGGCGATCGAAGCGCTCGACGACGACCATCGCGAGGGGCTCGAGTCGTTCGTCGACGCGCTCACGCCCGCCGGCGTACGCGCCGGCGTCAAGTCCGGACGCATCGACGGCGGCATGGAGGCAATCGCTGCCGTGCTGACCGATCTGTGCCTGGCCGACTGCATCACCGAGCTCGGCGACCACGCCGACAACCCGTCGACCGCGCAGTTGAACGAAGTGCTGCCCGGCGTGGTCGAACGCCACGGTGTCGCCATGGCGCGCATCATGCTCGCCTCCACCGTGGCCGGTGAAGCGCCGGCCTCAGCGATCATCCGCGACCTGCTGAAGAACGACGAACTCGTCAAGCTGCCGAAGGCCGACGAGGTCACCATCGCCCCGCTGATCGACACCCAGAAGCGCTCCGACGACGAGCAGGCCGCCCTCAAGGCCAAGCGTGCCGAGGCAAAGTCCGCCAAGAAGGAAGCCGAACGCGCCCGCAAGGCGCAATCAGCCGCCGCCCGTAACCGCGCCTGACCGTCATCGCGGTCGATCACGATTGGGGTCAGGGTCGGTTCAACCGGTCATCGCAACAGCGGCAGTGTAGATGTTGTTGGCGGTGGCCCAGTTGAGTGATCGGCGTGGGATGGTGTTGATCCGTCGTTCGATGGTTCGCAGGTCTCGGGTGGTGTAGACGGACAGGTCAGTGCTTTTGCCGACGTAGCGGCGCACGAGTGCGTTGCCGTTTTCGTTGGTGGGCCGTTGCCAGGGTGCTTTGGGTTCCGCGAAGTAGATGTCGATCCCGCCTCGCTCCGCGAGCTCCAGGTGGCGGGCCATCTCTGAGCCCTGGTCCCACGTCAGTGTCAAACGCAGATGGGATGGGATCCGTCGCAGCGTTGTGATCAGCGCGTCGAGGACACCATCGGCGTTCTTGGCGTGCGGCAACTTGGTGAGCCACACATAACGCGACGCTCGGTCGAACAGTGTGGCGATCGCGGACCGGTTGTAGGCGCCCACGATCAGGTCGCCTTCGAGATGGCCGACCTCGATACGTTGCGCAGCGATCTCGGGGCGCAGCCCGATCAGGTTGAACGATCCCAGCGAATGTGTTGCCACCACTGGGCTTCGACCTCGGTGTTTGCGGCGACGACGCTTGAGATGCAACCCCACGTGCAAGCCGGCGACAAGACCGCTACCCGTCGAGTAGACAGCCTGGTAGATGCATTCATGACTGATCGACGCGACCCGGTCGTACACGCCTCGAGCAAGCTCGATCGAGATCGTCATCGGGGAGTCCTTCGCCTTCAAGCGTTTGGTGACATGAGCAGCCAACTCTCGATCACCGACCAGCTTGGGGACCTTGGGACGTGACCGTTGCTGATCGGCCCGACGCTGCGCATCGGTGGCGCAATAGACGCTGCGGCCACCATTGCGGCAGATCTCGGCATTGACCGTGCAGCGATGCCGACCCAACGCCTCGCCAATCACATGATCGGAATCACCTCGCTCGATGCCAACACGAATCTCTACGCGTTCACGCAACGTCAATGGTCGTGCTGGCATGCTGGAACCTCCACCGGTCGGGTTTGTGTGAGACAGCGGGCATCCTTGCCCGTATCGCTACCTGACCGGTGGAACCCACGACTCAACTGCAGCCGTCACCCCTTGAACCGACCCAGACCCCAATCGTGACAGCAACCCCCGTTCGTGATCGAGGAGCCAGGCCTTCGTGTCGATGCCCCCGGCGAATCCGGTGAGCGCTCCGTTCGAGGCGACCACGCGATGACACGGCACCACGATCGAGATCGGGTTCCGGCCGTTCGCGGCCCCAACGGCCCGGGCTTTGCGTCGGTCGCCCATCCGTGCGGCCTGTTCGCCGTAGCTGACCGTGGTGCCGTACGGAATGGTCCTCAGCGCCATCCACGCTGACCGTTGGAAGTCGGTACCGACCGGATCGAGTGGGAGGTCGAACTCCTCGCGTTCACCGGCGAAGTACTCGTCGAGCTGTGCAACGGTCGTGGCGATCACCGGATGATCAGGATCGGGAACGACCGCCGAGAGGGGGACCCGGCCGGAGTCGTCAGCGGGCCAGAGGATCGCCCGCACGCCGCGGGCTGACGCAACGATCGTGATCGGGCCGACCGGCGTGTCCATGACCGTGGAGACGAGTTCGGCGTCGGTGGTCGAGGAGGTGGTGGTCGAGGAGGTGGTGGTCGAGGAGGTGTTCATGCTGTGGTCCTTCCAGGTGGATCGACGGGCGACAGACTCGCCCAGAGGTGATGCACTGCGTACGAGCGCCACGGCGCCCAGTCGTGGGCGCGATCGGCCTCGACACCGAACGCAGCGAGCGCGTGGCGAACGCCGAGATCGGCGTCGAGGAACATGTCGGGGTGCCCGAGGCCGCGCATGACGACGTAGTCGGCCGTCCACGGTCCGACCCCGCGCAGCCTCAGGAGTTGCTCGCGGGCGACGGCCGGATCGACGCCGACGTGCAGCTCCACGTCGCCGGCGAGCACCGCGGCGGCGAGACGACGGATCGTGTCGCGCCGAGTCTGCGGCATCGAGAACGCCTCGTCCGGCGCGGTGAGGAGTTGCTCGGGCCGCGGGAACAGCCGGTTGACCGCATCGAAGGACACGTCGACGGCATCGATCGGGGTTCCGACCGCCTCGACGATCCGGCCCGCCACGGTTCGAGCGCCGGCCACCGACACCTGCTGGCCGATCACGGCTCGCACGGCGGTCTCGAATGCGTCGACGCTGGCCGGTGAACGACGACCTGGAACGGCTTTCACGAGGGTTCGCATCACCGGGTCACGGCCGAGCGCCTCGTCGACGGCGGTCGGGTCGGCATCGAGGTCGAGTAGTCGTCGTATCCGCTGAACAGCAGCGGCGAGGTCGCCCCACGACGTCAACGCCAGCCGGGCGGCGACATGGTCGTCATGAGCGACGAGACCGACCACACCCGGTCCGCCCGGTAGGTCGAGGCTTCGACGGTAGGTCACGCCATCCCACGACTCCGTCGCGCCGATCGCCCGTTCGCCGATGAACGCCATCACAGCGTCGGCGGCGAACGGTTCGCGCACCGGCAACCGAACGGCGATCGCCGACCAACCGCCACCCGCACGGGCACCGGCATCGGCACCCACACTGGCGCCCGCCCCCGCCGCAAACGCCGAGCCATCGTTTCGGTGAGCGCCACGGTCGCTCCGATGTCGGGAGGTTCGTAGGGCCGTCGGCGACGTGGCGAACACGCTGCGGATGGTGTCGTTGAACTGTCGGACGCTGCCGAAGCCGGCGGCGAATGCGACATCGGTGAGCGGCATCGTCGTCGTCTCGACGAGCAGACGGGCCGTGTGCGCCCGTTGGGCACGTGCGATGGCGAGCGGACCCGCGCCGAGCTCGTCGGTGAGGACACGGTTGAGATGGCGCTCGCTGTAGCCGAGCCGACGAGCGAGCCCCGGGACGCCCTCTCGTTCGACGAAACCGTCGGCGATGAGACGCATCGCTCGCGCGACGACGTCCTGTCGCACGTTCCACTCGGGCGATCCGGGCGAGGCATCTGGTCGACATCGCTTGCACGCTCGGAACCCGTGCTGCTGCGCAGTCGCGGCGGTGGCGAAGAAATCGACGTTGGTCCGCTTCGGAGTGATCGCCGGACAACTCGGCCGGCAGTAGATGCCAGTCGTGCGCACCGCCGTCACGAACCATCCATCGAAGCGCTGGTCGCGGCTCTGGACGGCGACGTAGCAGTGGTCGGGATCGAGCGGGAACACGCGCCCATCTTGCCGGACGAACCGACGATCGGCGAGCGGAAATCGGACACCTCGATCGGACGCCTCGCCCGGACCCGAACGAACCCGTCAGTCGCCGGCGACGGGCGCGTACGAGACGGAGTAGTCCACGTGGGACGGGCCGGCCTCCGGCGAGCCGGCGGGAACGAGCCGGAATCGCAACAGGTAGAGCCCGAGCAGGCAGAACGCAACACCCCCGAGGAACCCGTACTGTTTGCCGACGACCTGGGCGAACGCGCCGATCAACAGGCCGCCGGCGACCGAACCGACCTCGAAGAACATCGTGAACGAACTGACGGCCCACGCCCGGTCGCTGTCGCTGGCCCGATTGACGGTGAGCGCAAGCAGCGACGGATAGTTGAACGCCATCCCGAACCCGACGAAGACCGCTGCGATCCACAGCGCAGGAATCGTCGGGAAGGCTGCAAGAATTGCGAGGCCGATCAACACGTTGCTGAGCGCAATGGTGACCGCTCGACGAGGACCGAGCCGCTCGGGCAGGGTCGCTCCGAACAGGCGCACGAGCACCGAGACGAGCGCATAGACAGCGAAGAGGGCGCCCGAGCTGGCCATGCCGACCGAACGCGAGTAGTCGGGCACGAACGCCCCGAATGCCGAGAACGCGCCGACGCCACAGGCGAGGACGAGGCCGGGCATGATCGCCACCGGATGGATCAGCTTGCGACGCCCGGTGGCGGTTGCTGCCGACGCAATCGTGTCGTCGATGTCGTCATCGGCCTCGACCCGCGCTGGCGCGAACAGTGCCAAGCCCGCAGCCAGGAACGCGAACAGACCGGCCACGACGAAGGCTCGCTCGAAGTTCGTGTCATCGAGCAGCGCCTCGCCGATGATCGGCCCCATGCCGATGCCGCCGAACACGGCGACCGAGAAGTAGCTCGCTCCCTCGGCGCGTCGATCGCGTGGCGACATGTCGGCGATCAGCGTGGCCGCGCCGACGAAGAGAGCGGCCTCGCCGATACCCGTCAGGCCACGCAACGCCAAGAGTTGCCAGAACTCGCTGATCTGACTCGAGGCGATCCCGCTGAGGCCGGCAATAGCCGCTCCGCCGACCATGAGTACACGTCGTCCATATCGATCGGCGAGTCTGCCGAGCAACGGTCGAGCGCAGATTGCGGCCAGGGCGAACACGGCGACGGTCACGCCGATGCTGAACTCGCCTTCGCCCAGCGGCCCCTCGATGAACAGCGGCACGATCGGCACGAGCATCCCGATGTAGACGAAGAACACGAACGCAACGCCGGTCACGATGAGGAACGGCCGCGTCAGCAATGACTCGCGCTCCGTTCCACCATTCGTGACCGTCGACATCCCCCAATCCAACCCGAAATGTGCGCCGATATGCCCACTGAATGCACACCGCAGCGCATTTTTCGGGTTCGGGTAGGGGCGGGAGTCAGATGCGGGAGACGTCGACGGAGACCGCCAACGACTGCGCCGAGGCCGGACCGACGACCACGCCGCGGACGGGCGCCACATCGGCATAATCACGCCCCCATCCGATCGTGACGTGACGCGACGGTGCCACGACTCCGTTCGTCGGATCGAAATCGAGCCAGCCGTGGTCGGGAATCCACAGCGAGCACCACGCATGCGAGGCATCGACGCCGATCAACTTGGGCTCGCCCGGCGGCGGTTCGGTTTCGATGTACCCGCTCACATACCGGGCAGCCAGGCCGAGCGTGCGCAGGCACCCGACAGCGAGGTGGGCGAAGTCCTGGCACACGCCGCGACGTTGCGCGAGCACCGAATCGAGCGGCGTACTGACCTCGGTGAACGACGAGTCGAACGCGAACGTCTCGAAGATCTGCGTACAGAACGCAACCGTCGCCTCGACGATCGGTCGACCCGGCCGGAAGGCGTTCGACGCCAGCTCGAACAGCGCCATCCGGTTGGCGTTCACGGTCACGAACCGCGACGGCGCAGCGAACGGGACGACGTCGAGTGCCAACGGGCCTCGCAGGCCCGCCACGGTCGCCGCCACCCGCTCCCACGCCATCTCCACCCGCGGGAGTTCCTGGGCCCAGACGATCGCCTCGGTGATCGCCTGAACGGTGAGGCCGTCGTGGGGCCGGTGCAAGCCGAACTGGACGACCCGGTTTCCGAAGATGTCGGTGCGTTCGTCGTACTCGTCGGGTTCTGGATCCGTGGTCACGACGGAGGAGATCACGTTCTGCGACGGCGTCGGCCGAGCGAGCACGCAGGCGACGCTGTATCCGTCGAGCATCGTCGCGCCGTAGAGGTATCCGGTGAGATGGACGACCCGATACCGCTGGCCGGCCATGTCAGCCGCGCCCCATCATCCGCGGGTCGACCGGGGCCGCGAGATACGAGCCGACGACGTCGCGGGCAAGGAGATCACATCCGGCGAAGACCTCCGCGAGCGTGGTGACCGTCACCTCGATGGAATCGAACGATGCCACCTCGAGCGACGCCAACAGTGCCGATGCAGTCTCGACGCCGAACTGCCAGCCGAGTCGATCGGCCTGGTGGCGAACGCCCCGAATCGCCGACGCTGCCGCCCGCGGATTGTGGACCTCGGCGACGAGGAGGTGCAGTGCGGTTTCGAGCTCGACGTCGCTGCGGTGACGCCGACGATAGGCAACGAGACTCTCGTTGGAGGCGAGTACGATCTCGACGAGTCGCTGTCGTTGGAAGTCGAGACGATGGTCGGCGTACTCGTCGGCGCCGTCAACGTCGCCGTCTGGGCGAAACGGTGACGACACCAGCACCCGCGCCCCGCCCTCGTAGAGACCGAACGCCCCGCGCACGCCGTCGATCACACCGAACGCCCGCTCGAGACGCCGGCCGACCTCGCCGAAGCGCCACGCCGGGCCGTGCACGACACTCTCGTTCCACAGCCCCACGAGCGAGGCGAGGTCGACGAGAATCGATTCCAGGTGCCGGCCGTCGATCCGAGCGATGTCGACCACCGACGACGACGAGCCGTCCGTTCCGAGCAGCCATCGGAGCTGCGCTCGCGACTCGGCGAGCCGGGCCAGCATGCGCCCCCCGGTCACCGAGAAGAACTCGCGCACCGACGATGCCTCGGCGAGGAACGACCCCAACTGATGCGCAAGCGCCTCGACCGCCAACGCGAACGTGGCCCCGGCCCGATCCGTCGCCTGCGGATCGATGCGGTTTGTCACACCGGCCACGGCCGACAACATGTCGAGTCCGTGCACGACCCACGGCTCGGCCACCTCGGAATCGACGAGGCCGCTCGTGCGATCGAGCACCACCTCCATTGCACGAGCGATGAGTTCAGCACGCTCCATCGCCCGACCCGCCCAGAACAGCGCCTCCGCGGCGCGGGTCGGAACCGATGCGATCAGGTCGACCTGTGGCAGCGGTTCCCGGCGGCGGATCTCGGGGGGTGCGACCGTTCCACCGACGACCCACACATCCTTCGCGGTGGCAAGCGTGGGCCTCATCGGATCGTCACCGGCGGCCAGCACGCGGGCGCTGCCGCCCTGGAGCACGTCGATCCCCTTGTCGCTCGCCACGAGGTGCAGTCGCAACGTGACGGCCCGATCGACCGTACCGATCCCGTCGAAGCTCGGAGTCGTCGCCCACGCCGTGTCGGCGCGCTCGTCGGCCGGCATGAAGGGCAGCGGCCACGTGCCCTGGTAGTCCGAACTCCGGCCCGTGAGCCATGCACCTGCGGAGTCCCAGTACTCACCGAGCGCCGGGTCCTCCAGCACACCACAGCCGTGGGCGTTGGCGAGGCTCACGCCGCGTGACCGAGCAGCCAACAGCAGCCCGGGGACACCGACGCTGCCTTCGGCGTTGACTTCCATGGGATCCGCACGATCGTCCTCGAGTCGGCGGAACAGGACATCGACCGGCTCCAGCCCCCCCAACGACCGCAGCCAGACGCGACGTTGACGCACGACCAGATCCGCACCCTCGGCCAGGTTCAAACCGAGCCTGGTGGCGAGGTACGACTGCTCGACGTACGACGCATGGTCGACGCCACCTGACAGCACGACGATGCGCGGGTTGCGGGTCGCAGCGACATCGGCGAGGCCGTCGCGCAGCCGATCGGCGAACGGATCGAGCGACCGCAGGGCCCGACCGGCCGGGAGCCGCGAAATCACGTCACGATGCACCCGGCCCGACACCGAACGCCCGAGTAGGGCGTACCCCACGCCGGCGGGCGCGTCGGTGAGATCACGCACGACACGCCAGCGGCCCGATACGTCACGAATGACGTCGACCGCGTAGTTGGTCATCCACCGACGATGCGGCCGCGTGCCGAACGCCGCCAGCCGGTACTTCGGGCTCCCCCACAATGCAATCGGATCGACGACCGCGTCTCGAAGCACCGTCCGCGCCCCGTAGAGGTCGCCGAGGATCGCTTCGAGCATCTGCATTCGTGCGATGGCGCCGTCGGCGAGCGTCACGAACTCGTCGCCGTCGATCACCAGCGGCACCGGGTCGAGGCGCCACGGACGCGACTCGATCCCGACCATCCGTCCATCGGTGCGCAGCGGAAGGTCATGGACGATGTGGCCGGCGCCTTCGGCGGCAAGGAGTCGATCGTGGTCGACCTGCCTGGCCCCGAGATCCGCGAACCCGGCGATCGACGACATCAGCGCAGTGGCATCCACACCACCGGGGCTGAACGGGCCGGGGTCGAGCGGGCCACCGGTCATCGGATGGGGGAACTGATCAGTCATCGCTCAGTGCACGACGTACTGCTCGTGCATGACCCTGTCGAGCCGCGCCAATGCAACTTGAACGTCCTCCATCGCGGCGTCGAGTGCGGCGCCGTCGTCGGCAGCCGGGTGGCTGCGACGAAGCTGACGGTCGGCCGCCTCGACGGCACCGAGCACCGTCGAATACTCCGGGAGACGCAGGATCGACGTGCGCATCTCGGCGAGGCATCCGGCGACCGAGCGCGGAAAGCGATGATCGAAGAGGAGAAACCTGACGACCGCCGGACCACTGATCGGTCCCCGACTCGCCCGTTGGTACATCTGGAGCGCCGAGAGGGAGCGCAGCACACCCATCCACTGCACCTCGGCGAACTCGTCGACTTCACCGAACGGCACCGACAGCAACGTCGCCGCCCTGACCCCGAGCACGCGGGTCGTCATGTCGGCACGCTCGATGTATCGGCCGAGCCGCCACATCTCGAACACCTCGTCACGCGTCATCGTCGACTGCATGACACCGTCGAGACGTCGACTCTCGTCGATCACCCGGGCGAGGAACCGGTCACGACGCCGCCGCTCGACGGACGTCACCGCAGCGCCGCGGACGTAGATCGACAGATCGTTCAGCGTCTGCCACGCCTCACGTGGCAGCACCTCCCGGCACGTCCGAAGGTTCTCACGACTGCGATCGACGGTGTTGAAGATGCTGTTGGGATGCTCACGGTCGGCGATGAGGAACTGCGCCACCTGGTTCTCGTCGGACCCACTGACGGCCGGCAGCCGGACGCTGCTCCCCGAGATCGTCACCAACGGGCTCCAACGCGACGACGCCGTCGGGAGGTCGGCGAGCACGTCACCGTACGCTCGCAGCACGCGGGCCGAATCCTCGGCACGCTCGATGTACCGGGCGGCCCAGTACATGCGGTCGGCGACTCGTGACAGGAGTGCCATCAGTGGTCCGCCTGGTGTTGCGATTGCTGCTGTGACTGCGTCGAAGCCGGACCGTCTCCGACGCCCGATTCCGGGTGGGTGTCGACGATCCAGGTGTCCTTGCTACCGCCCCCCTGCGACGAGTTCACGACGAGCGATCCCTTGGTCAGCGCAACACGAGTGAGGCCGCCGGCGGTCACGTAGCTGTGTTCGCCGGTGAGGATGAACGGACGCAGGTCGAGGTGGCGTGGCTCGATACCGTCGTCGACGAGGGTCGGCGCCGTCGACAGGTCGAGGATGGGCTGGGCCACCCAGTTGCGCGGGTCGGCCCGAATGGCTGCCGCGGCGGTCTCCAGCTCCTCGTTCGACGCCCGGTTGCCGATCACGATGCCATAGCCGCCGCTCTCGTTGGCCGGCTTCAGCACCAGGTCGCCGATGTTGGCGAGGACGTGCTCGCGTTCGTCGTCGTACATGCACCGGAACGTGGGCACGTTGGGGATCAGTGGCTCCTCACCCAGGTAGAAGCGAATCATGTCGGGCACCCAGGCGTAGACACACTTGTCGTCCGCCACGCCCGCTCCCGGCGTGTTGGCGATCCCCACCTTGCCGGCCTTCCAGGCTCGCATGAGACCTTCCACTCCGAGCGTCGACTCGGGCAGGAAGACCTCCGGATCGATGAACAGGTCGTCGATGCGTCGGTAGATCACGTCGACGCGTTCGAGTCCTTGGATCGTCTTCATGTACACGCAGTCGTCGTCGCCGACCACGAGGTCCTGACCTTCGACGAGTTCCGCACCGATCCGCTGGGCCAGGAACGAGTGCTCGAAGTAGGCCGAGTTGAAGATGCCCGGGGTGAGCACGACGATCGTCGGGTCGTGGCGATCGGCGGGAGCGAGTGAGCTGAGAAGTCTGTTGAGCTCGTCGGTGTAGGCGTCGACCGGGCGGATCCGGTACCGCTGGAACAGCTCGGGGAACGCCCGCTTCGCAATGGCCCGATTCTCGAGCACGTAGCTGACCCCGGACGGCACCCGCAGATTGTCCTCGAGCACGTAGAGCCGCCCATCACCGGCCCGTACGAGATCGGAGCCCGAGATGTGCGCCCACACGCCGTACTTCGGATGGACGCCCCGACACTCCGGGCGGTAGTTGGCCGAGTCCGCAAGGAGCTCCGCAGGGAACACGCCGTCGCGAATGATCTGCTGGTCGTTGTAGATGTCGTCGATGAAGCGATTGAGCGCTCGCAGGCGTTGGGCGAGCCCGTGCTCGACGACACTCCACTCGTCGCCGTCGATCAACCGGGGAATGATGTCGAACGGCCAGGCGCGGTCGATGTTCTCACCGTCGGAGTAGACGGTGAACGAGATGCCCATCGTGAGGATCTCGAGGTCGGACACGCGCTGGCGCTCGCGAACCTCGTCGAGCCCGATGCGATGGAGCAACTCGATGAGGTCACGCGCGATCGGCCGAGGACTTCCGTCGACCTCCAGCAGCTCGTCCACGGCCCGACCGTACCGCGCCGATCCGATCCCAGACACGCCCACCCGTTTCGTTCTCGTGAACTCGTGTCGGAATTATTCGCGTACGAGTTCACGAGAACGGAATGGGGACGGGGATTCGAGGCGTAGTGGGTAGCGTTCGGAGCACCGGGGTTCTCGCTCGGCCGATGCCGGCCCAACTGTAGGTACCAGCTGGAGGAGCCGCAATGGCCACCATTTCCCCGTCACTCACACGACGCATCGCACAGCGTCACGGCATCGTCACTCACGGCGAGCTGACCGCCGATGGCTACACGTCCAACACGCTGCGCTGGCAGCTCGACCGAGGAGTCCTGGTCCCCGTGCATCGCGGCGTCTACCGCATCGGCACATCGCCGGACACGTTCGAGAGCCGCTGCGCCGCGGCGTGCCTCGCTGAGCCGTTGGCGATCGTCACCGGCGTTGCTGCCGCCCGCCTGTGGGGCTTCCGCCACGTCTGGCGCCCCGACGTGCCCCATGTACTTGTCGGCCACGATTGCACGCCGATCACGAGCGGCGTCGTCCTGCGACGTTCCAACGTGATCGACGCCACCGACGCGGTCTCACGCGACGACGGCATCGTCGTCGCCAGCCCTCCGCGAGCCTGGTTCGACTGTGCCCGCGACGTCGACGACGAGCGCTTCGAGCGGCTGACCGAATGGGTGCTCGACCACCATGCAAACCTCCAGACCCTCTGGCGATTGACACGACGCCTCCGGACCAAGGGGCGACCAGGCCTGGGGCGGGTCAACCGGGTGATGTCCCGACGGGCGGACTGGCAGAAGCCGGCCGGATCGGGACTGGAACTCCGCGTCCTTCGAGCGCTCGAGCAACGCGGAATCGAACTCGTCCGCCAGTTCACCCTGGAGCTCCCCAACGGGATCACGATCCATCCCGACGGCGCGGATCCGACGATCCGGTGGGCACTCGAGGTCGACCACGTCAGTTGGCACGGTGGCCGTCAGGAGGCGCAGCAGGACAAGGCCCGCGATCGAGCCGCTCGTCGCATCGACTGGCAGGTCGACCGCGTCACCGATCAGGAACTCGACGACGACTTCGAAGGCACGATCGACGAGCTGGTGCAGATCCACTCGCAACGCGGTGCAACAGTGCGAGCGGCCTGACCACGTCCTCAGGTCGTTCTCGTGAACTCGTGACGGAACAATTCGCGCACGAGTTCACGAGAACGTTGGGGTCAGGACTCGTCGGGGCCCTTGGGCTCCTTGGGGAGGCCGAGGACACGCTCGCCGACGATGTTGCGCTGGATCTGGCTGGTGCCACCCCAGATCGTCTCGGAGCGGGAGAAGAAGAACGACGACATCATCGGGCTGACCGGATAGCCCTCGCGGCGCTTGTCGCGGGCTGCACCCGGCCAACCGCCTGCTTCGGGTCCGGCATCGATCATCATCGCGTCAGCGCCGTAGATGTCGACAGCTAGTTCCATCGCCGCCTTGTGCATCTCGGACCAGAACATCTTGTTCGTCGCGCCGAGGGCGATCGTGCCCATGTCACTGCTCCCGCTCAGGGTCGCCGACAGGTTGCGCAGCCCGTTGACCTTCAGGATCTGGATCTTCGTGTAGTACCCCATCAGGCGCTGGCGGATCAGCGGATCGTCGATGACGCCCTTGTCGGTCGCGGCTTCGACCAACAAGCGGTACTCCTCGGCGAAGCGCCGATACCCGGTCGTTGCCGACTGGCCGCGTTCGAACGCCAACGTCGAGTTGGCGACCTTCCACCCGTTGTTCACACCGCCGACGACTGCATCCTTACGACAGCGCGCGTTGTCGAAGAACACCTCGCAGAACTCGGCGGTGCCATCGGGCTGCACGATCCCGCGCACCTCGACGCCCGGCTGACGCATCGGCACGAGCATGTACGAGATGCCACCGTGCTTCTTGACGTCGGGATCGGTGCGGGTGAGCAGGAAGCAGTAGTCGGCGTGGTGACCCCCCGTGGTCCACACCTTCTGGCCGTTGATGACCCACTCGTCGCCGTCGAGCACGGCGGTCGTCTTCAAGCTCGCGAGGTCGGAGCCGGAGTTCGGCTCGGAGAATCCCTGACACCACCGCGTGGTGCCGTTCAAGATGCCCGGCAGGAACTCCTTCTTCTGCTCCTCGCTCCCCCACTGCAGGATCGTCGGACCGACGAGCGTGTCGCCGAAGAAATCACCACGCATCGGCGCCTTGGCGGTGGCGAACTCCTCGGACAGGACGACGCCCTGCATCGTGGTGAGCCCCTTGCCGCCGTACTCGGCCGGCCACGTGGCGCAGATCCACCCACCCTCGAACAGCTTCTGCGGCCACTCCTCGTTGAACTGCTTGCGCTCGGCGTCGGTCATCTCGAACCCGTCGTCGAACCAACCGTCCGGCAGGTTGTCGTGCAACCACGCCCTGATCTCGGTGCGGAATTCGTCGGCTTCGGGGGGATAGGAGAGATCCATCCCCCCATTCTGACAGCCGACTTGACCCACGGGTCAAGTTTTCGCCGGCTCTGCCGTCGTCGGCACCATTCACACGCAGGAAACAGTTCGGCGACAGAGGAGAAATCCGGTCGCCTTAGGTTGCGCTCGCAATCCGGGCGGCAATGACGCCACTGGACGCGTGAATCCATTCCCTATCTCATTGCCAACATCTCTTGGAGGACACTGTGCCCAAACGTGCACGACGAATCATCACTGCCGCGGCGGTCGGTCTGACCGGCGCCGCGCTCTTGCCGACCATCGCGTTCGCCCAGGAGGAAGCCGACCCGGTTGCGACGCTGGCGCAGAACATCAACCTGCTGTGGGTCGTGATCGGCGCCGTCCTGGTCATCTTCATGCAGGCCGGCTTCGCGCTCGTCGAAACCGGCTTCTGCCAGGCGAAGCACGCTGCCCACGTGGTCACCACCAACTTCGCCATCTTCGCCCTCGGCTTCATCGGGCTTCTTCTTCATCGGGTTCCCCCTGGCGTTCGGTGGCTTCAGCTACTCGGCGTTCGGCCTGACCGAACCGGTCGGTGGACCGCTGCTCGGCTCGGGGAGCTGGGTGTTCCTGTGGGAGGGCGGCTGGGCGCTGAGCGGTGACCTGATCACGCCGGCGCTCGTCGGCTTCTTCCTCTACATGGTGGCGTTCATGGACACCGTCGCCACGATCCCGACCGGATCGATGGCAGAGCGGTGGAAGTGGGGCAGCTTCGTGATCTGGGGCCTCTTCTGCGGCGCCCTGTTCTACCCGCTGTTCGCAGCATGGACCTGGGGCGGCGGCTGGCTGTCGCAGATCTGGGACACGATGAGCCTCGGCGCCGGTTACGTCGACTTCGCCGGATCCGGCGTCGTTCATGCAGTCGGCGGTGCTGCGGCTCTGGCAGGCGCCATCGTCGTGGGTCCTCGCGTCGGCAAGTTCTCCGAGGACGGCACCCCGCGGGCGATCCCCGGTCACCACATCCCGATGGCCATGCTCGGCACGTTCATCCTGCTGTTCGGCTGGTTCGGCTTCAACGCCGCATCGACCTTCGCAGCCACCGACGTGCAGTTCGCCGTCGTCGCCACGAACACGGCGATCGCCGGTGCCTTCGGCGCCGTCGCCGCCATGGCGTGGATCACGAAGCGGACCGGCAAGCCCGATCCGGGCATGATGGCCAACGGCATGCTCGCCGGACTCGTCGCCATCACCGCTCCCTGTGCGTTCGTCGCACCGTGGGCTGCGGCCGTCATCGGTCTGATCGCCGGCGTGCTGGTCGATCGAGTCGGTGTTCTTCATCGAGCGCAAGCTGAAGATCGACGACCCGGTGGGCGCCATCTCGGTGCACGGTGTGTGCGGCACCTTCGGGGTGCTCGCCGTCGGCATCTTCTCCAACGGCAGCTACGGCGCCGGCTGGAACCTGAGCCCCACCGAAGGGATCGAGGGCATCATCAAGGGCGACTGGGGCCAGCTCGGCGCACAGGCGCTCG
Source organism: Ilumatobacteraceae bacterium (assembly GCA_963716235.1). Classification (GTDB taxonomy): domain Bacteria; phylum Actinomycetota; class Acidimicrobiia; order Acidimicrobiales; family Ilumatobacteraceae; genus Sva-07. Next base: position 9,663 of record CAVQTE010000033.1, on the reverse strand, counting down.
GCGCCGTGGTCATCTGGACGGTCATCTTCGGCATCGCCTTCTCGTTCTTCAAGATCCAGGACAAGATCTCGAAGGCCCGCGGCAATGGTGGTATCCGCTCGAAGGAAGAGGACCAGATCACCGGTCTCGACATCCCCGAGATGGGCGTCGAGGCGTACCCGACGTTCGTGAAGACCTGAGCAGGACGATCTAGGTACTAGGAGACATTCATGAAACTCGTGACAGCAATCATCAAGCCGTTCAAGTTGGACGACGTCAAGGACGCCCTCAAGGCCGCCGGGATCACCGGCATCACGGTCGAGGAAGTCCGCGGCTTCGGTCGGCAGGGCGGCCACACCGAGACCTACCGGGGATCGGAGTACAAGATCGACTTCGTTCCCAAGGTGAGCCTCAGCATCATCGTCGAAGACGACGCAGTGGACGGCGTCGTCGACACGATCGTGGCCTCGGCCGCGACCGGCAAGATCGGCGACGGCAAGATCTGGGTCTCCCCGGTGGAGCGGCTGATCCGCATCCGCACCGGTGAGGAAGGGAGCGACGCGATCTAGCCGACGTCGCTGTGTCGGCGCCTGCGTCGACCGCACCCCTGATCGGGACGCATCGTTGCGTCTCGTTGCTCGATCCCCGAGCCTCCTTTGCGTCCTCAGAGGGTTGGCTCGGGGATCGGCGCGTTCGTACTCGATGTCGGGCCTCACCGTGGGCGGGAGGTGGGAAACGTGAGGTCGGCCCGACTCCGGCTCGTCGCTGGCGCTTCCCTCGCCGGTCGGCGGCTGCGTCGCGTACAGTCGGGTTCATGACGACCGTGGACTCACCCGCCGAAGCCGTTGCACCGGCCACACCCGCGCAGGCCGGGCGTTGGACGGCCCAGTGGAAGGAGCTGTACGCCGAGGTCATCACGACCGGTCTGTGCACCGGTTGTGCCGGCTGTGTCGTCACGTGCCCGCACGACGTGATCGGCTACGAGCACGAGGAGGGCAAGTACATCCCCTTCCATCTCGAAGAGGAGCTCGGCCTCGACAACTGCATCCACGGATTCGGCGAAGGAGGCGGATGCACCACCTGCACCCGGGCGTGTCCACGCTTCCGGGCGTGGGAGCCCTCGGCCGACATGCACCTGTTCGGCCGGGTCCGCGAACCCGACGAGATGGCCGGCATCTGGCGCCAGCTCTACCTCACCCGTGCCAGCGACGACATGGTCCACAAGATGGGCCAGGACGGCGGCCTCGTCTCGGCGATGCTGATCTGGCTGCGCGAACACGACTACATCGACGCCGCGCTCGTCAGTGGCGTCGAGGACGACGACGCGTGGAAGGCCAAGCCCGCCGTCGTCGCCACCAAGGAGGAGATCCTCGCCACCGCCGGCAGTCGGTACACGTACTGCGCGAACCCGCTCGCGCTCCCCGAGGCGAAGGAGAAGGGCTACGAGCGCCTGGCGCTGGTCGGCATGGGCTGCCAGACGTCGTCGCCGCCCACGATGTGGGATCGCAAGGCCGGCAAGGTGTCCAAGCCGTTCCTGTTCAACATCGGGCTGTTGTGTTCCAAGACGTTCGACGACGCCATCTTCACCGAGCTGTTCGAGGCCAAGTACGGCCTCAAGAAGCAGGACATGGCGAAGATGAACATCAAGGGCGCGTTCCAGATCTGGATGAAGGACGGCTCGTACCACGAGATCGACCTCAAGGAGTGCCACGGCTGGACCCGCAAGGGGTGCACGAGCTGTCCCGATTTCGCGGCCGAGCACGCCGACGTGTCGACGGGTGGCATCGGCGAGGACAACGACTGGACCCTCACCATCGTGCGCACCGAACTCGGCGAGGAGGTCATCGAGCGGATGATCGCCGATGGCTCGATCATCGCCAGGCCCGCCCAGACCGACGAGACCGCCATGCGCCTGCTTCGCCTGCTCTCGATCGTCAGCCGCCGCCGTTGGCCCGAGTTCGCCGATCGTGCGCCCGCCGTCGGCGTACCACCACCCAAGAAGAAAGCCGCCGCCCCCGCACCGACCGCCTGAACGTCAGCGGCAGGCGGCGTTCAGGCAACCAGTCGAACACTCGCCTCTTGCGTGAGCGACAACATCGAGAACCAGCATCGTCGCTCACACAAGACACGTCGCCGATTTCTACGTGAGCGAACACCGCAGGTTCAGCGATCGTCGCTCACACAAATCACCGACAGCGGGTCGGCACGATCACGGCGCACCCAACGACGTCTCGCGGATCAGCGGCAGGCGGCGAGGTCGGCTTCGAACTTGACCAGTTCGGCGTCGGCAGCCTTGGCCTTCTCGGCGTTGTCACCGACGGAGTCGGAGCCGAGTTGATCGAGGTCGTAGTTGTCGATGACCGCGAGCATGCACTTCTGGATCTCCGGTTGACCCGCGGTCTCGGTCTTCACGAGATCCTCCGCGACACGGGTCGGGCTCGGGTCGGACTCGCACGCCGACAGCGCGAACACGCCGACAACAGCGGCGACGATGACGAGCGAACGGCGAGAGGTCTTCACAGCGATTCAAGGCTACTGAGCACAACGGCGCGATGGAACACGGCGTCGAGCATCGGTTCGGTGAGACGCCTGGTGAACGTGTTCTGTTGACTCGGATGGAACGAACAGATCAGCACGGGCCCACCCGGCACTTCGACTTCGACGGCGTGGCCGAACTTCGGTCGTGGGCGTACACCGAAGTGTGTGCACGCCGCCTGATATCCGAACTGACCGAGGCAGACCACCACCCGCATCTGCGTGAGCGCAGCGAACTCACGGCGCAGGAACAACGCACATGCATCGCGCTCGTCGGGCAGCGGCGTGTTGCCCGGAGGGGCACACTTGACGGCCGCAGTCACCCACGCATCGCTGAGCTGCAATCCATCGTCGACCGACACCGACTCAGGCTGATTGGCCAGGCCGGCTCGATGCATGGCCCGGAACAACCAATCGCCACTGCGGTCACCGGTGAAGACCCGTCCGGTGCGATTCGCGCCGTGGGCGGCCGGGGCCAGGCCGAGCACGACGATCCGGGCCTGCGGGTCGCCGAACCCCGGTATCGGTCGGCCCCAGTACGTCTCGTCGCGGTAGGCCGAACGCTTTTCGATGGCGACCTGCTCGCGCCACTCGACGAGCCGCGGGCACGACCTGCAGCCAACGACATCGCATTCGAGTCTGGCGAGCGGAGTCACGACCCTCGACAGTAGGTTGGACACCCTCCATGGCCATCACGAAGCGACCCTCTCCCCCGCGTGCTGCAACCAAGAAGTCCACGGCCGTCGCGTTCACGACGGTCCTGCTCGTTCGGCACGGCCAGACCCCGACGACCGGCAAGGTGCTCCCTGGCCGGGCCAAAGGTCTACACCTGGCCGATGAGGGCCGACGACAGGCCGACATCGCGGCGGCGCGCATCGCGGAGTTGATACGAGTTGATGCGATCTACAGCTCGCCGTTGGAACGGGCGAAGGAGACGGCCGCGCCCATTGCCGCCGCGAGGGGCCTGCGGACGCAGGTCGATCGTGGGCTGTTCGAGTGCGATTTCGGCGACTGGACCGGGGCCGAATTGAAGAAGCTGATGAAGCTTCCCGAATGGCAGACCGTGCAGCGGGCACCGTCGGTGTTCCGATTTCCGAACGGTGAGAGCTTCACCGAGATGCAGACCCGGATGGTGTCGACGCTCGACCGCCTGCGTGCCGCCCACCCGGGCGGCACCATCGTGTGCGTGTCGCACGCCGACACGATCAAGGCCGCGGTCGCCCATGCGCTCGGCACCCACATCGACCTGTTCCAGCGCATCGTGATCAGCCCAGCCTCCGTCACCGCCATCACCTGGGGGCCCGGCGGCCCGGCGGTGCTGGCCGTCAACTCGACCGGACGCCCGTTGACCGACCTGCAACCCTCCTGAGCATGAGCGTCTTCTTCGAGTTCGATGACGTGGCAGCGTTCACGGTGGGTACGGTCGGTCGACCCGGCGAGCGCACGTTCCTCCTCCAGGCCCGCGCCGACGACCAACGCGTCACCGTCAAGTGCGAGAAGCAGCAGACGGCTGCCATCGTGCAGTACCTGCGCAAGGTGCTCGCCGATCTTCCACCGCCGGAGGATCGCCCGATGCCAGGTGCACTCGAACTTCGCGATCCGCTCGATGCCGCATTCGTGCTCGGACCGATCGGCCTCGGCTACGACCGCTCGAACGATCGCGTGCTGATCCAACTCGAAGAGGTCGGCGACGTCGACGACGAAGGCGAACCGCTCGACGACGATCGCGGTCACGTGCGGCTCTATCTCAGCCGAGGCCAGGCCGCAGCGTTCTGCGACCACGCCGACAGCGTCGTCGAAGCCGGCCGGCCACCGTGCCAGTGGTGCAGCTTCCCGATGGATCCCGACGGCCACGCCTGCCCACGGATGAACTGACCGTCATGGCCGAGCCCGACGACGAGTTCGACGACGAGTTCGACGACGAGTTCGATGACGACGAGGAGCAGCAGCGCGGTGTCGAACTGCGCGTCGACGACGTCGCCGATCCGGTTCAGCACCTTCTGCGGGGCGAGATCGAGGTCGAGGGTCGCATGCCCTACAGCAGCAACGCGACCTTCCTCGTGCACGTCACCCACGACGGGGCGAGTCATCCGGCCATCTACAAACCGATGCGGGGCGAGCGCCCGCTGTGGGACTTCGAGCCCGGTCTCCACCGCCGCGAAGTGGCCGCCTATCTCCTGAGCGAACACCTCGGATTGCACGTCGTGCCGCCGACGGTGTTGCGAGATGGACCGCTCGGCGAAGGGTCGGTGCAGTGGTTCGTCACCGCCGACCACAGCCAGCACTACTTCACGATCCACGAGGCCCACCCCGAGGTCCACGACCAGTTGCGGGCGATGGCGCTGCTCGACATCCTCGCCAACAACACCGACCGCAAGAGCGGGCACGTGCTGTTGATCCCCGCCGGCAATGGCAAGCCGGCCTCCGTGTGGGGCATCGACAACGGCCTGTGCTTCGCGGCGGACTACAAGCTGCGCACCGTGATCTGGGAGTTCGGCGACGAGCCGATCGACGACGACCTGCTCGAACGCGTCGGCCAACTGTGTGAGCGGATACCGCTGGAGATCGCCACCCTGCTCGCCGACGACGAGGTCGAGGCCCTGGCGGGCCGCGCCGCCTGGTGCGTCACCCACCGTCGTTTCCCGACCGATCCGAGCGGCCGGCGCTATCCGTGGCCGCTGGTCTGAGCAACGACGTGGACGACGCTGCGCTCGATGAACTGATCCATCGCGCCGACCTCGACGGCCTCGTCCGCATGATCGACGATCGATGCAGCGACCGTGACTGGGACGGTCTCCTGCGGGTTCGGGATCGTTCACGCCATGCCGTGGCGACCGGCCGTCAACTCTGGCCGGCAGCAACCCTGGCCGAGTACCGGCTCGCGCTGCTCGCCGAACCCGAGTACGTCGGCGCCGTGCTCGACGAGACCGACGGGCTCTCCGGGCGGTTCACCATCGGCCCACTCACGGAGGTCGCGGCGCAACACCACACGTGGCACGACCTGTCCCCCGTCCTGGATCGCGGCCCGCGTGCCGCGTTCGTGGCGCACGAGCGGGTCTTGCGGGGCGACATCGTCGACGACCGCGACCTTCCCGCAGTTCTCGACCTTCCGCTCGCACTGCAGGCATGGGAGCCTGACTACGCGCTCGCCACCTACACCGAGGCCGGTGCCGAGTTCCCGATGCCGGCCCTCCCCGCCGAATGGCACGACATCGATCCGACTCCCGCGGAGGTGCTCGACGACGACGTGGAGTACGCCGTTCGACAACTCGTGGAGCCATGGACGACGAGTTCCAACGGCCAGGTCGACGTGGTCTGCGTCGACGGTGACGTCGCCGGAGCGCTCGGCGCGTTGGGGCTCCGTCGGGCCAGGGTGGCCGAACTCGACCCGGCGACGGCGATTGCCTGGTTGGCGTGGGCCGGCGCCAGCGGTGGGGCCCATGGACGCCGCCGTGGCGCCGCAGCGGGACGCTTCGGTGCCTGGTGGACCCTCGCCGCGCTCGGCGATCTGGCCGACGAGTGGCCGGTCGATCCGGACACGATCGGCGCGCTCGCCACCGAGTTGCGCTGGTACCGCTGGGACGCCCACGAGCCGGCCATGGGTTGGCAGCTCCAACTCGCAGTCGTCGACGCCGGGGAGTCGGTCGCCTGGGCCATCCTCGCCCGCGACGCCACCTGAAACCCGGAAATGTGCGGGGATTCGTGCACGTCGTGCACGAATCCCCGCATTTTCGGATCGGTGTTCGGACTCAGGCGCGGGCGGCGAGGGCAGCGAGGAGCTGCGGGAGGACCTTGTGAACGTCGCCGACGATGCCGAGGTCGGCGACACCGAAGATCGGTGCCTCCTTGTCCTTGTTGATCGCGATGATGTTCTTCGAGCCCTTCATGCCCACCATGTGCTGGGTGGCGCCGGAAATGCCCGCAGCGATGTACACCGTGGGCTTGACGACCTTGCCGGTCTGGCCGACCTGGTAGCTGTAGGGCACCCAACCTGCGTCGACGATTGCACGGGAAGCACCCGGCGCACCGTTGAGCGCCTTTGCCAACGATTCGATCATCGCGTACTTGTCGGCCTCGCCGAGGCCCCGACCACCGGCAACCACTACAGCTGCCTCGTCGAGCTTCGGACCCGACGTCTCTTCGACGTGGACTGCCGTCACGGTCGCACCGGCGGTCGAACCCAGATCGGGAACGGGAGCCGCGACGACCTCACCCGCAGCGCCCGCGCCGGCTTCGGCGACAAAGCTCTTCGGGCGGAAGGCGGCGAGGAACGGACGCTCACCCGTGAACGTCGAGTTCACGAGCTTGGAGCCACCGAACACCGGCGTCTGCACCGTGACGGCGTCACCGTCGACCGAGACGCTCGTCGAGTTGGTCAGCACCGTGCGGTCGAGCTTGACCGACAGCCGCGCCATCACGTCACGGCCCTCGTAGCTCTGCGGGAACATGATCAGGTCGGGCAGGTCGCCACCGGCAATCACGGCCTGCATCGCAGCCGACACAGCCACGCCGGGAAGGGCCCCGCCGAGATCGCCCGTTGCGTACACCTTGGCCGCACCGTGGTCGCCGAGCGCGCCGGCAACGTCGGCGCCGTCACCGGCGATGAACGCCGAGACGGTGCCGGCGAGGCTGCGCGCCTTGGTGAGGAGTTCGAGTGTGCCCGTCGTCGGCGCGCCATCGGCGGCCTGTGCGAACACCCAGATGTTGTCGATTGCCATGATCGGTCTCCTCAGATGACTTTCAGGTTGTCGAGGAACTCGACGATCCTGTTGAACGATTCGCCATCGTCTTCGATGACCTCGCCGGCCTCGCGGGTCGGGGCATCCTCGACGGAGGTGATCTGCTGGGCCCACGAGACCGACTCGACACCGAGGTCGGCAGCTGTGACGGTCTCGACTGGCTTGGACTTCGCGGCCATGATGCCCTTGAAGCTCGGATACCGGGGCTCGACCACGCCGGCGGTCACCGAGACCACGGCGGGAAGCGAGCAGGTGACCTCGTCGTAGCCGGCCTCGGTCTGACGGTTCACCTTGAGGGTGCCGTCAGCGATCTCGACGGTCTTGGCGAAGGTGATCGATGGCAGGCCGAGCACCTCGGCGAGCTGCTCGGGCACGGTGCCGGTGTAGCCATCGGACGACTCGGTACCAGCGATGATCAGATCGACATCGCCCAGCTTCTTCGTGGCAGCAGCGAGCACCTTGGCGGTGGTCAGCGCATCGGCGCCGGACAGCGTCGCATCGCTCACGAGCACGGCCTTGGCCGCTCCCATCGCGAGGGCCGTGCGCAGGCCCGAGGTCTCGTCGTTCGGGGCCATCGAGACGAGGCTGACCTCTCCCCCGCCCGCAGCGGTGACGAGCTGCAATGCCATCTCGACGCCGTAGCTGTCGGACTCGTCGAGGATGAGTTTGCCATCACGCTTGAGAGTATTGGTGGAGGGATCCAGCTCGCCCGGCAGCGCCGGGTCCGGGATCTGCTTGACGCAGACGATCACGTTCATAAGGACCACCAAGTTACCGGTGCGTCAACTTCGACCCAAACTCGTGCCCCTGCCCAGACTGCGAGCCGCCCGGTACTGCGTTACCGTCACACACCTTGAAGGTCCTGCTCGTCGTCAATTCGTTCGCCTCCTCGGTCACGGCGCGCAACACGGTGATCGTGCATCGGCGGCTGAGCCGTGACCACGACGTCGAGTTGGTCGAGACGAACCGTCGCGGTCACGCCACCCGATTCGCCCACGACGCCGCGCGACGTGGGCTCGACGTCGTCATCGGATTCGGCGGCGACGGCACGCTCAACGAAGTCGCAACGGGCATCGCCGGTTCCGACACTGCACTCGGCGTCCTCCCCGGCGGGTCGACCAACGTGTTCGCTCGCACGCTCGGCATGCCGAACGACCCGGTCGAAGCTGTCGAGTATCTCGCCAACGGCATCGACGCCGATGGCTTCCGTCCGATCGGGCTCGGCCAGGTGAACGGCCGCTACTTCTGCTTCCACACCGGCGTCGGGTTCGATGCTGCGGTCGTCGAACGCGTCGAGCGACGCGGATCGTGGAAGCGGTGGCTCGGCCATCCGCTGTTCATCTGGGCCGGGATCACCACGTGGCTGACCGGATACGACCGTAGCACTCCCCACTTCCAGGTGATCGGCGACGGCGCCACCGACCCGATCGACGGCTACTTCACGATCGTGCTGAACACCAGCCCGTACACCTACCTCGGGAACCGACCGCTCGACCTGTCACCGGCAGCCACGCTCGATCGAGGCCTCGTGGCGATCACGTTCACGAAGATGAGTTCCATGGCGATCCTGTCGTCACTGGCGGGCGCGCTTCGGGGCGGAGGTGTCAAGCCGGCAGCGCACCTCGACGTTCGCGAGGACGTCTCGCATCTGGTGGTGCAACACGACACCCCGTTCCCGTATCAGGTCGACGGCGACGCACTCGGGTCGACGAACCGTCTCGAGTTCGTCCACGTGCCCGATGCCGTGAAGCTCGTCGTGCCGCTCAGGGAGCCGCCGACGGCCACCGCCGCCACGACGGACTGACAACCGCTGGATCGCCCGCGCGACCGAGCGCCGCCAGGGCGACGTCCGGCACGTCGGTGCAGACACCGTCGACCCCCAGGCCGGCGAGTTCGACGAGGCGGATCGGATCGTTGCACGTCCAGGTGTTCACGGCGAGGCCGGCCTCGTGGCATCGCGTGACGAACTCCTCGGTGACGTTGGGCTCCCACGGGTGCACCGCAGTGTGTCCGGCCTCGGCGATGCGCGGCGATCCGCTCGGCGCTCACGGTCGAGACCAGCCATGCCGTGGCGATCTCCGGCGCAGCAGCTCGACACGCCGCGAGCGTGTCCCACGAGAACGACGAGATGAGCCACCGTGAGACAGCCGCGGTGCCTCGACGACGCAGGAGTTCGACGATGGGAGCGACCATCGCCATCGTCGGATCGAAGCCAGCGTCGGTGGGCCAGTTCTTGATCTCGACGTTGACCAGCATCCGATCGCCGCACGCATCGAGCACATCGTCGAGCGTCGCCAGATTCAACCGGTCGACCTCGGCGAGCGAGTCGGGCAACGGATCATGAGCAACGAGCAGTCGGCCATCGGCGACGCGCCGCACGTCGAGTTCGATCCCATCGGCAGCCATTTCA
>CAVQTE010000032.1:0-56195 GCA_963716235.1 Ilumatobacteraceae bacterium | reverse complement strand
GACTACGTGTCGGTCGACCCGTCGACCCAGACCGCGCTCGACGTGCACTTCATCTCGCCGTTGACGGCAGCCCAGCGGCTGACACTCACCGCCGGCCGTGTGTCCATCTCGCCCACCCTCGGCGACGGTCCGCCGGTGGCGGTGCAGTCCGTCGAGTTCCCGACGGTCGGCGGCGACGTCGTGATGCGCATCCACACCGCAACCCCGGGAATGTTCACGGTGTACACGTTGCGACTCGCCGACCCGACGGTCACGCCGCAACGGCTCGACCCGTACTATTCGAGCGTCGAGTTCTCGTTCAAGGCGGGGTGCTACAGCGACGTCGACTGCGACCACAGCGCGCACCACTGCACGGCGGAACCGGAGGTCGACTTCCCCGTCGACTACCAGTCACGGGACTTCTGGAGCTTCCGCACCGCGTTGTTCGACTTCGCCTCGCAGCGGTACCCGCAGTGGGTCGACCGGCTGGAAGCGGACGCGGCGGTGATGCTCGTCGAGGTGATGGCGGCGGTCGGCGACGAGCTGTCGTATTACCAGGACCGGCTCGCCCGCGAGGCGTACCTCGAGACCGCCACGCAGCGGCGGTCTCTGCGACGTCACGCCCGCCTCGTCGACTACCGGGTCCACGACGGGCTGGGTGCAACCACCTGGATCGACGTCACCGCCAAGACGGCGGGCACGTTGCCCGCGGGCACGGCGCTGTGGGCAGTGCGCGACGGGGAACGGGTGGACTTCTCGATCGGACGCGATCTCGACGAGATGATCTCCACACCTCCGGAGACCTTCGCCGTCGACCCGGCACGCAACGCCACCAATCTCATTCCGTACCAGTGGGACAGCGCCGACGTCTGCCTCCCAGCCGGCACGACCGACATGTGGCTCACCGGCGGGAACGCAGTGAAGAATGCGTTGACGCCGTTCGACGACGTTCCGCCGCACCGCGCCCCGGGGCGCTGGGTGCTCCTGCGCACCGATCCGGCCGACCCGGGCCTTCCGGCCCGGCGGCACATGGTGCGACTCGTCCATGCCGAGGTCGTGCGCGACCCGCTGGCCAACGTCGATACCACGCACATCGTGTGGGAACCCGAACAGGCGCTGCCGGCCGAGTTCGACCTCACGTGCCTCCACGTGCACGGCAACATCGTCCCGGCGGTCGCCGGACGACACGTGAGCCGGACGTTCGTGATCGGGCCCGGAGCCGGTTCGGTCCCGTCGGCGGCGTCACTCCTCGCCGCCGAGGATCCCCCACCGGCCGGCGAGGATCCGACGCAGCCCGCCGAGCCGATCGACCCGGCCTGGACGACCGAGCGAACGGGTCCGAACGCGACCGTCACGCACTTGTTCAGCCTGTACCGCACCGACACCGACGGCTTGGTCTGGCGAGGTCGAACGGATGCCACCGGACGTGACTCGGGCGATCCTCGCCTTGCCACCCCCGAACTCCGGCTCGTCGAGCGGACACTGCAGCCGAACGGCACGTTCGTCGACGGCGATGCGTGGACCTGGCGGCACAGCCTGCTCGACGCACCGGCGTCATCGGCGCTGGCGAAGCACTTCACCCTCGACGACGGATTCTGGCGACGTCTCGTCGGGTACCAGCGCCTCGGCGGCGAAGTCGTCCACACCGACTACGCGTCCGAGGACGGTGTCACGATCCGGTTCGGCGACAGCGTCTTCGGGCTCACCCCTGCACGGGGCTCCCGCTTCCGCGCCAACTATCTGGTGGGCAACGGCCGACGCGGCAACGTTCCCGCCGGCGCGGTGCAGTGGTTCGACTCCACCGACGTCGCGATCGCCGCCGTCGTGACCGCCATCGAGAACCCCTTCGCCGTCGACAGCGGTGTCGATCCGGAGACGCCGCAGGAGATCCGCCAGCTCGCGCCGGAGGCATTCCGGGCGCTGACGTTCCGGGCGGTGCGGCCGGAGGACTACGCAGAGGCGGCCGAACGGCTCGACTGGGTCCAGCGGGCCGGCTGCTCGTTCCGTTGGACCGGGTCGTGGCAGACGGCGTTCGTCACGCCGGACCCGCGCCACAGCGTTGAGATCACCGACGACCAGCGAATCGATCTGGAACGTCAACTCGACCGGTTCCGACAGGCCGGACGCGAGACCCACGCCCTCGACCCGCGTTACGCCGACATCGATCTGCAGATCAGGGTGTGCGTCGCTCCGGCGTCGTACCCGGCCGAGGTGAAAGTGCGTGTCCTCGGCGCCCTGACCGATTCGTCGACCTCGTTCTTCGCCGCCGACAACTTCACGTTCGGGACCGCGCTGGACCGTTCCCGGCTCGAGGCGGCGATCCAGACGGTCGTCGGCGTGCGCGCCGTCGAGGACATCATGTTCCGGCGGCGGGGGGTGCTGGACTGGACCGTGCTCCCGGCGACGTATCAGCCAGGTCGCAACGAGGTCGTCAGGGTCGAGAACGATCCCCTGCACCCTGACCGCGGCTCGATCCAACTCACGATGGAGGGAGGCGCGTGATGTCCGAAACGAACTGTCCGTGCGACGTGTTCGCCCATCCCGAGCCGCTGTCGATCGATGCCGGGCTGACGACGATCCCGCGGCAGATCGCCGACTTCGCGGAGTTCCGCCGGGCGATGCTGGCGGACATCCCGCGGCACCCCGCGCTGACCGAATGGCGGGCCAGAGGTGACCAGGACCTCGGCGTCATGCTCATCGAGATGTGGGCCTACGTGTGCGACGTGCTCGCGTTCTACGACGAGACGATCGCCCACGAGAGCTATCTGCGCACCTCACGGCGCGATCCGTCGGTCCGGATGCTCGTCGGTCTGCTCGGGTACCGGCCTCGGCCCACGGTCGCGGCCAAAGTACGCCTTGCCGTCAAGGCGGCCGGCCGCGTCCCGATCGTGCTTCCGGCGGGCTTGGCGGTGCGCTCGTCGGCCTTCGACGGCGAGCCACCGCAGGTGTACGAGCTCGACACCGACCTGCGGGTGCACCCACTGCTGAACGGTTGGCAGCTGAGCCCCACGCGTTCCACGACCCTCGCGAGCGGGAACCAGCTCCTGCTCGGTCCCGAACGCGCCCGAGTGAGCGCGGGTGATCACCTGCTGTTGCTCAGCGGATCGACGCAGATCGGGGGTGTGTACACGGCCGTCGACGTCGCCAAGATCTACGGGCACCGACGGTCAGCGATACATCCGGGTCACGCTCGACGCCAGCACACCGAGTGCGGTGACGGTCGCCGGATCGCAACTGCTGCGGCCCACTGCCACGACCACGCTGTGGACGAACTCGGTCGATCCGGTGTCGCCGTCGGCTGGCACCACGTCGCTCTACCTGTCGGGGGTCGTGCCGCAGCTGACCGCGGGAGCGTGGATCATCGCCCGTACGTCGTCGGCGCTCGTCGCGTTCAAGGTGGTGACGGCCAGTCAGGGCAGCCGCAAGGTCGTGTCCGGCACGACGTTCACCCTGGGGCCTTCATCGTCGCCGACCACCGTGACGACCCCCGACGTGCGCGCACCGATCACGGTGATCACGATCACGCCAGCATGGCCCTCCACGCTCGGCACCGACCCGGCAGCTGTCACGATCGAGTACGGCCTCCAGGACGTAGGTGCCCTCACGACGCAGCTCGACGCGCGAATCGCCACCAACGCACCACTCGTCCTCGCTCCCCCGGTGGAGGCGCCTCCCGACAACACGCAACCGGGCCGGTTCCTGGTGTCCGATGCCGACGGGACGTCGCTGGAGATCGCCGGCGGGATCGACTTCGTCAACCGGGTGTTGACGCCGGCGCAGGGCAGCGGGCTGACGGCACCGCTCGACCCTCCCGTGGACGTGAACGCCAACATCGGCGACTTCAGCCGAGGTGAGACCGTGCCGTCCGAGACGCTCGGCGTCGGTGACGCGTCGATCGCGAGCCAGTCGTTCACGTTGAAGAAGAAACCGTTGACCTACGTGTCGTCACCCTCGACGGTCGACCCGAACGGTGTCCGCAGCACGCTGCGAGTGTGGGTCGCCGACGTCGAATGGCGGGAGGTGACGAGCTTCGTCGACATCGCCGACGATTCGGCGGTGTACGTCGTCCGCCAGGACGACGACGACAACTCGACCGTCATCTTCGGTGACGGCGTGCGCGGGGCGCGCCTTCCGAGCGGGGCGAGCGTGGTGGCCAGCTACCGGTTCGGCGCCGGCGCCGCAAGTCCCCCGCCAGGAGGGCTCACCCAGCTGGCCAAACCGGTGAAGGGGATCACCTCCATCGCCAACCCCGTCGCCGCAGCGGGCGGCGCCGATCGGCAAGCGGCGTCGCAGGTTCGCACGATCGCCCCGCGTTCGGCCTTGCTGTTCGGGCGAGCTGTCTCGATCCTCGACGTCGAGGCCCTCGCCGCCGGCCAGCCCGGTGTCCAGGCCGTGCAGGCCCGCTGGGCGTGGGATGCGGCGAAGCAGGAGCCGACGATCCGGGTGTGGTACATCGGGTCGGCGAGCATCGCCTCAGCGGTGCTGCAGTCGTTGCGCGCAGCGACCGCGCCGTCCACGCCGATCAGCGTCGCGCTGGCGACGGCGATCCCGGTGTCGCTGTCGGTCGGCGTAGGCGTCGACCCGCGGTTCCAGGACACACTCGTCAAAGCGGCGGTGATCAGCTCGCTCACCGCGCCGGGTGTCGGAGCACTCGTCCCCGAGGTGATCGGTATCGGGACGTCGGTGTTCCGCAGCCGACTGCTCGCCTCGATCCTCGATGTTCCCGGCACCACCCGGGTCGACAGCCTGCTCTGGCAGGGGTCCAGCTTCGACGACTACGGCATCGCACCGGGCGACGGGGCGTGGTTCCAGGTGACGCTGACGGTCAACGTGACGGAGGACGGCAATGGCTGACGTCAACGATCGGCTCGAGCAGTACTACCTCGAGAAGCTGTGGGAGTTGATCCCACCGGTCTACCGCGACGCCGACGGCATCGAAGGCGAGGGCGGTGGAGTCCTGCGCGGGTTGGTCGGCGTGCTCGCGGCGCAGGCGGCGATCGAGCGCCGCAGTGCCGACCGCCTGTGGGACGACCAGTTCGTCGACCTCTCCGACGACTGGGCCGTGCCGTACATCGGCGACCTGTTGGCGACCCGGATGGTGTCCGCACTCGACACTCGCGGACGGCGGGTCGACGTGGCCAACACGTTGTACTACCGACGGCGCGCCGGCACGCTCGCCGTGCTCGAAGGTCTGACCGCCGACCTGACGGGTTGGGAGGGCACGGTGGTCGAGGAGTTCCGGCGGCTGCTCCGTCACCCACACGGCCTCGATCCGGGTCCGGCGGCGACCCGACGCGTCACGATGACACCGGCCCACGGGCTCCCCGACCTCCGCAGCCCGCGCGGCGCGCAGACCGCGTGGGGACCGTTCGACGAATACTCCCACCTGCCGGACGTGCGCAAGAACGCGGGCGGGCTCGACGGTCGCTTCGGGATCACCAAGCTTGCGCTCCATCTCTACCGGCTGCAGGCGTTCCGGGTCACACGGGTGACACCTCGTTTGCTCGCCGCCGACTCCAACGGCAAGGTGCGCTTCACGTTCGACCCGTCGGGGCGGGCCAATCCGCTGTTCCAGCGGCACAGCCGCCCGAACTTCGAGTTCGAGTGGCGCGCCGCCCGTGAATGGGAACTCCCGGCGCCGATGCGGTGCGAGGTCCTCGCCCACTCCGAATACGAGGTCACCGAAGCACGAATCCTCGACTGGGCCGCACCGAGCCCACCGGCGCCGAATCCGCCCGCGATCACCACGGCGCAGGCCGACACGTTGCGGACGCTTCGCGGGCTCCGGTTCCGTTCGGAGAGCCGCTTCCGGACCCGACTCGAAGCGCTGTTCGGCCCGGCGCTCGGAACCACCGCGAGGCACCGATTGCTCCGTGAGGCACTCGTGAACGACTGCGGGAAGGGCGTGCTCATGCGGGACGGTGCAGCGTCGGGAACTGGTGACATCTCCTCCGTCACCGTCGAAGAGCTCGTCTCGGCGGCGCTCACACCCGTCCCCCGCGAGTTGACACAGGCGGGCAATCTGCTCGCTGGCGTGCTCGCCCCCGCCGACAAGCGCCTCGTGGTCGACGCCGAGAACGGGCTCGGATACTTCACCGCCGGGACGCCACCGAACGGCTTCACCACGTCGTACTGCTACGGGTTCTCCGGCCCGACCGGTGCGACCAGCGCACCGCGGGTTGGTTTGGCCGACGTCGCTGCCTCCGACCAACGGCGCGGCGGTGGAGCACTCACCGCACCGGCCGCTGCGCCGCACACGGCGCTCGAGATCGCCGACAGCGCCACCTACGGGCCGGTCGCAAACCTCCCGGCTCAGCAGAGCCTCGTGGTGCAGGCGAGCGACGAGCAGCGCCCCTATCTCGACCTCACCGGCGACTGGACGTTCAGGGCAACGGCGCCGGACAGCGTGCTCGTCGTCGATGGCATCTGGGCCGGAGCGCGCAGCCCTCGAACCATCCACCTCGCGGCGAATCCGAACTGCAATTGGGCCGCCGTGACGATCCGGCACACGACGTTCGACCCCGGCGGCACCGACGCCGACGGTGTCGACCTCGGCCCGATCACGCTGGCCGTCGGCTCGACGGTCAACGATCTGTCGATAGAGTCGTGCATCCTCGGCCGGATCGTCGTGTCGGCCGGCGGGCTGATCGACACGCTGACGATGAGCGACTCGATCGTGCACACCACGAAGTCGACGACGCCCGTGGCGATCCGGCAGCCCCTCGGCCTGCTCGACATCCGGCGCTGCACGGTGATCGGCCGGATCGACGTGCACCAGATCGAGGCGTCGGAGGTGCTGTGCACGGAGACGATCACCGTGGACGACCTCCAGTCGGGCTGCATCCGGTTCTCCGCATTCGCCGCCGGCAGCGAGGTGCCGCGCGCGTATCGCTGCGTCACGCTCGGCGATCGGCGCGGGTTGTTCGCGTCGATCCGCTTCGGTGACCCCGGATACTGCCAGCTCAGCGACGTCGCTGCCTCGACGATCACCCGCGGCGGCGAGGACGGCACCGAAATCGGTGCGTTCAACTCGCTCCTCAACCCCATCAAGCTCGACAGCCTGCGCGCCAAGGTCGACGAGTTCCTTCCCTTCGGCCTCATTCCCATGTTCATCACGGAGACATAGCCATGACACAGGATCGTTCACGCTCAGCTTTCGATGTCCGCGTGCCCAAGCACTGGAGCAGCGTTCAGGCCCAGCAGGGCAGGCTGCTCACCGATGACGACTTCAACGAGTCGGACGAGATCACCAAGGAGGACATCCGCCGCACGCGTGTCGACGTGATCGGTGCGAGCGGCTCACCCGACGACGGGTTCAAGATCACCAACCCGCGGACCAACGGCAACGCCATCGACTTCGATCTGATGCCCGGCACGATCTATGTCGGTGGCTTGAGAACGACGCTCGAAGCCACCGAGGCATTCTCGCTCCAGAAGGACTGGCTCCAGCAGGCGGCTGCCGACCGGCCTGCGCTGGGCAACGCTCCTCGGATCGACGAGGTGTACCTCGAGGTGTGGCAGCAGTCGGTCACCGCGGTCGAGGACGACGAGCTGCGCGAGGTGGCACTCGGCGGTCCGGACACATCGGTGCGTATCCGCACGATGCGACGGGTTCGCGTACTGCCGAACGTCGGCACCGAGAGCTGTACGGCGGGCTGGGATGCGGTGTCGACGAACCTCGGTCTCGGAGCGAACAACGAGCGCGTGAACGACGCCAAGTTGAAGGTCGGGTACCTGCCGAACACCGCACCGGCCACCGACCTGTGCAGCCCGTCCGTGCAATCGGGCTATCTCGGCGCCGAGAACCAGGCGATCCGCGTCGAGATCGGCAGCGCACCAAACAAGCTGCTGTGGGGTTTCGACAACGGGTCCCCGCTCTACCGCGTCACGGTGACCACGGATTCGTCCGGCGCGCAGGTCATCCACTTCGAACAGCCTCCGAAGGATGAGGCTCACTGGCCGTTGGCGCAGCAGGTTGTCGAACTGCTGCCGTGGTCGGCCGTGCTCCCCAACGGCGAGAAGGTGGCGGAGACGAGCGGTGGGTGGCTGGCGAAGGTGGCCCAGGCCTACGACCCGAACTCCCAGACGATCAAGGTGCAACCGACGGTGCCCAGCAACTTCGCCAACGCGTGGACGACCCGCACCGACGCGGCGAGCCTGGGAACGGCGCAGACCGCGTTCTACTACCTGCGGGTGTGGAACCGAGGAGGGGACCTCACGTCGCCGCCCGAGCTGACGTTCGCCGTCAACACGCCGCTGGAGCTGAAGGGCACGGGCATCGCGGTCACGCTGACGGGCACGACGTTCCGCCCCGGCGACTTCTGGATCATCGCGGCGCGGCCGGAGAGCCCATCGAAAGTCGTACCGTGGGCGCTCGAAGCCGGCCGGGCGGCCGAGGGCATCCGCCGGTTCTACGCGCCGCTTGGATTGATCCACTGGAATCCCGGCGGGACCCACGAGGCGTTCGACTGCAGGGAAACGTTCGATCCGCTCATCGAGCCGCGAGGGTGCTGCATCACGGTGTCGCCGGGATCCGCGTGGCAGCACACGATCGACGGACTCGTCGACGAGGACGAGATCTGCATCTGCTTCAAGCCAGGCGACTACACGACGACGCGGCCGATGGTGTTCAGGAACAAGCACGTGCAGTTGCACGGTGCCGGACGGGGCGCTCGGATACACGGGATCGGGCTCGAGACGGTGATGCTGTTGACGGGATGTACGAGCGTCGACATCCACGACCTCTCTGTCGACACCGACACCGTCTCGGCGCCCGGCGGTGCCTCGAAGCCACACCTCGGCGGGGCGATCACGCTCGTCAACTGCGATCACGTCGACATCAAACACGTGGTGGCGCGGTGCGGTCCCGGCCCGGTGAAGACGGCGTCGTGCATCGCCGCGTACACCGAGTTCAACGGCATCCGCGCCCTCATGACCACGATGCGAATCCAGTCGTGCGACGTGATCGTCGGCGCCAACCAGGTGGGGCTGTCGGTGATCAACTACGGCCGGTCGAATGTGACGGACAACACCGTGCGCGTCGACCTCGACGAGAACGCGGAGTTGCGCAACGAGTGGTTGCAGAACAAGCTCTTCCGCCGGACGTTCCGCCGGGCGCTCCTCTACCGTTACGGGCTACCCGACGACAACGGCGCCATCCCCGACGGCGCGGTGCCGCTCCACATCGGCGACAACACCTTCTGGATCGAGTGCCCCCGCGAACTGACGAAAGCGTGGGCGGCAGCGGTGCGGTGGCGGTCGTTCAATCGCCCGTTCAACTCCGCAACGCTCGGCGAGTTCCTCCACGAGTTGGCGGAGGACGTCATCTACGGCCTCGGCACGATCGGGGCGCACTCGTCGGTGCTGTTCAAGAACTACCTCAAGACCCTCCTCGCCCTACGAACCGAAGTCACCGAGGTGCGCATGCTCGCCGCGCAGGGCATCGTCGTCGGCGGAACGACCGCGGACGAGGTTCATCTCGTCGGCAACACGGTGCGAGATTCCGTGCAGGGGATCCACGTGGGCGTCAGTGCCCACCGCACCCGAAACCCCGGGGCCGGCGCCGGGGTGTCGGACTCGGCCGGGCGCATCATGGTGCGCGACAACGACGTGCACATCGCGTTGATGCCCGAGTCGGCGGTCGAACGTCATGGCATCTTCGTCGGCAACGCGACAAGCGTGATCGTCGAGGACAACCGATTACAGTGCGAGCGCGTGGGCGACGCCGACCGCCTGGCGATCGATGGCATTCGGATCTATGGGTTCCTCGGGCCGATGGCCTACGTGACGCGTAACGATCTCAACGGCTTTCCGACGGGCATCCGTTTCGCCGCGTTGAACAACACCGCGGTGGGCTCGACGTCCATGTGGCGGATCGTCGACAACATCGCCGTCGGGGCAACGGACACAGTCGACACATCGCTCAAATTCGGCAACACGTCCAACGCTGTTGCCACGGGCAACGTGCCGTGATCGAGCGCACCGTGGTCAATCGCACCGTTGACGAGCGCACGGCCGTTTGTTAGCCTGACGCTGCAGCCATTGAGTATTGGTGCTGGTCAGAGAAGCAGCGTAAAGCAGTTATCAGGCAGGGTTCGAGTCCCGGCTGCACACTTCGCGAAAGGCAATCGGACGATTGAGGTCGGCTTCCGCTGTCGGCAAAGCCGGCAGCGGACAGGCCCTCGGCTGATGACCGTTCAACGCTGAGGACACGGCGACACCGCGTTCGCCCCACCGCTCAGGACTCGCTGATGTGGCACGCACGTTGGCCGGCCAAAGCCCGGATGCGGTGTCGGACTTGTTCGATGCCCGGTACAGGTCGCTGGTGTCGTCGGGCAGGTTGCAGTTGGCGACAGGTGACGCCGCGAACGTTGAGGGTGTGCTTGCTGATGCGGCGAAGGCGAGGCGGCTGTCGGAGGCGTTCAAGGTCGCTGGGCCGCTCTCATCTTCGGCGGCTACGCCGTGATCAGCCTCGCCATCGGCACGCTCCTGCTCTACCGGCGGGATTCCAACTGAGCGGAAGCCAACGACAGCGACCACGCGGCAGTACCGGCGGGGCGTTCCGGATCTGAGCGCCGGTCGGACAACGCATGATCCAGTACCGCAATGCCGGCGAAGCAGATCAGGTCAACTCCGCAGGGGGCAACCGCATAATTCCACAGCTGCGGATGAATTCGAAGGGTCTGTGATACCGACGCCACTGTTGCTGGGGATGCCCTTCTGGTGCCCAACCTCTCGGCTGGCGTGGAAGAGGTCAAGGGGCTACAGGGGCACCCGAACCACCAATGAAAGGCTCTAGGAGGCCCAAATAGCGCCGTTTGCAGCTGGAAACGGTTTCCACAAGGTGTCAGCTCGAGGGCCGGCAAAGAGGCGCCATCAACTTCGATGCCTTTGACCTGGGGTTTTCCGTGGAGCTAAGGAGAATCGAACTCCTGACCTCTTCCATGCCATGGAAGCGCTCTACCAACTGAGCTATAGCCCCGAGACTGCGCGGATCTCGGACTGCTGGATCCCGGACTGCTCCAGGACCAGCGAATCGAACGCCGTGCGAATCTAGCCCGCCCAGCGGGCCGCTCCAACGTCGTCGACCAACCTCGCGACCTGACGGGGCTACCGAGTTCCCTGCCATCATCGATCTCGTGATCAATGTGCGGTCTGAGCGCACATCTTGTTCACCAGATGGGATGGGGGCACGAGTCAGCTCGTTGCCGTGAGGGCTGCCGGTGGTTCCCACTCGAGGCGGGGGGCGTCCATGTAGAGACGTTCGATCTCGTAGAACTCGCGAACGCTCTCGAGGAACACGTGGACGACCACGTCGCCGTAGTCGATGAGCGACCACTGCTGCTCGCGGATCCCCTCGGTGCGCACTGGTGACCGACCGAACTCGACTTTGATCTTGGCCTCGATGTCGTCGACGACGGCGCGCACCAGTCGCGGGTTCGACGCACTCGCGATCACGAAGTATCCGGCGATCGACAACACGTCACCGACATCGAGCACGAGAACGTTCGACGCCTTCATGTCGGACGCTGTGCGAGCCGCGAACACAGCAAGATCTGCACCCGTGTCGCCTGGTGTAACGGTGTCTGCGTCAGTCATGTGGGTCATCCATCGCCCTCGACGGTATCGGCTGGTGTCGACTCGTCGGGTTCGATGCCGCTCGCGCCGCTCGAATTCTCCGCCGCGGTGGCCGCCCGCTCGAGGTACGACCGTCCCAGCGTGACAACGAGGTCGACGCCTTCGAGCACGGTGCTCGCCACCCGCACCTCAGCCGGGCCATACGAGGAGCTCGGCGGTGTTGACGGCGTCTTCGAGCATGGCCGGATCAGCGACTTCGACGATGGTCACGTCCGGCGCCCCGGTCGCTGACGTTTCGACCGACACCACGTTTCCCTGGAGGAAGAGCACCAGCCTCACCATCTCGCGAGCGACGTCGGAATTCGTCTCGTACAGACCATCGGTCTGCGCGAGTTGGTCATCGGTGAACAGCACCTCGACGCGCACTTTGCTTCCGGTGTTCGGTGTCGACACCAGCGACGGCGAGATCTGGGCGAACACCAGGACCGAGTCGTTGCGATCGAGCACGACAACGTCGGAGCCCGTCGGGTTCGTCGTCGCGGTGGACGGCGACACGGCGATGTCGCGAACCCCGACGGTGCCGTCGAACAGCAACGATGCGAGATCGCCAACCGTGTCCGGCGCCACCGGACGCCCCTGGTCATCGGTGGTCACCGGTTCCGGCGGGACACTGATCGGCGCGAGCTGAGCAATCGCGGACCACATTGCGACGTCGAGAGGATGCTGATCGTAGGCAGGCACCGACTCGTCGATCGCGGTCAACACCTCGACCACTTCGGCGGTCTGGAGAATCTGCGGACCCGCCGTGACGATCACACCGTCGTCTCCCACGATCTGCGATTCGCCCCCGTCGGGAACGGAACCGTCCGGATCGGTTTCCTCCGTGACCGCATTGTCCGGAACCGTGTCGTCCGGAACCGTGTACCTGTCCGGAACCGTGTCATCGGGAACCGTTGTCGCCAACACTTGGTCGCCAGTGTCGATCGCATCAGTGTCGATGACGGCATCGGGCAACACGACCTGCACGGGGCCGAGTGGTTCGAGCAGCGCTTCGAGCCCGGCTGGGTCCACCACCGCCGACCGCTCGATCGTGATCGACAACATGTCTTCGACAGTGGCCACGAACGCCTCGGGATCTGACGGATCGAAGGATTCGTTCAGCGGCCGACGTTGCAGGCCGAAGCCGGAGGTGGCGTCGGCGTTGACCGGCACCGTCACGATGCTGCCACCTTGGCCCTCGGGCAGCAGCGTCATCACGACCACCGATGCCAACTGCCCTGCGTCGTCGGTGACCGCCACAAGTGCGTTGGGCGTGGCGGGGAACGTCTCGACCGGACGGGTGTCGACACCGACTGCCTCACCCTCCTGAGAGTTCGACAACGTGACGACGCCCACGGTGAGAAACACGGCCGCCACGATCGCGAGCCCGAGCGCCGCTGTCGCCGCAGTGATGGTTCGGCGAGCTCGCCGCTGTGCGATGGCCGTCATGCCGACGCCCCGTACAGGCCTCGGCGGCGGATCACATCGAGGACCGGTTGCGTGATCAGATAGTCGAGTGGGCGACCGTCGGTGAACCGGGCGCGCAGATCGGTGCTCGACACTTCGAGACGAGGCACCTCGACCCGAGTCCAGTCGATGTCGTCGTCGAGTGCCACTGCCTCGCCGGGCCGATCGACCACCACCAGGTGCGAACGCGCGACAACCTCGTCCCAACGTGTCCAGGTGCGCAACCCGGCAGCAGCGTCGTCGCCGATGATCGTGAAGAGTTCTGCGTCGGGATATTCGAGCGCCAGGACCTCGAGGGTGTCTGCCGTGAAGCTGTTACCTCCGAGGTCGATCTCCTGGCGGCCAGGCAACAACCCGCTGACATCGGAAACGGCAGCTTCGACCATGGCCAGCCGATCGTCCGCCGGGGTGATCTGGCGGGTGCCCTCCTTCTGCCAGGGCACGTTGGCGACCATCAACACGACGAGATCCAGATCGAGGGCATGGCGAACGTTGACGGCAGTGACGAGATGCCCCACGTGCGGCGGATCGAACGTGCCACCGAAGAGCCCGATGCGGCGCAGCAGCTGAGCGGTTCCGGGCACGATTTCCCCACGTTATTACCTTCCGACCGATTTCCCGCTCAACCGACGATGCCGGGGGTTGACAGGTCTGTTACTGTAAATCGCTCCCCCATATACCCCCGAGTACACGGTTTACGACGGTTCCCCCCGGGGAATCCCCTCGTAGTCGGCGTTTGCCGCTCATCGATCAACTCGTCGGACCTGCACGATCACGTGCAAATCCGACGTCCGTTCGATCCGCTTGGCCGATGCAGTGTGTCCAACGACACAGCCTTGGCTCGGAATCATCACGAACACGAACGGTTGTAGGAAACATCATGAACGACTCCATTGGTCTCTATCTGAATGACATCGGCAAGGTTGCCCTGTTGACCGCCGAAGACGAGCGGGAACTGTCTCGTGTCATCGAAGCTGGCCGCGAGGCCCAAGAGCAGCTCGACGCCGGAAAGCGCAGCGCCGCCCTCAAGGCGAAAGTCGCTGCCGCTGCCGACGCGAAGGATCGGTTCATCCGCTCCAACCTCCGTCTGGTGGTGTCGATCGCCCGCCGCTACCCCCTCCCGCAGGGTATGGATCTGCTTGATCTGATCCAGGAGGGCAACCTCGGCCTCGAGCACGCAGTCGACAAGTTCGACTGGCGCCGTGGCTTCAAGTTCTCCACCTACGCCACGTTCTGGATCCGCCAGGCCATCGGCCGTGCGCTCGACCAGAAGGCCAGCCTCATCCGTATCCCCGGTGACCGCTCCGCCAGCCTGCGTGCGGCGCTGCGTCAGGCCTCCGGCGACGGCGAGACCCTCGACCAGACCAACGCCGAGCTGCACCGTCTCACCACGCCAGTCAGCCTCGACAAGACGGTCGGCGATGACGGCGATGCCACGCTCGGCGATCTGATGGCCAACGGCGACGGCACCCCTGAAGACCACGTGATGACGCTGGTCGACAGTGAACTCCTCGACGAACTGCTCGGCACGCTCGACACTCGGGCACGTTTCGCCGTCGAGTCCCGCTTCGGGCTCGTCGACGGCGAGCGCAAGAGCTTCCGCGAAGTCGGCGAGCAGCTCGGTGTCACCGCCGAAGCCGCCCGCCGCCTGGTCAGCCGAGCAGTGGCCGGCCTCCGCGACGACGCCGAACGCATCCTCGCCGTCTGATCGACGAGGACACAGAATGAGTTGCAGGAGCGGCCAGGAAACTGGCCGCTTCTGTCGTTTTCGCCGGCGGTAGCCTGAGCGAATGCCTGAGAGCCGATCCACCTGGTCGCCGACGTCGTGGCGCGACCACTCCGTTGGCCAGCAGCCCGACTGGCCCGACGCCGCAGCGCTCGAGCAGGCATTGAAGCAGATCTCCTCGATGCCGCCGCTCGTGTTCGCCGGCGAGGCGCGATCGCTGCAGGCCGAACTGGCCAGGGTCGCAGCCGGCAACGCCTTCCTCCTCCAGGCCGGTGATTGCGCCGAGAGCTTCGAGGAGTTCTCCGCCGACAACATCCGTGAGAAGCTGCGCGTCATCCTCCAGATGGCGGTCGTGCTCACGTACTCCGTCGGCGTCCCGATCGTGAAGGTCGGCCGGATCGCCGGCCAGTTCGCGAAACCCCGCTCCTCCCCCACCGAGATGGTCGGCGATCTCGAACTGCCGTCGTTCCGCGGCCACATCGTCAACGACGCCAACCCGTCCGAAGCCGCACGTATCCCGAATCCGGAGCGGCTCGTGCAGGCCTACCACCAGTCGGCATCGACGCTCAACCTCCTGCGAGCCTTCACGAAGGGCGGCTTCGCAGATCTGTCACGGGTACACGCCTGGACGCAGGAGTTCGTGGCGTCGAGCCCGGAGGGCGAGCGCTACGAGAGCGTTGCTGCCGAGATCGAGCGGGCACTCGCCTTCATGCGGGCGTGCGGCATCGACACCGAGTCGAACCCGGCCCTGTCGCAAGTCGATGTCTTCACGTCACACGAAGCGCTCATCCTCGGCTACGAGGAGGCCCTCACACGGCAGGACTCGCTGACCGGCGCATGGTTCGACTGCTCGGCCCACATGCTCTGGATCGGTGAGCGCACGCGTGACCTCGACGGCGCACACATCGAGTTCCTGCGCGGCGTCGGCAACCCGATCGGCTGCAAGATCGGCCCCACCACCAGCGCCGAGTTCGTCCTCGAACTCTGCGAGGTGCTCAACCCTTCACGGATCCCCGGGCGGCTCACGCTGATCACCCGGATGGGCGCCGACAAGATCGAAAGCGGCCTGCGGCCACTGCTTCGAGCCGTCACTGACGCCGGGCACCCGGTCGTGTGGGCGTGCGACCCGATGCACGGCAACACCTATTCCACCTCGACCGGTCGCAAGACCCGACACTTCGACGATGTCGTCGCCGAGATCAGCGGGTTCGTCAGGGCGCATCGCGCCGAAGGCACCTGGCCGGGCGGCATCCACATCGAACTCACCGGTGAGAACGTCACCGAGTGTCTCGGCGGCGGCGACGACCTGTCCGACACCGATCTCGACCATCGGTACGAAACGGTGTGCGACCCACGGCTCAATGCCCGACAGAGCGTCGACCTCGCCTTCCGGGTTGCCGAACTCCTCCGCGACTTCACCTGATCGATCGGGTGAGCGGAGTGTCGGCGCTCGATCTCACCGCCGAGTGGCCTGTTCCCCACGTCTCGACGGCCGTCCTGCGCGGCGGCGCTGTCGTCGCGACCACTGGCGACATCGACCGGGTTCAGCGGTTGGCTTCGATCTCCAAACCGATGGCTGCCTGGGCGATCCTCGTCGCGGCCGAGGAAGGCGTGGTCTCACTCGACCAGCCAGTCGGTCAACCCGGTTGCACACTGCGCCACTTGCTCGCCCACGCCGGGGGGTACCCCTTCGAGGGAGAGGAACCGATCAGCGCACCGGCCAGCACCCGGATCTACTCCAACAGTGGCTTCAGCCTCGCCGCCCGAGCCGTCGAGGCAGCGACCGACATGACGTTCGCCGACTATCTGCACGAGGCGGTGTTCGCTCCGCTCGCCATGCGATCGAGCGTCCTGCGCGGCTCAGCGGCGGCAGGAGTCCGTTCGAATCTCGTCGACACCTGCCGCTTCGTCACCGAGGTGATGCGGCCGTCGTTGATCCACTCGTCGACCGCTGCGGACGCCAAACGCACGCACTACCCCGCGCTCGCAGGTATCGTTCCCGGCGTGGGTCGCTATGCGCAGTGCCCCTGGGGGCTCGGATTCGAGGTGCGCGGCGCCAAGCAGCCGCACTGGACCGGTACGACCAACTCGCCGCGCACGATCGGTCACTTCGGCGGGTCGGGCACGATGTTCTGGATCGACCCCGAACTGGACCTCGCACTGGTCGCACTCGCCGACCGCGACTTCGACGAGTGGGCCGACGTCGCACTGCGAGTGTGGCCGGAGTTGTCCGACGCAGTGATCGCCGAATTCGCCCACCATGCGGGAGCCGGCCGGTGACCACGTTCAGCCACGGCGACCGGATCCGTTACGCCACCACCGGCGACGACGGCCTGCCGCTCGTGCGCTACGGATTCATCGGTGGGGTCACCGGGCCTGACGGTCCGATCGTGGTCATGCTCGACGGTGAACTCGGAGGCGACGTCGTCGAGCCCGAACACGTCGAACCGGTCCACATCTGCAACGTCACGCTCACGCTGGGCGGCTCCGACCTGCTCGACGATCCGTCACTCCGCCAGGGGCTCGTGAACCTCTGGGCCGCAGAAGCCGAGAGCGCTGGGCTCGAGATCGCGTCGCTGCACTCCATCGGCACGGGGGTTCGCGACTCCAGCGAGGGATACGCACTGGCCGAGTTGTCGAGTGGCGGCGAACAGTACGTGCTGCGAGCCACGTTGTGCCTCAAGCAGTACGACGCCGTCGTCGTTCACGCCGACCGCCCCAATCGCTGGGAAGTCCTCTGACTCGATCACCGGCGATGAGGGAAGCGACCGACTGCTGGGCACTTCGCTCATCGCTCCGTTCAGCGGGCTAGGTTTCGACGGCGATGGAGCGGGTGGTGGCAGCCCTCGACGTGGGCGGGACGTCGATCAAGTCGGGCATCGTGCGGGGTGACACACGAGCCGAGCCGACCGTGGAGCTCGGACCGGCGTCACCGACGCTCGCGCAATCCGACGCGGAGACCATCCTGGCCCGGTTCGCCGAAATGGCCGATCACGCCCTCGCTCTCGACGATGCCTCGATCGGACTTGCGATCGCGATCTGTGGGCCGTTCGATCTCGACGCGGGCGAATCACGCATGCGCGGCGTCGCCAAGTTCGAGGACATCTACGGCATCGATCTTCGCGCAGCACTCCGAGCGCGCTCGACGATCGGCGACCGACCGATCCGATTCACGCGAGACGCCGAGTCCGCCGGAACCGGCGAGGCCCTGATGGGCGCCGGTCGCGGCGTCGATCGCGTGCTGACGATCACGCTCGGAACCGGAATGGGCACCTGTGTGACCGACCACGCCTGGCCGGTCGAGTTCATCGACGGCTTCGGCGTCGAACACCTCGGCATGCGCCCGACTCCATGGGACGGTCGATCCGACGACGTACTGTCGGCGCGGGGCCTCGCCGCTCGGCTCGGTGTTGCCATGGCCGACCTCCAGGCAGCAGTCGATGATCCCGTGAACGCCGAGGTGGTGTTCGATCACGGCCATCGCGTCGGCGAGTTCCTCGCGCCCGTCATCGCCGAGTTCGACGTCCAGCTGCTCGTCATCGGCGGCGGGCTGTCGGCAGCGTTCGACCGGTTCGGTCCGGCCATTCAGTCACACCTCGACGTCCCGGTGCGCCCGATCGCTCTTGGCGCCGTCGGCCCGATCCTCGGTGCCGTCCACCTTGCCTTCTCCTGAGCAGCTCGCCACCCGCCCGCGATGGTGGGGTGGGGTCAGCGGGTGTCGAGGACGCGGTACAGCTCGACGCTGCGACCCTCGGGGAGGCCACGATCGGCAGCGATCTGGCGGAAGCGATCGCGGATGCGCTGCTCCATGCCGTCAGGATCGGTGAGCTGGCTGACGTGACAACGCAGTGCCCGCATCTTGCGGTCGAGTTGATCGGTGATGTCGACGTGTTCCAGGCCCTCGGACCCGCCCAACGGGCCCGCCTGCACCCACACCTCCTGCACCTTCCAATCCTCCAGCTCGGCACACGGCGTTCCCGGGAACGCAAAGGGGTTGCGGGCATCGGGATAGACGGCGCACATCGTCGCCTCACCGGTCGCCGTGTGATCCGGATGGGATCCGTAGGTGGACGCCAGGTTGCGCGTCGGCGACTGCGTGATGACCACCTGCGGACGGACCTGGCGGATGACGAGGCTGATGTCGTGGCGCAGCTCCATGGTCACCTCGACGGTGCCGTCCATGAACCCGAGAAAGCGCAGATCGGTGACCCCGACCTCAGCGCCCGCCTTGGTCTGTTCCTCACGCCTGATTGCCGCCATCTCACCGCGCGGGATGGAATGGTCGAAACCGCCGGCCTGGCCGTCGGTGACGAGGCAGTACACGACCTCGACACCGGCATCGGTGAGTGCAGCCACTGTTCCCGCCGCACCGAAATCGACGTCGTCGGGATGTGCGGTGACGACCAGGACCCGTTCGATCTCCGAGAACTCGAGCATCCGAACAGTCAACGCCGGTTCGTCGACGTTCTCAACTCCGCCAGCCCATCCGTCGACTACCCAACCGATCGCGTCGTTCCCGTACAGTCGCCACCATGACGATGCTCGCCCACTACGACCAGGTCGGTCTCGACGACTTCGACCTGTCCGATCCCGAATTCTGGTTGGCCCCTCGTGCACACCGCGAAGGAGCGTTCAAGACGCTGCGTGACACCCCCGGCCTCGTGCACTACGACGAGCGCGAGATCCCCGACCTCCCATTCCCGCCCGGGCCGGGATACTGGGCAGTGACCCGCCACGACGACATCTGGCACGTGAGCCGCAACCCCAAACTCTTCTGCTCGGGTCTGGGGTCGAACATCGGCGACCTGCCGCAAGAGATGAACGAGTTCTTCGGCTCGATGATCAACATGGACGATCCGAAGCACTTCCGGCTCCGGTCGATCGTGTCGAAGGGCTTCACCCCCAAGGAGATCACCGCCGTCGAGGACGTCGTGAAGACGAAGGCGAACCAGATCATCGACCGGCTGCTGGCCGACTTTCCGGACAAGACCTGCGACTTCGTCGAGCACGTCGCTGCCGCCCTCCCGCTCGAGATCATCTGCGACATGATGGGTATCCCGTCGGAGGACTACGGGAAGATCTTCAAGTGGACCAACACGATCCTCGGCGGCGGCGACCCGGACTTCGTGACGTCGTACCAAGACCTGATGGCACAGGCGCTGGAGATGTTCATGTATGCCCAAGCACTCGGCGAGGACCGCAAGGCCAACCCACAGGACGACATCACCTCGGTGATGATGGGCGCAGAGGTCGACGGCGAGCAGTTGACTCCTCAGGAGTTCGGATCGTTCTTCATCCTGCTCGTCGTTGCCGGCAACGAGACCACCCGCAACGCGATCAGCCACGGGATGAAGGCGCTGACCGACTTCCCCGATCAGCGCGAACTGCTCTACGACGACTTCGATGCCCACTCGAAGACCGCCGTCGAGGAGATCGTGCGTTGGGGTACCCCCGTGATCCACTTCCGCCGTACGGCCACCGAGGACACCGAACTCGGCGGCCAGGCGCTGAAGGCGGGCGAGAAGGTCGTGATGTTCTACAACTCGGGCAACCGCGACGAGCGGGTCTTCGACAACCCGTACACGTTCGACGTGACCCGCGCACCGAACCCCGCCCAGATCGGTTTCGGCGCCGGGGGGCCGCACTTCTGTCTCGGAGCGAACCTGGCGCGACGGGAGATCACCGTGATGCTCGATGTGATCCGCGAACGGCTGCCCTCGCTGCGCATCACGGGTGAGCCCGCGTATCTCCAGAGCGGGTTCATCAACGGCATCAAACGGCTGCAGTGTGCCTGGGACTGATCCCGCCGGAACCGCACTGACGCCCGAGCGCCGGGCCGACCTCGTCCGCAACCTCACCATCTCCGGCTGGCTGTTGCTCGGCGGTTCGATCGGGTTCATCGCGTTCCAGCTCGAACGCGTCCGGGGCGTGACCGAGCAGCCGTTCGCCACTGTGTGGGATCAACGCATCGAGGTGCTCAGCTTCCTGATGCTGCCCCCGAACCTCGTGGTGCTCGCCCCTGCGACGTTCGTGGCAGCGATCGCCACGTGGTTGGCCGGCGCGGAGCGAGAGACGTGGCTGAACACCCTCCTGAGGATCATCGCCGCCACCACCATCATCCTCGGGGCGATCGGGCTCGCGTCGATCGTCACGATCCTGGGCAGCAACGACGGTGGACCCATCGACTTCGAAGGTGTGTTCCTCCGACTCGGCGGCATGACGATGGCGGCCGGACTCGCGATCATCTGCCGTACCGCCGACCGGTCCGTCACGTGAACCGATGCGATACGGTTCGGCGATGACTGACACGACCAGCGACTCCCCCGAGCGGGACACGATCCCCGTCGAGTTCATCGGGACTCTGAACGCCACCACCCAGGCCGTGACGCCCGTCGCAGTCGCCGGCACGAACGGGACCCGGGTGACCGTCTCGGTCACCGAGGCGACGTTCGTCGGGCCGAAGATCACCGCGTCGTCGATCCCCGGCGTGGCAGGCGGCGACTGGCCGCTGGTGCGGTCGGATGGAACGTTGCTCTTGGACGTTCGTCTCAATTTCCGTACCGACGACGGCGCGGACATCTACGTGGCGTACACCGGCGTCGGCAATCCCGTCGGAGACGGGATGTTCGAGATTCGGACCGCCCCGCTCTTCCAGACCGGCGACCCGCGATACGCGTGGTTGAACAACGTGCAGGGCGTCGGCCTCGGCCGGTCCAATCCGACCGGCGTGGTCTACGACATCTACGCCGTCAAGTAGCGCAGCGACCAAACCGCGACGGGTGCAGAGTCGGGCATCGTCTTCGCAGCAACGCTGCGACACGCCGTCGCGATGCTGTGCACATGTGCCTTGAATGTGACGATTACACCTTCGAGAGTCGCCACCGCACTGACGTGACGACTCGTACGTACGTTTCGGATCATCACGTACGTGCTAGCGTGGTCCCCGTGATCCTGACCGCATCCAAGCTCCGCCAGGACATCTATCGAGTACTCGATCATGTCCTGGCCACCGGTGAACCGGTCGAGATCGAGCGCAACGGGCGACGCCTTCGCATCGTGGCCGACGAGCCACCGTCACGCCTGAACTCGCTCGTACGACGGCCCGATGCTGTCATCGGCGACAGTGAGGACTTCGTTCATCTCGACTGGTCGGATGAGTGGAAGCCGTGATCCGCCTCGACACGCACGTTGTCGTGTGGCTGTACACCGGCGAGATCGAACGACTCAGCGAGGGCGCGATCGACGCGATCGAACACGAGCAGCCGATCGTGTCACCGATGGTCCAACTCGAGCTGACCTTCCTGCACGAGGTCGGCAGGCTGTCGGTGACCGGCGCCGACATCATCGGCGACCTCGCCAACCGCGTCGGACTCCGGCTGTCGGACGCACCGATGGCAACCGTGGTCCAGGCGGCAGCCCCGCTGACCTGGACCCGCGACCCGTTCGACCGAATGATCGTTGCCGACGCCCACGCCGCCGGCACTGCGCTGATCACCAAGGATCGCGACATCCACCGGTACACCACCGTCGCTGCGTGGTGACGATCCTCAGGCGCCACGTCTCTCGGGGTCGGGTCCGGAAAGACCGGTCAGGCGCCGAGGTCGCCGCTGCGGAAGTGCAGGCGGCAGAGCAACTCGTAACGCACCGAATCGCCGAACAACGGGGCGTCCATCGTGTTGGTGTCGCCGACGACGACCGTGTCGCCCTCGTACACCACGTCGCCGTTGACGACGCGAGCATTGTGCGTCGCACGGGCACCGCACCAGCAGCGGGCCTCCACCTGCAGCGGCACGTGCTCGTCGGCGATCTCCAACATCCTCCGGGTTCCCTCGAACAGGTGACCGCGGAAGTCGGTGAGCAGGCCGAATGAGAACACGTCGATGTCGAGTTCATCGACCACGCGGGCCAGCTGATCGCACTGTTCGACGGTGTAGAACTGCACCTCGTCGCAGACCATGTAGTGGATGGGCCAGTGCCGTACCGCGAGCGCGTGCAGGTCGAGGTCGGGCGTCACTTCGATCGCTGGAGCGGCCACGCCGAGACGGCTCGTGACCTGGCGCCCTTCGCGGTCGAGTGTGGTGAGCAGCAGCCCGAAGAGCTGGCGGTTCGAGAGGTTGTGGTGGATCTGCAACGCCACGGTGCTCTTCCCTGAGCCCATGGTGCCGAAGCTGAATCGGAGGGACGCCATGTCGGACGACGACGCTACCCGCGAGCGTCAGCCTTCGGCTTCGGTCACCGTCGGCGGAGTCGTGGCGAACGGATCGAACGATGGATCGACTTGCGCTGGCCCGTCGATGCGTTCGAGCCCCGGTGGACCGTCGGGCTCGTCCGAACTGGTGCACGCCGACAACGCCACGACCAGCGCACACCCCAACACCCCGGCCAACACCCGACGCGACATCAACCGATCCTCGCGCACCCCGGCCTGCAAAGGGGTCCGGGTCCTGATTCGAGAGGGAGGGATGCAGGAGGGAAGAAGGTCACTTTGCGGCGGCCGTCCCGATTCGCGACCGACTCCACCGCTACGGTAGAGGACGGATGCGCCCGGCAACGGCGCCGGAGCACCGAATCCCTCGGGGGGAGACAACATGACGGACACGATCGACCGCTCGGGTACCGAGGACGACCATGTGCTCGACCATCTCATCGTGCGCTTCGCCGGCGACTCCGGCGACGGCATGCAGCTCACGGGTGACCGATTCACCTCCGTGAGCGCCGCATTCGGCAACGACCTGTCGACGCTGCCCGACTTCCCGGCCGAGATCCGGGCCCCGGCCGGCACGGTGAACGGTGTGTCGGCGTTCCAGGTGAACATCGCCAATCACAAGATCACCACCCCGGGCGACGAACCCAGCGTACTCGTGGCCATGAACCCGGCCGCGTTGATGGCCGATCTCCACCGGCTGGAACTGGGCGGCACGGTGATCATCAACGAGGATGCATTCGACGAACGCAACCTCGAGAAGGCGGGCTACACGGTCAACCCGCTCGACGACGAGACGCTGGCGAACTACCGAGTTCTGCGCGTGCCGATGACCAGCCTCACCAAGGAGGTCTGCGAACCGCTCGGCGTGAAGCCCCGCGACGCCGAGCGGTCGAAGAACTTCTTCGCGCTCGGACTCGTGTCGTTCATGTTCACCAGGCCGATCGACCCGACCCTCGGGTGGATCGCCGAGAAGTTCGGCACCAACGAACAGGTCGAGGCCGCCAACAAGGCGTCGTTCCTCGCCGGCTTCAACTTCGGAGAAACCACCGAGGCCGTCGGCATTCGCTACGAGGTCCGACCCGCGACGCTTCCGCCCGGCGAGTACACGAGCATCACCGGCAACACTGCGCTCGCCTGGGGAATCGTCGCCGCCGGCCAGCTGGCGAAGCTGCCCATCACGCTCGGGTCGTACCCGATCACCCCGGCGAGCGACATCCTCCACGAGCTGTCCAAGCACAAGCACTTCGGGATCCGCACGGTGCAGGCCGAAGACGAGATCGCCGCCATCGGCATGGCGCTCGGCGCCTCGTTCGCCGGTCATCTCGGCGTCACCACCACGAGCGGCCCCGGCGTCGCCCTCAAGAGCGAAACGACTTCGCTGGCGGTGTCGATCGAGCTACCGCTCTTGATCGTCGACATCCAGCGCGGCGGACCGTCAACCGGGCTGCCGACCAAGACCGAGGCATCCGACCTCAACATCGCGCTCTACGGCCGCCACGGCGAAGCACCGCTCCCGATCGTCGCTGCGTACACCCCGGCGCAGTGCTTCCATGCTGCCATCGAGGCAATTCGCATCGCCCTCAAGTACCGCACGCCGGTGATCCTGCTGTCCGACGGCTACCTGGCCAACGGTTCCGAGTCGTGGAACCTGCCGTCGATCGAGTCGTTGCCCGACATCTCGGTGCCGTTCACGACGCAACCGAACCACGTCGACGACGAGGGCAACGAGGTGTTCTGGCCGTATCTGCGCGACGAGGCGACACTCGCACGACCGTGGGCGATCCCGGGGACACCCGGCCTGATGCACCGAGTCGGGGGCCTCGAGAAAGCCGATGGCACAGGCAACATCGACTACACGCCGGAGAACCACGAGAAGATGGTCCACCTGCGCGCCGACAAGATCGCCCGCATCGCCATGGACATCCCACCGACGGAGATCAACGGCGACGTCGATGCCGACGTGCTCGTGCTCGGCTGGGGCTCGACGTGGGCAGCGATCGACGCAGCAGTCCAGCAGACCCGCCGCGCCGGCAAGAAGGTGGCTTCGGCGCACATCATGCACCTCAACCCACTCCCCTCCGACCTCGGCGACATCCTGCATCGTTACCAGCGGGTGATCGTCCCTGAACTCAACATGGGCCAACTCACCAATCTCATCCGCGGCAAGTACCTGGTCGACGCAAAGGCGCTCACCAAGATGCAGGGCCTCCCCTTCAAGGCCCGAGAGATCATGGCCGCCATCGACGAGGCCCTCGCGTCGATCACCAGCACGAACGGAGCGAACTCATGAGCACCACGCAGGTCGCCGTCACGACGAAGAAGGACTGGACGAGCGATCAGGAGGTCCGCTGGTGCCCGGGGTGCGGCGACTACGGCATCCTGCTGGCCGTCCAGACGCTGATGCCCGAACTCGGCATCGCCCCGGAGAACACGGTGTTCATCTCGGGCATCGGCTGCTCGAGCCGGTTCCCGTACTACATGAACACCTACGGGATGCACTCGATCCACGGCCGCGCCCCGGCGATCGCCACCGGTCTCGCGGTTGCCCGTCCCGATCTCGACGTGTGGGTCATCACCGGTGACGGTGACGGCCTGTCGATCGGCGGCAACCATCTCATTCACGCGCTGCGCCGCAACATCAACCTCAACATCCTGCTGTTCAACAACCGGATCTATGGCTTGACCAAGGGCCAGTTCTCGCCGACGTCGCCGGTCGGCAAGGTCACCAAGTCGACCCCGATGGGCTCGATCGACCCTCCGTTCAACCCGCTCGCCGTTGCGCTCGGCGCCGAGGCCAGCTTCGTCGCTCGGACCCACGACCTCGACCGCAAACACATGATGGACACCTTCCGGTCGGCGCACGAGCACCATGGCACGTCGTTCGTCGAGATCTACCAGAACTGCAACGTCTTCAACGACGGCCAGTTCGACGACGTCACCAAGAAGCAGGCCCGCGACGAGATGATGATCGACCTCGTGCACGGCGAACCGATCACGTTCGGCACCGATGGGCACCGAGCAGTCGCGATGGGGATCGACGGGCAGCTCCGTCTGGTCGAACGGGCCGACGTCGCGGCCGACGAGATCCTGATCCACGACGCCCATCGGTACGACCCGTCGCTCGCGTTCGCGCTCGCCCGGTTGAGTCAAGACGATCACTCCCCCACCCCGTTCGGGGTGTTCCGCGACATCCAGCGCCCGGAGTACTCGGGAGCGGTCGCCGATCAGGTGCTGGCCGCGAGCGAACGCAAGGGCCCCGGCGATCTCGAAGCCCTCCTGCGTTCCAACGGCACCTGGTCCGTCACCTGATCGCGATTGGGGTCTGACCCCAATCGCGATGTGATCGCGCGAGGGTCACGTGATCGCGGTGCTGGTGAGCTTGTCGAAGACGACCATGTGATCCACGCGTAGGCGGACCGCGTCACCGGGCGCGACGACGGCGCCGTCGGTCGTCGTTGTCAACGGGGTGCCGGCCACCCAACAGATCGCGCTCCCCGTCGGAATCGGGATCTGGCGCCCGACGATCGCCGGGATCGATCCGCGGTCGGCCACCACGAGATGCTCCGGGCGGATCCCGACCAACACGCGGGAGCCCACGTGGGCAGCGAGGGCCGGGGCCCAGGCCCTGATGCGGACGAGTTCGCCACCAGCCGGATCGTCGCGGACGAGCCAGAACCCCTCGCTGTCGGCGACCACGGTCATCTCCACCAACGAAAGAGGTCCGGTCGCGGCGGCCGCCGCCAGGGTTGCCGGCAAGCGACGAATCCAGCCGGTGTCACCGAACTGCACGAGTCGCCCCTCGTCGAGCACGATGAGCGTCGACGTCAGTGTCATCACGTCGAGCGGATCGTTGGTGCTCATCAGCGTCGTGACGCCGTAGCCCTCCTGCAGTATCGCGATCTCGGCTCGCATGCGGTGACGCAACTGCTCGTCGAGCGCCTCGAACGGCTCGTCGAGCAACAACACCTTCGGCACGCGCACGAGGGCGCGGGCGATCTGGACCATCTGCTGCTCGCCGTGAGACAGCTCGTTGGGATGGCGAAGGAGGAGCGCCTCGATGTGCAGCGCCCTGACTTCGGCGTCGACACGCCGGCGGATGTCCTCCGCGTCACGTCGACGAATCTCGAGCGGGAACGACACATTGCGGCGCACGGAAAGATGCCCGAGGAGGGCCGGCTGCTCGAAGACCATGGCCACGTCACGTTCGCCCGGTGTCGCCCGCGTGACGTCGCGTCCGTCGATCCGGATCACCCCGCTCGTCGGGCTCTCGAGCCCGGCGATCGCTCGCAGCAACGTCGACTTCCCGCTCCCCGACCCACCGACCACCCCGACGAAGTCGCCGCTGGAGACCTCGAGTGAGATGTCGTCGAGACGCGAGACGCTCCCGGTTCGCAGACCGACCCCAGCCAACTCGATGCTCGCCATCAGTGCCCGACCCCGAGGACCCAGCCCTCCTCGCGCTCGACGTGGGCCACCTCGGCGACACCGGCGACGTCGGGAGCGAACAGGGCAGCGAGTCGTTCCGTCGCGTCGAGATCGGCCAGCCACGTTGCGACGGCGATCACCTGCGCCTCGTCTCGCACGGCGCCGTCGGCGGCCTCGATCGGCAACAGCGAGGGCCAGACCTCGGCGATCACGACCGTTCCCGGGTCCACCGTCGGTGCACGCAGTCCGGTGGTGAACGGCCACACCGACACCCGATCTGCGAACTGAGCCGACAGTCGACGGATCATCGGAATGCCGAGCAGACTCTGGCTCCCGACCGCCCCGGCACCGAGCAACTGCCACGACGAGAACGGACGACAACCCTGCTCACGCAGAGCCGTCTCGACCGCTCGCCACTCGCCGAGCGGCGCGAACGACGCCGGCTTCGTCACCGTCAGCGTGTGGCCGCCACGCGACGGTGGGCACCCCCAGAACGGCGCACCCGTCGCCGTGATCCGCGCATTGATCGCGGAGGCAACCTCGAACCGATTGTTGACATTGTGATCGTCATCGACGATCGATCCACTCAGAAGATCGCCCATCGAATCCCATGGGCGACCCGGCAGACCGAGCGCCGCGGCGGTTCCCGCCGGATACCCCAGCGAGAAATCGACACCGATCATCGTGCGAGTCAACGGATCGGATGCCACCAGTTCGACGAGACATCGCTGCGCCAATGCTCGTGTCGACGGATTCGACACCGACAGCTCGGCACCGTCCACCACCGCGATCCAGATCGAGTCACGACCCCGCTTCGGCGTCGAGTGTGCGCTCCAGTCGACGGCGACGAAGCGATCGAACATCGACTCAGGCGACGACGTCGGTGACTGCTGCGAAATGCAGCACGGCCGCCACCACGACGAAGGAGTGCCACACCTCGTGGTAGCCGAACGTCGTCGGCCACGGATCGGGCCGATGCCGCAGGAGCACCGGAAATCCGACCGTGTAGGCGAGCCCGCCGGCGATCATGAGGCCGAGTTGCAGCCCGGTGAGGCTGTCGATCAACACCGGTGCAGCGATGACCGCCACCCACCCCATCACCAGGTACAGCGAGTACGACACGATGCGAGCACCGTGGAAGAACCCCAGCTTCAGCACCATCCCGATGACAGCGAGGGTGCCGACGATGGCGAGCATCGGGATTCCCCAGGCCCTCGGCAATGCGACCAGACAGATGGGAACGTACGTGCCGGCAATGAGCAGGTAGATCATCGAGTGGTCGAGTCGCTGCATCACCTCGCGGGCACGAACCGAGTGGGCGAGGCGGTGGTACGACGCCGAGGTGCCGAACAACAGCAACAGCGTTGCCGCATAGATCGCGGCCGCCGCGGTCGCGGCGGTTCCATCGGCCATGGCAATCAGAACGATCCCGGCGGGAATCGCCACGAAGAAGGTCCAGGCGTGCATCTTCCCGCGCCAGAGCGGACGCTCGAAGACCGGGAGATTCGCCGACGCACCATTCACAGCCATCACCGTACCCGGCCACCGACGACTGCGTGGGGCGGCACCGCACCGACGAGTGCCGAATCACCCTGCCGACATGTTGGCGATCAGCTCGATCACCGGGTTGCCGTACCGCTCGAGCTTGGCCGGCCCGACCCCCGAGATCCGGCCGAGATCGCGCAACGTGGTCGGGGCCGTGCGAGCGATGGCCGCCAGGGTCTTGTTGTCGAACACCACGTAGGCGGGCTTGCCGTCACGCAGGTCGTTGCGCAGGTCACGAAGGGCAGCGAAGCGCCGTTGGCCCTCGGCGTCGAGGTCGGCGGCCGGATCATCACCGGTCGAGGATGTCCGTGTGGACGGCTTCGACACCGGCTCGGGACGATGCGACGACACGACTCGGCCGACGGACGGCTCGGTGGTCAGTTCGGCCACGAAGGGGCTCGGATGCGCTCCGGTCACGATCGTGACGCGGGCGCTCGCGCGGGTGATCGCCACGTGGAACAGCCGTCGTTCCTCCTCGACGTCGTCGGCGAGTCGGTGCGGATACTGATCGGCGTCCGCCAGATGCACTACGACGTGCGGCCACTCCTGGCCCTTCACGCGGTGCACCGTCGAGAGCAAGACGCCCCCCGGCGCACGCTTGGCGGCCAACTGGGTCCGCAGCCAGCGCTCGAACGTGGTCGGATCATCATGCAGCGCAGCGAGGTGGGTGACAGCGGTGAGGTCGTCGCCCTGGGCCGACCGATTGGAGCCACGCCGGTTGGCGTCGAGTGTGGCCACCGATCCGGCGAGGCCGATGTCGTCGATGAGCGTCAGCACGAGGTCGGACGTGGTCGCCCCGGACTGAAGCGCCTTCTGCAACGTCTGGATGTCGGCGGCGAAGTCGATCACACGCTCGGCGTCACGTTCGTTGGTGAGCCGACCGGCAAGTCGGTTCAGGTCGACCACGCTCCCCTGCTCGGCCACCCAGTCGGTGATCCGTGGATGGAACGACCGGGAGGGGCGTCGCAGCGCCTCGCGGATGTCGTCGGGGGTGAACGTTGCGCCCCGACCCGCGACGGCAAGTCGCAGCCATGCCAACACCGTGCGCACCGCCGTGCGATCGACGAACTCGAGTCCGACGCCACCACTGATCGGAATCCCCTCGGCCACCAACGCGACTTGGACAGGCGCCAGCAACGCATTCACTCTGGCAAGTACGGCCACCTCGTCGGGTCGTGCTCCGTCGGCGATCGCATCGTGGACGACTCGACGCGACGAGCCGACCGCGTCGACGCCCCCGTCGATCGACCAGCCGGTCGTGTCGGTCGACGCGGCCCGGATGGTCTTGGCCACCCGTCGATGGTTGTGGCGCAGCAGCCGGTCGACGACGTCGACGATGCCCGCCGGACAGCGATAGTTCACTTCGAGCGGATGCGAACCCGAGCCGGGGAACAACTCGGCGAAGTCGATCAACCACGCCGGGTCGGCGCCGTTGTAGCCGTAGATCGTCTGGTCGTCGTCGCCGACGCCGAACACGGCGCCGCCGGGTGCCGACAGCAGCCGGATCAGGAGTAGGTGCGCCGGTGTGAGGTCTTGGAATTCGTCGACCAGCATGATCCGGCACGCCCGTTGTGCCGCCCGACGCGACGCAGGGTCGCGAAGCAGCAGCAGCAACGCTCGGTAGATCTGATCGTCGAAGTCGACGGCACCACGCCGCTCCAATGCCTTTCGATAACTCGGCCAGGTCTCGGCGAGACCGTCGACGTCGCCGGCGTACCGACCCTCGACCTCACCAGGATCGACCAGACCCAGCCGGATGACCGTGAGCGCCTCGATCCAGGGCCCGATGGGGTCACTGTTCCGGCGGCGGGGGAACGACACGAGATCGCCGATGATGCGACGCACGTCGGGCTCGTCGATCGTGCGCCACTTGGTGGCCTGCGGCGCGAACGGCGGCGTACCGTTGACGATCGCCAACGCAATGGCGTTGAGGGTGCGGACCTGCAGGCCGGGCAGATCGGAGGTGCGCTCGACCATCTCTTCCTGGGCCCGCTTGTTGAAGGCCACGAGGCTCACTGCGCCGGGCGGCAGATTCCAGTTGGTCAGCAGATGGCGCGCCCGCTCGGTCAGCACCCGGGTCTTCCCGGACCCCGCCGGCGCGATGATTCGGGCGCCACCTCCGCGATGGGTGACCGCCGCGAGTTGGTCCGGCGCGAGGTGGGCGTCGGAGCGATTCGCACCAGGCGGGCGCAACGCCCCGTGCTCGACCGCAATGGCGTGGATGACGGGCACGTCGTCGATCGGATCGGTGTGTCGCACGGGCCCGCCGTCGAGCCACACCGACGTTCCATCGCCGAGTCTGATGTCGCCTCGACCATCGGCCGGCGCGGCACCTGCAGCGATTGCCATGTCGAGGGCGATCCACGTCGGACGTTCGCGATCGCGGTGATCGACGCTGTTGGCCCACACGAGGTGATGGAGTTCCTCGAGATCGAAGGCGAAGGTCGGGCCCAGCTCGTACGGCGCCGCCTCGGTCATCAGCATCGGCTCGCGTTCGAACGGTGCGGCAAGCTCGATGACGAGTCGTTCCCTGGCGTGATGGGCCGCACGCAGGAAGGCGAGCGCATGCGCCGGATCGGTCAAGGTGCCGGCATCGATGACGATGCGTTGCGCGTCAGCCCATCGCTCCGGGATGTTCCCGCCCGGCTCGATGAGAACATGCCGCCCGAGTTCGTCTGGCCCTGCTCCCGCTGGCGCGACGCCACGCGGCACGTCGCGACGTGTTGCAGGGACTGCCCGGGAAGGTCGCTGCGGAGTCGTCGACGCACGCCCGGAATCCGATGGCGATTCCATCGGCGCATCGATGTACGCCCCGTCGTCGAACGGGAGCGCATCGGAGCCCGAGGTCGGCACCTCTCTGCGTCCGCTGTCGTGCCAGCACTGACGAACCTCGCCGGGCGTCTCGTGCTCGCCGTTGCAGTACGCACACTGGATCGCCATCGCCTCGACCTTACCGAACGCATCCGTCGACCGCACACACGTTCGATCCAAATGGGACGCGTGAGACGCGGGGTCAGACCCCGCGTCTCATTCACCAGGCGATCTCGGGCCAGCCGTAGGTGACGCAGAGGCCGGCACCGTTGACCACGACGAGCGACGCGATGATCCCGACAACGGCGACCACCCGCGGCCGTGTGCGTCGAATCGAGCCGGGGACGGGCATGTACCAGTCGGGCAGCAGCGCCGCGTCCGCCAGTGGCTGACCGAACGGGACGGCGTCGTCGTCAATCGGGGCGTCGGGATCCGCAGCCAACGCCAGGTCGGCCAGCTCGTCGTCGGTGAACGACTCCATGTGGAGACGGTACCGCGGCCTTCGGGCAGCCACCGGACGGTGCGCCGATCAGCCGACTTCAGCGCCCCGTGAACTCGGCGGGGCGACGCTCGAGGAATGACGCGACACCCTCTCGATGGTCATCACTCTTGAAACACGCGGCCATTGCGGCAGTGTGCCGCGCCATGTGTTCCCCCACGGGTGCGGTGAGCCCCTGATGCACGAGCGACTTGATCAACCCGAGGCTGTGCGGAGACCCGGCCGCGATCGTGTTCGCGAGATCCATCGCCCGCAAGAGCACGTCGTCGCTCTCGACGACGTCCAGCACGTAGCCCAGGCGAAGGGCCTCCGCAGCGTCGATCATCTCGCCCGTGTACAGCAGCTTGAGCGCCGGCTGCACCCCGATGATCCGCGGCAGAAGCCAGGTTCCGGCGCCGGTGTCGGGCACGAGCCCTCGGTGGACGAAGTTCCAGGCGAAGCGGGCGTGTGCGCTTGCGATGCGCAGATCGCACTGCGACGAGAACTCAGCGCCCATGCCGACCGCCGGGCCGTCGATCGCCCCGATCGTCGGCTTGCGAGCCTGCGCGATCGGCCACCACTTGTGGCGTTCCTCGGCCGATCCCCGCAGGCCGCGCACCTCGCCAGGCACCGTGGCGAGGTCGGCGAGGTCAGTCCCCGCACAGAATGCGCCGGGCACGCCCGTGATGACCAGCACCACGGTGTCCGGGTCCTCGTCAGCGCGCCCGACGGTCTCGATGAACTCGCCGAGCATCGAGTACGTCATCGCGTTGCGTTTCTCCGGCCGGTCGATCGTGATCACGCCGACCTTGCCCTCAGCGTGATACCGGATCAGTTCGCGTGCGTCG
Source organism: Ilumatobacteraceae bacterium (assembly GCA_963716235.1). Taxonomy (GTDB): domain Bacteria; phylum Actinomycetota; class Acidimicrobiia; order Acidimicrobiales; family Ilumatobacteraceae; genus Sva-07. The sequence continues at coordinate 23,094 of CAVQTE010000032.1, read as the reverse complement.
TCAGCCATGCAGGGACGGTAACCCTGCCGCGTCCCCTCCCCCGATTTGTGTGAGCGCCGATCACCATCGCCAGCGTTGTCGCTCACACAAACCGAGAGGCGGGTCGAGGGCCGGTGGAGGTCGTCAGGAGCAGCCGCTCGTGCTGCCGCACGAGGTGCAGACATAGCAGCTGCCGGCACGGACCATCACGATGCCGCACTGCATGCACATCGGGGCGTCGCTCGAACGCACCGGCTGGGCGACCGCAAACGGCAGCTCGGCAACGACGGCCTCTGACACCGACTTCGGGTCGGGGGCGAGGTCGGATCCTTGGTGGGTCGGCGTCACCTGCTCGTCGAGGCCCGGCAAGGTCGGTTGTAGCCGTTCGTCGACGGAGAAGATGCCGAGTTCGGCGCGATCGTCGTAGGTCATGTACTCGATCGCCAATCGCCGGAACAGGTAGTCCATGATCGACGAGGCGAATCGGATGTCAGGGTCGTCGGTCATCCCCGCGGGCTCGAAGCGCATGTTGGTGAACGCCTCGACGAAGGCCCGTAACGGCACGCCGTACTGCAACCCGTAGCTGACCGACTTCGCGAAGGCGTCCATCACCCCTGCCATCGTGGAGCCCTGCTTCGACACCGTGAGGAAGATCTCGCCGGGCTGGCCGTTGTCGTACTCTCCGATCGTCGCAAATCCCTTGCAGTCGGCGACCCGGAACTCGAACGTTCGGCCTCGCCGGGTGCGCGGCATCTTCTGACGGACGGGTTGGTGCACGATCCGCTCGACGATCTCGACCTGGCCACTGGAGTCCGCGGCGACGACGGGCTTCGATGTCGATAACGGCTGGCCGAGCTTGCAGTTGTCGCGGTAGATCGCCACCGACTTCAACCCGAGTTCCCAGGCCCGCAGGTGCAGCGCCTCGACGTCTTCGACGGTGACGTCCTCGGGCATGTTCACGGTGTTGTGGTTGACGATGCCGTTGGCGACGAACGATTGGCTGGCCGGAACAGCCACGTCGAAGACGTCGCGGTGACCGATGATGTTCACGTTTGCAACCGGCGAAAAGTGGAGCTTGTCGTCCAACACCACGCGAAGCCATTGAGGCAGGATCGCTCCGTGCACCGTTGCCACTCGTTCCAGGGTTCGTCGCGTGACATGGCGGGTCCGGGGATCGCGAAGGAATGCGAACTCGGCCCTCAACGGGTTCGGTGCCGGGTCGGTGGGATCGAGCGGAAGACAGCGATAGAGGTCCGCTGGCGAGATGCCAGGCACGACGTCGCTCGTTCCCGGTGAGCGCCCGACCACCGCTTCCCTTGTCCGTGCAGCGCGGTCACGCTTGTGGACCTCTGCGAACGGAACCAGGTCGATGAGGCGTCGAGCGTGCTCGCCCGTCGCGTAGACCTCCTCGAAGTGTTTGTCGTAGTGCCGGTTGTACTTGCTGATCCTGCTCGTGAGTACTCCGAGATTGTTGAGAACAGCCTGCACATCATCCATGAGGTTGGGGGAATCGGTGCAGATTGCCCACTTCGCCCCTCGCCCAGCGGTCGTGTAGGCGTCGAGCGCTAGCCCCTGCAGGTAGCCGAGCACCATCGCCCGAGGAGAACGCAGAATCGCATCCGGAATTCGCTTCTCCGAAGCTCGAGAACCCACTCCGAGGAGATCCAGGAACTCGACGATCGACTTGGAGCTGACCTCGATCGTCGGGCACCGCCCACCATGGGAATCGACTCGTGCGCGCACGCCGAATTGGGACCACCACGCCTCGGTAATGCGCTCTCGCACCTCGGCGTCGGAGTTGGTGATACCGACGGTCCAGTTCGATCTGATCACGCATCCCTCTGAGGTGTATGCGCCGAGAAGGAACGCCAGCTCCTCGGTCATCTCATCCGGTAGACGAACAGGCTTCTGTGAGCCGTACAGCGGCGAAACGGAGGTCTCGAGCCGAGGCACCGTGGTCGACCACATCTCGGCCCCGACCTGTTGAGCCACGAAGTCGCCGACACTCAGGTCGTCGAGTCGCTGCCAGTCGAGGCCACTTTCGGCGACGACCAACACCCGATGATTCGGGGTGCCAGTGATCCGAAGGCCCGACCGCAACTCGACTTCGCGCACTTCTCGACGACCGCCGAAGTAGAAGGCGGCGGTCTTCTGCGCTCCCCCGAGCGACCCAACTTCCAGGATCTCGTCTCGAAACGTGTCCGGCTCCTCGTCGTGGTGCAGCGACCCGATCCGCACCAACCCCAAGTTTGTCGGGAGTAGGGCTTCGCCCGTGACGCATTTCGAGATCCCACCGCTGACGAACGGCTGCACCGCCGCCATCATCCTGATGTGGCCCTCGTAGTGAATCGTGTTGTCGCCCATCGAGCAGGCGAACACCGGCAAGTGCGCCGCCGCGAGGTGCGGGGCGCCGACGACCGACATGTGCTCGTCGATGTAGCCGACGATGTCATCGACCTGCGCGGGTGAATAGCCCAGCCGCCGCAGCGCCCGCGGAATCGTCTGGTTGACGATCGACATCGTGCCGCCGCCCACCAGCTTCTTCGTCTTCACGAGCGCCAGGTCGGGCTCGATTCCTGTGGTGTCACAGTCCATGGCCAGGCCGATGGTGCCGGTGGGAGCGATGACCACGGCCTGGCTGTTTCGCACTCCGTGGGCGGCGGCGTCACGGACGACCGTGTCCCACGCGGTGCGCCCCGCATCGATCAGATCCGCTGGAACCACGTCGTGACTGTCGACGTTGCGGGCCGCGTGGCGATGCATCTCGAGCACGCCGAGCATTGCGTCGGCCTCCTCGGCGAAGCGATCGAACGGACCGACGCGGGCGGCGGTGCGAGCACTCACGGCATACGCCGACCCCGTCATCAACGACGTGATGGCTGCCGCCCAGGCGCGGCCCTGCTCGGAGTCGTACGGGAGGCCAAGTGCCATCAGCAGCGCACCGAGGTTGGCGTAGCCCAGCCCGAGCTGTCGGAGCGCCCGCGTGGTGTCACCGATCTTCTCGGTCGGATAGTCGGCGTGACCGACGAGGATCTCCTGCGCCGTGAACAGCATGTCGACGGTGTGAGTGAACGCCCCGACGTCGAACCCGCCATCGTCCTGCAGGTACTTGAGCAGGTTGATGGACGCGAGATTGCACGCTGAATTGTCGACGTGAAAATACTCACTACAAGGATTACTGGCGGTGATCCGGCCGTGACTGGGAGCGGTGTGCCAGCGGTTGATGGTCGTGTCGAACTGCAGGCCGGGATCGGCGCATTCCCACGCTGCCTCGGCAATCTCGCGCCACAGATCTCGGGCACGAACCGTGCGCAGCACGTCGCCGGTGGTGACGGCCCGCAGATCCCAGTCGGCGTCGTCGACGACCGCCTGCATGAACTCGTCGGTGACCCGCACCGAGTTGTTGGCGTTCTGGTACTGCACCGAGAACGAATCCGCGCCATCGAGACCCATGTCGAAGCCGGCGGCGCTGAGCGCTCGGGCCTTACGCTCCTCTTTGGCCTTGGCCCACACGAACTGCTCGATGTCGGGATGATCGGCGTCGAGGATCACCATCTTGGCGGCGCGCCGTGTCTTGCCGCCCGACTTGATCGTGCCCGCGGACGCATCGGCGCCACGCATGAAGCTCACCGGGCCCGATGCCGTCCCTCCGCCATCGAGGTGCTCGAACGACGATCTGATCCGCGACAGGTTCACGCCCGCACCCGAGCCGCCCTTGAAGATGATCCCCTCCTCCCGATACCAGTTGAGGATCGAACTCATCTCATCCTCGACGGCGAGGATGAAACATGCGCTCGCCTGCTGCGGGACGCCGGCCACGCCGATGTTGAACCACACGGGACTGTTGAACGCCGCCCGTTGCGTCACGAGGATGTACTTCAGTTCATCGCTGAACGCGTCGGCTTCATCGCCGTCGAAGTAGCCGTCGACGAGACCCCAGTCGGTGATGGTGTCGACGATGCGATCGACAACCTGCTTCAGCGAACACTCCCGCTCGGGTGAACCCAGCACGCCTCGGAAGTACTTCTGGGTGACGATGTTGGTTGCGTTCTGCGACCACGAGGTCGGAAACTCGACACCGAGCTGCTCGAACGCCACCGACCCGTCGAGCCAGTTCGTGATGCGAGCGTCGCGACGCTCCCAGAGCACTTCGTCGTAGGGGTCGACTCCTGCCGAGGTGTACAGGCGGCTCAATCCAATGGTGGCCGGCCCAATGGTGATCTCGGCGTTGCGATCGAGCGACATGACTGTTCCTCCGAGAGTCGAGTGGGTTCCAAACTACAGCCGTGTGCAATCGGACACCCGGGCAACCGGCCATGTCGGGTCTGCCCCGACGCGAACCGCCGACCACCGCGCGCCGTCACAGGTCGAGGGAATACCCCAAGCAGACACCATCCTCGGTATCTCGCGAGATACCGGCACCCACCATCTCATCCGTGCGTCGCGCCGTGGTCGGCACTGGGCGCACTCTACGGAGTGGGGCCTGTGGGGAGAAAGAGGGACAACCATGTGAATTTCGGTGAATTCGCTGCGGACAGCGTGTGGACAGGAGGTGAACAACGCAGCGTTGTCCACACCGTCACATCCGATGATCGGCGACCAAATCAGACCGCCGCGATCACCTCGACCGGAATGCCGTTGAGGACGGACGTGCCCGACAGCGGATCGATCGCCTTGTCGTCGGACAGCACGTTGGAATTGACCCCCGCATGTTCGGCCGCGACACGCATCTGCGTTCCAGGAACATCGTGCCCCCATCCGTGAGGCAGGCTGACCACGCCCGGACGGATCGACTCGGTCACTTCCACCGGCGCACTCACCGACCCGACTCGCGAGGTGATGGTCGCGGCGGCGCCGTCGACCAGGCCGAGGGAAGCCGCGTCGTCCGGATGCACCTGCAGGGTGCAGCGCGGAGCGCCCTTCACGAGCACCTTCACGTTGTGCATCCACGAGTTGTTGCTACGAAGGTGACGCCGACCCACGAGGACCATGCCGCGGGTGGCCAGTTCGTCGGCTGCCGCTGCGAGCCTCTCGAGATCGGCCACCAACGGCTCCGGCGCGAGTTCGATCCTGCCGCTCGGGGTCCGTAGGATCTCCGGAACCCGAGGAACGAGGGCACCGAAGTCACGGCCGTGGGGCCGCGTCAACAGATCGTCGAGTGAGGTGCCGTCGGGGTCGACGCCGAACCCGTCACCGAACGGTCCGGTTCGCAGCATGAAATCGAGCATCCGCTCCGGCCCGCGTCGACCCGACGCCGACAGCTCGGCGAGCAGCTCGTCCGCATCGCGACCGGCGACGATGGAATGCTCTCCCTTCACAGCACCCCTGACGAGCGCATCGATGGCGGCATCGTCGGCGACAGAGGCATCGACATCGGTACCCAGACCCTGCGCGATGGCCGTGAGCTTGGCGATGATCTCCCACTCGTCCGGCTGCCCCTCGTCGAGCGGCAGAACGGGCGGCGAGTAGTTGGCGACGTTGCGAACGGCGAACTGCAGCAGCAGCAAGTCGTAGTGGCCACGCTGGAGCTGCGAGGGCGGCGGCAGGATCACGTCGGCATGGCGGGTGGTCTCGTTCAGATACAGGTCGATGCTCACCATGAAGTCGAGTTCGTCGAGCGCCCGGGCCAGCTGCTCGCTGTTGGGCGTCGACAACACCGGGTTGCCCGCCAGTGTCACCAGCGCCCGGATCTGTCCGGCCCCTGGGGTCTGGATCTCCTCGGCGAGCACGCTCACCGGGTACTCGCCCATCACCTCCGGGTGCCCGCTCACCCGGCTGTGCCCGCGGCCGACCGAGAATCCACGCCCCGATCCCGGCTTGCCGCGTGTTGTCGCCCCGCCGGCCACCGGCGTCGGGAACATCGATCCACCGGGTCGGTCGAGATTGCCGCTGAGGATGTTCACGACGTCGATCAGCCACGACGCCGTCGACCCGAACTCGGTGGTCGTCGTCCCGATTCGTCCGTACACCGCTGCGGTCGGTGCTGCGGCGATCTCCCGGGCGAGGCGCCGGATCGTGTCCGCACCGACCCCCGTCGCCTCAGCGGCGAAGTCCGCGGTGAAGGGCGCGAGCGCCGCCGCCAGCTCGTCGAGTCCTGCGATGTGTTCGGCGATGTGATCACCGGGATCGGCCATGCCCTCGTCGATCATCGTGTGGGCGATCGCTGCGAGGAGCAGGGCATCGGATCCGGGCCGGATCGAGACCCACTCGTCAGCCTCCTGCGCCGTGCGCGACAGCCGCGGGTCGACCACGACCAGCTTGCCGCCCCGAGCTCGCATCGCCTCGAGACGACCGGGGAAGTCCGGTGCGGTGCACACGCTGCCGTTCGACGCATACGGATTCGCGCCGAGGATCACGAGGTGATCGGTGCGGTCGAGATCAGGCACCGCGATCGCCACCGGCGACCCGAACACGTAGCCGGACGCCACATGGCGCGGCATCTGATCGACCGTCGACGCACTGAAGCGGTGCTTCGTCCCGAGACCGGTCAGGAGCACACGGGAGAACGTCATGGCCGACAGGCTGTGCGCTGTCGGATTACCGACATACGCCGCGAGCGAACCCCGACCGTGATCGGCGATGACCGAACCGATCCGTTCGTCGATCAGCGCCCACGCCTCGTCCCACGTTGCCGGCACGTGCACACCGTCACGCTTGATCATGGGGTTGCGCAGGCGATCCGGATCCTCGTGCAACTGCTTGAGGGTCGACCCCTTCGGGCAGATGAAGCCCTTCGAGAACACGTCGAGGCGGTCGCCGCGGATGCGTTGTACCTCCTCACCACCGTGTCCGTCGGAGCGCAGCGTGATGTCCAGACCACAGCTGGCTTCACAGAGCGGGCAGGTGCGAAAGGCGGTGCGGGTGGGGGTCGGACGATCAGCCATCCACCATCGTCGCAGACCCTGCGAGGTCGCATCGCAGCGGCCCGTGCGACATGATGCAACCATGCGCCGACTGCTCCCCGAGCCCGCCGACGACATCGCTGTGGCCGACGCCTACGGGTCCGCACTGGGCCGGCGACAGGACCGACCGTGGGTCGGACTCTGCATGGTTGCCTCGATCGACGGGTCGACCGTCGTCGGCGGGAACTCGGCAGGGCTCTCGAGCCCGACCGACACCGCCGTCCTCGGTCAACTCCGAGCGAATGCCGATGTCATCGTCGTCGGGGCCGGGACTGTCCGCGACGAGGGGTATGGCCCGCCCCGCAAGCACGGCCAGCGCATCGGGGTCGTCACCCGGTCGGGTGATGTCGATCTCTCCAGTGCGCTGTTCACCTCGGGCGCCGGATTTCTGATCACCACAGAGGACGCCACGTTCGACACGGCCGAGATCGACGTCGTGCGTGCCGGCACGGGAAGGGTCGACTTCGCCGTGGCCATCGATCGGCTCAGTCACCTCATCTCCGACTCCGCGGTGGTACAGGCCGAGGGAGGGGCGATCTTGAACGGTGCCCTGCTCGACGGCGACGTGATCGACGAGATCAACCTCACCACCTCACCGGTGGCCGTGGGAGGCACCGGACCACGTCTCGCAGCAGGCGCGGCCAACCTTGCGCACCGCTTCGACCTCGCCCAGTTGGCGATCGACGACCAGTCGTTCCTGTTTGCGCGCTGGCTACGTCGGCGTGACTGACTTCTCGAGCAGCGCCAACTCCCGATGGAAGTCCGACGCGCCGTCGAAGCCCTTGTAGACACTCGCGAAACGCAGATACGCGACGTCGTCGACCGAGCGCAACTGGTCGAGCACCGCGACGCCCACCCGCGCACTGGTGACGGTCGAGCCCAAGAGCCGCATGCACTCTTCGACCCGCGCCGCGATCTCGTCGAGCTGAGTCTCCGACACGTTGCGACCCTTCGTCGCCGCCGCGAGACCACCGATCACCTTCGCGCGATCGAACGGCTCGTCGCCACCGTGTGACTTCACGACGGTGAGCGGCGCATGGTCGACGCGCTCGAAGGTGGTGAAGCGGTGTGCGCATGCCAAGCACTCTCGCCTCCGGCGTATCGCGGAGCCCTCCTCGGCGATGCGCGAATCGACCACCTTGGTGTCATCGGTACGACAGGACGGGCAGAACACGCCGGTCAGACTATCCCCCGACACCACGCAGCGCCGGTCGCCCGTTCCCCGTCGGATGCGGTGGTTCAGGGCAGGCGGACTGCTTGGCCGACCTGGATGGAAGTGTCGCCGTTCAGGTCGATGAGCGCATCGACGTAGCGATCACGGCCGACGTCACCCCGGTACTGCTGAGCGATCGACCACATCGTGTCGCCGGGTGCGGCGACGTGGACACCAGGAGCCGATGTGCCGAGCGATGGGGCGACCTCGGAAGCCGCGGCAGGACGGCCTCCGAGGTCGGCCACTGCGCCGACGAGTTCGCCGACGGCGATCGCACCCGCGGCGACGACAGCGAGCGCCACGAGGACTGCTGCGACACGGCGGATGGCGTAGTTCGGGATCGCGGCGGCGCGGACCTGCCCGCATGCCGCCTCGTGACGGATCCGCTGGAAGTCCTGTGAGGGATGGAAGGTGGCAGTCATCGTGTGCTCCGCTCGGGCCGTCGGGGGTTCCGGTGTTCGTTCCATGCTCCGACTTCACCCGTCGAAAGCAACATGTGTTCGTAGAACGACTGTTCGTAGTAAACCAGCAACCATTCGGTGATGTCAACCCCCGAGGGCCATTTGTTCGAACAATTGTTTGTGAAACAGATGTTTGACCCGAACACGGCCGATCCGTACACTGTTCGCATGGCCCCCACGATCAGCACTCGTCAGCGAAACATCCTCGAGTTCATCGAACAGCAGATCCGTGAGCGTGGCTATCCCCCGTCGGTTCGCGAAATCGGTGACGCCGTCGGCCTCACGTCACCATCGACCGTGCACAGCCACCTCAACACCTTGCAGCGCCTCGGCTACCTGCGCCGTGATCCCACCAAACCGCGTGCCATCGAGGTGCGGTACGACACGAACAGCGGCGCCATGATGGAACGCCGACCGGTTCGCCACGTCCCGCTCGTCGGCGATGTGGCCGCCGGTACCGACGTACTCGCCGAGGAGAACGTCGAGGAGATCCTTCCGGTCCCGGCCGATTTCACCGGCGACGGCGAACTCTTCATGCTGCGGGTACGTGGCGAGTCGATGATCGAACTCGGCATCCTCGACGGTGACTTCGTGATCGCCACGCAGATCGCCAATCCCAACAACGGCGACATCGTCGTCGCCGGCATCCCCGGTGGGGAAGCCACGATCAAGACCTACAGCCGCTCGGGTGCCCAGGTGACGCTCACGCCGGCCAACTCGACCATGGCCCCCATGGAGTTCACGGCCGACGACGTCGAGATCTACGGCAAGGTCGTCACCGTCATGCGCCGCTACTGATCGACGGCGGCGCCCACGGCGACGGGTGCGCCGGAGCCGGCGGCGAACCAGGTGCGGGTGCGTCCGGCGACGGTGCGCCCGGAGGCGGTGCAATCGGTGGCCCGGCGGGTCCGGTCGCGCCAGTCGTCGGAGGCGGAGCAGGGAATCCGGGCGGGCCGATGGGCCACGTGGCCGCAGACGCCTGCGGCTCCCAGAGCGAGTCGTCCGACGCTGCGAGCCGGGGCCGACGGCGACTGCCGAGCACGAGCAGGACGCCGCCGACGACGAGTGACACGACCGCCGAGGCCACCGCACCCCACCGCAGCAGACCGACTCCGTCGTTCGGGTCCCCCCCGACGGCAACCGCGAATTGACCACCATCGGCCACCACGGTCAGAAGATGCTCGCCCGGCGTCTCGATCTGGACGACACCGACCGACGAGCCGGTGAATGCCCCGGTGTCATACGACACGCCGGCGGCATCGGAGATGTCGACGGACGCGCCGTCGGCGTCGACGAGTTGGATCTGCGGGTCGGCGACCTCGTTGCGGTCGTATTCGGCGTCAGCCGAGCAATCGCCGGCGAGCTGGTCGAAGCTGCCCGTCGTCTCGACATACACGGTGAACTCGCCGGGACGGGTGAAGTCGAGCGTTGTCACGCAGCCCGACGGGGCACGTGCGAAGTCGGCGACATTGTCGTCGACACGCTGACTACTGGCGTACCAGAGCGCACCGGCGCCAATCAGTCCGGCCACGAGCACGACGGCGCCGAGGACGAGCATCCATCCACGGCCACGCGAGGAGTCGCTCATCAGCCGGCCGCCAGGCGATCGGCGACGAGTTGGATCCGGTCGTCGGGTTGCACCACGGCCACACGGACGAACCGTGCACCATCCGGGCCGTAGAACTCACCCGGGCTCACGAGCGCACCGCCATCGCGCGCGAGGCGCTCGGCGTACTCCCAGCCGTCGTCGACCGGAATCCAGAGGTAGAACGCGCCATCGGGGAGCGCCACGGGTTGGTGCGACCACTCCGACAGCACCGTGGCCAGCAACTCCAGGCGGTTGCGATACCGCTCACGTTGGACCGCGACATGTTCGTCGTCGTCGAGCGCCGCGACACCGGCAGCTTGGGCCGGCCCGGGCACCATCATGCCGACGTGCTTGCGCACCTCCTGGAGATAGCCGACGAGTTCGGCGTCACCGGCATAGAAGCCGACGCGCACACCGGCAAGGTTCGAACGTTTCGACAGCGAGTGCACCGCAACGAGCCCGTCGAGGCCCGACTCCAGGATCGTGCGCCCTCGACCGGTCCACGTGAACTCGACGTAGCACTCGTCGGAGAACACGGGGACGCCGTGTGCCCGGCCCCACGCCGCTGCCGCCTCGAGGTCGTCGAGCTTGCCGGTCGGATTGCTCGGGCTGTTCACCCACAGCACCAGCGCTCGTTCGGCGTCGGCGGGGTCGATCGAATCGAGATCGAGTTCGCCTGTCGGTGTGGTGCCCACCGCCACCGGGCGACACCCCGCGAGTATCGCTCCCATCTCGTAGGTCGGGTAGGCAATCGCCGGGTACAGGACCGTGTCTCGCGCCGGATCGCGCAGGCGCATCCACTGGGGCAGTGTCGCAACGAACTCCTTGGTCCCGATCGACGCACCGATCTGGGCGACCGGGACGTCGACGTCGAATCGCCGCGTCATCCACCGTCGGGCGGCTTCGCGGAACGCCAACGAGCCGATGCTCGCCGGATACGAGCGCTCGGAACCGCTCGATGCAAGCGCGTCGATCACGTGTTTCGGCGGCGGGTCGAACGGTGTGCCGATCGACAGGTCGACCGTGCCACCGGGGTGGGCCTCGCTCAACGGACGGAGTCGATCGAGGCGATCGTACGGGTAGGGCGGCGGGACGAAACCGGTCATGAATCCGTCACTTCTGCCGAGATGAACTCCGACAGTCGGCCGGCGGACGCATCGGACAGACGAGCCCGAACAGTCCACGCGTCGTCGCCGTCCGCGACCGACACGACCTCCCCTTCTCGATGCACCGAGGCCAGGATGTCTCCGCGGTCGTAGGGGATCACGATCTCGTGCACGACCGTCAAGACCCGAAGCCGATCGCCGAGGGTTTGGAGGAACTCCTCGATGCCCTCGCCCGTCACCGCACTGATCGCCAGCGAACCTTCATGGTCGGCGACGAGTTCCTTCGCCACACCCGGCGCGAGATCCGCCTTGTTGAACACGAGCAGCTCCGGTACGGCGTCGGCATGGATCTCGCTCAGCACTTCGCGTACAGCATCGATCTGGGCGATTGGATCGGGTGCCGTCACGTCGACCACGTGCACGAGGTAGTCCGCCATCGCGGCGACCTCGAGTGTCCCCTTGAACGATTCGACGAGTCCGTGGGGCAGCCGATTGATGAACCCGACAGTGTCGCTGAGCAGCACCGGTTCGCCGCCGGGAAGAGCCAATCGTCTCGTGGTCGGGTCAAGCGTCGCGAACAGGCGATCCTCGACGAGCACGCCGGAATCGGTGAGCCGGTTCAGCAGCGACGACTTGCCGGCGTTGGTGTAGCCGACGATCGCAACAGAGGCAAGCCCGCTGAGCGAGCGGCCCTTGCGTTGCAGCGAGCGGGTGGCGGCGAGCTCGTCGAGGTCGCGTTCGAGCTTGTTGATGCGCCGCATGATTCGCCGGCGATCGACCTCGATCTTCGTTTCACCGCCACCGAAGCGGGCCCCGACGCCACCGCGCTGCTGAGACAGTTTCGCGTCGGCGCCTCGACGCAGCCGAGGCAACCGATAACGCAACAGAGCGAGCTCGACCTGTGCCTTGCCCTCGAGAGTGTGCGCGTTCTGTCCGAAGATGTCGAGAATCACTGCGGTCCGATCGAGTGCGGTCCGGCCGAGCAACTTCTCGAGGTTGTACTGCTGCGCGGGTGACAAATTGTTGTCGAACACCACCGTGTCGGCATCGACGGCGAGACAGAGTTGGCGGAGTTCCTCCGCCTTTCCCTTGCCGACACACCAGGTGTGGTCAGGGGCGTCACGTCGTTGCACCATGCGGGCGACGGCATCCGCGCCGGCGGTGTCGACGAGCAGGGCAAGTTCGTCGAGGCTGGCCTCGACCTCCTCGTCGCTCTGGCGTGGCAACGCCACCGCGACGAGCACGATCTTCTCCCGGATCGTGCGGTCGATCAGCGTGCCGGCCAGTGCCTCGTTGTAGGGGGTGTTGCTCATGCGAGAACGACCTCGATCGTTGCGATGTGGGTGGCCGGGCCGGACAGGACGGCCCGTTGCGGGGCGTCGGGCGTGAAGCTGACGGTGGCGGTTCCACCGTCCATGTGGACGATGACATCGCCGTCGCCGCGGGCGACGAGGCCCCACGATCGTGCGGCATATGCAGCCGCGCAGGCACCTGTCCCGCAGGCCTCGGTGACGCCCGCGCCGCGCTCGTGGACCCGCATCGTGATGGCGTTCGGTTCGGGACCGGGTTCGATGATCTCGAGGTTGACGTGCGGGACCTGGCTGCCGAGATGGGCCAGATCGACCGCAGCGACCTCGTCGACGCCGACCACGCTGTGTGGATTGCCGAGGCTCAGATGGGCGACCGGCCGGTCGGGATGGCATCCGAGCGCAGTCCAGTTCTGTGGCTCGTCGAGGGGGGAAACGTCGCCCATCTCGACGCGTGCCTCGATCGTCGCCGGATCATCGGTGGCCGTGAGCACGACGAGTCGACCGCCGGCATCGGTGAGGATCAGCTGATCGGTAAGGTCGCCTCGGCGGGCGGCCAGCGCCTGCGCGAAGCACCGGATGCCGTTGCCGCTCATCTCCGCTCGCGATCCGTCGGCGTTGTACAGCGTCATCCGGGCCGCGAACCCCTCGGCGTTCTCAGCGATCAACAGTCCGTCGGCGCCGATTCCGCGACGCCGATCGCAGAGCTGACGGGCGAGGGCCGGGAGGTCGTCGACACCAGGATCGAACACGACGAGGAAGTCGTTGCCGAGTCCGTGGTGCTTCGTCAAGGTGAGTTGAATCATGGGTGTAAGGCGTCGATGACGGCCGGAGCGGCCTCGGCCACCGGATCGTGTTCGACGTCGATCCAGCGTACGCGTGGATCTCGGCGGAACCATCGCTCCTGGCGGACGGCGAACCGGCGGGTGCGGGTGATGATCATCTCGATCGCCTCATCCTTGCTGATCCGACCCTCCAGCGCCTCCAGGATTTCCTTGTAGCCGAGCGCCTGCGCTGCGGTACGCGAGAGGCCTCGGCGGCGTAGCGCATCGACTTCGCCGATCAGGCCTGCATCGATCATCCGGTGGACACGTTCGCCAATCCGATGGGTGAGCACGTTGCGCGGCCATCGCAGACCGATCTGCGTCACCGCCGATGGCGGGTAGTTGTCGACCCCGGGCCCGAATGAACTGAACGGGCGCCCGCTGCCGACCGTGACTTCGAGCGCACGGACGACGCGACGGCGGTTCGTCGGCTCGATCTTCGTCGCAGCAGTGGGGTCCAACTCGCACAGGCGGGTGAACAGCGTTGCGGTGTCCTCCTCGGCATCGATCTCTGCTCGGACCGCAGGCCACTCTCCGGGAAGTTCGAAACCGTCGATCACCACCCGGTGGTACAGGCCGGTGCCGCCGACGAGCAGCGCACGATGTCCACGCATGCCGATCGCTTCGACGACCGATGTGTACGCCACCTGGAACTCGGCGACGGTGAAGTCGTGGGTCGGCTCGACGAGATCGATCAAGTGGTGCGAGATCTCGGCCCGCTCAGCGGGCGACGGCTTCGCCGTTCCGATGTCCATGCCCCGATACACCTGCATGCTGTCGATCGACACCAGTTCCACGTCGCCGAGCCGGTGGGCCACGGCCATGGCCACGGCGGACTTACCCGACGCCGTGGAACCGACGATGGCGACTCGGGCCGGCGCGCTCAGAAGTTTTCGCCCTCTGCAATGCGCTGGTGATGATGGATCACTTCGGCGACGATGAACCGGAGGAACTCCTCCGTGAACGCCGGGTCGAGGCCCGACGCCTCGGCGAGAGCTCGGAGTCGAGCGATCTGGATGCGCTCGCGGTCGGGGTCGGCCGCGGGCAGGTCGACCGTGGCCTTGTAGCGACCCACCGCCTTGGTGATCTTGAACCGCTCGGCGAGCAGGTGCACGAGGGCCGCGTCGATGTTGTCGATGCTGGCGCGGTATTCGGCCAGCTGCGCATCGACCGCTTCGTCGCTCATCGTTCCGACGCTACCCCCCCACCACCCCCGAAAAATGCGCTGGGACGTGCACTGCGTGCACAAACGAGCGCACATTTCGGGGGAGGGAGCGCGGGGAGCGCTGCGGTGTGGTCAGAGCGCGGCGACGGGGATGCGCAACTTGTGGGTCGGCTCCGAGATGAAGTCGACGAACTGTCCTTCGAGGAAGTGGGGGGCACCCCGCGTGACCTCCACGGTGGCGTAGCTACCCGTGCGCAACGGACGCGGCGGCGTGAAGTGCACGAGCTTGTTCTGACGGGTACGGCCGCTCAGCACGGACGGGTCGCGCTTGCTCGGCCCCTCGACGAGAACCTCCTCGATGCGTCCGACACGGGCTTCGTGGCGGCGAAGGGCGGCGCGCTCGACGACGAGTCGGAGTCGCTGGAACCGCTCCCCCGCCACCGCAGCGTCGACGAAGTCGGATTCCATCGTTGCAGCTTCGGTGCCGATACGGGGTGAGAACAAGAACGTGTAGGCGTAGTCGTACTCGGCCGCGGCAGCGACTTCGAGGGTCTGCTCGAAGTCGGCCTCGGTCTCGCCGGGGAATCCGACAATGATGTCGGTCGACACTGCGAGGTCGTCGATCACACGCCGAGCCTCGGCGAGCCGGCCGAGGTATCGATCGGCCGTGTAACCACGGTGCATCAGTGCGAGCACCCGGTCGCTACCCGACTGCAGCGGGTAGTGCAGATGCTCACACACCGACGGCGTCTCGGCCATCGCCGCGAACGTCTCGGGACGCATGTCCTTCGGGTGCGGGCTGGTGTAGCGAACCCGGCGAATACCCTCGATGGCGCCGACATCTCGGAGCAGATCGGCGAACAGTGGGCGCAGGCGCGCCGACTCGTCACCGGCCTGACGGGCTGCGAGCTGCAGGTCACGGCCATAGCTGTTGACGTTCTGGCCGAGCAGCGTCACTTCGGTGACGCCCTTGGCGACGAGGACGGCGACCTCGTCGAGGATTTCCGCAGACGGGCGACTCATCTCGACACCGCGCACAGCGGGCACGATGCAGAAGGCGCAGTTGTTGTCACAGCCGATCTGGATCGTGACCCACGCGTTGTAGGAGGTCTCCCGGCGAGCCGGGAGCGCCGAGGGGAACAGTGCCTGATCGTCGATGACCGCCTCGGTGAGGATCTCGGTGATCGGCCGGTCCGACGTGCGGGATTCGGCGAGGAGTTCAGCGGCGCGATGGACGTTGTGGGTACCCATCACGACATCGACGTGGCCGGCACGCTTGGCGACGAGTTCCTGGTCCTTCTGGGCGAGACAGCCTGACACCACGATCTGGCGCCCCTCGCGTTCGGCCTTCCAGGTCTTGAGGTGCCCAAGGTTGCCGTAGAGCTTGTTGTCGGCATTCTCACGGATGCAACAGGTGTTGAGGACGACCACGTCGGCGTCTGTCTCCGACTCAACACGCACCAGCCCATCGGCTTCGAGTAGCCCCGAAATGCGCTCGGAGTCGTGCTCGTTCATCTGGCACCCGTAGGTGCGAACGATGTACGTGCGGGACATGGCAGATGAGGTTAGTGGCGGCCTGCCACGACAGGGGCGCCGCTATCGTCGCCTCGTGCTCGCCATCCTCGTTCCCGAGAACAACGACCTCTACCGAATCCTGTACTTCGTGCACCTGTTGAGTGCGATCGCTGCGTTCGGGCCGTTGTTCCTCTATCCCCGCCTGCAACGCGCCGGCGAGACCGAGGCAATTGCCCGGTTGCACATGCGCTTCGTCTTCCCAGCGTTGGTGGTGCTCTGGGTCGCAGGGATGGGAATGGCCGGAGTGGGCAAGATCAGCCTCGCGGGCACCCCATTCATCACTGCCACCATCGTGCTCTGGCTCGTTGCGCTCGTCGTGAACTGGTTCCTGATCCGCCCGGCGCTGAGCGAGCCCGACGAGAGTGCGAAGTCGAAGCTTTCGATGGGCGTGGGAATCACGCACCTGATCCTCGTGGTGTCGATGTACCTGATGATCTTCAAGCCCGGCGGCTATTCGTTCAACACCTGACCCAGGCCCTCAGCGTCAGCCGCCCATGATGAGGCGGCCATCGGCGTCGAGCGTGGCGTACGGGTTGTGGGCGAGTTCCCAGAGGTGACCATCGAGGTCTGCGACGTACGACGAGTACCCGCCCCAGAAGGCCTTGTGCGGCTCGACGACCGACGTTGCTCCGGCCGCCAACCATTCGGCGAACACCACGTCGACCTGGTCGGTCGATGCCAGGTTCATTGCCGAGCGCGACGCCACGAAAGCCGGAGCCCTCGGATGGCACCTTCGCGTCGTCTGCCAGCGCCGACCACTCGTAGAGGCCGAACACTGATCCGACCATCTCGAAGAAGGTGATCGTCGGCATCGATGCCGACGACTTCATCCAGCCCAGCGACTCGTAGAACGCAGTGGCACGGCCGAGGTCGGCCACGCCGAGCGTGACGATCGAGATGCGATTGGGAACGGTCATGAATGTCTCCTCCTACGAACTACGAACCCACCTGGAACGCTGGGGTCTGACCCCAGCGTTTCAGGTTTGGGTGCGTCAGGCGAGGTCGATGGGAGCTTCGTCGGCCTCGGAGAACGCGTCGGCGACGTCGGTGACACCATCGGCGACGGGGTCGTCGGACTTCTTCAGACCCGACACGGTCAGCACCTTGTCACTGATCTCCATCATGATCTCGGGGTTCTGCTTGAGATACTCCTTGGCCTTCTCGCGGCCCTGGCCGAGTTGCTCGCCTTCGTAGGTGAACCAGGCCCCCGACTTCTTCACGATGCCGAGGTCGACGGACATGTCGACCAACGAACCTTCGCGGCTGATGCCCTGGCCGTACATGATGTCGAACTCGGCCTGACGGAACGGCGGCGACACCTTGTTCTTGACGACCTTGACCCGGGTGCGGTTGCCGACGACCTCGGCTCCGTCCTTCAACGACTCGATGCGACGGATGTCGAGACGAACCGACGAGTAGAACTTCAGCGCGCGCCCGCCCGGGGTGGTCTCCGGCGAGCCGAACATGACCCCGATCTTCTCGCGCAACTGGTTGATGAAGATGACGATCGTGTTGGTCTTGTTGATGTTGCCCGTGAGCTTGCGGAGCGCCTGGCTCATGAGGCGTGCCTGGAGGCCGACGTGGGTGTCGCCCATCTCGCCCTCGATCTCGGCACGGGGTGTCAGGGCGGCCACGGAATCGATCACGATCACGTCGACGGCGCCGGAGCGGGTGAGCATGTCGGCGATCTCGAGCGCCTGTTCGCCGGTATCGGGCTGTGAGATGAGCAACTGATCGACGTCGACCCCGATGGCTCGGGCGTACACGGGATCCATGGCGTGCTCGGCGTCGATGTAGGCGCAGACCCCACCGTTGCGCTGGGCCTCGGCAACGACATGCATGGCGAGGGTCGACTTGCCGGAGGACTCCGGACCATAGATCTCGGTGATTCGCCCACGAGGCAGACCGCCGACACCGAGCGCCAGGTCGAGCGAGAGGGCCCCGGTCGGGATGACCTCGATGGCCATGTTCGTGCGCTCACCCATCTTCATGATGGCGCCCTTGCCGAACTGCTTGTCGATCTGGGCGAGCGCCATCTCGAGTGCCTTGTCACGGTCGTTGCTCATGTCGTGTCTCACTTTCGTCGTGCTGCGGGCGGACCCGGTGCGTTTGGTGATGTGCACCGTAGAGAGGGGGTGTCACAGGGTTGTTCGGAACCGTTGATCGAAACCGTTGATCGGACGTCGGGTGCTGCCGGCGGCCGCTGGCTGCGACCGAATGACACAAGTGTAGTCAACGAACAGAGGTTCGAACAAGCATTGTCGAAACGAACGTGGAGAACATCTACGTTGTGGCAATGCCAGCCCCCGCCACGACCTTCGACAGCGTGGACGATCTCGTCGCCCATCTGCGAGAACTCGCCACGCTCGGATCCGACGAAGGGCTCGCGTTCAGCGAACTCGACCACGGCCTGCAGACCGCAGCAATTCTCGAAAAGACCCACCCCGACGACGTGGAGCTCCAGGTGGCGGGCCTCGTTCACGACCTTGCGCACCCCTGGGACGGCCCGGGCCAGCCGGAGCACCACCGGATGGGCGCGCGGGCAGTGGAGGGCCTGCTCGGCGAGCGCGTCGCACTGCTCATCGAGGCCCACGTCGATGCGAAGCGTTACCTCGTCGCCACCGACCCGGCCTATCAGGCGGCCCTCTCTCCCGGCAGCGTCATCACCCTCCAGGCCCAGGGCGGACCGCTGTCGCCCGACGAGGTCCGGATGGTCGAGCGACGCCCCGACTGGGACGCTGCGGTCGCCCTGCGTCGAGCGGACGACGGCGCGAAGGACGCCGACGCCGTCGTTGCCGATCTCGATCATTGGATGGCGGCGCTCCACGAGGTCGCCGCTCGATGACCCGTCCCAACGTCCTGCTGATCACCCTCGACCAGTACCGGGGCGATGCTCTGAGTTGCGCCGGCCACCCGATCGTGCGGACACCGAATCTCGACGCGCTCGCCGCCGACGGCGTCCGCTTCGCCAACCACTTCGCACAAGCAGCACCCTGCGCTCCGGGTCGTGCCGCCCTCTACACGGGCACCTACCAGATGACGAATCGGGTCGTCGGCAACGGCACGCCACTCGATGATCGGTTCGACAATGTCGCCCGCATGGCGCAACGGGCCGGCTACCGCCCGACCCTGTTCGGCTACACCGACCAAGGTGTCGACCCGAGACTCGTGACCGACACAGACGATCCCCGGCTGTCGGACTACGAGGGCGTGCTGCCAGGCTTCGAGGTCGGCCTCGACCTGCCGGGCCCCGCGCAGCCGTGGCTGGCGTGGCTCGCCGATCGGGGTCACGACCTGCGCGACGCCGAACACGCGCTGGTCACCGAGCCGCACCGGAACGCCGAGCTGTCGCAGTCGGCGTTCCTCACCGACCAGCTCCTCAGCTGGATCGACCGACAAGACGAGCCGTGGTTCGCCCACGCGTCATACCTTCGCCCACACCCTCCCTACGCCGCGGCCGGGCGTTGGGCGAATGAATACGCCCCCGACGACATGCCGACACCGATGCCCGTCGGCGAGAACCTTCACGGCATCCATCGAGCCCTGTTGGCCCATCCGCAGTCGGCAGCTCCGACCGACCCCGCGAAGATGGCGCGCTGGCAGGCCCAGTACTTCGGGATGTGCAGCGAGGTCGACGACCAGCTGGGCCGGGTCTGGGAGTCGTTGCAGCGATCGGGCGAGTGGAACGACACGATCGTCATCGTCACCGCCGATCACGGCGAACAGCTCGGCGATCAGGGCCTCATCCAGAAGGGGGGCTTCTTCGAGTCGAGCTACCGCATCCTCGGCATCGTCCGCGACCCGCGGCGCTCGGCAGCCCACGGCACCGTGGTGGACGAGTTCACCGAGAACGTCGATGTGGTCCCCACGGTCGCCCATCTGCTCGGCGAGGAGACCCCCGCACAGTGTGACGGCCACCCGCTGACGCCGTTCCTCGACGGTGACACCCCCACCTTGTGGCGCACTGCCGCCCATTGGGAGTGGGACTGGCGAGACACCCTCGGCGACGTCACCGATGACCTCTGGAATCGCAACGCGGACCGGTGCAACCTGGCCGTGGTACGGCACCACACCCATGCCTACGTCCAGTTCGGCAACGGGAGCTGGCGGTGCTTCGACCTCGCTGCAGACCCGACGTGGGGTGCCGAGGTCACCGACCCCGCCGTCGTCCTTCCGCTCGCGCAGTCGATGCTCGACTGGCGCTCACGACACCTCGACCGGAATCTCACCGGATTCTGGCTGCGGGACGGCGGCATCGGCCGCCGGCCCTTCGTCCCGTCGCCCGGCTGAGGCTCAGGCAACGGCTCGGTCAGGGCGCCTCGGTTTCCGACGAAGCGTCACCGTCGGCCGCGACGCCATCGGCATCGTGGTTGCCGATGATCTGGAAGTCGAGCGGCGTGGGCTCGCGCATCATGATGTCGATCGCCTGCCAGATCAGGTACGCCGATCCGTACAGCAACAGCGGCAGGGTGAATGCGAGCACGACGAGGACGGCGAACATCGGCACGGCCTCCACCTCGGGCCAGGTGTAGGCGACCATGCCCCCGAGGATCAGCATCAGCGGGCCGAACGTGATGATCGCTGTGACTGCTGCGGCGCCGAGTTCGTAGCCGACGTCACCACGGCGCCACTCGAGTCCGCACGTCTGGCAACACTCGGCCTTCTTGTACCAGCCGACGAAGAATCCGCCACGACCCCCGCACCACGGACAGCGCCTGAACGCCCCTCGAATCAGCATGTGGAACAGGCCAGGTCGCTTCACAATGCAAGGTTATGCGCGAGATTTGCCAGACTCTCGAAGTGCGGCGTTCACTCGGGGGCTTGGTGTTGATCATCGGCGCAGTCCTGATCGCGATCGCCATCGGTTCGTGGTGGCTCCAACGGGTGGCGTTCTCACCCTCCACCGATTCGGGCGTGACCCACTCGATCCTCGGCGACGAGAACATCCGCGGTCAGGTGGCGAGCATCGTGGCCGCCGCGGACGCGCCGATCCTCCAGCAGTCGCCCACCCAGCTCAAGGAGTTCATCGAGGAGATCGCCCGCATCCCCGACGGCGCCGCGCTCATGAGTCGGATCGTCGGCGACGCCCACGCCCGCCTGATCGGCCAGAACGACGAGCTGGTGCTGATCACCGCCGACGAGCAGGTGACGATCGTGCGCAACGAGCTCGTGGGAGAAGCCGACTCGCTGACGTTGCCCGTCCAGCGGGTTGGTTCGATGGCCTTTCTCGATGAGTGGTTGGGTTGGTTCACAGTCGGCACGGCGGTGCTCGGAGGAGTGTTCCTCCTCGGCGGGGTCATCCTGCGCCCTGAGCGGGGTGAGGGAACGTTCGCACTCGGTGTCGGCTTGGCCTCCCTGGCGGGATCGTTACTCCTCTTCGGCTACCTCGTCCCGCTGGCCGTACTGCCGGCCTTCTCGGACGACCCGTGGTTGGGTGTGTTCCCCCGGCTGGCGAACCATCACCGCAATCTCACGCTGCTGCTGATGGTGTTCGCCCTCGTCCTCGCGGCGCTGGTCGTGTTCGGTACCAGCAGTCGCCGTCAACGTCGCCAAGGTTCGACCCCGCTCAACGTCGCCCGATACCGCGACGACCGCAGCTGGAGTCGCTGAGGCGACCACCGCAGCACCCCAAACAGACACCCGCACAACCAAGGAGATCGAGACATGTTCCAGTGGAGCGACGAACACGAGATGATCCGTGAGGCCGTCAAGCGGTTCGTGGACGACGAGATCCGTCCGCACGTGGAGGAACTCGAACACGGCGACCTGCCGCCATACGACATCTTGCGCAAGCTGTTCGCGACGTTCGGCATGGATGCCATGGCCCGCGACCGCTTCGCCAAACAGATCGCCCGGGAGAAGGCGATCGAAGCCGGCGACGACGTCTCCGCGCCGAAGGAATCCGGGGGCGGCGGCGACAGCGGCATGTCGCTGATTCCGATCATCGAGCTGTGTCGGGTGTGCCCCGGCATGGTGACCGCGATGGGCGTGTCGATGGGCCTCACGTCGGCCGCGATCATGTCGAAGGGCACCATCGCGCAGAAGGAACGATGGGCGCTCGATCTGTTGACGATGGACAAGGTGGGCGCCTGGGCGATCACCGAACCCGGCAGCGGATCCGATGCCTTCGGCTCGATGCGCTCGACTGCACGCCGTGACGGCGACGACTACATCTTGAACGGCTCGAAGACCTTCATCACGAACGGACCCTTTGCCGACACCACCGTGTTCATCTGCAAGCTCGACGACGGCTCGGCTCCGGAGGATCGCAAGGTGCTGTCGTTCGTCCTCGACCGCGGCATGCCAGGTTTCGAGCAGTCGAAGCCGTTGCGCAAGATGGGCATGCACTCATCTCCGACCGGCGAGCTGTTCCTCGACGACGTTCGCGTCGGACGTGACCGACTCATCGGCGAGACCGAGGATCTGCCCGCCGGGCGGGCGCGACGGCGCCAAGGCGACGTTCCAACAGGAGCGTTCCGGGGTCGCCGCAATGGCGCTCGGCATCATCGAGGAGTGTCTGAAGTTGAGCGTGCAGTACGCGAAGGATCGAGTGCAGTTCGGCAAGCCGATCGGCGAGTTCCAGCTGATCCAGGACAAGCTCGCCCGGATGGAGGTCGCGCGCCTCAACGTCCAGAACCTCGTGTTCCGCACGATGGAGATGGGTGGCGCCGGTGTCACGATGACGCTCGCCGAGGCCTCGGCGATGAAGCTGTACTCCGCTCGGGCCGCCACCGAGGTGGCGCTCGAGGCCGTCCAGCTCTTCGGCGGCAACGGCTACATGAGCGAGTTCCGAGTGGAGCAGCTCGCCCGTGACGCCAAGGTGCTGCAGATCTACGCCGGCACCGACGAGATCCAGATCACCCACATCGCGAAGGACCTCCTCCGCCGCTGAGACTCGGCCTGACCGGCGCCACGACGGTCCCGCAGGCGCCCCTGGTGACCGTGGTGCTTCCCCTGGGATTCGAACCCAGAGA
>CAVQTE010000031.1:0-110071 GCA_963716235.1 Ilumatobacteraceae bacterium | reverse complement strand
GCTGCCGCCGTCGATCCGTTCGGGGTCGGCGAAACGGTGGATGGCGTGGCGATCTCCGAGCACCTGCATGCGTTCGCCGATGCGGCGTGCGACGTGGTGGTCGACTTCACGGTCGCTGACGCGGCGCGCAACACGCTGCCGTGGTTGGGCCTGCACGGCATCCACGCCGTGGTCGGCACGACCGGATTCACGCCGGCAGACTTCGAATTGTTCGACTCGACGTTCGGCAGCGAGAGCGGCCCCAACTGTGTGATCGCCCCGAATTTCGCCATCTCCGCGGTGCTGATGATGCGGTTCGCGGAGATGGCGGCGCCGTTCTTCGACACCGCCGAGATCATCGAACTGCACCACGACCGAAAGATCGATGCACCCTCGGGAACGGCCGTGAAGACCGCCGAGCGCATGGGTGCTGCGCGGGAACGCGAACTTCGACCCGGACCCGACGACTGACATCGTCTACGAGGGAGCGAGAGGTGGGAGTGGCCCCGCAGGGATCAGGGTCCACTCCGTGCGCATGCGCGGCATGGTGGCCCACCAGGAAGTCATCCTCGGCACCACCGGCCAGACGCTGACGATTCGCCAGGACAGCTACGACCGCGACAGCTTCATGCCCGGCGTGCTCCTCGCCTGCAAGAAGATCGACCAGGTCCCGGGCCTCACCCGAAGCCTCGACCCGTTCCTGTAGGTCGTGCGTCGGGTGCCCGCCCGCAGATGCCGTTCACGGCCGCGGTTGGCCGGGTCAAGCCGAGTGCCGCCCTCGTCGCCTGGAAGCGAGCAGCAGCGCGCCGAACGCGATCGCGCTCAGGGCGGTGATCAGGCTGCGCTGGACATCGCTTCCGGTCTCTGGGAGCGTGGCAGTGAGCCGTGTTCCGGGCGCTCCGGGGTCGATGATGACGCCGTTGGCGAGACCATCTGCGTCACCGAGTCCGCCGTCGACGAGTGTCACGACGATGCCACCCGGGATCGCGGTCGTCGGTAGCTCGATCCAACTGTTCCCGATGAACTTCCAGTAGCGGTTCACATCGACCGGGCTGTCGATCTGGAGCTGCACCGATGCTCCTGTGGGAACGTCGGTGATCCGGAACCGGAGCACGCCGAGGGGGAAGTTGACCATCGGCGGTGGCGTGGGCAAGGTGGAGGGGTCGACCGACTCCACCTGCTCGATCCGGCCGGCCGACGGGGTGAGTTCGATTGCGCCGGCGGGTGTCGCCAAGGTGACCGCGGCTGTCTGCGGCACCGCCGTGGTCAACGTGGGTCCCGGGTCGGCATCCGTGGTCGCCGAAACGGGCGGGTTCGTGGGTGTGGTGGTCGGAGTGGTGGGTGTGGTGGTCGGAGTGGTGGGTGGTGTGGTGGGGGTCGTGGGTGGTGTGGTGGGGGTCGTGGGTGGTGTGGTGGGGGTCGTGGGTGGTGTGGTGGGGGTCGTGGGTGGTGTGGTGGGGGTCGTGGGTGGTGGGTGGGGGTCGTGGTGGTGGTGGTGGTGGTGCGTGGTGGTGGTGGTGGTGGTGGTGGTGGTGGTGGTGGTGGTGGTGGTGGTGGTGGTGGTGCTGGTGGGGGCGATCTGGAGTGGGAGGTCGATCTCGCGTTCGTTGCCGACAGGATCCCGCACGATGAACGTGAGCATGGTCACGCCTGGCGCAGCATTCGCGGGCACCTGGATCGTGCACACCTCGGGAGGCGACTCATCGACCAGTACATGCCGGACGGTTGCCATCGCCGTGTCGGGGCACCCGAGGAGACGAAGCAGTGATCCTTCTGGATCAGTCGCCAGGTCCGCGGCGCGAACGGTTACGGAGGACGAGGGCGACAGGTCCAGTGTGAATCCGGTCGGTTCGGGGACCCTGTCGATGAGTCCCGCCACGAATCGGACGCGACCGAAAGTTCGATCGAGGTCGAAATCGTTCTGGTCATCGAATTCCGGGAAGTAGCTGGCGACGTCATAACCCGGAGGCTGGAGTGCCCCGTCGAACCGCCACAGCCCACCCTGGTTCAGACTCCACAGCTCCGACGTCGTCCGTGGGGGTTCGATCACGACATTCGGCGCCGCCTGGTCGGTACCGGTCAGCGTGACATCGAGCAGTCCGTAGGGCGTGAAGTCCGCAAGCGTCTCGGCGTCGTTGTTCTGGTCGGCAGGTCGCACCTGCGCCGACTCGATCTGCACGCCCGGGTCGACTGTCACCACGATCGTGCCGTGGGGCGACTGCACGAACCGGATGTTGTCCTGGGCCGGCACCACACGGACCTCGAGTGTCACGATGCTCTGGGCGCCGTCGGGGTCGGATACCGAGAGGTCGACGAATTCGTCTGCCGGCCAGCTGACGTCTGGCGACTGAGACGGGGTGTATGTGCACGACGTCACGACACACTCGATCGTC
This sequence comes from Ilumatobacteraceae bacterium, assembly GCA_963716235.1. GTDB lineage: Bacteria > Actinomycetota > Acidimicrobiia > Acidimicrobiales > Ilumatobacteraceae > Sva-07. Next base: position 107,699 of record CAVQTE010000031.1, on the reverse strand, counting down.
CCGTTTGCGGCCGGGCCACTCGGGGTGACCGTGATGGCGTCGCCGTCGACGTCGAAGACGCGGGCCGCAGCGATCACATCGACCGTCACCGGTGTCAGATTGTCGGTCGTCACGGTGAAGTCGGTGCCCCTCGGCGGCCGGTTCACGTCGAGGTAGGTGTCGCAGGCGTCGCCGATCCCGTCGCCGTCGGTGTCGTCGTTGTTCGGCGATGCGACCTCCGGGCACTTGTCGACGCTGTCGTCAAATGTGTCGAGGTCCTTGTCCGGCCGTGACGACCAGTAGAAGCTTGCTCCAATCGACCGTGGATACTCGGCGGATGTCCACACTCTGACCCACACCCGCTCGCCAGCGGGCACTGCGACGTGCGGGGTCGCGGTGTATCCGTCCCCGTCGACCGCGGTGAGATCGCTGAGTGAGGTACCTGTGAACAGGTCGCTCCCACGGTCGTTGGCCGTGAATCGATCGAGCTGAAAGACGGAGTTCTCAGGCGCCGTGAACCGGTACCAGACCGATCCACGCGCCGGGCCGGGATTGGCCACGGGTTCGTTCTGTTCGACGGTCGTCAGCTTGGCCACGACGCTGACCAGACCCTCGGTCCCCGTCAGGTCGGTGGCGTTCGCAAAGTCGTCGTTTCCGGCCGGTCCTTCCAGCGTCCACCGGATCACATGGGACGTCGGGAAGTCGAATACGGAGCAACAGGATTCCGGCGTCGAGTAGACCGCGAGGTCGATCCTGTCGCCCGAACGTACCGGTATCGGTCGGAATCCTCCACTCGGGTTGCCCTCCTGGAGTGGTGTCGTCTGGCCGTGGCGAAGGACCCGCATCGAAGCCATCCGGATGCGTGCGCCGAATTGACTTTGCAGCTGCGGAGTGAAGACGCCGTCGGATGGGGCGACCCAGTGGAACCACACCGTCTCGCGTGCCCGGATCGGTCGTCCCGGCAGCTCCGCATCAACGGTTGCGCCCGGCAGGGGTGTGAGCGTCGTTGCATTCGTGAGCTGAGCGACGGCGGAGCCCGTTGCACCTGTGAGCTCCATCGAATCGACTGGGTCATCGTTCGCCGCTCGGGGCTCGGATTCCGGAGCTCGGGCGACGGACGAGTTCGCGGTGAGCGAACTCCCGATGCCGTTGTAAGTGATCAGTCGTGCCCGGAGTGCGGCGTCCGCGTCCGAGCGTGGTTCGACGGTCAGATAGAGCGTGGCGATCCCGGCCGTCGATGGTGGCAGCCGCCACAAGCCGTTGGTCGGGTCATACGTCGATGGTCCCTGGCTGTTGATACCCGGGTACACCTGGGCAGCCACGAAACGGGTTCCGTCGGGGATCGGTACCGACACGACCGGGCGGCTGATCGCCATCGCGCTCCCGGCGATCGTATTGGTCTGGGAGGCGACGCTCACGAGGAAGGTGAACAGCCGTCCCGGTCCCCGGTGGTACGGGGTCGCATTGTCGATCTGGATGCCGGGTGCGGTCGACGGCGGCCCGGGATCGGTCAGCGTGTAGCAGGGTTCGGGCTCGCCCACGTTGACCTGGGTCGCGGCGCCGATCGGACACCAGAAGCTTCCATCGGGGCTGACGGTGACCGTGATCGGCGAAGGGGCGGTGCCGACCGCTTCGGTGTCCGCCGGCCACGCGAAGCCGGCGCCCGGCCCTTCGGCGATGACCAGGGCAGCAGTGGTTGCATCGGGCGTACCGATCGACGTGTTGGGGTCGCGTTGGTCGAGCGTGGCGACGAACGCTCGAACCGTGCCTCCGTTGCTGATCAGTCCACTGAGCACCAGGGTGGCCGTTTGGCCGACCCCGATCGATCCGATCGTCCAGCGGCCGCGAGCGACGTCGTAGGAGCCTGGTCCGGACACGACCTGGACACTGTCGAAGGTCCCGACTCGCTGGATCTGGATCGATGCGTTACTCGCCGGATCGGGCCCGGCGTTGTACACGGAGATCTCGATCTCGGCCGAGGCTCCGGGGGCGGGTGCGAGACCGGAGCGTGGCAGCACTGAGACCACCAGGTCGCTCGCGGGCCGTGTCGGGCACGCGTTTCCGACGCCGTCGCTGTCGCTGTCTGCCTGCGATGGGTTCGCAACGAGCACGCAGTTGTCGAGTGGGTTGGCGATGCCGTCGCCGTCGCTGTCGAGCGTCGCCCACTGCGTGACCTCGATCGGTGGTTGTTCATCGAGCGGAGCACCGGCAGCGGGCTCGTCGTTCGGCAGGGCGTCGCGATGGTTGAAGTCGAGAGCGTCCCACTCGGGCCGGGCAACGTGGACCTCGGTCGGACTGGCACAGTGAAATGTGTCGCCGTTCAGGTCGGCCTCGAGGCTCGTGTCGACGGTGTCTCCATCGTTGTTCCAGTCGATCGGCCCACTCGCCGGGAACGAATGAGCAGCCTCGCATCGTCCTCCCACCTGACGCCACCAGACGATCGGCCAGCGTGCCATGTCGCTGATGTCACCCGGTTCGAGACCGTCCTTCGAGATGCCGATCGGCTCGTCGAGCACCGTCTCCGACAGCACGCTGAACGAGCGGCCGTAGTCGAGCGGGCGGCCCGCTGGAGGGCTGACGCCGGGGATCGCGCCGGCCCATCCGGGGTTCTGATAGCTGTAGTTCATCACCGAGAGGTGATTGGGCTTGTACTCGACGTCATCGTCGGTGCCGCCATGGCGCAGACCGAGCGTGTGGCCGAGTTCGTGCATGAACGTGCCGGCCTGGACGTTCCTCCAACAGTTCAGACCGGAACAGAGCCCGTCTGCGATACCGCCCGCAACCTGAATCTGCTCGAACGCAGTGGCGCTGTCCGTTTCGAAGTTTCCGAGGCTGATGACGAAGGCATCACCGCCGAATCGCCCCAGACCCGAACCCCGTGGGGCGTCGGTCTGGCTGTGTGCGAACAGGGCGTACCGTGATGTCGCGAGCGTGGCGAACCGACTGGACACGCACTCGCTCGGATCGCTGCGGTCTGCAACCGTTCCGGTGTAGCCATCGCAGAACCCCGACGGCGAGGCGCCGAATCGTATGTCGTCGACCGGTGTACCCGAGGTGAAGAAGCCTGGGCGGAGCCGGACGGTCGACAGGTCGCCCGTCGGATCAGGAATGAAGTCGTCGCGCTGAAGCCCTGCCGGTGCCGGCGGGAGATGGAGCCTGATCGGGCCCGGTTGGCCGGGTCCGGTCGGTGCGTTCTGGAAGGCGTCGACGACCTGGCGCATCGCGGACTCGTACGGAGTGACCTCCTCGAAGTTCGACCCGGCAACCTGTCGGTTGTCGACGGCGTCGATCTCGACGTAGACGTCCTTGCCGGCGGCGTTACCCGTGGCGCTCCGAGAGGTCCAGTCGTCGTCGCCGTCACGGTCGACGTCGAGCCCGAAGGCTTCCCACTCGTCACACAGTGCGTCCTGGTCGGCGTCGTAGAAGTCCCGCTGGGCGAGCGGGTACGACGGACGGGTGGATCCGATGCACGCGGATGACGTCTCGGAGGTATTGCCCGACGCGTCGGTGACGACCGCCACGTAGGTGCGCGCTCTGCTCTCGGTCGAGGCACCGTAGGTGAATCGAAATCGACGCGAGCGGGGGTCGATGTCGGCGGATCGCACCGTTCCGACCCAGCGCACCGGCTGGGGATACGCGGTCGCGCTCGTGGCGCTGGGCGCCGGAATGACCCACGCGGGCAGGTCGGTGTCGTAGCGTGCCCCGGCGCGCAGCGTCCGGGTGCCGAACAGGTCGTCGAGATCCCGTTCCTCGAAGATGCCGTACTCGTAGACGTCGATCGTGAGGTTGCTCAGATCCTCGCTCATGACCATCCCGCTGACGGTGAGGCTGCCCCCCTGGTGGCCGCCGCTGACCGCGACGGGCGCGTTCAGGAGGCCGTTCGGACCCGCGTCCACGTCGATCGAGGTCGGGCTGGCATCGTTGGCGGTCGGGCCGAGGTCGCCCAGATCGATCCCGAGGCCGACATTGCGGGCGATGCGATTGCCCCGCACGGTGTTCCCCGAACCGGCAGGGGCGGTGGCTCCGGGGCGAACGGCCTCGCCCGTCCCGATCCACACGCCGGCGACGAAGTTGTTGACGATCTCGTTGCAGGCGTGCCCGGGTCCGCAGGAGCCCAGGGGAGAAGGATCATCGCCGACCGGGACACCGATCAGGTTGTCGGAAGCTCCATCGCGCACGAGCACGCCGACGGAGTTGCCGCCGCCCACCGATCCGGGCGGCTCCTCGCCGATCGAGTTGCCCTGCACGACCACGCCAGTGGTGCCGACACCGGCCAACTCGATTCCGGCGATCGACGACCGTCCGATCACATTGTCGGTGATCCGTGCACCGGTTGCGGCCACCGGAGTGCTTCCGTGTGTGTCGACGATGACACCGGACTGTCCGATCGGGAGTATCGCTGCTGAGTCGATCGCTGCGCCGATGTAGTTGGCGCGGACCACGAGGTTGTCGGTGTTGCCGGCAGCCGAGATGCCGGCTCCGCCGATGGATCCGATGGTGTTGTCCCGGATCGTGATGTCATCCGAGGAGACTTCCTGGATCGGGGTCGCGTCGTTGAGGGCTTGCGGCTCGCCACTGACGAAGATGCCGTACTCCGCTCCGGTCGTGGTGCCCGGTGCCATGAATCCCGTGAAGCCGTCGATGGTTCCGATGAGGTTGCCGGCAATCTCGACGTCGTCGCTGTCCGCATCGATCAGGATCCCTGTGTTGGAGAACCCGGCGACGACGTTGCCGTCGGCGGCCGTGTTGCCGCCGATCAGGGTTTCGGAGGCATTGGCCTTGATGTAGATGCCGTTCAGCTGGTCGGCGATGTCGGCCGACCCCGGACGCACTCCGAACCAGCTGCGCGACACGATGGATCCGCCTGCGTTCCAGAGCATCAGCTGAGTGCATGGCGCGCCGAAGATCGCCACGCCGTACATCTCGAAGCGGGTGTTCTCGACTTGGATGGCCACGTCGTCCCCGGCGACGCCCTGCCCGATGCTGATGCTTCCTCCGGAGCACGACGACGCCGGCAGGCTCGATCCGTCGATCACGATCCTCGGAGTCGCAGGGAGCAGCGGACGGGGTGTCGCTTCGGATCCACCATCGATCACGAGCGGCCGTGTGATCGATGGGAGTGGAGTATTCGGAGTGATCCGAGCCGCGAATCCAGACGAGAAGACGATCCGGTCGACGTCGGGATCCGACCCTGCTTCTTGGAGCGCAGCTCGCAAGGTGCAGTTCCCGGTGAGCTGTGTTGCGCACGCGCCGTCACCGATGCTCGCATCCGGATCATCGGATGCGACGTTCACCTCGAACGTCTCGGCCGGAGCCAGTGGTTGGACGACGGTCGGCGTTCCGGGCCCGACCGCCGCCGATGGTGGGGCCGGCATGACGAGCTGCGATACGAGGCCGACCGCGACGAGCGTGGTCAGCGTGGTCCGTCGAACAATCCCGCGACGAGTCGACATCGTTGCAGAGTCTCGACTCGTTGCGGGATGTGCGCATCAGTGGTTTCCACATGTTTCGCCGACGGCGCAACGGAGCACGAACCAGCCGCGATCAGCGGCCATCCGAGCGGAACCTGGCCCCCAGTTCGGTGCGACTGCGCACGCCGAGCTTTCGGTACACACGGGTGAGGTTCGACTCGACGGTCCGCACGCTGACCACCAGTTCGGCGGCGACTTCGCGGTTGGACCGTCCGGCCGAGACCCGAGCCGCGATCTGTTGCTCTGTCGGTGTGAGGAGTTCGTCGATCCCACCGCGCTGACCGATTCGTTGCAGTTCGGCCTTGGCCCACGCGAGGAACGGCACGGCGCCGAGTTGCTCGAAGGTCGCCACGGCCTCGGAGAGCGCCGACGTTGCGTCTCGCCGCCGGCCTGCCCTGCGCAACGCACTCCCGTGGGCGAGCTGCAGGCGGCCGTACTCGAGTGGGTACCGGACCTTCCCGTGCCAAGCGAGTCCCTCCGATGCAGCGGCGATCGCTCCGTCGAGATCATTGCGGGCGGCCGCCACCAGTACGTCCGCCCGGGCCGCTTGCACCAGTGCGAGCGGCAGACCTGACCGCTGTGCGAGCTGTCGGACGTGCGCCGTCCGAACCGCCGCATCATCCACACGGCCGCAGTTCGTGAGCGCTTCGACGAGGTCGGCGCGAAATGGCAGCGAGGTCAGGTCCCGCAAGCCGACCCTGTCGGCAGCCTCCCACGCTTGGGTGAGCGCCTCGCCGGCCCGCTCCCAGCGGCCGGCGCAGAGATCGATGAAGCCGAGGCAGGACTGGTGAACGGCGACCAGGAGTGGGAGTTCATCCCCGCCGGTTGCGGTCGGGCACCGCATCGCGGCCGCTTCGGCCTCGTCGAGATGTCCGGTCGCGGCCAGCAACAGCGCAAGCGCGGAACGGGACATGTCGCCCGGCATCTCCGTGAGGTCGGCTTCGTCAGCGGCGGTGCGGAGTTCGGCTTCCCCTTCCCGCACGTCGCCGCGGCGGATCAGCAGGTTGCCGCGGAAGTCGAGAAGTTTCACGATGGACTGCGCAGCACCGGCAGAGCGTGCTGCTCGTTCGAACCGGTCGAGTGCCCGATGGGCGAGGTCGTCGTCGACGCCGCTCCACGTCAGTGCTTCCAAGGCCATCCAGCTCGAACTCAGGTAGTCGGCGGCATCGACGATCGGCTCGGCCAGCCGCCAGAGTTCGACGACATCGGTCGGCTCCCCCTGGAGGAAGCGGGCATGCCGGTGTGCGATCTCGAACTCGAGTGCATGCGTCGGGAGTTCGGCGGTGAGCATCTCATCGCGCATGTTGGCGGCGGTCGCGGCGGCCAGCGACAGATCGATCAACTGCTCGAGCCGGACCCGACCTCGTCCGAGAAGTGCACGAACGTCGACCGACTGGGCGCGTTCGTCGAGAAGATCGACGACGAAGCGGTGGGCCGACACGATGTCGCCGTGCGACGCCATGATCTGCACTCGGATGCCGCCGGCGATCGCGACCTGTACGGGGTCGACGGCCGTGGCGACGGCTTCGTTCGATGGTCCCTCGGCAGCGCTCAGGTCGCCGGCACCGAGAAACGCGTCGGCAGCTGACGTGATCCGACGCCATCGGCTGTCGGTGTCGCTCGTGGGCGTCAAGTCCGCGGCCCGAAGGAATCGTTGGCCGGCGGTCTGCTTCGCACCGCGTTCGAGCGCATGCCCGGCGGCTCGTTCCAACGCACTGGCGGTCTGCTCGTCGGGTTCCGAAGTGGCCGACGCGAGGTGAACCGCCGCCCGGTCGTCGTCGTTCGGGAAGTGCTCGCCGAGTCGGCCGTGGATCCTCGCGATCGTGGTCGGTCCGAGTCGCGCCAGGATGGCAGCCGGAACCGTCGGGTGGGCGAACACCGGCCGTCCCGAGCGATCCGCGACGACGAGCCCGGCGTGTTCGGCCGACTCGAGTGCGCGGGCGACATCGATCGTGGGGAGGCATTGCCCGATCAGTGCGCTGTCGACGTCGTCGAGAACTGCAGCGAACTCGAGGACCGCTCGAGCGTCGTGGTCGAGCCCATCGACGGCATGTTGGTGACCCTGCGCGATCGACGGGGGGAGTGCACCCTGGCGCCATCCGCTCGCGCGGATCTGATCGATCAGCATGATCGTGTGCAGCGGGTTGCCGGATCCGAGTGAGAACACATCGTCGAGGAGGGGTGGGGTGACGACAACGTGTCGTCGGCGGAGCAGTTCGTGAACATCGGCTCGCGTGAGCGGACCGATGTCGACAACCGAAAGGGCGTTGCCGAAGATCCTGGGCAGGTCGATGGGCGCGACGTCGTCCGAACGCATCGCCGCAATCAACGCCAGGGGATCGCGCGCGCATGCTCGAATCGCTGAGGAGAACGCTGCAGCCGTGCCTGCATCGGCCCACTGCAGATCGTCGATGGCCACCACAGCGGGGCCATCCTGCGTTGCGCGTCTCATCAAGGCCCGAACCGCTGCCGCCACGAGCCCGGTCACGTCGGAGTCGACGGGCTTGCGTTCTCCGAGCGCCACTTGCACCGCCCGTCGTTGTGCCACGGGGAGCTTGGCGATCCAGTTCCGGGGAAGTTCGTCCACGAAGCTCGCGAGTCCGGCCCAGGCGACGTCGGTTTCGGCCCGGGTGAATCCGAGGCGGACGATGTGGGTGTGAAGAGGCGCCGCGTCCTCGAGTGCGGCGTCCAGCAGCGCGGTCTTCCCGATGCCGGGCTCGCCGATGATCAGGATCCCGCAGGCTCCTGGCGATCGGTCGCTCCAAGCGGCGGCGATCGCCGACCGTTCCGCCTCCCGACCGATGAGATCATGCCCGCTGGACACGGCCTCATCGTAGGAGCGGTTCGGCGTGGGGACGAAAGCAGAGGGCAGCGACGAGCCCGGGTCCGTGACGTGACGGTCAGGCGCCGCGGAAGTTGCGGAAGTTGACCAGCACGACGATTGCGATCGAGATGCCGACCGCCCACCACTGGTAGCGCTGGAGGAATCCGAGGAAGTCGACGAGTTGCACCTCGAACGTGCGCGCCAGCCACCACATCAATGCGAGCCGAGCGGCGATGCCGATCGACAGCAGCGCCGCAAGGCGAAGCGGGGGAGTGCGGTGCACTCCGCTCAGCGCTGCCACGATGTTCGAACCGGCGAAGAACGGAATCAGGAACCACTCGGCCTTCGCGAACCCGCGGTTGAAGCCGTCGATCGCTTCCGCGCTCACCCCGAGGTACTTTCGGAACCAGCCGAGCGCATCGTCGTGGTACGCACGTCCGATCAGGTGGCACACGACGAATGCGACGCCGATCCGCAGGAAACCGATCGCCACGTACACCCAAACCGGCACGCCGGCGGCCAGCGTCAAGGCGAGATAGCGATTGCGAGACGACAGGGCGAGCAGGCCCTCCGGATTGGTCTCGACCCACCGCGCCCAGACGCCACTCGCCACATTGGTGGCGATCACGAGCGTGACGAATGCGATGAGTGTCAACGGCGCCCACGCCGGCCGCACGTGGGGTACGTCGGTTGCTTCGATCGCGGCGTCGGTCACGGTCGTCAACGGTACCGGCTCCGGTGGATCGGTGGGCGCCGGGGTGCACTACCTTCAGCGCGATGCAAGGCCTGATGCAAGACGTCCCGCTCGCGATCCCGCACATCTTCGAGCGAGCCGAGAAGTACCACCCCCACAAGGGAATTGTCACCGCGACCGGTGACGGGATCCAACGAACCACCTACGGCGAGTGGGCTGCGCGTACCCGCAAACTCGGCGGTGTGCTCGACAATCTGGGCATCTCCCCCGATGGTCGAGTTGCCACCTTCGCCTGGAACACTGCCCGCCACCTCGAGTTGTACTTCGCCGCCCCGTGCACCGGGCGCGTCCTGCACACGCTCAACATCCGGCTGTTCCCCGAGCAGCTCACGTACATCGTCAATCATGCCGACGACGAGGTGATCTTCGTCGACCGTTCGCTGCTCGGCCTGCTCGCTCCGCTGCTGCCCACGTTCGAGAACCTGCAGCATCTGGTGCTGATGGACGACGGCAAGGGCGAGATCCCGGCCGATCTCGCCGGCCACGAACTCCTCGACTACGAGGAGTTGCTCGCAGCGGCCGATCCCGTCGAGTTCCGAGTCGACGACGAGCACCGAGCAGCGAGCATGTGCTACACGAGCGGCACGACGGGAAACCCGAAGGGCGTCGTCTACACCCACCGTTCGACCTTCCTGCACACCATGGGCGCAATGACCGTCGACAGTCTCGGTGCCCGCGAGAGCGATGTGATCCTTCCGGTGGTGCCGATGTTCCATGCCAACGCATGGGGTCTCGCCCATGCCGCAGTGGCCACAGGCGCCGACCTCGTCATGCCGGGACCCGACCTGTCCGGCCCGGCGGTCGCCAAACTGATCGTCGATGAGAAGGTCACGGTCGCCGCCGGCGTGCCGACCATCTGGATGGCGGTCCTCCCGGAACTGAAGGGCAAGGACACCTCGTCGCTGCGCAGCATCCCGTGTGGCGGGTCCGCGGTTCCCAAGGCGTTGTCGGAGGCGTATCGCGAACAGACCGGCCTGCCGATCTTCCAAGCGTGGGGCATGACCGAGACCAGCCCGATCGCCGCCGTGTGCCGTCTCGACGCCGATCAGGAACTCCTGCCGCAGGCCGAGCAGGCCGAACTCCGTACCCAGGTCGGCAGGATCGTGTTCGGCGCCGAATGCCGGGTGGTCGAACCGGGCACCACCAACCCCGTGCCGTGGGACGGCGAGAGCAGTGGCGAACTGCAGTGCCGGGGCAACTGGATCGCATCGGACTACTACGACGACGAACGCTCCCGCGAGAGCTTCACCGACGACGGCTGGCTGAAGACCGGCGACGTCGCCACGGTCAACGAACGCGGTTTCGTCCGCCTGGTCGACCGCACGAAGGACTTGATCAAGTCCGGGGGTGAGTGGATCAGCTCGGTCGAGCTCGAGAACGAGTTGATGGGACACCCGAAGATCGCGGAGGCCGCCGTGATCGGTGTCGCCCACGAGAAGTGGGGTGAAGCGCCGCTGGCGTGTGTCGTCGTCGCGCCGGGGGAGGAACTCACCGAGGAGGAGGTCCTCGCCTACCTCGACGGCAAGATCGCCAAGTGGCAGATGCCCAAGGGCGTGGTGTGGATCGACGCGGTGCCCAAGACCAGCGTCGGTAAGTTCTCCAAGAAGACCCTGCGTGACGAGTACGCAGGTGCGCTGATGCCCGGCTGAGCATGCTGGCCCAGAGATCGTGGGCGTCATTGTGTGGCTGTGGTTCGACGCTGACAGAATCGCGGGCCCATGTCTGCGCGCCTTGCTCTCGATCGTGCCCGTCATGGGCTCGCAGTGGTCGCTGTGGCCGGCCTGGTGTTCGCTGCCTGCGGCTCCGACGCCGATTCCCGGCCCGACACGACCGAGGTTGCGTCGCCGGGACAGGCCACCGAGACGACGGTCGGCTCGAACGGGCAGACCGTCGAGGTCATCGCCCTCGACAACAGCTTCCGTCCCGAGACCATCGAAGTGGCCGCAGGAACTGCCGTTCGGTGGGAGAACCGCGGGCGCAACGACCACAACGTATTGCCGGCCGACGACGCCCAATCGTGGGGTGCGCCGACCGAGGCCTTTCTGCCCGGCGACGAGTACACCTGGGTCTTCTCGGAGCCAGGCACCTTTGCGTACTACTGCTCGATCCACGGCACGAAGGACGCCGGGATGATCGGCACCGTCGTCGTGACACCCGCCAACTGACAGAGGTTTGATGATGATGAAGAAGACCGCTCTTGCCCTGGTGGCCCTCGTGATCCTCGCATCGTGCAGTGGCGACGACAGCGCCCCGACCGGCACCGACGCTCCCGAACGGACGCAAGCGCCCGTCGCGACGGATGCAACCGACGCCGGCGCAGCCGACGGAGTCCTGTCGGTTCCCGAGGAGTTCGCCACCATCCAGGAGGCGGTCGACGCCGCCTCACCCGGCGACCTCGTACTCATCTCACCTGGCGTCTACAACGAAGCCGTCAACGTCACGACCGACGAGATCACGATTCGTGGCCTCGACCGCAACGAGGTCGTCCTCGACGGACAGTTCGAACTCGACAACGGGGTTCGGGTCCTCGGGGCGAGCGGTGTCGCCGTCGAGAACCTGACCGCACAGAACTACACCAACAACGGCGTGTTCTGGACCTCGGTCGACGGCTACCGGGGCTCGTACATCACCGCCTACCGCAACGGGGACTACGGCGTGTACGCGTTCGACTCGATCAACGGTCTGCTCGAGCACTCGTACGCCAGCGGCAGCCCGGATGCCGGCTTCTACATCGGCCAATGCTACGAGTGCAACGCCGTGATGGACGACGTGATCTCCGAGTACAACGGCCTCGGCTACTCCGGCACCACCTCGGGTGGCAACCTCTACATCATCAACAGCCGCTTCAACAACAACCGTGCCGGCATCAACGTCAACTCGGCCACCTACGAGCTGTGCTACCCGCAGCGTCGGGCCACGATCGTCGGCAACACCGTGTACGACAACAACCAGGGCGACACCCCGGCCATCAACGACGCCATCCTGGCGATGAACAACGGCATCCTCGTCGAGGGCGGTATCGGCAATGTCATCGAACGAAACCTCGTCTACGGCCAGACGAAGGTCGGCATCGGCCTCATCCCGTTCCCCGAGTTCGAGCCGAACGACGCCGAACCCGCCGAGGACACCTGGGACCTCCCGTGTTCGGAGACCCGTGACCTGCCGCTGGCCGACCCCGACACGCTCGGGGCGATCCTGTGGGCACCCAAGGAGAACAGCGTCGTCGGTAACGTGGTCGAGGGAAGTGGAGTTGCCGACCTGGCAGTCTCGGCCGTCGACCTCTCGCTTGCGCCGATCGACCCCACCACCCTCGGCAACTGCTTCAGTGGGAACGTGTTCACCACGAGCGCACCCACCGACATCGAAGCACTGCTTCCGTGTGAGGACACCGGCACCGGCGGCGACTGGTTGCTGGGCGACCTCAACGTGGCGAGCTGGTTGGGCGACGCGGAGACTGCACCGCCCTCGGTCGACTACAAGACGGCACCGACACCGGCACCGCCGCTGCTCGACGGGATGCCCGACGCTGCGACCGCTCCCGCGCAACCGGCGACGAACATGCCACCGACGGTCGACATCACGACCATCGTCGTGCCGACTCGGCCCTGACGCTGCCACCAGTGATGTCGATGACGCGACGCCTCGCCGCCGTCGCCGCCCTGGCGCTCCTCCTCGGAGCGTGTTCATCGACTGAATCCTCGACATCGGAGGCGCCGGCCGGGCCGGATCCGGCGCGACGCGGACCACAGGGCCACGTCGCGCAGTTCATCGTGCAGTGCGATCTCAGCCATGTCGCATACGACGACCCGATCGTGCACCCGGGCATGTCGGGAATGAGCCACCTGCACCAGTTCTTCGGCAATCGCAACGTCAACTCCGACCCCGACTACGAACGCATGCTCGGCGCCGACACGTCATGTCACCAAGCACTCGACACGGCCTCGTACTGGGCGCCGGCGTTGCTCGACGAATCGGGCACCCAGATCGAGCCGGAGGGATTCACTGCCTACTACCGCCCGGGCCGCGGTGTCGAGCCGGCCGAGGTGCAGCCCTACCCGGCCGGGCTGATGCTGATCGGCGGCGATGCCATGGCGACCGAGCCGCAATCGACCGACATCGTCGCGTGGTCGTGCGGTACCGGCGCCACCCGCGACGCGAGCCCACCGGCGTGCCCGTCATCGACCCCACTGAGGATGCTCGTCACCTTCCCCGACTGCTGGGACGGTGAAACACTCACCGGCATCGGTGACGAGTCGCCGGCGCGCTACAGCGATGCGAACGGGTGCCCTGACGACTTCCCCGTCCCGGTTCCCCAGCTCACCATCGCCATCGACTATCCCGCAGTCGAGCCGGAGGGGTTGATGCTCGCGTCGGGCGACATCATCACCGGCCACGCCGACTTCTGGAACGTGTGGAACCAGGACAAACTCGAGCAGGAGGTTGCACTCTGCCTCAACCGCGATCTCATCTGCGGGGTCAGTGACGTCGGCAGCTCGCGCTAGAGACGGCCGGCATCGATCACTCGCTGCAGGAACTCCTTGGTACGCGGCTCGGTCGGCGCGCCGAAGATCTTGGCCGGGGTGCCCTCCTCGAGGATGCGGCCCTGGTGGAGGAAGCAGACGCGGTCGCTGATCTCCTTGGCAAACGCCATCTCGTGGGTGGCGATCAGCATCGTCATACCGTCACGCTTGAGCCCACGGACCACATCGAGCACCTCACCGACGAGTTCCGGGTCGAGCGCCGAGGTGATCTCGTCGAGCAGCATCACTTCCGGATTCATCGCCAGGGATCGGGCGATCGCGACGCGTTGCTGCTGACCGCCCGACAGTTGGTCGGGATAGGCGTCGGCCCGTGCGGCGAGTCCGAGCCGGGTCAACAGCTCGAGGCCGTCGGCCCGGGCGGTCGCCTTCGGTACGCCGAGCACCTTGCGTGGACCGATCGCCACGTTGTCGGTGACCGTCATGTGCGGGAAGAGGTTGAAGCTCTGGAAGACCATCCCGATCCGGCGACGGACCGGGTCGGGGTCGAGCCCCGGCTCCGCGATGTCGACGCCGTCGAACAGCACCTCGCCGTCATCGACGGGTTCGAGCAGATTGACACAGCGCAGGAGCGTCGACTTGCCGGAACCGGATGCACCGATGAGGGTGATCACGTCGCCCGTGGCGACGTCGAGGTCGATCCCGTCGAGCACGGTCGTGGTGCCGAACGACTTGACCACGCCGCCCAGTCGGAGCTTCAGCGGAGGCGTGGGCCGCGTTGTGTCGGGTGACTCGTACGTCATGCGATCGTGGTGGCGCCAGTGCGCTGGCGCTGGCGAGCCATCGCGTAGTCGGCGAGTCGGGTACACGGAATCGTGATGGCCAGGAAGATGAGCGAGGCTGCCACGTACGGGGTGAAGTTCGCGTACGTCGCCTTGTCGATGCTGGCCTGTCGCAGGATCTCGACGGGGCCGATGAGGCTGACGAGGGCGACATCCTTCTGGAGGCTCACGAATGTGTTCATCATGGGAGGGCCGATGCGTCGGAAGGCCTGTGGCAGGATCACGGTGTTCATCGTCTGTCGGCTGGTCATGCCGAGCGACCTCGCGGCCGCACGCTGGCTCTCGTGCACGCCGTCGATGCCGGCGCGGATGATCTCGGCGGTGTACGCCGAATACGAGAGTACGAGGGTGACGGTGCCCCAGATGAGCGGGTTGGCCCACTCGCGTGACAATCCCAGCGCGGGCACGCCGAAGCCGATCAGGAACACGAGCAGGATCACCGGGATGCCACGAAGCACGTCGATGTAGATGATCGCGAAGGCACGCAGCGGAAAGAGGGCTGCGCTGCGCGTGTTGCGGGCCAGCGCGAGCAGCAACGACACGATCAAGATCAGCGGCGTCGACCACAGCAGGATCTGTACATCCAGCCAGAACGCCCGGAGCAGGCGGGGAAAGCTCTCGACGAAGACGTCGCCGTCGAAGAACGCTTGACGCACCTTGTCCCATCCGGGTGTCATCGGCACGAACAGGATCAGCGCACCCACCACGACGACGGTGCTGACCGTTGCGATGACGTTGGACCGCCGGCGCTGAGCTCGTTCGTAGAGCTCGCGCCGGGTCGGTCCGTTCGTCATGAAGTCGATGGTGTGGACGGGTCGTCGGGGTCAGTCGACGGTGATGACAGGGAGAGCTTGGTAGTCCGAGAGCCATTCGGCCGCGATCGCGTCGAGCTCGCCACTGTCGGTGAGGGTCGTGATCGCAGCGTTGACGCACGAGGTGAGCGCGCTGTCCTTCTGGAGGACGAATCCGAACTGGTCGTTCTCTCCGCCAGCGTCAGCAGGGAATTGGCCGATGACGCTGCTGCCCTCGATCTCGAATTCCGATACGTACACCGCTGTTGGCACGTCGAACACTGCCGCATCGATCTGGTTGGCTTCGAGTGCGGCTTTCGCTCCGACGTTGTCGTCGTAGACGAAGGGCTCCTGGTTGGGCTGGATCACGTCGGTGATGAACTGCAGGCTCGTGGTGCCGACCTGGGCGCCGAACTTCACGTCCTTCAGATCGGCCATCGTCGTGGCGCCTTCTGCTGCTGACCCGGCGAGTCCGACGATGGCCTGGTTGGTCGTGTAGTACGGCAACGACATGTCGATGTTCTCCTGGCGCTCGGGTGTGATCGAGTACTGCTGGAGGTTCATGTCGAAGTTCTTCGCGCCGGGCTGGATGGCCTCGTCGAACGTGGTGCGGACCCAGACGACCGATTCGGCGTCGTAGCCCATTTCGGCGGCCACGGCGTAGGCGACGGCGGCTTCGAAGCCTTCACCGGACTCCGGTGCGTCGTCGATCACCCATGGGTAGAAGGCGGGTTCGCCGGTGGCGATCGTGAGGACCCCTTCTTCGATCGTCGGGCCGCACGCCTCTCCGGCAGCCGAGGAGCCCTCGGTGCTGGCCGCAGCGTCGGTGCTGGTGGCCGCATCGGTGCTCGAGTCGCCGGACGAGTCGTCGTCGCTTCCGCACGCCGCGAGGACGAGGGCACCGACGGCAAGGGCCGGCACGAGCCGACGCAGGATGGGGGAGGGTCGCATGATGATCTCCTTCAGTTGTTGTTCACGCAGGGCAGAAGCTAGCGGGTGCCACGATCGAGCAGCCCGTCTCGTCGACGCCCACGTTCGCTGTCGTGGCCAGAATCATCGACCGACCAGGTTGAATCCGTCACGTTCGACCCGCCACGGTGCGGCGGTCGGGGGAATCGGAATGCGCGAGGTGGCAGGGATCGAATAGGTTGCAGGGCGTGATTGGCCATGATTCGCACGTCCGGTTCCCGACGACGACCACAGGGCACTGCTGATGGCGCGGTTCGGGCGAGTCCTGACCGCAATGGTCACACCCTTCGACGAAGAGGGTGAACTGAACCTCGACGCCGCCGTGGCCCTGGCCAAGTGGCTCGTCGAGCAGGGCAACGAGGGCCTCGTGGTGTGTGGCACCACCGGCGAGGCGCCGACACTGTCGATCGACGAGAAGCTCCAGCTCTTCGAGGCCGTGGTCAACGCCGTGACGGTTCCGGTGATCGCGGGCACGACCGGGTCGAACACGCGCCACGACATCGGTCTCACGGAGGAGGCCGGCCACCTCGGTATCGCCGGAATTCTCGGCGTGTGCCCCTATTACAGCCGCCCGTCCCAGGCCGGCATCGAGACCCACTTCCGGGCGATCGCGGCATCGACCGATCTTCCGATCGTGCTCTACGACATTCCGGCGCGCACCGGACGCAAGATCTCCGGCGCCACGCTCGTGCGTCTCGCCACCGACGTCCCCAACATCGTCGCCCTCAAGGATGCTGCGGGGAATCCCGGCGCGACCGCTGCGGTGAAGGCGACGACCCCCACCGACTTCGAGATCTACTCGGGCGACGACTCGATGACGCTGCCGCTGTTGGCCATCGGTGCAGTCGGAGCGATCGGGGTCGCAACGCATTGGTGCGCACCCGATCACCTCGCGATGTTCGACGCCTGGGAGCGTGAGGACATTGCTGCCGCGCAGCGCATCAACGCTCGCCAACTGGAGAGCTACGAGTTCGAAACCAG
Organism: Ilumatobacteraceae bacterium; assembly: GCA_963716235.1. Lineage (GTDB taxonomy): Bacteria > Actinomycetota > Acidimicrobiia > Acidimicrobiales > Ilumatobacteraceae > Sva-07. The sequence continues at coordinate 90,610 of CAVQTE010000031.1, read as the reverse complement.
CGACGATGCCCCGAACCCGGTACCGTCGAAAGCCATGTTGAGAACGCTCGGTCACGACGTCGGGGAATGCAGGTCCCCGATGGGGCCGACGCCCCATGGACTCGAACACGCTGCTCGCGGCGTCCACGAACGCCTGGTCGCCGCCCGTGGCTGACCGCCTTGCACCCGGCGCGACCGATTCATCCGTTCGCGTTCGCGTCGTGTTCCTCGGCGGGCTCGGCGAGATCGGTCGAAACTGCATGGCGATCGAGCAGGGGGCCGCCGACGATCCCGACCGCACGATCATCCTCATCGACTGCGGGCTGATGTTCCCCGACGCGAACATGCACGGGATCGATCTGATCCTGCCCGACTTCACCTATCTGCGTGAGAACGCAACCCGGATCCGGGCGCTCGTGCTCACGCACGGCCACGAGGATCATGTCGGCGCCATCCAGTATCTGCTGCGTGATCACGACGGCATCGGCGACCTGCGCGACGAGCCGCTGCCGATCTACGGCGCGGCACTGACACTCGGCCTGGCCCGCAACCGCATCGACGAGGCCGGACTCACCCACAAGACCGACATGCGCAAGGTCGCCGACGGTGAGTCCGTCGAGATCGGCCCGCTGCTCGTCGAGTTCATCCCGGTCACCCACTCGGTGCCGCACGCGCATGCCATCGCCATTCACACCGCGCAAGGCGTCGTGCTGCACTCCGGCGACTACAAGATCGACCTCACCCCGGTCGACCACCGCCGCACCGATCTGGCTCGCATCGGCCAACTCGCGAAGTCGCCGGGCATCCGCCTGTTGATGGCTGACTCGACCAATGCCGAAGAGGCTGGCTACTCGCCGAGCGAAACCAGCGTCGGGAGCGTCCTGCAGGGCCTGTTCGCTGCCCAACGCGACCGCCGTATCGTCACGGCGAGCTTTGCGAGCCACCTGCATCGCATCCAGCAGATCGCCACGGCGGCGATCGCCGAAGGGCGTGTCATCGCCACTCTCGGCCTGAGCATGAAGAAGAACGTCCGGCTCGGGCGCGAGCTCAAGGTGCTGGACATCCCCGAGTCGTCGATCATCGACATCGACGACATCGACAAGTACGAGCCCGGCAAGGTCTGCATCATCTCGACCGGTTCGCAGGGCGAGCCGATGTCCGCGCTCGGGCTGATGGCTCGCGGCGAGAACAAGTGGCTGAAGCTCGGCGAGCACGACACGGTCGTGTTGTCGAGCCACGCCATTCCCGGCAACGAGAGCAACGTGAACGCCGTCATCGACGGGCTGCTGCGCATGGGCGCCGAAGTGGTGCACTCCGGCATCCTCGACGTGCATGCCACCGGCCACGCCCAGGCCGATGAGATCAAGACCTACCTGTCGATCGTCAACCCCGAGTGGTATGTCCCGATCCATGGCGAGTACCGCCACATGGTCGCCAACGCGCGCCTCGGCGAGCTGATGGGTGTGCCGCACGATCGAGTGATCCTGTGCGAGGACGGAGACGTGCTCGAGTTGACGGAGAAGGAAGTACGTCCGGTCGGCCGGGTGCCGTCGGGCTACCTGTACGTCGACGGCATCGTGGGCGACGTCGGCCAGGGCGTGTTGCGTGACCGTCAGAAACTGGCCGAAGAAGGCGTGGTCGTCGTGGTCGTCACCGTCGACATCCAGACTGGCAAGGTCCTCGTCGGCCCCGAGATCATCACGCGTGGCTGGGTGTACGCGCCCGAGGCCGACGACCTGCTCGACGAGGCATGCGATGCCGTCGCCGATGCCGTCGAGTCGTCGCTGGGCAAGGGTGTTCGTGACGTCGAAGCGCTCGAGCGCGATGTTCGCCGCGCAGCAGGGAAGTTCGTCAGCGAGCGCACGAAGCGCCGTCCGATGATCGTTCCCGTCGTCATGGAGGCCTGACTCTTGGCGATGGCGCGCCGCCGGGGTGGGATCCGATCGTGGATCGGGACGGTGGTTGCCGTCACGCTGATTGCGGCGTGCGGCAGCGACTCCGACGGGAACGTCGACACGTCGTTCGTCGGTGACATCGGCGCCGGTATCGACGCCGTCGAGGCCGAGTTGGGCGCGGGCCAGGAGTACTTCGAGGTGACCGCAGGCCCGAAGCTGACGAACATCTTCGTGGCAGTCGATGGAGCGACCGCAGCGATTCCGTACGTGTACGCCGACGGTGAACTCCTGCCCCCCGCGCCTGCGCTGACAGGGGCGTCCGGATTCACGTTCGGCGCTGAGGCGATCGACTTCGACGAGGAGGCGATCCTCGCGAAGGTTGCCGAGGAACTGCCTGACGCCACGATCCAGACGCTCAGCGTCGAAGGCGGCGAAGGGGGCAGCGTGCGCTATGTGGTGGCCGCACAGTCGGCCGAAGGCGGCGTGCTCGACATCACGGTCGGCCCCGACGGCTCGGTCCTGGCCGTCGACCCCGTCTGAGCGCTGAGGCCTGCTGGGGTACGAGGGTCACGGTTGGGTGTGACAGCCCCTTGGTACCGTGTTCAACGTCATGACCACGTGGGGCCCCTCCAAGAAGCGTTCGACGCCGAAAAAGTCTGGTTCGTCCGCGTCCGCATCGTCGAAGAAGTCGACGACCTCCAAGGCTCAGTCGAAGGCCCCGACCAAGGCCTCGTCGAAGACATCGGCGGTGTCGCCATCGCGTTCGAAGGCGTCCGGCAGTGTCCGTGACGCAACCCCGCCCGAGGGTGAGATCACCGATGCCGGGTCGGTGTTGCGCGGCGCCGTCGGCGGGCGCGAACACGAGTTTGTCGGGCTCGGTTTGATCGGCCTTGCGGTCGTGATCGGCCTCGCGGTGTACCTCGACCTGGCCGGCCCGCTCGGGCAGGGCATCGAGACCTTGATGGGGTGGCTGGTCGGCTACGGCCGGTACGCACTCCCGGTCGTTCTGGTTGCCCTGGGAGTGGCGTTCCTTCGCCGCGGGCGAACGGCCAGCCCCGTTCAGTTGGCGATCGGTTGGTCGATCGTGTCGCTGTCGGCTCTCGGGCTGCTCCACGTGCTCTTCGGGCCCGAGAAGCTCTCCGATGGCGCCGACGAGGTCGTCGATGCGGGCGGATACATCGGTGCGCTCGTCGGCGCACCCCTCGAGGCGCTCCTGGCGCCGGCTGGTGCCGCCGTGGCGCTCACCGCCGTGCTGCTCGGCGGGGCGCTGCTCATCACCCGCACCTCGATTCGCACGTTCGCCCAGAACACCGGCGGGTTCCTCGCAGCTGTCGGCGCACCCTTGGGCCGGGCGGCCAAGTCGGGCATCAGCAACATTTCCACGCTCAGCAGCGACCGCGAGGGCGCCGTAACCGGCGATTCGCCGATGGCGGCGCCGTACGACGTCGCGGGCGAAGTGTCCGCGCTTGCAGGCTCAGGGTCCGCTCTGTACGACTTCGCCGCCGAGGGCGACGAGTTGGTGGGCGACACCGCAGCCCCGAAGCGGCGTCGTGGGCCCAAGCCGACGGTCTCCACGGGGAGCCAGCCGGGGCCGGTGAGCCCTGATGGAGCGACTGTCGGCGCCTGGGTGCTGCCGCCGATGACGTTCCTCGATCGTCCGGGCGAGCAGAAGATCGATCGCAAAGCCGTCGAAGCGCGTGGCGTGATGTTGCAGGAGTCGCTCGCATCCCACGGCGTCGACACCACCTTGCTCGGTATGACGGTTGGCCCGACGGTCACGCGGTACGAACTCGAACTCGGCCCGGGTGTCAAGGTCGCACGGGTCACGAGCCTCCAGAAGGACATCGCGTATGCGATGGCGGCCGTCGATGTTCGCATCCTGGCACCCATTCCGGGTCGCTCGGCGATCGGCGTCGAGGTGCCCAACCACCAGCGCCAGCTCGTCGCACTGGGCGACCTGCTGACCTCACCGGAAGCGGCCAAGGCCACCAATCCGCTCGAGGTCGCCATCGGCAAGGACATCGCCGGCAAGGCGGTGTTCCTCGACCTCGCCACGACGCCGCACATGCTGATCGCCGGTGCGACCGGCGCCGGCAAGTCGAGTGGCATCAACTGCATCATCACGTCGCTCCTCATGCGTACGACGCCCGACGATGTGCGCCTGATCCTGATCGATCCCAAGCAGGTCGAGATGGGTCAGTACGCCCGGCTGCCACATCTACTCACTCAGCCGGTCACGAACCCGAAGAAGGCCGCCAACGCGCTCGGTTGGGCGGTCAAGGAGATGGAGCGGCGCTACGACGTGCTCTCCGAGCTCGGCTACCGCGACATCCTGGGCTACAACAAAGCGTTCGCCAAGGGACAGATCCAGCCACCGCTCGGCTCCACCGTCGAGTACGAGCATCTGCCCTACATCGTGGTGGTCGTCGACGAGCTCAACGACCTGATGATGGTGGCCGCCCGCGACGTCGAGGAGTCGATCACTCGTATCGCCCAGAAGGCCCGGGCGGTCGGCATCCATCTGATCGTCGCCACGCAGCGCCCATCGGTCAACGTGATCACCGGCGTCATCAAGGCCAACATTCCGGCGCGCATGGCCTTCGCCGTCTCGAGCCTCACCGACTCCCGCGTCATCCTCGACCAACCCGGCGCCGAGAAGCTCGTCGGCAAGGGCGACATGCTGCTGCTGCCCGGCAACTCGTCGGTCGCCAACCGCATCCAGGGATCGTTCGTCAGTGAAGAGGAAGTGCGCCAGGTCGTCTCGCACTGGAGAGTGCAGTCACCCGAACCGATCTACTCCGACGACGTCGAATCGGGCGGCGAGGGCGGTAGCGACAGCGACCGCGATGGTTTCGCTGGTCAGTCGGCGCTCGTGCCGCCACGTGGCGGACCCGGTTCGACCATGGGTGCGGGGGCGATGGCGTCGTTCGACGATCTCGACGTCACGTCCGACGCCAATGCGTTCTCGGCCGGTGACGACGACGAGGACACGGTGATGATGCGTCAGGCGATGGAGCTCGTGGTACGCAGCCAACTCGGATCGACCTCGATGCTGCAGCGCAAGCTGAAGGTCGGGTTCGCCCGCGCCGGGCGCATCATGGATCTGCTCGAACAACGCGGCGTCGTGGGCCCGAGCGAAGGATCGAAGGCACGCGCGGTCCTGATGACCGTCGAGGAGTTCGAACTGCTCCAACAGAACGGCCAGGTCTGAGCCGACGTCATCGCGGTGACATCATGGTGCCATGGCCACACCGACCGTTCGTGAGTTCGCCCCCGAGTTGACCGAGATCGCGCACGGGCTGCGGTTCCCCGAGGGTCCGATCGCGATGCCCGACGGGTCGGTCGTGCTCGTGGAGATGTTCGGACCCCGCCTCACCCGGGTGCGTCCCGATGGATCCACCGAGACCATCGCCGAGATCCCTGGCGGCCCGAACGGTGCTGCGGTGGGTCCCGACGGTGCCTTCTACGTGTGCAACAACGGGGGGTCGTTCACGCCGGTCGATCTCGGTGGGATGATGTTCCCCGGCGGGTTCAACCGTGATGGCTACATCGGCGGGAGGATCCAGCGCGTCGACCCGCACGACGGCACGGTCACCGACCTGTACACGGAATGCGACGGTCACCCGCTGCGAGGTCCGAACGACCTGGTGATGGACGGCCACGGTGGGTTCTGGTTCACCGACCATGGCATTCGCGACACGACCGCACGGACGGCCGATCTCACCGGCATCTACTACGCACAGGCCGACGGCAGCGCCATCGCTGAGGTGGTGTTCCCGACCGACTCGCCCAACGGCATCGGTCTGTCGCCTGACACCGACACCCTCTACTGGGCCGAGACCCACAACGGACGCGTGCACCAACGCACCATCACGTCGCCCGGCGAGGTGCTCCCACCGGCTCCGCTCGACTTCTCGGCGGTGCTGTGTGGCCTACCCGGGCACCAGCTCCTCGACTCCTTGGCCGTCGACGGCGAGGGCTGGGTGTGCGTGGCCACGATCATCAACGGCGGGATCACTGCGATCTCGCCCGACGGCAGTGAGATCGAATTCCATGCCACAGACGACGTCATCACGACCAACATCTGTTTCGGCGGCGACGACCTGCGCACGGCGTACGTGACGTGCTCGAGTTCGGGGCGCCTCGTGTCGTTCCCGTGGCCACGCCCTGGCCTGCGCCTCGCTCACCAATGACCACACCGGTGATCCCGGTCATCGACCTCTCGCTCTTCGTCGGTGGTGACGACGAAGAACGTCGTGCGGTCGGTGCCCTTATCGACGAGGCGTGTCGCTCGGTGGGGTTCTTCACGATCGTGGGTCACGGTGTCGATCCGCAACTGATCGAACGTCTCGGCGTGGCTGCCCGGACGTTCTTCGACGCGGATCTCGACGATCGCCTCGCGGTGGCGATGCCCGAGCCCGGCTACCCCTACGGCTACAACCGGCTCGAGGCCGAAGCCCTCAATCGTTCGATCGGCGGTGCACAGTCGGCCGATCTCAAGGAGACGTTCAACATCGGGCCGATCGACCCGCCACCTCGTCCGCTCGACGAGATGACCGACCCCGACGAGCGTGCGGTGTACGCGCCGAACCTCTGGCCCTGCGCCGTTGCGGAACTCCGTCCTGCAGCCGAGGACTACTACCGGACGATGGCAGCGCTCTCGGCCACCCTGATGCAGGCGTTCGCTGTGGCTCTGGGGCTCGACCCGGCGACATTCGAGCAGTCCATCGACGAGCACGGGTCGGCGCTGCGGCTCGCCCACTATCCAGCGGCAGAGTCCGTCGCCGGCGGCCAATTCCGCGCCGGTGCCCACACGGACTACGGCACGCTCACGATCCTGTGGACCGATGGAGTTCCGGGCCTGCAGGTGATGACGGTCGACGGAGCCTGGATCGATGTCGAGGCAGTCGACGGCGGGTTGATCGTCAACCTGGGTGACCTGATGCAGCGTTGGACCAACGACCGGTGGCGGTCCACGATGCATCGTGTGGTGCTCGCGGCGGGTGCGGGAGCGAGGCTCTCCATCCCGTTCTTCCACAACGCGAACTGGGACGCCCGCATCGAGTGCATCGTCGCCGACGGCGAGTCGCCGCGGTATCCCCCGATCACCGCCGGCCACCACCTCATGGAGAAGTTCCGCTCCACGGTCATGTGACCGTGCGGTCAGATGGGCGTCGGCGGATCGGCCTGGCACGTGACCGCCTCGGGTAGCGTGGAGCGCCGTGTCGCAGCGCTTCTACATCGAGACGCTCGGCTGCCCGAAGAACGACGTCGATTCCGACAAACTGATCGGCGCGCTCCTCGCTGACGGCATGGAATCGACCGACGACGCTGCCCTGGCCGATCTCGTGGTCGTGAACACGTGCGCCTTCATCGACGAGGCCCGCCGCGAGTCGATCGACACCATTCTGGCCCTCGACGCGCAGCGGCCCGATGGTTCTCGACTCGTTGTGACCGGCTGCATGGCCGAGCGGTATGGCGACGAGCTGGCCGCAGCACTCCCCGAGGTCGACCAGGTCGCCGGGTTCGGCAAGGCCTTCAACGTCGCACCGGTCGAGCGCGACGGCACCGAGGTACCCACGGGCATGGAGCCCCAGCGCAAGCTGATCCCGGTGTCGTCCACCCCGTTGCCCGAGTTCGACCTGCTCAACCTGCCACGCCCCAAGTCGGCGGTGCCGTGGGCCTACGTGAAGATTGCCGAGGGGTGCGACAGGTCGTGCGGGTTCTGCGCGATCCCGAGCTTCCGTGGCCCGCAACGCAGCCGCGACGTGGCCTCGATCCTCGATGAGGTCGAACAGCTCGAAGCCAGCGAGATCGTGCTCGTCGCGCAGGATCTCGCCTCGTATGGCAAGGATCGTCCCGACGAACTCGGGGCGGGCTCGATCGTGGCGCTGGTCGGGGCGGTCGCCGCCGCGGTCGACCGTGTCCGGCTGCTGTACCTCTACCCGAGCGACCTCAGCGACGGTCTCATCGATGCGATCTGCGACTCCGGTGTGCCGTACTTCGACCTGTCACTGCAGCACGTCAGCAAGCCGTTGCTCCGGAGGATGCGTCGATGGGGTGACGGACAGCGTTTCCTCGATCGGATCGCCGACATCCGCGACCGTGAGCCCGACGCCGCGTTCCGGAGCAACTTCATCGTCGGCTATCCGGGAGAGACCGAAGCCGATCACGATCAGCTGCTGCACTTCGTCGAGGAGGCACAGCTCGACTGGTGTGGCTTCTTCTCGTACAGCCGGGAGGACGGCACGTATGCCGCCGACCTCGACGGTGCCGTCGATCCTGGGCTGATGGGCGAGCGGCTCGCTGAACTGCGCGAGTTGCAGGACGACATCACCGCGACTCGACGCGACGCACTGATCGGCCGGACGCTGTCGGTGCTCGTCGACACGCCCGGCGTGGGTCGCAGCCATCGAGAGGCCCCGGAAATCGACGGAGTGATCCATCTCGACCTCGCGCTTGCGCCGGGTGCGTTCGTCGAGGTCGAGATCGTCGACGCCATGGGTCCCGACCTCGTCGGCGCGGGAGTCGACGTCGGGGCATTGGAGACGATGTGACGGTCGAGCCCGACAAGCTCGCCACGTGGGCCAACGCCATCACCGTCGGGCGGCTGCTGTTGTCGCCGTTGATGTTCTGGGTGATCCCGAACGACGAATTCGGGTCGTGGATCGCGTTCGTGATGTGGGCCGTGTTCAGCTCCACCGACTTCCTCGACGGTTACCTGGCTCGCCGTCAGGGCACCACCTCGGCCGGTGCATTCCTCGACCCGCTCGCCGACAAGGTGCTGATCCTCGGAGCGATGTTCACCCTCGTGAGCACGGGTGTGTTCTGGGTCGTGCCCGTCGTGATCATCACAGCTCGCGAGGTGATGATCAGTGTCTACCGGGTGCTTGTCGGTGGCAAGGGCATCAGCGTGCCGGCGATCAAGCTCGCCAAGTACAAGACGGTGTGCCAGCAGCTGGCAGTCGCGTTCGCCCTGCTGCCACTGACGGCTGTCGATGCCACATGGCTCTGGAACTCGTTCCTCTGGATCGCTGTGCTGCTGGCCCTCGTGAGTGGGGCCCAGTATCTGTGGCGGGCCCGTCAGCTCGAGGCGGCGGTGTCGGAGACGATCGACGAGGAACTCGGCGAGATCGGTCGAACGGCGACAGCCGAATGACACTGCGGTGCGATGTCCTCGCGGTCGGCACCGAACTGCTGCTCGGCCAGATCATCGACTCGAACTCGGCATGGATCGGGGGCGAACTGGCCGCCAACGGAATCGACTCGCTCGTCCAGGTGAAGGTCGGCGACAACGTTGGCCGGATCGAAACGCAGCTTCGTCGACTCCTCGACAGCGCTGATGCGGTGATCATGTGTGGCGGGCTCGGGCCGACCCACGACGATCTGACTCGTGATGCGATCGCCGCGGTGATGGGCGTCGATCTGGTGCGTGACGATGCCGTGGCCGACGTCATCCGCGAGTTGTTCGCGGCGCGTGGACGGCGGATGGCCGACAACAACCTGCGCCAGGCGATGGTGCCCGTCGGTGCCACGATCATCCCGCAGACCCGTGGGACGGCGCCCGGCCTGATCTGCCCGGTGACGGTGAACGGTGTCGACAAGGTCGTCTACGCCGTGCCCGGTGTGCCGCACGAGATGTACGACATGATGCAACGGGCAGTCCTCGCCGACCTGCGGCTGCGCAGCGGTGACGACTCGGTGATCGCCAGCCGGGTGCTGCGAACCTGGGGTGAGAGCGAGAGCGGACTCAACGAGCGTCTCGACGGTGTCATCGATCAGCTCGAGGGTCCCGACACACCTACGTTGGCGTTCCTGGCGAGCGGCTGGGAAGGGTTGAAGGTGCGCCTGACCCACAAGGCGCCGACGGTGGTCGAGTGCACTGCGCAGCTCGATCACTGGGAGCAGGTGGTTCGTGCAGAACTCGGTGACCTCGTGTTCGGTACCGACGACGACACGATGGAATCGGTCGTGCTCGACCTCTGTCGTAGCCGGGGCTTGACGTTGGCGACGGCAGAATCGGTGACGGGCGGCTTGGTCGGTGCGCGACTGACAGCGATTCCCGGTGCCAGTGACGTGTTCCGTGGTGCGATCGTGAGCTACGCGACCGACGTCAAGCAGACGCTGCTCGGCGTGGGGGAGGGGCCAGTGGTGAGCGAGGCAGCGGCGCGTCAGATGGCCCACGGTGTGCGTGAACGTCTCGGTGCCGACATCGGGCTGTCACTCACGGGAGTGGCCGGACCCGATGAACAGGACGGCCAGCCCGTCGGCACGCTGTTCATGGGCTTCGTCGGCCCCGGCTTCGACGAAGTCCGTCACGCACGCCTCCCCGGCCAACGCGAACAGATGCGCCAGTTCTCGGTCATCACCGCCCTCGGCCACCTGCGTACCGCATTGGCGGCCCGCTAGCGTTGCCGCAAAGCCCTCGTAGCTCAGTTGGATAGAGCAACGGCCTTCTAATCCGTAGCGCGCACGTTCGAATCGTGCCGAGGGCGCTGTGCGAAGGTCGCTGTGCCATGCGATCGTGGCGGCGTCCGAGCGGCGGCATTGGGCAGGCATCGGCCATGCTTCGGAGGTGCTCACCTCGACGTTGACCGATCCTGCTCGTCGCATTGGCTCGCTGCTGCGGGAGCGCAACGAGACGGTTGCCGTCGCCGAGGGCTCGGCGGGCGGTCTGATCTCGGCGGCGTTGCTGTCGGTTCCCGGTGCATCCGCGTACTACCTCGGTGGTGCGGTGATCTACACCGTCGCCGCGAATCGGGCATGGATGGCCGGCGCAGTCGACACTCCGCCCGGGATGCGGGGGGCGACGGAGGTCTTTGCCGGCTACCTCGCCCGATCCGTGGCCGTCCGTCTCGAAGCGACGTGGGGCGTGGGCGAGGCCGGTGCCGCTGGGCCCGCCAACCCCTACGGCGATCCGGCGGGCCACAGCTGGGTTGCAGTGGCCGGCCCGATCGAAGCGACCCGCCACGTGCTGACCGGTCTCGACGACCGCGAGGCGAACATGGTCGAGTTCGCCGCTGCCGCCCTCGAACTCTTCGCCGCAACGTTGGTGCTGGCCGGCGCCTGAGACCAGCGCGTTCGCCGGTGACGATGTCGTGTGCCAGGCTGAGGGCATGCTTGATCACCTGGGAATCCAGTGCGCAGACATGAACGCAAGCTCGTTGTTCTATGACGCTGTACTCGCGCCTCTCGGTGTGAGTCGGCAGATGGACTTCGGTGTCGCCATCGGGTACGGGACGCCCGAGAAGCCGGACTTCTGGCTCGGCGTGTTCGACTCGGGCGCGGGGTTCCGGGAGTCGCACATCGCGTTCGCGGCTCCTGATCGGGCAGCAGTTCGAGCCTTCTTCGATGCGGCCGTCGCCTCCGGTGCGCAGGTGTTGCACGAACCGCGCGTCTGGCCTGAGTACCACGCAAACTACTACGGAGCGTTCGTGCGTGATCCCGACGGCAACAACGTCGAGGCGGTCTGTCACCTCCCGGCCGACTCGCAGGCCACCTGAACACCGACCGCACTCGTCATCGCTTTCCTCCGCGGCGGGACTCAACAGCGTGGGGGCGCTGTATCCTGACACGGCGCTGCGTCCACCCGCGGCCCCCACCCCCGATCAGGCGAGGTTCTGCGTGAAGTTCAAGAAGGGCGAAACCGTCATCTATCCCCAGCACGGCGCATGTGTGGTCATGGGGACCAAGAAGATGGAGTTCTTCGGCGAGAAGCAGGACTATCTGATCCTCAAGACGGTCATCAACGAGATGACCCTCAAGGTGCCGATCTCCAGCACCGACGAAGTCGGCGTGCGCCCGCCGGTGTCGGCCGACGAACTGGAAGACCTCGTGGCCGTGCTCGCGAAGCCCGACCCTCGCGTGCCGTCGAACTGGAGCCGTCGCTTCAAGAACCACCAGGAGAAGCTCAAGAGCGGCGACGTGTACCAGGTCGCCGAGGTGGTCCGTAACCTTGCTGCTCGCAACCGTGACGCGTCGCTGTCGGCAGCCGAGCGCACCATGTACGAGCGGGCCCGTGTGAATCTCATCTCCGAGATCTCGCCGGCGCTGAAGGTGTCGGCCGAAGAAGCCGAGGCGTACCTCGACGACGCGCTGGCCAAGGGCGTGCTCAAGGCCCCGGCCGCCGAAGCCAAGAAGAAGAAGTAGACCGTCACAGAAGAGGTCAGACCCCTTCTGTAAGCCTTGGGACCGAGAAGCGCACCGTCACCGGGAGGTGGTCGGAGATGGCGGCCCAGTCGGCTCCTCCAGGGGGAACGCTGACCGACACGTCGGTGGCGTCCACCGGCAGAAGGACGTGATCGAGCAACTGCGTCGGTTGACATGAGGGATTGGTGCTCGACGGCACCACGTGTTCGACACCCGGGAGCGCATCGACGATCGTTGGATCGTCAGCGTCGTTGAAGTCGCCGGCAACGATCGGTGGAGGGTCGTCACCGATCGCAGCGACGATCTCGGTCACCCGCGCCGCTTCGAATCGCCGGGAGTCCGCATCCTCGTGTGGTGACAGATGCAGGTTGTAGACCATCACCATGCTGCGGTCGGGCCGGCCGATGAGCGCCCACTGGGCGATCCGGCGTCGCCAGCTCCGCATCGGCTGTTCGTCCGAGACCTCGGTGTGCCCGGCGGCGTCGAGGAGGTGAGGCGTCATGATCGCCATCCCCTCGGAGCGCCACCACATTGCCGTCGTGTACGGCGAGTGTTTCCGCGCCCACGAGTACCGCATCGACAACGCTGCGCCGAGCGACTCCGCTTGTCCTCTGCGGATCTCCTGGATCACCACGATGTCGGGCGACTCGGCGCGAACTGCTGCGGCAACTGCGTCGATGTCAGGTCGCTGCGACCCGTGCACGTTCCACGTCATGACGCACCACGGCGTCGTCTGTTCATCCTCCACGCCCCGACAGTGTCGCGCCGGCATGCCAGACTCGGCGACCATGAGCAGGATTGCGTTTCTCGGACTGGGTGTGATGGGCGCTCCGATGGCCCGTCACCTGGCCAAGGGCGGCCACGAGGTCGTGGTCTACAACCGCACGGCGGCCAAGGCGCTCGCCTGGGTGGCGCTCAACGGCAATCAAGCGGCCCCGACGCCGGCCGAGGCAGCTGTCGATGCTGACTTCGTGGCGTTGTGCGTCGGCAACGACGACGACGTTCGTGAGGTCGTCCTCGGTCCATCGGGGGCCCTCGCGGCGATGTCGGCCGGATCGGTGCTGATCGACCACACGACGGCGTCGGCCGGTGTCGCACGGCAGCTCTCGGCGGCGTGCGCGGAACGCGGCGTCGGATTCGTCGATGCCCCGGTGTCGGGCGGACAGGCGGGAGCTGAGAACGGTCAGCTCACGGTGATGTGCGGTAGCGACGACGTCGAGGTGTTCGACCGAGCAGCCCGAGTCATCGACGCGTACGCCACGTCGTGTGTCCAGCTCGGCCCGGCCGGGTCCGGGCAGCTCACCAAGATGGTCAACCAGATCTGCATCGCCGGTGTCCTCCAGGGCCTGGCCGAAGGCGTGAACTTCGCCAAGCTCGCCGGCCTCGACGTCGACCAGGTCGTCGAGGTGATCGGCAAGGGAGCAGCACAGAGCTGGCAGATGGACAACCGGGCGCGCACGATGGCCGCCGACGAATTCGAGTTCGGGTTCGCCGTCGAGTGGATGCGCAAAGACCTCGGCATCGTGCTCGATGAAGCCAACCGCAGTGGGGCTCGACTGCCCCTGACCGCGCTCGTCGACCAGTTCTACAAGCAGGTCGTCGCAATGGGCGGCGACCGGTGGGACACCAGCAGCCTCATCCGTCTCCTGAACCCCTGAGCCGTCACCCCCGCGTGAAATGCTCCTGCGCGAAGGCATAGACGCCCTGGTTGTGGGAGAACTCGATGGTGTTGCCATCGGGATCGGTCACCATGCAGATGTAGCCGATCGGCGCCGGAAGGTCGATCGGGGCTGACGCGAGCCAGCCGCCGGCTTCGGCGATCGCGGCGATCTCATCGATGTCGGAGCGTTCAGCGAGCTCGAACCCGAGATGTGCGAACGGCCCGATCGGGGTCGGACCGGTCCCGGGAAACGGCTCGTGACCGGGGTGGAACTGTGCGAACACGAGGATGAATGGCGCATCGGGACTGTCGGGATGGCCGAGCCAGGCGCCGTATCCGTTGGCGTCCTCCCGACGCTCCAGGAGTTCCAACGGAGTGTGGGCGACATACCACTCGATCATTGCGTCGATGTCGCGAACGCTGAGTGCGAGATGAGTCCAACGGGGAAGACCAGCCACGTCGCCGAACCTAGTCGTCGTCGTGGTGCACTCCATGAACGATCGCCAGGCGTCGAGTCGGGGGACCAACGAGTCACCGCAGCGACAGCTCCATTCGGTCGACGCCGCGGATGGTCAGCCGATCACGGAACGTCGGCTCGGTTACCAGATCGATCTGATCGAACCGACGGATCAGGCGTCCCAACACGACGGTGGCCTCGAGTCGCGCCAGTGACGCGCCCAGGCAGTAGTGGATTCCGGCTGCGAAGGCGAGATGCCGGTTCGCATTCGTCCGGTTGAGCTGGAGCGTGTGCGGATCGTCGAAGACCGCCGGGTCGTGATTGGCGGCACCGAGGACCGTGAGCACTGAGGAGCCCGGTTCGATGTCGACTCGCTGCGATCCCTCGCCAAACGACATCGGGGTCATCGCGACTCGCACAGTGTGCTGCACCGGGCCGTCGTATCGCAGGAGTTCGTCGATTGCGTTGGCATCCAGCGAGGGATCGCGCCGCCACCGATCGAGTTCGGCCGGATTGCGCAGCAACGCAAGCATCCCGTTACCGATCAGGTTGACGGTGGTCTCGTGGCCGGCGACGTAGAGCAGCACGACGAACGACAGCAACTCTTCGGTGGTCAGCCGGTCACCCTCCTCCTCGGCGACGATCAATCCGGACAGGACGTCAGTTCCAAGGTTGTGGCGTCGTGTCTCCACCACATCGACGAGGTACGTGCCCATCTGCGCCAACGCGCCCTCAGCAGCGTCGAGTGTCTCGAGGGTGGTGGTCGGCTCCAGGGCGGCGGTCAGGAGTTGGCCCCACTCTCGCATCTCCTCGGCTCGATCCTGTGGGATGTCCAGCAGATCGGAGATCACTTGGAATGGAACCGGGAATGCCAGCTCGTCGACCAACTCCATGGAGCCCCGGTTGGCGGCCCGATCGAGCGCGACATCGACCTGTTGCTCGATGCCTGAGCGCAGTGCGTCGACGGCCGTGGGTGTGAACGCCTTCGACACGAGTCGGCGCAGGCGGGTGTGGTCGGGCGGATCGAGGTTGAGGATCGACTTCGACCCCTGAGAGCGCCGGAGGCGTCGCCGCTGGGCGACGGCGTCGTCGCTGGGTGTGGCGTTCGTGTCGATGTCGCGGCTGAAGTCGTTGCTGCGGAGGGCGTGAGACACGTCGCTGTAGCGGGTGAGCACCACGAGCCCGAATCCGGTGTCGAACGCGGGCGCGTGCTCGCGCAGTACGTCGTAGAACGGATACGGATCGGCCCGGAATGCCGGATCGAACGGGTTGTACACGGGGATCGGGTCGGCGCTCACCTGGCCATGATCCCACGCAACAACCCCTGGTTGCGCCTCCGCTCACCCACCGACTTCGCTCAGCGCCGTCGCCAGGGCGTCGACGATGCGATCGACCTGTTCGTCGGTGGTGACGAACGGCGGGCAGAAGGTGACGGTGTCGGTGCCGATGGCGCGAGTGATCACGCCGAGCTCCAACATCCGATCTCGGACGTGCATGGCGTTGGTGTGCTCGTGGAGTTGGACGCCGAAGATGGCGACATCGCCGCGAACGTGATCGACGGCACCGTCGGCTTCGAGCGCTCGAAGGCCTCGCTGCAGGCGAGTGCCGAGGTGCGTGGCAGCGTCGAGCAGCCCTTCTCGCTCGATGATGTCGAGGTTCGCCATCGCCCCGACGCACGCTGCTGGATGGCCGGAGTACGTGTAGCCGTGGCGCAGGATGAAGTCGGCGTCGGCCTCGAGCGCCTCGCGGACTTTCGCACCGACGATGACGCCACCGAGCGGCTGATAGCCGGATGTGACGCCCTTGGCGAAGGTGGTCATGTCGGGTGTGACGCCGTAGTGGTCGGCTGCGAACCAGGTGCCCATTCGGCCGAAGCCGGTGATCACCTCGTCGAAGATCAAGAGCGCGCCGTGCTGATCGCACAGGCGGCGCGCCTCGGCGAGGTATCCGTCGACGGGCGGGTACACGCCGGCGGCACCCTGCACCGGCTCGGTGATCACCGCGGCGAGTTCGTCGGACCGTTCGGCCATCAGCACGGAGAGCGCCTCGATGTCGTCGCTCGGTACCTGCACCACATCGGCCAGCAGTTCGCCATAGCCCTGTTTGTTGAGCGGCAGGCCTTGGGCGCTGGTGCCTCCGTAGTTCGTGCCGTGGTAGCCGCGTACGCGCGAGACGATCAGGCGACGCTCGGGGTGACCGGCCTGCACGTGGGCGAGTCGGGCGAGTTTCATCGCCGAGTCGACCGCTTCGGAGCCGGAACCGGCGTAGAAGACGCGGGCGTCGGGGATCGGGGTGAGCGAGGCGATCCGCTCGGCAAGTGCGTCGGCCGGGGCGTTCGTGAACGGGTCGAAGCACGAGTACGCCTCGATCGTGCCGATCTGTCGTGCGATCGCCTCACCGATCTCGCGTCGGCCGTGGCCGACCTGGCAGTACCAGAGACTCGCCATGGCATCGATCATCTCGTTGCCATCGGCATCCCAGAGCAGTGACCCCTCGCCGCGGGCGATCGTGATGAAACGCTCGCGTGTGGGTTTGGCGAACGGGTGGAGGAAGGCACCGGGCATGGTTCGCATTCTGGCAGGCGGTCCCGTTCGCTCGGCTGATGGCGCAGTGTGGCATCGTCGCACCATGGTGTCAGCTTTCATCGACGCCGCCGCCCGGGTTCGCGCGGGGGCCGACCACCACGAGGCCGCCAGGTCGCTCGTGGGCTCGATGACGCTCGACGAGAAGCTCGGGTGTCTCGACGGCGACACGCCGATGTGGCCCGGGTTGTTCGACATGACGGCAGGCGGTTACTACGAGCACCCGTGGCCTGCGGCGAAGGTGGCGCGCCTCGGTCTTCCCGGCATCGACTTCGCCGACGGACCTCGCGGGTGCGTGGTCGGTGATGCGACGGCATTCCCGGTGAGCATGGCCCGCGGCGCGTCGTTCGACCCCTCGCTCGAGGAGCGAATCGGACGTGTCATCGGCACCGAGCTGCGCGCAAGTGGTGCGACCTACACCGGCGCGGTGTGTATGAACCTCCTCCGCCATCCGGCATGGGGTCGTGCTCAGGAGACGTATGGTGAGGATCCTCACCATGTCGGCCGGATGGCCGCTGCCCTCACCCGCGGCCTCCAGCAGAACGTGATGGCGTGCATGAAGCACTTCGCGTTGAACTCGATGGAGAACGCTCGGTTCACGGTCGACGTGACGGTCGACGAACGAGCGCTCCACGAGGTGTACCTGCCGCACTTTCGTCATGTCGCGGCCGAAGGGATCGCTTCGGTGATGAGTGCGTACAACTCGGTGAACGGCGAGTGGTGCGGCGAGAACGCTGCCCTGCTGACCGAGATCCTGCGCGATGAATGGAGGTGGGACGGCTTCGTCACATCCGACTTCATCTTCGGCCTTCGCGACGCGGTGAAGTCTGTTCAGGCGGGTCTCGACATCGAGATGCCATTTCGTCAGCAACGCGAGATGCGTCTCGGCGACGCGATCGAGTCGGGCGAACTCGCCGTTGCCGATGTCGATGACGCGGCGGTGCGGATCGTCGCGACGTTGCTGCGATTCGCCCACGTGTACGAGTTCCGGCCGCCGCTGTCGGTGGTCGGGAGCGAGGCGCACCGTGCGCTCGCGCGTGAGGCAGCTGCTGCATCGATGGTGCTCGTGCGAAACGAGGGTGATCTGCTTCCGGTCGACCCGAACGCCGTCGGCCGGGTTGCCGTGCTCGGCCGCCTCGCCGCGCTCCGTAATCTCGGCGACGGGGGCTCCAGTGACGTCAAGGCATCGAAGGTCGTGACACCACTCGCCGGGCTGCGAGAAGCGTTCGCCGACGTCGTTCACGCCGACTCCGACGTGTCGATCGTCGATGGTGCCGACCTCGTCGTCGTGGTCGTGGGATACACCAAGGACGATGAGGGCGAGTACATCGACGACGAGGGCACCGGACCGTTGGCGGTCGGTTTGTTCCCCGACATGGACCATCCCACGCTCGGGCGTGACGCCCCATACGAGCGTCCGACGCCGACCGGACGGATCAGCGAAGCGGCAGCTCCGGACAGTCAGCGGGCGATGATGGCGCCGGGAGGCGATCGGGCATCGCTGCGACTCTCGGAGGCCGACGAGGCATTGGTGGCCGCGGCGTCGGCTCGTCATCGCAACGTTGTGGTGGCAGTGATGTGCGGATCAGCGGTGCTGATGCCGTGGGTCGAGTCGGTGTCGTCAACGCTCGTGATCTGGTACCCCGGCGTCGAGGGTGGCACGGCGTTGGCCGATGTCATCGCGGGACGTGCCGAGCCTCGTGGCCGGCTCCCGTTTGGCATCCCGACCGATCCGGATCATCTCGTGGCGTTCGACCGCAACGCGACCGCAGTCGTCTACGACCTGTTCCACGGCCAGTGGAAGCTCGATCGCGACGGGAACCCCGCGCAGTTCCCCTTCGGGTGGGGGCTCGGCTTCGGATCGGCCCAGCTCGAGACGGCTCGCCTCACCGACGATGCTCGGACGGTTCGGGTGGAACTCGCCAACCCGAGCGCACGCAGCACCTCGACCGTCGTGTTCGTCCACGCCGGACTCGACGAGAGCGCACACGAACGCCCTCCCCGACGGCTTGTCGGCTTCGGCCGCATCGATGTCGGGGCGGGCGGGCGAACGTCCGCGATGATCGATCTCGACTGGTCGATGCTCGACCTGCGACTGGAGGGTGCGTGGGTCAGCGAGGCGGGCACGTACAGCGTGGATGTCGGCCTCCACGCCGGCGACCCGTGGGCGCTCCACCTCACTGTCGAACGGGGCTGACCTGGTGGCCGGCAGTGGGCGTCGCCGATAGCGTCGTGGTCCATGCGCAAGCCAGAGGTCACGATTCCCGAGGAAACCCCACCCACCGAACTCGTCATCGACGACGAGACCGTCGGCGACGGCGACGAGGCGACTGCCGGCAAGAACGTCACGGTGCACTACGTCGGTGTGTCGTGGTCGACGGGCGAGCAGTTCGATGCATCGTGGGACCGCATGGAACCGTTCCAGTTCGGGCTCGGGCGTCGCCAGGTGATCCAGGGATGGGACGACGGTGTCCAGGGCATGAAGGTCGGCGGACGTCGTCGCCTCACCATCCCGCCGCACATGGGCTACGGCTCAGCCGGTGCCGGCGGCGTCATCGCCCCCAACGAAACGCTGGTCTTCGTCGTCGACCTCATCTCCGTCGGCTGACCCGTATCCATGGTGTCGGACACCATGGATCACACTGGCCGCAAGCTGTCCTCGAGGAATCGGGTGACCCGTTGTTCCCAGGCAACCGGCTCGGTCTCGAGGCCGCCCGTGTGGGTTGCGTCGTCGACGGTCCACACGGTGATGCGTTCGGGGCCCGCGTTCCGGATGAACTCCGCGGCGTGCTGTTCGTCAGCCACGGTGCCGGCCGTGACGAGAAGGAACGGCGTGTCGGCTGCGGCCGTGACGGCGTCACGAAGTGCGATGGGTGGCGACGCCTCGGTGAGGAGGTCGGTGATTCCGAACTGCACCTTCTCGACCTGCTCCTGCAGCCAGCCGCGCCACCCGTAGACATCGGACAGCCAGGCCTTGTCGCCGGCGGTGCGCGCCGTCGCCCCCTCGGCGACCACTGCAGCGATCAGGGGATCTGTCGCTGCAGCACCGATCGCCTCCTCGCCACCCATCGAGAATCCGACGACGCCGATCTGTTCGGGGTCGACGTCGCTGCGAGTCGCCAGGTACGCGGTGCCGGCGCCGATGTCCAGATCGCCGAACCATCCGACAACGCAACAGAGGAGCTTCCAAGCTTGCCGAGCTTGAACCCCTCCACCACCACGTTCCCGTAAGCCGGGTAGGCAGCCATCTCAAACCGCCGCCCGGGCTTGTCGTTCGTGTGAGCTTCAACGCCGTCTGATCAGGTTTCATCGCGAGTTCCATATGGCAGTCAAACCAACAGACTCGTCGCACCACAAGGGAAGGGCCATCGACCAAGCCGCCTGTTTGGATGGGAAACCCGACTTCTAAGCAGCGCCGGAGTTGAGCGGACACCCTGACTTCCGCTCTCTCTCCCCGAGCGCGTTTCTCGTGTCACGTTGGGTGGTTGTCGACCCCGGTCAGACGTATCCGTCCACTCATGCGGCAGGCAACACGTGATCAATCAAAGCCGGTCGGGCACAGCGGCATGACGTAGCGCAGGTATTGCACAATGAGCAACGCATCGACGATCAAGAGAATGCCGGCCCACAGGCCGATCTGCCGCCAGCCCCCAGCCCGAATCGCTCTGGCAATCAGCGTCGCACCAGCCAGGACGAGCAGGCCGATGCCCACGACAAGGAAGAACACCTGGGTCTGCCGAGAGCACTCGCGCCACAGAGCATGGGCCGGCCGCTCCCAGAGAGCCACGTTCAGTTTGTACGACCGGCCCAGCGCCCACCACAACACCCACCCGAGGACGACCGCCGAGACGAACGCACCCCACGACACCACCCGCGACAACCACTGCGCATGGACTTCTCGACGGTGGCGAGCATGTCGGGCAGCGATTGACGACCGTTCGAAGCTCGACGGCGGAGGTGTCGACGATTCGCTCACACCCAACTGTGCGCGCCGTGCACCCGATCGCCGCAGAGTCGAACGTCACCGTGGCGCGACTAGGTCGACCAGGATGATTGAAAGACCAGTACCCACGATACGAACAGGCATGCCGCAACAACCCCTATCCAAACCGGCGTTGTCACGAACCCAGAAACGCCAGGTGAATCGCCCCCGGGTTTGATGACTGCTCGGGTTAGTGGGTGGCGGCCTCGCCGGGCCGTCTCATCGCGGGTACGTGCAGACGAGTCTCTGGCTGCGGGACGGGCGTAACGAGCAGCTGTGGCGATAGGAGACCTCCTGGCCTCACAACTGTCAATATGCCCTGGTCATTCATTCTCGCGACGCTCACTGTGTCTAAGTGACGCTCTCGGCGATATCGCTCTTGAGCAGAATGATGACGAGAGAGAGATGAGACCAAGGCCAAGTCGAGAATCACTATCCCGGCAATCGCGCTGCTCGGCGTGCTGGCCCTGAGCACCTGCGGAGGTAGCGCCGACCCAACCACGAGTGACGAGTTCGTCGCTGTGCAGTCAAAGCTTGAAGACGCCACTGGCAACCTGGCCGACCAGGAGCAGCAAATCGCCAGTCCATCGCGGTGCCATTGCTGTCGCCGTGCCCACGTGCGTCGATGAGCAGGGTCCCGAAGCCGTTGCGGTGGAGTACCGCGGCCTGGTCGAGCACGTCGGATCGCGTGGAGCCGGCGCCGTGCATCATCACCACCGCGGCCGACGAGGTGGATGGGACGTACCACGCGGCGAGGTCGACACCATCAACGGTGGTGAGCGTCACGTTCTCGTGGTCGAGCCCGAGGTCGGCCGGTGTCACGGTGACCTCTGACGGCGGAACGTTCGTCGCGGCGACGGCGGGAGCGATGATCCAGGCGCCGAGCGCGACCGCCAGGAGGGCTCCGATCACGCCGACGATCTGGCGGCCGAGTGGCTGCCAGCGCACTGCCGAGCGGGCTCCGAGAATCACGACCGCGACTCCGCCGAGCACAGCCGAGGCCGACAGCAGCGCTCCCATCGAAAGGAAGTTCTCCAAGATCTGTGGGATGAGTCCGATCCCGGCCGCGAGAAGCAGCGCGCCGACGAACACCATCAGGACTCCGCGTGTCGTAGCGCGGAGCCGTACCTGATGCGATGCTGCGACGAAACCGGCGCCGACGGCGAGATAGGCGGCCTGAAACAGTGAGAACGCCTGGAGGACGATGAGCTGCACCACGATCCAACCGATCAGCGCGACGCCGACCACCAGTGACAGCTCGTCGGTTCTCTGATGGCCGGTCCACGCCCACCATGCCAGCACCGTCAGCGGGATGGCCACGATCGCGGCCAGAGAGAATCCGGCGAGCACCAGGCTGTCGAACGGGAGCCGATCGTCGAGCGTGTCTCCGAAGTCGATGTCGCCGGTGACCAGGCCGATTGCTCCGCCCCACGCAGCAATCGCGTTGAGCGCCGCGAACATCGCCAGCGAGCGTCGAGGCGTCGGCGGACCGTCTGGTACAGCCCTCATGACACACAGCGTGCGCCATCAGGGTCGGAGCCGGCCAGGGGCAGAAGTCTCCTGGATCGGGGCGTGCGCTCGCTGCGCCCGATCGAAATCGATTGGAGCGGACGACGGTGTGTGGTTCGAGGACATCCCGGACCGATGTCTCGGGACATCCCGGACAGCTATGTCGCGCGTCATCGAGGACGGTTGGCTGATGTGTGCAGGTGTCCAAAGCCCGCTTGGTGATCACTGCAGTCGTCGTTGAGCAGCGCCCGGTCCGCGAGGTCGCCGCCGCGTACGGGGTGTCGCGTTCGTGGATCTACGAACTCGTTGCCCGTTACCGCGTCGAGGGCGACGCAGCGTTCGAGGCCCGCTCTCGACGACCTCGATCATCCCCGAACGCAACCACTGCCGAAGTCGTGAATCTGATCGTGGGTCTGCGCGACGAGTTCACCCTCACGGGGCTCGATGCCGGGCCGGCCACGATCCGCTGGCACCTTCGGCACCATCACGACGTTTCGGTCGCAGCGTCGACGATCCATCGTGTCCTACGAGCCGCGGGCCGTGTCACGGACCAGCCACAGAAACGTCCGCGCTCGTCCTACATCCGGTTCCAAGCAGAACAGCCCAACGAGACATGGCAGGCCGACTTCACCCATCACCGCCTCGCGGACAGCTCCGACACCGAGATCCTCACCTGGCTGGACGACCACTCCCGCTACGCCCTGTCGGTCACCGCTCACCGTCGCGTCACCCGGATCAATCGTGGTCGACGCGTTCACCGCCTGCTGCGACACCTACGGCACCCCCGCGTCGACACTGACTGACAACGGCATGGTCTTCACCACCCGGCTCTCCGGCGGCCGAGGTGGACGCAACGGCCTCGAGACCCTCCTCGACACTCTCAGCGTGCGCCAGAAGAACTCGCGACCCAACCACCCCACCACCTGCGGCAAAGTCGAACGCTTCCAACAGACCATGAAGAAATGGCTCCGCACCCAGACACCAGCCGCCACGATCGCCGGACTTCAACACCAAATCGACGCCTTCGTCGACACCTACAACCACCACCGACCCCACAACTCGCTCAACGACACCACCCCACACGTCGCCTACCAGGCGCGCCCCAAGGCCACCCCCGCCGGCACCCACCACCCCCACCTGCGAGTCCGCCACGACCGCATCCGAGACGGCCGCGTCAGCCTCCGACACAACGGCCACATGCACCACATCGGCCTCGGACGAACCCTCGACGGAACCCGCATCATCCTGCTCATCGACGACCTCGACATCCGCGTCATCCACCACAACACCGGTGAGATCATCCGCACCCTCACCCTCGACCCCGACCGCCGCTACCACGGCACCGGCAAACCCCCAGGAGGACCAACAGGCACCCGAAAACCACAACGGACGAACCCCAAATGAGGGTTCGCCCGTCCGGGATGTCCCGAGACATCACATGGAGCGGACGACGGGAATCGAACCCGCATCATCAGCTTGGAAGGCTGAGGTTCTAGCCGTTGAACTACGTCCGCAAGAGCCGACACCCTATCGGGGCCGGTGGGCGAAGCTCAGGTGCTCAGCAGTGCCGTCAGCGCGCTGATCCATGCCGCTCGGATCCTGTCGGTCGTGCTCGCCAGCAATCGGACGTGGATCGTGTAGGCGTCGTAACTCGTGAGTACGAGGACAGCGTCGACGATGAACGCTCGTTCGGACTGCGGAAGCAGGGCCAGCTCGGGCGCAAACTGTTCGCCGAGCTGCAGCCGGAACTCCTCGGCGACCACGGCGATCGCCTCGTCGATCGAGGGGATGGAATAGGCGCGCATTCGCGCGAGCTGCATGGTGCCATCGACGAAGGTAAACAGTGCCAGGCGCGCATCGACGAGGTCGGCGATGCGTTGGTCCAGCGTCTTGGAACCCGGATCGGGAATCGTGCTCAGAGGAGCGGCGTCCTGGAATGCCTGGTCGATGGCGGTTCGGACCAGATCGTCGAGATCGTCGAAGTAGCGGAAGATCGACCGGTGCGAAACGCCGGCTCGATCGGCGATCTCGGCGGCCCCGGGATGCAGATCGCCCTCGCGGATCATTTCGAGCAGGGCCGTGATCACCGCCGTACGGTTGCGGTTCCGGCGCATGGTGCGCCCGTCGATCACAGCGTCGGGTGCCGGGACCATGGGGGTCGGTCGTGTCTGCTTCATCGTCGTACGCTCGCCATGTGAATCGACCTTCAGACCAGGAAGAGATCTGACCGGTGCCCTCAACCTATCCCCCCGGTCAAGAGATCGAGAGTCGCGTCTTGCTGCAGCGGGTGCGCAAGTTGATGGACAAGGCGAGCGCCACGTCGAATCCGCACGAAGCCGACGCCTTCGCCCGCAAGGCCGCCGAGCTCGTTGCACGGCATCGGATCGACCCGCATCGAGTTGCAGACACTGACGACGGCGACAGTCTCGTCGTTCGTGAGATTCCGCTCGGACGTGGCGCTTACGTTCGAGCACGCCTTGCGCTGTTGATGGCCGTGGCCACAACGCATGACACCAGAGTGGTCTTCGGAACCACGCCGTCGGGCACCGTGGCGCACGTTGCAGGCCATGTCAGCGACCTCGATGTCGTCGAGTTGATGTATCACTCGCTCCACACACAGGCTGCCGCTCGGGTGGCTTCGCAGCGGCGTGCGACACCCGCGGCGACGCAGCGGTACCGCCGCTCATTCCTGTTCGGATACGCCGATCGGATGGGAGTGCTGCTCGCCGACACGCGGCGAGACGCCGAGGCCGCGGTCGTGAAGTCGGCGACCGACGGCAGCATGGCGGCTACTCAGCTTGCGATCGTCGATCGGAGCCGTCGGGTCGACGAGTTCGCGAAGGAGTCGTTCGGAAGGGTCCGAGCTGCTCGGGCCCCGGGGCCCGCACAGGCGAACGGTTGGCGAGCCGGAGCCGAGGCGGCTGACCGGGCCGACGTGGGGCGGGCGCGGCTGGCCGGCCGGCGAGCGCTCGGTTCGGGCTGAGCCGTGGATGTCGACCGGTCGGCGGCGTATGCGGCCGAACTTGCCGCGTTCGACGGCACCGACCTAGAGGACGTGATCGACTTCTCGCGTCTCGTCGAGCGGATGCGATCGGTGACGATGGGGGAATGGTGGCCGGGACCGGACGTCGATGTGATCATGGCGCGCCCTGACGCAGCGGCGTCGAGCACACGATGTGCGATGTCGGCAGCAGGCGGTCGCACGACGATCCGCCTCGCCGCAGCACAGATGACGATGGCGACGGCGGCGCATGAGCTGGCTCATGCCCTGGCCGGTCTCGAGGACGGTCACGGCGCGGTGTTCCGAGCGGCCTACCTCGATGTGGTCGCCGTCATCACCAACCTCGACAGCACCGATCGGCGACGCGACCTCCACGTCGAGCAGCTGGCGGCAGCGTTCGCGGAGGTCGGCCTGTCGCGGGGCGACCGTCGGTGGCCGCCACCGCCATGGTCGACGACCACGGCAATCGCCCTCTGACACACCGACGACAATCGGATGTCGGTCAGTAGCATGAGCCGCCACATCCGGGATGTAGCGCAGCTTGGTTAGCGCGCCTGCTTTGGGAGCAGGAGGCCGGGAGTTCGAATCTCCCCATCCCGACGGAGAGCTCGCCCGGCTGCGGTCAACGCAGACGGAGATTGCCTCGTGCCTTGGCTGCGACACACAGCGGCCACCCACATCGTCCCCGTGGCCACGGATCTCGGCGAGAGTTCAACGATCAGACGGAACGCGAGGTGGCCGTGATCGGCGCGGGCACCAACAACGAGGTGTGGCGCCACTTCGGAATCGGCAGTCGCCAAAGGGTGCGCCTGCCCGACGCCGAGGCAGCCAGCCGGAATGTGGTCGACGTCCCTCGGCGGGCACGACGGCATTCTGCTTCGGGACGTGGTCAGCCGAGTTCGAGCAGCGTCACTCGCGTGCGAGCGACACCGCCATGCCGGGAAGGTCCACCCACGGTTGCTTGTGGTCGCACCACGCTTCCACGGTGGGCGTCACCTCGGACTTGTCGTCGAGTGTTCCCGCCTTCACGGCGATCACGCCGGCGGGTTCGACCAGGGCGGAGTAGATCGGGGAGCCGCACTGACCACAGAAGCGGCGATGTACGTACACGGCATCACCGTTCTCACCGCGATCCTCGTACGTGCTGAGTGTGCCCGACACGGTCATCTGACTCTCGTGCGCGATGAGGTTGACCGAGAACGCTCCGCCACTCTGGCGTTGGCAGTGGTCGCAGTGGCAGATCGCTGTGGCGATGAGGTCGCCGCTGATCTCGTAGGTGATCTCGCCGCAGAGGCAGTGCCCGGTCCGTTCCATCGCAGAAAGGTAGCACTGGCCTACGTCGTTGCGCCTCTGACGGTCGGTGAGTCCGTCGTCAGCACCGGCTATTGTTCGACCTCGTCGGCACGGGTCGGCCGTCACCGTGGGGGATGCGATGTATCCGGGCGAGTACGCGACGCAACACCCCGATCGACCGGCCTTCGTGATGGCCTCCACCGGCGAAGCTGTCAGCTATCGCGACTACGAGGCCCGCTCGAACCAACTGGCACAGCTGTTGCGCACGCTCGGGCTGCGCCAGTTCGACCACTTCTCCATCTTCATGGAGAACAATGACCGGTACCTCGAGTCGTGCTCGGCCGGCTGGCGATCCGGGTTGATCTACACGCCCGTCAACTCCTACTTGACCGCCGAGGAGTTGGCGTACATCGTCGATAACAGCGAGTCGCAGGTTCTGATCACCTCTCGCTTCAAACGCGACGTTGCGCTCGAAGCGGCTGATGCGTGCCCACTTCTGAGGCACCTCCTGGTGAGGAGTGGCTGGCCCACAAGGGCACGGTCGGCAAGATGACGTTCGGTGACCTCCACATCGTCGACGACGACATGAACGAACTCCCCGTCGGTCAGCCCGGCACGATCTGGTTCAAGACCGCCACACCGTTCGAGTACCACAATGACGCAGACAGGACCCGAGAAGCGACGTCACCCGATGGCTCGATGACCACGGTCAACGACGTCGGATACATCGACGACGGCGGCCACCTGTACCTCACGGATCGCAAGACGTTCATGATCATCTCGGGCGGCGTCAACATCTATCCCCAGGAGATGGAGAATCTGCTGGTCACCCATCCGTTGGTGGCCGCCGCCGCTCACCGAGGAACTGCTCGGATTCTGTCGTCAGCACGTCGCGCGTCAGAAGGTGCCGCGTTCGATCGACTACGTGGCCGAGCTGCCGCGGCTGCCGACCGGGAAGCTCTACAAGAAGGCGTTGCGCGACCAGTACTGGTGCGACGGGTCGAGCCGTCTCATCTGATGGCGGACAGCCGAAGTAGCGTGCCGACGTGACCGAACACCCGCACGGCGACAACGAACTCCTCGGCAAGTCCGACGTCGGTCGACGACTGACGACACCACGCGCGGCAGCCGTCGCTGGGATCGTCTTCTCCGTGCTGTTGACGGTGACCTACTCCCTGCTTCGTTCGTCGGTGCCGGAAGATCCGAAGGACTCGGGCGAGTGGCTCACCGGCAACGCCGACCGCGTCAACTTCGCCCTGTGGTTGGTGCCGTTCGCCGGTATTGCGTTCCTCTGGTTCATCGGTGTCATCCGCGACCGGTTGGGAGTGCTCGAGGATCGCTTCTTCTCCAGCATCCTCTTCGGCAGTGGACTGCTGTTCATCGCGATGACGTTCATCGCGACAGCGCTTGCCGGCGCCTTGATCGCGGCGTATCAGCGTCACCCGATCGCGATCATCGAGAACGGGCTGTACACCCTGGAGCGTGAGACCATCTTCAGGGTCACCAACGTGTTCGGCGTCCGGATGGCGGGCGTCTTCATGTTCTCGGCGGGCACCATCTGGTTGCGCTCGGGCACGATGCCTCGCTGGCTGGTGTTGGCGACCTACCTGACCGCGGCGGTTCAGATCTTCTCGCTCGGCTTCACCCTGTGGTTCACCCTGCTGTTCCCGGTGTGGGTGTTGATCGTCAGCATCCACTTCCTCGTGTACCCGCCCCGTGTGGCGGTCGGAGCCGAGACGTCGGCAACCGACGCGCCGGCAGGCTGAGGCTCGCAGCCGCTACTTCTTCACTTCTTCTTGGCGGCCTTCTCGAGGCGCTTGGCGGTTTTGCCGATGGGCTCGATCTGGCGCTTGTCGAGATCGCCGACCTCGGCACCGTTGTCGAAGAGCACGCGGTAGCGCTGCCAGTTGAAACCATTGGCGAGGATGACCTTGCCCTCGGTGCCGGCGGGCACGTCGTGCATGTCGACGATCGTGCGGACCTTGTCGTTCATCCGCAGGTCGAGCTGGTCGGCGTGCGGCGTGGCGAGAGCGTGTGGCTTCCAGTACTCCATCGAGCACATTGTGCCCGCTCCGCGTCGGATCGCGCGAGTTCATGTGCGACGAGAGCACCAAGTTTCGTGTGTGGTGCGAGCACCAAGTTCATGTGCGGTGCGAGCACCGCTGGGCCGGACCGGAGCCAGGACGTCGCCGATACACTCGCACGCCTGTGAAGAGTTCGGTGGAGACCCTCGAGGGCAACAAAGTCAAGCTGTACGTCGAAGTTGACGAGGCAGAGTTCGAACACGACATCGATCGGGCGTTCAAGCTCATCGCCAAGGAGGTCAACCTCCCTGGTTTCCGGGCGGGCAAGGCGCCCAGGAAGGTGTTGGAGGCCCGCGTCGGTGTCGGCGTCGCCCGCGAGCAGGCGCTGCGCGACGCGGTACCGCAGTACCTCGCCAAGGCGGTGCGTGAACACGAGATCGATCTGATCGCCACCCCGGCGGTCGAGATCACCGACGGCACCGAAGCCGGCCCCGTGGAGTTCGACGCCACCTGCGAGGTGCGTCCCACGATCACCGTTGCCGGCTACGGCGAACTGCGAGTGGAACTGCCATCGATCACGGTGAGCGACGACGATGTGGCGGCGGCCCGCGAAGCCGAGCTGAAGCGCGGTGGCTCGTTGGTCGATGTCGACCGCCCGATCCAGTCCGGTGACTTCGTCACGCTCGACCTCGCCACGACGCGTGACGGCGAAGAGCTGATGGGTCTCAACACCGAGGACTGGTCGTACGAGGTCGGCCAGGGCTGGGTCGCCGATGATTTCGACGACCAGCTGACCGGCGCATCGGTCGGCGACGAGATCGCATTCACCTCGACACCCAAGGGCATCGACGAGCCGGCCGACTTCGTGGTCAAGGTCACCGCCGTCCAGGTGATGACCGCTCCAGAGCTCACCGACGACTGGGTGTCGGACAATCTCGGCGAATTCGACACCGTCGACGAGTGGGATGCCAGCCTCAAGGAGTCGATCGCCAACACCAAGCTCAACCAGGCTCGACAGAGTTTGGTGCGCTCGCTCAACGAGGCACTGGCAGCGCTGGTCGAGATCGAGGCACCCGAGTCGATGGTCGACGCCGACCTGAATCAGCGGGTCCAGGGCACGGTCCAGCAGTTCCAGGCGCAGGGTATCGATCTCGGCCAGTGGCTCGCGGCCACCGGCCAGGAGCCGGACCAGTTCATCGAGTCGATGCGCGGTGCTGCGGTCGAGGCGGTCAAGGTCGACCTTGCACTGCGGGCCGTCGCGGATGCCGAGAACCTCGAGGTCGAGGCCCACGACTTCGACTCCGAGTACGCCCGCATGGCGATGCAGTACGGCCAGAAGGCCAAGGACATCCGCAAGGCCTACGAACAGAACGACGCCGTGCCCGAACTGCAGGCTCAGATCCGCAAGTCGAAGGCGTTCGACTGGTTGATCCACAACGTCGAGTTCATCGACCCGAGTGGCGAGGTCATCGACCGCGACACACTGCTCGGCCACACGCACGACGAAGACGGTGGCCACGGCGACCATGATCACGGCGACCACGATCACGACGTTCACGACGACCACGATCACGACGTCGAAGCGGCCGCTGCCGCGGTCATCGCCGCGACCGATGCTCGATCGGCGGCGTCCGATTCCGAAACGACCGAACCAGACAACGAAGAGGAGACGACGTCATGAATCTCGATGCGGTGAACTACCTGGTTCCGAACGTCGTCGAACAGACCAGTCGTGGCGAGCGCGCCTATGACCTCTACAGCCGCCTGCTCAAGGACAACATCATCTTCCTGCAGACACCGGTCGACGACCAGATCGCCAGTCTGCTGTGCGCGCAGCTGATCCACCTCGAGTCGGAGAACCCCGACAAGGACATCAACATCTACATCAACAGCCCCGGCGGCGACATCACGGCACTGTTCGCGATCTACGACACGATGCAGTTCATCAAGAACGACATCGCCACGATCTGCCTGGGTCAGGCCGCCTCCGCAGCGGCGGTCCTCCTCGCGGCCGGCACCAAGGGCAAGCGTCTTGCACTGCCGCACAGCCGTGTGCTGCTGCATCAGCCGAGCGGTTCGGTCGGCTATGGCCAGGTCACCGATCTCGAACTCGCCGCCAAGGAGATCATGCGGATGCGCGAGCTCCTCGACGGCATCTTGTCCTTCCACACCGGGCAGCCGATCGAGCGGATTCACGCCGACACCGACCGTGACTTCGTCATGGAGGCCGACGAGGCGCTGGAATATGGCATCATCGACAGAGTGATCTCCTCTCGCGAGGCGGTGGACCGGACCGGTCCCATCCGCTGACCGGTTGGGGATCGGCCTGATTCGTCAGGTGGGTCCACGACTCGTCGTGGTGGACGCGCCAGACTGTCGGGCTTCAACTCGCACAGCCAGCGCAGCAAAGACACGACAGGGGTAGCGACAGTGGCGAAATTCGGGGACACCGGCGAACTGCTGAAGTGCTCGTTCTGCGGTAAGTCGCAGAAGCAGGTCAAGAAGCTGATCGCGGGCCCGGGCGTGTACATCTGCGACGAGTGCATCGACCTGTGCAACGAGATCATCGAGGAAGAGCTCACCGAAACCGCTGAGCTGAGCTTCGACAACCTTCCGAATCCCCGCGAGGTCCGCGCGTTCCTCGACGACTACGTCGTCGGACAGGAGTCGGCGAAGAAGATCCTGTCGGTCGCCGTCTACAACCACTACCGGCGGATCCAGCATCAGAATCAGGCCACCACGGTCGGGCGACGCGACGAGGTCGAACTTGCCAAGTCGAACATCCTGCTCCTCGGCCCCACGGGGTGCGGCAAGACCCACCTCGCGCAGACCCTGGCCCGTCAGCTCAACGTGCCCTTCGCCGTGGCCGACGCCACCGCACTCACCGAGGCCGGCTACGTCGGCGAGGACGTCGAGAACATCCTGCTCAAGCTCATCCAAGCGGCTGACTTCGACGTGAAGCGGGCCGAGACGGGCATCGTCTACATCGACGAGATCGACAAGGTTGCCCGCAAGAGCGAGAACCCGTCGATCACCCGCGACGTGTCGGGCGAGGGCGTGCAGCAGGCCCTGCTGAAGATCCTCGAGGGAACGCAAGCATCGGTGCCGCCGCAGGGCGGTCGCAAACATCCGCACCAGGAGTTCATCCAGATCGACACCACCAATGTGCTGTTCATCCTCGGTGGAGCGTTCGCCGGGCTCGAACAGATCATCGAGTCGCGCATCGGCCACAAGGGCGTCGGGTTCCACGGCACGGTGCGTTCGGCTGTCGACCGCGACCCGGGCGAGTTGTTCGCCCAGGTGCTGCCCGAAGACCTCGTGAAGTTCGGCATGATCCCCGAGTTCATCGGCCGTCTTCCGATGATCGGCGCTGTCGGCAGCCTCGATCGCGAGGCGTTGATGAAGATCCTCGTCGAACCGAAGAACAGCCTGGTGAAGCAGTACGAGAAGGTGTTCAGCTTCGAAGATGTCGAGCTGGAGTTCACCCCCGACGGTCTGCAGGCGATCGCCGATCAGGCGATCCTGCGTGGAACCGGCGCTCGCGGGCTGCGAGCGATTCTCGAAGAGGTGCTCCTCAACACGATGTATGACCTTCCGGGACGCACCGACGTGGGCAAGGTGGTCATCGACGAGACGACGGTGATCGACAAGGTGAATCCCACCCTGGTGCCTCGGTCGTCGGGTCGCCAACGCAAAGCCGCTTCCTGAGCAACAGCGCGCCCCGGCCATAGCCTGAGCGTTGCATGACCTACGACGACGCGCTGCGCTACCTCGACGAGCACGCGACCTACGAAAAGACCGGGCGGATCACGTCGCCGTCGCTCGACAACATCACGGCACTGTGCGAGGCGATGGGAGACCCGCAGCATGCGGCTCCCGCGATCCACATCACGGGGACCAACGGCAAGGGGTCGACGGCGCAGATGATCTCGCGCCTGCTCGTTTCGAGTGGCTTGACGGTCGGCACGTACACGAGCCCGCACCTCGAGCGGGTCAATGAGCGGATCAGCCGAAATCTCGAACCGATCTCCGACGACGACCTCGCCGAGCAGATCGCTGCGATCGCTGATCTCGAAGCGATCATCGGACGACGCCCCGGCTACTTCGAGATCATGACGGCAGCGGCATTCCGCTGGTTCGCCGACGTTGCGGTCGACGTGATGGTGATCGAAGTCGGGCTGCTCGGCCGTTGGGACGCAACGAACGTCGTCGACGCAACCGTGGCGGTGGTCACCAACATCGGGATGGACCACACCGAGTTCGCCGGGCCGACGCTCGACGACATCGCCCGCGAGAAGGCCGGCATCATCAAGCCTGGATCGGCGACGGTGGTGGGGGAGACCCGACCCGAGTTGGTGTCGATCTTCGCCGCCGCCGGGGGAGCAGCGCTTCTCGCCGTCGACGACGACTTCGAACTCGTCGGGAATCGGCTGGCGATCGGCGGCCGTCTGCTCGACATCCGGACGCCGACCACGATCTACACCGATGTCTACCTGCCGCTCAACGGTGCCCATCAAGGCAGCAACGCCGCGGTGGCACTCGTTGCCGTCGAGACATTCTTCGCCGCGCCGCTCGCCGAGGACGTCGTCATGGAGGGCTTCGGGGAGGTCACGATGCCCGGGCGTTTCGAAGTGCTCGGGCATCAGCCGCTGGTGATCGTCGATGGTGCGCACAATGCGCCGGGCGCCGACACGTGTGCAGCAGTGTTCTTCCAGGATTTCGATCCGGACGGCCGCCGGATCCTCGTCGTCGGCACCCTTCGGGATCCTGACGAAATGCTTGCCGCACTGCGCGCTGACGAGTTCGACATCGTCTTCGCCTGCACGGCGCCATCACCACGCGGCGTGCCCGCTGCCGTTGTCGCCGACGCTGCCCGTCGTCTCGGTTGCGACGACGTCTACGTCTTCGACTCCGTCGAAGCCGCGTGCCGGCGTGCCATGGAGTACGCCGACGGTGACGACGCGATCCTCGTCACCGGCAGCCTCTACACCGCCGGCGCCGCCCGCCCCGTCCTCCAACGCTCCGCCAACTGACCCCCCGAGCGCCTCACCCCACGACCCCATCCCTCCCTTCCCGAAAAATGTGCCGCTGAGTGCGCTGAGCGGGCAAATTCCCGCACATTTCGGATCGAGCGCGTGCCCGCCCCGAAATGTGCGCCGATTCGTGCGCTGGGCGGGCACTTGAGCACATTTTTCGGGGGAAGGGGGGTAGGTTCGGCGGGATGTCCGATCGCACACTGGTCCTGTTGAAGCCTGATGCCGTGGAGCGCAAGCTCGTCGGGGAGATCGTCTCGCGGTTCGAATCGAAGAACCTCGACATCGTCGCCATGGAGCTGCGCCAGCTCGACGCCGCCACCCTTGCGAGCCACTACGAAGAGCATGTCGGCAAGGGCTTCTACGGCGAACTCGTGGAGTTCATGAGCCGTGGACCCGTCGTGGCGATGGTCATCGAAGGCCCCGAGGACACATGGGAGGTCGTTCGTGCGATGATGGGTGCAACCAATCCGCGCACGGCGGCTCCGGGAACCATTCGTGGCGACCTCGGCATCCTGTTCACCGAGAACCTGGTGCACGGCAGTGATTCACTGTCGTCCGCTGAGCGCGAGATCGGGATTTTCTTCCCCAATCTGTAACATTGGGGGTTCCTGGTTGCTGGCACGGTTGGAGTGCCGGATCGGAACTCTCGACAGCTCGCGAAAGGTGGCCAGTTCATGGCCCGCAACAATCCGCTCAGTCTCGGGCGTGACCTGGCCATCGACCTGGGCACGGCCAACACGCTGATCTACGTCCGGGGCCACGGTGTGGTCCTCAACGAGCCCTCCGTGGTCGCCATCAATGCCAACGACGGTCGCCCGGTGGCCGTCGGGATGGAAGCCAAGCGGATGATGGGTCGCACCCCGAACCACATCAAGGCGATCCGGCCCCTCAAGGACGGCGTCATTGCCGACTTCGAGGTCTGCGAGAAGATGCTGCGGTACTTCATCCAGAAGGTGCACGGCTCGAAGTGGAGCAAGCCACGCATGGTGATCTGCGTGCCTTCCGGGATCACCGGTGTCGAACAGCGCGCCGTGCAGGATGCCGCCGAGTACGCCGGCGCCCGCAAGCCCGTCCACATCATCGAAGAACCGATGGCAGCGGCGATCGGTGCCGACATGCCGGTGCACGAGCCGTCGGGCAACATGATCGTCGACATCGGCGGCGGTACCACCGAGGTGGCCGTCATCTCACTGGGCGGCATCGTCACCGCGCAGTCGATCCGTGTCGCCGGCGACGAACTCGACGACGCGGTGCTGCAGTACGTCAAGAAGGAATTCTCTCTGGCGATCGGTGATCGTACGGCCGAGGAGATCAAGATCCAGATGGGCTCGGCGTGGCCGTTGGAGTTCGAACTCACCGCTGACATCCGCGGACGCGACCTCATCTCCGGCCTTCCCCGTACTGTTCAGGTGACGACCGAACAGGTGCGTGAAGCCCTTGCGGAACCGATCTCTGCCATCGTTGACGCCGTGAAGACAACGCTCGACAAGACCCCGCCGGAGTTGGCGGCCGACATCATGGAAGACGGCATCACCATCACGGGCGGCGGCGCGCTGCTCGGCGGTCTCGACCAACGGCTGACGCACGAAACGGGTATGCCGATCCGCATCGCGGACGAGCCGTTGTACAGCGTGGTCATCGGATCCGGCCGAGCCCTCGAGAACATCGACGCGATGCGTGGCCTCATGTCGCTCGGCGGCGGGGACTGACCGTTGGCCTCGCGCTGAACCCACTGTTGCCATGGCCATCTACTCCGTCGGGCGCAAGCGTGTCATTCTCGCGCTGCTGCTCACCACGGCACTCCTGCTGACGCTCGATCTGCGAGGCAATCCGGTGATCGACGGCGTGCGCAACGGCTTCTCGTACGCCATGGGTCCGGTCGAGTCGGCGACCAATGTCGTGACCAATCCGATCGAACGGGTCTGGCACGGCATCACCAATTACGACGACCTCGAGCGGGAGAACCTGGCACTGCAGGAGCAGGTCGACCGCCTGATCGGAACACAGGCGGCGGCAGAAGCAGCGGTCATCGAGGGCAAGGAACTCCAGGCGCTCTACAGCCTCCCGTCGTTGTCGGGAATCGACACCGAGGTCGCCCGCGTCGTGGGTTATGCAGCCAACAATCTCGACCAGGTGATCGAGATCGACAAGGGCTCGCGCAGCGGTATCGAGGTCGGGATGCCGGTCGTGAACCAGGCGGGTCTCGTCGGCAAGGTCACCCAGGTGTCGGCCAACTCGGCGCGGGTGATGCTCGTGACCGATGCTCGCTACAGCATCGCGGTGAAGGTCACGTCGTCTGATCAGGCGCTGACCGACACGCCCACCGACACGACGCCGTCAGGGCTCGACCCGCAGCAGGTCGCAGACGCCGCTACGACGACGACCACGACGACGGTGCCGGCCGCGCTCGTGCCAGGAGTCACCGGACCCGATGGTTCTGCCGTTCCGGCGACCACGCTGCCTGGTGCCACGGCGCCCGGTCCCTTCGTCGACGCGACCGGTCGTACCCTCACCGAGGCCGAGGTCCTGGCGCTCGACGAGGCGTTCAACTCGACCGATTCGGTGCCTTCCGATTCGGTGCCGGAGGGTTCAGTCCCGGAGGGTTCGGTGCTCGCCCAGCCGGGTACCGCAACGGCCACGACGACGACCACCACCACCACGACGACGGCGCCGATCATCGAGAAGGAATACGGGGCACTCGAAGGACGGGGCCGACTCCGGCTGCCGCAGATCCGCTTCCTCCAGGACACGCCGTCGCTCGCCGAGCTGCAGGTCGGCGACCTCGTCGAGACGGCCGGCGGGTCCGAGAGCCTGGCGCCCCCGGGCATCCCGGTCGGACGCGTCCTCAACCGCGCCAATCGGCCCGGGTCCGGCGGACCGCTGCTCGACGTGGGGTTGAACGCAGACCTCGCCCGTCTCAACTTCGTTCGTGTGGTCCTGTACAAGCCGCTGTCCGAAGTCGGCCAGTGACCGGCGACCAACGACGGGCGCACCTTCGGGTCGGCTGATGTTCGCGGCGTTCGTCCAGGGCCCACTCGTCAGGCTGATCCCCGTCGGCATGGTGCTGTTGGCGCTGCAGCGCACCCTCTTCGTCGAACTGCAGGTCCACGGCGTCATCATCCAGCTGATGATGGCCACCGCGGCGGCCGCAGGAGCCGCCGGCGGCAGCGAGCGCGGGGCGGTCGCCGGATTCGTGTTCGGCATCATGTTCGACCTCGCCGAGGGCACACCATTGGGGTCGACAGCAACAGCCATGACGATCGCCGGCGTGGTCGGAGGTCTGCTCGCACTGATCGCAGCCGACCCGCAGTGGTGGCTGAATGCGTTGTTCACCGGCCTCGGCGCTGCGGCTGGAGCACTCATGATTCCGGTCGTGCGGCTCTTCGTCGGTGAGCCGGAACCGTTCCAGGATCGACTGACGTTGGTGGTTCCGGTCGTGGCGATCTCGGCTGCTGTGATGAGCCCGGTGCTCGTGCCGCTCGCACGATGGTGCCTGCGTATGAAGCGACCCGAGTGGACACAGCCCATCGGCGGCGACGCTCCGGTCTGAGTCGACGCTCGACAAGAGTGTGAGCCGGGTGAGAATCGGGGAGTTGTCGCGCCGCGCCGCCCGCGCCCCGCAACACGTTTGTAACATGCAGACTGATATCTCATGGTGATCTCCGCTCTCGTCGACGCGCAGGCGCGCAATGGCTGCTGACAAGCGCGCCGCCCGCCTCGGTGTGCTGGCGCTCGTGGGCATGCTCCTGTTCGGGCTGGTCGGGGCGCGGTTGTGGTTCCTCCAGACCGTCGAGCAGGAGAGCCTGCAGGCCGAGGTCAATCAGACAAAACTGCGCACCGTCCCGCTCCTGCCCGAACGCGGCCGCATCTTCGACGCCGAAGGACGGATTCTCGCCGACAACGATCGTGTGCTCACCGTTGGTGTCGACTGGGAGATCATCCGGAGCAAGACGTACCGCACCGAGATCTTCCGCCGTCTCTCCGGATGGGTCGATGTGCCGATCGAGGAGATGGAAGCCCGCTACGAGAGCGGGATCTACAGCCCGTTCCTGCCGATGCCCGTCGCCGAGGACGTCAAGGAACCGACGGCGATCGCCATCCAGGAGCGAATCGAGGATCTTCCCGGGGTGTCGATACTCGAACAGTCGCGCCGGGTGTATCCCTTCGCCCCTCTCGCCAGTCACGTGGTGGGGTACATGGGCCGTATCACCGCTGAATCGAAGGAGTACTACCAGGGTCTCGGCTACTTCCTCAACGAACGCGTCGGTCAGTTCGGCATCGAGCTGAGCATGGAGGACGAGTTGCACGGCACGTGGGGTTCGGTCACCTACGAGGTCGACAATGCCAACCGCATCGTGCGCGAGGTCGAACGAGTTCCGCCGCTCAACGGCAACGACGTCCAACTCACGATCGATCTCGATCAGCAGCAGTTCGCCGAACAGGCGCTCCAGACGCAGCTCGCGCTCCGTCAGCAGGTGACAGCCAAGAACCCGTTGGACCCCGAGACGAACTTCGAGGAGCGCGTGTTCCCGGAGTATCCGGAGGAGGTGCCCTACAAGGCTCCCGCCGGTTCGGTGGTCGTCGAGAACTACCAGAACGGGCAGATCATCGCGCTCGCGAGCTATCCCACCTTCGACAATCGCTGGTTCGAGGCCGACCTCGGCGACGGCAAGTTCGAACAGGTCTTCCCGTCGGTCGACGCAAATGGTGACCCGATCGATCCTGACGAGTCGATCCTCGTGAACCGGGCCATCCAGGGCCGTTACAACCTCGGGTCGACGTTCAAGCCGTTCACGGCCTTCGCCGCGCTCGACACCGGGTTGCTGAGCGTGAACGACTACTACCGCGACGAGGGCTCGTACCGGATGGAGTCGGTCGAAGAGGACAGGTGCAACTCGGGCCTCGTCAGATGTGTGTACCGAAACGCCACCTGCAGCGGCACAGGACGTCCGTGCGTGTACGGCTCCGTCGACGTCGAAACGGCGCTCGCCGTCTCGTCCGACACGTTCTTCTACCGCATCGGTGAACTGATCATGACGACCAACGACTACCAGCCGGTGCTGCAGGAGGAGGTCCGCAAGTTCGGGTTCGGTTCCGACCCCGGCATCGAACTGCCCTACGCCTTCGACGGCACCGTCCCCGACGCCGCGCTCAAGGCCGACTACGCCGAACGAGGCGTCATCAGCGAGGCCGAGGGCTCGAACTACTTCACCGGCGACAACGTCCAGCTCGCCATCGGCCAGGGTCTGCTGTCGGCGTCACCGTTGCAGCTCGCCATGGGATACTCCGCGATCGCCAACAAGGGTTTCCTCATGAGGCCCGAGATCATCAAGGCCGTCTGGCAGCCGGGCGTGCCGGATTCAGCGACGCAGGGCTACGCCGACCTGTCGGAGGCGAAGCTGGCTGCAGCCGGCCAACGTGTCGGGCGAAGTGATGCGTCAGATCGCGATGTCCGAAGAGGCGTGGCAGGAGATCGACAATGGCCTGCATCGGGTGATCACGGGGCCGGGGACGACGAGCGACTTCTACCACTCGACCACCGGCGAGAAGCTCTTCTACTACTACCCCGACAGCGCGATCCCGCTCGCCGGAAAGACAGGCACGGCACAGGGCGCCGGCAACTACCCCTGGAACGACTCGTCGGCCTTCGCCGCCTACAGCCGCGACCCGTCGCGGCCGTACACCGTGTCGGCATATCTCGAGAAGGCCGGCTACGGGTCCCAGGCAGCTGCTCCGGTCGTGAAGTGCATGTTCCTGCAGATGTCGGGCCTCGAACAGTCCGATCCGGTCGTGTTGTCGGAACAGCTCGACACCAGCTCCAATGTGCCGGCGCAGCCCGCCACGTTGACCGATACGACGTGCTTCAACGGCCGGTTCGATGGCGGCGTCCGTCCGAACGAATAGCTGTGGCCGCTTCATTCCTCTCACGAAAGCCCGACTCCGGTCTCGGCAACATCGGTGCCAGCCCGGCGGCACCGAGCCGCAATGTCGACTGGGTGCTGCTGTCGGTGCAGGCGATCTTGACCGTGATGGGATGCTTCGTCGTCTTCTCGGCGTCACGGACTCGCATCGACGACGACCCGTACGCGTTCGCAACTCGTCAGGTGGTCTTCGCTATCGGGGCCACCGTCGTCATGTTCCTCGTGATGTCGGTCGACTACGAGTGGTGGAAGGATCGTGCGCGGTTCCTCTACGGGCTCACCCTCGTGATCCTGTCGCTGCTGTTCCTCGTCGGGATCGCATCGGGTGAGGATCGCATCTCGTTCGACCTCGGGCCGTTCAACTTCCAGCCGGCAGAGATGGCGAAGTTCACCACGCTGCTCATGCTCGCGACGTATCTGGCCGAGGAACGAAGTGACGAGGTGTCGTATCCCCGATTCCTCGGCGGCCTGATGATCGTGGGTGCGCCGGCGGTTCTCGTCATCATCCAGCCCGACCTCGGGTCGGCGTCGGTGCTCGTGTCGATGGCGATGGGGGTCCTCCTCGTGGCCGGCGCCAAGGCCCGCTACATCCTCCTGATCACGCTGCTGTCGGTGACGACGGTGCTCGCAGCGTTCGTCGGCCGGTTGGTGAACAGCTATCAGGCCGCCCGGATCCGTGCGCTCGTCAACCCTGCGGCCGCCAACCAGGACGACCTCTACCAGGCCGAGAATGCAATGCGGGCGATCGGGACCGGCGGCGTGTGGGGCAAGGGGTGGCTGCAGGGACCGTTGACGAACGGTCGCGACATTCCCGTCATGTGGGCCGACTTCCCGTTCGCGGCGATCGGCGAGCAGTTCGGGCTGATCGGATCGGCCGTCGTGCTCGGCCTCATCGGGGTCGCACTCGTGCGGATCTGGCGCATTGCCCACCTGTCGCGCGACCTGTTGGGCACCTACCTGTGTGCAGGCGTGTTCACGATGGTGCTGTGGCAGACCTTCCAGAACATCGCAATGACACTCAAGATCATGCCCGTGACCGGACTGCCGTTGCCGTTCATCTCGTACGGAGGCTCGGGGTTGATCGTCTATTTCGCGATGTTCGGATTGGTGCAGTCGGTCCACATGCGCCGAATGCGTTGATGTCCGACGCAGTCGAGAATTCGATGGTCATCCCTCGACTCGGCGTCGCAGCACGTAGAATTGCCAACCCAGTGACCAACTTCGACGGACTCATCACCCATGAGCGGTTGCGCGAGCAGCACAGTCGGGTCGGTTCACGTACAAGTCGAAACGCTCGCCCTGGGGCGGCGCATCTTCCCGGGACCGCCGACCGGCGGATCCGCACGTCACGAGCACTCGGAACCCACCGCACGGCGCGGACGGTTCCGGTTGCGGAGAGCACCACCTGTGCTGCTCTCCTGAGAAGGGACACCCTCCAACATGGACCACTCCGAAACCGACATTCCCGCCGAGGTGGCGGCCAACACACCCACTGACGGGTCTGCGCCATCCGCCGTCGAGGCCTCGCCCAGTGCGTCGCCGACGGTCGGTGCTGACCAGGGCCAGCCTGCATCCGACGATCAGTCGCACGACGAAGGTTCGACATCTGGCGGGCCCGCGTCGAGCGCCGCACCTCGACGACGGGGTTCGCGCGGTGGGCAGCGCCGTCGGGGAACAGCTCAGGGCGCTGAGACACAGGACGACGACGATGCCCCCTCAGATGATCAGTCTGCGGACGACGACGACCGCAACGACGTCGAGCTTCCGGAGCCGATGAGCGAAGGCCGGGCGTCACCTGAAGCTGCCGAGAAGGCGCTGGTTCGCAAGCCCCGGATCGGTGACACGATGCCGATCCCGACGTCACCGCCGCCAGGCCCCGCTCGCGCATCCGGCACTGCCGCCAGAGACGGCGGCGACAAGCCTGGCGGCGACAAGCGTCGTCGTCGCCGTGGTGGTGGAGGCGGATCTGCCGCGTCGACCGGTGATGGCCGCGCGTCGACAGGCGAGACGCCGTCGGCTCGCAGCGAACAGGGCGGGTCCGAGACAGGCTCGAAGAAGGGCCGCCGTGCGCGCGGGCGTGGCAAGGGCGCGCGCCGATGACGGGCAACTCGATGATGCGATGCTCGAACAGCGTCGTGGGCGCGAACGCAATGGCAAGCCGATCGGCAGGTACTTCATGGCGGTGCAGGTGCGCCCGGGGATGGCGCAGGTGGGTGTCCTCGAGGGCCGCAACCTGATCGAGCACTACGTGAGTCGTCCGGCCGACGACGTCAGCCAGATCCACGGCAACATCTACGTGGGCCGCATCCAGAACGTCCTGCCGGGAATGGAAGCGGCGTTCGTCGACATCGCAACGCCGAAGAACGCCGTGCTCTACCGCGGTGACGTGCAGTACGACGCCGAGGACATCGACGAGCGCGGCAAGAACCCGCGTATCGAAGACATCCTGAAGAACAAGCAGTTGATCATCTGCCAGGTGACGAAGAATCCGATCGCCCACAAGGGAGCGCGCCTCACCCAGGAGGTGTCGCTGCCCGGCCGGTTCGTGGTGCTCATCCCGAATTCGAAGACGTACGGGATCTCCAAGCGCCTCCCCGACGACGTTCGCAAGCGTCTGAGGGGCATCCTCGACCGGGTGAAGCCCGACGAGCACGGCATCATCGTGCGCACAGCCGCCGAGACCGCCACCGAGCAGGAACTCGTGGCCGACATGACGATCCTCCTGCAACAGTGGGACGAGATCGCCGAGAAGGCGGCCAAGGCGCAGCGTCCGACGCTGCTGTACCGCGAACCTGAACTGGCGGTGCGGGTGATCCGTGAGGAGTTCAACGCGGATTACCGCGGTGTGGTGATCGACGACGAACGTCTGCATCGTGAGGTCCAGCGCTACGTCGCAGCATTCAATCCCGAGTTGGCCGACCGGATCGAGTACTACGACGCGGCGGCCGAGGGGTTGTCCGTGTTCGAGCGACACCACATCCACGAGCAGGTCCACAAGGCGCTCGATCGCAAGGTGTGGTTGCCGTCCGGTGGGTCGCTCATCATCGAGCACACCGAGGCCTTGACGGTGATCGACGTGAACACCGGCAAGAACGTGGGCAAGTCGAATCTCGAAGACACCGTTTTCGTGAACAACATGGAGGCCGCCGTCGAGATCGCCAAACAGCTGCGGTTGCGCGACATCGGCGGCATCATCGTGATCGACTTCATCGACATGGAGATCAAGGGCAACCGGGCCAAGGTCGTCGAAGCCTTCCGCGACGCGCTGGCACGCGACAAGACTCGCTCGCAGGTGTTCGACATCACCGAACTGGGTCTCGTCGAGATGACCCGCAAGCGCATCGGTGAAGGCCTGCTCACCGAGTACTCCGAGATCTGCCCCGACTGCGAAGGCCGCGGCGTCCTCGTCGACTACTCCCTCCTTGAGTGAGACGCGGGTGGGTGCAACCACCCCTGGACCCCGAGCAGACCCCGCGTCTCGTTAGCCTGGGCGCATGCAGATCGAGATCACCGACGAGGCCAGGGCGTTGCTGGAACGCAAGGGTGGCACGATGTCGATCGACTTCATCCGTCCCACCGGTTGAGGCAAGGTCGCCGAGGTGTCGGTCGACACCAACGTCAAGGGCAAGAATCTGGCGCCGTACCGCAGGCTGCGTCACGACCGGTTCCAGATCCTGATTTCTCCCACGCTGATCGGCATGGCCGAGTCGATGCGAGTGGTCACGAAGGGTCGTCTGTCGAAGGTCGCTCGCCGTCGAATTCCGAGCCGCCGACGGCCTCACCGACGACACGTGCGCCATCTGACCTTCCGCCTAGGGTCTGGGGATGGCTGATCTCCTGGCACTGTCCTCCCGGGTCATCGATTCGGGTGTGGTCGACGAACCGGTCAACCGGGTCACCAACGAGCTGTCGGAGTTGGCCGACGGGTTGGCGATCGTCGAGAGCTTCAGCCACAGCATCGTGCTCGACGCCGGTGAGGGGCTCGTCGCGTTCGACGCCTCGCACGCTCGAACGGGTGCCGACGTCGTTGCGGCCATCCAGGGCTGGACCACGACGCCCGTCACCCACCTCGTGTACACCCACGGCCATGCCGACCACGTCGGCGGGAGCCCTGACTTCGCCGCGGCGTTCGATCGCATGACCGTGGTCGGCCATCGCAACGTCGACGAACGCTTCGACCGCTACGCCTACACGAACGACTGGAACGTGCGCATCAACGCCCGCCAGTTCGGTGGTGTACGTGGAGATTTCGGAATGGGCGCGACGCCCGAGTTCATTCCGTCAACGACGCTGCGCCCGGATCATGTCGTCGACGATCACGACGCGGTGACCGTCGGGGACCACACGATCGAGCTCCACCACGCCCGCGGTGAGACCGACGACCACCTGTGGGGCTGGGTCCCCGAGCGCAGGTGGCTCTTCACCGGCGACTTCGTCATCTGGAACTTCCCGAACGCCGGC
The DNA here is from genome assembly GCA_963716235.1 of Ilumatobacteraceae bacterium. Classification (GTDB taxonomy): domain Bacteria; phylum Actinomycetota; class Acidimicrobiia; order Acidimicrobiales; family Ilumatobacteraceae; genus Sva-07. The sequence goes on along the minus strand of CAVQTE010000031.1, from coordinate 46,661 downwards.
AATCCGCAGAAGGTCCAGCGCTATCCGATCGAATGGGCCGCCGCCCTTCGAGCGATGGCCGAGCGTGGCCCGGAACTGCTCCTGCCTGCTCACGGCCTGCCGATCGAGGGCCGCGACCGCATCGCGTTGGTGCTCACCGACATTGCTGCGGCACTCGAACGTCTCGTCGCCGAGGTCGTCGACATGATGAACGCGGGTGAGGTGCTCGACACGATCGTCCACAGCGTGCATGTGCCCGACGACGTCCTCGCCAAGCCCTACCTCCGGCCGCTCTACGACGAGCCCGAGTTCGTCGTCCGCAACATCTGGCGCCAGTTCGGTGGCTGGTGGGACGGAGCGCCGAGTCGCCTGAAGCCGGCCCCTGATTCCGCGTTGGCGACCGAACTGGCCGAACTGGCGGGCGGAGTGACCGCGCTCATCGAACGGGCGATGCACCTCGCCGAGATCGGTGAACTCCGTCTCGCGTGCCACCTCGCCGACCTCGCCGGATGGGCCGCACCGGCGGATGCCGGCGTGCACGCCTCTCGAGCCCTGATCTACCGGACTCGGCGGGCTGCGGAGAGTTCGTTGATGGCCAAGGGCATCTTTGCCGGTGCCGCGAGGGAATCAGAGGCCGTCGCGGGTTGAGCCGGCGAGTTTGGCCGCTAGCATCGGACAACGCTATGTACGCAGTCATCGCCTCAGGCGGCAAGCAGGAAAAGGTGGCCGAAGGCCAGCAGGTACGAGTTGAACTGCTCGACGCCGATGAGGGCAGCGACGTGTCGCTGACCCCCGTCATGGTGGTCGATGGAGCAACCGTTCTCGCGACGCCAGATGAGCTCAAGGGCGCATCGGTCACCGGCAAGATCATCGGCCAGGTCAAGGGCCCGAAGATCAACGGCTACACCTTCAAACGCCGCACCAACAACCATCGTCGCTACGGCCATCGTCAGAAGTATCACCTCGTCGAGATCACCTCGATCACGGTCTGACCGCCGACACACTGATTCGAACGGAGTAGAGCACTCATGTCAAAGACAAAAGGTGGCGGTTCAACCCGCAACGGTCGCGATTCCAATGCCCAGCGCCTCGGCGTGAAGGCGTTCGGCGGCAGCTCGATCACCGCCGGCACGATCATCGTGCGTCAGCGCGGCACCAAGTTCCACCCCGGCAAGAACGTCGGCAAGGGCAAGGACGACACGTTGTTCAGCCTCGTCGACGGCACGGTCGAGTTCGGCCAGATGAAGGGCCGCAAGTCGGTCAGCGTCATCACCGCCGACGCCTGACGCCGACCCATCGAATCTGAACGCCTGCAACGGCCGGGGCCTCGAGCCCCGGCCGTTCCGCGTCCATCGTTAGAACACCATCGCTGATCTCGTGAACTCGTTGCGCAATAATTCCGCAACGAGTTCACGAGAACGGTCAGGCGTCGGCGAGGTTCGCCTCGAGGGTGTCGACCTCGACGTGCAGTGCCGCCGGGAGACGGTCACCGAAGCGCGGCGTAGTGCTCGCGGATCTGCGGGATGGCGGCCTGCCAGCCGTCGACATCGACCGCGAGCAGCGTGTCGAGGTCGGCGTCGTCGATCTCGAGGCCGTCGGTGTCGAGGGCAGACTTGGTCGGGAGCTTGCCGATCGGTGTGTCGACCGCATCGGTGGCACCGTTCACCCGCTCGAACACCCACTTGAGCACGCGGCTGTTCTCGCCGAAGCCCGGCCACAGGAAGCGGCCGTCGTCGTCGCGACGGAACCAGTTGACGAAGAAGATCTTGGGGAGGTTCGCCGGATCGGTGGCCTTCTCCATGCTCAACCAGTGGGCGAAGTAGTCGGCGAAGTTGTAGCCGCAGAACGGCAACATCGCCATGGGGTCGAAGCGCAGCTGCGCCGACAGCACCCTGCGCTGCAGCAGTGGTCTCCGAGGCCATGATCGAGCCGAGGAAGACGCCGTGCTCCCAGTTGTTGGCCTCGGTGACGAGGGGAACAGTCGTGCGGCGGCGGCCGCCGAACAGGATCGCCGAGATCGGCACCCCGGTCGGACTCTCCCATTCGGGGGCGATCGACGGGCACTGGACGGCCGGAGCCGTGAAACGAGCGTTGGGGTGGGCGGCCGGTGTTTCCATCTCCGGATTCCAGGCATTGCCCTTCCAGTCGGTCGCACGAGCCGGGGCAGTGTCGGTCATGCCCTCCCACCACACGTCACCGTCGTCGGTGAGCGCCGTGTTGGTGTAGACGCAGTTGCCCCAGAGGGTCTCCATGGCGTTGTAGTTGGTGTCCCAGCCGGTACCCGGTGCAACACCGAAGAAGCCGGCTTCCGGATTGATCGCGTAGAGCCGGCCGTCGTCGCCGAACTTCATCCAGCAGATGTCGTCGCCGATGGTCTCGGCCTTCCAACCGGGAATCGTCGGAACGAGCATGGCGAGGTTGGTCTTGCCGCACGCCGACGGGAAGGCGCCGGCGATGTACTTCGACTCGCCCTCGGGGTTCGTGAGCTTCAGGATGAGCATGTGCTCGGCGAGCCAGCCGTTGTCGCGGGCCATCACCGAGGCGATGCGCAGCGCGAAGCACTTCTTGCCGAGCAGGGCGTTGCCGCCGTAGCCGGATCCGTACGACCAGATCTCGCGGGTCTCCGGGAAGTGCACGATGTACTTGTTCTCGGCGTCGCATGGCCACGGAACGTCCGTCGCGCCGTCGGCGAGCGGTGCCCCGACGGAATGCAGGCACGGCACCCAGTCGCTGTTGCCGAGGGCATCGAGCGCGCCCTGACCCATCCGGGTCATGATTCTCATGTTGGCTGCGACATACGCCGAGTCGGTGAGCTGGACGCCGATGTGGGCGATCGGCGAGCCGAGCGGACCCATCGAGAACGGCACGACGTACATGGTGCGGCCCTTCATCGAACCCGTGTACAGCTGCTTCATCTCCGCGCGCATCTCGGCCGGATCGCGCCAATTGTTGTTCGGGCCGGCGTCGTCCTCGTTCGCCGCACAGATGTAGGTGCGGTCCTCGACTCGGGCCACATCGCCCGGATCGGAGTGTGCCCAGTAGCTGTTCGGGCGCTTCGCCTCGTCGAGCTTGGTGAAGGTGCCGGAGTCGACCAGTTGCTGGCACAGGCACCTCGTACTCGTCGGCGGATCCGTCGCACCAGTAGATGTCGGCGGGCTGCATCACCGCCGCCCATTCGGACACCCAGTCGTTGAGGCGCTGGTTGGTCGTGGTTCCGCTCATCTCGTGACTCCTCGTCGAGTTCGTGGTGTTGCGTTCAGTGGGGGGCTGTGCACTCATGCGCGCATCGGAGGCGAGCATGTCGATCACTGCTCACCAGCGTAGGGCGCAACCGTGCGTTCGACGAAACACAGCGGGGGGCCGAATGTCACGAATCGAGCGCGACGATGAGGCGGGGCGCGCTCAGCCGCCGGGAGTCTTCATGTCGACCTCGGAGCCGAGGCGCAGGCGCGTGGCCTGGCCGACATCGTCGAGTTCGAACACCACACGCTGGCCTTGGCGCAGCATGCGGAAAATTGAACCCTCCAGCGCGTTTGCGGCGAGTTCGTAGTCGTTCAGATCGGTGTCGGACATCACGAGTCCGTCACCCGTTGCGGGGTCGTAGGCCTTGATGACGCCCTGCATGTCGGTGTCGGCTCAGCCGGCCTTGACGATCTTGCCGGACTTGATGCAGCCCGTGCAGACGTTGACGCGCTTCGCTGCGCCGTTGACCTGCGCGCGGACCCGCTGGATGTTCGGGTTCCAGCGACGCTTGGTGCGGCGATGCGAGTGAGACACCGACATGCCCCACGACGGGCCCTTGCCACACACTTCACATTTCGATGCCATTGGATTCTCCTGCGGGCCGCCGGGAACCCCGGCTCGATCACGTTGGACGGGTCGTCAGACGACTCGTTTGTCGTCCCTCGACGTTTCCGCCTGTCGGGACAGCCATGAAATGCTACCAAGGCGCGCCGTCAGCGCCACGCCGACCGAACAAGTCGGTCGTCAAGTCGGTCGTCAACCGGTCGTCGAACGGTCGACGGGGCATCGGTGCGACCGGATGCCTCATAAGCTCCCCGGTCGTGCCCACCCTGGAACGGTTGAACACCGCAGCCCTTCGCGAATCGGTCAGAACCTTTCGCGACACCGTCCGCGAGCACGCCCACGGCCTCAATCGGCTCAATGTGTACCCCGTGCCCGACGGCGACACCGGCACGAACATGGCCCGCACGCTCGATGCCGTGGTCGCCGAGATGGATGCCGCTGCCGACGACGACCACGACGCAACCTGCGATGCCATCAGCTACGGCTCGCTCATGGGGGCGCGTGGCAACAGCGGGGTGATCCTCAGCCAGATCATGAGGGGTTTCGCCGGCACGCTCAGGCAACAGGCCGACGTGCAGGGCGCGAAGTTCGCCGAAGCGCTGCAGGCAGCGGCTGCAGGTGCCTACGAAGCGGTGCTCAAGCCGATCGAGGGCACGATCCTCACCGTGTGCCGAGAGAGCGCCGAGGCAGCCAAGGTTGCTGCCGATGCGGGCGGGTCGCTCGCCGAGGTCGTGCGTGCGGCACGCGCCGGCGGCAAGACAGCGCTCGACAACACGCCGGAGCAACTCCAGGTGCTGAAAGATGCGGGGGTCGTCGACGCCGGGGGAGCGGGCTTCCTGCTGCTGCTCGACTCGGTGCTCCACGTCGTCGACGGTGAACCGCTCCCGGTCGCAGAGCCCGACGACGGGACCATGGGTGCGGTCGGCGCGGCGTTCGACATCGTGGCGCATCGTCACGCTGCGGCGCCCGGCGAACTCGACGTGAGCGAGCAGCGGTACGAGGTCATGTACTTCCTCGACCTGGCCGACGAACGAATCCGCGACTTCAAGTCGGGATGGGGAGCGATCGGCGATTCGATCGTGGTCGTCGGCGGCGACGGTCTGTGGAACTGCCATGTCCACACCAACGAGATCGGCGCCGCGATCGAGGTTGCGCTCGACCTCGGCGGGCGACCGAAGGCCATCCGTGTGTCCGATCTGTTCGAAGAGGTCGACGAGGAACACGCGAAGCGGGAGGCCGAACTCGCGGCGACGGCGCACGATGCGCCGGTTGCCATCGATTTGCCGGTGGTGACGACCGCGGTGGTCGCGATCTGCTCGGGCGATGGTCTCGTCGAGTTGTTCGCCCAACTCGGTGTGCAGGGCGTCGTCACCGGCGGCCAGACGATGAATCCGTCGACGGCGGAACTCCTCGAGTCGGTGCAGCGGGTCAATGCCGACCAGGTCGTGATCCTGCCGAACAACAAGAACATCATCCCGGTTGCCGAACAGGTCGGGGCGCTGACCGACAAGACCGTGGTGGTCGTGCCGACGCGCTCGATGCCCGAGGCCCTCGCCGCACTCGTCGTGTACGACCCGTCGGCCGACGCCTCCGACACTGCAGGTGAGATGGCCGAGGCCGCCGAGTCCGTCGTCACCGGCGAGGTCACCCAGGCAGTACGCAACAGCAACAGCACGGTCGGGGCGGTGGCCGAGGGCGACTGGATCGGGCTGGTTCGCGGTGACGGCATCGCCTCGGTGGCGTCAACCGTCGACGCGGCATCGATGGCGCTGCTCGACCGGATCGTCGGAGACGATGCCGAACTCGTGACCATCATCACGGGAAGTCGATGCGATCGATCTCCACCACCGATGCCATCCGGGCGTGGCTGCGAGACCATCGCGGCGACGTTGCGGTCGAGGTGCACCGGGGTGGGCAGCCCCTCTATCCGTACCTCTTCGGAGTCGAATGACGTCACTCTCGCTGCGCGACCTCGCCGGGATCGATGTCGGCCGGCTGAAGGGCGTTGGCGACAAGAAGCGCGCGTCGCTGGCAGGCATCGACGTCGACAACCTCCTCGACCTGCTCACCTTCTACCCCCGGCGTTGGGTCGATCGATCGAACGAAGCGCGCATCGCCGATCTCGTTCCCGGCGACGAGGCGCTGGTGCTCGCCACGGTTCGCTCGGTCACCAAGCGCACCATGCGCAATCGCCGCACGATGGTGACTGCCAATGTGGGCGACGGCTCGGGGCGGATGGAAGTGGTGTTCTTCAACCAGCCGTGGCGTGAGCGCCAGTTGCGTGAGGGGCTCCAGATCGCGCTCTTCGGCAAGGCCGACGTGTACCGCGGCGGGCTGCAGATGTCGAACCCTGTGGTCGACCTCATCGGTGATCGAACCGGCCGCATCGTGCCGATCTACCCGCAGAGCGAGAAGGCGCAGATCAACACCTGGGAGGTCGCCGGGTGGGTCGAGGAGGCGTTGCGCCGATGTCGCGAGCGTGGAATCGACGACACGTTGCCCGACGACATCCGCCGGCGGCTCGGCCTGTTGACGCGCTTCGATGCGTTTGCCAACATCCACCTGCCCGAGAGCATCAAGGACAAGGAGCAGGCGCGACGGCGTCTTGCGTTCGACGAGCTCCTTCGGGTGCAGCTGGTCCTGGTGCTGCGCAAGCGGGCCATGGAGCGCGAACAGCGCGGACTCCAACACGACGTCGATGGAGATCTCGTGCATCGCTTCTACGACGCCCTGCCGTACGGGCTCACGGGCGCCCAGCAGCGAGCGATCGGCGAGATCGAGGCCGACCTCGCCGCGCCGCACCCGATGCACCGGCTGCTGCAGGGCGATGTGGGCTCCGGCAAGACCGTGGTCGCCGTGGCCACCATGCTCGCCGCGGTGCAGGGTGGGCACCAGGCAGCACTGATGGCGCCGACCGAGGTACTGGCCGACCAGCACGCCACGGGCGTGCGGGCGTTGCTCGGCGGTGTGAGTGTTGCCGACCCCGGCAATCTGTTCGGTGATCGACCGTTGCGTGTCGAGTTGCTGACGAATCGGGTGACTGGGTCCGATCGCAAGGATGTTCTGGCCGGCTTGGCCGACGGCACGGTCGACATCGTCATCGGAACGCATGCGCTGATCCAGGATGCCGTCGACTTCGCCAGCCTCGGTGCGGTGGTCGTCGACGAACAGCACCGGTTCGGCGTCGAGCAACGGGCTGCTCTGCGTGCCAAGACCGTCGGCGGGGTCGTGCCGGACATGCTGGTGATGACCGCGACCCCGATCCCGCGGACCGCGGCGATGACCGTGTACGGCGACCTCGATGTCAGCGTCCTCGACGAGCTGCCGCCCGGACGCACGCCGATCGTCACGAAGTGGGCCGAAGGCCCGCTCCTCGAAGCTGAGGTGTGGGCCGACATCCGATCGCAGATCGCCGACGGTCGCCAGGCCTACGTCGTGTGTCCGCTGATCGGCGAGAGCGAGAAGCTGGAGGTGGCGTCGGCCGAAGAGACCTTCGAGCGACTTGCAGCCGACGAGCTGGCCGGTCTGCGGCTCGGTCTGTTGCACGGGCGTTTGTCGTCGGCAGAGAAGGAAGTGACGATGAATGCCTTCCGGGCGGGGGAGTTGGACGTGCTGGTGGCGACCACCGTGATCGAGGTGGGCGTCGACGTTGCGAACGCCACGGTGATGGCGATTCTCGACGCCGACCGTTTCGGCATCGCCCAGCTGCATCAGCTGCGCGGTCGGGTGGGTCGGGGATCGCACGCCTCCACGTGCTGGTTGGTCACCCAGCAGCCGGGCGATGGCGAGATCGGCGCGGGGAACCCCCGGGTGGAGGCGCTCGTGGCCACGACCGACGGATTCGAACTCGCCGAGATCGACCTCGACCTACGCGGCGAGGGCACGCTGATGTCGACGTCGCAGAAGGGGCGCAGCGATCTGAAGCTTGCATCGCTGCGCCGTGATCGCAACCTGGTGGAGCTGGCCCGTGCGGTCGCGTTCGAGATCGTCGACGCCGATCCGGGCCTGACCGGCCATCCGGGGCTGACCGACGAACTCGATCTGCTGTTCAGCGAATCCGACGAGCAGTTCCTCGCCAAGAGCTGATCAGTCGCCGCGAGCCACTTCTTCGTCGTCCTCGTCGGACATCACGAGATCCCATCGGTCGAGGCAGTCCTCGCAGCGATAGGCGATGACGTCGCCGGGCTCCCAGGTGCCGTCCTCGCGGGGGTGGGTCAGCAGGAAGCAGCGGCCACCGCAGTCGATGCAGATGATCTGTGGCCTCGGAGTGAGCACGCGACCAGTCTTGCCTGCTCGAAGGTGGGGTCGTGCATCTGCTCGTATCGTTGTGGCATGCGAGTCGTGGCGGGTGAATTGGGTGGACGTCGATTGGTCACGCCCGCCGGCACGTCGACGCGCCCCACGACCGACCGGGTCCGGGAGGCCGTCTTCAACTCGCTCGGCAGCGCCGGTGTGCTCGACGGTGCACTGGTGGCCGACCTGTTCGCCGGCAGTGGCGCCATCGGGATCGAGGCGCTGTCGCGGGGCGCGGAACGGTGCGTCTTCGTGGAACGGGACCGCAACGCCCTACGGGCACTCGACGACAACCTCGACGCGCTCGATCTGCGAGACCGGTCCAAGGTCGTGGCGGCCGATGCCGTCAGCGCGGCCGCCACGATCGACGCCGACATCGTGTTCGCCGATCCGCCCTACGACTTCGACGACTGGGCCCAGTTGCTCGGGCGTGTGCGCGCCGACCTGGTCGTGGCCGAATCTGGTTCCACGATCGGGCCGTTCGACGGCTGGGAGGCGACCCGGGAGAAGCGGTATGGCCGCACCCGGGTCACCTTCCTCGAACGGCGCGTGACCGTGGATGTAGGGTCTGGATCCCAATGACGACCGGACCGACGCAACTGCGGGTGCTGTACCCCGGCAGCTTCGATCCGATCCATCTCGGCCACGTCGACATCATCGAGCAGGCGTACGAGCTGTTCGGATCCGTCGTAGTGGCCGTGATGCACAATCTGGCCAAGCCGTCCGGTCTGTTCCCGGTCGACGAGCGGGTCGAACTCGCCCGTGCGGCGCTCGCGCATCTCGATGGCGTCACCGTCGTGCCCCAGACCGGTCTCGCGGTGCAAGCCGCATCACGCGCCGACGTCGACTTCATCGTCAAGGGATTGCGGACCCCCGGCGACTTCGAGATCGAGCAGCAGATGGCCCACAACAACTATGCAGTGACGGGCATCCGCACGGTGTACCTTCCCTGCCGCCCCGAATTCGGGTACATCAGCAGCCGTTTCGTGCGCGAGATCGCGAAGTACGGTGGAGCCATCGACCATCTCGTCCCGGCGCCCATCGCCGATGCACTCCGCCGCACCTTCGACGGCGACCAGAACTGAGCGAACCATGAGCCACGACGACCGCAACGGCGATCAGTACGACGACTACGACGACATCGACGACGAGTATCCCGATCCGGGCGTGCCGGGTGGGTACGTCGGCGACGCCGAAACCCTGCTGCGTCGTGCGATCGACATCGTCGCGACCGCTCCGACGATGCCGCTGTCGTCATCGCCACGAATCGATCGGGACGAGATCATCGAACTGCTCGAAGAGTCGTTGCACCGACTTCCCGAGGAGCTGCGTCAGGCCCGGTGGATGCTCAAGGAGCGCCAGGAGTTCGTTGCCAAGACCCGCCGTGAGGCCGACGAGTTGCTCGACGCAGCTCGCGTCCGCGCCGAGCGTATGGTGCAGCGAACCGAGGTCGTCCGGGCCGCCGAGCAGCGTGCTCGCCAGGTGCAGGAGGCGGCCGAGGCCGACTCGCGCCGGCTGAAGCACGAGACAGAGGACTTCCTCGACCAGCGGCTCGGCTCGTTCGAGATCCTGCTCGACAAGCTCCAGAAGACGGTCGGCGCCGGCCGTCAGCGTCTGTCGATCGGTGCTGCCGTCGACGACACATCGATGCATGGCGTCGAAGAGGAGGACCCCACCAAGGGCTTCTTCGACCAGGACCACTGATCGGGAATCCCCCGGACATGGCCGATCAATTGCGCCCGTTGCGCATCAACGCCGTCGAACTGCTCCGCCAACCGGGTGCGACGCGTGACGTCGACGTCGTCATCGACGCCGAACCGCTCGATGCCGCCCACGAGCATCTCGACGGCGAGATCCATGTGGCCCTGGCGCTCCGGGCGATGAACGACGGGATCAAGGTCACCGGTACGGTCGACGCTCCATGGTCCACGGTGTGTCGGCGGTGTCTCGTCGACGTGGCAGGCAGTGCTGTCGGGTCGGTCGACGAGCTGTACCAGATCGATCCGATCGATCCTGAGGCCTACCTGATCGAAGACGGTCAGCTCGACCTCGTGCCGCTCGTTCGCGAGACCGTCCTGCTGGAACTCGACCGTGAACGGCAGTGTCGCGACGATTGCGCCGGGCTGTGCCCCGTCTGCGGGATCGACCGCAACACCGACTCGTGCGGCTGCGACACGCTCGTGACCGACGATCGATGGGCCGCGCTCGAGGGATTCGTCGCCGACGACGATTGAGCGATGAGCGAGGAGCCCGTAGTCGGGCCCGTCGCTCATCGCCTGGCCCCCGCCGAGGATGGTCGGCGACCCTCGTGGGTCATTGGTCCCGCCGCCCGATAACGTGATGCAGCCCTAGCGGCACGGGTGACCCCGGCAGCGGGGAGCAAACCACCAACGAACCGGTCGATCATCGACCAATCGTCCCAACGAGGAAAGCGAACGATGGCCGTTCCGAAGAAGAAGACATCGAAGTCGAAGACCCGGAGCCGACGGGCGAGCGCCTGGAAGCTCAACGCACCGGCGCGCAGCCTGTGCCCGCGCTGCGGCAACGCCAAGACGCCGCACACCGTGTGCCCGTCGTGCGGCTGGTATCGCGACCGCGTCGTCGTCGACGTCGGCTGATCTCCTGACGATGCTCCCCGTAGCCGTCGACGCCATGGGCGGCGACGACGCTCCAGGTCCCATCCTCGCCGGAGCCCATCGGGCTGCCGCTTCAGGCATCCCGGTCGTGCTCGTCGGGCCTGCCGACCTGGAAGGTCGCGTCGCTCCTGACGGTTCGGTGCTCGATCTGATCGAAGCGTCCGAGGTCATCGGCATGCACGACGACCCCGCGCAGGGCGTTCGTCGTAAGAAGGACTCCACGCTCGTGCGCGCCGCCGAGGCCGTCCGTGACGGCAAGGCCAGCGCCATGATCTCGGCCGGCAACACCGGAGCCACGATGGCCGCAGCGTTGCTGCGCATGGGCCGAATCTCGGGCGTCAAGCGTCCGGCGGTCGCCACGCCGATTCCGGTCCCCGGCGCGAAGCCCACCGTGCTGCTCGACGCCGGCGCCAACTCCGAGGTTCAGGCCGAGTGGCTCGTCCAGTTCGCGCTCATGGGCTCGGTCTACGCCCATCATCGCTTCGGCATCGACTCGCCGCGGGTCGGATTGCTCTCGATCGGTGAAGAGCCGGGCAAGGGCGACTCGTTGCGCAAGGAGACCTACGAATTGCTCTGCGCCGCATCGCATCTGAACTTCGTCGGCAACGTCGAGGGCCGCGATGTGATGAGCGCCGATCTCGACGTCTGCGTGACCGACGGTTTCACCGGCAATGTCGTCCTCAAGAGCCTCGAAGGCGGCATGAGGGTGATCGTGAACGCGATTCTCGAGGCGTTCGCCGCCGAGGAGCACTACAAGCCGCATGCCGACGCTCTGATGCCGGCGCTCCTGTCGCTCTACCAGACGTTGAGTCCCGACACCTACGGCGGCGCCGTGCTCCTCGGGGTCGACGGAGTGTGCATCATCTCGCATGGCTCGTCCGGCGAGACCGCGATCGCCAATGGCATCGGTGTCGCCCGCGACATGGTCGAGCACGACATGGTCGGCGAGATCCGCGCCGCCATCGCGGCCAACACGGCCCGAGTCGCCGCACAACTAGACTCGCCGTTCGTGCCAGCAGAGACCGAACAGGCCCCATTCGAACGTGAGGAGATCTTCGAGATCGTCCGCGACCGCCTCGCCGACATCCTCGAGATCGACCCGTCGACGATCAGTGAGGGCCAATCCTTCGTCGACGACCTCGACGCGGACTCACTGGCGTTGATCGAACTCGTCGAGGCGCTCGAGGAGACGCTCAACGAACGCACCGTCGGATTCCGCATCGAAGACGAAGACCTCGAGGACCTCAAGACGGTGCGCGACGCCGTCGACTACGTCCACGATCGGGTCAAGTAGAGCAACGTCGCGTGGTGACGTCCGGATCCGACGCGGATCTCGCAGCGCTGGCCGATCGCATCGGCCACGACTTCGCCGATGAATCCCTGCTGCGTCGTGCGCTCGCCCATCGTTCGTGGTGTGCCGAGACCCCCGGCGCGATCAGCAACGAGCGGCTGGAGTTCCTCGGCGATGCCGTCCTCGGTTGGGCGATCGCCGACATGGTGTACCACCGCTACGACGTGGCCGAAGGCCAGCTGACCGACTTGCGCAAGAGTGTGGTCAATGCGATTGCACTGGCCGAAGTCGCCGAGGAGCTCGATCTCGGGCCGCACATTCTGCTCGGACGCGGTGAAGCCGCTGCCGGGGGCTCCGACAAGCCGTCGATCCTGTCCGATGCCTTCGAGGCGGTGCTCGGAGCCGTGTACCTCGACGGGGGCGCCGAGGCGGCATACGGCATGGTCGAGCGGCTGGTGATGCCACGTATGCCCGAAACCGCCGACTCGATGGACCAGTTCGACCAGAAGACACAACTCCAGGAACTGAGCGCCCGCGCTGGTCGCGGTGCTCCCGTGTACGAGGTGACGTCACGTGGCCCGGACCACGCGAAGTCGTTCCATGCGACCGTACGGATCGACGACGACGTGGTCGGCGAGGGCGATGGCCGATCGAAGAAGGCAGCCGAACAGGCCGCTGCCACGCAAGCTTGTTCCACGTTCGTCTGACGTCTGACTGAACGACGGGGCTGAACGACTGATGCCGGAGCTCCCCGAAGTCGAAACCGTTCGGCGGGGCCTCGAACGACACCTGGTCGGCCGACGGGTCACCTCGGTCGACGTCGGCCGGGAACGCACGGTCCGCCGCACGTCCCGAGAAGCGCTGATCGCCGGGCTCACCGACGCCGTCGTCGAGGCTGCCGATCGGCGCGGCAAGTACCTCCTGCTCCCGCTCGACTCCGGCGACACGATGATGATCCACCTGCGCATGAGTGGCCAGGTGTTGCTGGCGGACGCCGGGTCACCCCGGCCGCCTCACACCCACGTCGTGATGCATCTCGACGACGGTCACGAAGCATGGTTCGTCGACCCCCGCACGTTCGGCGAAGTGGTGGTGTTCGACCCCGACAACGTCGGGACGGAGCTGCCGGAGTTGGCTCGGATGGGGGTCGATCCGATCGCTGAACCATTCGATCCGGCCATCCTGCGTGCCGCCTTCGGCACCTCGAAGCGGGCGCTCAAGCCGATGCTGCTGGACCAGCACGTGATCGCCGGGATCGGCAACATCTACGCCGACGAGATCCTTCATCGGGCCCGACTCCGGCCCGACCGAGCTGCGTCGACGCTCGACCGTCGTCAGATCCGAGTGCTCCATGCGTCGATCGTCGGTGTGTTGAGCGAGGCGATTGCCGCCGGCGGATCCACCCTCGGTGACGCCCAGTACGTCGATCTGATGGGCGAGGGCGGCTCGTACCAGGACGACCACCGTGTGTACGGCCGCGGCGGCGAGCGATGTTCGACCTGTGGGCGTGGTTGGATCCGCCGAACGATGACCGGCGGCCGAGGTACCCACTACTGCCCCGTGTGCCAGTTTTGATCGGGGAGTCGGGGTCGAAGAAGGCCGAGCGGGTAGTTTCGCTGCTGCTGTGTTCTTGAAGAGTCTCAACCTCAAAGGGTTCAAGTCGTTCGCCGACAGCACCACCATGGTGCTCGAACCGGGGGTGACCGTGGTGGTCGGGCCCAACGGGTCGGGCAAGTCGAATGTCGTCGACGCCATCGCATGGGTGCTCGGTGCCCAGGCACCGAGCGCCGTTCGCAGCCAGAAGATGGATGACGTCATCTTCGCGGGAACAGCGACACGCCCGGCACTCGGCCGCGCCGAGGTGAGCATCACGATCGACAACTCCGACGGCACGCTCGGGGTCGAGCTGAGCGAGATCACGGTCACCCGCGTGCTGTTTCGCAACGGCGACTCCGAGTACGCCATCAACGGCGTGCCGTGCCGGCTGCTCGACGTGCAGGAGCTGCTCTCCGATGCCGGCGTGGGGCGCCAGCAGCACGTGATCGTCAGCCAGGGCCAGATCGATGCCGTCCTCAATGCGCGCCCCGAGGATCGTCGGGCGATCATCGAAGAGGCTGCCGGTGTCCTCAAGTTCCGCAAGCGCAAGGAGAAGGCCGAGCGTCGCCTCGACGCCACCGAGGCCAACCTCCTGCGCGTGCAGGATCTGCTGCGTGAGGTCCGCCGTCAGTTGCGTCCGCTGGAGCGTCAAGCCCAAGCCGCCGAACGGCACGGGTCGCTGATCACCGAGCTGACCGAGGTGAAGACGTTCGTCTCCGGACGGGAGATCGCGTCGTGGCGGGCCAAGCTCGAATCGCTGGCCGTGACCCGACTCGACAGCGCGTCGGCTGAGTCCGAACTGAAGTCGGCACTGGCCGCGCTCGACACGCAGGTGATGGCGATCGAGGCGCAACTGTCTGCTCGGGGCGAGAGCGACGTGAGCGATCGTCTGGTACGCGTCGAGCAGCTTCGCGAGCGCGCCCGTGGCCTGGCTGCCCTGCTTGTCGAGCGCCGGCGCTCGCTCGAACGCGACAAGGGCCAGCTCCTCGATGCCGGTGTGGTCGCAAATCTCGAGGCCGACGCCGCCCGGTTCCGGGAAGAACTCGAGGCTGTCGTCGTGGCCCTCGCCGCCATCGAACCGGCGTCCGAGCAGCTGATCGCCGACGAGGAGTCGTTCCGCAGTGAACGTTCGAAAGTGCTCGACGCGGTCGCCGCCGACGCCACCGGCACGCAGGCAGCGAGCGCAGCGGCCGAGGTGCGAGGTGAACTGCGCTCCGTCCGTACATCGCACGAACGCGCCGTTGGTGACCTGCGGCGATTCCGGGACCGGTTCGACTCGCTCGCCGAACGGCGCGATGCGAGTGCCGACGACGAAGTGCGATTCCGCGCCGAGTGTGAGGCGGCCGGCTCGGTCGAGGAGCCACTGGTCGCCGATCTGGAGCGGGCCGAAGCGGCACGAGCCGAAGCTGAGTCGACTCATGAGGCACGCCAGTCGCTGCGCAACGATGCCGCCGACGCCGTCTCCCGATGGACGGCGCGGGTCGAGGCGCTGCAGATGGCGCTCGATGCTGCTCGTGCCCGCGCCGGCGCCGAGCGGCTGTCCGGCGTCGACGGGGTGCTCGGCACGCTCCTCGATCTGATCGAGATCGACGAGGGCTGGGAGCCGGCCGTCGAGGCTGCACTCGGTGAATCGCTGACCGCCGTGGTTGTCGACGACCCCGCGGCGGGCCGCCGTGCGCTCACGGCGCTTCGCAGCTCCGACACGAGCGGTGCCGTGATTGCGCTCGGCGCTCGACCCGCGAGCTCGGCACCTCCTCGGATCGGCGACGCGGTGCGCCCGCACGCGCGCTCCGGCCGACCCGGTGTCAGCACGTTGCTCGATGGCCTCCTCGGCGGTGCCGTACGGCTCGACGACGTGGGCGACGCAGTCGATGCGGCGTTGGCGCATCCCGAGGCGGTCATCGTGACCGGCGGTGGTGACCGGTTCGGCCTCAGCGGCTGGCGCGTCGGGGCTGCCGGCAGTGGAGCGACCGCAGCAGCGCTCGACGATGCCGTCGAGCAGGCCACTGCGGCGGAGGCGGAATTGACGCTTGCGAACGAGTCCGTTGGGGCTGCAGAGCGGGCGCTCCAGTCGGCCCGGTCGGCCGAGGCCGAACTGACTCGGCGCCTCGACGCCAACGATGCCCGGTTCAGTGCGGCATCCGAGGGCCTTGCACGGGCCCAGGGCGAGCATCGTGAGGTGCTCGCCGAGCTGGCGAACCTCGAACGTTCGATCGTCGACCTCACCGCCAACATCGAGCGCGACCACCAGCGCATTGCCGAGCTCGAAGCGTTGCTCCCGGCATTGGAGTCCGACGAGCAGGCCGAGTCCGATGCCGCTCGGGCTCGTGGTGAGCTGCGTGCCGAAATGGAGTTGCGAGCGGCGGCGTTGGCATCGCGCCGCAAGGATCTCGAAGTCGACAATGCCGGCTTACACGAGCGTCAGCAGCTGCTCGAACGTCGTCTCGACGAGACCGAACGACGTCTGGCTGCCGACGCGGATGCCCGCCTCGCCGCAGAAGGACAGCGCGTCAGGATCGAACGTGACATCGCCGCGATCGACCGGCTCGTCGAACTCGTCACCGGTCATCGTGATGTCGTCGAGGTGGTGCACGCCGACCTCGTCGAGCAGCGCCGCCGCCAGAGCGACGAGGTTCGGGGACTGACGACCGAACTCGATCAGCACCGCCGGGCGCGCGCCGAGAAGGAGCATGCGCTCGACGCGTCCCGCGAGCGCGCACGCCAGGCCGAGCTCGGCGAGGCCGAGGCCAAGCTCCGTCTCGAGACGGCGATCGAGACGCTGCGCCGTGAGCTCGACATCGAACCGTCGGTTGCCGAGTCGGCGCCGCTGCCGGTCCTTCCCGACGGTGCGACGCCGGCCGGGCGTGTCCGCGAACTCGAACGTGAACTCCGGCTCCTCGGGCCGATCAACCCGCTGGCGTTGGAGGAGTTCAACGAACTCCAGACCCGGCACTCCTTTCTCGAGGAGCAGTTGGAGGACGTGCGCTCGACGCGCCGGGAGTTGTCGCGTGTGATTGCCGCGGTCGACACCGAGATCCAGAATGTGTTCGCCTCGGCGTTTCACGACGTCGCCGAAAACTTCACCCAGCTGTTCGGGCTGCTCTTCCCGGGCGGTGTCGGCAAACTGAAGCTGACGACGCCCGACGACATGCTCAACACGGGCATCGAGGTCGAAGCCAAGCCCAGCGGCAAGAACGTGAAGAAGCTCTCACTGTTGTCCGGTGGCGAGCGCAGTCTGACGGCGTTGGCCTACCTGTTTGCGGTGTTCCGTTCGCGGCCGTCGCCGTTCTACGTGATGGACGAGGTCGAAGCGGCCCTCGACGACGTGAACCTGCACCGATTCCTGGGTTTGATCCAGGAGTTCCGCAAGGATGCGCAGCTCATCGTGGTGTCGCACCAGAAGCGCACGATGGAGGCCGGCGACTGCCTGCTCGGGGTGAGCATGCAGCCCGGTGGATCGAGCAAGGTCGTCACCGAACGCGTCTCCAGCACCTCACCCTGACGTCCGGCTCGCCCGCCCACACCTTCAGCGTCAGCCACACGTCGACTTCCTGCGTTTGTGGTGACGTAGACCGGGAGGCCGCCGTGCGTCGCTCGGCCGGTAGCGTCGCCGTCGATGGGTATCGAGATTCTGTTTCTGATCCTGGCGATCGCCGTGGTGGCGTTCGGCATCGGCGTCATCGTCGTCAGCCGACGCAAATCGGCGGCGACCCAGGCGCCACCGCCACGGCCGGCGCGCCCGACGACCCCGCCACCTGAGATCGAGCCTGACGTCGTCGGTGGCGCCGAGGTGCTCGTCGAAGAACGACCGGTCGAGGTCGAGCCGGCATCGCTGCGTGACCGTCTGGCGAAGGCGCGTCTCGCGTTCACCGGCGCGTTGACCGGGGTACTCGGGCGCTCGGGAATCACGGAGGAGAGCTTCGAGGATCTGGAGGAGGCACTGCTGCGCGCCGACGTCGGGGTGGGCGTGACCACCGACCTCGTCGACGGGCTCCGTGCGAAGGTGGGGGCGAGGGAGATCACGGAACCACAGGCGCTGCTCGACGAACTCGAAGCCGAGATGGTGTCGCGGCTGGGAGGCTCCGACCGCACGCTCGCGTTCGATGCCGATGCAGATGGGCCCAACGTGTGGATGTTCGTCGGCGTGAACGGTGTCGGCAAGACCACGACGATCGGCAAGCTCGCCAATCAGCAGATGCGCGACGGTCGAACGGTGCTGCTCGCCGCCGGCGACACGTTCCGCGCTGCTGCAGCCGAGCAGCTGACGACCTGGGCCGAGCGTTCGGGCGCCGAGATCGTGCGGGGTGCGGAGGGTGGCGACCCGAGTTCTGTGATCTACGACGGTGTCGAGCGTGCGGCTGCCCGTGGCATCCAGCTCGTGATGGCCGACACTGCTGGGCGGTTGCACACGAAGTCGAACCTCATGGAGGAGCTGAAGAAGGTGCGCCGTGTCGCCGAGAAGGGCGCCGGTCGGGTGACCGAGACGCTGCTGGTGATTGATGCGACGACCGGCCAGAACGGACTCACTCAGGCACGCGAGTTCCGTGAGGCCACCGATGTCACGGGCGTGGTGCTGACCAAACTCGACGGTTCGGCCAAGGGCGGCATCGTGTTCGCCATCGAGACCGAACTCGGCATTCCGGTGAAGCTCGTCGGCATCGGCGAGACGATCGACGACCTGATCCCGTTCGACCCCGCCGATTTCGTCTCCGCCCTCGTCGAACCCTGACCCCCCGATCCCCGGATTTTCGGGAAGAGGGGAAGGTTTGGGAGGGCGAGTGGCGGGCTTCGGGGCGATGGGGGCCGCCTGGCAGACTGGTGTGATGACGAGCACCGAGACGCCGGCCGCATCCACCGATCCGGAGACGCGTGAAGTCGAGGCAGCCATCGATGCGCTGCTCGCCGCTCACGACCCGAAGACAACCGACAACATCGAGTTCCGAGGAGCCCGCTACGACGCCGGTTTGGCATGGGTGCACTTCCCCAGGGGCTACGGCGGCCTCGCGTTACGGCCCGAGCTGAACCGGCTCGTCGAGCGGCGGCTCAGGGAGGCCGGTGCAAAGCCCACGGAGCCGGCCACGTTCTTCATGGCGCTCGCCGGCCCGACCATCGTGACGCACGGCAGCGAGGAAGCAAAGCAGCGGTTCCTGCGTCCGATGTTCACGGGCGAGGAGAAGTGGTGTCAGCTGTTCTCCGAGCCGGGCGCCGGGTCCGATTTCGCCGGCCTGGCTACCAAGGCAGAGCGTGATGGCGACGAGTGGATCGTCAACGGCCAGAAGGTGTGGAACACGATGGCGCACCTCGCTGACTTCGGCATGCTCGTCACCCGGACGGATCCCGAGGCCCCGAAGCACAAGGGGATGACCTACTTCGCGCTCGACATGCACGCCGAGGGCGTGGAGGTGCGACCGCTGCGTCAGATCACCGGTGAGGCCGAGTTCAACGAGGTCTACATGACTGATGCTCGGGTGCCCGATGCGCACCGCATCGGTGACGTCGGCGAAGGGTGGCGGGCGAGTCTCACGACCCTGATGAACGAGCGCAACGCCATCGGCACCGGTGAGGGTGCCGGCAGCGGGTCGGTCCGGCGTCGAGGTGCTGCCGCCAACGATGCGGTCGACATCTGGAAAACGCTGGATGCGTCCGAGCAGACGGGCGCCCGCAAGGACACGCTCATGAAGTGGTGGGTCCAGGCCGAGGTCAATCGCCTCACGAACCAGCGGGCCGGCGAGAACGCGAAGGCCGGCAACCCCGGCCCGGAGATGACGATCGCGAAGTTGGCCTTCTCCGAGTTGAACAAGGGCCTCTACGAGTTCTGCATCGACCTGATGGGCGCTGACGCATTGGTCGGCTACGACTACACCTTCCGGCGACCCGGCGAACTCGACGTGACCGGCACGATGCACGGTACCCGTTACTCGTTCCTGCGGGTGCGGGCGAACTCGATCGAGGGTGGCACGTCGGAGATCCTGCGCAACATCATCGGCGAGCAGGTGCTCGGCCTACCCGGCGAGCCCCGCGTCGACAAGTCCGTTCCCTGGAACGAAGTCCCCCGCAACTAATCGGGCGTAACCTCATCGGTCTGATGTTCGACAATCTCTCCACACGACTCGAAGGCATCGTCAAGAAGATCCGTGGCAAGGGTCGCCTGACCGAGGCCGACGTCGACGAAGTGATGAAGGAGATCCGCACGGCGCTCCTCGAGGCCGACGTCAACGTCACGGTGGTCCGCTCGATCTGCAACCGGATCCGTGAAGTTGCGATCGGCGCAACACGTTCATCGGCACTCGACCCCGCGCAGCAGGTCGTCAAGGCCGTCAACGACGAACTCACTCGGGCGCTCGGTGGCCAAACGCTCAGCATCACCTACGCCTCGAAGCCGCCGACCGTCGTGCTGATGGCCGGCCTGCAGGGCTCCGGCAAGACCACCAACTCGGCCAAGCTCGCTGCGTGGTTCAAGGCGCAGGGCCGCCAGCCGCTGCTCGTCGGCGCCGATCTCCAGCGTCCGGCGGCGGTCGAACAGCTCCGTACGCTCGGCCGTCAGATCGACGTTCCGGTGTTCTCCGACCCGTCCGACCCGGTGCGGGCATCAGCTGCGGGCCTCGAGGAAGCCAAGCGCCTCGGTCGTGACGTCGTCATCGTCGACACCGCCGGCCGACTGTCGATCGACGCCGAGATGATGGAGCAGGTCCGTCAGATCTCCGCCACCGTGGATCCGGACTACACCTTCCTGGTGATCGACGCGATGACCGGTCAAGACGCCGTCCAGACCGCCGAGTCGTTCCACGAGACCCTTCAGATCGATGCCGTCATCATGTCGAAGATGGACGGCGACGCACGTGGCGGTGCGGCACTGTCGGTCAAGGAGGTCATCGGTGTCCCGATCGCCTTCGCCTCCACCGGTGAGAAGCTGACCGAGTTCGAGCAGTTCCACCCCGACCGCATGGCCAGTCGCATCCTGGGCATGGGCGACATGCTCACGCTCATCGAGCAGGCCGAGCGGGCCTTCGAAGCCAACGAGGCCGAGGCCGCCGCCGCCAAGTTGATGGAGGGTCAGTTCACGCTCGACGACTTCCTCGATCAGATGCAGCAGATCAAGAAGATGGGCTCGCTCGGCAGCCTCATGGGCATGATGCCGGGGATGCCGAAGGAGCTGAAGGGCGCAAAGATCGACGACGACGATCTGAAGCCGATCGAAGCGATCATCCGGGCCATGACCCCGGGCGAGCGGTCGCAGCCGGCGATCATCAACGGCAGCCGCCGCCAGCGTATTGCGAATGGTTCCGGCACCCAGGTTGGCGATGTCAACCGTCTCGTCAAGCAGTTCGGTGAGATGCAGAAGATGATGAAGAAGTTCGGCATGGCCGCGCAGAAGCCCGGCAAGAAGGGCAAACAGGGGCGCAAGGGAAGCGGCCCGAAGGGTCGCGGGCTGCCGCCGGGCCTACTCGATCCGAATGCCACTGGCGGCATGGATCTCCCCGGCCTGCCGGGCATGCCCAACATGCCGGGCATCCCCGGCCTGCCTCGCTGAGCAACCGTCCCAGCACGACGGCGACGCGGCGAGGGGATCTCGGCTGGCGCCGCTAGCCTTGCGACGTTCTCATTTGCACCCAGGAGTAGCGATTTCAGATGGCAGTCAAGCTGCGGCTCACCCGCATCGGCAAGAAGAAGCAACCGCAGTACCGCATCGTCGTCGCGGACTCGCGCTCGCCCCGTGACGGGCGCTTCATCGAGATTCTCGGTCATTACGACCCGCGTCAGGACCCGTCGGTGCTGACCGTCGACAACGACAAGGCCGTCAAGTGGCTCGGCGAGGGCGCGCAGCCGACCGAGCGCGTTGCCAAGCTCCTGAAGATTTCCGGCGCGATGGAGCAGTTCGAGGCCGCCAAGGCGTCGAAGTGAGCGACGTCGACACCGACCCGATCGAGACGGCGGACAGCGACGAGATCGCCCCCACCGCTGTTGCCGTGCTGTTGCACATCGTGAAGTCGATCGTCGATGCTCCCGATGAGGTCACCGTCGAGGTCGACGACTCGGGCCGGCGCCCCACGCTGAACGTACGCGTCGGCGAAGGCGACCTCGGCCGCGTGATCGGCCGCCGTGGCCGCACCGCGTCGAGCATCCGCACTGTCGTTCGCGCCGCTGCCAGCAAAGACGATGTCGAAATCGACATCGAGTTCCTCGACGACTGAAGTCGTTTTGTCCGACGACGACCTGCTCGAAGTCGGTCACATCCGCCGTGCCCACGGGTTACGAGGCGAGGTGTTCGTGCAGCTGATCTCCGACTCCGACGTCCGCGTCGCGCCAGGCGCCGAGCTGATCGCCGGAGACGTCATCCTCGTGGTGGAGTCGTCACGGGTGGCGTCCAACGGGCGCCGGGTCGTCAAGTTCGCCCAGATCTCTGATCGCACGGCCGCCGAGGGCTACGCGAACCAGGTGCTGCACGGCCATCCTCTCCACGATCCCGACGCCCTCTGGGTGCACGAACTGATCGGTCGACGTGTGGTGGAGGTCGACGGCACCGAGCACGGCACCTGCGTGTCGGTGATCGCGAACCCGGCGGCCGATCTCCTCGAGCTCGACTCGGGCGCGCTCGTTCCGTCGAACTTCGTCGTGTCGAATGCCGATCGTGTGATCGTGGTCGACACCCCCGAGGGTCTCTTCGACCTCGACGGATCATGACCGCGCTGCGGGTCGACGTCTTCTCACTGTTCCCCTCGCTCGTCGACGCCTTCTGTGCCGAGAGCCTGCTGGGGAGAGCCCGCGGGACCGGCCTGCTCGATCTGCGATGCCATGACATCCGCGAGCAGACGACCGACGTGCATCGCACCGTGGACGATGCGCCGTTCGGCGGTGGTGCAGGCATGGTGATGCGGGCGCAGCCGATCTTCGAGGCCGTCGAAGCAGTCGGCCCACCCCGGCCGTTGTTCCTGCTCGGCCCGGGCGGGCGTCGGTTCGATCAGGCACTGGCCGACGAGTTGGCGGTGACGGAGGGGTTCAGCCTGCTGTGCGGGCGCTACGAGGGTGTCGACCACCGGGTCCGTGAGCATCTCGTCGACGGCGAGATCAGCGTCGGCGACGTCGTGCTCAGTGGGGGAGAGGTTGCTGCGTGCCTGATCATCGAGGCCGTCACGAGGCTTCTCGACGGGGCGATGGGTAACGCAGCGAGTCCCGTGACCGAGAGTTTCGGCGAGTCGGGCCTGCTCGAGGAGCCGCAGTACACGCGGCCTGCCGAGTTCCGCGGCTGGGAGGTTCCCGACGTTCTGCGCAGCGGCGACCACGCCCGCATCGAGCGGTGGCGACGGGCGCAGCGGCTGCATCGCACGCTGCGTGACCGCCCCGACCTGATCGAGCGGCTCGGCGGACTCTCAACAGATGACGCGCGACTGTTGGAAGAGTTCCCCGCGGTCCCGTATCATTGACGGGCCCCTACGGCGCGAGTGTGCGTGCACACAGAATTCGCATCGGCCATCCGGCCCGCAGCACAACTCGCGGCCTCGACAACGCAGGTAGACGCCATGAAAGCCACTGACCTCATCGACAACGATTCGCTCCGCGACGACATCCCGGACTTCCAGGCGGGTGACGAACTCAAGGTGCACGTACGTGTCGTCGAAGGTGGCAAGGAGCGCATCCAGGTGTTCCAGGGCGACGTGATCGGCCGTCAGGGTGGTGGGCTGCAGGAAACCTACACGGTCCGCAAGCTCAGCTACGGCGTGGGTGTCGAGCGCACCTTTCCGCTGCACACCCCGACCGTGCAGAAGATCGAAGTGATGAAGCGTGGCGACGTTCGCCGGGCGAAGCTGTACTACCTGCGCGATCGCAAGGGCAAGGCCGCCAAGATCCGCGAGAAGCGCGACTTCTGAGCCTTCGGCTCTGATCGACGCCAGCGCTTCTGGCGTCCCACATCGGGCATCGGCCCCTCCCATCACGACGACGGAGGCTGCCATGACCGCCCGCAACTCATCCATACCCGACCTCTCGAACCGCGCCCGTGGGCAGTGGGGTGAGGATCTCGCTGCCCGCCACTACCGCCGCCTGGGCTACGACGTGCTCGACCGAAATTGGCGGTCACCGACGGGCGAACTCGACTTGATCGTCCGCATCGGGCGCACGATCGTGTTCAGCGAGGTGAAGGCCCGCCGCACCGCAGACTTCGGCCCCGCCGCATCGGCGGTGACTGTCGCCAAGCAGCGCCGAATCCGTCAACTCGCCGTCGAGTGGCTGCGCGCCCACGACATGCACGCCGACTCGGTGCGCTTCGACGTGGTCGCCATCACCGGAACCATCCTCGACCTCATCACCGACGCCTTCTGACGTTCACGATGTGTCTGACACACCGTGTACATCAGCCGGCGACGGCCCAGATCAGGAGCGCGAGGGACACGAGGAGGGCAGCGGCCACGAGGACGTAATCGGCCGGCTTCGCCTTGAACTTCCGGTACGGGTTGTATCCCACGCCAGTCAGTATCGTCGGCCGACATGGCCTCCGACACCCGCGAACTCGAATCCATCACCGTCGATCGAGCCGAAGGGGTGGTCACGATCACGCTGCGGCGCCCGGAAAAGAAGAACGCCGCCGACGGTGCGATGTGGAACGAACTGCTGGCGGAGTTCCGTGCCATCGCGTCGAACTCGGCTGACCGTGCGGTCGTCATCACCGGCGCCGGCGGCAACTTCTGCTCGGGCGCCGACTTGTGGCAGGGAGCCTCGGGCGAGGCGCCACCGCATCAGCTCTCGGCGATGCGCCACATCTCCGACGTGTGTCTGGCCCTTCACCGGATCCCTCAGCCAACCGTAGCGAAGGTGCGCGGTGTGGCCGTCGGTGCCGGCCTCAACCTGGCGCTGTCGTGTGACCTCATCGTCGCCTCCGAGAACGCGCGGTTCTCCGAGATCTTCGCGAAGCGCGGTCTCAGCCTCGACTTCGGCGGTTCGTGGCTGCTGCCCCGACTCGTCGGGATGCACCGCGCCAAGGAATTGGCATTGCTGGCCGAGATCATCGACGCGCCGCGCGCTGAGGCGATGGGGCTCGTCAATCGGGTGCTCCCCGACGATGAAATCGACGCGTTCGTCGACGACTGGGCCGCCCGTCTCGCCGGCGGCCCCCCGATCGCTCTCGCGATGTCGAAGCGCCTGCTCAACAATTCGCTCGCTGTCACGATGGAGGAGGCGCTCGACGACGAGGGGCTGTCGCAGACGGTCAACTTCGGCACCAAGGACACTGTCGAGGCCATCAAGGCGTTCATGGAGAAGCGCGACCCGGTCTTCGAAGGCCGCTGAATCGCTCCAACACCACGTGATCGGCTGCCGCTCACCCGCTCGCAGCGTTCGTTAGCCTGATCCGGTGGCTTCTCGGATCGTTCGCCTCGGCCTGCTCGGCCTGATGTGCGCCACGGTCGTCGGCGCCACGAGCGTCGGCCTCACGGCCGCCACAGCGAACGCAGCGCCGCCCGAGCCGCTCCCTGTGGGCAGCGACCTGGGGCTGATCCCGATTCCGATCGGTTGCCCGCTGCCGGATCCCGCTGCAGTGGCCTTCGTCGGCACCATGATCGGCAAGGACGACGTCACCCAAGTCGTCCGGTTCCGCATCGATCAGCTCCGGGCGGGCTCGGCGGCGCCGTGGGAAGTCAATGGGTTGATCGACGTCCGCTACGGCGACGACTACCGGTTCCTGGTGAAGGGCGAGCAGTACCTCGTCGGCGCGGGGTCCGACCCCGTCTACGGCGTGTTGTCGTCGACCGTTCGGCCGGCCGAGCCCACGTTCGGTGGCAACGACGTGATCGGCGTCGACGACCTCGCCGTGAGCTGTCCGCGTCTCGATGATCCGGTGCGGACGGTCAACCTCGACGGAACGACCATCGATTCAGGCGTGTTGAGCCTGCTGACCGACGATCGGCGCTTGTTGCTCGCCACGTTGGCGGTTCCGACCGCGCTCGTCTTCGCGGCGCTGGTGGCGCTCGTGGTGCTGAAGACGTTCGGTCGTCTGGCCGTGACCGGCGTCTGGCAGCTCGGGCGCGCGGCAGTGACACCGGTTGATGACCATCGGGTGGTCCGGGTCAGAACCCACCGCTCCGTCGACGAACCGGTACCGCTCGTCGACGCAACCGACGCACCCTGAACGTCACGTAGGTGTCAGCCGTCGGTCGTGACCGAGATGGTCTTGACCGGCGGAAGCTCACCGTTGTGTGGCACCCGTACCTCGAGGATCCCGGCCTTGAACGTTGCCGTGATCGCCTCCTCATCGGCGCCGTCGGGAAGGCGGACACTCCGGGTGAGGGATCCGTAGCGGAATTCGCTGCGGTACTTTCCGTTGTCTCGCTCCTCGGCGCGCTCTTCGCGCTCGGCACTGATCTTGAGCAGACCGTCCTCGACGGTGATCTCCAGATTCTCGTCCGGGTCGATGCCCGGAAGTTCGGCGCGCAGCACGAAGGTCCCATCGTCCTCGGTGAATTCCTCGAGCTTGAACGGGGTGTCCGCCCCCGGGAACCCACGGAGTGACTCGGGCCAACGGCGCGCGAACATCTCCGGCCAGCGGTCGAACCACTCGTCGAAGTCGATCTGTCCGAAAGGACGCCCCCACACCGAGGGCGAGCGTTCGGCGACGTCGACCTCTGCGGCCGGCTTGGTGATGTGCTTGGTCATGGCAACTCCTTTCGATTTCGTCGTCATGTGGATGGAGAGGTGTCTCCGAATCGATCGAGCGCACGTGACCGTGAGGATCACCAGGGCGCAAAGTCAACAGTTCGTCGAAATGGTCGGATGTCCCTGTTGCAGACGTCGCCGGGCTGATCGACTGGAGTCAGAGCACTCGCCGAGAGGGGGAAACATGTTCAGCAACAGAATCGACGCAGGCAAGCGGCTCGCCGCTCGCGTGGGGCACCTTCGTGGCCCCGACACCGTCGTCGTCGGTCTGCCCCGAGGCGGCGTCCCGGTGGCGGCCGAAGTGGCACGCGAACTCGGGGCACCGCTCGACGTGATCCTCGTGCGGAAGCTTGGCGTTCCGTTCCAGCCCGAACTGGGCATGGGAGCGATCGGTGAGGACGGTGTGCGTGTCATCAACACCGACATCGTCCGGATGGTCGGCGTCGACGACAGGGAAGTCGCCGAGGTCGAGGCTCGCGAGCGCGTGGAGTTGCAGCGGCGCAGCGAGTTGTATCGACGGGGGCGTGCCCGCGTTCGGCTCGACGGCCGCACCGTGGTGGTCGTCGACGACGGGGTGGCGACGGGCTCGACGGCCAAGGCGGCCTGTCAGGTGGCCAGAGCGGAGGGAGCCACGCGGTGGTGCTCGCAGTACCGGTCGCTCCGGCCGATTGGACGTTGCGACTGGCCGGCGAGGCCGACGAATTCATTGCCCTGGACACACCGTCCGACTTCGCCGGTGTCGGCCAGTTCTATCGCGACTTCTCCCAGACGACCGACCGCGAGGTCACCGCGTGCCTGGACCGAGCCGACGCTTCCACGCGTCATCCCGGACCCCGTGACGAGGAGGTGCGCATCGATGTCGGTAGTGCCGTGCTCGGTGGGCACCTCACGGTGCCGGCCGACGCCACGGGCATCGTGGTCTTCGCGCACGGCAGCGGGAGCAGCCGTCACAGTCCTCGCAACCGCTACGTCGCGTCGGTGCTCAACGAGGCAGGGTTGGCCACGCTGCTGTTCGACCTGCTCACACCCGCGGAGGAGGCTGACCGCGCCAACGTGTTCGACATCGAACTGCTCGGACGTCGGCTCGTGGAGGTCACCCGTGCGGTCGTCGGAGAGGCCGACATCGGCGAGCTACCTGTCGGCTTCTTCGGTGCGAGCACGGGTGCCGCCGCCGCCCTGTACGCAGCTGCCGACCCGGAGACGAAGGTTGCTGCGGTGGTGTCGCGCGGTGGGCGACCTGACCTGGCAGGCCCGCTTCTCGGCGCGGTGCGAGCCCCGACGCTGCTGATCGTCGGTGGGCGCGACGGCCAGGTGCTGGAGCTGAACGAACAGGCGCGCCGGCAATTGCGCTGCGAGAGTGAGCTGGTGGTGGTACCGGGGGCCACGCATCTCTTCGAGGAACCGGGCACGCTGGAGGCCGCCGCCGGGCACGCCAGAGACTGGTTCCTCGGGCGTTTCTGACGATCACCGGTCTTCGATCACCGGCGTCAGATCGCCCGGTCAGACCACTGCGGCACGGACCTCGGCAATCGCCTCGTCCCAGCCGGTGATGACGATCTGTTCGGCGCCCCCGTCGGCGACGCAGCGCACGAGGATGCCACCGACGACCGGTTCGCCCAACACCGCGCCGAGCGCCGCGCCGTAGGCCGCGAGTTGCAGCCGGTATCGACCGACCCGGGCGGTGGTCTGCACCGGCCCGGACCACTGGTCGGTCTTGTAGTCGACGATGACGAGGCCGTCCGCAGTGCGAACCAGCAGGTCGACGTACCCCTCGAGGACGCGGTCGCCGACGGGTGCCGCGACGAACAGCTCACGCCAGTGTTCGGCGCCGTCGACGACCTGACGCACGACGGGCGTGGCGAGCGTGGAGCGGGCGAGTGACGCCACGCGGTGCTCGAGCCCGATGACGCCCTCGGCCGCACACTGCGACCTGGCGAGGTTGTCGATGTCGGATCCCGTCGCGAGATCACAGAACTGCAGCACGCCGTGGACGGCGCGCCCGATGCTCGTTCCGTAGCGGCCTCGCTGCCACGGTGGGGTCTCGACGTTGACCGGTCGCTTGTCGAGCCCCGGATCGTCGACGGCGTCACGGTCGCCGATTGTCGCCAACTCCTCCGACAATCGCGTGGCGGCGATACCGGTACGTCGTGATGCGCGCCGCAGGACGGTGTTGCGCTCGGCCGCCCAGATCGCGGGATCACTCCATTCGAGATCGACGGAGGTGGGCGCTGCCGACACGAATGGTGCGGGTGCGAACGCAGTCGCCCGCGCGCCGGAGCTCGGGTCGTCGGCCCCGGCTGCGAACAACAACTCGGCCGATGTCAGTGGGCCCCAGTCGTCGTAGTGCTCGTTGGCCTTGGTCGGAGCGCCCCGGTGGAGTGACACGACGAGGTGGTCGGACGCGCGGGTGCAGGCAACGTAGAGCAGCCTTCGCCGCTCGGCGTCGCCCATCTGCTCGTCGATCGGCTGATGCGCGTCGAACACGCCGTCGTCGCCCCGGCCGGTGAGCATCCACGTGTCGTTCGCCCACACGACGCCGTTGGTCGTGGCCCGACGCGGACGGGTGGTGAGGCCGGCAACGATCGTGATCGGGAACTCCAGGCCCTTGGCTGCGTGGATCGTCATCACCCGCACTGCGTCGTGGTCGTTCTCGGGCAGGATCGTGTCGGCCACGCGACTCTCGGAAGCCTGCAACTTCGCCCATTGCAGGTAGCGGCGCACGCCGTGGCCTCCGGCGTCGGCCCAGGCGCGTGCCTGCTCGATCACGTAGCGAACCCGTCGCCAGACGTCGCGTCCGTCCGGGCCCGCCAGCGCGAGATCGAGCACCCGTCGGTCGTCGACGATCGACGCGAGCAGATCCGCGGGCGACGCCCAACCGATGCGCTCGGCGACCGAGCGCACGTGCGCGATGGAGGCGGCGACCGGGTGGGCGTCGAGCCCCGCGGGGGCCGACGCCCACGGGTTCCACGAGCCGCCCTGGCGCTTCCATTCCCAGAGTTCCACGTCGCTGCACCCGTAGAGCGGGCTGCGCAGTGCTTCGACCATCGTCAGTTCGTCGGTCGGGTCGTCGGCAGCGCGCAGCACCATCATCACGTGGCGGATCTCGGCGGTGGCGTATACGACCGACGAGTTCTCCGCCCGGTAGGACAGTTGCGCGCTGCGCAGTTCGGTTTCGAGTGCCGGCAACGAGATGCGGGTGGGGAGCAGGATGCAGATGTCGCCGGGGCGACACGGACGCAACGCCCCGAGTGCGTCGTCGTGGACGGGCCACCCCTCGGCGAGTGCGGTCGACACCGCGGCGGCGACGTCAGCCGCTTCGCGGAGCCGCAAGGCATCGGCGGCGCCCAGATCGCCGTTGCGGCTGTTCGGAGTGAGGTCGTCGTGACGATCGGCTCCGAGCACGGACACCGTGCCGTGACCGAGGGCGACTGCAGTGCGACACGCGTCGAGCGGTTGGAACGCCGGCTGGGCATCGGCCTCGAACACGATGAGCCGGCCGAAGACGTCGTTGGCGAAGTCGATCACGGCCTGCGTCGAGCGGAAATTGGCCGAGAGTGTGACGCGGTCGGCGCCGACCTGGTCGCCGGCGCGGAGGTATTGGGCGATGTCGGCGCGACGGAACCGGTAGATCGACTGCTTGGGATCGCCCACGATGAACAGACGGCCGGGGATCGGTTGGAGCCGTCGCCAGGCCGGCGCGCCGGCGCCATCGGTTGTGGCCTGGTCGGCATCGTCGGGGTCGGCGGTGAGACGGACGGCGATCTCGAGTTGGATCGGGTCGGTGTCCTGGAACTCGTCGAGGAGCACCCGCTGGTATCGCTCGTGAAGGAGCCGACGGAGGTGCGGCCGGTCGGTCAACAGGCGCCGAGCGAGAACGAGCAGGTCGTGGAACTCGAGTAGACCTGCCTCGGTGCGTCGCGCTGCGGCATCGAGGACGAATCGGCCGATCACCGCGCCGAGCAGGAGTCGACGGTGCCGCCGGACGGCTTCGAGGAGTTCGCGCGCGACCCTTCCGAGTTCGATCTCGAGGCCCTGCAGGGCTTCGAGATCGGACGCGCCGCCGGCCCCGAACGCCTTCGTCCACTTCCCCTTCGCTCCGGGCCACCGCCTTCCGTCACCCCAGTGCCCGAAGCGGCGATCGAGTTCGACGATCAGCTCCAGCCGGGTTCGTAGGCTGTCGGTCGACGCGAGATCGTCGATGAGGGCGGCGATGTCGCGGGTTGTCTCGGCCTGTGTGTCGTCGGGTGGCACCGGTGTGGAGCCGATCGCGGCGCCGAGCGCGAGCAACGGGGCGATGTCGAGCTGCAGCGGCCCCGGGTCGGCCAGGTCGACGCGGTCGTCGACCAGATCCCAATTGGCCCGGAAGTCGTCGGCCATGCGACGGGCGCCCTTGCTGATGCCGAAGCCGTCGAACTCGCAGAGTTCGACGAATGCACGCCCGCCGTCGATCATGCCGCCGGGAGGATCGGGTTCGTCGAGCAGGCGGTCGAGGAGATCGTCCCATCGCTCCTCGAATGCGAGTCCGCTCTCGAGTTCGTCGAGGACGGAGAACCCCGGTGGAAGGCCGGCATCGATCGGGAAGTCGAACAGCATCCGGCGGGCGAACGAGTGCAGCGTGCCGATCGGCGCATGATCGAGTCGGTCGAGGGCCGCGCGGGCTTGCGGAGTCGGGTCGTGTTCGAGGCTGAGCCGGGTACGGCTGCGCAACTCGGCGGCGGCCTTCTCGGTGAACGTGATCGCGGCGATGCCGGTGATCGGTACCCCGGCGCGCACGAGGCTGACAATTCGTGCGACGAGCGAACTCGTCTTACCGGCGCCGGCGCCCGCCTCGACGAACAGGGTGGTGTCGAGATCGGTACGGATGCGGACGCGCGATGCCTCATCGGGCGGTGGCGCCGGGGAGATGGATCCGTCGGAGCCGCTCACGTGTCGTCGCCGATCGGGCCGAACCAGGGTGCGAGGCGAGGATCGTGCTGCTTGCGATCCCACTCGGCCCATCGCTCGGCCGTGCCGAGATGGTCGGGTTCGCAGTATTCGCAGGAGATGTAGAAGCGGAATCCGGGGCGCTCGGGCCGATTCGGGAAGTATCCCGTTTCGATGCCGGCGACCACTGCAGCCAGTGCGGAGCGAACCCGCTCGTCGACCTCGGCGGTGATCACGTAGCCGGGCCGCTCGTACTTGCCCTTGCCCATGAGCCCGTACTCGGCGTGCACGATCGTGTCATCGCTGCCGAACCGGGAGCGGGCAGCTGCGGCATAGCTCGGCAGCTGGAACAGCGTGCCTCCGGCGGTCGGATCGTCGGCCGACAGATCCTTGAACTTGGCTTTGCCGCCGGTCTTGTGATCGGTGACCACGAGCGCGCCGTCACGGGTGCGGTCGATGCGGTCGACCGACCCCTGCAACGCGATGCCCCGGCCGTCCGGCAGACGGATGACGACCGCGTCGTCGCCACCGAAGCGCATCTCCGAGGCGAGCACGGTCGAACCGCGCCGGCGGACGAGATCGCTGTCGTGATCCAGCCACGCGAGCAGGTCGGCGCGCATCCGATCGCGCTCGTCGGCCCAGAACGCCGGCCGCCCGGTACGCCCGCGGCGCTGCGTGCGCTCGCACACCTCGTCGAATGCCGCACTCAGGGCAGCGCGGTGTTCGTCGGTCCACCCGCTGGTGGTCGGCTGGGGCAACGAGCCGTCGATGACGGCGCGGTGGAACAGGTCGAGTGCGTTGTGGTGGGCCGAACCTCGATCGCGGGCGGTGATGCTGATCTCGTCGTCGGGCTCGTCGATGGGGTCGACCTCGAGCAGGTAGTGGGCGAAGTAGGCGTGCGGGCAGGCGACCCACGATTCGAGTCGGCTGGGCGACACCGGTCCATCGAGCCGCGGCACCACGACGGTGCTCAGGTCGCCGTCGTACGCGGTCAACTCGTGGGTGCGGCGCTCGCTCATGCAGGTGAGCCCACGCCGGAGCACATCGTCGGGTGTCTCGCTGTCGGCGTTTTCGAGCGCACGGCCGGAACGGACGTGTTGGTAGCGACCGCGCAGCCGGTGTTCGGCGGGGTTCGCCGGGAACTCGGTGGTCTCGAGCCCGGCGTGATGGGAGGCGACGGCGGTGACACCGATCTCGTCGATCCAGCGACCGATCCATCGGGATGCCAGGAGTTGTGAGGTGGAGCGGAGGTCGCCCCGGGGGTGGATGAGCGTGACCGAACTGGTGGCCATCGTGGCGAGCAGCAGGCGATGCAGCCGGGCGGCACGGGCATCGGCGGTAGAGAGCCCGGCCAGCGCACGGTCGGCATCGGACAGCAACGGGTCGCTCCTCGGGGTGGGTGGCAGCATGCCCTCGGCAGCGCCGACGATGACGACCACGTCGACGTCGAGCCCGACCGCGCCGGCGAGCGGCCCGACCGTGACACCGTGACCGACGCGCCCCTCGCGGGCTGGGCTGGCATCGAGTTCGGCTTCGAGCGTGGAGCGGTACTGATGGCGTGTCACCGGCTCACCCACGGGGTCGAGGTGGCCAAGGCGATCGAGTGCGGTGGTGAGCGACTCCCAGGCTCGATACTCGGCCTCGGGGAGCCGTTCGATGGTGTGACGCCCGAGCCAACGCTCGATCTGCTCGTTGCACCACTGCGACCATTCGGACCACGACCGCTTCGAGGCGGGATGACCCAACTCGTAACGCAGGTCGGTGACGAACGTACGCAGCGATGCTGCCGGCGCTGCCCAACGTTCGTGTCCGGAGATCGACCCGAGGCGCGGGCCCCAGTCGTCGTCACGCGAGACGCCTGCCTCGCGGCTGACGCGCTCCCAACTCGCGGTGGGCAGGAAGTTGCCGTCGGCGTCGCGAGCCGGCACGTCGGCCAGGAGGTCGAAGAGGTTGCGGCGCCGCAGACCGCGCCGGTCGACGTCGAGCAGGTCGAGGATCAGCCGGGGGGCGAGGCGTTCGGTGACAGTGGTACCTGGCCGACCGTTCCAGGGAATGTCGGCGTTGCTCAGGTGGTGTTCGACGAGCCGGGCGTAGGGACGCTGGGCGGGCCACAACACGGCGATTCGCTCGAACGGCGTGCCGGCGCGAGCGGCGTCGAGGACGGCACGGACGGCGGTGCGTACTTCGTCGTCGGCGTCGGTGGTGGAGATGATCGTTGCCGGTGGCGGAATCATCGTCACCTCGGGAGCAGCGTGATTCAGGCCGAGGGCCTCGACGATCGTGCGGCTGTCGGCGTCGGCCGACTCGTCGCCGGTGATCTGCAGGACGAGTCGTACGTCGATGACCTCGCCCAGCGCACGGACGAAGTCGAGGGCGAGGCCCGACAACTCCTGGGGCAGGTGGAGCACGAGGCTGCGCAACCCGTCGGGAGCGGCCCGTCGCACGGCTTCGGTTGCCACCGCGTACAAGTCGGCTTCGTCGTACCACGCCGCTTCGAGCCGTTCGACGACAGCGTTGCTGACGCGCAGGACCTGTCGACCCCTGGCCGATTCGGCACCGAGCCGATCGCGGGCTGCCGGCCCCGCCAGCCGCAATTCGTTGTGCACCTCGCGGAGCGCGACCACGGTGGACGGATGAGTGGCCACGGGCCCGAACTGGCCGGGGTCGTCGGCCATCACTGCACCGATGGCGAGGTCGACGACCGGTGTCGACATCGGCGAACGTCCGCCGGCGGCGAGTTCAGGGCCGGCGATCAGCTCGGCGAGCCGGTTGAGGGTGACCATGTCGACGCCCACGATCCCGCCGGCGCGTCCGAGCGCGCGCCGCGTCATCACACCGCAGGTGTTGGTGGGCACCGCAACGGTCACCGGTGTGAGCGCGTCGGCACCCTTCGCCTCGGCGATGAGGGCCGCCAACGCCCCGAGTGCTGCGGATGGCGCGACCAGGGTCGCCGAGATCGTCACGGGGAAGATCGTAGAGAAGGGGTGTCACGTAGTTGTCTACGATCTGGGGATGATCGTTCGCCGAGCCACGTCCGACGACCTTCGCTCGCTGCGCGTCACGGCGATGCGGGCCTTCGTCGACGATCCGGTGATGCGATGGCTGTATCCCGAGGACGAGGTGTTCCTGGCATCCGACGGTGCCGTGTTCCGATCGGCCTTCGCCGGCTGGGTGGCGCTCGGTGAGGTGTGGTGCACCGACGACGCCGCCGGCGTGGCCATCTGGATCCCGCCGGGCCGTCCCGAGGCCGACTTCGGTCTCGACCCGCTTGCGGAACTGCCGCCCGCTGATCGTCTGGAGCGGTTCGAGATCCTCGGTGCGGTCATGGCCGAGCACACGCCCGATGAGCCCCACTGGTACCTGCAGGTGCTGGCGACGCACCCCGACTGGCAACGCCAGGGTGTGGGTGAACGGTTGATGAAGCCGACGTTCGAGCGTGCCGACGCCGAGCGTTTGCCGTGCTACCTCGCGACCGAAACGATCGAGAACGTCGCCTACTACCGCGGGCGCGGATTCGAGGTGCGCTCCGAGTGGGACGTCCCCGCCGGCCCGCACATGTGGGGCATGTACCGTCCCGCCTGACCGGCCTTTCCGGACCCGACCCCGAAAGACCGGGGTCAGGTGGGGCGAGCAGCTTCGGCTCGTGCGCGTAGGTCGGCGACGGCGTGGGTCAGGCCGTCTGGGTCCTTGTAGAGCGCGCTGCCGGCGATGAGGACGTTGGCGCCGGCCGCCGCAGCCCCGGCGATCGTGGATGGCCCGATGCCACCGTCGACTTCCAGGTCCACGGTGTCGGCGAGCCCCGCAGCGTCGATCATCGCTCGGATCTCTGCGACCTTCGGTTCCATGGTGGCGATGTAGGCCTGGCCGCCGAAGCCGGGGTTCACGGTCATCACGAGCACGAGGTCGACGAGGTCGAGTACATGGGCGATCGCCGAGGCCGGCGTCGCGGGGTTGAGGGCGACCGCCGCGTTGGCGCCGAGGTCGTTGATGTTGGCGAGCGTGCGGTGCATGTGGGTGCACGCTTCGGCGTGGACGATCAGGCGTGAGCAGCCGGCGTCGATGTACTGCTTGGCCATCACGTCGGGCGTGTACACCATGAGGTGGGCCTCGAAGGGCAGCGACGTATGGGGCCGGGCGGACGCGATCACGTCGGGACCGAACGTGAGATTGGGGACGAACTGGCCGTCCATCACGTCCCACTGGATGAGGTCGACCCCGGCCGCCTCGAGCGCGGCGACCTCCTCGCCGAGCCGGGAGAAGTCGGCGGGCAGCACGGACGGGGCGATCTGGATCGGTCGGCTCATCGTGCAGCAACCTACTCCCGTGACCCAGTATCCGTAGCTGTGAGCGATGGACGCGGCTGTTGCGCACATCGCTCACAACGATGCTCACAACGATGAGGTCAGGCGTCGGGGTCGGACTTGGTGCCTTCACGCCAGGCGTCGTCGGCCTGGTCCCAGCCTTCGTTGCGCTGCTCGGCCTTCGCTTTCCAGTTCTCGGCCTCAGCGCGTGAGGGGTACGGACCGAGGAGGTGATCCGCCGGGCCTCGCTCGGAGGCGGGCACGGCGACCTTGCGGTCGAGATCCCAGTACCAGGTGTCGTCGTGGCTCACGAGATCCAGTCTCGCGCGGGCGCCTGGCTCGGCCGCGCGTCGGGCGGCGTACGCTGGCGGGATGCTGCTGACCCCCGATCGACTCGTCGCGGGTGGCGACGCGATGGCCCGCGACGACGACGGACGGGTCGTCTTCATCGACGGGGCGCTGCCCGGCGAAGTCGTCGAGGTCGAGGTCGAGTCCTCGAAGAAGGACTTTGCCCGGGGCCGCATCGTGAGGATCGTCGAGAAGTCGCCGCTGCGTGACTCCCCATCGTGTTCACACCGGCGGGCAGGGTGCGGAG
The DNA here is from genome assembly GCA_963716235.1 of Ilumatobacteraceae bacterium. Lineage (GTDB taxonomy): Bacteria > Actinomycetota > Acidimicrobiia > Acidimicrobiales > Ilumatobacteraceae > Sva-07. The sequence goes on along the minus strand of CAVQTE010000031.1, from coordinate 10,598 downwards.
GATGCGACTGGATGCATCTCCGGCCGGAGGCGCAGTTCGACGCCAAGGTGGAGATCGTGCGCGAGTCGCTGCGCCGGATCGGCCGAGTCGACGCCGACCTGGTCGACACGATCGTCGTGCAGGGATCGGCGGTCACACCGTTCGGATACCGCACCACGATCCGGGTCGTCGGCGGAACCGGCGGTGCGCTGGGGTTCCGCGAGCAGGGCACCACCGAGGTCGTGCCGATCACGAGTTGTCCGATCGCCGAATCGAAGCTCTCCCGCTTGCTCTCGGTGATCCAGGCCGACCAGGGCGCAGAGCTCACGCTGCGAACGTCGGTGGCGACCGGGGCCGTGACCGCGATCTGGGACAAGCGGTTCCGCAAGGCGATCCGCGGCGTGCCGTCGGAGGTCCACATCGGCGAGCGGGCCTGGCTCACCGAGCGGATCGCCGGCCACGACCTACGGGTGTCGGCCGGATCGTTCTTCCAATCCGGCGCGCAGGCGGCCGAACTGCTCGTCGCAGCGGTGACCGCAGCGGCACCCGAACTGGCGACGGCATCACACGCCGTCGATGCCTACGGCGGGGTCGGGCTGTTCGCCGTCACGGCGATGGCGGGAGCGAAGCAGGTCACGGTCATCGAGTCGGGGAAGTCGGCGTGTCTCGACGCCGAGCACAACCTCACCGGACGCGAAGCACGGGTGCTCCGTGCCGAGGTGACGGGCTGGACTCCACCGACGGGGTCGGGCCCGATCCCGCCCGTCGATGTGATCGTCGCCGATCCAGCCCGCCCGGGGCTCGGGAAACCGGGAGTCGCCGCGCTCACGGCGGCACAGGCGCCGGTGTTCGTCCTCGTGAGCTGTGATCCCGTGTCACTCGCCCGTGACGTGACCCTGATGGCGGCCGCCGGGTACGCGCCCGAACGTGTCGAGGTGCTCGACCTGTTCCCGAACACCCATCACGTCGAGACGGTCACGAGGTTCGTTTCCCTCGGCAGCTGAATAATCTGATCGAATCATCATCCGGGAGGACCCTCTGGACCGTACAGACGATGTGAGACGCGAGTACACCGATGCTTCCGACGCCGCGCTCGTGGTGTCGATCGGCCGGTACCAGCAGGCCGCGCTCGCCGAGGCGTACCGTCGCCACGCCGGCGCCACATTCGGACTCGCGAAACGGCTGCTCAACGACCATGCCGCGGGCTGAGGAGGTCGTGCAGGAAGTCTTCGTTCGTCTCTGGAACGAGCCGAACCGGTTCGATCCCGAGCGAGGCACCCTGCGCAGCTTCCTGCTGGCTCACACTCACGGTCGTGCCGTCGACATGATCCGTTCGGATGCGTCTCGGCGCAACCGTGAGGAGAAGGAAGCCCGCCAGCAGGCCGATGGCGGCTACGACATCGCCCATGAGGTGTGGGACATCGCACTCGCCGGGCACGTGCGTGATGCGATGGAGACGCTGCAGCCGGGCGAGCGCGAGGCGATCGAGCTGGCGTACTTCGGTGGATTGACGTACAAGGAGGCCGCCGCTCAGCTCGGTGAGCCCGAGGGAACCGTGAAGAGTCGCATCCGCTCGGGCCTCAAGCGCCTGCGGGTCGAGCTCGTGAGCGCCGGTGTGAACGTGGGGACGGAATGATGATGGATGGAGAGCAGGACGACATGACCGGAGCAACCGGTGACACCTACGAGCTCGACGAGCTCCTCGGTGCCTATGCCCTCGATGCCCTCGATGATGCCGATCGTCGGCGTGTCGAGGACTACCTCGAGGTCAACCCGCGTGCGGCGGCCGAGGTGCAGGCGCACCGTGAGGTCGCCACGATGCTTGCGTTCACCGGGATGGATGCTCCCGACGATCTGTGGGGTCGCATCGCCGACGAGATCGCCGAGCAGGCGCCGCCGCCCGGGCCCGAACTCGCCAAGGTACTGTCGATGGACGATCGCTCCGCGTCGACGCCGGATCTCGGCAATCGCACCGTGGGTCGTGACGGCGGCTGCGGCTGCGGTCATCGGGTTCGTGGCGTTCGGATTGGCCGACTCCGCCGAGGCGCCGAACGAGCCGATGTCGGGCGCCGTCGAACTGGCCCTGGCCGATCGTGACTCGTTGACGACCACGTTGGTCTCGGACGCCACCGATGCTTCCGCCGACGCCGTCATCGACCAGGACGGTCATGGCTTCGTGCTCGGCAGCGACCTCCCGACGCTGCCCGACAACCAGACGTACCAGCTGTGGGGCGTCGTCGAGGATGGCCAGGTGATCTCGCTCGGGATCTTCGGTCCGCACCCGGAGGTCGAGACGTTCACCGTCGAAGGTTCCGTCACGGCGCTCGCGATCACGATCGAGGACTATCCGGGCGTGATCAGCAACGGCAACCCCGACGGAGCCTTCGTCGGCACATTCTGACCGCCCGCGGCGCCAAGCCTCGGCGACCCCGTGCGATGAGCGAAGCGACCGCATACCGGGTGTTTCGCTCATCGCAGGACAGTTGACGGGGGAGCGATGAGCGAGGCGACCGCATACCGGGTGTTTCGCTCATCGCAGGCCGGCGGGTGGAGCTGCCGGGTCGTAGCCTGACGGGGTGCTCGATCCGGTCTGTTCCGAGGAAGTCTCCACCGCGTTGTCCGAGGGGCGGGCGGTCGTCGCGCTGGAATCGACGATCTTCTCGCACCTCGGCCTTCCGTCTCCCCACAATCGTGAGGCGCTCGATCGGTGCGTCGCAGCCGTGCGGGCAGGCGGGGGAGTGCCGGCGGTGACCGCCGTCCTCGACGGAGTGGTCCGGCTGGGCCTGACCGACGCGGAACACGAGCGGATCCTCGGCCCGGCCCGCAAGGCGGCAGAACGTGACGTCGCCATCGCCGTCGGGCAGCGCTGGGATTTCGGGGCGACGACGGTGTCGGCATCGGTGGCGATCGCCGCAGCTGCGGGCGTGTCGGTGTTCGCCACCGGCGGCATCGGCGGGGTGCATCGAGGGTCGGAGCTGACGGGTGACATCTCGGCCGACCTCGACGCGATCGCCTCGCACCCGGTGATCACCGTGTCGGCCGGTGCGAAGGCCTTCCTCGACCTTCCTCGCACGTTGGAGTTCCTCGAGACCGCAGGTGCCCCGGTGCTCGGATGGCAGCACGACTGGTTTCCGGCGTTCTACACCCGCTCGTCCGGTTTGCCCGTTCCCCACCGGGTCGAGTCGGCCGAGGAGGTTGCCCGCATCTTCGCCGCTCGGAGCCGACCCTCGTCGGGGGTGCTGCTGACCGTTCCAATTCCCGTGGAGGCCGAACTCGACGCCGCCAACCTCGACCTCGTGCTCCGAGACGCGCTCGACGAATGCGAGCGCGCCGGGGTGACCGGCGCGGCGATCACCCCGTTCGTGCTCGGCCGCATCGGGGAAGCGACCGAAGGCCGCAGCGTGCCGGCGAACCTCGCCCTCGCCGAGAACAACGCCTCCATCGCCGCCCGAGTCGCCGTCGCCATCGCGACCACCTGACCCCTATCCACCACCAGCTCGCGTGGGGCTGGGTGCGGCGATGAGCTTGGCGACCGACACCCGGTTCTTTCGCTCATTGCCTCGAGAGGGATCGTGTCAGGCGAGGCGGGTGAGGCGGCGTTCGACGCGGTCGAGAAAGGCCTCGCGCTGGGCGTCGGACGAGGTGTCGACGCCGTAGCTGGCGAGCCAGGTGGTGCGGGCCCGGGGATGGCACATCGCGCGCAGGCTGCGAGTCAGGGTGCGCTTGCCAGCTTCGCCCTCGACCATGTTGATCCACTTCGATGACCCGTGGGTGGTCACCGCCACGAGCCGTCGGATGTTGTGGAGCCCGGGCTTCAATTGGTTGGCTCCCTCGGGAAGCGTCCACGCGATCTCGTTGACCCACACCCGATCGATCCAGCCCTTCAGCATCGCCGGCTGACCCGACCACCACGTCGGGTACACGAGCACCAAGGTGTCGCACCACTGCAGGTCTTCGCCGTAGGAGACGAGGGACGGGTCGGTGCCGGCGACGAGGTGTTTGGCGTGATCCGACGCCGTGAATCCCGGATCGAATCCATCTGCGTAGAGGTCGGTGAAACGCACCTCGGCTCCACCGGTCGCCAGTCCGGCGAGCGCCCGGTCACGCACGGCTGAAACGAACGACTCCTCCAGCGGGTGGCAGTAGACGACGAGGGCCTTGGTCATTGCAGCGCGGCCATCTCCCGCTCGACCCGGGCGGCGAACTCGTCGCGCGCTTCGAGTGTCGAGGTGTCGATCGCATAGAAACCGAGCCAGGTCGGGCGGGCCCGGAATCCGCAGCTCATGCGCAGCGCCCGCGTGAGGGTACGTCGCCCGTTGTCGTTGACGAGCCGGACGTAGGTGCGGGGTGATCCGTAGGTCGAGATCCCGATGATGTGGCGCACCTGGCCGAGTCCGGGCCGGACTTTGTGCGTGCGTTCGTCGAATCGGAAGCCGACGCCGGGGACCATCACCCGCTCGAGCCAGCCCTTGAGGATCGCCGGGAGCCCGCTCCACCAGGTTGGATAGACGAACACGAGCGCTTGGGCCCGGGTCACCAGGTCGGCGTGCTCGGCGACGATCGGATCGAGGATCGGCGTCTCGCCGTGATATGCCCGCCGTTCCTCGGCAGTCATCGCAACGCGGAATCCGGCGCCGTACAGATCCAGGATCTCGACGTCGTGTCCGCCCGCCCGCAGGCCGGCGACAGCGCGGGCGGCGAGGGCGTGACAGTAGCTGTCGGGCGACGGGTGGGCGACGACGAGGGCGACGAGCACGTCAGTCGCTCGCCGGCAGTGCCGGTTCGGGGGTGGCGGCGGGGCTGTTGCGCTCCGGACGCAGCGACAACAACTGGTTGACGGCCACGAACAGCAGCAGCAACGCGAACATGACGTTCGCCGTCTGCTCGCTCAACCCGTCCGAGATCGTTGCGCCGATCACGGCCGTGAATGCACCGATCCCCCCGACGATTGCCGCCGCCCGGATGTCGACATTGGCGTTCTTGCGGTTGCGGATCGTGCCCATGATCGCCGTCGGCACGATGACGGCGACCGACGTTCCCTTGGCGACGACGGTGGCCATGCCGAGCGTCGCCATCGCCGGCACCATGATCACTCCGCCGCCGATGCCGAGCAGTCCTGCCAGCGTCCCCGACACAAATCCCACGAGGACGAGGATGATGGCGACCCCGACCGTGATGTCGATCCCGGCCGAATCATTCGAGCCGATCAGCAAGCGCGTGGCGGTGGCGAGGATCGTCACGACGAACACGATGACCAGCACGTTCTTGGGGATCACGTGAAGTAGGTGAGTTCCGACGATCGCGCCGGCGAGCGCGCCCATGGTGATGAAGAACGCGACCGCCCAGTCGACGTTGCCGTGGGCGAGGTACGTGGCGAGGCTGGCGAGTGAGATCGGGAGCGTGGCCGCGAGCGAGGTTCCGTGTGCGCGCCGTCGCTCCATCTTGACCACCCCGATGAGCCCGGGGACCATGATGAGCCCCCCGCCGACCCCGAACAATCCACCGAGCAGTCCTGCCGCGACGCCGACGATTGCGGCCTTGCGGAACTGCACGGGAGGGGACGACACGAAGTTCGAGGATAGGTGAGAGCAAGCTCCCCGCCTCGACCACGCTGGGTTGGAGCGGTCAGTCGTCGATGAAGGCGCGGAGGCGGGCCTCGATCGTCGGCCAATCGTCGATGACGATCGAGTACGTCGCGGTGTCACGCAGGTAGCCGTCCTCGCCCGCTCGGGTCGAGCGTCGGTGACGGCGCATGATCCCCTCGAAGGTGGCGCCGAGGCGCTCGATCGCTCGGCGGCTCTGCTCGTTGCGGGCGTCGGTGCAGATCGCCACGCGCTGTGACTTCCACACGTCGAACGCGTACGAGAGCAGCAAGAGCTTGGCCTCGCTGTTGATCGGCGTGCGTTGCGCCGACGCGGACAGCCAGGTACCGCCGATCTCCACCTCGTCGGGGTCGTCGCGCCCGAGCGGCCACATCGGATTGAGGAAGCGGGTACAGCCGACCACGATGCCGTCGGCGACGCGGCGCTGCACGAATGGTGCCGCGTGCCCGCGGGCCGCATCGTCCAGCAGCCAGCGCACGTAGTCGGCGGACTCGTCGCGACCGTCGGGGACCTGGGTGAACCCGAAGCTGGATCGATCGCCGGAACCCGCCGCCGCGATCTCGTCGATGTGGTCGGCCCGCAGCGGTTGGAGGAGCACGAATCGGCCGGACAACGCGACGGTGGCGAGTTCGTTCACGTTGACATCTTGGCGCACGGTCGACACCTGCCCGTCGGTCGGATTCGTCGGGACTCCCCGCGGTACCGTGCAGCGATGGCCGACTCGACCTCCCCCCTCACGAGCGCGGCGCCCCGAGCGCTCGACGACCTGTTCGACACGAGCACGATCCTGCCGACCGCCCCGCTCGGCGACGACGGGGAGCCGCTCGAGGTGCTGCACGATCGCGAGTACCGCGTCCGGGCGTTTCGCAAACGCGACGATCTGCTGTTGATCCGCGGCGCCGTGCGCGACCAGAAGCCGCCGGGGCTGTACATCGACATCGACCCGGACCCGATGACGATCCACCACATGCAGATCGATCTCGAGATCGTGTTCCCCACGCTCGAGATCGTCGGCGCCGAAGTCGGCATCGAGGTCCACCCGAGCGCAGGATGCCCGAGCATCGAGTCGCACTACGACAAGCTCGTCGGGCTGTCGATTGCCCGGGGGTTCACCCACAAGGTGCGCGAACTGTTCGGCGGACCTCGAGGTTGCACCCACACCACCGCACTGCTGCAGGCGATGGCGCCGGTGGCGGTCCAGTGCATGTGGTCGATGCGGGCGTCGCAGGCCCGGCGCAGCGGCGGTACGTCGCAGGAGCCGTCGCCCGAACAGCGCGAGATGGCGTGGCAGTTCAACCTCAACACCTGCCACGTCTGGGCCGAGGACGGCGAGCAGGTGCAGCAGCTCCGAGCCGGTGGCGACTTCGAGCCGCCGATCTGGGCCAGCGAACGAATGGTGGAACTCGGACTCAAGCCCGAGGCCTGGCGCCAGCGGATGGAGGGCTGACGGCCGAACCGAGGGTGGCGAATCCGCTGCGACCTGGCAGACTGGGCGACCACATGGTGGTCATAGCTCAACAGGTAGAGCACCAGGTTGTGATCCTGGCGGTTGGGGGTTCAAGTCCCCTTGGCCACCCCAAGGCCGGCCCTGACAGGGTGCAGAGCGACGAATCGCTCGGTACCCTCTCAGGCCGCTTGCTTCTCTAGCTCAATGGCAGAGCAGTGGACTCTTAATCCATTGGTTCTGGGTTCGAATCCCAGGGGAAGCACCACGGTAGGGGAGGAGGAGGGAGAGGAAGAAAGAGAGGGAGGATCGGGAGGGGGGGGGGGAGAGGGGGACAGGGAGGAGAGAGGAGGGGAGAGGGGGAGGAGGGAAGAGAGGGAGGAGAAGGGGAAGGGGAGGGAGGGAGAGGGTAGGAGCGAGGGGAGGGGCAGGAGGAAGAAGGAGGGAGAGACGGGAGGGGGGAGGGGAGGGGAGGGGAGAGGGGGGGGGGGGAGGGGGGGGGAAGGGGAGGAGAGAGGAGGAGGAGGAGGGGGGGGGAGGAGGGGGGGGGGGGGGGGAGAAGGGGGGGGAGAGGGGAGGGAGAGTGGGGGAGGAGGGGGGGGAGGGGGTGGGAGGGGAGGGAGTGAGTGACGAGGTCGTGTCGTTGTCCACATGCCTTTGGCCCCTGACGCACCGAGGTAGCGGTGCGTAGGTTCGTTGGCGTGAACAGATTCCGATCGCGCTCTTGATCGGCGCAGTCTTGGTGGCCGGTCTCCGGGGCGATTCGGAACTCCTCTGACGGCACCTTGCCGCTCACGACACCGACGCTCACCGCGGAGGCGAGCACTCCGCTCACCACGCCACCGGATGCCCCGGCAGTTGCTGTCTGTGCGGATGTGCCGACTGCCATCGAGGGCACACCGTCACTGACGGGCGACGTGATGCTCGTCGATGAACTCGGAAATGTGCTGAGCGTCGAGGTCGCGACCGGAGAGGTGACCTGTGTCCGGCCCTTACAATGCTGCTCAGGCAGTCTACGAGTCAGATGTCGAACCTGCACCGTGGGTCCAGGGCGATCCGGCTGGTGTAGTCAGGTTGTTATGCGGCGTCCCCGGCGTCATTGATTCGACGGGAGGCGTCGGTGGGGGGAACTGGTCGTGCCCGACGATCCCGCCGAGCAGGCCGACGTCGAGTCCACCGACTCGGTCCCTGTCTCGTTCTTTCCGACCGATGAGTCCGGCACCCTGTGGCTGTTCAGACCGGACGCCAGCGAGGTGACGTTGGTGGGGATCGTCATGGCGGGAGATCTCAGCGGGACGGTCCCGCTTGCCTCCGGTGAACACGCATCGCCGCAGTGGCGCGGTGGCCTCGTGATCGAGAGCGGCGACTCGACCCTTCGGGAGTATCGGACACTGTCCACCGAGGGCGCCATGACGCCCTTGTGGGACCGGCTCCGACCTGGTCGCTGTCGGCGCGGACACGATCGTCGGGGTCACCTGCGAATCCAAGGACGCCTGCAGGTTGACCGTCACGAACCGAACCAGCGGTGACATCGTCGACCTCGGCGCCGCCCCGACCGCATTCACCTCCGGACGGGACTTCCTCGAGCAGTTCGTCACCCTCTCACCCGAGGGGGTCCTGCTCGCGACGCCGACCGTGGAGGGAGATCTCTACTCGGCGACCCGTCGCCAGGTCGTCCCATGGTGATCGACGTGACGAACGGATCGATCGTGAAGTTGAAGCAGAGGCATCTGGCCGATGTCCACCCACCACCTGACATCATCGGCCGACGGGTCAGTCCTGTTCTGGATCGACGTCGACGGAGGCCTGCGACATAGTCACCTGCCGACCCCGACACGGTGGTGCAACTTGGCGCAGACCGGCTGCCGACACTCCGCAACGTCATCGTCGAAGAATGACATCACGACACCATTGACCATTGGAATGCAGAGTCGACGCTCAGTCGCCGGTGGGCTCCGCCTGATGCGCCCTGACGGCGTCGACCATCAGGTCGTACAGCTCGTCGGCCAGGGCGTCCAGCTCATCGTCCTCCATGTCGGCCGTGTCCACCACGAACACCGGGATCTTGGCCATGGGCGTCGAGAATGGCGGAGAGGGTGCTGGGCTGGATCTCAGGCACGTCGGACTCGAGGACAGCGAAATAGCAACGCCTTCACGTTCGGAGTGCGAAGCGAACTACCTGGTAGAACACGGTTTTCTACACCGTTTGACGCCTACCGACCTCATAATCCGTGGGTCGTGGGTTCGAGCCCCACCCGCCCCACGACCCGGACTTTCGGGTGACGGTTCTTCAGACAGACACGTTTCCCGACGCTTCATCCCGACTTCGGCGAGGCTGGCTACCACGGAGTTCGACCAACTCGTTGTCGACGACATTGCGGGAGGTTTCGAGACCCAGCCCTTGGAGAAGCGGAAGTCATGTGGGGCGCTCGAACCCCTAAGGTCGCTCGGATGGCAACGCTGGACGGACGACGAATCGTGGTGACGGGCTCGACTCGGGGACTGGCCGAGCGTTCGCCGAGGCGCTGCAGCGGAGGGTGCCCACGTCGTGGTGAACGGCACGAACGGCGACCTGGTCGACGAGGTCGTCCGTCCATCACCGCGGCGGGCGGCACTGTGGTGGGATGTCCGGGGTCGGTCGCCGACGACGCGATCGCAGAGCGGCTCGTCGGTACGGCGATCGACGAGTTCGGCGGCATCGATGCGGTGGTGAACAACGCCGGCATTGTCCGCGATCGGACCCTCGTGAACATGACGCCACAGGAGTTCGACGACGTATCGTGGTCAACCTTCGTGGCACCTGGTCGGCGAGCCGCCACGCGGCCCGTGCGATGCGTGACCAGGGCCATGGACTCCTGCTGCAGGTGATCTCGGGGTCCGCATTCGTCGGCTCGGTGGGTCAGACCAACTACGCCGCGTCGAAGGCGGGGGTGATGGGGATGCTCTATGCCTGGGATCTCGAGCTGCGTCGATTCGGATCCGCGCCAACGCGCTCTGGCCGGTTGCCGAGACCGACATGACCCAGGTCGTGTTCGACGGCGTCCGCCAGCGAGCCGAAGCGACGGGCGCCGGGGCCATCGCCGCGCGAGATGGGATTCGGTGATCCGGCCGAGATCGCCCGGATCGTCGTGTACCTGTGCAGCGAACGGGCCGATCACCTTCGCAGCCAGTTGGTCACGTTCAACGGTTCGAAACTTGCGCTCTGGCAGCACCCCCGCGAGACCTGGGTGCGCCGGCAGACATCGTGGACCGACGACGACATCGCCGCAGCCCTCGAGGGAGCCGACGAGGCGGTTTACCGACCCGAGATGTGACCGCAGGGCACCGAACCCCTCTGACCGCAACGAGGGAACCAATCGCCCACCCCAACGGGCGGTCCCACGAGGTGGGCAACCCTGGCGCCGAAACCAGGGCCGCCCACCGACGTCGTGCCTCCCGCCGTGGTCACACCGTGGTCACAGAATCGTGATCACAGGGCCGTATTGGAGGACACGAAGCCATCGGCGGGCTGAGCAAAAACCGTCCGCACGCTGGACTAATCTAGATTGGTCATCACCCGTCATCACAGCGGT
>CAVQTE010000030.1:0-269004 GCA_963716235.1 Ilumatobacteraceae bacterium | reverse complement strand
ACGGTCGTCAGGCCACGACCGCGAAGGTAGGCGTCGAGGAGGCGGGCTGCTCGGTCGTGCCACCCGCTAGTTTCTCCGCCGCGTGAACAACCACTGAAGGAGAACATCATGCGACCCTCCCCCATCCTGAGCCGGCTCGTACCGGCCCTTGCCGTCGGCGCCCTCGTGTTCGCCGCGTGCGGCAGCGACGACGACTCGTCCGGCGACGCTGGCCATCGACAGCACCGGAGCCGCCGACCAGCCCCAGGCGCCGACCACCCCGTCACCGGCGAGGCCTGCGGTCCGACGCATCGAAGACGGTATCTTGACGATCGGCACGGGCGAGCCCGCCTTCTTCCCCTGGGTCATCGACGACGCCCCGGAGTCGGGCGAAGGCTTCGAGTCGGCTGTCGCCTACGCTGTCGCTGCGGAGATGGGCTACGACAAGGACGCAGTTGTGTGGGTTCGCACGACCTTCGACGAAGCGATCCAGCCGGGTACGAAGAACTTCGACCTGAACCTGCAGCAGTACTCGATCACCGACGAGCGTAAGGAGAACATCAACTTCTCGCTGCCGTACTACACGAGCAACCAGGCAATCGTCGGCCTCGACGGTTCGGCGGCCGAGGGCGCCACCACCTTGGCCGACCTGAAAGACCTCAAGTTCGGCGCGCAGGTCGGCACCACCAGTCTGGACTTCATCAACGAAGTGATCCAGCCCACCCAGGACGTGTTCGTCTACGACGACAACGTCGGCGCCAAGGCTGCGCTCGAGGCGAACCAGATCGACGCCGCTGTCTTCGACGTTCCGACGGCCGCCTACGTCTCGGAGTTCGAGATCGAGGGCAGCAGCGTCATCGGTCAGTTCCCGGCTGACGCCGGCCAGCCCGGCAATTCGTTCGGCATCGTGCTCGAGCTCGACAACCCGCTGACCTCCTGCGTCGACGAGGCCATCACGACCCTGACCGAGAACGGCGAACTCGACGCGCTCGAGGCCGAGTGGCTGGCGGACTACCAGTCGATCCCCGTCATCGCCGTCGAGTAACCCGGACCCACGCCACCGCACACACCTCATGACGAACGGACCGAGCCGGCGCGAGCTCTACGAACGAGCTCATCGCCGGCGGTCCAACGTCATCGCCGCGGTCAGCACGATCATCGTCGTGGGCGCGCTGATCGTGCTGGTCCCGAAGGCCCCGGGGTGGGGTCGTGTACGCCAGGCATTCTTCGACGGCGACGTATTCTCGAGAGCTTTCCCGGCTCCTCCGTGCATTCTGGCTCGACGTCCAGATCCTGCTCTGGTCGACGCCACTGATCCTGTCGTCTCGTTGCTGATCGCTTTGGCCCGCAACACCCGGACCCCGGCGCTGTTTCCTTTCGAGCATTCGCCGTGATCTACACCGACGTCTTCCGCGGGATCCCGGTGATCCTGCTCGTGTACCTCATCGGCTTCGGTGTCCCCGCTCGGGTCGTCACGCGAGTGGGCAAATCCGCTGATCTGGGGCACCGTGACGCTCGGTTGTCGTACTCGGCCTACACCGCCGAGATCATCCGCTCGGGAATCGACGGTGTGCACGAGAGCCAGCGCGCGGCCGCGCGTCGCTCGGAATGACGAACCGCCAGACGATGAACAACGTGATCCTTCCTCAGGCCTTCCGCCGCATCGGCCCACCGATGATGAACACTTCGTGAGCCTCCAGAAGGACGTGGCACTCGTGAGCCTCATCGGCCCAGTCGAGATCCTGCGTCAGGCCAGCATCGACAAGGCAAAGTTCGCGAACTTCACGCCGTACGTGGCTGCGTCGCTCATCTTCCTGGCCATCACGATCCCGTGCACTCGGCTCGCCGACCACGCCCTCGCCAAGCAGCGCCGCCGCACCGGCGCGACGACGATCTCATGACTTCCGATCGAGCGGCGAGCCGCCCGTCAAGCTCGAGCTCGCGCGACGTGTGTCAAGTCGTTCGGCATCGACCACGGTGCTCGACGGGATCGACCTCGACGTCGCCGAAGGCGAAGTGATCACGCTGATCGGCGCGTCCGGTTCGGGCAAGTCGACGCTCCTGCGATGCGTGAACCTCCTCGAGCCTGTCGACGACGGCGCCGTGCTGTTCGACGGTGTCGACATCGCCGAACCTGGCCTCGACGCCGACCCGATCCGCCGCCGGATCGGGATGGTCTTCCAGAGCTTCAACCTCTTCCCCCATATGACCGTCACCGACAATGTCACCATCGGTCCACGCAAGGTGCTCGGCGCACCGAAAGCCGTCGCACGCCGAACACGCACTTGCCATGCTGACCCGGCTCGGGCTCGCCGCCCGCGCCGACGCGTATCCCGATCAGCTGTCTGGTGGACAGCAGCAACGCGTGGCCATCGCACGATCGCTGGCAATGAACCCCGAGGTGATGTTGCTCGACGAGATCACCTCTGCGCTCGACCCGGAACTGGTGGGCGAGGTACTCGACGTGGTCCGGGACCTCAAGCGTGACGGCATGACGATGCTGATCGCCACCCACGAAATGGCCTTCGCCAAGGAAATCAGCGACCGCGTCTGCGTCCTCCACCAGGGCCGCATCCTCGAGGAAGGTCCGCCCGTCGCAGATCTTCGGCTCACCCGAGGAGCCGCGCACGCAGGCGTTCCTCCAGCGAGTAATCGACGCCGGCCGCCTCTGAATGACGTCAGCCCTCGATGAGCATGTCGGCGTACTCGTCACGCAGGGTCTTCTTGGAGAACTTACCGACGCTGGTCTTGGGGACCTCGTCGATCCACACGACACCTTTGGGCATCTGCCACTTGGCGATCTTGCCGTCGAGATAGGCGAGGACCTCCTCTTCGGTGAGTTCCTCGCCCGGAGCGACGACGACACATGCCAGAGGCGCCTCTCCCCACCTCTCGTGAGCGACGCCGATCACGGCGGCCTCGGCGATCTTCGGGTGCCCCATCAATTCGTTCTCGAGCTCGACCGAGCTGATCCACTCACCGCCCGACTTGATCAAGTCCTTGGTGCGGTCGACCAGGCGGACAAAACCGCGATCGTTGACCGTGGCGACGTCGCCGGTCTTGAGCCAGCCGTCGTCGGTGAAGCTCTCGCGGGAGCGTTCGTCGTTGTAGTAGTCCGATGCGATCCAGTTGCCCCGGCATTGCAGTTCGCCGCTGCTCTCGCCGTCCCACGGCACCGGGTTGGTCGTGCCCGGTTCGACGACCCGGCATTCGGAGCCGAACACGATCCGGCCGACCTGGGTACGGAGCTCGGCCTGCTCGGCTTGCGACAGGAGTTCCTGGTCGGCGTCGAGACGGCACACGGCGGCGATCGGGCTGGTCTCGGTCATGCCCCAGGCTTGGAAGATCGGCAAACCGGTCTGCTCACGGTATGCCTCCGACAACGCCTTGGGAACCGCCGACCCGCCACACGGAATGCTACGCAGCGACGAGGTGTCCTTGCCCTTCAGCTCCGGGAGTACCGCCATCCAGATGGTCGGCACGCCGGCGGCGACCGTGACCCTCTCGTCGACGATCAGCTTGGCAACCGCCGGGCCGGACAGGTCGGGCCCCGGCATGACGAGGTCGGCGCCGGTGGCCACAGCGGCGTGGGCGAGACCCCAGGCGTTGGCGTGGAACATCGGCACCACCGGGAGGATCACGTCGCTCTCGCGAGCACCGAGGCTGTCGACGGTCATTGCGCCCATGGTGTGCAGGAACGTCGAACGGTGGGTGTAGACGACGCCCTTCGGATTTCCCGTCGTGCCGCTCGTGTAACACATGCTCGCGGCGCGGTGTTCGTCGTCGACTCGGAACTCGACGGGATCGGCGGCCTCGAGCAACTCCTCGTAGTCGAGGAGTTCGTGGCCGTTGAGATCGGCGGGATGTCGCCCTTGCCGTCGTCCATCAGCACCAGGTGCTTCAGGTTCTCGAACGTCGGCAGCAGCGGCGCGAGCAGGCCGAGCAGCGAACGGTCGACGAAGATCACCTCGTCGTCGGCATGATTGACGATGTAGGTGAGCTGCTCGGGGAACAGCCGGATGTTGAGCGTGTGCAGGACGCGCCCGGTGCACGGGGCGGCGAAGTACAACTCGAGGTGGCGGGCGGTGTTCCAGGCGAAGGTGGCGACACGGCCGTCGGCCGAGATGCCGAGATTGTCGAGCACACCGCCGAGCTTGCGGGTGCGCGCCGCCCACTCGCCGTAGGTGATCCGCTGGAGCCCGTCACCTGTCGCCGTGACGATCCCCTTGTGCGGGTGGTACTTCTCGGCCCGCTCGAAGATGTGCGGAATCGCGAGCGGGACGTCTTGCATGAGGCCTTGCATCGCGTCGAAGGTAGCGCACCCCGGCGCCCACCGATCCACCGGAACCGGTACCGTTGGCGACCGTGACCGACGCCGCGATCGAAGCAACCGACGTGCCCCACGTGCGGCCGGCGTGGGCACCGTTGACCCTCGTCGCATTCGTCACCCTCGTCGATCGCCACCAACGTTGCCACCGGCGTATGGGCGCGGTGGGTCAACACCAACCCCGAGGGATCTGCTGGCGTTGTCGTCGCGCAACCGCTACCTCGCGCTGACGCTGGCGGCCGGCGTGCCGGTCGGCACCTACGCCGTCGATCGCCACCGTGCGGATCAGCGCAGCCTTCGTCGTGTGCCACATGATCGGACGCGCCTACCACGACGACGCGCATCGGCTGGTTCCGCAAGTACCTCGGCGTGAAGCGCCGACACGATCGACGGGTTCAACCGCGGTTTTGCGAAGGCCGAGTGGTTCCTGATCCCCTTCTTCGTGGGCTCCAACATCGTCGCCGCGCTGAGCGGCGTGCACCGCACTCCCGCCGGTGCGGCTGGCGGCCCTGCTGGCCGTCGGAATCGCCGGCCGACTCGTGGTCATGTGGTGGCTGGCTCGCACGTTCGAATCCAGCTCGTGCAGATTCCTGGAGTGGCTCCAGAAGTACCAGTGGTGGGCAGTCGGCATCTCGATCGCCCTCGTGGTGCTGGTCAACCTCCGCAACCTCCGCGGCGCCTGACCCACAACAGGGGTCAGACCCCTTTTGTTAGACCACTGGCGAGATGAGGCTCAGCACGATTCGAGTTGCGTCGATCAACGCCCGGTCATTGTTGACCTTCGCTCGGGCCCGCGACACCGCCATCTGTAACGCCGCTGCGGTGTCGATGTTGAACGCTTCGAGCAGCAGTTCGTTCGTGACACCGGCATCGCGTGCCCACGCGAGCGCCAGCGAACGTGCCAGCGGCCCGATTCGACCGCGGTCGTCGAGCCCCTTCTCCGCAAGTACGAGTTCCGCTGTCTCGACGACCGCTCGGATCATGGCGATCGTCGGTGCCCCGAGTTCGGCCGCAGTCGGCTTGATCGGCGACGAAGTGATCGAAGGCCGTTGTGTCACCGTCGAACGCGTCCGAGCACGGTCGAAGTCACCATCCACGGCGGAGGCGCCCGAAACCCGAGGTATGTGCGATGGCTCGACCAGCGGTAGCCGTCAGGCTGGTCGACGCCCGGCAGATCGAGGGGATTGCGATGGATGTACCGGACAGCAGCAAGCAGATGCGCATCACTCGTGATCATGCGGGAATGGAAGCGCCCGCGGAACAACGCCCCATCGCTGTCCGAGTCGATCGTTGACGTGGCGCGTGTACAGCGAGCCCAGGCGTTGCATTGCCGGGGACAGCCCTCCATCGGGGCAGTGGAACAACGTGTGGTAGTGGTTGTCCATCAGGCAATAGGCATGCGTCTCCACGCCGAATCGTTCGTGGATGTCAGCGAGTCGCGCACCGAACTCGATGCGGTCACTGTCGTCGAAAAACACATTCCGGCGGTCGGCTCCACGATTCATCACGTGGCACCAACCATCCCTCGACGTCGATTCGTGGTGGCCTGGGCATGGCCCCATCATCGCGAGGGGGTGTAACAAAAGGGGTCTGACCCCTGATGTGGTGGTTACAGGAAGGGGTCGAGGGATCGGCTCAGGCCGGGGACCGACTCGATCTTCTTGCAGGCGAGGAGCACGCCGGGCATGAAGCTGTCGCGGTCGTAGCTGTCCTGGCGGATCGTCAGCGTCTGGCCGGTGGTGCCGAGGATGACTTCCTGGTGGGCCACCATGCCGCGCATGCGCACGGAGTGGACCCTGATCCCTGCGGGGCCAGCTCCCACCTCTCGCTCCCTCGTAGACGATGTCAGTCGTCGGGTCCGGGTCGAAGTTCGCGTTCCTGCGCAGCACCCATGCGCTCGGCGGTCTTCACGGCCGTTCCCGAGGGCGCATCGATCTTGCGGTCGTGGTGCAGTTCGATGATCTCGGCGGTGTCGAAGAACGGCGCCGCCATCTCCGCGAACCGCATCATCAGCACCGCGGAGATGGCGAAATTCGGGGCGATCACACAGTTGGGGCCGCTCTCGCTGCCGAACGTCGACTCGAACAATTCGAAGTCTGCCGGCGGTGAATCCGGTCGTGCCGACCACGGCGTGGATGCCGTGCAGGCCCAACCACGGCAGCGTGTTGCGCGCCGCGTCAGCGACCGTGAAGTCGACCACCACGTCGCACGCCGCATCGGCGAACGCATGGAGGTGCTCGGAGACCGCCACGCCCTCCACCGTTTCGCCGAGCCCGAACGGATCGACGGCGGCGGCGAAAACGAGATCGGGGTCAGCGGCGACAGCAGCACAAACGGTTCGACCCATTCGTCCTGCTGCTCCGTTGACCCCGACTCTCATGAGTGCAGTCTGGCCGATCCGGTCACGTCGGATCCGATCGGTTCACCAGTTCCGCCGTTGTGAGCAATGCACGCACCAGGTGCGGACATCGCTCACAGCTCAGCGATGGCGACGACGGCCACCGCCGCCGCTGCGACCGCCGCCGTCACCGGCGGGGCGCTCCGACTTCGGACCGAGGTCGCCGAGTTCGTCGGCGAGCTGTGCGTCGAAGCTGTCTTCGAAGCTCACCTCGACCACGTCGACGCTGCCACCCGAGCTGAGACTCGGGTGCGGCCTCTGTGTCGTTCGAGCGCTCCTTGCGGGGCGCACGATCACGACGCTCGGACGAGCTCGACTCGCCGCCACCGTTCGACGATGCGCCTTCCTTCACGGCAGGCGGATCACCGGCGGGGGTGAGGCTGACCTTGCCCTTGTCGTCGATCTCCTCGACGCGGACCTCGATCTCCTGACCGAGCTCCAACACGTCTTCCACCGAGTTGATGCGCTTGCCGCCACCCAGCTTGGAGATGTGCACCAGACCGTCGCGGCCCGGCAGGATGTTGACGAAGGCACCGAACTTGGTGATGTTCACCACGCGGCCCATGTAGACGGCACCGAGCTCGGCCTTCGGCGGGTCGACGATGGCGAGAATCGCGGCCTTCGCCTCTTCCATCCGCCACGCCTCGACGGCGCCGATCGTGACGATGCCGCGGGCACCGTCGTCGTCGACGCCGATGTCGGCACCGGTCTCCTGCTGGATCGTGTTGATGACCTTGCCCTTCGGGCCGATGACCTCACCGACCTTGTCGAGCGGGATGTAGATCGTCGAGATCTTCGGAGCGGTCTCGGCAACCTCGTCACGCGACTGCGAGATGCAGGCGTTCATGACCTCGAGGATCTCGAGACGGGCGACGCGGGCCTGCGCCAGTGCGGCGGTCAGCACGTCGGCGGGGATGCCGTCGATCTTCGTGTCGAGCTGCAGCGCCGTGATGGCGTCCTCGGTTCCGGCGACCTTGAAGTCCATGTCGCCGAAGGCATCCTCGGAGCCGAGGATGTCGGTCAGCGTGATGTACTTGCCGTCCTCGTAGATGAGGCCCATGGCGATGCCCGACACGTGGCCGCGGCTCGGAACACCGGCGTCCATCAGCGACAGGCTGGAGGCACACACCGACGCCATCGAGGTGGAACCGTTCGACGACATGACCTCGGAGACCAGGCGCAGCGTGTACGCGAAGTCTTCCTGGTTCGGGATGACGGGCAGGACCGCACGGGCAGCGAGCGCACCGTGGCCGATCTCGCGGCGCTTCGGCGAACCGACCCGGCCGGTCTCGCCGTTTGCCCACGGCGGCATGTTGTAGTGGTGCAGGTAGCGCTTGGTGTCGTTCGGCGACAGCGAGTCGATCATCTGGTTCATGCGAGGCATGGCCATGGTCAACACGCTCATCACCTGGGTCTCGCCACGCTGGAACAGGGCCGAGCCGTGTGCGGTCGACAGGACGCCGACCTCAGCGGAGATCGGACGCAGATCGGCGACGCCACGGCCGTCCATGCGGACGCCCTCGTCGACGACGCGCTTGCGCATCAGCTTCTTGTTGAGCGAGCGGACGGCCTCTTTGACCATGCCGTTCTGGCCGGCGAACTCGCCCGGCTCGTCCTTGGTGCCGCACAATTCGGCGATGATCTCGGCCGTGACTGCGTCGGTCGCTTCGTTGCGCGCGGACTTGTCGGCGATCGTGATGACCGGTGCGAGCTTGTCGGTGCCGGCCTTCTCGACGGCAGCGAAGATCTCCGGCGTGTAGTCGAGGACCGGGGTCCACTTCATCGGCGTGATCGGGCCGTCGGTCGCGATGACCGATGCGACGAGCTGGCGCTGCAGGGCGATGGATTCCTTGATCCACACCTTGCAGGCATCGAGGCCATCGGCCAGGACGTCCTCGGTGACCTTCTTGGCACCGTCGTCGTAGTAGTAGAACGCGTTCTCGGAACCGCCGGCCTCGACCATCATCACGGCGACGTCGCCGTTGTCGAGTTCACGGCCGGCCACGACCAGCTCGAAGGTGCCGGCGTCGGCCTCTTCGTAGGTCGGGTGAGCGATCCATTCGCCGTCGACGCTGTACGCCATGCGCACGGCACCGATCGGACCTTCGAACGGGATACCCGAGATCATCAGCGCGGCCGAGGCGGCATTGATCGACAGCACGTCGTGCTGGTTGTGCTGGTCGGCTCCGAGCACGGTGGTGACGATCTGGGTCTCGTTGCGGAAGCCGTCGGGGAACGACGGGCGCAACGGACGGTCGGTGAGCCGGCAGGTGAGAATCGCGTCGTCGCTCGGGCGGCCTTCACGACGGAAGAACGAGCCGGGGATCTTGCCGGCGGCATACGCCCGCTCCTCGACATCGACCGTCAGCGGGAAGAAATCCATGCCTTCACGCACGCTCTTGGCGGCGTTGGCGGTGGTGAGGACCTTCGTGCCACCGATCGATGCCACGACGGCACCCATCGACTGGGGGGCGAGTTTGCCCGTTTCGAAGGTCAGGGTCTTGTCGGTTCCGGACACGAGTCCGGACACGATGATGGGGTCAGCCACAAGGGCTCCTTTCGTGTGCACTCCCCCTCGGGAATGCGCCTCTGGAGCGATTGGCCGGTTCCCAGTTGGTCAACCCGACATCTCCTACACCGTCAGCAACGTGCAGAGTTCGGATTCAGCAACCGGCAACCGACAACGGATCGCTCATGTTGCGGAGCCGGACATTCCGACTCCAGCCGCACACCCTACCTCGATGTGCCCACCAATGCTCTGTCAGCGAGGAGCCTGCGGAATGCAGCGATCGGGCGAACTGGACCGCCTCAGCGGCGGAGGCCTTGTTCGGCGATGATGGTGCGGTAACGCTCGACGTCGATCGCCTTGACGTAGTCGAGCATGCGACGGCGACGACCGACGAGCATCAGGAGTCCACGACGGCTGTGGTGATCCTTCTTGTGGATCTTGAGGTGCTCGGTGAGGTGGACGATGCGCTCGGTGAGCAGCGCAATCTGCACCTCGGGCGAGCCGGTGTCGGTCTCGTGGGTGCGGTTCTTCTCGATGGTCGCCGTCTTGTTGGGCGTGGTGTCGGCCAGATCAGCCATGGTGTGTCGCCTTCCGATTGGTGCCACCGGTCGACCGGCAGCGTGGAGGTCGCAGCGCGCTCCGGATGGAGCGTCCTGCATCACGTCCGCGCCGGAAGTTCCAGCCCGAACGGACCCCTCAATGCTACGGGCCCCGACCCGCGCTCACAACGGGAGCGGCCACCGGATGGGGCGGACGGGTACGCTCGCTCGTCGTGCCACCCCGGATCGAGCTGCGTGACGTCTCGAAGTCGTTCGGGACGCTCGACGCACTGGCACCGGTCAGTTTCGACGTGGCCGAGGGTGAAACGGTGACGCTGCTCGGGCCGTCGGGTTGCGGAAAGACCACGTTGCTGCGACTGATCGCCGGGCTGGAGACGCCGACGTCGGGCGAGATCGTCGTCAACGGGCTGACACCGGGCGAGGCTCGACGACACAAGCAGATCGGGTTCGTCCCCCAAGCTCCCGCGCTCCTGCCCTGGCGTACCGTCGAGGCCAACGCCCGGTTGCTCCTCGACATCAACCGGTCGGCGTCGCCTGCAACACCGAGCATCTCGGTGACGGACCTCCTCGACGAGGTGGGCCTCGGCGAGTTCCTCGACGCGTATCCGCACGAACTGTCCGGCGGCATGCAGCAGCGGGTCGGCCTCGTGAGGGCATTCGCGCTCGACGCGCCGATCCTGCTCATGGATGAACCGTTCGCAGCACTCGACGAGATGACCCGGACCGACATGCGCCACCTGCTGGGGCGGCTCCGCGAACCGCTCGGCACCACGGTGGTGTTCGTCACCCACTCGATCGCCGAGGCGACGTTCCTCTCCGACCGGGTGGCGGTGATGTCGGCACGTCCGGGTCGGGTCACCGACGACCTCGCGATCGAACTCGCCCACCCCCGTACCCCCGACATCGAGGACACCGACGAGTTCTTCCACGTCACGACCCGCCTGCGGAGCGCGTTGAGTGCAGGGAGGGACCGATGAGCCCAGGAGTCAGGCGGATCGTTGCGCCGATCGTCGGCATCGTGGTGTTCGCCGTGTTCTGGGAACTGCTCGTGCAGATCTTCGACATCCGGCGATTCGTGCTCCTGGCTCCGTCGACGATCATCGACACCCTCGCCGCCGATCCGGAGTTCTACTGGGACAATGCGCTCGTCACCGCCCGCCACATGCTCATCGGGCTGGCGATCTCGCTGTTGTGCGCCGTCGTCGTCGGGTCGATCATGGCGGCATCGCGCTTCATCGAGGAGGCGGCACAGCCGGTACTCGTCCTCGTGCTCGTGACGCCCTGGGTTGCGTACATCACCTCCGTCGTGCTGTGGCTCAACGGCGGAAATCCCACGATCTACTTCATGGTGGCCTTCACGGCGTTCCCGGTGTTCACCTTCGGCGTCGTCGGCGGGATGAAGTCCGCGGACCCGGCCGCACGGGAGCTGCTCGCAAGCGTCGATGCCCGGCCCTGGGAGGTGCTGTGGCGCCTCCGGCTCCCGTCGGCACTGCCGTCGATCTTCACGACGGCGCGGTTCGCCGTCGGGCTGGGTCTGGCAGCGGCCTACTTCAGCGAAGGCTCGGCGCTCACCACCACGGGGCTCGGTGCCATCGGTCGCCGCGCCGCATCGTTCAACGACGCCGAAACGCTCTGGACGACGATCGTGTGCTCGGCGCTGCTCGGCATCGTCGGCCTCGTGGTGGTGTCGATCCTCGAACGCGTCCTGTTGAGATGGCACGTCTCACAGCGCCGTTGACCGAGGGGTTCTCCACGGCGCGTGGCATCATGATCCATCCACGCGGGTCAACTGCGTGGTTCGACCCCCTGAACGACTGGAACCTCGATGCACCTTCGCACCGTCACTGCTCTTGCCGTCTGTACCGCCGCTCTCCTCGCCGCGTGTTCGAGCGACGGCGACACCGCCACCTCCGACACGACGCCAGATGCCACCCCGGCGACCACCGACGGCGCCACCTCGGGCGTCACCGAGGTCGTGGCAGGCGAAGCGTTCCCCGAGGATCGCTGCGCAGCCAATCAGGCCGCCGGAACGATCACCTATCTGACCGGCTTCGACTTCGCGGCGACCGCTTCGATCGTCGACGTTCTCGTCGCCGACGAGAAGGGCTACTACGACGCCATGTGCCTCGACGTCGAGGTGACGCCGAGTTTCTCGACGGCCAACTATCCACTCATCGCCGAGAACGACGCCCAGTTCGCCTCGGGCGGATCGTTCAGCGAGGTTGCATCATTCTCCGCAGCCAACGATGCCGATCTGGTGGTCGTTGCCGTCGAAGGTCCGACCGCCATCGATTCACTGATCGTCAAGCCCGGCGTTGCGACCGAGCTCGCCGACCTCGAAGGCACGACGATCGGAGTCAAGGGAAAGCTCCCACCGAGCGTCGCGGCCATGATGGCGCAGGCGGGTCTGGTCGAGGGCGAGAACTTCGACACGGTGCTCCTCGACGGCTTCGACCCGGTGCAGCACATCGCCATCGAGTCGATCGTCGGATTCCCCGGGTACAAGAGCAATGAGCCCGGCCAGCTCGAACGCGCCGGCATCGAGTTCGATCTGTTCGATCCCATCGACTACGACATCCCCGGATCGTTCGGTGTCATCTACACGAACCAACAGTTCATCGACGAACACCCGACTGCGGCCGAGGACTTCATCCGCGCCACGATGCTCGGCCTGGATGATGCCATCGCCGATCCGGAGGCAGCAGCAGCAATTTCAGTCGAACGGATCAACGCCGGCGGCAACCCGAACTTCCTGTCGCCCGAGGGCGAGACGTTCCGTTGGACGACCGATGCAGCACTCATCTCCTCGCTCACGCCGGCGGGAACCGGGTACGGCGTGCCCCAGGCGGCTGCGCTGCAGAACGAACTCGACACGTACGCCGAGATCGGCCTGTTCGGCGATGCCGGCGCGCCGGAGGCCACCACGTTGCTCGGTGACGACATCATCGTGCGCGTCTACTCCGGCGATGGCCAGGTCATCTGGCCCAGCTGAGCGGCCGTCACAACAGGGGCTGACCCCTGTTGTGACGCATCACGTGTCGAGGAGTTGACGCACGTGGTCGATGTCGTGGGTGAGCTGGGCGATCAACGCGTCGACGCCGTCGAACTTGCGCTCGCTTCGCAGGAAATTCGTGAAACGCACCTCGGCTTGCTCGCCGTAGAGGTCGACGTCGACATCGAGCAGGTGCGCTTCGAGCAGCGACGCGTCGGCATGCTCGTAGAAGGTCGGGCGACGGCCGAGGTTGATCGCGCACGCGTGCACGTCACCGTTCGGGCGTTCGTACCAGCCGGCGTACACGCCATCGGCGGGCATGCACATCCCGTTCGGCACACCGACGTTGGCCGTCGGGAAACCGAGCAGGCGGCCGCGCTGGTCGCCCTCGAACACGGTGCCGCGAACCTCGTAGGGATGTCCGAGCATCGCATTGGCGCGGGCGATGTCGCCGCCGGCGAGCGCCCGTCGGATCGCAGTACTGCTGACGGGCTCGTCGACACCGTCACGACGAGCCACCAACCGGATCGGTTCGACGTCGAAGTCGCTCTCGGCGCCGAGCTTGCGCAAGAGGTCGACATTGCCATCGCGATGACGTCCGAAGTGGAAGTCCTCCCCGACCACGATCACCCGGGTCTTGAGGCATCGCACGAGCACCCGGTCGACGAACGACTCCGGGGTCTCCGCCGCCTGGGCCTCGTCGAACGGCACGACCACAACCGCATCGATGCCCGTCGCGCCCAGGAGTTCGAGCTTCTGCTGCGGGCTGGTCAGCAGTCGAGGCGCCGACTCCGGGCGCACCACGCTGGCTGGATGTCGATCGAATGTGACGACGACGGACTTGGCGCCGAGGTCTTCGGCCCGACGTCGAACCTGGTCGATCACGGCTCGGTGTCCGAGGTGGACGCCGTCGTACGCGCCGATCGTGATCACCGATCGAGCATCACCCCACGAGCAGTGTTCCAGGTCGGTCACGACGAGCACGCCGCAACGCTATCGGTCGTGACCGGCATGGACCGGTGCCGGCGGCATCAAACAGGCAGTACGACGGCCGGCTTTGCCCGCCCGTCGCCGAACGTCTCGTACACCGCGAGCAACTGCTCGCGTCCGTCGAAGACCGCCCACGGGCCTTCGCCCGTCCCACGCGTCGAGGACGCGACCGTTGGCAACGAGTGCTGCGACGTCGTCGCTCACGGCCACAGCTGCAAGCGCACGGACTGCGCTGGCGACCGGGAGGAGTTCGCACTCGTCCGGGGGCGCCGCCTCGGCCAGCGTGAACTCACCGACATGCGTACGGCGAAGGTTCCGGAGATGCGCTCCCCCGCCGAGTAGCCGACCGAGGTCGTCGGCGAGCGTTCGGATGTAGGTGCCGGCCGAACACTCGACGTCGATCGCCAACACGCCAGGTTCGGCCCAGTCGACGACATCGAATCGATGAACCGTCACGGGACGGGATGCCCGCTCGATCTCGATGCCTTCGCGGGCGAGTTCGTGCAGGCGCTTGCCGTCGACTCGGATGGCCGACACCATCGGCGGCACCTGTTCGATGTCGCCGAGGAGATGTTCAGCCACCACCGTGCGGGCATCGTCGAGCGTGACGCCGGACATGTCGAAGGTTGCCACCACGTCGCCGGACGAGTCGAGCGTCGACGTGCACGATCCGAGCACCACCTCGCCGACGTAGCCCTTGCGAGTCTTCTCGACGAACCGCAGCAGGCGGGTCGCCTTGCCGACCGCCACCACGAGTACCCCGGTCGCGTCCGGGTCGAGGGTGCCGGCGTGGCCGACCTGGCGCTCACCGAATCGACGCCGCAGCATGCCGACGACGTCGTGGCTCGTCACGCCGGCAGGCTTGTCGACGACGGCCAGCCCATGCGTCGTGGCCGGCTTGCGGCGAGCCATCAGGCCCCGATCGGGCCGGCGTCGGGGACGTCATCGGCCGGGGATCCGCCGCTCGCCTCGCGATCGAGTCGCGCCTGATCCGACTTCAGAATCTCGTCGATTCGTGCCGCTGAGCGGATCACCATGTCGGGGCGGAAGTCGAGAATCGGCGTCTTCTTCGCCCGGATCTGGCGGGCGATCGACGACTGCAGACGTACCCGGTGATCGGCGAAGGCCTCCAGGATTTCCTCGTCGCCTTCCTCGCCTGCGAGCGAGTCGAAGAAGACGATCGCACGGTTCAGTTCGGGGTCGACGTCGATGCCCGTGACGGTCACGAAGGTGAGTCGCTCGTCGTCGATCCGCACGAGTTCATCCGCGATGATCTCCTGCAGCGTGGTACTCACCCGCGCGCTGCGCGAGTACTTCGGCGTGCTGCTGCGGCTGCTGCGCTTTCCTGCCATGGCGTGTCTCCTCGGGAAGAGTCAGGTGAAGTCGGGGGCGACGCGGTTCGACCGCTTGAGTTCGGCCATCCCCGACATGGTGGCCAGCTTCTCGACGGCGTCCCACAGTTCCAACGCTTCGGTGCCGGTCGGCGCCTTGGAAATGACGGGGCCGAAGAAGCTCGCCTCGTTGTCCGCTCCCGGATGGAACGTCAAGATCGGCGTGCCGACGTCACGACCCGTGCGGCTCAGCGCCAGCTCGGTGTCGGCGCGGATGTACTCGTCGTGCGACTCGTCGGCGGCAGCATCGATGTACGACTCGTCGAACCCGGTGGCCGCGAGCAGACTGCGGTACCAATCCAATGTGGCGCCTCGGGCTTCGGCTCGTTGTGCGTGGACGTGCAACGCCGTGCCGACCGCGCTGTACCAGCGTCCGACAGCGGTGGGGTCGTCCAGCCGGATCGCATCGGCGATACGTAGCCCCTGCTGGCCCAGATAGTGGCCCGCGCGGTACTGGGGCGTGTACCACTCCTTGGTGTTCTCCTCGTTGAGGATCCACAGCGAGATGAACCGCCAGTCGACCTCGTAGTCGCGTTGCTCGCTGACATTGGTCACCCATCGCGAGGTGATCCACGCCCACGGACAGACCGGGTCGAAGAAGAAGTCGAGGTCGGCAGCCATCGCTCCAACCTACCGACGACTCACGTCCGCGGGATCTCGACGTCCTGATAGGTCTCGATGAGGTCGCCCGGCTTGAGGTCCTGGAAATCGGACAGACCGATACCGCACTCGAAGCCCTCACGGACCTCGCGAGCATCGTCCTTGAACCGCTTGAGCGACGTGATGTCACCCTTCCAGATGATCGTGCCGTCGCGCAGGAAGCGCACCTTGGACCCGCGTGTGATGACACCCGAGCGCACGTAGCAACCGGCGATCGCACCGAGCTTGGGGACCCGGAAGATCTCGCGGACCTCGGCTTCGCCGGTGACCTGCTCCTCGAACTCGGGCTCGAGCATGCCGATGACGGCCTGTTCGATGTCCTCGAGCAGCTTGTAGATGATCTCGTAGGTACGGATCTCGACTTCTTCCTGCTCGGCCAGCTTGCGGGCCTTGCCGTCGGGACGCACGTTGAATCCGATGATCGTCGCGTTGGTCGCGTTGGCCAGCGTGATGTCGTTCTCGGTGATGCCGCCAACGGCGCGGTGCACGAAGCTGACGTCGACCTCGTCGCGCTCGAGTCGACGAAGTGACTCGGTCACCGCTTCGAGCGAACCCTGCACGTCGGCCTTGAGAATCAGGTTGACCGACGCCTTCTGGCCCGACTGGATCTGGGCGAAGATGTCTTCGAGCTTGGTGCCCGTCTTGACCCGAGCGTCCTCGCGCAGGTGCTTCGCCTTGAGACGCAGCTCGCGTGCCTCGGCCACCGTGCGGGCGATCTTCTCATCGGGGGCGGCGCGGAATTCGTCGCCGGCCTCGGGCACGAGTGACAGGCCCAACACCTGGACAGGCGTGGACGGACCGGCCGTCTTGACCTGCTCGCCCTTGTCGTTGATCATGGCGCGCACCTTGCCCCAGGCGGCACCGGCGACGATCGGATCGCCGACCTTGAGCTCGCCCTTGTCGACGAGCACGGTGGCCACCGGGCCGCGCCCCTTGTCGAGCTGCGCCTCGATGACGATGCCCTTGGCGCGCCCGGTCGGGTTCGCAGTGAGCTCTTCGAGTTCGGCGACAACCTGGAGCTGCTCGATGAGGTCGTCGACGCCGAGGCCCTTCAGAGCTGACATCTCGACCACGATCGTGTCACCGCCCCACGACTCGGGAACGAGTTCGTACTCCGCGAGTTGTGTCAACACACGCTGCGGGTCGGCATTGTCCTTGTCGATCTTGTTGACCGCCACCACGATCGGCACATCAGCGGCGCGGGCATGGTTGATGGCCTCGATGGTCTGCGGCATGATGCCGTCGTCGGCAGCGACCATCAACACCACGATGTCGGTCGCATCGGCGCCACGAGCACGCATCTGCGTGAACGCGGCGTGACCCGGGGTGTCGAGGAACGTGACCGAGCCGTGCTCGTTCTGCACCTGGTAGGCACCAATGTGTTGGGTGATGCCACCGGCCTCGCCTTCCACGACGTTGGCGCCGCGGATGTGGTCGAGCAGCGTGGTCTTACCGTGGTCGACGTGGCCCATCACGGTGATGACGGGCGGTCGCGGCTCTTGAAGTTCGTCGTCGTCGGAGTCGTCGAACAACTTCTGCAGTTCGACTTCTTCCTGCTGACCCGGCTCGACGAGCAGGATTTCAGCGCCCACCTCGAGCGCGAACAGCTCCATCTGCTCGTCGGCGAGCGTCATCGTTGCCGTGACCATTTCACCGTTGTTGAGCAAGAAGCGCACGACATCGGCGGGCGTGCGGTTCAGCTTCGGAGCGAACTCCTGGGCGGACACACCACGTTCGATGATGACGACGCCCTCGGGAACGGGAGCGTCCGACGACGTGTAGGCGGTGAACTGCGGCTGCAGATCGTCCTGGTCGCGACGACGACGCCGACGGCCGGTACGGCGCGGCGGGCGCCGCTGACCGCTCGGACGATTGCCGCCACCACCGGGACCGCCTGGACCGCCGGGACGACCAGGGCCGCCTCCGCCGGGAGCGCCGCCGGGACGACCAGCGCCGCCGCCACCGGGGCCACCAGCAGGACGAGGCGTGTAGCCGCCTGGACGCGGAGCGCCAGGGCGACCGCCGGGACCACCGGTTCGGCTCGTCGGACGAGCAGAGCCGGGAGGCGGCGGAATCGGCTTGCCGCTCGGTGAGAGCGGACGGCCGGGAGGCGCCGGGATCGGACGCCCGGTGGGCGAGAGTGGGCGCTCGGGCGCCGTTGTTTCGGGACGTTCCTCGAGCCGGCGAGCCTCGGGAGGCGTTGCCGCCTGCTCCGGTGGGCGCCCACCGGGGGTCGGACGACCACTGGAGATCACTCGCGACGCGGAATCTGGCACCGCTGGTTGGCTCGGCGCGGCGACCGGTGCCTGTTCGACGACGGGTGCTGTCGCGGCGGGCGCCGCGTGCTCGACCGGCTCGACCTCGGAGACGACGGGCTCGGGCGCCGGCGCAGCCGGAACTTCCGGTTCGACGGCCTGCTCGACAACTTCGGCTTCGGCGAACTCGGGCGTCGCAGCCACTGGGGTCACAGTGTCGGCGACGGGCACCTCGACGACGGTTTCGGTGGCCGGTGCTTCGACCGGTTCATCGGCGGCGACCGTTTCGACGACTGCGGCCTCGACCGGCGAGACAATCGCCTCGACGGGCTCGGCCTCGACGACGGGCTCAGGCGTCTCGGGCTCTTCGGCCGTCGTCGCAGCATCCTTCGGCGGCGCAGCCTTCTTGGCCGCGGCCTTCTTCGGTGCAGCCTTCTTGACCGGCTTGGGTTCTTCGGGCTGTTCGTCACGCTTGAGCCCGTCGCGCTCGGCGCGACGGGTCACCATGTCGGCGTATGCCTCGGCGAGCGACGATGACGGGCCCTTCGCGGCAACGCCGAGCACTCCACACAGGTCGAGGACCTCTGCGTTTGTCATCCCGAGCTCTTTCGCGAGCTCGTGGATCCTGATCTTCTTAGCTGCCACGTTGTCGATTCAACCTTTCACAGTCGTCTTTGCCTCGCAGATGCCGGAATCACTGCGCATCTCATTCGTCCTTGTCGTCGACGTCAGCGCTGCAACGCTCTCTGACCGCCTGCACGTCGTCGGGAGTGACCTCGACGCGCCACGCCCGTGCGAACGCACGCCGCGTGATGGCCGCATCGAGACACGCTGCCTCGACTCGACCGGGGCCACCCGAACTCCGACACACCCACGCACCGCGGCCGTCGCTGGCGCCGTCGACGACGATGCCCGCCGCCGATTTCGTGACTCGCACGAGCGCGGACTGTGGGCGCCGCTGACGGCAGCCGAGACAGCTGCGAATGGGTTCGGGGTGATCGGTAACACTCAGTCGTCGTCGCCGTTCTCGTTGGCGGGCCCGTCGGATTCACCGGCGTCGGATTCACCCGCGTCGGACAAGGTGTCCGACACCACGTCAGTGGTGTCTGACACCACCATGACGTCAACATCCACATCATCGACACCAGCCGCTGGGTCGGCGCCGACCATCGAGGCGTCCGCTTCATCGGCTCCCGCAGCAACCACCGACTCACCGTCGGATGCTGCGTCCTCGGACGAGGCGACAGCCGAAGCTGCCTGCCAGTCGGATTCACTGATGACGCTGCCGTCGGCGGCATGCCATTCCATCTCGCCGGTCTCGGCGTTGGCGCGCCATTCGCCGTCGGCATACTCGACGTCGGCGTCGCGACCACCGGCCGGGATGCCTTCAGCGAGCTGCGTCTCGGAACGAATGTCGACGCGCACGCCGGTCAAGCGAGCGGCGAGTCGAGCGTTCTGGCCCTCCCGGCCGATCGCCAGACTGAGCTGATGGTCGGGCACGATGACATCGGCTGCGGTGCCGTCGTCGGAGATGATCACCTGGGTGACCTTCGCCGGCGACAGTGCCTTGGCGACGAAGTCGGCGAGGTCCTCGCTGAACGGCACGATGTCGATCTTCTCGCCGCGCATCTCGTTGACGACCATGCGTACACGACCACCGCGGGCGCCGACGCACGCGCCGACCGGATCGACGTTGTGGTCGTTCGACCAGACGGCGATCTTGGTGCGGTGGCCCGGTTCACGGGCGCAGGCCTTGATCTCGACGATGCCGTCCGCGATCTCGGGCACTTCGAGTTCGAACAACCGCTTGATGAGGCCGGGGTGCGTCCGCGACACGACGATCTGCGGACCCTTCGGCGTGCGGCGCACTTCGACGATGTACGCCTTCTGGCGGTCGCCCTGGGCCGGCCGCTCGAACGGCACCTGCTCGGCCTGCGGCAACAGCGCCTCGACCCGACCGAGGTCGAGCAGCGTGTAGCGGGCATCGGTGCGTTGGATGATGCCGGTGACGATGTCGCCCTCCCGGTTCGCATACTCCTCGAACTTGCGCTCGGACTCGACCTCGCGAATGCGCTGGCTCATCACCTGACGGAACGTCTGTGCGGCGATACGACCGAGCTCGTCCTTCTTCGGCGTGTCGTCGCGCTCGTTGATCCAGTTGCCGTCTTCATCGACGTCGTACGCGATGAAGGAGAACTCCATGGTTTCGGGGTTCACTTCGACGACCACTTCGTCGGCGGCGTCGGGGCGACGCTTGTAGGCCGAGGCAAGGGCGTCGACGAGAACGTGCAGCAGCGTGTCCTCGGAGATGCCCTTCTCCTGGGCCAGCATGCCAATGGCCTCGCTCATGTCGAGGTTGCTCATGACGGTTGCTTCTCCTTCGTCGATGTCGGGTTCTGGGTCGTGGCGGCCGACGGCTTGGCACCGGCCTTCTTGCTCGATTGCCTGGCCGACTGCTTTCCGGGCTTGGGCTTGGGGCCCCACTCGAACACAGTGCGCGCTTTGTCGATCTCGGTGATCACGACGCTTCGCTCCGTGCCGTCGTCGAGCAGGAGCGTGGCGTGACGATCGTCGGCCGCAACCAGCGATCCTTGCAATCGGCGCGGGTCGGCGAGCGGATCACGCAGGCGCACCGAGATGGTCTTGCCGACCTCACGCTGGAAATGCGCAGGCGTGCGGAGCTGGCGTTCGAGTCCGGGGCTCGTGATCTCGAGCGTGTACTGCCCGGCGATCGGGTCCTCGTGGTCGAGTTCGCGTGAGATGAGACGGGTGGCGAGCGACAGTGAGTCGAGCGTGATGCCGCCATCGGATCCCGGCAACGTGTCGAGCGTGATCCGGATGGTGCCGCCCCGGCGCTCGATGTCGTAGACGTCGAGCGCCAGATCGGAGGCAATCGGGCCGACGAGGGCGTGCATGCGATCGATCTCTGACGCTGCGCTCATCGGAACTGCCTCCTTTCAACAAACAAGGCGTGGGGCTCAGCCCCACGCCTTTCGGTACCAAACCAAATGGAGCGCTCATGATAGCAGCGTCCGAGCATCGTTGGACAGGCTCGCCGTGCGCACCCACACCACCGCTCACCCCCACACCCGATCCCGGTTTGCGTCACGGTTCCGATGGAACGGCCCAACCGTTCTGCAACGCAAACGATCGCCGGGCGCCACTCAGTACAGTGCCTGGGTGCTTCGGATGTCGACCCTGTTCCTGCGGACCCTTCGAGATGATCCGGCCGATGCCGAGGTGGCGAGCCATCGCCTGCTCGTGCGGGCCGGCTACATCCGCCGGGCTGCGCCGGGCGGTTTCTCGTGGCTGCCGCTCGGTTGGCTCGTCTACCGCAACGTCGAGCGCATCGTTCGCGAGGAGATGGACGCGGCCGGCTTCCAGGAAGTGCATTTTCCAGCGCTGCTCCCTCGCGAGCCCTACGAGGCGACCGGGCGGTGGACCGAGTACGGCGACAACCTGTTCCGACTTCAGGACCGCAAGGGTGCCGACTTTCTGCTCGCACCGACCCACGAGGAAATGTTCACGCTGCTCGTGAAGGACATCTGTGGGTCGTACAAGGACCTGCCGCTGTCGATCTACCAGATCCAGACCAAGTACCGCGACGAGGCTCGCCCACGCGCCGGCCTGCTGCGTGGCCGCGAGTTCGTGATGAAGGACTCGTACAGCTTCGATCTCGACGATGCGGGCCTGCAAGCGTCATACGACGCCCATCGCGCGGCCTACATCTCATTGTTCGACCGGCTCGGGTTGCCGTATGTGATCGTGTCGGCGATGTCGGGCGCCATGGGCGGGTCGGCGTCCGAGGAGTTCCTGGCACCGATGGACGTCGGCGAGGACACCTTCATCCGGTGCACATCGTGCGACTACGCCGCCAATGTCGAGGCCGTCGTGACGCCCCCTCCCCCGGCGATCCCGTTCGAGGGGCTGCCGCCGGCGATCGTGCACCACACGCCGGGCACCCCGACGATCGCGACGCTCGTCGAGTGGGTCAATTCCGACGCCGAACTCCGCCATCCCGAGCGTGACTGGACCGCTGCCGACACCCTCAAGAACGTCGTGGTGAAGCTTCGCCGCCCCGACGGCACGATCGAGCCGCTGGCCATCGGGCTGCCCGGTGACCGCGAGGTCGACATGAAGCGGCTCGAAGCGCAAGTGGCTCCCGCCGAGCCGGAGCCGTTCGACGAGGCCGACTTCGCCGAGCACCCATCGCTGATCAAGGGGTACATCGGCCCCGGCATGTTGGGCAGTACGAACGGTTCAGGCATCCGCTACCTCGTCGACCCACGCGTGGTCGATGGCACCGCCTGGATCACCGGCGCCGACCGTCCCGACCATCACGTGATCAATCTCGTTGCGGGCCGCGACTTCACCCCGGACGGCACGATCGAGGCGGCCGAGATCCGCAGCGGCGATGTCTGCCCGGTCTGCGCCGCTCCTGTCGAGATCGCTCGCGGCATCGAGATCGGTCACATCTTCCAGCTGGGCCGCAAGTACGCCGATGCGCTGGGCCTCGCCGTCCAGGACGAGCACGGCAAGCCCGTCACACCCACGATGGGGTCGTACGGCGTCGGTGTCACCCGTGCGCTCGCCGCCATCGCCGAAGCAGGCCACGACGACATCGGCCTCGTGTGGCCGCGTGAGATCGCTCCCGCCGATGTGCACATCGTGGTGGCCGGAAAGCTCGACGGTCCGCAGTTCCCTGCCGGCGAGCAGCTCGCCGCCGACCTCGAGGCAGCAGGGATTCGGGTGCTCCTCGACGATCGCTACGGTCCGTCACCCGGCGTGAAGTTCAAGGATGCCGAACTGATCGGCATCCCGACGATCGCCATCGTCGGGCGCGGCGTCGCCGACGAGGAGAATCCGACCATCGAGGTCAAGGACCGCAGGACCGGCGACCGCAGCGACGTCCCGCTCGCCGACATCGTCGCCCACCTCCTCGCCACCTGTCGCCCCTGACGCACCTGCTCCTCCTCCCGCTCCCCCTCGTCGCTCCGCCCTTCCGAAAAATGCGCCGGTGTGCCCGCTGAGCGGGCATCACAGCGCACATTTCGACGAGTGCTCAGCCATCCCCGTCCGAAATGTGCGGAGATTCGTGCGCTCAGCGCACGTTCGAGCGCAGATTTCGGGTTGGGGCGGGTGATCGACCGGGTCAGGTGTGACGGAGGAGGCCTTGATCGATGACGACGCGCTCGGTGGCCGGGTCGCCGGGGTCGACGGCGCTGGTGATGAAGAACGTCTCGCCGGACTCGCCCGACCACATCTTGATCGTGAGGGTGTCGCCCGGGAGAACCGGCGCCGCAAAGCGGGCCTCGATGTGCCCGAACCTCGCCGGGTCGCTCCCACAGATCGCATGCAGCAACGCTCGGCCGGTGAACCCGTAGCTGCACAGACCGTGGAGGATCGGCCGCTCGAAGCCACCGATCGCGGCAAAGGCCGGGTCGGTGTGCAACGGATTGCGGTCGCCCGAGAGCCGATACACGAAGGCCTGGTCACGCAGGGTCGGATAGGTCACGACATGGTCCGGATCTCGCTCTGGTGGAACGTTCTTCGGTCCCGACGGTCCCCGATCGCCGCCCCAACCGCCTTCACCACGTATGAACGCGGACGACGTGTTCGTGTACAGCGGCTCACCGTCCATCACGCCGTGCGTCTCGGTCACCACGACGGCGGCTGACCCCTTGTCGTACATGGCGACCAGCTCGCTCGTGATCGTCACGGTGCCCTCGACCGGGATCGGTCGGTGGAGTGTGACCGCCTGCTGTCCATGCACGAGCAGTGCCGGGTTGAACGTGCCGATGTCACGCATCGCCGAACCCTTGCCCCAGCCGATCACGACCGGGAATGTGGGAAACACCTGCTGGTCGATGCCGTTCGTGTTCTCGGTGGTGAACGCCAACTCGTTCTGCCCGGCACCGATCCCGACGGCATAGAGGAGGGCGTCCTTGGAGTTCCAGCTGGCGTCGACGGGATCGCTCTTCGATCCGACGGCTTCAGGATTCAGTGGCATGTCATCTCGCTTTCGTTGAACCTGGGGGGTGATCAGGAATCGAGCATCGTCTGGGGCCAGCCGCCGGGCTCGCCGTTCATGCCCGAGTTGCGCCGAGCGTCGGCGAGCAGTTGCTCGACGACCGGGCCGATCTTCGTCGGGTCGTCGACCGGCGCGGTCGATGGACCGCGCACCCACCCTTCGGCGACCGCCAGGATCTGACCGGACGCCTCGAAGACCCGCCCAGTGACGCCGGCCGATTCGGGCGAGCAGAGCCACGTCACGATCGGTGCGATCCAGTGGGGCGCGCGTGCCTCGCGCTCCTCGTCGGTCTCGGGAGCCGGACCGAGGCCCTCGGTCATGCGGGTGAGTGCCACCGGGCCGACGGCGTTGACCGTCACGCCGTAGCGGGCGACTTCGAGCGCGACGATGTTCGTGAACGCAGCAATGCCGGCCTTCGCGGCGCCGTAGTTGGCCTGGCCGGGGTTGCCGTAGATGCCGGACACCGACGTGGTGTTGACGATTCGGCCGCTGACCGGATCACCGGCCTTGGCGCGCTCACGCCAGTAGGCAACCGCCCAGCGCGACGGCGCAAAGGTGCCCTTGAGGTGCACGTTGATGACCGAGTCCCACTCCTCCTCGGTCATGTTGGCCAGCACTCGGTCGCGCAGGATGCCGGCATTGTTGACGAGCGCATGGAGGTCGCCGAACGTCTCGATGGCCGTGTTGACCATCCGCTGGGCGCCTTCCCAGTCGGCGACGTTGTCACCGTTGGCGATCGCCTCTCCGCCCATGTCGACGATCTCGTTGACGACCTGCTGGGCCGGTGAAATGTCGCCACCGCTGCCGTCGACATTGCCGCCGAGATCGTTCACGACGACCTTCGCGCCCTGACGGGCGAGGCTCAGCGCGTGCTCGCGCCCGATCCCGCGCCCCGCTCCCGTGACGATCGCAACTCGACCCTCGCACAGACCACTCATCGATGTTCCTTTCACCAGACGTGCCCGATCGGGCGGCGACGCCGGAGACGGCCGTCGCTGTGCGGCATCGTAGGGTGACGCTCGTGTGCGGCTGCCAGCGGACGAGACGAGAACTCTTCGTCGGTGCCCTCGGAGCAGCCGCGCTCGGGTTGACCGCCTGCGCACGATCGACGGCCACGCCCGCCGAACAACTCCCACCTGTCGAGTCCCTCACGTCGATCCAGGTCGCTCCCGGCCTGCGCGTCCGCCCGCGCAGCGAATGGGGAGCCGATCTGCCGCCGAAGGGCACCATGGGTCCGGAGGACGTCAAGTTCCTCCTTGTGCACCACACCGCATCGAGCAACGTGGTGCCCGACCCACGCGAAGTGATCCGGCAGACCTACGCCTTTCAGACCGGCCCGAGCAAGCGATGGCCCGACATCTGCTACCACTTCATGATCGGGCCCGACGGCTCGGTGTGGGAGACCCGCGCCGGGTCGCTTGCCGGTCCGGTGGTGGCCGACGCGACAGGCGGCAATCAGGGTTTCGGTCAGCTGGTCTGCCTCATCGGTGACTTCACGGTGCAGGCACCGACGCCGGCCGCCCAGGACTCGTTGCTGCGCATGTTGATCTTCCTCGCCGACCGCTACGGCATCGACACCGATCCCGCCGCGACCACCTCGTTCGTGTCGAGAGGATCGGACAAGTTCCGGGCGGGCACCACGATCACGACACCGACGATCTCCGGACATCGTGACGTGACGTACACCGCCTGTCCCGGCGACGTTGGCTACACCCTGCTCGGCGGCTGGCGTAGCCGGGTACACGCCACCCGTCTCATGCGCTCGGACCCCGGCCCGATCAGACGCGCCGTCCGCCTGAACACTCATCTGCCGTGACCCCGGCAGCAGCCCACCCACGTGGCCCCGCCGGGTGACCGGTCGTAGCCTGGCTGCCGTGACGCCGCCCGATGATCCGACGACGACTCGCCTCCACGCCGATGTCGTGGTGGTGGGGGCCGGACCTGCGGGATCGGCGGCGGCGATCGAGCTCAGCAGATCTGGGCGATCGGTCGTCGTGATCGACAAGGCGGTGTTCCCGCGCGACAAGTGCTGCGGCGACGGCCTGACGACGCTCGCATTGCGAGAACTCGACCACCTGGGACTCGACCCCGGCACCATCACCGACTGGTTCGACGTTCGCAGTGCGGCGATCCGCTCACCGAGCGGACGCGAGGTGGTGGTTGCGCTGCCGACAACCGGGAAGTACTCCGCCGTCGCACCGCGCCTCCAACTCGACCACGCCCTCGTGCAACTCGCCCGCGAGCACGGCGCCGACGTTCGAGACGGCCACGGATTCGAACGGCTCGTCGAGCACCCTGACCACGTGACGGTGTTCGCCGACGGCCTCGAGATCGACACGCGGTACGTGGTGGCCGCCGACGGCATGTGGAGCCCTGTCCGCAAGGCGCTCGGAGTCAACGAATCGGGCTACCTCGGTGAATGGCACGGCTTTCGTCAGTACGGTCGCAACGTCACCGGCCAGGCGAGCGAGCAACTGTACGTGTGGTTCGAACCCGATCTGCTGCCCGGCTACGCCTGGTCGTTCCCTCTCCCCGACGGTCGGGTCAACATCGGC
The DNA here is from genome assembly GCA_963716235.1 of Ilumatobacteraceae bacterium. Taxonomy (GTDB): domain Bacteria; phylum Actinomycetota; class Acidimicrobiia; order Acidimicrobiales; family Ilumatobacteraceae; genus Sva-07. The sequence goes on along the minus strand of CAVQTE010000030.1, from coordinate 242,357 downwards.
TTCGGCGTGCTGCGCGACGGCGGCCGCAAGGGCCAGGAGATGAAGGAACTCTGGATCGACCTGCTCCGGCGACCGCACATCGTCGAGGCGCTCGGTCCAGCGTTCGAGCTGGAGGACCGCCACACGGCCTGGCCGATCCCGGCGCGCATCGACGACGCGGTGCTGTCTGCAGGGCGCGTGCTGTTCACCGGCGACGCCGCCATGGCAACCGACGTGATGACGGGCGAAGGCATCGGCCAAGCGCTCTTGACCGGCCGCCTCGCCGCCGAGGCCATCACCGCTGCCGGTGCCCTGCAGCCCGACGACGCCGCTCGGCTGTACCGCGCCGACGTTCGTCGTCACCTCGTCGCCGATCATCGGATGTCGCTGGCGTTGGGCTCGATCCTCACGACGTCGTGGGGTGCGCGCGGCGCGATTCGAGTGGTGGCGGCGAGCGGTTCGTGGGGCAAGCGCAACTTCGCACGATGGATGTTCGAGGACGAGCCCCGCGCACTCCTGCTCACGCCGAGCCGATGGCACCGTCGAATTCTCACCCGCCCGGGCGCCTACGTCTGACTCCTACGTCTGACCGTCGCGCATGGCTCAGTCAGCGGAGTTTCGCGGCGGGGGCGGCGCCCAGAAATCGACATCGTCGACGGTCCCGGCAATGCCGTCGACATCGATGTCGGTCGGTTCGCCGGACGACTCGATCTCGATCACGATGTCATCCTGTATCGGCGGCCCCTCGTAGATGTCGCGCAGACCGATCATGACGCCGGCCGCTGCGGCGCCGATGACGCCGCCCTTGCGCCGACCTGCCTGGATCATCGACAGGCGGCGTGCAGCTTCGGCCTCTTCGGCCTCGATGCGAGCCACATCGATGCCCGGCTCCAGCGCATCGAGTCCGCCGTCGTCCACGGGGCGTTCGTCACTCGGGTCGGTGGTGCCGCTCACCCCCGACAGAGTACGAGAAGTCGGTGAGAGGTGCTCTGCTGCGGTACTCCTCGGTTCCGGCACCGCTACCGTCGGCGCTGAATGAGCGAGAACCACGTCACCTCCGCGTCCCCGTCGTCATCCTCCACCGGCGGCGCCATCGCATCCACCGCCGACGACCGAGCCACCGCCGAAACCTTCGAGAAGATCTTCTTCGAACTCCGCAAGGTGATGGTCGGCCAGACACGACTCCTCGAGCGACTCCTCGTCGGTGTGCTGTGCCGCGGTCACTGCCTGCTGGAATCGGTCCCAGGACTGGCCAAGACGCTGGCGGCCGAAACACTCGCCGACGTCGTCGGCGGTTCGTTCTCGCGTATCCAGTTCACACCCGACCTGCTGCCGTCCGACATCACCGGGACGCGCATCTACCGCGGCAGTACCGAAACATTCGACGTCGAGTTCGGGCCCGTGTTCGTGAACTTCCTGCTCACCGACGAGATCAACCGGGCACCCGCCAAGGTCCAGTCGGCCCTGCTCGAGGTGATGGCCGAACAGCAGGTCACCATCGGCGGTGTCACACACGCCGTCCCCGCGCCGTTCTTCGTCGTCGCCACGCAGAACCCGATCGAGTCCGAGGGCGTCTACCAACTGCCCGACGCGCAGCGCGACCGCTTCATGATGAAGATCGTCCTCGACTACCCGACACCCGACGAGGAGATGCTGATCATCGACCGGATGAGCGTCAGCCCACCGATTCCCGAGCAGGTCATCGGCCTCGACGAACTCATCACCCTGCAGCAACGCGCCGACCGCGTCTTCGTCGATCGATCGGTGTCACAGTACGCAGTCGATCTCGTGCAATGCACCCGCACGCCCGAACGCTTCGGACTCGCCGACCTCTCGACGGTCATCGGTCTCGGCGCGAGTCCGAGAGCGTCGCTGAACCTGGTGCGTGGAGCACGAGCGCTCGCGCTCTTGCGGGGACGCTCGTACGCGACGCCGCAGGACGTGTTCGACCTCGCCCCCGAAGTGCTGCGTCACCGACTCCTCTTGACCTACGACGCACTCGCCCGCGACATCACGACCGATCACGTCGTCCAGCGTGTGCTGTCGACGGTCCCCGCCACGTGGGTCTCGCCGAAGCCCAACGACGCGCTGGCGCACCCAGCGAGCTGACGATGACACAGCTGGGTCCGGCGAGCGTGTCGCCGAGGGCCGCCGCCGCCGCACCGTGGCCGAGTGGTGCCGTTCCAGGGTCCGGTTGGGCGGTCGGTCCACCGACCGAGACGGTCGCCGAACTGCTGCGCACGCTGGAGCTGACGATCAAGGGCCGCCTCGACGGCGCTCTGCACGGCAACCATCAGGGGCTCACGCCCGGTCATGGATCCGAACCAGGCGAGGCGCGGCTGTACCAGCCCGGCGACGACGTGCGTCGGATCGACTGGAACATCACCGCACGCACCCGCGAGACACATGTTCGCGAACAGATCGCCGACCGCGACCTGACCGCCTGGCTCGTCGTCGACGCGTCGGCCACGATGCAGTTCGGCACCACCGCCAACGACAAGGCCCAAGTCGCCACCGCTGCTGCGGCCTGCGTCGGATTCCTGACGGCGCGCAATCAGAACCGTCTCGGTGCCGTCCTCGTCGCCGGCCCCTCGATTCACGTGATCCCTCCCCGATCCGGATCGAACCAGGTGCGCGCCGTGTTGTCGACGCTCTGCAGTGCTCCCGAATCGGAGGGTCTCGGCCACGCCGATCTCGCGGGGGCCATCGATCGCGTCGGTGCAATCGCCAACCGTCGCGGGTTCGTCGCCGTCATCAGCGACTTCGCCGGGGAGTCGTGGCAACCATCGCTCGCACGGCTGAGCCTGCGCCATGACCTGCTCGCCATCACCGTGCACGATCCCCGCGAGTACGACATCCCACCGATCGGCCTGGTTGCGGTGGTCGATCCGTCGACCGGAGCGGTTCGGGAGGTGCGCGTGACCGCAAAGGTCCAACAACGTTTCGCTGCAGCGGCCGCCCGGGAACGCGAGCGTCGCGACACGGCGCTCGGTCGATCCGGCGCCGACGTGATCGAGCTGTCGACCGACAGCGACTGGCTCGGCGCCATCGTGCAACACACCCGCCGCAAGCGGGTTCAAGCAGTTCGAGGCGAGGGGATCCGACGATGAGCACCGACTTCCTCGCCCCTGAACGCCTCTGGCTGCTCCTCCTCGTCGTCGCACTCGGCGTGGCCTACGGCGTCGTCCTGCGATGGCGGCGGGCCGCAACGGTCCGCTTCACCCAGGTCGACCTGCTCGACAGGGTGGCCCCGAAACGTCCTCGGTGGCGCCGTCACGTGGTTGCGGCCCTGATGTTGCTCGGGCTCGCGTTCGCCGTTGTGGCCACTGCGCGTCCGGTCGAGCGAACCACCGAAAGCGTCAGTAGTGACGGCCGCATCCTCGTGCTGTTCGACGTGTCGCTGTCGATGATGGCCGACGACGTCGATCCCGACCGGTTCGTCGCGGCCCAAGAGGCTGCGCGGAACTTCGTCGACGAGGTCGACGACGGCGTGGAGGTCGGATTGGTCTCGTTCTCCGGCACGGTCAATGTCGAAGTCGACCCCACGCTCGATCGGGCCGCGATGGACCGTGGCATCGACAACCTCGAGCTGGACGAGTCGACAGCGATCGGCGAGGCGCTCGCTGCCGGTACGCGTCTCCTGGTCAATTCCGCCGACCCCGCCGCCGACCCCGACGAGGCACCCGGCGTGATCGTGCTCCTCAGTGACGGCGAGACGACGGTCGGTCGACCGACCGAAGAGGGAGCGCAGGACGCCGCCGAAGCCGGCATCCCCGTGTACACGATCGCGTTCGGCACCGAGGACGGCGAAATCGTCGACCCGGCGAGCGGCGATGTCGTCCCCGTCCCGGTGCGGCCCGAGGATCTCGCCCTCGTCGCCGAGACGACCGGCGGCGAGGCGTTCGAGGCCCGCACCGGCGACGAACTCGCCTCCGCCTACGGACAGATCGCCGAGTCGCTGGGGACGACCATCGGTGAACCCGTCGAGATCGTGACCGAGCTGAGCTGGCAGTGGGCGCTCGGCGCGTTCGTGTTCCTCGGTGTCGCCTGGGCGCTCAGCCTCTGGTGGCTGCGCGGCATGGTCTGAACGAGATGCGGGGTCTGACCCTGCGTTGTCTGACCCTGCGTCTCGTTCAGAGGAGATCGCGGAGCTGCTCGATGGTCTTGACCGGGTCGGCGCCCACCGGGCTCACCGAGAGGTGGGTGACACCCGCCTCCTTGTAGGCAGCGAGGCGCTCCTTCACGTAGCCGACCGGGCCGACGAGGTTCGTCTTCTCGAGCATTTCGGCGGGCACCGCGGCGGCCGCCTCGTCCTTCCTGCCCGACAGGTACAGATCCTGAATTTCGATCGCCTCGTCGACGTAGCCGTAACGCTGACAGATCGTGTTGTAGAAGTTCTGGTCGCGAGCACCCATGCCACCGACGTAGAGCGCCGTGTTCGGGCGGGAGAAGTCGAGGATCCGCTGTTGCGCTTCCCCCGTGAGTTCGTCACCGATGGCCACCATGCCACCCGCCGAGATCTGGAGCTGGCCGAGTTCGGGATCACGCTCTGCCTGGCCGGCCTTCAGATCGTCGCCCCACACCGTGTGGAACTTCTCGGGATCGAAGAAGATGGGCAGCCAGCCGTCGGCGTACTTGGCAGTGTTCTTCACCGACTGGCCCATGAGGCTCGCCCAGAAGATCGGGATGTTCTCGCGTACCGGATGGTTGATCAACTTCAACGGCTTGCCGAGCCCGGTGCCTTGGCCTGCGGGCAGCGGGATCTTGGTGGTCGGGCCGTCGTAGATCACCTTCTCGCGGCGCCACGTCATGCGGCACACGTTGATGTAGTCGCGGATGCGCGGCATCGGCTGCTCGTACGGCACACCGTGGAACCCCTCGATCACCTGGGGCCCCGAGGCGCCGAGCCCGAGGGTGAAGCGACCGCCCGAGACGAAGTCGAGACCCGCAGCGGTCTGTGCCATGCACGTTGCCGTGCGGGAGAACACGTTCAAGATGCCCGAGCCGATTTCGATCGTCGAGGTCTTGGCGGCGAGGTACCCCATCTGCGACACGGCATCGAAGCTGTAGGCCTCGGGCACCCACACCATGTCGAGCCCGGCCTTCTCGAGCTCGACGACCTTGTCGACGTCCGCATGGAAGTCACCCGAATAGTTGATCATCATCGACAGCTTCATGGTGCCGAACGATACGTGGCGCCGAGCCGGCACGAGCCATCGGACGATGCCCGACGAACGTTGGTCACCCAGCCCGGAGATTCGCGCGCCAGGCCAAGACCTGGTCGATCAGCTGATCGACGTAGACGTCTCTGGCCAAGCTTTCCATCGGCGCTGCGTCGGGATGCACGCCGTCGCTGCGGATCGAACCGAACGCCAGCTCGGCCGCTTCGAGTGGTGCGCGGTAGTCGAACCGTTCGACCTGGGCCCAACGCTCGTCCGCCCCCGCCACGAGAGCATTCATGCTGTCGAGACGACCCGGATCGGCCATCTCCTCGGTGACGAAATAGCCCGCACGGACGGCGGGCAGGTCTGCGATCAGGAGGGGGACGTCCTCGTCGAGAACTCCGAGCAGCGCCCGCAACGCTTCCTCGTGTGTCGAGGCGAAGACGGGATCGCCTGCGACGTGTGGGTTCGGATCACCGACGTATCGCTGCTCGGTGAGCTCGGTGGGGCCGAGGCCGAGGAGCACCACGTCGGGGTCGAACCGGTCGAGCAACGGGGGCAACTTCTGTTCGTACGCCTCGCACGCGGGCGTCGACCACTCGACGTCTGACGAGACGCGGAAGCCATCGATCGCCACGAGTGGGCACCCGTTCGCCCCGGCCCACAGGACCTCCAGTCGCCCGTCGCCGCCGTCGTTGAGCGCCTTCGCCAGGTTGATCGACGTCGAGTCCCCGATGACCATGACGCGCATCGGCTCGTCGGTCGGCTCCGCGGCGACACGGTCGCCTGGAGACGTCGCCGCAGTCGCGGCAGTCACGGCGTCGATGAGTTCATCGCCGGACTGTGCGACATCGCCGAGCCACGGGCGCATGAGCACGAGCCGATCCAGGTGAGCATCGAACGGGGCGGGCGACGCCGTCGGGTAGTAGACGATGACGGGCAGGCCGAGCTCGGCGGCATCGTCCAGGGCCGCTGTCACCTCGCGTTCAGCGGCCTTCCAGGCTTCGCCCACGATCGGGAGTTGCTGGCCGGCGTTGACGTCCTCCGCTGCCCCGACGGCGAGCACCACCACCGTCGGATCGTGCTGTTCGGCGAGCCGTCGGAACCAGGCGTCGATCGGTTCGCAGGCGTCGGACGCCGCCGACGAGATCGGACACTGCGGACGGAGCCCGTCGATCACCTGAGCATCGGTGCGGGACAATGACGTGATCGCCGTCTGCTCGGTACCGATCACGAGGATGCGCTCCGGAGGCGGTACCGATGTCACTGGGACATCGCCTGGTTCGTCGGCGGTGGTCACCGTCAGGCCGGCGCCTGCGCCGAGTGCAGGTGGGGTGAACTCGACCACCGACTGTTCACCCGAGGACAGCAGCTCCTCGGTCACGGTGAGTGCAGGGCCCGTCACCAGCAATGCCGCGCCCACGATCACCACGGCGACGAGACCCAGAGCGGGGATCATCACGCCGTTGCGGGCTCCGACTCGTCCGCGACGAATCGGTTGTTCGAGGAGCCGGTACGAGGCAATCGTCAACACCGCAGTTGCCGCGATGCGTAGCCCGAAGAGTGTGACTCCGCTCAGCCCGGTCCGCGCCTCGTCGAGGAGTAGGAAGACGGGCCAGTGGAAGAGGTAGATGCCGTAGCTCACGGCCCCGACGGCGACCAACGGGGCCGCCTCGAGCAGCCGCGCAGGGAACCTCCCATCGGTCACCGAATGGATCAACACCGCCGACACCAACGCAACGGCGAGCAGGCCGCCGCGGTAGATCCACTCCTGCTCGATCGACGTCACGACGACGAGTCCGGCGAACGCAGAGATGGCGAGCGCTCCGGGGATCCAATCGCCGCGCCGTGGCGCGTGTGCAGTCGATCGGCGATGGAAGACCAGCTGTGCGAGCGCCACCCCGACCAGGAGTTCGGCGGCCCGGGTGTGCGTGCCGTTGTAGACGATGTCACGGTCTCCCGTCATGAGCGTGGCGAACAGCGACGCCGCGAGAAGCGCCCCCGTGGTTACTGCGAGCACGCGCCGACCACGACGCGCTGCGAGCAGCACGATGATCGGCAGGATCAGGTAGATCTGCTCCTCGATCGCCAGTGACCAGAAGTGCGCAACCGGGCTCGGCGCCGACAGGAACAGGTCCTGGTAGCTGCTCGACGAAAAGGCGAAGCGCCAGTTGGCCACGTTCGCGACGGCGGCGATGAGATCCCCGCGCAGCGACCGCTGTTGTGACGCTGTCCACCACACCGACCACGCTGCGACCAGGAGGAGACAGGCATATGCCGCCGGCAGCAATCGACGGGCTCGACGACCGTAGAAGCGTCGGAACGACACATCGTTGGTCTGTTCGTGTTCTGCCAACAGCAAGGTGGTGATCAGGAATCCGGAGAGCGTGAAGAACAGCGACACTCCGAGAAAACCGCCGCCGAAGAACGGGACCTGTGCGTGGAAGAGCAGGACGACGATCACGGCGACCGCGCGCAACCCGTCGAGTCCGCGCACATACTTCACGACGGAAAACTACCTGCCGAGGTATGTGCGAATCCCCGCAGTTCGTCCAGATTCCTGCGACGCGCGAGACTCGCCCTCCGATGGGCATGCCGAGGTGGTGGGACGAGCGGCGTTTCGGTCTGTTCGTACACTCCAACGTCGCGAGTGTTCCTGCATGGTCGCCGATCGGCGAATACTCCGACTGGTACCGCAGTCACATGGGCGACGACGTCACCGATGTTCTCCTTCATCCGCGCCCGATGGTCGAGGTGCTCGCCCATCACCGCGACCGGTGGGGGCACATCGCCACCTACGACGACTTCCTTGCACTGTTGACCTACGAGGCGTTCGACGCCGAAGCGTGGGCGCGACTGGCCGTCGACGCCGGTGCCGGCTATTCGGTGTTCGTGACCAAGCACCACGATGGTTGGGCCTGGTGGGATGCGCCGAACACGAATCGCACGATGCTCTCGGGAGGACCTCGGCGAAACGTGCTCGCCGAGTACGCGGCAGCCTGCGAGCGCAACGGGCTCGTGTTCGGCACCTACTACTCGCTGCTGGACTGGGGCGATCCCCGGTATCCGGGCGACGACTACGTCGAGGTGTTGCACGCCCACGTGGTCGATCTCGTCGAACGGTACGGGTCGAGCATGCTGTGGGGTGACGGACACTGGGGCCATGGCCCCGACCACTGGCGAACTCGGGAGTTGTTCGAGCGGATCTGGTCGATCCATCCCGACATCGTGCTCAACGACCGATGGTGGGTGGCCGACGACGACGGACCGCCCGGCCGTCCCGACACGGTTCGCACATTCGAGTACGAGGTGCCCGCCGACATCGTCGACGAGCCGTGGGAGTTGCGTCGGGGCCTGGGCTCGAGCTTCTGCCACAACCGTGCCGAGCGGGCCGAACACCATCTCTCCGGTCACGGGATCGTCGCGTTGTTGACCGAGGTGGTCGCCAAGGGTGGACACCTCCTGCTCAGCATCGGCCCCGACGCTGAGGGCGCGGTTCCGGAACTGCAGGCCGAACCGTTGCGCGATGCCGGACGTTGGATCCGCCGGTACGAATCGTTGCTCAACACGTCGACGCCGTGGACGACCTGGGGTGACGAACACGTCCGCTATTTCGACGTCGGCGGCACGCTGCACGCCGTCGACATCGACGGACACGCCCACTTCGCCGCGCTCGGCTCGGATCGCTGCCGAGTCGACACGGTCGAACTGGTCGGGCCCGGGCCCGGTGGCTTGGATCTCCTGCGTTTCCACCAGGACGACGACGCCCTGCACCTGGATCTGCCCCGAGTGATCGGCGATCGGCGCGAGCGTCGGGTCGACGACGTCCGTGTGTACCGCATCGTGTGTTCGGACATCGAGCGACCGGACACGCTGTTCCTTCCCGAACCGCGTGAACCGATCGCGCTGGCACCGTTGATGCGCGACGTGTCGCCGGGCGACATCGTGCAACTCGGTGACGGTGTGTACACCGGCCCGGTCACGGTTCCGCGTGGTGTGGTGATCCGCGGACTGGGTGGTCACCGCACGGTGATCGACGGCGGCGGCACGACCGCTGTCACGCTCGAAGGTGCCGCCCGCCTCGAACATCTCACCGTGACGGGTGGCCCGGCCCGAATCGCCTGGCTCCCGACTGCGACCGTCGAGATCAGCGGGCCGGCGGCAACGGTGCTCGGCTGTCGGATCGACGGCCATGTCGTCGTCCGGGCCAGCGACGTACTGATTCGCGCCACCACCGCCTCCGGCGTGGTCGCCGACGGCGTCGACCGGCTGTCGTTGTCACGGTGCCTCCTGTCAGGCATGCGCTGGGACGTCGGCGTGCACCTGATCGGTGGCGGCGGGCATGAGATCGATTCGAGTGAGCTCACCGACCATCTGTGCGCGATCCGGGTGTCCGATGCGACGGCGGTCGTCGTGCGCGGCAACAACATCACCGCCCGTTGGTGGGGCATCCACCTCGAACGGACCGAGGGTGCGCACGTCCACGGCAACTTCGTCAATCACACGATGCGTGGCATCGACATCGATGGAGGTTCGCAGGCACTGGTCGACGGCAACGCAGTGTGCGACGGCGACAGTGGCTGCATCGTGCAGTGGGGTGCATCGGACTGCGACGTCAGCGGCAATCGTTGGGAGCGGTGCCGCATCGGTGTGCTGCGATGGGACGTGCTCGGCCTGCGCCTCCACGCCAACGAGGCCATCGACCTCCACGACGCCGCCCTCGTCTCCGGCCCCTGACTTAGGCGGATTGGGAGCGGCGCTTGGCTTCTCGAGCCCGGTTGGTGGGGTCGAGGTCGGCCTTGCGCAGGCGGATGTTGATCGGGGTCACCTCGACGCACTCGTCGTCGGCGATGAATTCCAGGGCGCCTTCGAGCGACAGCACCCGGTGCGGCGTGAGCTTCACCGTTTCGTCGGCCGAGGCCGCGCGCACGTTGGTCATCTTCTTCTCACGGCAGATGTTGACGTCCATGTCGCCCGCGCGTGAGTTCTCGCCGACGATCATGCCGCAGTACACCTCGGTTCCTGGGCCGACCATCATGGCGGCACGGTCCTGCAGGTTCATCATGGCGTACGTCGTCGCGGGGCCGATGCGGTCGGCCACCAGCACGCCGGACTGGCGCGAACGGATCTCGCCGGCCCACGGCTCGTAGCCCTCGAACGTGTGGCTGATGACACCAGTGCCGCGCGTCTCGGTGAGGAACTCTGTGCGGAACCCGATGAGCCCGCGGGCAGGCACCAGGTAGTCGAGGCGGACCCATCCGGTGCCACCCATGTTCTGCATACGGCCCTTGCGCGTGGCGAGGAGCTGCGTGACGGCACCGAGGTGCTCGTTGGGGACGTCGATCGTGACTCGCTCGACCGGCTCGAACACCTTCCCGTCGACCTCGTGGGTGAGCACAACTGGCTTGCCGACGTTGAGCTCGAAGCCCTCACGTCGCATCTGCTCGACGAGGATCGCCAACTGCAGCTCTCCACGGGCCTGAACCTCCCAGGCGTCGGGACGCTCGGTCGGGAGCACCCGGATGCTCACGTTGCCGACGAGTTCGGCATCGAGTCGGTTCTTCACCAGACGCGCTGTGAGCTTCTTGCCTTCACGACCGGCCAGCGGGGAGGTGTTGATCCCGATGGTCATCGACAGCGCCGGCTCGTCGACCGTGATGACGGGGAGCGGGCGAGGGTCTTCGGGATCAGCGAGCGTCTCGCCGATGTAGATCTCTTCGATGCCGGCGACGGCGACGAGATCGCCCTGACGAGCGCTGTCGACGGGCACGCGGGTGAGGTGCTCGGTGAGGAACAGCTCGGCGATCTTGGCGCGTGCGACGGTGCCGTCACGCTTGCACCACGCAACCGACTGACCCTTCTTGATCTCGCCTTCCATCACACGCAGCAGCGCGAGGCGGCCGAGATACGGCGACGCATCGAGGTTGGTGACCCATGCCTGAAGCGGCAAGCCCTCGTGGTACGTAGGCGCTGGGATGTGATCGAGCAACACCTCGACCAGATCGGCGAGGTTCTTGTCGCCCTTGCCCTCCGCGATCAGCCGGTCGGATTCGTCGACGTCGAGCGTGGCCCAACCATCGCGGCCCGAGCAGTACACGATCGGGAACTCGACCTGGTGCTCCTTCGCATCGAGATCGAAGAAGAGCTCGTAGACCTCGTCGATGACCTCGGACACACGGGCGTCGGGTCGATCGACCTTGTTGATCACGAGAATCACGGGGAGGTTGCGGGCCAGCGCCTTGCGCAGCACGAACCGCGTCTGGGGAAGTGGGCCTTCAGCCGCGTCGACGAGCAGGACGATGCCGTCGACCATGGTGAGTGCCCGCTCGACCTCGCCACCGAAGTCGGCGTGGCCGGGCGTGTCGACGATGTTCAAGGTGATGTCGTCACCGTTGCGGGGATCGTGCCACACCAGCGAGGTGTTCTTGGCGAGGATGGTGATGCCCTTCTCGCGCTCGAGGTCGCCCGAGTCCATCACCCGCTCGGCGACCTCCTCATTCGCGCGAAATGCACCCGACTGGTGAAGCATCGCGTCGACGAGCGTGGTCTTGCCGTGGTCGACGTGCGCGACAATCGCCATGTTGCGGATGTCGGCACGTCGCCGGAGGTTGGCATCGTCGGCGTCAGCCGGTGCCTCGAGGAGGGTCTGGTCGTGGGGGGACACGACAAACCACGCTATCGCCCGTTCACGAACGAACGATCGGCCCAGAACGCCGACGATGCAGCCCGTCACTCCGAAATGTGCGGGGATTCGGTCACCCAGTGACCGAATCCCCGCATTTTCGGGAGGGAGAGATACCCACAGGGGTATAATCAGCGGGTGCGAGGACTGTTGGCGTCACCTCTCGGGTTCCTGATCGGGCTGTCGCTCGGGGCGCTCGGGGGCGGCGGATCGATCCTGGCGGTTCCGGCCCTCGTGTACGCCGCCGGACAGGACCCCAAGGCCGCCACGACGACGTCACTGGTACTCGTCACCATCACCGCACTGATCGGGCTCATCCCCCACTGGCGTGCCGGGCGGGTCCGGTTCGCGGCCGGCACCATCTTCGGGCTTGCCGGAATCGGTGGGTCACTCCTCGGGTCACGCTGGAACGAATCCGCCGACCCCGACGCATTGCTGCTCGCCTTCTCCGGGCTGATGCTCGTTGCCGCGTACGCCATGTGGAGGCGCCTCCAATCCGCTCCTCCGCCCGTCCGCTCGGCCGGCGCCGCCGCCAACACCGACGAAACGGCGACAACTCAGACGGAGGTGCACATCGACGCGATCACCGTGATCAAGGTGATCCTCGCCGGCTCGTTCGTGGGCCTGCTCACCGGGTTCTTCGGCGTCGGTGGCGGCTTCGTCATCGTGCCTGCCCTCGTGCTGGCCCTCGGTTTCACGATGCCCGAGGCCGTCGGCACGTCACTGCTCGTCATCGCCGTCAACTCGACTGTTGCGCTTGCCACACGGCTGCCGGGCGGAACCGTCGACTGGGGCATCGTCGTGCCGTTCACCATCGCCAGCCTCATCGGCGTCGTGGTCGGGAGCCATCTGGCCAGCACTCGCGACCCCAGCTTCCTGCAGAAGTGGTTCGTGATCCTGCTCGTGGTGGTCGCGTGCTACACGGCGACGCGATCGATCATCGCGCTCACCTGACGGGGTGGAGCGGGTGGCCGTGGTTCGACGTCAGTCGGCGAACCAGTTGGCGTGAAATCCGATCGGCACGCGGGCCGCCATCTTGATACGAGCCACCGGCTCGGCCGTGACATCGCGGGCGTCGAGGATCACGAGTTCGGATTGCTCGGTCGCTTTGTCGCTGACGAAGCTCATCAACCACCCATCGTCCTCGGCGGTACCGGCCGGATCGGCGGCGAACACGTGCTCACCGCTGACTTCGGTGTCACCGTAGTAGTGGCCCTGCGACGTTCCGGTTTCGAAGTCGTACTTGAGTACCCCTTCGAAGTCGAACTCGAAGTCCCAGGTGCGCTGCGGGCAGGCGTAGCCGTAGCGGGTCTGCCGGCCGGTGAGGTGTTCGTTGACGCGAGGGAACTCGCCGGCGAGGTCGTCTGTCTGTCCCTCGGTGACCTTTCCGGTCGCAAGATCGATCACCCAGCGCCACGGCATCGGCTCGCGGGCAGCCCCTGGGTTCTTGTAACTGAATCCGCCCGGCATGTCCTCCATTCGCGGCGCACGGATCTCGATCGTGTTGCCGGACTCCCAGGCATTGAAGAAGTGGACGACGTAGCCATTGTCGACCTCGAACCATCGGACGTCGGCGTTGGACCCACCTCGCGGGATGATCCCGATCCGGGTGCCGTTCTCGGGCTTCCAAGTGAGGGGGTCGCCACCCGTCATGATCGCCTCGAGATCGAACACCGACGGTGCGTCGAGAAAGATCGCGTAGTTCTCGGTGATCATGAAGTCGTGCATCATGACGGGCGCCGGGATGTCGATCTCGGTGCTGTGGACGAGCTCACCGGCAGCGTTGACCTCGCTGTAGCGGAGGTAGGGCGCCATCGGGCTGTAGCCGAAGAACAACATCTCACCGCTGACGGGATCGACCTTGGGATGGGCGGTCATCGGCCCCTGCAGACGGCCGTCGAAGTCGTATTCACCGAGAGTGTTCAGGTCGTGGTCGAACTCGGTCGGCGGCCCGGACTCGAGGATGGAGAAGAGGTGGCCTGCATGGCGCACCGTGGCGGTGTTCGCCGTGTTCTTCATCATGCCCACTTCGGCGGCGACCGCGGCGTCGGTGAGATGGAAGGTTCCCATGCCGCCGTACAGGGCGTGGCCTCGCTCGCGTTCGGCCAACAGGCCCTTCGACTCGACCCACCGGTTGCGGTAGCGGGCCGTGCCGTTCTCCAGGTACACCGCATGCAACATGCCGTCGCCGTCGAACGGGTGGTATGCACCCAGCGGAGCGAACTGCTGGTTCGGCCCGGTGCGCACGAACATGCCCTGCAGGCCGGCGGGGATCTCGCCGACCACCTCGAGGTCGACGTCGTCGCGTTCTTCGGTCACCGGCGCCATGAGCCCTTGCAGGAACGGCGTCTGCCACGTGTCGAGATCAGTCATCGGTCAACCTCCGCATTGTCATTGTCATTGTCATTGTTGTCGTCAGCCAACCCTACGGTCGTGACCCTCCCAGAAGGGTTCGCGCAAGTCCTTCTTGAGCACTTTGCCGCTCGGGTTGCGCGGCAACACGTCGGTCCAGTCGACCGATGTCGGGCACTTGAACGTGGCCAGGCGTTGCTTGGCATAGGCGATGATCTCCGCCTCCGTCACCTCGGAGTCGGGAGACCTCACGACGATCGCCTTGGCGGTCTCGCCCCACTTCTCGTGCGGCACACCGATCACGGCCACGTCGGCGATGTCCGGGTGCCCCATGAGCACGTTCTCGACCTCGGCGGGATACACGTTCTCACCACCGGACACGATCATGTCCTTCACCCGGTCGTGGATGTAGAGGTAGCCATCGGCATCGAGGTAGCCGGCGTCGCCCGACTTGAACCAGCCGTCCGGCGTCACCGACTTGGTGGTCTCCTCCGGCTGGTTCCAGTAGCCGATCATCACCTGCGGTGACCTGATCCAGATCTCGCCGACCTCGCCGACGTCACACTCACGGTCATCGTCACCGACGATCCGCAGCTCCACTCCCGGCCCGGGGAGGCCACACGAGCGGAGCCGGTGACGGTTCGGGCCGTTCGGATCATGATCGCCGGGCGGCAGGTTCACCACTGCGCCGGTCGTCTCCGTCAGCCCGTACGCCTGCCAGAACTTGCACGGGGCGAACATCTCGACGCAACGAGCCAGCACGTCCTCGCTGATGGGTGACGCGCCGTAGACGAGCACCCGCAGGCTCGAGTAGTCGGCGTCGGCCACGCCGGGCACCATGAGCATGAACTGCAGCACCGCCGGCACCAGGAAGGCATGGGTGATGCGCTCCTCCTCGATCGTGCGGATCAACGCCGCCGGATCGAGCTCGCGGAAGATCACCGACGTGCACCCCTCGTACATCCCCGCCACGGCCCAACCGCCACCACCGATGTGGAACAGCGGCATCGCGATGAGGTTCACCGAATCGTGCGTCAGCTCCCACATCTCCTTCGCCAGCGGGAGCAGGCTGAAGAAGTTGTCGTTGCTGAGCATGACGCCCTTCGGACGCCCTGTCGTGCCGGACGAGTACAACTGGAACGCGACGTCGCCGCTGTCCGATCCGGCTCCCGGATCGTCGGCCGGGAACGACGCCACCCAGTCCTCGTACGACTCGTAGCCCTCGTGGCCACCGATGACCAGGATCCGCATCACCGTTGTCAGGTTCGCAGCGATGGCATCGAGGACGCTGACGAAGTCGGGCCCGACGACCAGCACCTTGGCCTGCGCATCGTTGACGATGTATTCGATCTCGGGGGCAGCGAGACGCCAGTTGACGTCGACGCACACCGCGTTGAGGAGCGACGCGCCGAAGAACACCTCGAAATGTTCGATGCCGTTCTTGTCGAGGAAGGCGACCCGATCCTGCGACGCGACGCCGACGGCGGCGAGCCCCTGAGCGACCTGTGCCGAGCGAGCGTGCAGATCAGCCCAGGTGAGACGGCGGGCGTCTTGGACGAGTGCAACGTGGTCGGCGCGACCCGTGCCGTGCGCGCGCAGGATGCCGGCAATGCTGGTGATGTCGTTCCCCATGACGTTGTCGTTCCCCATGGCGCAGAACCGTAGCCACCGGTCGTCACGCCGGATCCATCCGACCGAGGTCGTCAATCGGCGCGCCGTGACCAACCGAGTCCGAACGACGTGACAGCGCGAGCGAAGATGTTGGCCTCGACGTCGGGCTCGTCGAGGACCCGCAGGTCGGTCACCCTCCGGCTCATCTGGCCGAACACGGCGGCGAGCGTCGCACGAGCGACGTGCGTGCCAACGCACAGATGGGTACCGAACCCGAACGCAACGTGCGGGTTCGGATCGCGCCGTATGTCGAACGAGAACGGATCCTCGAAGACCGCTTCATCACGGTTCGCCGACGGATACAGCAACACGAGCCGATCACCGGCGCGGATCTCCTGGCCGCCGACCACGTCGTCGGAGATCGCCCGCCTGAACATGTTGTTCAGCGGCGTCACCCAGCGCAACACCTCTTCGACCGCGGCGGGCACGAGCGCGGGGTCGTTCGCCAGTGCATCCCATTGGTCGGGATGGTCGACGAATGCTCGAAGGCCGTGAGCGATCGCCGTTCGAGTGGTTTCCGCACCACCGGCGATGAACAAGCCGACCTCGTGCACGATGTTCTCGGGCGAGAGCGGCTCGCCGTCGATCGTCGAGTGCACCCATGTACTGATGAGGTCGTCGGTCGGGTTGGCGTACTTGTCGCCTGCGACCTCACCGAGCACTGCGACGAACTCCATGTTCGCTGCCATGAACTCGGTGAAGATCCGGCCGTCACGGTCGCGCATGTCGGTGCGCATGAGGCGCTCGGACCACGACTTGAGCTCGGGCCAGTACCGCTCGGGAAAGCCCAGCAGCCGTGCAGTGAGCCGGGCGGGAAGCTGGCCGGCCAGTGCACCGACGACCTCCATCGAGTCGCCGTTCGAGACCGCGGCGTCGATCAGTTCGGTCGCGAGCGCCGCAATCTCCGCCTGACGCTCACCCACGGACTTGCCCGTCAACATGGGTTGCACCAGCATCCGTTGCTGGCGGTGGCGCGGATCGTCCTGCGCGATCATGTTGACCTCGGTCGGCGACCAGAGTGCCCGGTAGCCGAGGCCCGACACGAAGACGGTGGACCGTCGCTCGACGTCCATCACGTCGGCGTGCCGTGTGATTCCCCACAGCCCGTTGCGATCGTCGCGATACACCGGCTCGTTCGTCCGCATCCAGGTCCACACGTCGTGAGGGTTGCGCCGGTAGAGCTCGGGGTCGAGCAGGTCGGCGACGAGGCGATCGGATTCCGTGGCGGTCATCTCGTCATCGTCGCAGACCGGTCGTGGGTTGGTGGGGTCAGCGGCGACGGTTGCCGAAGGTGTTCCAGTGCGTGACCGCGCTCGCCGGTTTACGCGGCGCGATGCCGAAGTTGCCGGCGGGTCGGCCCATCGGGATGCAGGCGGCGATCTCGTAGCGGGGCGACCCGTCGTCGTTGGCCGGCACGCCGAGTGCGGCGAGGGTCTCGGCGGCGTTGATCCTGATGACCGTGGTGAGCGACGTGCCGATCCCGAGGGCCCGTGCCGCCACACAGAAGTTCTGGACCGCGGGATACACGCTCCCATCCAGCCGTCCGATGTCCATGGGACCCTCGTCGTCGGACGGCGTCCAGGGAATGATCGGTTGCAGGAAGAAGACGATCGCCGGTGCCTCCTGCACGTGATCGGCGAGATGACGGCTGGCGGCTCGGGTCTTGCGCCACGACTCGGCCGCGTCCTCATCGCGGAATGCGCTGGCGTCGGGCAACGATTTCTCGTATCGGTCGAACGACTGTCGGTACCAGCGGGCAACCTCGGCCTTGCGTTCCGCGTCCGTCACGACCACGTACTGCTGCGGTTGCACGTTGCCCCCGCTCGGCGCCTGCTGGGCGGCCCGCAGACAGATGCCGATCTCGTCGTCGGTGACGGGCTCGTCGCTGAACCGACGGATCGCCCGCGTGGTCATGATCGCCTCGATTGCATCCATCCGCCGACCGTACTCCCGAGCCCCGACCCCAGGACTGTTTGCGTAGCATTTCCGTTGGCCCGTCCCCACCGAAGTGCAACGCAAACGGTCTGGGGTGGGGCGGGTGGGTCAGAACATGGAGGTGTCGACGTCGACGCCCAGCAGCAGCTTGCCGATCGTCTCGTTCAGCTTCGGAGCGGTCTGGATGTGCTGGGTGACGATGTGCGCATCGCGCAGACAGCGCCCGAGCGGGCTCGTGTCGTAGACAGCGGTTCCACCGGCCAGCGTGAATGCCGCATCGGCCACCTCGGCGCCCACGGACGCCGCATGTGTGGCCGCCAGGCGGATACCCGTACGCGCGGCGACCGAGACGTCACGACCGGCGAGCGCCGATTCCCACGCGGACCCCAGTTCATCGAGCAGAAACGCCCGCGCCGCGCGCAGCTTGCCCTCGGCGCGCGACACCTCGACCTGTGTGAAGCCACTCTGTGCGAGCGTCTTCGACGAGTACTGGGGCTTCTTGCCCTGGGCGAGGTCGACCAGTTCGTCGAGCGCACGACGAGCGACGCCCAATCCCACCGCCGACACCCCGGCGGCCAGCAACGTGAAGTTCGGGAACATCGACAACGGCGTCGTCACGACGGGTCGGGTCACGCCCGGCTGCATCGTTCGATCGAACGGCACGAACCCGTCGGTCACGGAGTAGTCGAGCGACCCCGACCCCCGCATACCGGTCGTGTGCCACGTGTCCTGGAACGACACAGCCGACTGGGGGAACCAGCACAGTCGGAAGGTGCCGTCGTCACACAGGGTGCCGCCGAGGACCCATCGGCAGTGTTGGGTGCCGCTCCCCCACGCCCAGCGGCCGGTCACGGCGACCCCGTCGACCCCGTCGACGGATGTGGCCACCCCCTTGCCGTTCGGGGCGAACACGCCCCCGGTGATCGACGTCGGGTCACCGTAGATCTCGCGAGCCGTGTCGGCCGGCAGGAACGAGGCCATCGACGACGTCGTCGAAGCGATCATCGTGCACCAGCCCGCCGCTCCGTCGGCGTGGGCGACCGCGGCGATCGCCTCCACCATCGTTGCCGGATCCACTTCAGGCCCCCCGTAGACCCGGGGCACACACATCCGCATCAGTCCGGCGTCGGCAAGGGCCTTGACGGTGGCGAGCGGCAATCGACGGAGCCGTTCACCATCGTCGGCATGCGCCTCGACCAACTCCGCGAGGTCGCGTGCCGCCTCGACGATCGTTGCAGTCCCCATGTCACGACTGTACGTGCGTCGACCCGGCGTCGCCAGAATCACACTGGCGCGAGTCTCACGTCCCAGAGGTGACGGACCGGATCATGGACCAGGTACCGGGCGAAGGACTCGACCGTGAACCGAGCACCGTCGCTGCGCGGGCACTCGGCGAGCACGAGTTCGCCGGGTGGTCTACGGTCGGGGGTGTGAAGTTCGGCTTCGTGGTCCCCTGGGGCGACGCCGACGATGTCGGTGATCTCGCTGCTGCGGCTGAGGGCGCGGGCTGGGACGGGTTGTTCGTGTGGGAGCCGGTGTGGGGCGTCGACGCGTGGATCTCGCTCGGGCTCGCCGCCGTGCGCACCTCGAAGATCCGGCTCGGCACACTGCTCACCCCACCGTCACGACGGCGACCGTGGGAGCTGGCAAGCCAGGTCGCCACCGTCGATCGTCTGTCGAACGGGAGGGTCACGCTCTCGGTCGGGTTGGGTGCGATCGACTCCGGGTTCGACACGTTCGGCGAGGAGTGCGACCGACGCGTGAGGGCGGAGCTGATGGACGAGTGCCTCGACATCGTGTGCGGGCTGTGGGGCGGCCAACCGTTCACCTACGACGGCAACCACTATCAGGTGGCCGCAACCGAGTTCCCCACGATCGGCAACGTCGTGCAGGAACCGCGGGTCCCGATCTGGTGCGTCGCTGCGCTGGGCCGCGACAAGTCGGTCGCCCGGGCGATGCGTTGGGACGGGATCATCCCGCAGGTACTCGACGCCGGAACGGTCCGCCAACCACATCTCGACGAGGTCGCCGCCCTGCGCGACTCGGTTGCCGACGGCTACGACATCATCATCGAAGGCACGATGTCGGAGCACTCCCCCGCTGCGTACGCGGATGCCGGCGCCACGTGGTGGATCGAGTCGATGTGGGACGCCATGGCCGAGCACTCCCCCGTGACTGCCGCCTACGATCGCCTGCTTCAGGGCCCGCCTGGTTGACCCGGCCCCCGGATCATTCCCGCATCAGTCGGCCGACTGAGTCGGCCGACTGATCCACTCACCGCTACCGTCGGCCCGGTGACGACGACCGAGACCGGCTGGAACTTCGCTGACCTGTGGGAGACCGTGGCGACGCGCATCCCCGAGGCGCTCGCACAGCAGCAGGGTGCCCGCACCCACACGTGGGCCGACTTCAATCGACGTGCGAACGGGGTGGCCACGGCGCTCCTGCGACCCGGCTCGGCCGAGCAGGACAAGATCGCGCAGTACCTCTACAACTCCCCGGAGTACCTCGAGTCGATCTTCGCCGCGTTCAAGGCGGGCTTCGCCGTCGTCAACACCAACTACCGCTATGCCGCCGACGAGTTGGTGTACCTCTGGGACAACGCCGACGCCACCGCGGTCGTGTTCCACGGCGCATTCACCGGCCAATGCGATGCAGTCCGCGATCGAGTTCCCAAGGTCACCCTGTGGCTGTGGGTCGACGACGGATCCGGCCCGTGCCCCGAGTGGGCCACACCGTACGAGGACGCCGCCTGCGCCGGCACCGATGACAACGTGCACGCGCCCTGGGGCCGATCAGGCGATCACCTCCTGCTGCTCTACACCGGTGGCACCACGGGTATGCCCAAGGGGGTCATGTGGCGCCAGGACGACCTGTTCGGGGTGCTCGACGCGAACAACAAGAAGCGCATGCCACCCGAACAGGACCTCGAGGCCGTCGCCGACCGGATCGCCAAGCCGGGCCCGCGCAACATGCCTGCGGCGCCGCTGATGCACGGCACCGGGCTGTTCAACGCGATCAGCAACCTGATGATCGGCGGGTCGATCACCACCATGGAGGGCCGCCACTTCAGCGCCGAGGAGTTCCTCGACGACGTGCAGCACCACGGCATCAATTCCACCTCGATCGTCGGCGACGCCTTCGCCAAGCCCATCCTGCGCGCGCTCGATGCCGAGCCGGATCGCTGGGACATCTCTTCGCTCCGCGTCATCGTGTCGTCAGGCGTGATGTGGTCGAAGGAGTCCAAGGAGGGTCTCCTGCGCCACAACCCGCGGCTGATCATGGTCGACTCGTTGGGCTCCAGCGAGGCGATCGGGATGGCGACCAACACCACCACGTCGGAGTCGAGCGGCGAGACCGCCAAGTTCGAGCTCGGCGCCACGACGCGGGTCGTCACCGACGACGGACGAGACGTGGCGCCCGGATCGGGTGAACTCGGCCGAGTCGCGCTGCGTGGTCGTACGCCGATCGGGTACTACAAGGACGAGGCCAAGTCGGCCCAGACGTTCGTCCTCATCGACGGCGAGCGGTACTCGATTCCCGGCGACTACGCCACCGTCGAGGCCGACGGCACGGTCACCCTGCTCGGCCGTGGCAGCCAGTGCATCAACACCGGCGGCGAGAAGGTCTATCCGGAAGAGGTCGAGGAATGCTTGAAGCTGCACCCGTCGGTCGCCGACGCCGCCGTGGTCGGAGTGCCCGACGACAAGTGGGGCGAGGCGATCACTGCACTCGTCGAACCACACGCCGGCGACGAGGTCGATGAAGCGGCGTTGATCGCTCACGTCAAGTCGCGGCTCGCCGCCTACAAGGCGCCGAAGCGAGTGGTCGCAGTGACGTCGATCGGACGCGCCGCCAACGGCAAACTCGACTACAAGAAGCTCCGGTCCGACGCCATCGCCGAGCCCGCTGTCTAACCTGGCCGAGTGATCGGGGCCGTGACGGAGTTCGACTGGCGCACATTCGACGCCGTCCTGTTCGACCTCGACGGCGTGATCACCCCCACCGCCGAGATCCACGAGCACGCCTGGGGTGAGCTGTTCGCCGGGTTCGGCTACACCGAGGCCGACTACCTCCGCTACATCGACGGCAAGCCCCGCTACGACGGCGTGCGGTCGTTCCTCGCATCGCGCGACGTCGAGCTCGCCGAGGGCGACCCGAGCGACCCGCCCGGTGTCGACTCGGTCTGTGCGCTCGGGAATCGAAAGAACGAGTTGTTCAACACGATCCTCGAACGTGACGGCATCGTGCCCTACCCGAGTTCGGCGGCCACGCTCGACCTGCTCGCCGAGTACAACGTCGAGGCAGCGATCGTGTCGTCGTCGAAGAACGCCCGATCGGTGCTCGATGCGGCCGGTCTCGGGGCCCGATTCGAGGTTGTGGTCGATGGCACCGTCGCAGCCGAACAGCACATTGCCGGCAAACCGGCACCCGACATGTTCACCCACGCCGCCGAGCAGCTCGGGGTCACACCCGACCGCGTCGTCGTGGTCGAGGACGCCGTGTCCGGCGTCGCCGCCGGCGCCGCCGGTGGATTCGCCGTCGTCATCGGCGTCGACCGCGGTGCCGGCGCGCCGGCATTGCTGAGCCACGGCGCGACGTTCGTGGTCGCCGACCTGGCCGACCTCTTGCCACCGGGGGCACCGTCGTGAACCGCCACGGGGCCCCCGACGGCCTGCCGCCACACCGGTTCCCAGTCGACCCGTGGCGACTCGTCGAGCAGGAGTACTCCAGCGACGACCTCGGCACGACCGAGACGCTGTTCGCGCTGGGCAACGGGTACCTCGGGATGCGCGCCAATCCGGAGGAGGGCCGCGAGGCTCACAGCCACGGCACGTACCTGAACGGCTTCCACGAGACCTGGCAGATCCTCCACGCCGAGGATGCGTTCGGGTTCGCCAAGACCGGCCAGACCATCGTCAACGTGCCCGATGCCAAGCTCATGAAGCTGTACGTCGACGACGAGCCGCTGCTGCTGGCGGAGGCCGATCTCGACACCTACGAGCGCGCCGTCGACTTCCGCAATGGTGTGCTCACACGCGAAATGATCTGGAGGACACCGTCGGGCAAACGAGTCAGGGTGTCGTCGCAACGAATGGTCAGCCTCGTGCACCGTCACCTCGCGGTGATGTCGCTGGAGGTGACGCTGCTCGACTCGTCGGCCCCGATCGTGATCTCCTCGCAGCTGCTCAACCGTCAGGACGGCGAGGACGAGTACCACGTGCGTTCCGCGGCCCTCGGCGAGGGCAAGGATCCGAGGCAGGCCCGCAAGTTCGACCACCGCGTGCTGCAGCCACGCCTCCAACGCGAGCGTGACAACGAGATCGTCCTGGGCTACCGATGCGCGAACAGCGAGATGACCCTGGCGTGCGGAACCCGTCATCGCATCGAGACCTCGTGCAACACCGACATCGAGACCGACGTGGGCGTCGACCTGGCCAAGACCGTGTTCACCGTGCGGGCCACGCAAGGCGACCCGATCAAGGTCACCAAGTTCGTGGCCTATCACTCGTCGAACGGCGTCCCGGTGCAGGAGCTCGCCGATCGGTGCACCCGGACTCTGGCGCGAGCCGAATCCGAGGGGACCGACCAGCTGCTGATCGAGCAACGCGAATGGCTCGACGGCTTCTGGTCGAATGCCGACATCGAACTCCGCGGCGACGACCGCGGCACAGCAAGCCCTTCGCTGGAACCTGTTCCAACTGGCTCAGGCCTCGGCGCGCACGCAGGAGCAGGGCATCGCCGCGAAGGGCGTCACCGGAGGCGGCTACGACGGCCACTACTTCTGGGACACCGAGGTCTACGTAGCGCCATTCCTCGCGTACACGATGCCGGAGGCGGCGCGAAAGGTGATCCGCTTCCGATGGAAGATGCTCGACGCCGCTCGCCAACGCGCCGGCGAGATGAGCCAGGTCGGCGCGCTGTATCCGTGGCGCACGATCAACGGCGAAGAGGCCTCCGCCTACTACGCGGCCGGCACCGCGCAGTACCACATCAACGCAGCAGTCGTGCTCGCGATGCGGCGCTACCTCGAAGCATCCGGCGACATCGACTTCATGTCGCACGAAGGCGCGGAGATCCTGGTCGAAACCGCTCGCCTGTGGGTCGATCTGGGCTTCTACTCGAGCAACGGCTCACAAACGTTCCACATCCACCGGGTCACCGGACCCGACGAGTACACGACGGTCGTCAACGACAACTTCTACACCAACATCATGGCGAGGTTCAATCTCCGCTACGCGGCCCGAACCGTGCGGTTCCTGTCGAGCTGGAACCCGGAGGCCTACGGGCGCCTGCGCCGTGCCACCGGTCTCGACGAACAGGAACTCGACGACTGGGACGCGGCCGCCGATGCCATGTTCCTGCCGTTCGACGAGGAGCTGGGGATCAACCCACAGGATTCGGAGTTCCTCGATCTCGAGCCCTGGGACTGGGAGACGACGCCACCCGAGAACTACCCGCTGCTGCTGCACTATCACCCGCTCGTCATCTACCGCCATCAGGTGCTCAAACAGGCCGATGTGGTGTTGGCGATGTATCTGCGCTCCGAACGGTTCCCGGTCGACCAGAAGCGCCGCAACTTCGACTACTACGACCCGATCACGACAGGCGATTCGTCATTGTCGGCGTGCGTGCAAGCCGTGGTGGCGGCCGAGGTCGGCTACGACGAACTGGCGCTCGACTACTTCACCCGCGCGCTGTACCTCGACCTGTGCGACGCACACGGGAACACTGCGGATGGCGTGCACGTGGCATCGGCGGGCGGCGTGTGGGCCGGCATCGTGTACGGCTTCGCCGGCATGGTGGAGCAGGGTGACCACCTCGAGTTCTCCCCTCGGCTACCCGGCGCCTGGGACGGCGTCACATTCCATCTGCTTCGCCACGGCTCGCGCATGCGCATCGACCTCGACCCCGACGGCCTGACGCTGACGGTTCTCACCGGATCCGGCGTGCCCGTTCGCCACGACGACGAGTCCGTGCTGGTCACCGTCGACGAGCCCTGTCGAATCCTTCGCGGCCGAGCCGGCGGCAGCTGACTACCGTCACCTCGATGGCCCAGAGCACCTACGACACGTCGTCGACTTCATCACCGCTGCAGGGCCGGGTCGCGCTCGTCACCGGCGTCTCACGCTCGATCGGCATCGCCGCCACGCTCGCACAGCGCCTCGATCGACTCGGAGCGACGGTCGCCGCGACCGGATGGGTCCCGCACGATGTTGAGATGCCCTGGGGCGAGGACCCCGTCACAACGCTTCCCTTCGAGGTCGCACAACACGATCTGGAGGACCCCCGAGCCCCCGGAGCACTCATCGACGAAGTGGTCGACGAGCACGGCCGTCTCGACATCGTCGTCGCAGTTCATGCCCGGTCGTCGCAGCTGTCATTCGCCGATGTGAACGCCGTCGAACTCGACCGATGCTGGGCGGCCAACGTGCGCAGCATCGTGTTGCTCGCGCAACGCTTCGCCGAGCGCCACGAGCCGGCACCCGCCGATCACTCGCCGACCGGCCGGATGATCTGGTTCACGAGCGGTCAGCACATCGCGCCCATGGACGGTGAGATCGCATACGCAGTCTCGAAGGGCGCCCTGCATCAGATGACCAGCTCCATCGACCATGCACTCTCCGCTCGGCGGATCGTCGCCAACTGCATCAATCCCGGCCCGGTCGACACAGGGTACGCGCCGCCCGACATCCACCGCCGGGTCGCCTCGATGTTCCCCGACGGCCGATGGGGCACGCCGACGGACGTGGCCAACCTCGTGACCTTCCTGGTGAGCGACGAAGGCGCTTGGATCCGCGGCCAGGTCATCAACTCCGAAGGCGGCTTCCAACGCTTCTGACCGCTCACACGTCGCCCGCTGTGAGCGATGGACGCAAGGGGTGCGTTCATTGCTCACAGCACGGTGGTTTTCGCAGGGACGGGGGACGCAGTTAGCGTTGGTACCCATGACTGATCTCGGATTCGACGGCAAGGTAGCGATCATCACGGGCGCCGGTGGCGGCCTCGGGCGCCAGCACGCGCTGATGATGGCCAAGCGCGGTGCGCTGATCGTGGTGAACGATCTCGGCGGTTCCGTCGACGGCACCGGCTCCGACAAGGGCGCGGCCCAGCTCGTCGTCGACGAGATCCGCGCCGCCGGTGGCGAGGCTGTCGCCAACACCGACTCGGTCGCGACGCCCGAGGGCGGTGCGGCGATCGTCCAGAGCGCAGTCGATGCATTCGGCAAGATCGACATCGTCGTCAACAACGCCGGCATCCTGCGTGACAAGTCGTTCCACAACATGGACGCCGACCTGTTCGACCCGGTGATCGCCGTGCATCTTCGCGGCGCGTTCAACGTCACTCAGCCGGCGTGGAAGCTGATGCGCGAACAGGGCTACGGCCGCATCGTGTCGACGTCGTCGGCTGCCGGCATCTTCGGCAATTTCGGTCAGGCGAACTACGGCGCCGCCAAGATGGGGCTCGTCGGGTTCACCAACGTGCTTGCCGTCGAGGGCGCCAAGTACAACATCAAGGCCAATGCCATCGCACCGCTCGCGCTGACGCGCATGACCGAGGACATCCTCGGCGGCCTCGGCGAGAAGCTCCAGCCCGAGCTCATCTCGCCGCTCGTCACCTATCTCGCACACGAATCGTGCGAGCCGACCGGCCGTGTGTTCTCTGTCGGCGGCGGCCGTGTCGCGGAGGTGTTCATCGCCGAAACAATCGGCTACACGAACACCACCGACCTCTCCCCGGAGGACCTCGCCGCCCACTGGGGCACCGTCACGGCACAGGAGGGATACGCCGTTCCGGCAACCATCGCCGACGAGACGGCGTTGTTCCTCAGCGCGCTCTCCTGATCAAAGCGGCACGCGGCCGACCGCGAACACCGACAGACCGGCCGGGAGATCGGTGTGCCGGAGCAGTGACCGTTCGGCGCTTGCCAGCGCTGCCAGGGTCCCGCCGAGGCCGCCTTCGTTGTGGTCGAGGTCGCTCGCCGTCTCACCACGTTCGAGCACTGCCTTCACCGCGGCGGGCGGCACGAGGAACGAGTACGCGCCCGACGACCGCTCGACGGTGAGCCCTGCGCTGCGCAGCAGGCCTGAGAGGTCACGCCGGGAGAAGCGACGGGCCGAATGAGTCACGCGGTCGTGCGCACGACGAAGCCGTCGCACGCCGGGCTCCCAGAGACACACCACCCCGCCGGGTCGAACCACGCGAGCCAGCTCCCTGACGGCGTCGGCCGGATCGACGATCGACTGGTGGCACAGCACGGTGACGCACAGACAGAGATCGAACGAACCGCCGGCGAAGGGCAGCTTCGTCGCATCGGCAGCGACGAGTTCGAGCGTCTGACCCGGAACCTCGTGTCGCTCGCGATTGAGCTCCAGGGCCAGGGGCATGAAGTCACTCGCGACGAGTGAGCCGTGCTCGGCCAGCCACGCACCTGTTGCGCCGGTGCCGGCGCCGACGTCGAGGAACCGGCCACCCGACGCCGCCTCAGCGGCCAGGAGCTGCTGCAGCAGACGTCGGGTCGAGTCGTACCACCAGTGCGAGTGCTCGACCTGCGCCATGCGGCGGTACTCATCGATCTCCACAGTGCACACCGACCTTCTACTATTCGCCGGGCATGGCGACGACGCAACCGCAGGTTAGGGAACCGCGCGAGGCGCCGACGACATCGTCGCGTGTTCGGGAACTGTTCGTGTTCCGATCGGTCGTGTTGCCGTGGTTGCTCGCTCGTCTCCTGGTCGTTCCGGTGTTGATCGTCGACAGCCCTCCCGACGGGACGCTGCGGGTCGCCAACCTGCTGGCGATGGACGGCAACTGGTTCCGGTTCATCGCGCTGGACTGGTATGACCAGCCGTACGTGCCTGGCGGCTTCTCGGAGTACCCGTTCTTCCCGCTGTTTCCCGCCGCTGGTGGCGCACTCATGCAGATCGGAGTCCCGTCGACGGTCGCGCTCACCGGGCTGGCATGGATCGGCGCGCTCGTCGCTCTCGCCGGCGCCCGGCTCCTCGCCACGGAGCATCTGGGATCCCGCAGCGGCAATCTCGTTCCCTGGGTGATCTCGCTGTCACCCGGTGGGCTCAGCCTCATCCTCGGGTACTCCGACGCGTTCTATCTGGCGGGCCTGATCTGGGCGGTGTTCGCGGTCGAACGGCGGCGCTGGCTGCTGGCCGGCCTGTTGGCCGCCGTTGCCACCGCGAGCCGGCCGAACGGCGTGATCGCAGTGGTGGTGATCGTCGTCATCGCCATCGGGATGCGCGCGACACTGCGGCAACTCGCGGTGCTGGTGGGCCCATCAGCGGCCGCGCTGCTCGGCTGGATGATCTACCTCGACAGCGCAACCGGCGACCCGCTCGTGTTCTGGTCGGCGAAGGCCGGGTGGGATGAACTCACACTGATCGAGTTCGCCACCGATGTCATCCACCAGCCACTCGCCCTGTTCCATTTCGTGGTCTTCGTGGTGTTCGTCCTGCCCTACGCGCTGCGCTGGCGACGCCAGCCCGTGGCGTGGTCGACCGTGGTGATCCTGGGGGTGTTGCCGGCGCTCGCGCTCGGTGTCATCGGCCTCGCACGGTATTCGGTCCTCGCGTTTCCGCTGGCGTTCGCGGCCGCCGATCTTCTGGCCGATCGACGCCGATGGGTCGTGGCGTCGACGGTGTCCGTCTCTGCCGCTGCGCTCGTGGTCTTCGCCCGATTGGTGATCGTCGAGTCGTGGATCCCGTGACCCGACGCGGACCCGACACGATGTCCCGCGCTGCGAGCTCGATACCATAGATTGCCGTTCCTGTGATCAGCGTCGATGAGGGTATTGCGGAGTCGTTGAGGGGGAAGCGGTGCCTCGTCACCGGCGGTCTCGGATTCATCGGCTCGAATTTGGTCCGTCACTTGAGCGGCATCGGCGCGTACGTCTCGGTCGTCGACGCATTGATTCCCGAACACGGCGGGTCGCGCGACAACGTCGCCGACGACATCGAGGTGCTCATTGCCGACATCGGCTCTCCCGCTGTGGCCGACGTTGCGGCGGGGAGTGACGTCGTGTTCAACATTGCGGGTCAGGTCAGCCACCTCGACTCGATGGTCGATCCGCTGCGCGACCTCGAACTCAACGTTCGCAGTCACCTGTTGTTCCTCGAGACGTTGAGGCAAGCGGCGCCCACCTCGATGGTGGTGCAGACGTCGACCCGGCAGGTCTACGGGCGTCCCCAGTACCTCCCCGTCGACGAGCGACATCCCACCGCTCCCGTCGATGTCAACGGAGTCGACAAGCTGGCGTGCGAGCAGCTGCATCTCGTGTACTCGAACGTCCACGAACTCCATGCCACGTCGCTGCGGTTGACGAACGTCTACGGCCCGCAACAGCATCTCGAGCGCGCCGGCCTGGGGTTCCTCCCGGTGTTCGTCCGTCTCGCACTCGCCGGCGACGAGATCTCACTGTTCGGCGACGGATCACAACTGCGTGACTGTCTGCACGTCGACGACGTGTGCGATGCGCTGATGCGTGCAGCGACGATGCCCGGCACCTCCGGCGAGGTCTTCAACCTCGGCCACAGCGAGGTCCTGTCCCTGTCGGAGATCGCCCGTCTCACGATCGCTGCTGCAGGAACCGACAGCACGGTTCGTTGCGTGCCGTGGCCGGACGAACTCGAGCGGATCGACATCGGGAGTTTCCAGGGTGACTACTCCAAGGCGCAACAGACGCTGGGGTGGACCCCCCGGATTCCCTTCGCGGATGGGATGGCGTCGACGATCGCTCACTACCGGTCCGTTGCATGATCCCGTTCCTCGATCTCACGAGGCGGCTCACACGATTCGAGCCGGAGTACCTCGACGCGGTCAGCCGAGTGATGCGATCCGGCACGCTGCTGCTCGGCGACGAGACAACGGCGTTCGAAGCGGAGACGAGCACCTCGCTCGGCGGGGGTCATGTGATCGCGGTGTCGAGCGGCGCAGCCGCCATCCAGCTGGCGATCGAGGCGCTCGGCATCGTCGCCGGCGACGAAGTGATCGTGCCCGCATTCACGGCGGTCCCGACCGTGTCGGCAGTTGTCGCGGCCGGCGCTCGGCCGGTGATCGTCGACGTCGATGCCCACACGGCGCTGATCGACGTCGCCGACGCGTGCAAGGCCGTGGGTGAACGAACCCGGGCGATCGTGCCGGTGCACCTGTACGGGGCGCCGGTGAACACCGTCGAACTGGCGGGCACCGGCGTCACCGTCGTCGAAGACGCCGCGCAGGCCCATGGCGCAGTGCGGCACTCGACGAGTGCGGCCACTGCGTACTCGTTCTATCCGACCAAGAATCTTGGTGGAATCGGCGACGGTGGCGCCGTGTGGACCGGTGACAGCGAGTTGGCACGTGCCGTTCGGCGTCGACGGGTACACAGCATGACCGAGGGGTACGTGCATGTCGACGTCAGCCAGAACTTCCGGATGAGCGAACTGGAAGCTGCGTGGCTCCGGATCCAATTGCCGCACCTCGCTGCGGGGAATCGACGACGCGCCGAGATCGCCCGCCACTATCGCTCGGTCGCACCGCAATTGCGGTGGCAGGCCGACCACGCCGACCACGTCTATCACCTGTGCGTCGCGAGGGTCAGTGACCGCAGCCGTGCCCGTTCGCAGCTCGCTGACGATGGTGTCGCCACGGCAGTTCAGTACCCCGTTGCGATCACGCAACAGCCCGCCTACCGCGAACTCACGAGCACACCGTGCCCACACGCCGAGCAGTGGGCCGCCGAGTGCATGAGCGTGCCGTGCTACCCGGAGTTGACCGACGCCGAGGTCGAGACGATCGGCGACGCCTTGCGGCGGGTTGCACCGTGACCCTCCGCAACCCGTCGGTACGCACGGTCTCGGCGTTCTTTCCCTGCTACAACGACGAACACGCGATCCCGATCATGGTGCGAGCGGTGCGTGCCGCCCTGGTCGACGCGGTCGAGGAGTTCGAGATCATCGTGGTCGACGACGGCTCCCGTGACGGCTCGGTCGCGGTGCTCGAATCGCTGGTCGATGAGATTCCCGAGCTCCGTATCGTGCGTCACGACACGAACCGAGGGTACGGCGGCGCGCTGATCTCCGGATTCTCAGCGGCCTCGATGGAATGGGTCTTCTACACCGATGGCGATGCGCAGTACGACGCCGCCGAGATCGTGCGGTGCCTCGACGCTGCTCGCGACGACATCGACGTGGTGCAGGGATGGAAGATCGGCCGCGGCGACCCGTGGTACCGCAAGTTGATCGGTCGCACCTATCACCACACGGTCAAGTTGCTCTTCGACCTCCATGTTCGCGACACCGACTGCGACTTCCGGCTCATCAGATCCACCCTGCTGGAACGAGTCGAACTGACCTCGACGACCGGCGTCATCTGCGTGGAGATGATGCGCAAGTTCGAGCGGGCCGACGCACGATTCGCCGAGGTCCCCGTGAGCCACCGGACACGCCCGCACGGACGCTCACAGTTCTTCCGGCTGCCGGCGATCGCTCGGTCAGCACGCCAACTGGTGAGCTTGTGGTGGCAGCTCGTCGTGCTCGAACGCTGAGCACACCACCGATCAACGCTACGTTCGCTCCGTGATCACGGTCGATGCGTTCCAGTCCGACGCGGCAGCATGGCTCGCCGCGAACCGCTCCCATGCACCGCGCGACTACGGCGCGATCTGTCCACCCGATCTCGTCGATGCCGGGCTCGACTGGCAGCGACGACTCTCCGATGCGGGCTGGGCCGGCATCCACTGGCCGATCGAGCACGGCGGACGCGGCCTCACGCCCGATCACAACGGCGTCTGGTTGCT
Organism: Ilumatobacteraceae bacterium; assembly: GCA_963716235.1. Lineage (GTDB taxonomy): Bacteria > Actinomycetota > Acidimicrobiia > Acidimicrobiales > Ilumatobacteraceae > Sva-07. Next base: position 210,787 of record CAVQTE010000030.1, on the reverse strand, counting down.
CGAATGCGCTCGCGCCGGTGTTCCGGCAGTGTTCAACATGGTGGGCTTCGTCCTCGCCGGTGGTGCCGTCATGCGCTACGGCACACCCGACCAGCAGGCACAACAGCTTCGGGCGACACTCTCGACCGAGCATGTGTGGTGCCAGCTGTTCTCCGAACCGGGTGCCGGCAGCGACCTCGGCTCGCTGTCGACGCGCGCCGAACTCGACGGCGACAACTACATCGTCAACGGCCAGAAGGTCTGGTGCTCGGGTGGCCGCTACTCCAACTGGGGCATCCTCATGGCGCGCACGCGGCCACTCGATCCATCCGGCGAACACGGTGCGCCGAAACACGAGGGCATCTCGTTCTTCCTGTGCCCGATGGATCTGCCGGGAATCGAGATCCGACCCCTCAGACAGATGACGGGCGAATCCGAGTTCGACGAGGTGTTCTTCACCGACGTACACCTGAGCGCCGATCACCTCCTCGGACCGCTGCACGGAGGTTGGGGTGTCGGAATGGCGGTGCTCACCAGCGAGCGCGGGCACATCGGCACGTCGGTGATCGGTCTCGAGCGACGTCTCGATCAGATGGCGCGGCTCGCCGAGGGTCGCGAGCTGACATCGATCGAGCGCGATGCACTCGCCTCGCTTCTGAGCCGGGGCACCGCTGCCAAAGCGATGGCGCAGCGCCAAGGGCCGATCGCATCGACCGCCGCCTCGCTGATGAAGCTCGGCATCACCGAGATGATGTTCGACGTCGCCATGCTCCGCGGCGACCTCGCCGGGGCCGACGCCATGCTCGACGGCGCCGACTCTGCGGGGATGCTCGCAGCACCCGGCGGTCGGATCGCCGGCGGCACCAGCCAGGTCCAGCGGAACATCATCGGCGAACGCCTCCTCGGCCTCCCCCGCGAACCCAAACCCGTTACCCCTGGCGTCTGACACCGCGACAACGATTCGCCGGTGATGGGGCGCCGTCACCATGATGACGGGGTGCGAGTCATGTCGTCGGACCAGGTCAGCGTTGCGATTCACGAGTTCGGCGGCAGCGGTCGGCCGTTGCTGCTGTCACATGCGACGGGATTCCACGGGTACTGCTACCTCCCGATCGCCGATGCACTCGCCGACGACTTCACGTCATACGCCGTCGACTACCGGGGCCACGGCGACACTGCCCGCCCCGACGACTGGCAGGTCGAGTGGGAGCGATACGGCGACGATGCGCTCGCAGCCGCTCGGGCGGTTGCTCCCGACGGCGGGCTGATCGGATTCGGGCACTCGATGGGTGGCGCCTGCCTCCTGATGGCAGCACATCGCGATCCCGGTCTGTTCGATGTGATCGTGGCCTTCGAACCGATCGTGTTCCCGCCTCGCGAGATCGACCCGCACGACGGCCACGAGAACGACGGCCCGACGCTGTCGATCGGTGCCCGCAAGCGACGATCGACGTTCGAGTCGTTCGACCAGGCGATCGCCAACTACTCCTCGAAGCCCCCGATGATGGCGTTCGACCCCGACGTGCTCCGCCTCTACGTTGCCCACGGATTCCGTCCCTCCGCCGAGGGCGTTCGGCTGAAATGCGACCCCGAACACGAGGCCCGCACATTCGACACGGGTGGCAGCCACACCACGTGGGGGCACCTGCCCGAGATCGAGACACCGGTCGTGGTCCTCGCTGGAAAGGTCGACGAGTTCGGGCCGGCCGCCATCGCCCGTGAGATCAGCGAACAGCTCCCGAACGCGACCTACATCCAGCGCGACGAGTGGAATCACTTCACGCCGTTCATCGATCCCGCAGCCATGGCGGCACTGATCGTGGACGCGACCGGCTGACGGTGGACCGGACGTCGTGCGGTCAACCCAACTGTGCGACAGCCCCGCTCTACGATGGCCATCATGATCGAACGTGACGCATCCGGCCCCGTGTTCCCGGTGCCGACGTCGTTGTCGCCCTCGCGCGTGTCGTCGTTCACGTCGTGCCCCATGCAGTTCCGGTTCTCCAGCATCGAGAAGCTGCCCGAGGCACCTGGACCTGCCACCACGAAGGGCAGCATCGTGCACCGGGCCCTGGAGTTGCTCTTCGTCCGACCGGCCGCCGATCGCACGCCCGAGACACTCGCCGACGACATGACGACTGCTCTCGCCGAGTACGCCACCGACGCCGACTACGTCGGGTTGCGCCTCGACGCCGACGGTGCCGCGAGGTTCGAGCGTGACTGCCGGTCGCTGATCGACAAGTACTTCGCGATGGAAGACCCCACCACGGTGCGCGAGATCGGGCTCGAGTTGTGGATGGAGGCCGAGGTCGGCGCACTCACCCTGCGCGGGATCATCGACCGGCTCGAGCTCGATGCCGACGGCGAGCTGGTCGTCACCGACTACAAGACCGGACGTGCCCCATCGGGCAACTTCGAACAGAAGAGTCTCGCCGGCGTGCACTTCTACTCGTTCCTGTGCGAAGCCGTGTTCGGCAAGCGTCCGGCCAAGATCCGACTGATGTACCTCAGCTCCGGCGAAACCATCGAAACAGTGCCGTCGGCGCAATCGGTCAAGTTCATCACCACCCGTACCACCGCTGTGTGGTCGGCGGTCGAGCGGGCGTGTCTCACCGGTGACTTCCGGCCACGCCAGAGCAAACTGTGCGACTACTGCTCGTTCCAGCAGTGGTGCCCGGCGTTCGGCGGCGACCCGGAGCTCGCCGCCACCGAGGCGGTCGCCGCCAACGAGGCGCGCCTCGCTCAGCCTGTCGAGATCGGTGCGGCGTGAGTCGATCAGACGCTGCCACTCGACGCCGATGGGGTGACGGTCGTTCCGGGTCAGGGTCATCTGGGACCGCAGGTCGACGCGTTCGATCGCCGGGTCGACGAGTTGTTGGAACACCTCCGGGGCCACCCGCTTGCCGACTTCGTGTTCACCAACACCACCCACGTCGCCGACTTCAGCCTGATCTGGCACGGCATCGGGATCGTGAGGGGCATCGCCAAAGGTCGCCCCGACCAGGTCATCGTGCTCGCCGCTCTGCTGGGCGCCGAGAGCCTGATCGTCAACCAGGGCATCAAACGTCTGTTCCGGCGAGAACGACCGACCACCACCGGCGACGAGCGTCTCCAGGTGCGTCGTCCATCCACGTCGTCGTTCCCGTCAGGTCATGCGAGTTCTGCGGTATTCGCCGCCATGGTCCTCGCGGCATGGGACGGCCCGTGGCTGACGACCCTGTGGTTCAAGGTCGCCGTCGTGGTCGGCATCAGCCGTGCCTATGTCCGGATCCATCACGGCTCCGACGTCGTCGGCGGGGCGATCGTCGGAGCACTCCTCGGCCTGGTCGGCCAACGCATCGCCCGCCGCTTGGCTCCGACCTGATCAGCGAGGTGATCGTCGAATCTCAGGGTTTGGTCGTGTCGGCAACCATGGGCGACGTGTAGATCCGGGCAACGCGGGCGCGTCAGGGCGTCGTGATCACCGCTGTCGCTCAGAGAGCGTCGGTGGTGACCGGCTCGATCGTTTCGATCAGGCGGGTCGGCTCGGCCGTGAGCAGCGTGCGCACGTCGAGCAACAGATCGGCAACCTCACCCGATCGACACGAGTTCACGTTGCATCATTCGGGCAAGCGCGCCGTCGATGACGCTCAGTGCTTCGGTGATCACGGCCTCGTTGCTGGAGTCGATGCGCTCATCAGTCATTGGTAGACACGGTACCTGTGTCTGGCCCGTCGCGCGCGTACCTGAGCAGCGATCACGAAGGTGTCACACAACGTTGACAAACACAGCGCCCCCCGACGGGTCCGACGGGCGAGGTGCCGTCAGCGTACGATGCCGTCTCATGGAGTTCACCGGTCGGAACATCGTGGTCACCGGGGCAGGACGGGGAATCGGCGAGGCGCTCGCACGCGAGTTCCACGCCCGGGGCGCGAACGTTGTCGTGGCCGACCTTGCCGGCGCCGACGCAGTCGCGGCATCGCTCGAGCGAGCGACGGCGATCACGGCCGACGTGAGCACCGAGGCCGGCAACAAGGACCTCGTCGAGACCTCCCGCCAGTGCGCTCGGCTCGATCGACCTGTTCTTCTGCAATGCCGGCGTCGGCACCGGTCGCGGCGTGATCGAGACTCCCGAGGAGGACTGGGATCTCGCCTTCGCCGTCAACGTGCACGCGCATCGTTGGGCCGCGAAGTACCTGCTGCCCGACTGGCTCGAACGTGGCGAGGGGTACTTCTGCTCGACGGCGTCGGCTGCAGGGCTGCTCATGCAGATCGGGTCCGGGCCGTACACCGTGACCAAACGGGCTGCGGTGGCATTCGCCGAGTACATGGCGGTCACCTACGGTGACGCCGGCATCAAGGTGACGTGTCTGTGTCCGCAGGGCGTCAACACCCAGATGTTGCACGCCGGCGATGATGCACTGTCGGGGAGCAACGTCGTCAAGGCCGCCGGTGCCGTGCTCGAGCCGGTCGACGTCGCCCGTGAGGTCGCCGACACGATCGAGGCGGAGGGATTCTTCGTCCTCCCCCACCCCGAGGTGGCCGACTACATGATTCTCAAGGCGACCGATCCGCAACGCTGGCTCGGCGGGATGCGCAAGCTCCAACGTCGCACCATCGGCGCCTGATCCGATCGACCGACCCCATGCACCGCTCCCCCGCCTCCCTCGCCCGCCTCGGGTTGCGAATGGGCGAACCGATCCGGTTCCGGCGCAACGACAAGGGTCGTTGGATCGTGGGTCGCGTGGCAGGCATCGAACACGACGGCAGCATCACGCTGCGCGATCCCGATGGTTCTGCTCGTTCGTTGCGCGCTGAACGAGTCGAGATCCGCCGCCCCGGTTCGCATGGCCGACTGCGCTGGTGCGTCGTCAGCGACGTGGCCGTCACCTGGGAGCAGTTGGAGATGTTCACTGCCACCGATCCCTGAACCACGCCGAGCCCGGCGCAGGCTCGAGCGGCACGGGCCGGCGAACTCTGTGACACCCCCACGTCATGATGGAACCATGACCGTTGTCGAGGATCCGATCGCTGCCGAGACGCCCGGCGCGTCGGCGGGCGAGCAGGGGTTCGGCGACGGTTTCGTGTGGTATCCGGCCGACGAGCACCGCCGCTTCGACCCGGTCACCGACATCGCCATCGGCGACGGCGCGCAACCGGGCGTCGAGTGGATGGCATGCGGTGGTCGAGCACTGCGCTCAGGGCCTGTCGCTGCTCGAGGGGCTCGACCCGACGGGCTTCGACGCCGCCACCGTCACGGCGTGGGCGACCGGGGTCGAACAGCTGCGCCGCCAAGCCGCCGCTGCAGGCATCGCCGTCGCCGATCATCTCGACACCACCCAACCGTTCCGCGACCAGGGGTTCTTCACCGCCAAGGCGTGGATGAAGCACCACCTGCAGCTGTCCGGGGCAGAGGCACACGGTCGACTGCAGGAAGCCCGGCTGCGCCGCGCCGTGGAAGTGTGGAACAACGCGCTCGCCGCCGGGCAGGTCGGTGTCGCCCAGACCCGACTGATGGCACGCATCGCCGCCAACCCGCGCATCGCCGCCGATGTGCTCCACGACGGGGTCTGGCAGTTGCTGGTCGACGCCATGGACCTGTCGTACATCGAGTTCGAACGCCGCGCTCTCACCTTCGAAGCGCTCGCCGACCCGATCGGCGCCGCCGAGAAGACCGAACGCAACCGGCAGCGCCGTGCCGCGATCATGCACCAGCAGCCCGACGGGAGCTGGACCCTGCATGCCGCGTTCGACGACGTCGGCGGGCCCGAATTCCTCGAGATCTTCTCCTGGTACGTCGACCGCGAGTTCGACCGCGATTGGAAGGAAGCGACTCGCTGCCTCGGCGAGGGCAACGTCGACGTCACCAAGCTCGTGCCGCACCGAAGCCCAGCGACGCTCCGACGCCCTGCTCGAGATGGCCCGAGCAGCCGCAGCCTGCCCACCCGACACCAAGCGCCCACTGCCGACCGTCAACTTCATCCTCGACCAAGCAACCGCCGAGGCCGTCGCCGACAACGACCTGATCGACCCGCTCGACTACCGCAACGTCACGTCGCGGACCGACCGTGGGCACCGCGTCGATCCGTACGCCATCATCGGCGTCTCGATGTGGGCCCTCATCCGCCGAGTCGTGACCGACTCCAGGGGTGTGGTCATCGAACTCGGGCGAGCCCAACGGCTGTTCACCGGATTCGCCCGCGAGGCGGTGATGCTGCTCGAGCCAACGTGCATCTGGCCGGGATGCGACCAGCCCCACAGCTGGTGCCACGCCGACCACCTCACCAGCTGGAGCACCCGCGGCCCCACCGACCCCGACAACGGGGCGCCGTTGTGCCCCCGCCACAACTACCTCAAGGAGCAGGGGTTCACCATCCGCCGCGGCGACGACGGACAGTGGCACATCACCGCCCCCGACGGCACCGAGATCTGCTGAACGCCGCACCCGATCGGGTCGCAGGCGGTGAGACTGCGTGGCGCTGGGCCATCGTCAGGCCGACGGGCGGACACCGACGATGCTGGCCCGCTCCATCACTCGGATGTCGGGCCAGTAGTCGCTCGATGCGTAGTGCTGCACGGCGAGGTTGTCCCACATCGCGATCGAGTTCGGATGCCAGTGCAACCGGCAGTGGTACTCCAGGGTGTTGGCCTGGGCGAACAGCGTGACGAGCAGCGCGTCCGATTCGGCCGGGTCGAGGCCGACGATGCGCGTGGTGAAGAACCGGTTGACGTAGAGCAGCCGGTGACCCGAGATCGGGTGGCGGATCACCACGGGATGCTCGACCACCGGATACTTCTCACGCATCGCGTCGCCATCGGCACCGGCGATCGTGTGACCGAACGCCTGCATGTAGTCGTGCTCGGCGACGAGCCCTTCGAGGCGGTCCTTCAGCTCGTCGGACAGGCCCTCGTAGGCGGCGTTCATGTCGCAGAACAGCGTGTCGCCACCCGTTTCGGGCACCTGGATCGCCCGGAGCACGGCCCCCTTCGACGGGATCTCCCGCCAGGTGACGTCGTGGTGCCAGCCGTTCTCGTACCCGCCGGTGTCGGCGTCCTTGGCGAAGCGGACCAGCTCGGGCCGCTCGTCGTTGTTGCGCAGGAACGGGTGCACTTCGAGTTCCCCGAACCGCCGGGCGAAGTCGATGTGCTGCTCGGCGCTCAGCACCTGGTTGCGGAAGAACAGCACCTTGTAGTCGGTCCAGGCGCGGCTCAGTTCCTCGAACACCTCGTCGGCGAGCGGCTTCGACAGATCGAGGCCCTTGACGATCCCGCCGAGCGTGGCGCCGACCTGGCTGACCTCGAAGTGCTCCCACTCGAGCGCCGTCAACCGGATGCGCTCGGCCGCCAGGTGGGCGACCGGCCCGATGACGGCCTTGTCGGGTCCGAATGTGAGCTTGCGGGCATTGAACTCGCTGATGTCGCCCGACGGCTCGATCCCTTCGAGTTTGGCGATCGCCGAGTTCGTGGTCTCCAAGTCGTCGTCGGTGATGCTCATCTCGTCCCTCCAGCGCAACGCCGATCGTCGCTGCCACCAACGTACTTGCCGAGAACAGGCAGACCTCGGCCGGTGGGTCGGTGGATTCCGACCATTGACCCTGAAGTCTGCAACGGGCGCGTCGTAGCGTCGAGGCGTGAGGCATCGCCTCGTACTCCTCCGGCTCCGCACATCGGCCGTGGTTCTCGCAGCAGCGGCCGCGCTCTGGTTCGCGGCCGGGGGCCCAGCAGGCGCGTCGATCACGGCCCCTCCTGTCGACGATGGCACCGATGACGACCGCATCGAGCTGGTCGTCTTCTACGGCGAGGGTTGCCCGTACTGTGCTCGCGAGCTCGAATTCCTCGACGAACTCGAGGAACGTCACCCGTCACTCGATGTGCTGGCGTACGAAGTGTGGAACGACGAGGAGAACCGCGACCGCTTCCGTTCCATGGCGGCCGAGGCCGGCATCGACATCTCGGCTGTCCCGACGACATTCCTCGCCGATCGGTACTGGGTGGGCTTCGACTCGACGGTGAGGGATCAGATCGAACAGACCGTGGTGGCGCTGGTCGCCGACCGTGCACCACCCGTCGAGGAGCGCACGTCGGTCGACGTGCCATTCTTCGGCACCGTCGATGTGGGTGATTCGTCACTGGTTGCTGCCACCGTGCTGATCGGGTTCGTCGACGGCGTGAACCCCTGCTCGTTCTGGGTTCTGTCGATGCTGCTCGCGCTCGTCGTGCACAGCGGCTCACGGGCGCACACGGCCATCGTGGGCATCGTGTTCCTCACGATCACGTCGGCACTGTACGGCCTGTACATGCTCGGCGCGTACAGCGTGCTCGACTACGCGGGAGAGCTGACCTGGATCAGGGTCGGGGTCGCACTGATCGCCGGGACCTTCGGCGTGCTGCACGTCAAGGAGTACGTGACATCGCGCGGCGTCTCGCTGACGATCGCTGACGAACGCAAGCCCGACATGTACCGACGGATGCGGCGGCTGGCCCACCCCGACCGCTCGATGGCGGCCCTACTCGGTGGCACTGCAGCACTGGCCGTCGGAGTGTCGCTCGCCGAGACACCGTGCACCGCCGGGCTCCCCCTGCTGTGGACCGATCTGGTGTCGGCTCGCGACGTCCCGGCGGCAGGGGTCTTCCTCCTCTTCGTGCTCTATCTCAGCGTGTTCCTCGTCGATGAGCTCGTGATCTTCGCCCTGGCCGTGTTCACGCTTCGGGCCGCGAAACTCCAGGAACGCCAGGGGCGGATTCTCCAGCTCGTGAGCGGTGTGCTCATGCTCGCACTCGCCGGCACGATGCTGTTCGCACCCGATCTCCTCGAATCCGTGACCGGAGCGATCGTGGTGTTCGGTGCCGCTGCCCTGACGTGCCTCGTGATCGTGCTCCTCGATCCGACGAGTTCCCGCACTCCGATGAGTTCCACCGAGAACACGTCACGACACCGGCAGTAGGACTCGTGTCGGCCCTGCTCAGGGTGCGTATCGTCGCACTCATGCCCGTGAGACTGGACGAAGCCGACGAATACATGCACGAACTCGGCCCCGAGCCGAACTTCAACGAGAGCATGTACATCAACTGCTTCGACCCGGCGCAAGGTGTGGGTGGCTGGTTCCGGATGGGCAACCGTGCCAACGAGGGCACCGCCGAGATGACGGTGTGCCTCTACCTGCCGCCCGAGGTCGAGGGCGGCAATCGGCAGGTCGGCTTCATGTTCAAGCGGCCCGCCATCGACAACAACGATGCGTTCGACGCCGCTGGGCTCACCTGGACCATGGTCAAACCGTTCGAGGAATTGCGCATCGACTACGTCGGCAAGGTCGTCGTGCTCGACGAGCCCGAGCAGATGGCGAATCCGAAAGAGGCGTTCACGAACAACCCGTACGCCGAAGCCGAGATCCACCTCACGTTCACCGGCCAGGGCCGCCCGAGCATGTTCGGCGGCGAACCCGACGAACCGCACGAGACACCGGGCGAGGAGTTCGCCAAAGGCCACTACGAGCAGCTGATCGAGGCAACCGGCACGATGCGCGTCGGCGACCGCGAGTGGCAGATCGACGGCTTCGGCCTGCGCGACCACTCCTGGGGCCCGCGGTATTGGCAGGCGCCGTGGTACTACCGCTGGTTGACGGCCAATGTCGACGAGAACTTCGGGTTCATGGCGAGCCGCGTCGCCAAGCGCGACTCGCCCGGCACGCGAGGCGGGTTCGTCTGGGAGAACGGAACGATCCACCTCTGCGACGACGTCGAGATCACGACCGACACTCGGGGCGAGGAGAGCTACCACGACCGCATCGAGGGGGTCATCCGTTCGAGTCGGTCCGACCGTGAGTGGCGATTCACCGGCGAGGCGCTCAGCCTGATCCCACTGCGTAACCGGCGCCAGACTCCCGACGGTGACTGGCTGCAGACCCGCATCTCCGAGGCCTACACGAAGTGGACGATCCACTCCGGCGAGTTCGAGGGCCGGGTGGGCTACGGCATGTCGGAGTACCTCGACCAGATCATCGACGACCAGCCCGTCGGCCTCGCCGAATAGAGGCATTCGGCGCTGCTCGGGCGGTTGCTACCGTGGCGCGATGTCAGCGCTGCCTCCGCCGCCCCTTCCCTCGGCACCCGAACGCGGCAATCGGGCGATCGCGGAGCGGATGATCGCTGGGCGCAGCGAGGTCGTACGAGTGGCGGTGAGCCCGAACGGGTCACACGTGGCGTTCGTCGTGGCGACGACCGATCTCGCCAAGAACACCACCCGCACGCTGGTGTGGCTCGACGATGCGCCGGTGACCGCTGGTGAACACGACGGCAATCCGGCATGGTCGCCCGACGGACGATTCCTCGCCTTCACGTCACGGCGTGGCGAGAAGCGGGGCGACTCGACACTGCACATTCTCCCCGTCGATGCTGCGGGTGAGGTTCGCACCGTGTGCACCATGCCCGACGGACTCGGCGACGTCGCCTGGTCACCGGACGGCCGCTGCATCGCATTCACGAGCCGGACCCGCGACGAGCGTTACGAGCAGCCGGATGAGTCGTGGCAGGCGCCTCGCAAGATCGAACGGTTCCTCAGCCGCCTCAACGGTGAGGATTGGGTGTTCGACCGACCCAACCACATCTACGTCGTCGCCAGCGACGGAACGGGAACTCCCCGCAACCTGACCCCCGGTGAGTTCGGACACAGCGGGGTGAGCTGGTTACGCGACTCCTCGGGAGTCGTCACCTCCGCCCACCGTCACGACACGTGGGATCGTGATTTCGCGATCGACCTCTACGTCGTCCCACTCGGCATCGACGGCGGGGAAGTGCGCTGCCTCACGGGGCACGACGGCAGGTACTCGCAACCCTCGGTGTCGCCGGACGGTCACTCTGTCGCGTTCATCGGCTACAGCGACACTCGGACCATGACGCAGAACGCCAAGGTCGGCATCCTCCGCCACGAACAGCGAGAACGCTCCAGGAGTCGGCGATCCGCTGGATCTCGGCCGGCTTCGACCGCACGTTCGAGACCGCCTCAGGCCGACCGGCACCGGTATGGGAGTCCGCCACGCAACTGCTGGCGGTGGCGGAGGATCGAGGGGATGCGCACCTCTACCGGCTGCCGGCGGACGGCTCGTTCGTGCCGGCGCCCCTCACCGACGGACCGCTGACCGTGACGACGTTCGACGCCGCCGGCGCGACGCTCGCCACTGCCCGGAGCACGGTCACCCAGCTCGCTGAACTGTACGTCGGCGACGAACGCCGCACCCGCGTCGGCGTGGAGTTCTCGGCCCAGCTGCTCGGTTGGGAGAAGTTCACGGCCCGCACAACCGACGGCACCGACGAGATCGACGCCTGGATCATGCGCCCGGCGGACTTCGACGAGACCCGCCGCTACCCCGTGCTCCTCAACGTCCATGGCGGCCCGTTCAGCCAGTACGGCGAACACTTCTTCGACGAGTTCCAGATGCAGGCAGCGGCCGGCTTCGTGGTCGTGCTCGGCAACCCGCGCGGTGGGAGCGGGCGCCACTCAGGCTGGGCCCATGCGATCCACGGCCCGCTCCACCCGGTCAAGCCAGGTACCGGTTGGGGCAGCGTCGACGTCGACGACGTGCTGGCGATCATCGACACCGCACTCGACCGCTACGAGTTCTGCGACGCGGATCGCGTCGGCATGCTCGGCGGTTCCTACGGCGGCTTCATGGCCACCTGGTTGGCCTCCTTCCACGGCGACCGGTTCCGGGCGTTCTGCTCGGAGCGGGCGGTGAACAATCTCACCTCGGAGGAGTGGTCGTCGGACATCTCGACGACGTTCATCACCGAGCACGGCGTCTCGCACATCGACGCACCGGACGAATACGAGCGGATGTCGCCGATACGAGGCGTGCGGAACATCGACAAGCCGATGCTGCTCATCCACTCCGAGAACGACCTGCGCTGCCCGATCGGGCAGGCCGAGGAGCTCTGGGTGGCACTCAAGCTCCTCGGCAGGGACGTCGACTTCTATCGCTTCCCCGGCGAGGACCACGAGCTGTCACGGTCCGGGTCACCGGTCCATCGTGTGCAGCGCGGCGAGATCATCCTCGACTGGTTCCACGACAAGCTCACACCGCTCGGCGACGAGCGACCAGCTTGACCGTTTCGATGACTGCGAGAAGTCCGACTCCCAGCAACGCACAGATCGAGATGTCGACGGCGCTCAGCGTGTCGAGATCGAGGAATTCGCTGAGCGGGGTGTAGACCGCGGCGAGCTGCAGGGCGATCACCCCGGCTGCGATGCCGAGCATCAGCCGGTTCGTCCCGAGTCCGATCGTACGCAGCGACTCGGTCGACGACCGCGTGGCGAACGCCTGGCCCACCTGCATGAACGCCAACGCCGTGAACATCATCGTCTGCCACTGATCGAGGTCGAGCGCGTAGTAGCCGAACCCGACCGCCAGGGTGGCGACGCCGATGAGCGTGCCGACCCACGCGGTCCGATGCCCGAGCCGACCTGCCCACAGCCCATCGGACGGCCGGTGCGGGCCTCGCTGCATCACACCCGGCTCGGCCGGTTCGACACCCATCGACAGCCCGAGCAGGCCGTCGGTCATCAGGTTGAGCCACAGCAACTGCAACGGGAGGAACGCAATGACGACGCCCCCAGCCGTATCACCCGAAACGAGGAACGGGATCGGCCAGATGAGCATCACGATGATCTTGCCGAGGTTGCCCGCTACGGCGAAGCTGACGAAACGGCGCAGGTTGTCGTAGATCACCCGGCCCTCTTCAACGGCGGCCACGATCGTGGCGAAGTTGTCGTCACGCAGCACCATGTCGGCCGCCTCCTTGGAGACGTCGGTACCGGTGATGCCCATCGCCACGCCGATGTCGGCACGCTTCAGCGCCGGAGCGTCGTTGACGCCGTCACCGGTCATCGCGACAACCTGGCTCTGCGCCTGAAGGGCGCCGACGATACGCAGCTTGTGCTCGGGAGACACGCGGGCGAACACCGAGACGGTGGCCGCAGCGTCGCTGAACTCCTCGTCGCTCATCCGGTCGAGGTCGGAGCCGATGAGCACCCGGTCGTTGTCGCTGATACCAAGGTCCTTGGCAATGGCGACAGCGGTCAGCGGGTGGTCGCCGGTGATCATCACCGGTCGGATGCCGGCGCTGCGGCAGATGGCCACTGCGTCACGAACTTCGGCGCGGGGCGGGTCGATGATCCCGACAAGACCGAGCAGCGTCAGCGACGACTCCGGATCATCGTCTGGTCCGTCGATCGTTCGGTACGCCAAGCCGAGCACTCGCATGCCGCCTGCAGCAAGGGTGTTGTTGGCGTCGAGGGCCCGCTGACGCCATGCATCATCGAACGGCACCACGCCAGTCCCGTCGAACACCTCGGTTGAGTGCTCGATCAATCCGTCCGGCGCTCCCTTGACGAACGAGATCGTGCGGTCCTGCGGCAATGCTGCCAGTTCGGGGATCGCACCGGCGATCGCCGCGTGAATGGTACTCATTCGCTTGCGGGTCGAGTCGAACGGCCGCTCGTCGATCCGCGGGATCGAGTCCTTCAGAGCTTCCACGTCGAGGCCCGCAAGGTGAGCGGCCTGCAGGAGCGCCGTTTCGGTCGGATCCCCGAGCAGCTCGATGGTTCCGTCGGCTGCCCGCTGGAACTCACCGTCATTGCAGAGCAACCCGGCGACGAGCGCCAACCGAAGCGTCGGTGGTCCCGCCTGGACACGGTCGGCCGTGTCGGAGTCGAAGGAGAGCTGATGGCCGGCGACGTCGAGCACCGTGACCGTCATCCGATTCTCGGTGAGCGTCCCCGTCTTGTCGGAGCAGATGACGGTCACCGATCCAAGCGTTTCGACAGCGGGAAGCTTGCGGATCAACGCTTGGCGCCGCAGCATGCGCTGCGCGCCGATGGCCAGCGTGAACGTGACGACGGCAGGCAGACCCTCGGGGATGACCGCAACGGCGACACTGATCGCGGTCAACACGAGATCCGCAGCGGACTCCCCTGCGATGGCTCCCATGACCACGACGGCCAGGGCCACCAGGATGCCGAGGAGCGCCAACTGCTTGCCGACGCTGTCGAGTCGGCGTTGGAGTGGGGTCTGCTCGGATTCGACGTTCTGCAGCAGGCTGGCGATGTGGCCGAGCTCGGTCCGCATCCCCGTCGCCACGACGAGGCCCTTGCCCCGCCCGGCGCTCACCTGCGTGCCGGAGTACGCCATGCAGACCCGGTCACCGAGCGCCAGGTCGTCCCGGTCGACTTCCTCGACCTGCTTGTCGACCGGTTCGGACTCGCCGGTGAGCGCCGCCTCCTCGATCCGCAGGCTCGCGACTTCGATGAGCCGCATGTCGGCGGGTACGACGGTGCCGGCATCGAGGTGGACGATGTCTCCCGGTACCAGTTCGGCGACCGGGACCGACGTCACGAGTCCGCCGCGGGTGACGCGTGCCGACGGTACCGCCATCCGGCGAAGGGCGGCGATGGCCTGCTCGGCGCGGTACTCCTGGAAGAAGCCGAGGGCGGCGAACAGTACGACGATCGCACCGATCGCTCCTGCCTCGAGGTACTTGCCGAGTGCAAGCGACAACAGTGCGGCGCCGATCAGGATGAGCACCATGATCGAGGAGATCTGCTGCCAGATCAGGCGGAGCTTGCTCGTCCCTGCCGATTCGGTGAGTTCGTTCGGCCCGAACTCCTCGAGCCGGGAAGCCACCTCGGCGGCATCGAGACCGTCGAGCGAGCTGCCGAGTCCGTCGACGACGACATCAATCGATTGACGATGCCACGGTTCGACGCTCGAGGCGGATGGATCGAGAGGGATCGGAAGGGTCGCGGAGACGTTCATGGTCAACTTTCAGCAAACGTGCATGGCTCGCTGAAGGTCTCCCCGCCACACGGGCTGGCCCCGCCGACTCCGTGCGGAGCGTGTTGACGACGGACCTCGAGGGGTACTCCCCTTCAGATATGTGGGATCACTGTAGCGATTCGCCGACCAACCTCACACGGAATCTCCCACGGTGCCGGGTCACACATGACGTTTCGTCACGTGACCCGGCGCAAACGCGCACTGAGGTGGTGTTGGAGCGGCTGGCCGACGGCGGCCATGCGGAAGGTGTAGTGCATGTCGTCTCCGGTCACCGAGATCGTCCGTTCCGTGATGGTGACCTCCTTCGCCGACGTCGTGGCGCCGACCGAGACGGAGCGCACGTCGATCACGACCGTGCCATCGTTCGAGACGACGGCGCCCTCGTAGATCTCGGCGAGACCGGTCGGCTGCGCCATGACGATCTCGATGCCGCCCGGCCCGGGGACCCTCCAGTAGCCAGACTCGGAATGCATCGGCAGGCCGTTCTCGGGATGACGCGTGCGCTGCGTGTACGCGAGGAACGGCTTGCCGACGTGGGTGAAGGTGATCGACTCGCGATACGCGAAGTCGTCGATCGTCGGGTACTCGCCCGTGCCCGTGCCCTCCCACGTCCCGAGGAGCGCCGAGAGCGCCGACACGTCTGGATGCAGTTCAGGATCCACGCATCCACCGTACGGCGGCGCCGACCGGACGCGTGCTACGCATGGGTCCGATGGATCCAGCCGCACCGTACCCGAACTCGTCCGATCTGTACCTGGCGCTGAACGTCGAACCGGCTGACCACGCCGGTGGCCACCGATACATCCACGTCATCGGCACGTCGGTGTTCATCGACACAGAACTCGCCGACGCATCGTGGGAACGCCACGTGGTCGGCGTCGTGGAGGGAGACGTGTGGTGGGCGGTCGATGTTCCGTCCGGAGCAGACGACCCGTCGTACGGGTCCGCGCTCGACCTGTTCAGCTACTTCGGCCGGGCGGCGCAGAGCGAGTGGATGGCTGCGGGACGCGCCGTGCAACTCGTCGAATGGGCGCGCACGCACCGGTTCTGCGGCCGATGTGGTACCTCGACCGGGCCGTCATTCGGCGAGCGCGGCATGAAGTGCCCGGCCTGCGGACTGGTTGCGTATCCGCGCCTCGCCCCGGCCATGATCGTGTTGGTCACCCGGGGCGAGCCAGGACCGGACCAGGAGGCCCTGCTCGCTCGCGGTGTCAACTTCCCGATGCCGATGTATTCGTGTCTCGCCGGATTCGTCGAGGCCGGCGAAGACCTCGAGGGGGCGGTCGTGCGCGAGGTCGCCGAGGAAGTGGGTGTCGAGGTCGGCAATGTCACGTACCGGGCGAGCCAGCCGTGGCCGTTCCCGCACAGCTTGATGATCGGCTTCCGAGCCGAGTACCTCAGCGGCGACCTCGTGCTCGACGAGACCGAGATCGCCGACGCCAACTGGTACCGCCGCGATGCCCTGCCCACGATCCCTCCGGGGATCTCCGTGGCCCGCCGCCTCATCGACGAGTGGCTCGCCGAGGCCTGACGACGCCCCACTCCCAGCTGTGAGCAATGAGCGCAGCTGGCGCGTGGATCGCTCACAACTCGGCTGAAGGTAGAGGCGGGGGGCGAACTATCGTCGGCGACATGTCTGATGTCGTGATCGTCGATGCCGTCCGCACTCCCATCGGGAAGCGCGGCGGCGGCCTGTCCACCATGCACCCCGCCGAGGTGCTCGCCACGGTTCAGCGGGCGATCATCGATCGCACGGGGATCGACCCGAGCGAGGTCGGCCAGGTCGTCGGCGGCTGCGTCAGCCAGGTCGGAGAGCAGACCTTCAACATCGCCCGCAACGCATGGTTGTCGGCCGGACTGCCATTGACGGTGGCGGCGACCACGGTCGACACTCAGTGCGGATCGAGCCAGCAGGCCACGAACCTCGCCTCGGCGCTCGTCGGCGCCGGTGTGGTCGACGTGGCCGTCGCATGCGGCGTCGAGTCGATGAGCCGGATCCCGATCGGCAGCGCCGGGGGCAAGGCGCTCGGACTCGGCACCCCGGTGCCCAAGACCTATTTCGAGCACTACGAGATGACCTCGCAGTTCGAGGGCGCCGAGCGCATCGCCGACAAGTGGGGCGTCACCCGCAACGACACAGATGCCTTCGGATTCGCCTCGCAGCAGCGCGCTGCGCAGGCGTGGGCCGAGGATCGATTCGCCGGCCAGTACGTCACCGTCGAGGCTCCCGACATCGACGAGGAGGGCAACCTCACCGGCACGACGCACACGGTGGCGCGCGACGAAGGGCTCCGTGAGACCACGCTCGAGAAGTTGGCGTCGCTCAAGCCGGTTGCTCGCGAGAACGGCGTCCATACGGCGGGCAACTCCTCGCAGATCTCCGATGGTGCCGCCGCCGTGATGATGATGACCGAGGACAAGGCGAGTGCGCTGGGCCTCACACCGAAGGCGCGCATCGTCGACACGTGCCTGGTGGGGACCGATCCGGTGCTGATGCTCACCGGGCCCATCGACGCAACCCAGCACCTGCTGGGGCGCACCGGGCTGTCGATCGACGACATCGACGTGTTCGAGATCAACGAGGCGTTCGCCTCGGTGGTGCTCGCCTGGGCGAAGGAGGTCGGTGCCGATCTCGCCAAGACCAACCCGAACGGCGGTGCGATCGCTCTCGGCCATCCGCTCGGTGGCACGGGTGCGTTCCTGCTCACCAAGACCCTGTGGGAACTCGAGCGCACCGGCGGGCGCTACGGCCTCGTGTCGATGTGCTGCGGCGGTGGCATCGGCACCGGCACCATCATCGAACGCCTCTGACCGGCGCCCCCCCCCAATTCCGATTTGCGTCGCAGTTCCATTGGGACGCCCCAACCGAAGTGTCACGCAAACATGGAGGTGGGGGGCGCGCACGCTGGTGCGGATAGAACAGCCAGGTGCGCCATCTCGGAGCAGTGTGCTGTGTGCTTGCCATCGTCGGAGGCTGCACCGGGGCTGACCGCACACCGAACGACGGCACGGCGACGATCACGCACGTGGTCGACGGCGACACGATCGACGTGCAGATCGGCGGACGAAACGAACGTGTGCGACTGATCGGCATCGACACACCCGAGACGAAGAAACCGAACGCTCCGATCGAGTGCTACGGACCCGAGGCGAGCGCATTCACCACCTCGCTCCTCCCGGTCGGATCCACGGTGCGGATCGAACGTGACGTCGTCGGACGCGACGACTACGGCCGACTGCTCGGCTATGTCCACCTGCTCACCGATCGCAGCACCGACACGTTCGTCAACATGGAGATCATCAGGCAGGGCTACGCAACACCGTTGACGATCGAACCCAACTCCACGTTCGCCCGCGACTTCGCCGAGGCGGCGAGTGACGCGGAGGCCGCCGGGCTCGGCCTCTGGACGACCTGCTCGCCCTGACCGTCCGGTAGCGTCGCCGCGGTGACCGATGAGATCTCCCTCGCCGAACGTCTCGGGCACCGGCCCGACGATCGTCTGGTGATCATCTCCTGCGACGACCTCGGATCGTGCCATGCCGCCAATGTCGGAGTCTTCGAAGCGCTGCACGACGGGGTCGCGACATGCGCGTCCATCATGGTGCCGGCCCCATGGGCCGGTCATGCCGCCCGCACCGCACTTCCCACCGACGACATCGGCGTCCACCTCACCCTCAACGCCGAACACGAGTGCTACCGCTGGGGCCCGATCACCCACGCCCCGTCGCTGCAGTCGGGTGAGGGTGGCTTCCCCCGATCGCTCGAGGACCTCTGGGAACATGCCGATCCGGCCGAGGTACTGCGAGAGTTGCGTGCCCAGATCGAGCGCGCCGTCGCCTGGGGGCTCGACGTGACCCATCTCGCCCCGCACCTGACCGCCATCACGCTGCGCCCGGAGTTCTTCGATGTGTATCTCGAACTGGCCGTCGAGTTCGTCCTGCCCGTCCGGCTCCCGTCGACGATCACGGCCGAGCAGGCCGGCTTCCCCTTCCGGCGCCTCGCCGCAGAGGAAGGTGTTGTGTTCCCCGACCATTTCGATCACGACTGGCGCGCCGGAAGCGCCGAGCGGGTCTTCAGCGCCATCGACGATCTCCAGCCCGGTGTCACCGAGATCCATGTCCAACCAGCCATCGACACCCCGGAGGTGCGAGCACTCGGCGCGTACACGCAAGGCTGGATCGACGACCTCGAACTGGTCACCGGCGACGAATTGAGAGATCGACTCACGTCGAGCGGCGCCACGCTGATCGGCTACCGCGACCTTCGCGACGCCATGCGCTCGACCGACTGAACCTGCGGTCGAAACGTGACGTTCGACCCGGCGCCGTGTGACGCCGGTGAGCGTCAGGGTTGGGCGACGAGGGCGGCGATCGCGGTGGCTGCGGCGCCCGACTTCAACTGGTCGAGGACGATGCCCGTATGACCCGACGCCTTGAGCGCGCCGCGCATGTAGGCCACGGTCGGATCGAAATCGTCGGCAGCGGCATCGATGAGCCCCACCGTGACCACCACGTCGGCGTCGTCGGGACCATCGACGCGTTCGTCCTTCTTCGCGACCACGACGCGGTACTGCACACTCACTTGGCCACCCGCTCACGCACTCCCGCGAACAGATCACGCTCGCCATCGCCGACGGGGATCGACCCTACGAGCGAGCGAGCCAGTATCCAGTCCTCCCACGGGTAGGCCTCGGTCATCTGGTCGTCGTCGACGCCGAACCACCACGGCGCGTTCGGGTCGACCTGGGTGGCATGCGCACGAAGCGAACCGGTACGGGCGTACATGTACCCGGTGATGTCGATCCGCGTGGTGATGCGATGGTCCTGTCCGGGGCGGTCGAGCCACTCCTGCTCGAACGGCGACTCGCCCTTCGAGCGAAGGATCATCTCGTGGATCGCCACCATGCGAGCCTTCGACCAGACCGAGTAGTAGAGCTTCGACGGGGCAAAGGGATCACCCAGGTCGGGGTACCAGTCGGGATCTCCTGCACGCTCGAACGCCAACACGGAGATGTCGTGCACCCGGAGATGATCGGGATGCGGATAGCCGGCCTGGTCGTCGCCGTAGGTGATGATCACCTGCGCCCGCTCACGGCGGATGATCGCCACGAGCCGGCCGGTGGCCTCGTCGATGTCGGCCTGATGGAAACAGTCGGGATGGCCGTTCGGATCGGTGTCGGCCATTCCCGAATCGCGATAGCCGAGCATCTCGACCACGTCGAAGCCGATGATCGCCGCCGACGCCGCCAATTCAGCCTCACGCATCGAGGCCACGAGCGCCCGTTCCTCGTCGGGAGTGAGACCATTGAACGGCTGGCCCGGTTCGCGCAGCGACGGGTTCTGCAGGTCGCCCTCCTCGCCACCGGTGCAACAGACCAGAACCGTGTGGACACCCTCCTCGTGGTACTTCGCGAACGTCGGCGCGCCTTTCGACGCCTCGTCGTCGGGATGGGCGTGAACGGTCAACAGCGTCAGGCGTTCGGTCACCCGGGGGAGGCTACCGGTCGTCGAGTCGACGATGCCCGACGAGACGACCATGCGCGAGCAACCTCTCCGGGCATACGCTCCGGCGGGTGAGACGGCACACCGCACAACGACTGTCTGCGGTCGCTGCCGCCATTGCAGTGGCGATGCTCGCCGCCGGGTGCGACACCGGTGACGGCAAACAGCTCCAGCCCTACGACCCCGCCGACTATCCGGCGCCCACCCCGACCACCGACGTGACCGACAGCTCGCTGCTCGACGACCTCGGCGGCGCGGAGCCGACCGTCACCGTGGCAATCTCCGACGCGGGAAACGTCGAGACGTTCACGATGACGGCGCCATGGCTCGAGCGGTGCGACGATCGGCGATCGATACACCTGTGACGGCCTCGACATCGCACCGCCGCTCAGTTGGGGCGGCGTGCCCGAGGGCACCGTCGAGATCGCCATCACCATGGTCGACGATGCTGCGGTGAGCGACGGCCAGCCGTTCGTCCACTGGGTCATTGCGGGGCTGGACCCGAACGAGATCGCGCTGGCCGAAGGCGACGTCCCCGACGGAGCCACCCAGGCCCTCAACTTCTTCGGCGATGTCGGCTACGGTGGCCCGTGTCCACCACCCGGCGATGACGCACATTTGTACCGCTTCACTGCATACGCGCTCAATACTTCGCTCCAACTTGCCGATGGAACACTCGCAACCGAGTTCTTGGAGGCCATTGCGCAGGCCACGATCAGGTCGACCGACCTGAACGGGACCTATCAGCGCTGACCGGCGCGTCCGGGATCGACATCGAACGAAAGCGAGCACGTTGTGCCAGAGGGCAACAGCGACAACCAGGCGGTCCACCCCGAGACAGTTCAGTTTGCTGCGTCTCTACCGCTCGCAATCCGTGAACTCCTCGATGCCGACCGTACTGCTGCCGTCGTGCTGGATCTCGACGGTGAGGTGCTGTCGGCGAACGAGACCGCCTTGGAGCTCCTCGGCGCTGAATCCGTCACTGCGATGACCGTCGGATCGGCGAGTCGCGCCGTCCTTCGATCGATGCTCGACCACGCGCCCCGTCGTCTCGTCAACGGCACGACCGATGGCATCTGGCAGGGCGACATCGACTACATCGACCCCACCGGAGAGCACCGGATCTTCCGAGCAACCCTGGCCACACGGCACGACACTGCGTTCGACGGCGGCGGATTCATCGGCATGGCAGCACACGACGTCACGATCTCGCGGAGCACTGCAGCAAATCTGCGCCACCGTGCCACGCACGACTCGCTCACGGGGCTCGCCAACCGACGCCAGATCCTCGCGACACTCGCCCATGCATTGGCGGATCAACGTGGGCGACCGGGCCACGTGGCCGCGATCTTCGTCGACTTCGACCGGCTCAAGCACGTCAACGACGCGCTCGGCCATCAGATCGGCGACCGCCTGCTCATCTCGGCGGCGCAGCGCCTGTCCGACTCGATCCGCCCGCAGGACAGCGTGGCCCGCATCGGCGGCGACGAGTTCCTGGTGGTCTGCGCGAATCTGGCCAGTGCCTCCGAGGCGCTCGGTCTCGCCGAACGTGCCCGGCGGGCACTGACCGGGAATCTCCGACTCCGGCAACTCGACGTTCCCTTGTCGGTGAGCATCGGCGTCGCCCTGTCCAATGACGAGCTGCTCTCCGACAACGACACGTCGGCGGCGTCGACGCTGATCAGCAATGCCGACACCGCGATGTACGAGGCGAAGAGCGCAGGGCGCGGGCGTAGCGTGCTCTTCACCGCCGAAATGCACTCGGCGGCACGCGAGCGTGCCGAGCTGGCCTCCGAGTTGGCGCGAGCGATCACCGACCGACGTCTGACGATCGAATACCAACCGATGTTCTCGACCGTCACACATCAGGCGGTCGGCGCCGAGGCCCTGGTTCGTTGGGAACATCCCGAGCGCGGCTGGATCGATCCGAGCGCGTTCATCTCGATCGCCGAGGAGGCCGGATCGATCGCGCAGCTCGGCGAGTTCGTCCTCGACCAGGCCCTCCTCGAGACGAGGCTCTGGACCGAGCGCGGCATCATCGGCGACGACTTCGCTGTCCACGTGAACGTGTCGAGGGTCCAGTTGGCGAGCAGTACCTTCGTCAACTTCGTGATGGCCACGTTGAAGAGTCATGGCGTGCGCCCCGAACAGCTCGTGCTCGAGGCACGCGAAACTGCATTGCTCGGACGCAGCGTCGACGTCGACCGATCGGTGCAGGCGCTCCGGCGGCTCGGCGTGCGCACCGCCATCGACAACTTCGGTACCGGCGCGAACACGCTCTCGGTGCTCACCGACATCGGTGCCGACATCTTGAAGCTCGACGGGGTCTTCGGCCTCTCCAACGGTTCGTCCGACACCGACACGCGCCTGGTTCGTGCGGTGGTGCTGCTCGCCCATGCATTGGGGATGCGCGTCGTCGCCCAGCGTGTCAACGACGTCGACCAGCTCCGCCACCTTCGAGCGGCAGGCTGCGATGCCGTCCAGGGCAATCTCCTCGCTCCCGTGGGCAGTGCGGACGAACTCGTCACGACGACCCCGTTCTGACCCGCTCGACACGGACGAGGCATCGCCTGCCCCGTCGCCGTGCCGCCTGCCCCATCGCCGTGTTGGTCGATACCCTGATCGACGTGCCGTTGCCGCCGCCGCCCCCACCAGGCTCGTCCGGCGCTTCGGGGCCCCCGTCGCATGGACCCGCATCGGCCATGGGAGCCACCGGTCCCTCGGGACCTCTGCCGGTTCCACCGCCGTCGGCTCCGACGACCACGTGCTACCGCCATCCCGATCGCCCAGCCGGACGTCGATGCACCCGATGTGGGAACCCGGCCTGCGAATCGTGTCTCGTCCAGGCCACGGTCGGCAGTCACTGCCTCAGCTGCGCCAAGGCCAGCCGACCCGATGTGTCGACCCGTGCACGGTTCTGGTCGGCGCGCCAACCGCTCCTGATGACGATGACGTTGATCGGCATCAACGTGGCGATCTTCATCGGCGTGCTGCTCGTTCACCCGCGACCCCGGTGCGATGACGGGGAGCGTCACCGATGCCCACTTGATGTTGGGCCTCAGCCGCGACGTGCTCGCCCAGCAGATCGCCTGGCAGAGCGCCGATGGCCTGTTCATCACCGAGCCGGATGGGTGGTATCGACTCGTCACGTCGGGGTTCATGCACTTCGGCGTCATCCACCTGGCGTTCAACATGTACTTCCTCTACGCACTCGGCCGGATGCTGGAACCGGCGCTCGGCCGAGTGCAATTCCTGCTGCTGTACATGGCGGCGCTACTGGGTGGTTCGCTCGGCGTCATCGTGATCGGAGGTGCCGGCATCACTGCCGGCGCATCCGGTGCGGTGTTCGGGCTGTTGGCGGCCGCAACGGTCGGGCTGTGGAGACGGGGGGTCAACCCGTTCACGACCGGGATCGGCACCACCCTCATCCTCAACTTGTTCATCACGTTCGCGATCCCCGGTATCTCCATCGGAGGCCACGTCGGCGGAATCATCGCCGGCTCGATCTGCGGCCTGGTGATGCTCGCCCCGCCGTACCGGAGCTTTCCGAGATGGGCGTCGTACGCCACCCCGGTTGCCGTCGGCGCGTTCAGCGTGATCGCCTCCGTCCTGATCGTGACTTCGTGATCGTGACGTCATGATCGTGACCCGGCGATCGCCCATGAGTCTGCGTGATCGTCACCTCCAGCGCCTTCGCCACGAGCACTTCGACACACTCGTCATCGGTGGGGGTATCAACGGTGCCGTTGCCGCGGCGTCGCTCGCCGGCCGGGGGGCATCGGTCGCACTGATCGACCGCGGTGACTTCGCCAGCTTCACCAGCCAGGCGTCGTCGAACCTGGTGTGGGGCGGCTTCAAGTATCTGGAGAACTACGAGCTGTGGCTCGTGTTCAAGTTGTGTCGATCGCGCAATCGGCTGATGCGGGCTTATCCGGCCAACATCCGCCAGATCGGGTTCTACGCGGCCCTCGACACGTCTGCGCCGTACAGGCCGTGGTTTGCCGGGCTCGGGGCGCTCGGCTACTGGATCATCGGACAGTTCGGCACCAAACCGCCGCGTCTGCTGTCGTCGGCGAAGATCGAGCGCGAGGAGCCCGCTGTCGACACGGCGAGCGTCGCCGGTGGAATCGAGTACTACGACGGCATCCTGGTCGACAACGACGCACGTTTCGTCTTCTCGTTCGTGCGGGCTGCGATCGAAGCGGGCGCCGCCGCGGCCAACTACGTCGAACTCGTTTCGGCCGAGCGGGTCGACGGGCGCTGGGTGGCGACGGTCCGCGACGTCGACCGCGGCAACGAGTTCACGGTGACGGCCACCACGATCGTCAACGCCGCCGGTCCGTTCGTCGACGAGCTGAACGAGGAATGGGGCGTACGCAGCAACCATCGCATCGTGTACTCGAAGGGCATCCACCTCGTCGTTCCCCGATTGACGACGCACGACCATCATCGGGTGCTGGCGTTCTTCGACGACACCCAGCGGCTCTTCTACGTCATCCCCATGGGTCGCCGCTCCGTGATCGGCACGACCGACACCCGCGTCGACACGCCGTTCACCGAGGTGACCGACGACGACATCGACTTCCTCCTCGGCCAGATCAATGCGCGCCTCGACCTCGACGCGCCACTCACCCGTGCCGACATCATCGCCGAGCGCGTCGGTGTCCGTCCGCTGGTGGTACCCACGTCGCAGCGTCGGCGGTCGTGGTTGCGGCGCAGTGGTGGCGACGCCGACCACTCCACGGTCGACTGGACGAAGCTGAGTCGCAAGCACGCGGTCGAGACCGATCGTGTGCGCGGCATCGTCACGATCTTCGGGGGCAAGCTCACCGATTGCCTCAACGTGGGCAAGGAGGTTGCCGACGAGATCGAGGCACTCGGCGTCCCACTCGAAGCCGATCTTCGCAACTGGTACGGCGAGCCCGCGGAAGCGACCCGCGTCGAGTTCTACCGTCAGGCGCGGCTCATGCGGCTCGACGAGTTCCGCACCAAGGCCGACACCGAACCGCTCACCGACCGGCTCTGGCGGCGCTACGGGCGGCGCGCATTCGGGATGCTCGAAGCCATTCGCGAAGACCCGACGATGGCGCACGACGTGATGGGTTCGGCCGACTACCTGCGCGTGGAGTTGTACTCGGCGGCCCGATCGGAGATGGTGACGCGACTCGAGGACTTCATGCGGCGACGCTCGAAGATCGAGCTCGTCGTTCACGACGACGACATCCGCGACTCCCCCGGACTGTTCGACGTTGCCGAGATCCTCTTCGGCGACGATGCCGAGCGTCGATTGGCCGAGTACTTCGGTGGAGCCGATGCCGTCCCGCCCGCCGTCGCTCAGCGACGACCGCACCCGGACCCCGCCACGTGATCGCATCGATCCGCAAGTTGCTCTCGGGCGAACCCACCGAGTTCGACGACGCCTGGTTGTCCCTCCTCGAGCAGCAGTTCGAGCACTGGCGCCTGCTCACGCCCGACGAGCTGGAACGCATGAAGGTCCTGGTCGCCGACTTCTTCCATGGCACCCGGTGGGAGGCGGCCAAAGGGTTCACCCTGACCGACGACGTCAAGGTGCTCATCGCCGCGCAGGCATCGATGCTCCTGCTCGGACTGGAGATCGACAACTACCCGCAGCTCACATCGGTGATCGTGCATCCGTCGACGGTTCGGCTGCACGGCGAATTCTCGGCGGGTGGCTCCGTGGTGGCGTCGGGGCCACAGAGCCTGCTGGGTCAGGCCCACTACCGGGGCCCGGTCGTGCTGTCGTGGAGGGCAGCACGGCGGGGTGCTCGTTTTCCCGATGCCGGCGAGAACGTCGTCTATCACGAGTTCGCGCATCAGCTCGACATGCTCGATGGCATCACCGACGGCACGCCGCCGCTCGGTGACGAGGCTGCTCGAGAGCGCTGGGTCGAAGTGTGCACGACCGCGTACGACACCGTTCGCGCCGAGGGGTCACCTGTTCTGCGGCCGTATGCGGGGACGAACCCGGCGGAGTTCTTCGCCGTTGCCACCGAGGTGTTCTTCAACCGGCCGGTCGAACTGCTCGAATACGAGCCGGCGCTCTACGCCGAGCTGTGCGGCTTCTACCGCCAGGATCCCGCCGGGCGAGCGAGCCGTATGCTCTGAGCTGGGGTGTTGGCGATTCCGCGAACCCTGCGACACCCCCTCGTCAGGATGGTGCGCATGATCACCAACACCTCAACACTTCTTCGTTCGACGGCAGGCGAGGTCGACGCCACCGAGCAGCTGACCCTGCTCCCGAACGATTCCGTGACCGCCCGATTCCGCCTCAGCCGAGACACCCGCGAGCGCGGCCTGCGCCATGTCGCCGAGATTCGCCGGATGCTGGCAGAGCGGGCTGCCCCCACCACACTCGCCGTGGCAGGTGACGCGCAGCTTCAGATGCGTCATGATCAGGCGGCCTGAGCATCTTGATGCCGAGGACTCGCACTGATGTGTCACGATACGAACCACGGTGAGGATCGATGACGAGCTGTATCGCCGGGTCAAGCAACGAGCGGCCACTGAACGCCGAACCGTCGCTGCAGTGCTCGAGGATGCGGTACGTGTGGGAATGGCCGCACCCGAATCGCTGGCAGCCGATCGCTTCGTGCTCGTGCTCACCGGCGAGGGTGGTCTTCAGCCGGGGGTCGAACTGTCGTCGAACGCCGCACTTCGCGAAGCTGCTGAGCGCCGACCGCGGCTTCGCTCGATTCGAACAGCTCCGCTGGCGTCACCTCTCGCCGACTGAGTGTCGGCGTCGTCAGCCGGCGCTGGGCGAGAGGTCGGTGACGGCCTGCCAGTAATCGAGCGCTGGATCGAGCGGAAGGATCGCCAGTGAACTCGTGGTGACTCCGTTGTCGAAGTACTGCTGGATCTGGGCACGGCACTGCGCCGGCGAGCCGTGCACCACGAGGTCGTCGACGACCTGATCGGGAATCGCCGCGAGCGCGGCCTTGCGGTCGCCCGCTGCCCAGGCGTCCCACATGCCCTGGAGTTGGTCGCCGCGTCCGAGCCACTGATGGAATGCCGCGTACACAGGAACATTGAGGTAGGCGGCGATCGCGAACTTCGCGGCACCGCGCACGATGTCGGCGTTCTCGCTCGGGCAGCAGAAGATCCGCGCCACGATTTCGCGGTCCTCTCCCCCGGCCGCATCGCGCACCACCGGTACCACGGTCGACACGTCGGTGGCCGAGAGCCAGTTGATGATCGCCCCATCGGCCTCACGACCGGCCAAGCGCAACATGCCCTCGCGGAGCGCAGCGACCAGGATCGGCGGGGTCTGCTCGGGGCGGACACCCAACTTGAATCCGTTGACCTCGAAGGTGTCGTAGGTGTGCTTGATCTTCTCGCCGCCGAGCGCGTCCTTCAAGAACCTCACGATGTCGCGGACCTTCTTGTACGGCTCCTCGAACGGCACGCCGTTCCAGCGTTCGACGATCACGTTGCTCGACGAACCGATGCCGATGGCGAATCGCCCGGGGGCGGCATCGGCCATCGACGCCACACTCTGGGCCATGCACGCGGGCGCTCGGGTGTAGGCGGGGACGATGGCGGTGCCGAGCCGCAGCCTGGGCTCCCACGCTGCCGCGAGTGCGAGCGGTGTGAACGCGTCGGCCCCGTCGGATTCCGCCGACCAGATGTCGGTGTAGCCCATGTCAGCCAGTGCATTCAGCTTCTCACGATGCGTGTGCAGCGGGCCGGGAAGCGGAACGGTCATGCCGGGTCGTGTCGGGAGCGCCATGCGCCGACACTACGCACCACGGGTCGCTGCATCGGAACCCGTGGATCCGCCAATGCCGAGCGCTCGATTCACGAGGTCGTCGGATCGGCCTGGTCGTCGTCGACGGCCTGGTCGTTGTCGTCCCACTCGATCACTTGTTCCACCTCGACGTCGCCGTCGCCGGGCGGTCCGACCTCGTCCTGAGGTGAATCACCGGCATCCGTCGTTGCGTGCGGGTCGGCCCGGTTGCCCTTGAGGCCGGTGTCGCGCCGTGCCGCGCGCACGCACTGCGAGATGCTGTGCCAGAAGCGGTCGGGGCCCACCACGTCGCCGAAGCCCGACCTCTGCAACACGGTGTTCACACCGTGGAGCACCCTGGCGAGATAGAGGCTGACCTGGCGTTTCTCGAGCTGGGTCGCCAGATGCGTGAGAACGTCGGCGCTGGTCGTGTCGAGCTGCGTCGTGGCCTCGAGATCGAGAACGAGTGCTCTGGTGCCGGGCCGATCGTCGACCTCGGCGAGCAACCGGTCTTCGAACGCCGTCGCGTTCGCCCAGAACAGTGGTGCATCGAGACGCACCACGACGACACCGTCCACCGGGCGCCGGTCAGGGTGGCGCTGCAACCTGCCCCACGCAGCCTTCTCGTCATCGATCTTGCCGAGCACGTCCATGCGCGGTCGCGACGACCGGTACACGATCGCCAGCAGCGATGCCGCAATGGCGATACCGAGCCCGGGCAGAGGTCCGAACAGCACGACAGCGCCAACTCCGACCGCAGCCGCGAAGAAGTCGGCTTGGCGGACCCGCCGATAGCGGAGCAGGGCCGAGACGTCGATCAGACCCCAGACCGCGGCGACGACGATCGCGCTGAGCACCGCCTGTGGCAGGTCGGTGAATACCCAGGTGAACGCGACGAGCACGATCATGGTGAAGGCAGCCGCCGTCAGCCCGGTGATCTGGCTCCTGCTCCCGGCCTGGTCCGCGGTGGCTGTCTTCGACAGACTCCCGGCCACGGCGAGCCCACCGGAGAGTCCGGCGGCGACGTTGGCAGCACCCATCCCGACGAGCTCGCGATCCGTGTCGACGCGGTAGCCCCCTCTGGTCGCGAAGAGGCGGCTGGCGGCAAGGCCTTCCGCGAGGGCGACGAGGCCGACCGACATCCCGCCGACCAGAACCGCACCGATGTCGTCACGTGGGATGAAGGGCAGGCCGATCGGGGGGAGCCCCGAGGGGACCTCGCCGATCATGGCCACGCCATCGGCCTCCAGGTCGAACGCGACGGAGACCACGACCCCCAGCACGAGCGTCACGAGGCCCCAGGGAACGCGCGGCGTGATGCGTTGACCGCCGAACAACACGACGAGGGCAAGGCCGCCGACCACCGCCGTCTGCATGTGGGTCTCGTCAAGGTTCCGGATCGTGCGCACGAACATCCCGATCAGCTCGCCCGACGGCTTCGGAATGCCGAGCAACGTCGGCAGCTCACTGATGATGATGGTCAGTGTCAGCCCGAGGACGAAGCCGGTGACGATCGGCTTCGACAGGAACTCGGCGAGCCACGAGATCCGCAACATGCCGGCGACGACGAGCACGAGCCCTGCTGCGATGGCGAGGGCCGACGTGATCGCCACCGCGTCCTGGGGATTGTCGCGGGAAATGTCGGCGACCAGCGATCCGGACACGATCGCGACGGTCGAGGCAGGACCGACGATCAGCTGGGGTGACGACCCCAGCACGCCGTACGCGAGCAGCGCGAGTGGAACCGCGTACAACCCGACCTCCACGGGGACGCCGGCGATCGTTGCGTAGCCGAGCGACTGCGGAACCAACAAGGCAGCGACGATGGCACCGGCGACCAGATCGTTGCGCAACCTGCCACGCCGATAGCCCGGCAGCCATTGGAACACCGGCGCGAACTTGGCGACCCGCGCCCACCGTTCCGACGTGGTCGTGTCCGTTCCACTCACCGGCACAACACACCTCCCAGCGCCGAACCCTACGCGATCCGAGGACGGGCCCGGAGCCACGGACCGCTCCGCTGTTCAGCCCAGCGTCGCGACCACTGATCGCGCCGACCGATGACCTGGTCGCAAGCGGCGTTCCGGCCCTGCGCTCGTCGTGGCCGATGAAGACCTCGCCCGCGAGGACGGCAGTCCAGCCAGGCAGTTGGCGAAGAGCCCGCCGTCAGGGTCGGCGAAGCCGTCGAGTTCGAACTGGTGGATGCTCGAACGCAAGTGGCTGGGGTTTGAGGTCACCCGATCCTGAAGCTCAGGTCCGCCAGTAGCGGACGATGACGGACTGGCTTGCCGTCGCAAGCAGGGTTCCGTCCTGGGCGAACATGTGCACCAGACCGTGCCCGAAGCCTCGCTCGACGGCATGCACCCGGATGTCCATCAACACCCATTCGGTCGGCACCATGCGGCACACACGCAGCGTGTTGTCGAGACTGTTGCCGCCGGCGCGGGCGCCGAGTGCCTGGCCGATGCCCATCGGCACGAAGTCGCCGAGGATCGCCAGCGTGGTCGCGTCGACACCGGTGATCACATCGGGCAGGCGGGCCCACAGCATCGTCTGGCCGTCGCCCTGCTCGCTGCCGTCGAGATGCTCGAACGGCCGAGCCTTCACCATTCGCTCCTCGAGCCGGTCGTTGATCGAACCGGACATCTCCGAGAAGTGCCGCCGTTGCTCGCACTCCTCGGGGGACGGCACATCGGCCGGCATCTGCTCCCACTGTCCCGACGCCTCGATGTCACGCTCGCCGAGCGCTGCATTCACGGTGAGGATCTCGCGATCCGCGACGTGACAGACGGCGCGTGCCTGGGTGATCTGATGACCGTCGACGGCGATCGTCACGTCGATGTCGACGACCTCTCCGGGCTTCGCGTAGGACAGGTACTGGGCCGTCGCCCACACGCACTGCCTGCCCGAGGTGCCCTCTAGCGCCGAGATCGCGGCACCGAGACCGGAGCCGCCGAACAGGAAGTTCCCCATCGTCGAGATGCCCTCGGTGACCGGCAACTTCCAGCGGAAGGGGTTGTGGGTGGGTTCGAGCCCGAGAAAGGTACGTGAGTCCATGGCGACGCCGATCGTAGGCGGGCCGTACAGTCCCGACGCATGAGCAGTGACACATGGCAGGGCGATGCAGTTGGGCTGGTCGAGGCGTTCCGGTCCGGTGACCGGTCACCAGTGGAGGAACTCGAGGCGGTGTTCGCCGCCGTCGACGCCAGCGACCTCAACGCGGTGTGCTTCGAAGACCGGGATGCCGCTCGGGCCGCGGCAGCAGCCGCCGACGTGTATCTGCCATTCGGCGGGGTACCGGTCGGGGTGAAGGAACTCACACCGGTCGAGGGCTGGCCCGACACCGAGGCGTCGATCCCGCTGCGCGACGGCATCGCGTCGCACACCGCGACGATGGTCGAGCGGGTCGTCGCCGCGGGCGCCGTCCTGGCGGGCCAGACCACGGCGAGCGAGTTCGGAGGCGTCAACCTCACCCGCACGAAGCTGCACGGCGCTACCCACAACCCGTGGAAGCAGGGCACCACGCCCGGCGGATCGTCGGGCGGTTCGGCGGCTGCCGTGGCCGGTGGTATCTATCCGATCGCCACAGGTGGCGATGGAGGCGGCTCGATCCGAATTCCTGCCGGGTTCACCGGCCTCGTCGGTCTGAAAGGTACGTTCGGGCGCATTCCCCGCGGGCCGCACGCCGAGTACGGGAACCTGACCGTTTCGACGGGCTGCATGGCGCGTTCGGTGCGCGACACGGCCCGGTGGTTCGACGTCACCAACGGCCACGACGCCCGCGACCCGCTCAGCCTTCCGCGCGGTCGACGGCTGGGAAGCCAACCTCGGCACCCACCTGGACGGGCTTCGCGGCATGCGCGTCGCGGTGGTCGACGACTGGGGCGGCGCAACGGTGTCGCCGATCATGTGGGAGTTGCTCGAGGAAGCAGCCACGAACCTGATCGCGGACTGCGGTCTGCGGCGCGTGGTCGGTCTCGACACCCATGTGCCCAGGATGGGCGGCGCCTGGTCGATCTCCGGGATGATCTCGATCTCCGCGCAGTTGGCCGACAAGTGGCCGGCGTGCGCCGATGACTTGACCCCCGAGATGCGCTTCGGTCTCGAAGCGACCGAGGGCAAGTACGACGCGGCGTCCCGAGCTCGCATCGAACGTCGGCGCACCGAGGTGAACGAGGCCATGGCGCGCATCTTCGACACCGCCGACGGAGGCGTCGACTTCGTGATCACTGCGACCAATCCCGACATCGCCTTCGATGCCGAAGGCCCGATTCCGGGTGTGTTCGGCGGCATCGAGGCCGGCGCTGCGAACAACGGCCGCCTGACGTTCCCCGCGAACCTCCACGGCAATCCGGCGATCTCCGTGCCCGCAGGGCTGCTCGACGGACTCCCGATCGGCCTGCAGATCAACGGTCGCCACTTCAGCGAGCCGCTCCTGCTCGACCTCGCCCTCACCGTCGAACGCAACCGCCCCTGGTCCCTCACCGCTCCCTGACTGCTCGGACGAGGGTCGACGACGAATAGGTTTCAGGCCATGAAGGTGGCACTGACGGTCAACGACTTCCTGCGACGGGCCGAGCTCGTGTACCCAGATCGCGTGGCGATCGTCGACGAGCCGGATCAGCCGGCCGAGTCGTGGGACTCGATCACCTACCGTGAGATGGCCGAGCGGGCACGGGCGATGGCCGCGGGGCTCGACGCGCTCGGCATCGGAGTGGGCGAACGCGTCGCGATGGTCAGCCACAACTCGGCACGATTGCTGACTGCGCTGTTCGGGGTCTCCGGATCCGGACGGGTCCTCGTGCCGATCAACTTCCGTCTCGTCGCCGAGGAGGTGAAGTACATCGTCGCCCACAGCGGCGCTCGCCTCCTGCTGATCGATCCCGAACTGACCGACGCCATGGCCGACGTCGAATGCGAACGCAAGCTGATCATCGGCGCCGAGGCCGACGCCGTGCTGATGAAGTTCGGTGTCCAACCCGAGCCGTGGGATGGCGACGAGGATGCCACCGCCACGATCAACTACACCTCGGGCACCACGGCTCGACCGAAGGGGGTGCAGCTCACGCACCGCAACCTGTGGCTGAACGCCTCGATCTTCGGCTGGCACATGGGCGTCGACGATCGTGACGTGTACCTGCACACACTCCCCCAGTTCCACTGCAACGGATGGGGAATGCTCTACGCCGTCACCGGCATGGGGGCCGAACACGTCATCATCCGCAAGATCGACGGTATGGAGATCCTCCGTCGGGTCGAGACGCACGGCGTCACACTGATGTGCGGCGCGCCCGCAGTACTCAACATGGTGCTCGACGCGGCGAGCACGTGGGAGGCCGAGACGGGTCGCCCGGTCCCCGGACGCAACCGGGTGCGCATCGTCGTCGCCGGCGCTCCCCCACCGACCCGCACGATCGAGCGCACCGAGACCGAGCTGGGATGGGAGTTCGTCCAGATCTACGGCCTCACCGAGACCACGCCGCTGATCACGATGAACCGCACCCGCGCCGAATTCGACGACCTGTCGCCCGCCGACCGCGCCGTGAAGCTCAACCGGGCCGGGGCGCCGGTGGTTGGCTGCACGATGGCGGTCGACTCCGGGGGCGAGATCCTGGCGCGCGGCAACATGGTGATGGACGGCTATTGGGACCAGCCCGATCAAACCGACGCTGCAATCCACGACGGCTTCTTCCACACCGGTGACGGCGGCACCATCGACGACGACAACTACGTCACGATCTCCGACCGCAAGAAGGACGTGATCATCACCGGCGGCGAGAACGTGTCGTCGATCGAGGTGGAGGATGCGATCTTCCAGCATCCGGAGATCACCGAGGTCGCCGTGATCGGCATCCCCGACGAGAAGTGGGGCGAACTCGTGACGGCGCTGGTCGTCACCTCGCCCGGCAGTGAGCTGACCGAAGCCGAGGTGATCGCGTTCACGAGGACGAAGCTTGCGGGTTACAAGTGCCCGAAGCGCATCGAGTTCCGCGACGAACTCGCCCGCACGGCCACCGGCAAGCTCCAGAAGTTCAAACTCCGCGAACCGTTCTGGTCCGGCGCCACCCGCCAGGTCAACTGACACCACCCAAGCGATGCTGTGAGCGATGCACGCACCCACTGCGTGTATTGCTCACAACGTCGTTGGTGGGGCGAGGGTCAGACCTCTCGGCCGAGGAACGCGGCCAGCTGATCCGCTGCGGTCGCGCCGTCGGGGGCCGACTTCTCCGAGCCGAAGGGGGCTCCTTCGGGACCACGAAAGGCAGGAGAGATCGCGGCCTTCGACTGGGCAAGCAGCGCGGACGCGAGCTCGGGCGCGAGATCGGTGCTCTGGCCGGTCGCCTTCGCGAGGTCCCAGCCGTGCTGGAACGTGTCGGTCGTGGCCAACCCCATCACGGCCGCCCCGGGCATGTCGCCGAATGCAAGCGTGATCGTCCGCTCCATCACACCAGGGGCGCCGAACGCTTCGATGCTCGCGGTGGACACCTCGTCGAAGGCGGCAAGGTAGTCGCCGACGGCGAAGTCCGGCGGGTCCGTCAGCGGCGTCCCGGTCAAACTGGACAGAAAGAAGTGCTGAGCGCCGATGATGTGGTTGATGAGCGCCGCGACGTCCCACGACGCACAGGGTGTCGGTGCGCCGAGTTGGTCGGGTGTGACTGCGGCGAGCACACCTCTCGTGGTGGCAACGGCCTGCTGCAGTGGTGCGGTGCTCATGGTGTCCTCTCGTCGACGTGTGGAACTGCGCGCACCGTAGCACTGGCCCCCGACCCTCGGAGCGGGTTGGGCGGCACGGTCACTCCAGCGTGGCGTAGTTCGTGCTGCGGTCGTCGGTGCGGGTCCCGACCACTGCGGCCACGCACGCGGCGAGATCGATCAGATAGTCGTCGATCACGCCGGTGTTCGAGTTGCTGATCGTCGAATGCAGGCTGTCGGGCGGACCCTGGCGGTCATGGAACCACCCCTTCGCCAGCAGTGCGTCGCCGAGGGCGAAGATGTCGATCTCGGGCTCGAACGCCGGATCTGACGCAACCGCCACCAGATGGAACGTGCTGTCACCGAGCACCCGGATGCCATCGATCGCCGCCACCCCGGCGCGGAAGGCATCGGCGTTCTCGAGCATCTGACGAGTGAGGTCGACGTACCCGTCGATGCCGAGGTGCGACATCACGGCCCAGGCACATGCCATCGGGAGGCCTGAGCGGGTGCCCTGCATGCCGGGCGACGCGTAGAACCCGCCGAGCCACCCGTCGAACACGAACGTCTGGTACTTGCGGAACTCCTTGGTGCGGTGCAGGATCACCGACACACCTTTTGGTGCGTAGCCGAGCTTGTGGATGTCGGCCGAGATCGTGGTGACCCCGTCGACGCGGAAGTCCCACGGCTTCACCTCGCGTCCGAGCATCTCGACGAACGGCAGCACGAATCCTCCCATACAGGCGTCGACGTGGCAGTTCGCTCCGATCGAGGCCGCCAGCGCGGCGATGGCGGGGATGTCGTCCTGCACGCCCTGCGGGTATTGCGGCGCCGACCCGACGACCAGGACCGTGTTCGGGCCGCACAGGGCCGCCATCGCATCGACGTCGGCGGTCCAATCGGCCTTGACCGGTGCCTTGCGGACCGTGACGCCGAAGTTGTGGGCCGCCTTGTGGAACGCCGCGTGCGCCGACTCGGACAGCACGACCTCGGGCTCGGTGATCCCCCGTTCGATGCGGCCGCGCTCGCGGGCGGCGAGCACACCGCACAAGATCGATTCGGTACCTCCGCTCGTGAGGAATCCGGCAACCTCTGCGTCGCCGTGGAGCAGGTCGGCTGTCCAGCCGACGACGTCGGCCTGGATTTCGCGCAGCGACGGGAACGCCTGGGTGTTGAGTGCGTTCTCGTGCAGGTAGAGCCGAGCTGCCTTTTCCGCGACCTCGTGGACCGTCGGCCCACCGTCGTAGACCATCCCGAACGTGCGACCATCGGCCCACTTGACGTCATTGACGCGCTTGTCCGTCAAGTCGGTGATCACGTCGTCAACTGCTCGACGATGCTGCTGCAGAGGGGCCATCGAGCACAGTGTCGCGCATCGGCGGACATAGCCTGCGGGCGTGCAACTCTCCGACCTCCGCATCTTCACCGAACCTCAGCAGGGAGCGACGTACGCCGATCTCCTCGCCGTCGCCCAGCGGGCCGAGGCAACGGGGTACGGCGCCTTCTTCCGCAGCGATCACTACCTCGTGATGGGTGGCGGCGACGGTCTGCCGGGCCCGACGGACGCGTGGGTCACACTCGGCGGGATCGCCCGGGAGACCTCGACGATCCGCCTCGGCACACTCGTGACGTCGGCGACGTTCCGGCTGCCCGGGCCGCTCGCCGTCAGCGTGGCGCAGGTCGACGACATGTCGGCGGGCCGTGTCGAGCTCGGGCTCGGCGCCGGTTGGTACCAGGAAGAACACCAGGCGTACGGCATCGAGTTCCCGCCGCTCGGCGAGCGGTTCGAACGATTGGAGGAGCAGCTCGAGATCATCACGGGGATGTGGTCGACTCCGATCGGCGAGATGTTCGAATCGCCCGGTGGGCACTATCCGGTGACTGCGTCGCCGGCACTGCCCAAGCCGGTGCAGTCACCACTCCCGATCATCATCGGCGGCGGTGGACCGAAGAAGACGCCCGCGTTGGCGGCTCGTTTCGCCGCCGAGTTCAACACGCCATTCGTGCCCCTCGAGTTTCTTCACGGCTCAGTGCGATCGTGTCCGGGCGGCCTGCGAATCCATCGACAGGGACCCTGCGACGATGACGTTCTCCGCGGCGCTCATCGTGTGCTGTGGCGCAGACGAGGCCGAGGTGAGCCGGCGCGCCACTGCCATCGGGCGCGAACCCGAGGAGCTCCGCGAGAACGGCGCCGCTGGAACGCCCGACGAGGTCGCCGCCACGCTCAGGGCGTGGGCTGATGCAGGCGCCGAGCGGATCTACCTGCAGGTGATGGATCTCGGCGACCTCGACCACCTGGACCTCATCGCACGCGAGGTCGCCCCGAATCTCGCCTGACGCTGGACCCCCACCCCTGCACACCCCACACCCGCACGCCCACCCTGTTTGCGTGACGAATCGGTTGGGACGGTCCAACAGAAGTGCAACGCAAACGGGGTCGGAGGGGGTGCGAGGTACGGTCGGGCGATGAGTCACATCACCATCTACCCGGCCCGGGCGATCGTCACGATGGACCCCTCGCAGCCCGAGGTCGAGGCCGTCGCCGTACGCGACGGCAAGATTCTCGCCGCCGGCTCGTTCGACGAGTGTGCGAGCTGGGGCCCCCACGACATCGACCGACGCTTCGCCGACCACGTGCTGGTGCCGGGCATGATCGAGGCGCACGCCCACACGCTCGAGGGGGCCTTCTCGTTGATCCCCTACGTGGGATGGTTCGACCGGCACCGTGTCGACGGCGGGACCGCGCCGGGCATCCGCACCTACGGCGCGCTGCTCGACCGATTGCGCGAGCTCGACAACGCGACGGCCGGGTCGTCCGAACCGATCGTGGTCGGCGGATTCGACCCGATCTACTTCACCGACGAGGCCCGCCTCACCCGTGATCACCTCGACCGCGTGTCGACCGTACGGCCGATCTTCGTGTTGCACGCGAGCGCCCACCTCGCCACTGTCAACACGGCGATGCTCGATCGCCACGAGATCACCCGAAATGCGACCACGCCGGGCGTGGCACGTGACGCGAACGGCGAACCGAACGGCGAACTCCAGGAGATGCCGGCGATCGCGTTGGCACGGTCGGGCATGGGCGTGATCCTGCGAATGCTGAACGACCCGAGGGCGATCGAGGCGCTGGGGCAGATCTGCGTGAACACCGGTATCACCGCGCTGTGCGACCTCGGATCGTCAGGGCTGACGCGGCCCGACGACCAGTCCGTCCTGCACGAAGTCGTCGACCGACCCGAGTTTCCCGCTCGACTGCTCCAGCGGCACTGGCACGCGCTTCCACCGGGCAGCACCGACTGGGCCGACGCGGCGGAGCTGCTGCTGCAACTTGCAGCGGCCGACACCGACAAGCTTCGCACGGCCGGACTGAAGCTGGTGCTCGACGGCTCGATCCAGGGCTTCACGGCCAAGATGGGGTGGCCCGGCTACTACACCGGCACCGACCACGGACAGTGGATGGTGCCGCCCGAGCAGCTCGTCGAGATCTGTCGGCCGTTCCACGAACGGGGCATCAACATCCACGCCCACTGCAACGGCGACCTCACCATCGACGCGTGGATCGACACCGTCGAGCGGCTGGTGATCGAGCATCCGTGGCTCGACCATCGCCACACCGTGCAGCACTGCCAGCTCACATCGGCTGCGCAGTACCGGCGGATGGCCAAGCTCGGCATGTGCGCCAACATCTTCGCCAACCACCTCTGGTACTGGGGTGATCAGCACCACGACATCACCGTCGGGCCCGAACGGGCCCGACGTATGGAGGCCGCGGCGACGGCGGAACGCGAAGGTGTGTCGTTCTCGCTGCACTCCGACGCCAACGTGACACCGCTCGGCCATCTCCACACGATGTGGTGTGCGGTCAACCGGGTGACACCATCGGGTCGAGTGCTCGGCGAGCACGAACGGATTTCAGCCGAGTCGGCCCTGCGCATCGGTGACACTCGGCTCTGCCTACCAGATGCACCTCGACGCCGAGTTGGGCACGATCGAGTGCGGCAAAGCAGCCGACTTCACCGTGCTGGAGGCCAGCCCACTTGCGGTCGATCCGATGGCCATCAAGGACATCGGCGTGTGGGGCACCGTCGTCGGCGGCACCCCCTTCGAAGCCGCTCACCCCTGAACCCCGTGTCGCGAGCCATTGCGCGACGTTCGCGGTGGGGGCGGGTCACCCGAACTGCAGCACGAACGGGCTGGTTGCGGTGTGGCGGCCTTGGCGCACGGCGATTGCCACCAACTCGGAGG
This sequence comes from Ilumatobacteraceae bacterium, assembly GCA_963716235.1. Lineage (GTDB taxonomy): Bacteria > Actinomycetota > Acidimicrobiia > Acidimicrobiales > Ilumatobacteraceae > Sva-07. Next base: position 171,814 of record CAVQTE010000030.1, on the reverse strand, counting down.
CGTCGGCTGGTGCGGTCGGCGTCACATCCACCCGACGACCGACGACCTGGACGAGCACCCACAACCCGTCGTCGAGCTGCACTCGACCCTTGACCCGCAGCACCTCGGCGGGCAGCGCCCCGATGAACCGGTCGAGCGCGCTGCGCTCCACGGGCCCGGCCGACGTCCACGACCACGACTCGTACCGGTCGTCGTGCAACTCAGCGATCCCGACGGCGTCGGACAACGAAGACACCCGCCGGGGCCGGACACCGAGGATCATGTCCGGGAGCACCTGGCCGTCGACGACGCGGATCGACGGTGCTCCCCCACTCGTCGCAGCGACCCACCGCTCGACCTCCGACACCTCGCGGTCGTCGCACACGTCCGACTTCGTCACGACGACGAGATCGGCACCGACGATCTGACGGATCACCTCGGTGCCGACCCAACGATCGCGCGACTTCTGGACGACCGATGTTGCGTCGACGAGCACGATCACTCCCCCTGGCTCGAACGGCGGCACGGTCGCCCATCCTGCGGCGGCGGAGGGATCGGCGATCCCACTCACCTCGATGACGATCTGGTCGGGTGGTGAATCGCCGGCCGTCAAGGTCTCGAGTGCCTCATGGAGTCCGGCACCCACGGTGCAGCACACACAGCCGTTGGGCAGGCTGATCAACCCGTCACCCGCCGCGTCGGCCACGAGCGCTGCGTCGATCGCCAGTGACCCGAAGTCGTTGACGATCACCCCGATCCGCCGACCGCCTGGATGACGCAACAAGTGGTTGAGCAGTGTGGTCTTGCCGGCGCCCAGGTAGCCGCCGATGACCGTCAACGGAATCGGCTCGCGCAGCACGTCTGCATGATGCCACCCGCCCAGGTGCAAGCATGCCCGAATGGCAAACAGCGGGCCGCTCGACGGCATCAAGGTGGTCGATCTGTCGGTGATGATCTCGGGGCCGCTCGCCGCGATGATGCTCGCCGATCAGGGCGCCGACGTCATCAAGGTCGAATCGCCGGGCCTCGGTGACATCATGCGGTTCCTCGGCACCAGCAAGGGCGGCATGACGGGCATCTTCGCCAACAACAACCGGGGAAAGCGCTCGATCGTGGTCGACCTCAAGCAGCAGGCCGGAAAGGAACTCGTCCGCGCGGCTGATCGAGGACGCCGATGTGCTGATCCAGAACTTTCGACCCGGCGCGATGGATCGACTCGGCCTCGGCTACGCGGACGTCCGTGCGATCAATCCCGATCTGATCTACACCTCGATCTCCGGGTACGGCCAGGACGGTCCGTACAGCAGCCGACGCGTGTACGACAACGTGATCCAGGCGGCCTCGGGCCTCGCAAGCGTGCAGGGCGACCCGGTGAGTGGTGAGCCGGCGCTGTACCGCACCCTGATCTGCGACAAGACCACGGCGTACACCGCTGCGCAGGCCATCACCGCTGCGCTGTTCGCCCGGGCCACCGGACGAGCCGGCGGTCAACACATCGAACTCGCCATGCTCGACACGGCGATCGCGTTCATGTGGCCCGACTCGGCGATGGATGCGGCGCTGCTCGACGACGACGCCATGCGTTCACCGACCATCGCCGCGAACTACTCGATGACTCGCCTGGCCGACGGCTTCGCAGCTGCCTCGCCGGTGACCGACTCGGAGTTCCGCGGTCTGTGCGCGGCGCTGGGGCGTCCGGAGATCGCCGACGACCCGCGCTTCGACGACGTGATGTCGCGCATGACGAACACGGCCGCGATGGTCGAGTTGCTGGTGGAGGCGGCAGCAGCTTGCACCGTGGAGGAGTTCGCCGGTCGAGCGGTGGAGCACGACGTGCCCGCCTCGACGGTCACCACGCTCGACGCTATCCACGACGACCGGCAGGTGATCCACAACGAGGTCTTCGTCGAGCGAGAGCACCCTCACGCGGGTCGAGTCCGCGAGCCGCGAGCCGCGGCGCGCCTCTCGGTGACACCGCAACGGATCAGTGACCACGCGCCGGGCTTCGGCCAGCACAGCGACGAGATCGTGCTGGCACTCGGCCTCGATGCGGCAGCACTGCGCTCGGCCGGCGTCATCTTCTGAGTCAGCCGGCGACGAAGCCGCCGGCGACGAGGGCACGTTCGACGATCCCGGCAAGACGAATCGTCTCGCTCGGATTCTCACCGCTCACGGTGATCGCCCAGGTGACGTTGTCGGCGCGATCGAACACCATCGTGTGCGTGCTCTCGATCGTGCCGGTGTGGCCAACCGCCCCGCCGCCGTACAGGATCAGGCCCATCCCGTAGCCGCGATCGGCAGCGGCGGGGTCGGTTGCGCTCGTCTTCATCATCGCCACCGTCTCAGGATCGAGTGGCCTCCACCCCGGCGTGTCGGCGTCGAGTGAGTCGACGATCTTCACCAGGTCCGACGGTGTGGCCACCCATGCTCCGGCCGCGCTGAGAACCTCCATGTAGTTGCGGCCCTGCACCGTTCGGTGCTCGACCTCTCCTGGCCCAGGGTCGAAGGTGGGAGCCAGCCGCATCCCGGAGATCCCCAGCGGAGTGAGCAGGCGCTCGTACACGACCTGCTCGTAGGACTCGCCGGTGAGGTGCTCGATCAGCAATCCGAGGATGCAGTAGTTCATGTTGCTGTACCGGAAACTCGGGCCCGACAGCGATCGACCGAGGGCATGGGCGGCTGCCTCCTCGCACGACCCGACCTGGCTCCGGAAGAAGACGTTCTCGTACTGCGCAAGGCCCGACGTGTGCGTGAGGAGCTGACGAATCGTGATCGCCGACACCGCCGCACTCGGTGACGTGATCCCGATGTCGGCAGCGACCAGCGCCCCGACCGGATCGTCGAGGCCGACGAGGCCCTCTTCGGTCAGCTGCAGCATCGTGATCGCCGTGATGGTCTTGGAGATGCTGGCGACCCGAAACGCGTCGGTCGTGGAAACCGCATCGAGCGTGGACGGGATCCGCGCACCGAACGCCGCCTCGTGAACGATCTCGCCATCGATCGCAACCGCGACCGAAACGGCGTCGGAACCGCCGCCGAGGACCGACCGCACGATCTCCTGGTCGAACGCCGCCCAGCCGGTCGGCGCGGGCACGTCGGCCTCGTCGGGGGCCGCTGCACCCGGGAGCGGGGCGATCGTCACCCGGGTGACGTCGTAGCCCGGGAACGGCAACGGATCACGTTCGGCGATGTCGAACAGATCGGCGCTCGACGGTGCCGACGCACCGGATCCGGAGAGTCCCTCCGATTCCGCCGTCGGCGGCGAACAGCCGGTCACCGCCACCGCTGCCGACGGCAACGACCGCGAGACAGCAATCTCTGGCGGAGCGGCGCATCTCGACATGATGACGCGCCGACGCTCGGCAGTTGCGGCACCTCGACCCGAAAGTGATGAGCGAACGGCCCGGATACCGGCCCGTTCGCTCATCACTCGATGGGGGCTGGCGGAGGATCAGCCGGCGGTGGGGAGGGATTGCACGAGCGTGAGGACGGGGGCGAACAGGTCGCCGAGTTCGGCGACACGTTCGAGCACCTCGGGGGCTTCGAAGCGCAGCTCGACGCGGTTGTCGGCGCAGTGCTCGACCTCGTCCCACGTGACCGGGGTCGACACGGTCGGATCAGGTCGGGCGCGCAGGGAATACGGGGCGATGGTGGTCTTGTGGTGGGCGTTCTGGCTCCAGTCGACGAACACCTTTCCGGGGCGCTCGACCTTGGCCATCACCGTGGTGACCCGCCCGGGCATCTGGCGTTCCATCAACTGGCCGACGGCGAGCGCGAAGTCGGCGGCCGCCTCGTGCGTCACGCCCGGGGTGTTGAGCGGCACGTAGAGCTGGAGGCCCTTCGATCCAGACGTCTTGCACCAGCCCTGCAGGCCGACCGAGTCGAGGACGGTCCGCACCCCCATCGCCACCTCGCAGCACTCGACGATCGACGTCTTCGGGCCTGGATCGAAGTCGAACACCAGCGTGCGGGGGTGTCGAGGTCAGCGAGCGAGCGCCATCGGGGCGTGCAACTCGATCGCCGCGAGGTTGGCCGCCCACACGATGGCCGCCGGTTCCTCGATCCGGCAGTACTCGATGCCGCCGCGACGATCACCCGGACCGAGGGCGACCGGCACCCAGTCGGGCCGGTGGGCGGGACAGCGCTTCTCGAAGAAGCCGTCCTTGTCGGTGCCGTCGGGAGAGCGCCGGAACGTGATGCAGCGCCCGGCGAGGTGCGGGATGATCCACTGCGCGATGCGGGCGTAGTAGTCGACGACCTCGGCCTTCGTGAACCCCGACGGATACAGCACCTTGTCGAGGTTGGTGAGCCGCACGGCACGGCCGTCGATGTCGGCTTCGATCGGTGATGCCATCGTCGAACCCGACGCCGGTCAGGCCGACTTCTTCTTGGCCGGAGCCTTCTTCGCGGGATGCCTCGTTCGGGCTTCTTTGGCAGCGGCAACGCTGGCCTCGAGCGCAGCCATGATGTCGACGACCTTGGGCTTCTCCGCCGCGGCTTCCGGCATCTCGAACTCCTCGCCGTCGGCCTTCATCTGGATCAGCGCCATGACCTCTTCGCGGTACTCGTCGCGATATTTCTCGGGCTCGAAGTCGGCTGTCAGCGAGGCGACGAGACTCTCGGCCATCGCCACTTCCTTGTCGTTCACCTCGATGGTGTCGAGCCCCTGGAGTTCCTCGATGTCGGACGGGTCGATCACCTCGTCGGCGTAAGCGAGCGTCGACATCACGAGCCGGCCCTCCTCGGCCCGAATAGCCGCCGTGTACTGCTTGTTGCGCATCACGAACCGCCCGATCGCCACCTTGCCGCTGGCCTCCATCGCGCGGGCCAACAGTACGTAGGGCTTGGGTGGGCCATCCGGGGCGAGGTGGTAGGCGGTGTCGAAGTAGACGGGGTCGATGTCGGCGAGGTCGACGAACTCTTCGAGGTCGACCGACTTGGTGGCGGCAGGCATGAACGGTTCCAGTTCGTCCGGATCGACGATGACATAACGACCCTTGGAGATCTCGTACCCCTTCACGATGTGGTCGTCGCCGACCTCCTCGCCCGTCTCGGCGTTGACCTTGCGGTAGCGGATGCGCGCCATGTTGCGCTCGTCGAGTTGGTTGAACGACACGCTCTGTCGCCGCACCGCGTGGAACAGCTTGACGGGGATCGCCACCAACCCGAACGAGATCGTCCCACTCCACACCGGCCGTGCCATGCCCAGAGTCAACCACACCGGTCAAGCAACGAGCCCATGAGACGCGGGGTCTGACCCGCGTCTCATTCAGGGGAGGCGAGGATGGCGCGGGGGATGATGTCCATGCCGAAGCCGGTGAGGATCGCGAGGTACAGCAGACCCGTCGCAGCCATGACGGCGGAGTAGTAGCGCTCGCGCAGGGCGGCCTTGGTGATGAAGATCAGGATGATGGTCGTGAGCGCGCACATCACCCACATCCAGCCGAGCATCCCGCCCCAACCATCGTCGACCGAGCCGGTGAGCACCGCGATCATGCCCGTCGGCAACAACATCACGAACACCTCGGCCGGCCACATCCACTGCAGAGCGTCGACCATCTCGTTGAGCAGTACTCGCGGCAGTCCGGGTTGAGTGAGGTACCAGTGCCCGAGCAGCATGCCGTCGGACAGCGCGCCGATGAACGCAGCGCCGACGAGCGTGCGAGCGATCGCCACACCGGTGTTGCCACCGGCGTCGAGTGCCGCCGCGAGCAGACCGATCGCGCCGACGAGCGCCGGAAGGAGATCGAGAATCGGCGGGAACTCGGGCCCACCCGGCACGTCGCCATCACGATCGCCGACCGGCGCATCGACGGTCCGCTCGATGCCGGTCATCGCCGCGACACGCTCGCTGCGACGGTCGTACTCGGCCCTCGCTCCGCTCACTCCGGCCGCCTTGCGACGCACCGAGACCACCAAGGCGAACAGGCAGGTGATCATCACGCCGACCGACGCTGCCTCGCGAACGGGGACGACCCCGAACGCCAGTCCGGCAGCCAGCGCGCCGGCGGCGAAGCAGAAGTAGACGCCACGCAGCAGCCAGCCATAGCCGAGGCTGGCGATGCGGCGCCGGGTGGTGAACCAGCAGAACAGCATGCCGCCGGTCGCCCACTGCAGGAGCACGGTGGCGGCGTCGAGGCTGATCACGTTGGACAACGGTAACGCCGTAGCCTGACGGCGCCATGGCCTCCTCTCGCCTGAATGTTCGCACTCGTCGACGCCGTTGGCGCACCCTCACTGCGATGCTGGTCGGTGCGTCGGTGCTGACGGCCTGCGCAACCGGCCAACGGCCGACCTTCGACGCCGACCAACCACTCCTCGCACCCACCGGAGATCCGGGCATCGACGCCGTCCTCGATCGGCTCGACGCTGTCGGTCTCGAGCAGTTCACCGCCGACTACACGATCCTCACCCGACTCGGCGGACTGCAGTCGACAGCGACGGTCGTCCAGGCCGACAACAGCCGACGTTCGGTGACGCTGAACGACGTCCGGTATCTGAACGGCACGGGCAACGCAGCGACGTGCAACCTGACGACCGACGAGTGCGAGGCCGCGATCAACGACGCTCGCACGAGCGACATCCAGGTGACCCACGACTTCTACGCATCGAGCATCGCACGGCGTCTGCGCGTCGACGCGGGCCGACGCCTCGACAATGCCCGCGCCTACGAGAGCACGATCGCCGGACAGGCCGCGACGTGCGCCGACGTACCGGTTTCGGGCGGAACGAAGACCTACTGTGCGCTCGACTCGGGTGTCCTCGCACGCTACGACGGCCCCGATCTGGCGATCGAACTCGTCAGCGTCACCGACGTTCCCGACGAGACCAAGTTCGCGACGAACTGAACGTCAGGGCGGCCCGGTCAGGTCAGGATCGGCGCACCAACCCCCGGGGGCCGAAGGCCCACCGACAGCCGCTGGGCACGGCCGCCGCTCGACGGCAGCGAGCTTGCGCGACACGTACTCGGCCGCGGCTCGAGCGCCCGACTCGGTGAAGTGGACACCATCGGAGGTCATCCAGGACTCCTCCGCGAACGAGTAGGTGTGCCAATCCGCGATGATCAGCTCCGGGTACTCACCTGACCCTGCCGCCGATCGCAAGAATTGGTTCATGGCGACGAACGAGGCGCTGTTGGACACGCCCGCCGGCGAGACGTAACCGACGTTCTCACGGTAGGTCATCCACATGACCCGATCGATGCCTTTCGAGCGCGCCATTGCAATGACGCTCTCGAATGCACTCTCGAACGTGGACAAGGAATCGTTGTACCCCACGGCGATGATTGCCATGCGGTAGCGGCCAGGCGTGGCCGTGGCGAGCTCGCCCTCGGCAGTCCTCGGGGCGTAGCCCTCACGCCCACGACACGATGTGCCGATCAATCGGCGACACGACTCCAGGCGACTGTCGAACGCTGCGCCCTGGAGCAGCGCCAGCGTGCCGTTCCAGCGGATCCCGGCAAAGGACGAATCCGACATGAAGATGACCTCGGTGGCACCGGGCGGCGATGCATTGACGGGCGGTGGAGTCGTGGCGAGCGCAGCAGCGCCCGTGAACCACCCGGCAACGTCCACGATCACATGGGTTCCCGCGTGCGAGTACAGCGCGATGCCACGATCGGACACCCGCGACACCGTGAGCGCAGCTACCGGTTGGCGCCATCGATAGTTCAATGACGACACGTTCGGCCGCGACGTCCCCGCCGCGAACACGGACACGAATCCCCAACCGGTCGGGTCCACGGCCGTCACATTGGCGACGATCGCCGCCGCCGGCGTGGCAAGGGGTTGCTTCTCGACTGTCCCGCCCTGATGAATCGGGTCGAACGAGGCTCGGGAGTCCCAGACACACGTTGGCGGTTGAGTCACGAACAATCCGTCGGTGGACGATGGCGCCGACGGGCCGGTGAACCATCCCCACAGATCGACGACCACGTCGGTCTGCATCGACCGGAACACCATGAACCCATCGCCGCTGACAGAGGCGAACACGGCGTTCGCTCGCGTGTGGTTGTGTTCGTCGGTGTTCACCACGGACGTCTCGCCCCGAATGCTGCCGGCGGGATACACCGAGAGGTAGCCGCTCGATGCCGCTCCGGCAGCGGTAACGGTGACAGCGAGGGCACTCGCATCGCCCGGGATGTCAGCGGGAATCGGCACACGGATCTCGACGACACCTCGCTGGCCGGAGGTACGCGTGTCGACCACGCGCCTCGGATCGACCGGAACGAAGCGGCCGGCACTGACAGCGCTCGGGGCCTCGACGAACACTCCCGTCACGTCGACGACGATGTTCGCCGCAGCGGACGTGTAGACGTCGATCGATCCCGACGCGCCCAGCTTGACGACAGCAGAGTTCGCGACGGTGTTGCCACGCTCGTAATTCAGGTTCGAAACCTCGGGACGAGCCGACCCGCCCGGATGGACCGACACGAAGCCTGCCGCGGTGGTGTCGGTGGCAACGAGACTGAGGGCGACTGCCTGCGCCGTCGCCGGGACCCCACACCGACCAGTCACCGCAAGTCGCCAGGTGGCGGCCCCGACAGGTCCATCATTCGGTGTCTGACGTCCGTCGAAGAGCCGGCATGGAGCGAGCGGTAACAGTGCCGTGGCGGCGGCCTCGACCTGCGAAACACGGGGTCCAGTCGAACTGGCGGCGTCGCGGGCGCCGGCAGGGGCACCGGGCACGAGAGCGAGCGCGATGACGACGAACGCGGCGAGGTGGGCGAGAGTCGACCTCGATCGGACGAACCTCACGCCACCTCGACGAGCGAATGATCTGACTTGTTCAGCGCGACCGGGCCGTTGGCGGTCGCGACGACGATGTCTTCGAGACGCATGCCCCACTTGCCCGGGATGTAGATGCCGGGCTCGACGCTGTACGCATGTCCGGCAACGAGTGCCAATGTGTTGCCCTCGACGATGTACGGGTCTTCGTGCTCCTCCATTCCGATGCCGTGGCCGGTGCGGTGGATGAAGAAGTCGCCGTAACCCGCCTCGTCGATGACCGCACGAGTTGCCCGGTCGACATCTTCACACGACGTACCGACCGTCCCGGAGGCGACGCCGACGCGTTGCGCTTCGTGGAGCACGGCGTACGCCTCGGCCACGTCGGCAGGTGGATCGCCGGTGAAGACGCAGCGAGTGGTGTCGGAGCAGTAGCCGGCCATGGTGCCGCCGAAGTCGCACAGGACGATCTCGTTCTCGCGGATCACACGTGATCCAGCGTGATGGTGGGGGCTGGCGGCGTTCTCGCCGGCGGCGACGATGGCGAAGTTCACCTTGTCGTGGCCTTCTTCGATGATCCGGCGACTCAGGTGTGCCGACACCTCGGCCTCTGTACGTCCGACCAGCGGGATCTCGCCGCGCTGCAGCTCCCCGGCGATCCGGTCGACAGCCGCACCGGCCGCAGTGAGCGCATCGATCTCGGCCGCGTCCTTCGACATGCGCAACGGGCCGACCACATCGACCGCCCGCGTGTACTCCGCACCGGGCACCTGCCGCCAGCAGTTCGACGAGGAAGCGCGCCCACATCTGATCGCCTACGGCGATCCGCTACGAGCCGGCGGCGAGCCGGGCGACGATTGCCGTCGGATCCTGCGTCTCCCCCCACGGGAGGAGGTCGAAGGCTCCTGCCACTTCACGCACCCGCGGTGCCTCGAGTGCCGGGATCACCATCGTGGCGCCGGCGGTGCGGGGCACGACCAGCATCGTCAGCCGCTCCAACGGCATCGCCATGTAGCCGGTGAGATACGGCAGGTCGTGTCCGACCGACAGCAGCAAGGTGTCGATGTCGTGTTCGGTCATCGCCTGACGCACCCGCGCCAGGCGGTCGAGGTACACGGACGAGTCGACGGTGGCTCCGCTCATCGGGCCAGTCTGCCAGCCGTTCGCGTGCCGAGCGGTCCAGCCCAGCGCGCTCGTCGCCCACCTCCCCGCCTCCTCCGCTCCCTGTTTGCGTTGCAGTTCCGTTGGTCCGCCCCAACCGAAGTGTCACGCAAACGGGGACCGGAGTGAGAAGGGAATAGATCCCGCCGGCGGTCGTTGCAACCGGCATGCCCGACGACTCCGCGCCAGAATCGGCAGCCGCTGCCAGCCAGATCGATCTCTACTGGAGGCCGGGATGCGGGTTCTGCTCGATGCTGCAACGCAAGCTCGACCAACTCGGCATCGAACGTGTCGAGCACGACATCTGGGACAACGCCGATGACGCCGCCACCGTGCGCCGCCACGCGAACGGCAACGAGACCGTGCCCACGGTCGTCATCGGCGGCACCGGATTCGTCAATCCGTCGGCACGCCAGCTCGTCGACTTCCTCGCCGAGCACCACCCCGATCTGCTCCCGGATGGCTTCGAGGCGCCGCAACCCAGCGCCATGAGTCGTCTCGCCGACAAAGTGTTCGGGTGACCCATAGCCACGTCGGCGCCCGACGGGTACTGTCGAGCACATGAGCGATCCTCGTCTCGTCGGGACCGAGATCGTCGATTCGGTCCTCGACACCATCGGCAACACGCCGCTCGTTCGCCTCAAGCGTCTCACCGAGCTCGAGGGCATCGAGTGCGTGTTCGCCATGAAGAACGAGAGCACCAACCCCGGCGGGTCCGCCAAGGACCGCCCTGCGCTGGAGATGATTCTCGCCGCCGAACGTGAAGGCCTCCTGCAACCCGGCGGCACGATCGTCGAGCCCACGAGCGGCAACACAGGTGTCGGACTCGCAATCGTCGCAGCTCAGCGTGGCTACAAGTGCGTGTTCGTGATGACCGACAAGGTCGCCCCCGAGAAGGTCTCGCTGCTCAAGGCGTACGGCGCCGAGGTCGTCGTCTGCCCGGTGGCCGTCGAGCCGGGCGACCCGACGAGCTACTACAGCGTCGCCGAACGCCTCACGAACGAGCTCGGCGCGTTCCGTCCGAACCAGTACCAGAACCCCCACAATCCGGCGGCGCACGAGTTGACCACGGGCCCGGAGATCTGGCGCCAGACCGGGGGCCGAATCACCCACTTCGTCGCCGGCGCCGGAACGTGCGGTTCGATCACCGGCGTGGCCCGATACCTCAAGTCGATGAATCCCGACATCAGGATCATCGCCGCGGATCCCGAGGGCTCCGTCTTCTCCGGCGGCTCCGGACGCCCGTACCTGGTCGAGGGCGTCGGTGAAGACTTCTTCCCCGCTGCGTGGGCCCCCGAACTCCTCGACGACATCATCGCCATCAGCGACGAGGAGAGCTTCCTCACGGCCCGATACGTCTCCGAACGCGAGGGCATCCTGATCGGTGGATCCGGCGGGATGGCCGTGGCCGCGGCCATCAAGGTCGCCAAGGCCGCCGGCCCCGACGACGTCGTCGTGGTGTTCAATCCCGATTCGGGCCGCGGCTATCTGTCGCGCATCTTCGATGATGCGTGGATGGCCAACTTCGGGTTCCTCCGAGAGTGCGACCAGTGCGTCGGCGCCGTGCTCGACACCCGCAATGCGTCGATCGAGAACCTGCTGTACGTGAATCCGCACCAGCTCGTCTCCGAGGCGATCGAATTGATGCGGACAACCGGTGTGAGCCAGCTACCGGTGTGCAAGAACACGCCGCCGTTCGCAGCCGCCGAGGTGTCCGGCTCGATCGATGAACTCGAATTGATGGAAGCCATCCACCGCGACCCGGGGGTCATGTCCACGCCGGTCGAGAAGGTGATGGGCCCGAAGCTCCCCACCATCGGTGTCGGCCAGAAGCTCGAACTCGCCGTCGAGATGCTCGAGTCGGCACCGGCGCTGCTGGTGCTGTCCGGCGGGCGCCCGTTGAGCGTGCTCACCCGCACCGACGTGCTCGCGTACTTCAGCGCCGTCGCCGAAGCTGCTCTCGAAGGAGCCCATGGTGGGTGACATCGAGGCATCGACCAGGCATTCGTTCTCCACCCGAGCCATCCACGCCGGCCAGGACCCCGACCCGACCACGGGCGCGGTGGTCACCCCGATCTCGTTGTCGACCACGTTCGCCCAGGAGGGTGTCGGCCAGCACAAGGGTTTCGAGTACTCGCGTTCCGGCAACCCCACCCGCTCGGCGCTCGAAGCGCAGATCGCATCGCTCGAGGAGGCCGAACACGGCCTCGCATTCGCCAGCGGTCTGTCGGCGGAGGACAACATCCTGCGCCTGTTGCGGCCTGGCCAGCGGACCCTGCTGGGCAACGACGCCTACGGCGGCACGTTCCGTCTGATCGCCAAGGTGTGGAGCCCGCTCGGGTTCCCGTGGTCGGCCGTCGATCTCACCGATCTCGACGCACTGCGGGCCAACTGGCCCGACGACGTCGGCCTCGTCTGGCTCGAGACCCCGACCAACCCGCTGCTCACCTGCTTCGACATCGAGGCAATCGCCGAGATCGCCCACAACCGTGGTGCGATCGTGGTCGTCGACAACACCTTCGCCACGCCATACCTGCAGCAGCCCCTCACACTCGGCGCCGACATCGTGGTGCATTCGGCCACGAAGTACCTGGGCGGCCACAGCGACGTCGTCGGTGGGTTCGTGGCGCTCAACGACGACGAACTCGGCGAGCGACTGCGTTTCACGCAGAACGCCGCCGGAGCCGTGCCGGCGCCGTTCGACTGCTACCTCGTTCTGCGCGGCGTCAAGACCCTGGCAGTCCGCATGGACCGTCACTGCGAGAATGCCCGCGCTGTCGTCGACCTGCTCGTCGGTCACCCTGCCGTCGACCGGGTCCTGTACCCACAGCTCCCGGATCATCCGGGTCACGCAGCCGCAGCGAAGCAGATGAGCGACTTCGGTGGCATGGTGTCGTTCACCGTCGCAGCGGGCATGGACGCCGCCATGACCGTCGCCGCCTCCACCGAGATCTTCACGCTGGCCGAGTCGCTCGGCGCTGTCGAGAGTCTCATCGAACACCCGGGCGCCATGACGCACGCGTCAGCCGCCGGATCACCGCTGGAGGTTCCCGACAACCTCGTGCGGCTGTCGGTCGGCATCGAGGACGCGAGTGATCTCGTCGCCGACCTCGAACAGGCACTCGACCGCCTGAGGTGACGTGATGAACCCCGTCCGCGGTCAACCGTCCGATCGTCGTTGCCGCCAACCGGCTCCCCGTGATGCGGACCGACGAGGGATGGGCCCCGAGCCCCGGTGGCCTCGTCCGCGCGCTGCTTCCCATGCTGCGCGACACCGGTGGCACGTGGGTCGGCTGGACCGGCGATCCCGACGACGATGCCGAGCCCTTCAGCGTCGAAGGGGTCGAACTCCACCCGGTCTCGATCAGCGCCGAGGAGATCGAGCTCTACTACGAGGGCTTCTCCAACGACGCGCTCTGGCCGCTCTACCACGACGCACTTCGGGAGTCGACGTACTCGAGCGAGCAGTGGGACGCCTACGTCACCGTCAACGAACGGTTCGCCGCGACGTTGGCGGACATCTCGCCGCCCGACGCGATCGTCTGGATCCACGACTACCAGCTCCAACTCGTCCCCAAGTTGCTCCGCGAGCTGCGCAGCGACGTGACGATCGGGTTCTTCCTGCACATCCCGTTCCCGCCGTACGAGCTGTTCTCCCGGCTCCCGTGGCGAACCGAGATCATCGAGGGTCTGCTCGGCTGCGACCTGGTCGGCTTCCAGCGACCGATGGGCGCGGTCAACTTCACCACCGCTGCACAGCAGCTCCTCCACGTCGACGCGCACGACGGCGTCATCGAGAACCCCGATCACCGCACGCGGGTCGGCACGTTCCCGATCTCGATCGACGTCGACGAGGTCGAGGCCGTGGCCGCTGGGCGGGCGACCCGGCAACGGACGAGCCAGATCCGCGCCCGGCTCGGCGATCCCGAGGTGATCCTGCTCGGCGTCGATCGGCTCGACTACACCAAGGGCATCGGGCTGCGACTCAAGGCGTTCGCCGCACTGCTCGAGTCTGGCGATCTCGACCCGAGCGCCACGTCATGGTGCAGGTGGCAACGCCCACACGAGAAGCCGTCGAGCACTATCAGGACGAACGCCACCAGGTCGAACGCCTCGTCGGCGAGATCAACGGCCGCTACAGCCGCATCGGTCTGCCGGTGATCCACTACCTGTACCAGTCGCTGCCGTTCGATGAACTCATCGCCCTGTACCGCGCCGGTGACGTCATGCTCGTCACCCCGTTCCGTGACGGCATGAACCTGGTCGCCAAGGAGTACGCGGCGGCCCACATCGACGGCGATGGCGTGCTCGTGCTGTCGGAGTTCGCCGGCGCCGCCGACGAACTGACCGATGCGGTGCTCGTCAACCCCCACGACGACGAAGCACTGCGACAGGCCATCATGACCGCGGTCGAGATGCACCGCCACGAACGCCGGGAGCGGATGGCCGGCCTGCGCAATCAGATCCGCAAGAGCGATGTGCAGGGCTGGGCCGACCGGTTCCTCGGCGAGATGATCGCCGCCACCGACGCAGCGAGATGCCGGTGTCGGCTGACGAGGCGTCGCCCGCGACCACGTACGACGACCCAACGGAGCTCGCCGAACTCGTCGTGTCGGCACCGACGGCCGCTGCTGATCGGTCTCGACGTCGATGGCGTCCTCGCCCCGCTCGTCGACCACGCCGACGACGCCGTTCTGCTCGCCGGAACCCTCGATGCCGTCGACGCCGTTGCCCGACTCGAGGGCGTGCACGTCGTGGTTGCCTCGGGCCGATCACTCGACGGTCTCACCCGGTTCGGATTCGGGCCCGAGGTGAACGTGATCGGCAGCCACGGCATGGAATCACGTGAGCGGCCGATGGAACTGCTCACCGACACCGAGTCGGCTCGCCTCGCAGCCCTCGACAACCTCACCATTGCGGCGGTCGAACGGGCAGGCAGCGGAGCGTGGATCGAACGGAAGCCGGCGAGCGTGGTACTGCACGTCCGTCAGGCCGATCGAGCGCTCGGACGCGAGGCGCTGGACTCGCTGCGTTCGGACGCCGAACACATCGACGGTGCCTCGGCAAAGCCGGGTAGCAACGTGCTGGAACTCTTCGCCCGACACGCCGACAAGGGGACCGCGCTCGTGGCGTTCGGCGCCCGGCTCGGCACAGCGACCACGGTGTTCGTCGGCGACGACATCACCGACGAGGACGCCTTCGCCTGCCTCGGGGCCGACGACATCGCCATCAAGGTCGGCGACTCCGACACGATCGCCACGCATCGCCTCCGCGACCCTGCTGCAGTTCTCAGCTGGCTCCTCGCGCTGAAGTGAGCGCGCCCAACGGGCCGCGCTCACCCCGTGTGAGGTGCAGTTTCGTTGGGACGTCCCAACAGAATGCAACGCAAACCGGGATGTTGGGCTCAGAACAGCGACGACTGGCCGGCGGGTGGGGTGCGACGGATGGCGGTCCACGGGACGTAGTGATCCATGAACACCCAGGTGCGGCGGTGGATCGCGGAGGGGCCGTAGCCGAGGAGCGCCGCCTTGTGCACCGGGCACGGGTAGCCCTTGTTCGTGTCGAACGACCAGTTCGGATAACTCTCGGCGTTGGCCCGCATCTCGCGGATCGCGGACCACCTTGGCGAGAATGCTCGCCGTCGCAACGCTGAGACACCGCAGATCCGCCTTCACGGCAAGCTCCACGTGCGGAACCGACGGCGACACGAAGTCCCACGTGCCGTCGGTCACTGCCACGTCGGGCTCGACCCCCAACCCCTCGATCGCACGGCGCGCCGCCAACTTCTGCGCCGCCGACATCCCGAGGTGGTCACACTCTTCTTGGCTCACCGAGCCGACCGACCAAGCCACGCACCACTCGGTCAACCGGTCGAAGAGTGCCTCGCGCTCACGCTCGCTCAGCAGCTTCGAATCGCGCACCCCGTTGACGCGCGTGTCGCGCGGCAAGATGGCCGCACCGACCGACAGCGGCCCCGCCCACGCGCCGCGGCCGACCTCGTCGATGCCGACGACCACGTCGTGGCCGCGCTCCCACATCTCCTTCTCGATCGCGCGCGTCGGCGCCCGCTTCTTCGACTGTTTCGGACGCGTCGCTCTCAACGGTCCGTGTCACCCATCGCGGTCACCATTGCCGAGGTCGATGCTCACGCCGATGCGGGTGGGCTGCGGTGGTGCCGCCCACAGTGCCTCGCCTGACGCCTCGACGGTCGACCAGTCGGGATCGACGCCGGGAGCCGAGAGGTGCTGCACGTCGCCATGCTGCTCCCACAGCACCGCAGGGCGTTCTCCGTGCCACCGCACGGCGAACGACACCGTCGAGCGCGTCCCGGTCGGGATGCGGTGCACCTCGAAGTTGGCTCCGAGCCAACGGCGGGGAATCCCGGCGCCCAACAGCCGACCGCCATCAGCGATGCGTTGCTCGATCTGGGCCACGAACCGTCCGACCGACGCGCCACGACGCACGTCGGAGAACGACGCAGGGCCGGCAGCATCCCGAGCAACCCGTCCGTCACGGACCCGACGGGCGCGGAGATCGACGATGTCGCCGAGGGCCCGATCGTCGCCGGCCGCCAACGCCACGCGCTCGCACGCCTCCAGTGCGGCGTCGACCTCGGAGCCGTTCGAGCGACTGATGGCAGCAACCGGTTCGACGATCTCGGGCATCCACGCGTCGGCATCGTCGCCGAGCCGAACCAGTTCGGCCACGTCGAGCAGAAACCCGATCGGGTCGCCTGAACCCACCGGGCCGTGCAGCAGCAGATCGCAGCGCGCCGCGGTCAACGCATCAGCGAGTCCGGCATCGGGCAGCACCACCCGGCTGGCTCGATGGACGACAGTCAGCCAGCCCCGCACGACTGCCATCGCCGGAGCCAGTGTCGGCAGCGCCCAGGTGTCGATGCGCGCTGGTTCGTGGGGGACGGCGACGCGGATCGATGATCGGTGCCCGACGGGGAGCACGATCGACCCTGCGGGGAGCTCGAGCCCCTTGATCGCCACGTCGGCCGGGGGTCGCTCGGTCAGTACTCGCGCCCCTGCGAATGCCACGGCGAACGGCAGCGGTGACTCGTTCTCGACCTCGATCACGGTGAGCCCGCCGAGGTCGGGAACCGACCACACCCGCTGCACCGCGTCGCCATCGGGGATGCGGACTCGTGTCTCGATCACTGCGGTGCCCTCGACCCGCTGTTGGCGCACCGCGGGTTCGTCGGCAGGCACGTGCCAACGGTCTTCGGCAGCGACGTACCACGACACCGTTGCATCAGGCCCGTGACCGGGACCGAACGACGTGACGTCGCCCCAGTTGGTGACCGACCGAACGGCACGGAGCTCCGGTTACTCCGACCATCGTCTCCGACGCAGATGCCCCTCCGCTCGACCGCGCTCACGCCTCGAATTCGCCCTTGCGGCTGCGTTGCATCAGCGCGGCGAGCGCATCGGGAGCCGGACGGCCCTCGTGGCAGACGGCAACGATCTGTTCGGTGATCGGCATCTCGACACCGTACCGGCGGGCGAGGTCGAGCACGCTGGGCGACGACTTGACGCCCTCGGCCACCATGTTGGTCCCCGCGAGGATCTCCTCGATCGACTTGCCCTCGCCGAGCTGCAAGCCGACGCTGTTGTTACGGCTCTGCTTCGACGAGCATGTGGCGATCAGGTCGCCCATGCCGGCGAGTCCGGCAAACGTGGCGGGCTCGCCACCCATCGCCACCCCGAGCCGGGCCATCTCGGCGAGGCCCCGGTGATCAGCGTGGCACGGGTGTTGTCGCCGAACCCCATCCCCTCGGCCATGCCGGCGGCGATGGCGATGACGTTCTTGACCACCCCGGCCACCTCGCAGCCGATCACGTCACTGGTTGGTGTACACGCGCAGGCTCGGGCGGCTGAAGATGCGTTGGAGTTCGCGGGCGATCGTGTCGTCACCGATCGCCACCACGCTCGCGGCCGGTTGACCCGACAGAATCTCCTTGGCCAGGTTCGGCCCGGTCAGCACGGCGACCGGATGGCCCGGCATCGCATCGGTGGTGACCTCGCTCATCCGCTTGAGCGTCGTGCGCTCGAGGCCCTTGGCCAACGACACCACCGGCACCCAGGGCCGGATCCACTCGGCCGCTTCGACGGCGACATCTCGGTATCCGTGAGATGGCACGGCCATCACGACGACATCGGCATGGGAAACGGCGTCGGCGAGCGAGTCGGTCGCGCGCAGTTCGTCGGGGAGCACGAATGCCGGCAGGTACTCGGGGTTCACCTGTGCGTCGTTGATCTGGGCGGCGAGTTCCGCACGGCGTGCCCACAGCACCGTGGGTGTGTTCTCCGCAGCCAGCGCTGCCACCGTGGTCCCCCACGAACCGGCACCGATCACTGCCACTTTGATGTCGGTAGCCGTCACGTCGAACGCTTCATCGTCTCGATGGTCATCATCTCGTCCCCCCTCACGGGCCCGTCCACGACCCCTTCACGACGTCGCAACCCTAGTTCGGCACCCAGCGACGGGCCCACGGCAGCCGAGTTGCCACGACGCTCTCCTACAGTGGGCCACCGTGCGTCTCGCCGTGCTGATCCCGGTCAAACGATTCACGGCGGCGAAGGGCCGCCTCACCGGCGTCGTCTCCGATACCGATCGTGCCGCGCTCGCACGCTGGATGGCGTCACGCGTCGTCGATGTGGTCGCCGAGATGCCCACCTTCGTGGCATGTGACGACGACGAGGTCGCCGAATGGGCCAGTGAACGCGGGGCGCAGGTCGTCTGGTGTGCCGGTCTGGGTTTGAACGGCGCAGTGGATGACGGCGTCGACCGGATCATCGCCGAGGGGTTCGACCACCTCCTGGTCACCCATGCCGACCTGGCCCGACCCGCAGGGCTCCTCGATGTCGCCCGCCCGGGCCGTATCACGCTGGTTCCCGACCGCCGCCACGACGGCACGAACGTCATGTCGTTCCCGGCACCGACACCGCTGCGCGCGTCGTACGGTGGCGGCTCGTTCTCACGCCACCTCGACCAGGCGCTGGCCTTCGACCGACGTGGAACTCGAAGTGCGCTCCGACGCCCATCTGTCCCTCGATCTCGACACCCATCGGGATCTCGTCCACCCGCTGATCCGAGAGGTCCTCCCCGAATGGCTGCCAACGAGCCCGGCCAACCCGCACCGGTGATGCCGGGCGGACCGGCAACGCCCTCCTCCACCAACCTCGACACGCCGACGTCAGCGCTGGCGATCGGCGCACACCCCGATGACGTGGAATTCGGGTGCGGTGGATTGTTGGCGAAATGGGCTGCTGACGGATGCATCGTCCACCACTTGGTCTGCACCGATGGTTCGAAGGGCACCTGGGACCCCGACGCCGACCTGGTGGCCTTGGCAGCGCGCCGCCAGGACGAGCAACGAGAGGCGGCCCGGCGACTCGCGGGCGACCGAGTCGGCGAGGTCCGGTTCCTCGGCCGCATCGACGGCGAACTCGAGAGCGACCTCGCGACGCGTGGCGAGGTCGCCAGGGTGATCCGTGAACTCCAGCCTCAGGTGGTGCTCGGCCACGATCCGTGGAAGCGGTATCGCCTCCATCCCGATCATCGCCATGCAGGACTCTTGGCATGCGACGGGATCGTGGCCGCCCGTGACCCGCACTTCTTCAAGGATCACGGCGTTGCGCATCACCGGCCCGACGCACTGCTGTTGTGGGAGGCCGACATGCCCGACCATGCCGAAGACGTCACTGCCTTCGTCGACGCGAAGCTGTGGGCCCTCGCCGCGCACGTGAGCCAGTTCGAGTCGACGATGAAGGCGGCGGACGACGACCAGTTGGCTGCGTTCGACCAGCGGGTGCGCAACCGCCTCGGTGATCTCGGACGCCCGTTCGACATGGACGCGGCCGAGGTGTTCAAGCTCATCGCCGATCTCTGACCCCGGACGCGAAACGGGAGGCCCGTAGGCCCCCCGTCAAGGATTCGAAACGCTGATCAGCGCTTGGCTGGAGCCTTCTTGGCCGGAGCCTTCTTCGCTGGCGCCTTCTTCGCTGGCGCCTTCTTGGCCGGAGCCTTCTTGGCCGGAGCCTTCTTCGCCGGCGCCTTCTTGGCCGGAGCCTTCTTGGCCGGAGCCTTCTTGGCCGGAGCCTTCTTGGCCGGAGCCTTCTTGGCCGGAGCCTTCTTCGCCGGAGCCTTCTTGGCCGGAGCCTTCTTCGCCGGAGCCTTCTTGGCCGGAGCCTTCTTGGCCGGAGCCTTCTTGGCCGGAGCCTTCTTCGCCGGAGCCTTCTTCGCCGGAGCCTTCTTCGCCGGAGCCTTCTTCGCGACGGCCATCAGATCACTTCCCGTTGAGCGCGGACTTGAGCGTCGAGCTGGCGGTGAACTTCATCGCCGTCGACGCCTTGATCTGCACGGGTGCACCAGTCTGCGGGTTGCGGCCGGTACGGGCGCTGCGCTGGGTGGTGCTGAACGAGCCGAAGCCCGGCCATGCGACCTTCTCACCCGACTTGGTAGAGGCGACGACGTGATCGAAGAACGCGCCAAGGGTGCGCTCTGCGTCTGCCTTCGACACACCAGCGGCGTCGGCCACTGCGTCAATCAGTTCTGCTTTGGTTGCCATGAGTCCTCTTTTCGGATGGGTGTTGCGTTGCTGTTCACCCCGGTGGATCACACCGAGACCGACCCCACCGTTTCCGGCGGGATGTGACCATGAGACCGACGTGAGCACCACGCGTTCAAGCACCCAACCCATTGCATCTGCAACGACCTTGTCCGTTGACCCTTGCCGGTATTGGAGATCTTTCGCATCCACCACCACGCGCGGTGGCTGCGCTAGAACACCGTCCCGTTGGGTATGACATCCGTTTCAGAGCAAATCCACGAGGCTTCCGCCGAGGAGTGATGGTGACCGACCTGCTTCCGTCCGCTGGCGCACCGACCCCCGATGCCGAACACGCATCATCGGGTCACGACCGGACGAAGGGAGGCCAACGAACTCGACTCGTCGTCGACACCTCCGTGTTGATTGCCGATCCGACCTGCGTGCTCGAGTTCATCGACGCCGACGTCGTGATACCGCTGACCGTCGTGGAAGAACTCGACGGGCTCAAGAGTCGAGCCGACGATGTCGGTCGAGCAGCCAGGACGGCATTGCGCACCCTCGAGGAACTACGCGTCGCGCATGGCGGCTCGCTCGCCGAACCGGTACCCACCGGCAATGGCACCGCCACGCTGCAGATCGAGATCAACAACATTCGCAAGCACCTTCTCGTCGAGCACGGGCTCGACCCATCGGTGCCCGACAACCGCATCATCGGCGCTGCCATCGGCCAATCCGACTTCGGCCCGACCACGATGATCAGCAACGACGCCGCGCTGCGCATCAAGGCGGCGCATCTCGGTGTCGATGCCGCAGAGCATCGCCTCACCCGGTCGGATCGTCAGAGTGCAGCCGTCGGATGGTCGACGCTCGAGGCACCGTACGAAGTCATCGACTGCCTGTACGCCGCCGGTGCCGTCGCCATCGATGCGATCACGACCGACACCGCCATCGAGTTCACCGAGAACGAATTCGCCGTGCTGCGTTCGGGTTCGCAGTCGGCACTCGTTCGCGCGGTCGACAACGAGTTCGTCCTGTTGCCTCAACACACGCCCGAGGCCTGGGGACTTCGTCCACGCAGCAAGGAGCAACGATTCGCGCTCGAACTGCTGCTCGATCCCGACATCGCCGTGATCGCCCTCGACGGACGCGCCGGCACCGGCAAGACCATCCTCGCGATCGCCGCCGGCCTCGAGCAGGTCGTCGAGCACGCCCGGTACGAACGCCTCGCCGTCTACCGGCCCCTCGTGCCGGTCGGTCGGGCCGACGTGGGGTTCCTCCCGGGCGGGCTCGACGAGAAGCTCGACCCGTGGATGGCTGCGATCCACGACGCGGTCGTCGCGCTGACCGACCGTGGCAGCATCAAGGACGCCCGCGACATGGTCGACGAGCTGACCACCCGCGGCCAGTTGTCGCTCGAGTCGGTCACCTTCCTTCGGGGGCGGTCGCTCCAGCGCCAGTTCGTGGTGGTCGACGAGGCCCAGAACCTCGAGCCGACCACGCTGCGTACCATCCTCACGCGCGTCGGCGACGGCACGAAGGTGATCTTCACCGGCGACACGAGCCAGATCGATGCGCCGTATCTCGGCGAGTCGAACAACGCCCTGAGCGTGCTGACATCAGCGTTCGCCGGCCAGCAGTGCTTCGGACACATCACCCTCACGGCGTGCGAACGCAGCGACGTCGCCAGTCTCGCCGCCGAACTCCTCTGATCCAGGCTCGCCCCTGGTGAGGTGAGATCAGGACATCTTCCGATGTTTCGGTGATCCGGTTGCGGCCTCTGCTCCGAACATTTAGTGTTAAATCGAGCGATGGCGGGCCGATCCCCCCGGCTCACCATCGCTCCCAGCACGAGAGGGAAGTCGCCATGGCCGTTGCAGAGCTGTACCAATTCGACATGCCAACGATCGAGAGCTGGCAGGATCTCGCAGCATGCAAGGGGCGTACGAAGCTCTTCTTCCCACCCAAGGCCGAGCGCCCGCAGGCTCGGGCCCGCCGTGAAGCGAAAGCACAGAGTGCTCTGCGCCGCGTGCCCGGTCGTCAACGAGTGCCGAGCTTTCGCCCGCTCGCACCGCGAGTACGGCTACTGGGGCGGGGAGTCCGAGGAGGACCGCCACCTCGCCGGGTTCACCGTGTCTGCACCCATCGGGGTCCGCGCCCGCCTGCAACACGAAGCGGGCTGACAACACCGGTCGACGCCCCGACCCACACACGGGTGGCAACGCCGGCTGTGACACCTACTGTCTAGGGTGGCCGACGTGCCGCTTCCCACGTTCGCCGTCGTCGACCTGGAGACCTCCGGGCTCTCGACGCGCCGCCATCGTGTGCTCCAGGTCGGTCTCGTCACCGTCACCGCCGACGGCACCGTCGTCGACAAGTGGTCGAGCTTCGTCAAATTGCGTTGGCCGCTGCAACGAGTCGGCCCCACCGACATCCACGGCATCACGCGGCGGCATCTGAAGGACGCCCCGTTGCTCGGCGACACGCTCGACGAACTGGGGGACCGTCTCGAAGGCTCGATCTTCACGGCCCACAACGCAGCCTTCGACGCTGCCTTTCTCGTCCGCGCCACCCGACGTCGGCCGGCCGACGACCGGCTGCGCTCCGGCCTCAGCCCCCTGTTGTGCACGCTGCGGATGTCGCGGCGGCTCGACCCGTCACGCGAACAGTCACACCGGCTCGCCGATGTGTGCGCCCGCTACGACGTCGTCCTCGATCGACCGCACGATGCGTTGGGCGATGCAACCGCCACCGCCGAGGTCCTTCCCCACCTCCTCGCTGCGCACGGCATCACCGACGCCTCGCAGCTCGCTCCGTTCTACGTGTCGCTGTAGCCGGCCAGCACTCGGCGGGCGAGCACGCCTGCCGCCGTCGCGGCCTCGGGATCGATCGTCACGGCGTTCGGGCCGAGACGGATGAGCAGCTTGGACAGCCATCGCTCACTGGAGACCGGCAGCCGGACCTCGATCCAACCAGGCGGATCCGACAGTTCCGTGACGGCGTCGGTCGGGTACTCCTCGATGACCCACTGCGCCGCCGGGCCGAGCCGGACCGACACACGGGGCACCTCGGCGTCGACGAAGAACCCGTCCGGGGCCATCGCAGGATCGTCGGCGCTGATCACGATGCCGGTCGGCTCAGCCGATTCGATGCGGTCGATGCGGAACGTGCGGCGCTGTCCGGACCGATCGTCGTCGGCCAGGACATACCAGTGACCCGAGTCGACGAACACGTGACGGGGCACGATGACCCGGTCACCGAGCTCGTCACGCGCCGGCGTGTAGTAGCTGATCGACAGCTCTCGACCCGCTGCCGCCGCCTCCGCCAGATCGTCGGCAATCGCCGGCCGGGCGAGATCGATCACGACGCCAGCGGTGTTGTCGGTACCGGCCGCGAGCCCGACCTCACCCAACGCTGCGGCCAGCTTGTCGAGCCCTCGTCCCAGCGGGCCGTCGGGATCGGCACCAGGAAGTTCCATCGCCGCCCGGCCGGCCGCCAGCAGCGTGAAACCCTCGGGTGCCGTGAGTCGCAACGGTCGCGTGAAGAGGCGCGGCACACCGACATAGACCATCCCCTCGTCGACGAACACGTCGACCATCTCGTCGACGAACGGCGGCAGCCCACACATGGCGACGAGCTCGAGATCCTGCTGCACCTGCGCTTCGGTCAGGTCGTAGCGGCGGGCGACATCGGCCAGCGGGACCTCGCCGACCTCCATCAGCCAGGGCAACATCACCAGGAGGCGCCGCAGCCGGTCTTCGGCATTGCGCGGCCCACTCAGCGTCTCATCACCGGCCGCGACCGACGCCAGCCAGGTCACGATGTGCTCACGGACATCGGCCGGTTCGAGAACGACGGCATGCTCGAGCAGGCCCAGAACCCACGAGCGGAAGGCAGGGAGGTTCGACGCCGGGACCGACACCACGACACCCTGGCCGTCACGGCGGACCACCCGTTCACTCCCGAGTTCACGCTCGATCGCTGCGGCTCGAACGTGATCGACGCGAACGAGTGCCTGCACGCCGTCGAAGGCATCGTGGCCGATCTCCTTCGGGTCGGCCGGAAACGCCGACCGAGGATCGAACGACGGCGGTCGTTCGTACGAGCCGGACTCGCCGACGGTGATGCCGTCGGGGTCCGGGTCGAATCGATCGACACGGAACGTGCGCTGTTCGTTGCGGTCGTGGTCGTGGCCGATCACGTACCAGAACCCGCCGCGCAGCAGGAGGCCCCACGGATCGAGCCGGCGCGGTTCGCCCCGATAGGAGAAGCCGATCGTCGATCGACTGGCAACGGCAGCGCGGATGACCGGCAGCTCCGGGCGATCGGGGACGACAGCCGACACCGGTGGGCGCTCGTCGCCGAGCGCTCCCCCGAGCTTCCAGATGGCCTCCTGGCCGGTGGGTGAGCCGGTCCGCACCGCGGCAACGGCGATCTGCAGAGCCCGCATCTCGTCGGGTGCGAGGTCGAGATCGGCCAGTTCGTACGCTCGACGGTCGATCCGGTAGACCGTCTGGCCGGCGTACGGCCCGCCACCGACGATCTCGGTCTCGATCGGCACGCCGATGTCGCGAAGTGCCGCCTTGTCGCGCTCGAACGACGCCCGACGGGCCTGGTCGGCCTGCGGATACTGGCCCGACAGTTCACCGGCGATCTGCACCAGACTCAAGGCCTGGTTGGTCTCGAGGAGAAGCGCCAACAGGTTCGTCAAGCGCTCGACCCGGTCGACCATCAGTCAACGCTCGTCGTCAGGTCGCGGCGGTCGCGTCGATCGCGTCACGAACTGCCGCCACGACCTCGTCGGCCGACGCACCGGGCGTCAGCACCTTGGCGACACCCGTGGCGAGCAACTCGTCGACGTCGTGGTTCGGCACGATGCCGCCGACGATGACCGGAATGTCGACACCACGCTCACGCAACTTGTCGACCACCAACGGCGCCAACGTCATGTGGGCACCCGACAACATCGACAGGCCGATGGCGTCGACGTCCTCGTCGACGGCGGCTGCGGCGACGGTGTCGGGAGTTTGGAACAGGCCCGTGTAGATCACTTCGTAACCGGCATCTCGCAGGATCCGCGCCACGATCTTGACGCCGCGATCGTGGCCGTCGAGGCCGACCTTCGCGACGAGAATGCGTTCCCCTGCCATCAGCGTCGACTGGAGATCAAAGCTGCAGCGACTTGGTCTGGAGGAACTCGTCGATCCCGTACGGGCCGTTCTCACGGCCGTAGCCCGACTGCTTGTAGCCGCCGAACGGTGCAGCGATGTTGAACGAGCCGCCGTTCACGTCGACTGCACCCGTGCGCATACGACGGGCCACCGAGATCGCCCGCTCCTGATCGGCGGACCACACGCCGCCGGACAGGCCGTACAGGCTGTCGTTGGCGATGCGCACGGCGTCGTCGTCGTCCTCATAGCCGATGACGACGAGCACCGGGCCGAAGATCTCCTCCTGCGCGACGGTCATGTCGTTGGTGACGTTGGCAAGTACGGTCGGCTTGACGAAGTAGCCGGTCTCGTGGCCCTCGGGCTTGCCGAGGCCACCGGCGGCCACGACTGCGCCTTCGTCGATCCCCTTCTGGATGTAGCCCTGCACGCGGTCCCATTGGGCCTGCGAGATCAGCGGTCCGAGGTGCATGCCCTCCTTCGCCGGATCGTCGACCTGCATGTTGTCGGCGGCGGCAGCAGCAATGGCGACGGCCTCGTCGTACCGGCTGTTCGGAACGAGCATGCGGGTATGTGCCGTGCAGGTCTGGCCGGAGTTCAGGTACGCGGCGAAGATGCCGCGAGGGATCACTGCCTCGAAATCGGCGTCGTCGAGGATGATGTTCGCCGACTTGCCGCCCAGCTCCAGTGCAACGCGCTTGACGGTGCCGGCGGCAGCGGCGGCAACCTGCTTGCCCGCCGCGGGTGGAACCGGTGAAGCTGACCATGTCGATGCCCGGGTGCTCGGAGATCGCCGCGCCGACGACGGGGCCCGTGCCGGTGACCAGGTTGAAGACGCCGGCCGGAAGGCCGATCTCGTGGACGATCTCGGCGAGGATGAACGCATTGAGCGGTGCAACCTCGGACGGCTTGAGCACGAAGGTGCAGCCGGCCGCGAGCGCGCCGCCGAGTTTGCAGATGATCTGGTGCAGTGGGTAGTTCCACGGAGTGATCGCACCGACGACGCCGACCGGCTCCTTCACGACGAGGCTGTTGCCGATCGTCTCTTCGAACTCGAAGGTGTCGAGCAGCGTGGCGTAGGTCTGCATGTTGCCGGCAGGCAAGCCGGCCTGGATCATCGTCGACCACGTGATCGGCATGCCGACCTCGCCGGCGATGACCTCGGCGATTTCGGGCGAACGAGCTTGCAGCGCCTCGTTGAGACGGATCATGTACTTCTGGCGTTCCTCGACCGGGGTGGCGGCCCAACCGTCGAACGCCCGACGGGCAGCGGCGACAGCCTTGTCGACGTCACTCGCGGTTCCCTCGGGGATCGATCCCATCACCTGTTCGGTGCCGGCGTTGATGACCTCGATACGGCCGGTTCCGTCGGAGGGAACCCAGGCACCGTCGATGTAGATGTTGGAGTAGTCGCGCATCCTCTCAGTCTGACGCATCGGGGCGTCTGCGCTGCAACCGAGCGGTCCGGCCGACGTGCCGAACCCTGGCGACAACCGCGAGCTCAGCTGAGCTTCATGAACAGACGCTCGAGCTCGTCGGCGTCGATGTCCGGCGTGGCTTCGGAGTTGGGATCGACCGTGGCGCAATGACGCATTCCGGCCACGACGAGGCGGTAGCCGACCCGGTCGAGGGCGGCCTTGCATGCCGAGAGCTGCGTGACGATGTCACGACAGTCCTGGCCCTCCTCGACCATCCGCTGGACGCCGCGGACCTGGCCCTCGAGACGGCGCAAGCGCTTGACGACATCGTCGTTGACTTCCTCGGGGAACCGCATCTCGGTAGCGTACCCCACCCGGTATCCCCCATTCCGAAATGTGCGCTGATTCGTGCACCCGGCGACCACCTGGCCGCATTTTTCGGGGAGGGGCGTGGATCAGCGGTGGTGGCGGTACCAGGAGATGAGGGCGTTCGTGGACGAATCGTGGGTCGGCGGGCTCGGATCGCCGATGAGTTCCGGGGTGATCCGATTCGCCAACTCCTTGCCGAGTTCGACTCCCCACTGGTCGTAGCTGTTCACTCCCCAGACCGTGCCCTGGACGTGCACGATGTGTTCGTAGAGCGCAATCAACTGCCCGAGCACCGACGGCGTGAGTTGCTCCGCGAGGATCACCGTGTTGGGTCGGTTGCCGTCGAACTGTCGGTAGGGCTCGTCGTCGGCGGCGGCGCGGCCGAACGCCAGGGCTTCGGACTGCGCGAACAGGTTCGCCATCAGCAGGTCGTGGTGTTCCTGGAATCCGTGGTGCGGCTTCGCGAAGCCGATGAAATCGGCCGGAACGATTCGAGTGCCCTGATGCAGGAGTTGGTAGAACGCGTGCTGTCCGTTGGTGCCGGGCTCGCCCCACACGACCGGGCCGCTGTCGCCCACGACCGGCGTGCCGTCGAGGCGAACCGACTTGCCGTTGGACTCCATGTCGAGCTGTTGCAGGTACGCAGGGAACCGCGCCAACTCCTCGGCGTACGGTAGGACCGCCTTGGTGGCCGAGCCGAGCACGTTGGAGTTCCACACGCCGAGCATGGCCATGATGACCGGGGCGTTCTCGGCGATGGGCGCCGTTCGGAAGTGCTGGTCGACACGATGAAATCCGTCGAGGAACTCACCGAAGCGTTCCGGTCCGATCGCGATCATCAGCGCCAACCCGATGGCCGAGGTGACCGAGTAACGCCCGCCCACCCAGTCCCAGAACCCGAACATGTTGGCGGTATCGATGCCGAACTCGGTGACCCGTTCGGCATTCGTCGACACCGCCACGAAGTGATCACCGACGGCCGACTCGCCGAGCGCCTCGACGAGCCAACGCGCGAGCGGTGCGGGCGTTGGTGAGCGTTTCGATCGTGCCGAACGTCTTCGACGCGACGATGAACAGTGTCGATGCCGGGTCGGAGCCGGCGAGCACGGCGGCGATGTCGGCGCCGTCGACGTTCGAGACGAACGAACACCGAAGGCGCTCGTGCCGGTACGCATCGAGTGCCCGGTACGCCATTGCGGGGCCGAGGTCGGAGCCTCCGATGCCGATGTTCACGACGTGGGTGATCTGCTCGTCGACGCGGACACGCTCGGCGAACGCTGCCATCTGGTCGAGCACGGCGTGGACGTCTGGAACCACGTCGACACCGTCGACGACGATCGACGAGGTGCGCGGCGCACGGAGTGCGACGTGCATCACTGCTCGATCCTCGGTGACGTTGATGTGTTCGCCGGCGAACATCGCGTCCCGACGCTCCTCGACGCCGGCGCTACGGGCAACGTCGATCAGACCAGTGAACACGACGTCGTCGACGAGCTGCTTCGACCAGTCGATGTGCAGGTCGGCGACCTCGACCACGAATCGGTCCGCTCGACCCGGGTCGGTGGCGAAGAGCTCGCGTAGGTGTGGTGTGCGCGGAAGATCGTCAAGTGCCCGGAGCGAGTCGGCGGAATCCATGTGACGCGACGCTAGTGGCCCGATCAGACCGCCGCCGATGAACCAGGCACCCGTCGAACTCGCTCACTCCACACGCGTCGACGACGGGATGTCGGCGACCGCGGCAGGGTCGACGAAGACCAACGTGGCGGATCGACGCAGCCGGTCGACCGGGAGTTCGGGGTCACGCAGCAGCCAGCGGGCCACCATCGGCGCCTTCGACCGACCGAACGTGAGCACCAAGCGGCACCTGGCTCGATTGACCACCGAGGGCGTGAGGGTCATCCGCCGGAACCCGTTGAAGTCACCGACCAGCTCACACGGCCGATCGCTGTCGACCACAGGGTCGCCAGGCGGCCACGACGCCGTGTGCCCATCGTCGCCGAGGCCGAGATGCACCACGTCGAAGCGTTCGGGCAATCCCGCCCCGTACCGCCGCGCGGCCGCTCGCAGGTCGACAGCCGTCACGGGCATCAGCTTCACCGAGGCGGGGAAGCAGTCGAGTTGGCCGGCGTTGCGGCCGGGGTCGCCATCCGGCGCGATCCGCTCGTCGACCTGCCAGACCGTGATGTGTTCCCACGGCACGTCCTCGACCAGCAACGCATCGAACAACGCGGGCGCCGAACCGCCACCACTGACCGCGAGGGACGCCGAACCTCGTCGTCGCACGGCATCGCGGAGACGTCGGGCCAACCAGACCCCGGCACTGGCGGCAGGGGTATCGCTGACGCGAACTTCCATCGCCGCCACCGTACGCGGTCGCAACGCAACCGCGTGCCGCGGTTCGATCCGCAGTCCGTACTCTACGAAGCGATGTCCGACCGGTCGACCTCCGCCACGCCGAGCGCGGCCGACGAGCACCGGTGGTCGCAGCGTGCGTCGGGGAGTGCAACTCGGCGTTGCCGCGTACCTGATATGGGGCCTGCTCACCATCTACTGGAAGCAGCTCAGCACGTTCGACGCGTTCGAACTGATCGCCTGGCGGATGGCATGCGCCGGCGTGGTGATGGCGATCATCGTGACCGCTCGTCGGAGCTGGCCGACCGTCATCGGCGCCCTTCGTGATCCCGGTGTGGCCCGCCGCCTCGTGCTCGCCTCACTGCTGCTCACGGTCAACTGGGGCGGCTACGTGTGGGCCGTCACCAACGACCGGGTGATCGAGACGGCGCTCGGCTACTTCATCGCGCCGCTCGCCACGATGGCCATCGGGGTGTTCGTTCTGAAGGAACGCCCGACAACCGCTCAGCGCGCCGCATTCGCCTGCGCCGGCGTTGCCGTGGTGATCCTGACCGTGTCGTACGGCAGCCCTCCGTGGATCGCGATGATCATTGCGGCATCGTGGAGTGTGTACGGCCTCACGAAGCGGCGTGTCCCGCTCGGCGCCGTCGACAGCCTCGCCGGCGAATCGTTCGTGCTGTTCGTCCCAGCGGTGATCGCCGTCGTCTGGTTCTCGACCCGGGCCGGCAGTGTGACGCAGACCGCATCGACCCGAGAATGGTTCTTCGTCCTCGGCTCGGGCCTCATCACCGCCGTGCCACTCATGTTCTTCGCGGCGGCGGCGAAGAGCGTGCCGTTCACGCTGCTCGGGCCGCTCAACCTCCTGGTGCCGATCATCAACTTCGGATTGGGCTGGGTGATCTACGGCGAGCCGATGCCCGCGGACCGCCTCGTCGGCTTCGGCTTCGTGTGGGTCGCTCTCGGCGTGGTGATGTGGGATCGCATCGCCAGCCATCGGCGAGACGCGGCGCTCGCCCCGCTCGGCTGAGCTACGTTCGAGCGATGCTCGTTCGTGTCGTCGGATGCTTCGTGCTGCCGACGCTGAGCGCACTCGTACTGTCGGGCTGCTTCACGACGACCGCCGACTTCCGCGAGGAGGCCGAGACATTCATCCTGCAGGACGAGGGTGTCGCCGACGGACTGGGTGTCGCGCTCGTGTCGGCGACGTGCGACGAGCCCGCGGACCAGGAGGTCGGCACCGTGTTCGACTGCACGGCGATCGACGAGAACGGCGACGAATGGGGGTTCGAGGTGGAGATCGCCGAATCGGACAGCATCGAGCTGAGCGTGTCCGAGCGGCCCTGAGCCCGCAATGGTGCGTGCGGTCCCCCTCCACGTGTCACGATGATGACGGGTGGGCGGACCGGTCACCTCCCGGCAACGCGCCGGAGAACCCTGTAGAGGATGGACATGAAGAAGACACTGGCGATTGGCGTTGCGATCGTGGGCCTCGTGCTCACCGGGTGCGGCAGCGATGGCGGCAGCGATCTGTCGGGCCCTCAGGCCGCGGCTGCCGCAGCAACGCTCGAGCAGGCAGAGAGCGGGGGAATGGCGCTCGACGAGGAGTGCGTCAACGACCTCGCGTCGCAACTCTCCGACGAAGACGCGGAGAAGATCGCTGCCGAAGACGACGCCGAACTCAGTCCCGAAGGCGAGGCACTCGGGATGGAGTTGCTGGGCTGCGCCGATCAGGACGCGCTCATCGATCTGTTCATCACGGGGATGACCGGCAGCGGCGGGGAAGCCATCGACGAGGACTGCGCTCGCGACAAGCTGCAAGACGTCGACATCGCCGAGTTGGTCGCATCGAGCGAGGACGGCGATCCGCCCGCCGAGGTCATCGCCGCGATCGCGGAGTGCCTCGAAGCGGGCGGCTGACAACCCTGCGGGTGGTGTCACTGAGGGGGTCTTGACCCCCTCAGTGACACCGCACCGTGTGACTCAGGGGGTGTAGGTGCCGAGCGAGCCGTTGTAGTCGAAGACGTCGCCCGAGGTTGCGAACGCCTTCGCCGCGTCGGACCACTGCACGAGCTGTGTGCCCTCCGCGAAGTACGCGTCTTCGGCGTTCATCTGCGCGACCAGACCGTCGACCAACAATCCCGGCGTGTAGTCGATGTTGCGAGCAGCGTTGATGATCCCCGCACGGCTGTAGTCGCCGGCGTCGAAGGCCTGCTGGGCAGCATGGACCGCGAGCTCCATCGAGAGCCAGCCCGCAACTGCGTTCAGATCAGCAGCGTTGGTCTCGGGAGCGTACGCCGCCATCGCCTCGATGAAGGTCTGCGCTCCCTCGTCATCGGCGTAAACGGGGTCGGTCACGAACTTCACGTTGCTCGAGGTGTAGACCCCGTCGGCGCCGCCGTTCGAAACGGCGCCGAAGAACAGCGGTTGCGCACACGTCGCCGTCTGGTACACCTGCGGCGCAAAATCGGGGTTCGCTGCTTTGGCGTTGCCGAGTTCGGTCATGAACGCAATGCACTGCGCTCCCAGAGGAACCGCCAGAATTGCGTCGGGAGCAGCCTCGACGAGGTTCGTCATCTGGCCGCTCGGCGCTCCGGAGTCGGTCACCTCGATCGTTTCCTCTGCGACGATCTCGATGCCGTTCTCCGAAGCCAGCTCCGTGAAGGCTTCGATGTAGGCCTGACCGAACTCGTTGTTCACCGTGAACAGCGCAGCGGTGGCCCCCTCACCGATCTCGGCAACGACGTGCTCGGCCCACAGCCGCGACTCGATCGCATACGGCACGAGCAGTCCGCTGGTCCACGGATACTCCTCGACGTTGCCCCAGTCGGGGGCACCGGTCAACACCCACTGCTGCGGGATGCACTGGGCGTTCATGTCGGCTTGGATCGCCAGATTGTTCGCCGTCCCGACGAGGCCCGCCAGCATCGTCACCTCGTCGTCGAAGACGAGTTCGTCGACGTTGGTCTTCGTGAGGTCGGCCGTGAACTGGTCGTCCTTGACGATCAGTTCGATGGGCTGGTCGCCGATACCACCGAACTCGGCGTTGTAGTACTCGATGTAGGCCTGTTGGCCTGCGCCGACCGGCGCGAACAGCGCAGCGGGCCCACCCGAGAGCGGGATCGACGAGCCGATCTTGAGCGCGCCCTCGATCTGAGCGGTCGCCGCGTCGGGATCGTCACACGCCTCGGTGTCGACCACGAACTCCGCGCCTGATGCGGCGGCCTCCGTGGTGTCCGGCGTCTCCGTGGAGTCCGGGGCCTCCGTCGAATCGGGCGCGTCGGTGGCGTCTGGTGCCTCGGTCGATTCGGTGGCCTCGGTGGCCTCTGGGGCGTCGGTGCCGGTCGATGCGTCGTCGTCGCTGCCGCAGGCGGCGAGAACGAGCGCTCCCGTAGCCGCAAGCGCAAGTAGTTTCTTGGTCCTGACCATGGTCAGAGTCCCCCTCTGTGTGGGTGGTCGAGTGCGGATCAACGCCGGGTCACGGGATGGTTCCGGGCGGATCCTGGTCGGCCAACCCGGTGACGTCGGCAGGATTGATGCTACGTGCCGCCTGGCCGGCGCTTGTAGGGACCTCCTCCTCTAACCGCGCTGCCGTTGGTTCGGCATCGACCCCGGCGAGCGCTGGGAGACGCGGGACCACCTGGACCAACTTCGAACGCCACAGGCGCATCGTGCCGACCGCACCGAAGGGGACGAACCGGGCGAACAGGATCAGCATGATCCCGAACGTCACGCCGCCGAGCCCGTTGATCTTCGTTCCTTCATCGACGAACCAGCCGAAGAACGCGCTGTTCGCCGGATCCTCGCCGACACTGCGGGCGAAATCGTTGACGAACACGTAGAACATCGCACCGACGAACGGGCCCCAGTTCTGCGCGGCACCACCCACCACGAGCGCAACCAGCAACGTGACCGATCCGAACAGACCGAACAGCGGCACATCGGGCTCGACGAGCGTCAATTTGAGGGCGTACAGACTGCCCGCGACACCGGCAATCGCGCCCGAGAGCCCGAAGACGAGCGTCTTCGTCGTGAACAGATTGACTCCCATCACCGCCGCTGCGGTCTCGTTGTCACGCACGGCGACCATCGCACGTCCGATCCGGCTACGCAGGAGTCCCGCGCTCAGGATCGACACGACAACGAGGATTGCGAGCGACAGGTAGAAGAACCAGGTGACCAGGTCGGCTCGCCCGTCGAGGCCGGTCCACGTCGGTGGCAGGTAGCTGAGACCCTTGACCCCCGTCGCTGCTCCGGTCACGCCTTCGAACTCCTCGTATCGCAACAGAGCGCGAACCGCCTCGGTGAAGACGAGGGTCACGAGCGCAAGGTAGATGCCCTTGAGCCGCAGGGCCGGAATGCCCACGACCATACCGATCAGGAAGCAGATGACGGCCGCAGCCGGCATGGTCCACCCGGGTGTCCAGATGTTGTCGGTGAAGAACGGTGACCAGACCTTGCCGGTGACGAGCATCGCCGAGGTGTAGGCGCCGATGGCGAAGAACGCTGCATGGCCGAGCGAAAGCTGCCCCGTGTAGCCGGTGATCAGGTTCAGGCCGGTGACGGCGATCGCGATGGTCAGCGCATCGGCGAGCAGGCCGAGCCCGGAGCGGCTCCACTCGGTGGCGGCGCGATACATGAACAGACCCACGCCGCCGAACAGCAGGAGGCGTCCCGCCCAGTTCTGCCAACTCCCTTTCGTGAACCGCAATGGAAGCTGCATCACACGCGCTCCACTCGCTCGGACCCGAACAGACCCGACGGTCGCAACAGCAGCACGGCGAGCAGGATCACGAGCATCACGGGGAACAACATGGCCGAGCCGAGAATGGTGACGTAGCCGACGATGAACGCCTCGACGACGCCGATGAGCAGGCCACCGACCACGGCGCCGACCGGCGAGTCGAGACCACCGAGTACGGCCGCCACCGAGGCGAGGAGGAACGGTCCGAGCATCAGCGTGCCGGTGAGTCCAGCCGATGGGGCCAGCATCGCCGCGGCGAGCACACCGATGGCACCGGCGAGACCCCAACCGAGCACGAGGATCGACCCGACCCGCATACCGACGAGGTTCGACGACTCCTGGTTGTTGGCCACCGCCCGCATGGCAAGGCCGACCTTGGTCTTGGTGAACATCAGCCAGAGCAGGAACAACACGACCACGAGCACGCCGATCGTTCCGATTCGGGCGACGCGAACCGGTGCACCCAGCACGGTGACGAAGTCGTCGGCACCGTCGGGGAACACGCTCGGCAGGCTGCGGGCGTCGACACCCCAGATCATGGCCACGACCTGGTTCACTGCCAGGAACACCCCGATCAGTGCCACGATCACGGCGCCGGGGTTGCGGTGTTCGATCGGTCGCACGACGACACGTTCGACACCGGCGGAGACCAGGAAGCCGACGCCCATGGCGAGCAGGATCGACAACCAGACGGGCACCCCGCTGAGCGCGAGTGTGGAAACCACGAACGCTCCGAGCGTACCGATCTCGCCTTGAGCGAAGTTGAGCTGGCCCGTGGAGCGGAACACGACCACGAGCGCGAGCGCCAGCAACGCGTAGATCGAACCGTCGGCAAGCCCGTTGACCATCCGTTCGATGAACAGCGACATCAGCTCACCACTCCCAGGTAGGCCTCTCTGATCGTGTCGTCGGCCAACAGTTCGTCGCCGGTACCGGTGGCAACGATCGTGCCGGTCTCCAGCACATACGCCCGGTCGGCGAGCGCCAACGACATCCCCGCGTTCTGCTCGACGATCAGCAGCGACATGCCATGGTCGGACCGCAATGTCGCGAGCACCCGGAACAGCTCCTTGGTGATCAGCGGAGCGAGTCCGAGACTTGGTTCGTCACACAGGAGCAGCTTCGGGCGGGTCATCATCGCACGCGCGACCGCCAGCATCTGCTGCTCACCGCCCGACAGCGAGCCGGCCTGCTGATCGCGTCGTTCGGCGAGTCGGGGAAACACTTCGTACCAGCGGGCGAGATCGTCGTCGATCGAGCCCTTGATCGTGTAACCACCGGCGCGAAGGTTGTCCTCGACGGTCAGATCGGTGAACGTACCTCGGCCCTGCGGGACCTGTGAGATACCAGCGCGCACGATGGCGTCGGGCTTGGCGCCGGAGATCTCGGTTCCGGCGAACTCGACGTGCCCGTGACGGCCGATCAACCCCGAGACGGCTCGCATCGTGGTGGTCTTGCCTGCCCCATTGGCGCCGAGGATGACGACGATCTCACCGTCACCGACGGTGAAGTCGATCTTGTGCAAGACCTCCACGGGCCCGTAGCCGGCCGTGAGGCCCGCGACCGTGAGCAGCGCTTGAACGCTCATGCCGTGGTTCCCAGGTACGCCTCGATCACCCGCGGGTCGCTCTGGACCTCACTCGGGAGTCCTTCGGAGATCTTGCGACCGAACTCCATTGCAACGACACGATCGGAGATCCCCATCACCATGCCCATGTGGTGTTCGACGAGGAGCACCGTGAGGCTGTACTCGTCACGGATCCGACGAATCGTCTGGGCGAGTTCGTCGACTTCGTGGTGGGTGAGACCGGCCGCCGGCTCGTCGAGGAGCAACAGTTTCGGATGCGCCGCCAGCGCGCGAGCCAACTCGAGCCGTTTGAGCGTGCCGAAGGGGAGGCCGGCAGCGGGGTGGAACGCAAGGTCCTCGAGTCCGAGCGAACGAAGGATCCTGTAGGCGTCGGCGGCCAGCGCCCGTTCCTCCTTCGCTGCGCCGATCCGAGTCATCGCGCGGACGAAGCCGACCTTGCCGACGTGATGGGCGCCCGTCATCGTGTTCTGCAACAACGACATCGTGGGAAACAGCGCGAGGTTCTGGAAGGTTCGGGAGATCCCGAGTCCGGCGATGCGGTGCGCCGGCACTTCGAGCAGATCGTGCCCATCGAATCGCACCTGCCCACGAGCGGGGTCGTAGATACGACTGACGACGTTGAACATGGTCGTCTTGCCGGCACCGTTGGGTCCGATCAGGCCGAGAATCTGCCCCTTCTCGATGTCGAACGAGAGACGATCGAGCGCAATGATGCCTCCGAACGAGACCGAGACCTCGTTGACTTCCAGCAGTGCCACGTTCTGTCCCCTCTGGCTCGCAAACGGGTTGCCCCCCGACCGTAGCAGCGCGGACCAGGCCGACGAAGTCCACCGCACCACCCCACGCACGATCCGTGCCCAGGGACAGCGCGCAGCGTCAACGCAACGGTAAGAACGTTGTGACGTCCGTGGCCGCGCCGTTCGTCGCTCAGGGAGACGCCCTAGCATCAACGGCATGGCACCGTCGCCGCTCGTAGCACTGCTGCTCAGCGGTACAGCGGTGCTCGCAGCCTGCGGCGCCGACGTTGCGGTGACCGCGGAACGAGCCGACACCATCGGCTCGGTGCAGATTCCGGCCGGCGAACCACCGACGACGTCGAGCACACCGTCCACCACTCTTCCGGCACCGGCGGTCAGCATTCCGCCCGACCCTGCGGCCATCGATTTCGGGCCGAGCAAGCCGCCGAAGACCTACGACGACTTCCTGTTGGCGGTCATGACCGACCTCGAGTCGTGGTGGACGGAGCAGTACCCGGCGATCTACGGCGAGCCGTTCGAGCCACTCGACGGCGGGGTCTATGCGGCCTATCCCGGTCGACCCGACGACATCCCCGGATGCGGCACGTCGTCGACGACGTACGAAGAAGTGCAGCAGTACGTCGCGTTCTACTGCGGCGTTGGCAACTTCATGGTGTACGACGACAGCGACGACGGGTTGCTGGCACAACTGGCGCGCGACTACGGCCCGGGCACGATCGGCACGGTGTTCGCCCACGAGTTCGGCCATGCCATCCAGCTCCAGGCAGGCAACCTCGATCGGGCGCTGCCGACAATCCTCACGGAGCAGCAGTCCGACTGTTTTGCCGGCGCCTGGACTGCACGG
The DNA here is from genome assembly GCA_963716235.1 of Ilumatobacteraceae bacterium. Taxonomy (GTDB): domain Bacteria; phylum Actinomycetota; class Acidimicrobiia; order Acidimicrobiales; family Ilumatobacteraceae; genus Sva-07. Next base: position 134,152 of record CAVQTE010000030.1, on the reverse strand, counting down.
GTGGTGCATGGCGAGTCGGCGACGGTTCGGTACAGCGACGCCGACGTCACCGCCGGTCTGATCGCCATGACCAAGGTGAGCGATCCGGTCGGCATCGACCAGTTCACCGAAGGTGGCCACGGATCGGGTTTCGACCGAGTCGGCGCGTTCCAGGTCGGGTTCGCCGAGGGCGCCGCGCGTTGCGCCGAGATCCTCGACGACCCGCTGCCCCTCGTGCCGAACCAATTCACGAGCTTCGACGACCAGAACAGCGGCGGTAACGCCCCCTTCGGCTACACCGACGATGATCTGTTCGGCTTCCTGCCGAATGACTTGAACCTGTACTGGGATCAACAGCTCGCCGACACGATCCCGGCGATGGGTCCCCTCGAACTCACCGTCGTGAGTTCGTCGGGCGGCGCGGACTGCACCGACCTGCGCGGAGACCTCGACCGTGGCACGGCGCTGTGTCCTGCCACCGGCGAAGTCTTCGTGAACGAGCCGGCGGCCCTCGATCTCTACCAGTCGCTGGGCGACTTCTCGGTCGGCTATCTGCTCGGTTCCGCTTGGAGCGAAGCGGTGCAGGAGGCGGCGGGCTCCGACCTCACCGGCGAAGCTCGAGCGCTCGTCAACGACTGCCTCACCGGCGGTTGGGTACAGACCGTGATCCTCGTCGACACACCGAACGGACTCGACCTTCCCCGACCACGCGCTGACGGGCGCACCTCGACGGTGTCGGCGGGCGACCTCGACGAAGCAATCCAGGCATTGCTCCTCGTTGCCGATCCGAGCACCGACGACAACGTCGTGGGCAGTGCCTTCGAGAAGATCGCCGCGTTGCGCACCGGGGTCATCGACGGCACCGACGCGTGCCTCGCCTTGCTCTGAGACGACGCGTTCAGCGCAGCCAGCGATCGAGCAGTCCGGCGAGTTCCACGGGTCGATCACCCTGAACGCTGTGGCCGGCGCCATCGACCACTTCGACAACGAGGTCGGGCTGGCGGCGACGAGCTTCGGCGACGTCGTCGTCGTCGACCACGGGCGACAACGAACCGCGCACGAGCATCATCGGACACCCGATCGCCTCGAAGTGGTCCCACATCGGCGACGGTTGGTCGTCGGGAGTCGTGGGGCTCGTCGGCGGCAGGGGTGTCACTGTCGGCGCTGGAGCGAGCTCGGCTGCCGCGGTCGTACCGCCACGCCCACGACCCGTCGGGAAGTTGCTGTGCGTTGTGGAGGATTCCGCGCCGCAGCGACGCCTCCGAACGCGTCGGGTTGAACTCCGTCGTGCGGGCGAGCAACTCGTCGAAGGAGGCGAACGACTGCGGGCCGTCGACGAAGTCGGTGACCGCCTTCGTCTTCGCGGCGTTCACACCGGGTGTGATGTCGACCATCACGAGCGATGCAACGAGCGTCGGGTGGCGCACGGCCAGTTCCATCGCTGTCATCCCGCCCAGCGACATCCCGACGACGACTCGAGCCGTCGGTGCGAGTTCGGCGATGACAACGGCGAGGTCGTCGGCCATGTTCATCGGGCTGTACGCGCCGTCGGCGCGCCAACCGGAGTGGCCGTGGCCGGGCAGGTCGATTGCCAACATGGGCCGGCCGAGGCAGAGCGCAACCGTGTCCCAGGTGTGCGCATTCTGAGCGCCGCCGTGCACGAACACCACCTCGGGCGCCGAGTCACCCCAGCGCAGTGCGCTGACCACACGTGGGCCGTCGTCGTCGGTGGCCACCACCGTGTCGATCCGCTCGACCATCGGCATCTCAGCGACATCGAGCGCGAACTCGGCGATGTTCTCGTGGAAGAGGCCGAACTCGTCGTAGTCGATCACGGCGCTCACGTTGGCACGTCACGCTCGACGTGACCAACGCGGAGCAATGTCAGGGTGACGCGGCGGGTGGGACCGTCGTGGTGGTGGTGGTCGCAGCGGTCGTCGTCGTGGTCGCCGCGGTCGTCGTGGTGGCGGGCGGCGTCGTCGTCGCGGGCACGGTGGTGGAGGGCGGAACCAGCGTGGTCGAGGTCGTGGTCGTGCTCGTGGTCGACGACGTCGTGGTCGAGTAGTCGGGGTCGATGCGGTTGAAGTACGGCTTCTGGGCTCCGTACGCCTCTGGCTCCTTCACGCCATCGAACACGAAGACCTGGTCGCCGACCGACACGAGATCCTGGAACGAGGGCGACAGCGACAACGGGATGCGGATACAACCGTGCGAGGCGGGCTGCAGCGGCACATTGAGCGCACCGTGCACAGCGATGCCGTAGTTGAAGTACACCGGGTCCCACATGCCACCGAGCGAACCCTGACGGACGCCTTCGACCATTCGCTTGTAGTTGAAGACGCCACCGGGGGTGATCGACTTGCCGCATTCGCCGCGCACGAGCGGTTCGTCGCCCGGATTGTTGTACTCGCCGGGGCTGATCGTGACTTCCTCGCACCAGTCCTCGTTGTCGCCACTCGACATGTGGCTGATCATCACCGGCGTGTCGTTCTCGAACACGGCAATGACCTGTTCGGGCAAGTAGATCTCCGTGTGACTCGGCGTCGACTCCGTGCGCCGGGGCTGGATCACGAACGGATCCTGCATGTCGGTCCACATGTCGGGCGTCACAGCGCCGGTCGGCTCGTTGAACTCCACGCCGAGCACGAGCTTCTCGTACGCCCAGATCGAGCGTCGTGTCTCGTCACCGAAGTACCCGTCGACCGGGCCCGGCCAGAACCCGAGATCCGTCAGACGCTGCTGGACCTGAGCGACATCGTCGCCGGCCATGCCCTTGGAAAGGGTACGAGCGAGCACCGTCTTGGTGACCGGCGTGCTGGTTTCGACCGTTGCGATCACATCGACCGACACCGGCACCGAATTGGCGAGCGCGACCGATTCGGCCGAGACCGCAGGGGCCGCCTCGTCGCCACCGCCACCGCCACCGAGCGCGACGCCGGCCACGACAACGATGGCAAGCAGACCGCCCGCGGCTGCCGCGGGCATCCACTTTCGGGCTTCGGGAGAGAGGAGAGGTCGTTCGTTCACGGATCAGAGCGCGGTTTCGGGGGGTCGACCGGCGGCGGTTGCGCACACGCTACCAACGTCGTACACGCTGGTGGCCGCGGCCCCATGCAGTGTTCGCTTCTGCTCGGTTCGAGCTGTTCCGCTGTGTGCAGCGGGGATCAGCGACGGTCGATCACGGGCTCGATGTTCTCCAGATCGCCGCGCAACTCCCACATCTCCTTGAGGATCGTGGTGATCACCGACGGTGAGCTCAGCGTCGACACACCGCGAGTGCGCGGAAAGTAGTCGACGCCGAACTGCAGCATCTCGTAGCCGAGCCTGGTCGCACGAATGACGAGTTCGGCATCGATGAACGATCCCTCGCTGCGCAGTTCGACGTGGTCGAACACCCGTGCCCGACAGAGCTTGAATGCGAAGTTGATGTCACGGGCCTTGACGTCGAACAGCGTACGGATCAACAGGTTGTACGCGAAGGTGTACACCGAGCGCAGGTAGCCCTCGCCGGTGCGGTCGAACCGGTAGGCGCTCACGATGTCGGCGTCGTACTCGCGCAGTAGGCGCACCGCACGGGGGAGTTCGTACATGTCGAACGGCAAGTCGGCGTCGGTGTACAGGATCAGGTCACCGGTGGCCGTTGCGAAGCCGGTCTTCATGGCTCCGCCCAGCTTGCGGTTGACCGGGTGGTGCACGACCCGGACCCGAGCATCCTCGATGGCGAGACGGTCGGCGATTGCACCGGTGGAATCGGTCGATGCGTCGTCGACGACGATGAGTTCGTAGTCGCCGATGTCGCCGGACTCGACCAGTCGCTCGCACGCCCGGCGGCCGGCCACCAGGGCGCGTTCGACGTACTCCTCCTCGTTCCACATGGGATAGAAGATCGAGAGCTTCTCGAACGGCTCGCCGAGGGTCGCGTCCACAGACATTGCGCCGCAGGGTAGCTGGCAGCGGCCGCAGCCCGGCCTCGCCCGGGGCAGCGTCGCGCAACGGCCCCTGACACCCCGTAGTGTTCAGCGCCGTGTCGGATGTGGAACCCCCCAGGGCATTCCCACCACCGATCGACATCACGGCGACTCCCGGTCTTTCGGGGTCGGGTCCGGAAAGACCGGACGGTCCGGAGGCGGCGGGCACTCGTGCGGCGCGAGTCGGCGAACTCACTCCGGCCTGGCGGATCGCCGTGATCCTCACCTGGGTCGGGGCGTTCCTCGCGTATCTTGCCGTGTGGAAGGCGAGCGAGGAGATCGGGATCGCCACGTGGTGGCTCGGGCCACGTTCGCATCCCCAACCGATCCCCATCCGGCTCATCCCGTTCGCCGTTGTGGCCGTCTTCGGCATTCTCGCCGGCTTGAACGTCAGGCGGCTGCCGTGGATCAGCCTCGCCGGATCCGGAGTGCTCGCCCTGATCGCCATCCCCGACCTGTCACGTTCGGGAGGCCTGGCCGCGATCGAGTTCGCCATCGCCGGGGCCGTTGCTCTGGTGTCGCTCGGCTCGTTCACCGGGATGTACCGGGCTGCGGCATCCGACGCCGACCGGTAGCGTCGTCGCCCATGCCCGACACGTCGTCCAGCGGTTCCGCCTCCAACGCGAAGGTCTTGATGTCGCTGCCCGTCGGCGAGCGCGTCGGCATCGCCTTCTCCGGCGGCCTCGACACCTCGGCCGCCGTTGCCTGGATGCGCGACCGGGGATCGATCCCCTACACCTACACCGCCGACCTCGGCCAGTACGACGAGCCCGAACTCGACACGGTGCCCGAGCGAGCCAAGCTGTACGGCGCCGAGGAGGCCCGACTCGTCGACTGCCGTGACGAACTCGTCCGCGAGGGGCTGATCGCGTTGCAGTGCGGTGCGTTCCACATCACCACCGCGGGCAAGACGTATTTCAACACCACGCCGCTCGGTCGGGCCGTCACCGGCACGTTGCTGGTGCGGGCCATGCACGACGACGGCGTCGATGTCTGGGGCGACGGCTCGACGTACAAGGGCAACGACATCGAGCGCTTCTACCGCTACGGCCTGCTCGTCAACCCGAACCTGCGGATCTACAAGCCGTGGCTCGATCCGACCTTCGTCGACGAGCTCGGCGGCCGCCAGGGAATGAGTGAGTTCCTCGCCGCCAAGGGACTGCCGTACCGCGACTCGGTCGAGAAGGCCTACTCGACCGACGCCAACATCTGGGGCGCCACCCACGAGGCGAAGTCGCTCGAAGAGCTCGCGACGAGCATGGAGATCGTCAACCCGATCATGGGCGTGGCCCACTGGGACCCGAACATCGAGATCGCCGCCGAAGACGTGTCGGTGCGCTTCGAGGAGGGATGGCCCGTTGCCATCAACGGCGAGACGTTTGCCTCACCGGTTGATCTCGTGATGCAGGCCAACGCCATCGGCGGTCGCCACGGACTCGGCATGAGCGACCAGATCGAGAACCGGATCATCGAGGCCAAGAGCCGCGGCATCTACGAGGGCCCAGCGCTGGCGCTGCTGCACATCTGCTACGAGCGCCTCGTCACCGGCATCCACAACGAGAACACGATCGAGAACTACCGGACCATGGGCCGCCGCCTCGGGCGTCTGCTGTACGAGGGCCGCTGGTTCGATCCGCAGAGCCTCATGTTGCGTGAACCGCTGCTGCGATGGGTCGGCTCCGCGATCACCGGCGAGGTCACGGTCCGGTTGCGTCGCGGCGACGACTACTCGATCCTCGACACGGTGAGCGAGAACCTGACCTACGAGCCCGACCGCTTGTCGATGGAGCGCGTGGAGGATGCAGCATTCGGTCCGCTCGACCGGATCGGTCAGCTCACGATGCGCAACCTCGACATCACCGACACGCGGAACAAGCTCGATGTGTACCGCCGGGTCGGCTCGCTCGGCCCCGGTGACGTCACCCCCGCCCTGGATCGGTGACACGTTTGTGTGAGCACACATCGCTTCGATCGACCTTGTCGCTCACACAAACCTCGTGGACGGGCGCGTCAGGATCGGGTGATGAGCTCGACCAGGCCGGCGATGAGCGCCGCTCGTTCGGGCATGGTGTCGACCAGCACGTACTCGTGATCGGCGTGGGCGCCGCCACCAACGGCGCCGAGGCCGTCGAGCGTCGGCACGCCGACGGCCGCGGTGAAGTTGCCGTCGCTGCCACCGCCCACGGCGAGGCCGTCGAGCCAGGGCGCCACCCGGGCGACCAACGGCATCAACGCCGCCGACGCCGACTCGGGCATCGGTGGCCGGTTGATGCCACCGCTCACCACGACGGACGCGTCGGGATCGACCGCGATGAGCCCGGCCATCGCCGCCTCCACCCGCTCCTTCTCGGCGACTGATTCGACGCGAACGTCGACCTTGATTCGTCCCTCGGCCGGCACGACGTTGTCGGCGGTGCCGACGTTGGCGACGGTCGGCGTCACGGTGGTGCCGACGGCGGGCCGCCCGATCTCGTTGATCGCCAACACCTGCCGGGCCACTTCGACCAGCGCGTTCACGCCCTTCTCGGGCTCCAGACCGGCGTGCGATGCCCGGCCGTGGACAACCACGTCGAACGTGCCGCATCCCTTGCGTCCGGTCTTCAGCGCACCGCCGTCGGCCGACGGTTCGAGGACGAGGACTGCACCACACGCCAATGCCCGCGCTTCGATCAGGTCGCGTGATGCCAGCGAACCCACCTCCTCGTCTGCGCTGAACAGCAACTCGACGCCCGACAGATCGTGGAGCGACGCGAGCCCGTGCAGCGCCTGCACGATGCCGGCGAGCATGTCGAACACTCCCGGGCCGGTCGCCCGGCCGTCGACCACACTGAACGGGCGAGCAGCGAGCGCTCCGAGGGGGAACACCGTGTCGTGATGGCCGAGCAGCAGCACCTTGGGATCGCCACCGCCCGACCAGTGGACGTGCGGGCCGGCCGGGCTGTCGACGAGCACCGCGGGTGTCCCGAGGTGACGCTCGATCATCGCCGCCAGCGCCTCGGCCGACGACTGCAGCGCAAGGAGATCGAGCGAGGGGGACTCGATCTCGACCAAGGTGCGCAGATCGTCGAGCATCGCGTCCAGCGAGAAGGTGGCCGCATCGAGGGTGGTGGTCACCGCACCCACCGTATTGGCTCCGAGCGCTCGATGCGGTGACGAAAGTTGCTTGACTGTCTGGCATGCCCAACGGCTCCGACCACCGCCGGGAACTCGCCGAGTTCCTCAGGTCGCGCCGTGAGGCCACCCGACCCGAACAGGTCGGGCTCCCGAGTGGCCGTGGACGCCGCACCCCGGGGCTGCGTCGCGAGGAGATCGCGATGCTCGCCGGGGTCTCGCTCACCTGGTACACGTGGCTCGAGCAGGGTCGCAGAATCAATGCCTCGAACGACGTGCTGTCGGCAATCGGACGGGCGTTGCGACTCGACGATGCCGGGCTCGAGCACCTGTTGTCGCTCGCCGAACCCGGCACCGCGACCGTCGCTGCTCCAGCCGAGGCTCCGAGCGCCGTCGTCCGGCTGCTCGATGTCCTGATGCCCGCACCTGCGTACGTGCTCGGGCCGATCTGGGAGTTCGTCGGTTGGAACACCGCACAGGCCCGCTTGTATCCGCGAATCATCGAACTCGAACCGCCGCGACGAAACCTGATGTGGGTGCTCTTCGCCGACCCGTCGACGCGCCAGCTGATCGTCGACTGGGACATCCACGCCCGTCAGGCCTTGGCCGAGTTCCGTTCGGCGACCTCGGCGGTGCGCCACGACCCCGCGATGGTCGAACTCGTGGCGCTGTTGTGCGACGAGAGCGATGAGTTCGCCGACTGGTGGCGCGAGCACGACGTCTCGGGCTTCGAGACCAGGCTGCGTCGGTTCCGTCATCCCGCCGCCGGCGAGCTCACGTTCGAGTATCAACAGCTCACCCCGGCAGAGTGGCCGTCGCTGCGGATCGTCGCCCAGCTCCCCGTGCCGGGCGATGACTCCGCCGAACGTCTCGCCGTCCGCCACTACCTCGTCTGAACCAGACGCCGCCCTGAGGTGAGGGTCTCCCCCGCGTCTCATTTGGTACACAATGGACGGGGGCGCCGACGCGAGGAGGTTGCATGACGATCGACAGTTCGGGGACTGATCAGCAACGACACGACCACGCCTACGAGCTCGCCGATCGGTTCCGGCTCGAGGACGGCCGGGTCTTCCTGTCGGGCGTCCAGGCAGTGGCCAGACTCCCCGTCGACCAGCTGCGCATCGATCGGCGACTCGGCCTCACCACCGCGGCATTCGCATCCGGGTATCAAGGCTCGCCCCTCGGGACCTTCACCGAGGAACTGCGCCGGGCCGCAGCCACGGTGGCTGACCTGCCGATCCTCGTGCAGCCGGCGGTGAACGAGGAGCTGGCGGCGACGGCCGTGATGGGCAGCCAGCTCGCGATGACCCTCACGGACGCTCGTTACGACGGTGTGGTGGGCATCTGGTACGGCAAGGGTCCGGGATTCGACCGCAGCAGCGACGCGATCCGCCACGCCGTGTTCGCCGGCACGTCGATGCACGGTGGTGTCGTGGCCGTCGTCGGCGACGATCCCGCGGCGAAGTCGTCCACGCTGCCGTCGTCGAGCGACGCCACGATGGTCGACCTCCACATGCCGATCCTGTTCCCCGGCGACGTCCAGGAGGCCCTCGATCTCTCGCGACACGCCGTAGCCCTGTCGCGGTCGTGCGGACTCTGGGCCGGACTCAAGCTCGTCACCGCGGTCGCCGACGGCACCGGTACCGTCGACGTCCATCCCGATCGTGTCCGGCCGATCGCCCCGGTCGTCGAGGTCGACGGCGAGCCCTTCCATCCCCGCCCCAACGGACGACTGCTCACGCCGTACACGCTGGAGATGGAGCGTGAGTTCCAGGAGATGCGTTGGCCGTTGGCGCGTCGGTACGGCGTGGACAATCACCTCAACCGGGTGGTCACGCGCACTGCCGACGACTGGCTCGGCATCGCCGCGTGCGGCCAGACCTTCCACGAGATGCGCGAGGTCCTCTGCCTGATCGGACTGGAGAGCGATGACGATCTCCGCGCCGCCGGGCTCCGGCTCTTCCAGCTGTTGATGCCTGTGCCGCTCGACCCGCGACAGGCCCGCGAATTCGCCGAAGGACTCGACGAAGTACTGGTCATCGAGGAGAAGAATCCGACACTCGAGCAACTCCTCAAGGCGTCGTTCTACGACGGCGCCCACCATCCGCTGGTCGTGGGCCGTCGCGACGAGACGGGTGAACTGCTCGTACCGGGCCACGGCACCCTCGACGTCGACACGTTGATCGGCCCGATCCACGCTCGCCTCTCGTCGCGCCTGGCCACCCGGATCCGCCCGATCGCCGACGTTGTCGAACCGCAGCGACCACGGATCGCGCTCACGGTCAACCGTGCACCGTTCTACTGCTCGGGATGCCCGCACAACCGCAGCACACGGGCGGCGCCGGGCACGCTCGTCGGCGGCGGGATCGGGTGCCATGCGATGGTGGCGATGATGGATCCGGATCGTGTCGGCGACATCGTCGGACTGACCTGCATGGGGACCGAGGGCGCTCAGTGGATCGGGATGGCCCCCTTCGTCGGGCGCGACCACCTGGTGCAGAACCTCGGCGACGGCACCTTCTTCCACTCCGGTTCGCTCGCCGTGCGAGCGGCAGTCGCAGCCGGCATCGACATCACCTACAGACTCCTCTACAACGGCACCGTCGCGATGACCGGCGGCCAGGATCCCGAGGGGCGGATGTCGGTGCCCGACCTCGCCGCGATGCTGCTGCTCGAGGGCGTCGCCCGGGTGATCGTCACCAGCGACGACCCCGATCGACATCCACGCAGCGCGTTCCCTTCGGGCATCGACGTCTGGGATCGCAGCCGGTTCGACGAGGCGCTCGACGTGCTCGCTTCGGTGAGCGGCGTCACCGTCCTCATCCACGACCAGGCCTGTGCGGCGGAGAATCGCCGTGGCCGGGCGCGAGGAACGATCGCCACGCCTGGATTCCGCGTCGTCATCAACGAGCGGGTGTGTGAGGGATGCGGCGACTGCGGCGACAAGAGCAACTGCCTGTCGGTACAGCCGGTCGACACGCCGTTCGGACGTAAGACGCAGATCCACCAGACCAGCTGCAACTTCGACTTCTCCTGCCTGCAGGGCGACTGCCCGTCGTTCGCGACGGTCACCACCGACACGAACGCCCGTGACCGACGGCGCGCGCAACGACCGGCACCCCCCGCCGACGTGGCCGATCCGGCCGATCCGATCGTCGATGCCGACGACTTCACCGTGCGCATGGTCGGCATCGGCGGCACCGGCGTCGTCACGGTCAGCCAAGTCCTCGGGACCGCCGCGATGCTTGCGGGCCGCGACGTCCGGGGTCTCGATCAGACCGGGCTGTCACAGAAGGCCGGGCCCGTGACGAGCGACATCCGGATCACAACGGGCGCCACCGTGGCGTCGAACCACGCGAACGTCTCGGGTGTCGATTGTCTGCTTGCGTTCGACCTTCTCGTCGCGGCGAGCGACACCAACCTTGCCGACGCCCGAGCCGACCGCACCGTGGTGGTTGCGTCCAGCGCTGTCGTACCGACGGGGCAGATGGTGACCCACCCCGACCTCGCGGCACCCACCATCGCCACGTTGCTCGACCGGGTGAACACCGAGTCCCGAGTCACCGACAACCGTCACCTCGACGCGGCGGCACTGGCCGACGCAGTCCTCGGATCGACGACCACAGCCAACGTGATCGTGTTGGGCGCTGCGGTCCAGATCGGTGCGATTCCGGTGCCGCCCGAGGCGATCCAACGTGCCATCGCACTCAACGGCGTCGCCGTTGACGCGAACCTGGCCGCGTTCCGTTGGGGTCGGGCGTGGGCCGACGACCCCGACGCGGTCGAGCGAGCGGCCGAACTCCCCCAGACACCGCGACCGGAGACCCTCGACGAGCTGATCGACCGTCTCGCGGACGACCTCGTCGGCTATCAGTCGGCCGCGTATGCCGACCGGTTCCGAGCGGTTGTCGCCGACGCCCGACGTGCCGAGCAACGTGTCGCGACGGATTCGACGCGCTTCACCGATGCCGTCGCCCGCAACCTCCACAAACTGATGGCGTACAAGGACGAGTACGAGGTCGCCCGGCTCCTCCTCGACGACCGGGCCCGAGCCGGGTACGAGGCCGTCGGTGGACGCGGGACGACGATCACCTATCACCTCCACCCGCCCATGCTGCGAGCGATGGGCATCAACCGGAAACTGAAGCTGCGACACTCGGCGGTACCGACCCTGCGGGTCCTGCGAGCCGCGAAGGGGCTCCGGGGCACGCTGGCCGACCCGTTCCGGTGGGCCGAGGTGCGACGCGTCGAGCGATCGTTGATCCCCGAGTACATCGACGCCGTGCATCGTCTTCAGCGAGGGCTCGACCTTCACACCCTCAACCGTCACACCCTCGACGAGGCCGTCGAGATCGCCTCGCTCCCCGATCAGGTTCGCGGCTACGAAGAACTCAAGCTGCGCCGAGCCACGACCTACCGAGCGGAGCTCGCCCGGCGTACGACCTGACATCGCCAACTGACGGACGAGTCCTGCAACAGGGCCTCGTGCGCGGCGGCGGCTCGTTGTTCGTCGCACGGCGCATCGTTCGTCTCGACGTACCGATCATGGTTGCCGTCTCGGTGCTCGTGCTGGTGTTCGTCCTGAACGAGCAACTCGGCCGGATCGAGGGACTGGTTCTGGTGGGCCTGCTCAGCGCCTACATCGCGTGGACGGTGATCGCAGCGACACGCGGCTCCAGGCCCGGCACCGTCGCCGAGTACGACGAAGCGTTCGATCCGGAAGCTCTCGCCAAGTCACGGGTCGAGGACGTGCCGCTGCGTCATGCACGCCCGAAGCCTGACGACTCAGTTCGCCGGCGACAGCCCGAGACCCGCGCCGACGAGAGCGGCGCCGACGATGCCGGCGTTGTTCGCCATCGTCGCGGGAACGACTTCCGTCTCGATCGAGATCAGGGGCAACCACTGCTCGGCGACCTTCGACGCTCCCCCGCCGACGATGAACAGATCGGGCGAGAAGAGCATCTCGACGTGACGCAGGTATCGCTCGACCCGCGGGGCCCACTCACCCCAGCCGATGCCCTCGCGTTCGCGAACGACGGCCGACGCCCGGGTCTCGGCGTCGTGCCCGTCGAGTTCGAGGTGCCCGAGTTCGGTGTTCGGCACGAGCGTGCCGTCGATGAACAGGCCCGACCCGATCCCGGTACCGAACGTCAGCATGATGACGACACCGGCGCGGCCACGCCCGGCTCCGAACCGCACCTCGGCGATTCCGGCGGCGTCGGCATCGTTGATCATCGTCACGTGGAGCCCACACGCCTCCGTGAAGAGCGCGTCGGCGTCGACCCCCATCCAGCTCCCGTCGATGTTGGCCGCGAGGCCGACGACTCCGTGATGGACGATCGCCGGGAAGGCGACGCCCAGCGGCGCCGACCAGTCGTGACCCGCGATCAACTCGTTGACGACCTCGGCCATCGCTGCGGGTGTCGCCGGCCGGGGAGTGGAGATGCGGTGCCGCTTCGACACGAGCACGCCGGTGGTCACGTCGACGATGGCGGCCTTCATGCCGGTACCGCCGATGTCGATGCCGAATCCGTGGACGTCAGCCACGCGTCGGAGCCAGGTGACGCGCCTCTGACCAGGTGAGGCCCTTTTCGAGGTTGGGTTCGCGAGGCAGACCGAGGACGAACTCACCGACGATGTTGCGTTGGACGGCGAACGTGCCGCCGCCCAGTGTGAGCGCCGGACTGAACAGATAGCCGTAGTGCCAGATCGGGTCGACCTCGGGGTACTGACGGGTCGTCTTGAAGTTGTTCTCGGTCGGGCCGTTCTGAGCGGTCGATGGGATGACACCGGTGGGCCCTGAGCCGGCGAGCATGCCGTCGGCGCCGGCGACTGCTTTCGCGAGCGCCATCACGTGCTGGCCGTGTTCGTCGGCCATGATCTTCTGGATCGACGCTTCCGGGCCGGGGGTCTTGCCCTTGAGCGTGGCGCTGAGACTCCGCATCCGGTTCAGGCGCAGGAGCTCGGCCTCGATGTGCAAGCGCGCTGCCTGGTCGCGCAGCACCGGATCGGCGAGGCCTCCACCGTCGCGGATCACCTGCAGCAGTTCACCCGCGGATGGCCCGACACCCCAGAGCGAACCGGCCGCCGACAGCGACACCCGTTCGTTCGACAGTGTGACCTTGGCGAGCCGCCAGCCGTCGCCTTCGTCACCGACGCGCAGCGACGCCGGGATGCGGACGTCGTCGAAGAACACCTGGTTGAACGAGTGCGCCGTGGTCATGTCGACGATCGGGCTCATGGTGATCCCCGGAAGATCCATCGGGCAGATGAAGTAGGAGATGCCCTTGTGCTTGGGCTGGTCGGGGTCGGTGCGGGCGATCAGGATGCCGAGCTGCGAATGGTGGGCACCGCTCGACCAGATCTTGGAGCCGTTGACGACGTACTCGTCGCCATCACGCACGGCGCGTGTGCCAAGGTTGGCGAGGTCGGAGCCGGCGTCGGGCTCGGAGAACAGCTGACACCAGAACTCCTCACCGCTGAAGATCTTCGGGAGGTACCGCTCGTGCTGCTGCGGGGTGCCGGCCAGGAAGATCGTGGGCGCTGCCCACCCGATCCCGATGTGGTTGTTCGGGCGACGGATCCCGGCACGGGAGAGCTCGTCGTCGATGACCAGCTGGTCGATCGGGTCGGCCTCGAGGCCCCAGGGCTTGGGCCAGTGGGGAACCACATAGCCGGCTTCGGCCAGCACCTTTCCGGTCGGTGACGGATTGGCAGCGATCCATTCGCGCACCGTGCGTCGCGTCGGATGATCCTCGGGTGGGAGATCGAAGTCCATGGCGCCACTCTTGCCGATCGCCGCGGTTCGATCAGATTCGAACCCCAAATGAGACGCGGAGTCCGACCCCGCGTCTCATTTTGCGGCGACTGTCTTCGCGGCGCGATCGGAACCCGGCAGACCCGGCGTGCCGCGACGCATCGACGGCGGTTCCTGCTCCTCGAACCACTCGGCACCCGTGGCGTCGAGGAGTCGCCCGATCTCGTCGATGTGCAGGTCGACGAGGTCCCAGAGGTCGGGCACCAGTTCCCGGTCGGCGATCAGGCCGAAATCGAGACGGTCGAGGTAGCTGTGCACGGTGATGTTCAGGCCCATGTCGTCGGTGATCGTCGAGACCGGGATGTAGTTGGTCATCTTCGCGCCGGCGAAATACAGCGCGTGCCTGGGTCCGGGCACATTGGAGATCACCACGTTCGTGGGCAGGTTCACGCGATCGGCCAGCCGCAGGCGCGACTGCAACCGCATCGCCGCGGTGGCGGCGAGCGGCGGCGCCACCTGCGCCAGCTCGGCGATGTCCTCGGCCGGCAGGACATCCATCTGGCGCTTGGCCTCGTTCATCGCCACGTGGCACCGGCGGAGCCGTTCGAGCGGGTCGTCACAGTTGGTCGGCAGATCGGCGATGATGCCCCCGACGCGGTTCGTCCACGGGTCCTCCTCGGCGCCGGTGCGAATCGACACCGGGACCATCGCACGCAACGGCTGCTCGGGCAGCGCGTCGTGACGGATCAGGTACTCGCGCAACGCACCGGTACAGATCGCCATGACGACGTCGTTGACGGTGCAGCCGGACGCGTCCTTGATGGCCTTGATGTTGCCGAGCGCCGTCGAGCGCATCGCGAACCGCCGGTGCGGCGTGATCGTCTTGTTGAACGGCGTCGGCGGGGCCGGCGACAACGGGAGCCTGACGCGGTGCGTCGGCTCGGGTGTGTCGACTGCGCCGCCCAGAGCCATCGACTTCAGGAGATCGCGCGCCTGGCCGGCGATCGCCGACACGCTGTCGACCCCGGCGGCCTCGGCGAAGTTGCGCACCATCCGCAACGACAGGCGCATCCCCTTCACGGGGTTGAGCGCCAGATTGCGCATCGTTCGCTCGAGGAGTTCACGATCGCTCGGCACCTGTTCGCCGACCCAGTCGGTGTGCTCCGGCAACGGGGCATCCGCCGAGGGGTCGGTGAGGATGCCGAGCAGGAGCACGCCGGACGCGCCGTCGATGGTGGCGTGGTGGGTCTTGGTGAGCATCGCCCATCGACCGTCGGCGAGGCCCTCGATGACGTAGGCCTCCCACAGCGGCCGCGAGCGGTCCATGGGTCGCCCGACGATCCGGGCCACCTGCTCGGCGAGTTGGTCGGCGCCACCGGGAGGCGCGAGACCGATGTGGCGAACGTGATAGTTGAGGTCGAAGTCGGGATCGTCGATCCAGTACGGATGGTCGAGACGGAACGGCACTTCGACCAACCGCCGGCGCATCGGTTCGAGGCGGCCGATCAGGGCGTCGAAGCGGTCGTACGCGGCCTGGTACGGGTCGAAGTCGGGCGTCGGCCGTTCGTAGATCGCCAGGCCGTTGACATGGCCGTAGGTGGTGGGCGTCTCCATGTACAGGAAACTGGCGTCGAGTCCGGACAGCTGCTTCACGCCGCGAGTCTCGCGCCAATCGCTTCTCGGCGACACCTCGGGTGCGAACAACGTGTACCTTCGGCCGTGGAGGCCATGGTGAGCGAGCTGCACTACGACGAATGGATGAGCGAGAGCGATTCGGTGCTCTGGCACATCGAGCGCGATCCGCTGCTGCGCTCGACGATCACGAGCGTCTGGTTCCTCGACTCGGTGCCCGATCGTCGCCGGATGGACGCGGTCGTCGAGCGGATCGCATCCACGATCCCCCGCTTGCGTCAACGGGTCGTCGACGAACAGCCCGGCGTCGCACCCCCACGTTGGATGCAGGATCCGAACTTCGACGTCAGCTACCACTACAGCTGGGCTCGTCTGCCGGGGCGACGACTCGGACGTCGCGAGGTGCTCGATCATGCGCAGCGACTCGCCGGGCGTTCGTTCGACAAGGACCGCCCGCTGTGGGAGTTGTGTGTCATCGAGGGCCTGCCGGGCAAGCGGGCTGCGTTCGTGATGAAGGTGCACCACGCAATCGCCGACGGTCTCGGCCTGGTGCAGCTCCTCGCACAGATGGTCGACCTCGAGGCCGACCCGACCGAGGTGGTCGAACTCGACGAGTCCTCGGTCCCCCACACGCATCGTGTCGTCTCGCCGCTGTGGTCGATCCCGGGCGCCCGCTCGCTCAGCCATCGGATCGCCAGCGAGGCGAGAACCGGAGTGCGAGTCGGAAGGGCCTCGCTGCGAACCGCCGGCGAGCTGTTGCGCGACCCGCTCGGGACCATCGAGCAGCTCGGGCGCACGACCGGCTCGATCGCCCGGGTCGTCAGGCCGGCGACGACGCCGCTCAGCGCGCTGATGACGCAGCGTTCGCTCAACACGTGTTTCGACACCGTGTCGGTGCCGTTCTCCGACTTCAAGGCGGCAGCCCGCTCGGTCGACGCGACGCTCAACGATGCCTTCGTGGCGACCACGCTCGATGCGCTGCGGCGCTACCACGACGCGATGGGGTCACCGTGTTCGCAGGTGAGGATGAACATGCCGGTCAGTGTGCGCGGCGGTGACTCGGCGAACCGGTTCGACAACCAGTTCGTACCCACCCGCATGGTGCTGCCACTCAGCGACACCGATGCCGCCACGCGGCTCGTGGAGATCAAGGCGCTGCTGCGGGCGGTGACCGCAGAGCCCGCACTCCCCCACGTCAACGACATCTCGGGTGTGATCTCGCGTCTCGGTCCCGCCGCATCGGTGTCGGTGCTCGGCGCGATGCTCAAGGGTGTCGACATCACCACCTCGAACGTTCCGGGGCCGTCGTTCCCCATGTTCATGGCCGGGGCCAAGGTCGACGAGTTCCAGGCATTCGGGCCGTTGGCAGGCGCGGCGATCAACATCACGCTGTTCAGCTACGACGGCACCGTTCACCTCGGGATCAACAGTGATCGCGCGGCGGTGGTCGATCACGATCTGTTCACCCGCTGCCTTCGTGAGGCCATCGACGCCACGTTGACCTTGACGGCGCCGGCGTGACGCTGCGCGAGCGGATCCTGCCGCCTGACCCCCGAGGTGTGGGCGACGAACCCGACTACCGGTTCACGCTGGCGAACGAGCGGACATTCCTCGCGTGGATCCGTACCGCCCTCGCCCTTGCCGCCGGTGGTCTCGCCGCCGTCGGGCTGCTCGAAGACTTCGCCGGCGGCGAACTACTCGGGATCGGGCTGCTCTCGCTCAGCTTCGTCACGGCCGCGAGCGCATACCACCGGTGGGCCCTCAACGAGCGATCGATGCGTTTGAACGCACCGTTGCCGGCGTCCAGGTTGCCGATGATGATGGCGATCGGCACCGCGGTTGTCGCCGTCGTCGCTGCGGTGATGCTCGTGGTCGACCGCTCGTGAACGAGCGGCCCGCCACCGTCTTCGATGCCGGCCTCCAGCACGAACGCACGTCGTTGGCGTGGGAACGCACGGCGATCGCCATGATGGCCGCCGGGCTGGTGCTGAGCCGATTCGCTGCGATCCACGAGTACTGGCTGTTCGCGGCGGCCGGATTGCTCCAGACCGTCTTCGGCGCCGGGCTGCTCGTGTGGGCGGGTGCACATTACGAGGACCTGCACGGCCCACTGCGCGACGGCGCCGACGTGGTGCACCCGCAGGCGGCACGCGTCATCGGGCTCGTGACGGTGACCACCATCGGAGTGGGCCTGGCGCTGTCCGTCGCCGTTGCAGTGCTCCGCTGATCGCCATCGCGCTCGCTAGTCTGGGCACCCGTGACGACCTTCCTCGACACCGAGTCAGCGCCCAGCGCCCCCGACGTCGACGACGAGATGGCGCCGATCGACCATCGCCGCCGCACAGCGCTCGCCATCGCCATCGCCGCGGTGCTCGGTGTCGCCACGCTCGGTGCGGCGATGACCGGCCGGTCCGATTCGTCGCTGACGCTGACCGGGAACGAAGCGTCCGCCACGTCGGACACCGCTCCCAGCGTGGCTCCAGCCGACCCGGTGGCTGCTGCCCCGGTGGCTGCTGCGCCGGTGATCGCTGCGGCGGCGGCGGCGATACCCGACCTCGAAGGCGATCTCGGCCAGAACGAAGTCGAGCCCACCGTGCCGGTCGAATCCGATCGGGCCGACGGCGGATGCACCATCGGCGCGTTGTCGGTCCGGCTCGGCTCGAGCGGCGTTGGTGTCGCCTGCCTCCAGCAGGCACTCGTCGACCTCGGCTACTACGAGGGCGCTGCCAATGGCGACTTCGACGACCCGACCCTCGCCGCCGTCATGCAGTACCAGGCCGATGAGAACCTGTTCGTCGACGGCGTCGTCGGACGCGAGAGCGCCATCGCGCTCGACATCTGGCCCGACGAGGAATCGCTCGTCGTGCGCACACCGCCACCCCCCGACGGCGCCATGGATTCCACTGGCTACCTGCTGTCGCCGGTCGCATCCGTCGGCGACAACGCTCCCCCGCTGCCGGCCGACTCCGGGTCGGGACGACGAGTCGTCTACGACCGCGCCGGACAACGAGTCTGGGCAGTCGACGACAACGAGCAGATCATCCGGTCGTGGCTGGTGTCGGGGAGCAAGTTCAGCAACGAAGAGCCCGGCACGCACACCGTGTACAGCCGATCCGACAAGTCGACGGCCTGGAACGGCAAGGCGTGGCTCCCGCTCATGATCCGCTATCAGGTCACCGACATCGGCCACATCGGATTCCACGCCATTCCGCTCCACGTCTCCGACAACACGCCGTACCAGACGACCGACGAACTCGGGACCCGGCTGTCGGGCGGCTGCCAGCGTCAGCACAACCTCGATGCGGCGTTCCTCTGGGCGTTCGCCGACGTCGGCACCACCGTCGTCGTCACCTGAGGCCGGGCGTGGAGGCGGGCGGCCTGCTCGGAGGCCTTGGCTCGGATCTCGCCGGCGTCGACACGGATCGGGACTCCCTGCCTGAGCGCCGGCTCGCCGGCAATGTCGACGTCGATCGGCCGCACCCCCGTCGTGTAGGCCACGTGCCACGGACTCATCGGCGCGTACGACCAACTGACGCGGTCGTCGAGCGCCTCCGGGAACAACGCCCACCCCTGCTCCAGCCAGCCCCACGCGGTGTCGGGGCTGGTCGTCGACGTCACCGGCACGGGCAGCGACGAACGCCAACTGGAACTCGGCCACCATGTCGGCGCCGATGCCATCGGTTCCGAGCGCCACCGGATTGGCGAATCGGCTCGGCCGGGCGTACCCGACGGCGTTGTTCATGTTCGAGCGCGGGTTGTGCACGATCGTGCCACGCACTCCGTGATCGTCGGGGAGGTGAACCCCATGGATCAACAACCACTGATCGGTGCTCAGCGCCCGCAGCCGATCGGCCGCCCCGACATCGTCGGGGCCTTCGGCGACGTGGATGTGCACACCGACGCCGTGACGCACAGCGAGGTCGGCCGCAGCCGCCAGCGTCTCGTCGGTGCACGTGAACGCGGCGTGCACGCCGACCATTCCGCTGCCACCCTCGCTGAGGAACCGATCGTTCTCGGCGAGTCCCCGGCGAGCGCCGGCGACGCCGTGACGATCGGTGACCCCGTAACAGGTGTTGACCCGCACGCCCACCTCGGCGCAGGCATCGGCGATGACGCTCAACGACCCCTCGATGGCGTTCGGTGACTCGTGATGATCGATGATCGCCGTACACCCCGCCTCGAGCGCTTCGAGGGCGCCGAGCTTCGCCGACCACTCCAGCATCTCGAGATCGAGTGCCGCATCGAGCCGCCACCAGACCTGCTCGAGCACATCGAGGAACGTCGTCGGCGTGCGCGGTGGAGCGGGCATCCCTCTCGCGAGGGCCGAATACAGGTGATGGTGGGCGCAGACGAGTCCGGCAGTCGTGCTGTGTGTCGGCACCACGTTGGTCACAGGACCACGACAGTAGTGTGCGGCTCCGGCCGCGGGCTCAGTGCCCAGGAATCAGTGGTGTCGGCCCGACCGCGCCGCTTTGGTGGCAGCAGCCTTCGCCTCGGCCTGCTGCTTGTGGGCGTACCACCGCCAGATCGCCGTGATGATCACCGCACCGACGATCGAGCCGATCAGACCGCTCGGCTTCAGTGCCAGGCCGTCGCCGCTGATCAGGCTGAACAGCAGCCCGCCGACGAACGACCCGCCGAGGCCGGCGGCGATGGCGATGCCCCAGTCGATCTGGCCGCCGTCACGACCGAGGATGAACTGTGCGATCGCACCGACGAGAATTCCGAAACCGAGGATTGCGAGAATGAGCACCGGGGCACGATATCGCGGTGACTACATTTCGATGAGGTACGTCATCGGGACGTATCCGACATCGAAATGAGGACATCATGATCAAGGGACTCATCGGACTGCTCATCGTCTTCCTGCTCGCCACCTTCCCGGCGACCTGGCTGCTGATGCTCTTCATGGGCAACGTCGGCCTGGCCGTCGGTTACTGGGGTGCACTGCCACTCGGAATTCTCGTGTCGGTGCTCATCGGCAGCACGACCGCTCCGGCCGTCGTCATCCGCGATTGACGATCGTCATGCTCAACACTTCAACGAAAGGTGACACAACATGATGATTGCTGCGGAATGGGGCGTCGGCCAGGTCCTCTGGTCGATGCTCTGGTTCTTCATGTTCGTGATCTGGATCTGGATGATCATCGTGATCTTCAGCGACATCTTCCGCAGCGAGGATCTGTCGGGCGGGAGCCAAGGCCATCTGGTCGATCTTCATCATCTTCCTACCGTTCCTCGGCATCTTCGCCTACCTCATCGCTCGGGGTGGCCAGATGTCCGAACGATCCGCCAAGGCAGCTCAGGACGCCAACCAGGCGACGCAGGCCTACATTCGTGATGCAGCCGCAGTGTCGATCCGACGCCGACCGACTCGCGAAGCTCGCCGACATGCACAGCGCCGGCAAGATCGACGACGCCGAGTACGCCACGGCGAAGGCCAAGATCATCGGCTGATCACCCGCCGGCAGCCGCACCTCGCCGGCTGGTGTACAGCGTCACCCGGTGCCGGGCCGGCCATGCGACGAACGCATCGGCAGCCGAACGTTGACAGCCGTCGGTTCGTTCTCCGTGAGCGACGTTCCGTCCGGAGTTGTTCGATGGCATCGGCGTAGACGTTCGACCCCCACCACGCTGTCGCGCCGTGGGCCAACACGCTCAATGCCACCGTGAAGAGCGCGGTGTTGGCGATCGTCGGCGCGTGATCGAGGCCGCTGGCGCCGACGACCTCGATCGTCAGGATGAGTGTCGCCAGACCACGCGGGCCGAACCAGCCGATGTAGACCAGCGTCGACATCCGCATGTTCGCCCCGATCAACGAGATCGCTACAGCGGCGAATCGCACGACGACGAGGCTCAGCACGCCGTACAGCACGATCTGCCAGGTGACGTTGACCAGCACGGGGCCGAGGTAGATGCCCAGAACGAAGAAGCTGATCATGGTCAACACGTCGCCCGCGGTCTCGGCGAACACCGGGAGCGACTCGTCGACGTCGTGGGCGGCACGGTTGGTCCGCCCGAAGAGCGCTCCCGCAACCCAGGCGGCGATGAATCCAGAGCCACCGAGCGGCGTCGCAATGCCGTAGGCCGCTATCGCCAACGACAGCAGTCCGACCTGCAACCAGTACGAGCTTGCGGACCCCGACGTCCGACCCCACCGGATGGCGCGGGCGCCGACCACGCCGACGACGACGCCGACCGCCACGGCGATTCCGACCTGCTCGACGAGTTCGGTCACGGCGTCGGCAACGCTGAGCGACGACTCCGCAGCCTGTGCAGCCTCCAGGAACACGATGAAGAGCGGCAGGGCGATACCGTCGTTGAGCCCGCTCTCGATGTTGAGTGCCTGTCGGATTCGCAGTGGTACCCGTGGATTCGAGACCACCGCCTTACCGAGGGCCGCGTCGGTTGGTGCGAGCATCGCGCCGAGCACGGCGGCCTCCCAGATCTCGAGGTCGCCGAGCACGACGAGCGCCGCTGCCCAACCGAACACGATGGCAAGAGGGAGTCCGATGCCGAGCAGGCGCGCCGGGACGATGTCGTCACGCCAGTTCGACGCGTTGATCGCGCTCGCGTCGGTGAACAACACCAGCACGAGCGTGCCCGTGAGCACGAGCGACACGAACTCGGGCTCACCGAGCAGGCCGCTGAAGTCGACCAGGTCGAAGGCCTCGGGGCCGACGAGCAACCCCAACGCAGTGAAGGCGATCGTCCCCGTGAGAACGGAACGACTCAGGCGCTTCGAGAAGACGGCGAAAACCGTGACGGCGACCGCGATGATCGCCGCGACGTAGTCGGTCATCGTCGCGGAACCGTCCGAACGGTGTCAGCGACGACGAGGCTCACGCCAGCAGCTTGGCTTTGGCAGCCGCGAACTCCTCATCGCTGAGCACGCCGGCGGCCTTGAGGTCGGCGAGCTTGCCGAGCTCGTCCATCAGCGAATCGGCCGGTGCCGCAGCAGGTGCGGCGACGGGCGGTGGCGGCGGGGCGGCCTGTCTGGGCCTGCATGGCATCCATCTGCGCCTGCATGTCGGCCACCTGGGCCTGGGAGTCGAAGGCGGCCTGCTGGGCTGCCTGGGCCTCGGCTGCAGACTGCTGCTTGGCGGCCTGCTTGTTCTGCGAGTGGCCCACCACCGCGGTGGCGGTGCCGGCGATGACCGCAGTGCGGGCCATCGTTCCGACGAGTCCCGGTCGTCCTCTGCGTCCTCGTGGCATGTCAGCTTCTCCTTCTTGTGTGTTCCCGGTTGGATGTGTTCGCGGGTCGGTGTGTTCGGGGGTGATCCGGATCAGGATTCGTCGAGCGCAGCGAGCTCGGCGAGCAGTTCGTCGACGACGAGGCCGGGGACGCGGAAGTTGTTCGCGAGCACTCCACCGGAGTTGACGATCGCGTCGCGGAACGGGCGCGCCCAGGTGTGTTCGAACACGAGGATCGCCTCGGAGCTGTTCGGCTCGAGCGTGTCGGCGAACGCCATGATGTCGTCGTCGGAGATGAGTGCCTCGAGCTGGTTCATCACGTTGGCGAGTGCGGTCGCTTCGGCGTTTCCACCCATCTCCTCGAACTCGGTGAACGTGACGTCGCCGTTCTCATCCTTGCGCACGAGGATCCCGTCGACGATGGAGATGGTGTCGTTGTCGACGAGTCGCTCCAGCTCGGGGATGATCTCGCCGGAGAACTGGTTCCCCGGGAAGTTGATGACGAGCACCTCGATGGGGCCGAGTGGCATGTTGTTCTCCAGTGGTGAGCGTGGCGTCGGTCGGAATGACCGGGCTGATAGTACAACGTCGGCGGAGGATGGTTGATATTGATCGGGCGCTCCGACAAGATGAGCCTGCTCGGATCAAGGTTGGTCCGACGAAACGACTGACAGAAAGGTCAGACAATTGCTACTCGCAGCTGAATTCGGCACCGGCCAGGTGCTCTGGTCACTCATTTGGTTCTTCCTGTTCTTCGTGTGGATCATGCTGATCTTCACGATCTTCGGAGACATCATCCGCAGCGACGACATGGGCGGAGCGGCCAAGGCCATCTGGTCGATCTTCATCATCTTCCTGCCGTTCCTCGGCATCTTCCTCTACCTCATCGTCCGCGGTGGCGGCATGGGCGAACGCCAAGTGGCCGCCGCCAAGAAGCAGAACGAGGCGATGCAGGACTACATCCGCTCCACCACGGGTGGCGCCGCCGGCACGAGCGAGGCCGACCAGCTCGCCAAGCTCGCCGATCTCCACTCGAGTGGCAAGATCGACGACGCCGAGTACGCCTCGGCGAAGGCGAAGGTCATCGGCTCCTGAGCTGAGAACTCACTGACGTCACGGCGTCACGTCCGACGGTGCGTCGGGCGTGGCGCCGTCGTCGCTTTCGGCGAGGGTGGTCGTATCACGGCTCGGGTGCTCGTCGAGCCATCGCATCCCGGCATCGATGGCGAGGTTCGTCGACTCACCGATGACCGTGGATGCCTCGAACACCTCGACCGTGCCGGCGACCCTGGCCATCACGGTCCGCTCGATCTTGGTGAGCGCAGGGCTCTGCACACCCGCGAGGATCAGGTGGCCGCCGACGCGATCAAGCCGACCCGCATAGTCGGCAACGACCTCGGCGAACGTGGCGCCGAGCGACACGCGGCCGCGAAGCCGGAGAACGACCACGGGCTGTGTCGCTCCCGACGGGTCGGGCAGCCTCGTCTGCAGCGTTCGGGCCCCGGCGTAGAGCAGGCTGCCATAGACGTCGATGACCACCACCTGCCGGTCAGGTGTGATGGGCGGCGCAGGATGTTCCTCGAACTTCCCGTCCGGCCGGCGCCGCAACTCGACGACGCGGAGATCGACGAGCTCCTGATTCAGCTGCAGCAGCAGCGACACGACCACGCCGATGCCGACCGCCGCGGCGATCGGCAGGTACAGCGTTGCCAGAAAGGTGACGACGAGCGCGAGTCCGGCGTTGATCCCCGACCGCCAGATCAGCGTGATCTGACCGAAGCGGATCGAGCTCATCGCGGCGTAGATCAACAACCCTGCAAGGCACGACATGACCACGTTGCCGACGGCGCCGGAGAACGCAACGAGGATGACCACCATCCAGATGCCGGAGAAGATCGCCGCCCATCGATCTCGCGCCCCGGCGCTCGCGTTCAATGCCGTCTGGCTGACCGATCCCCCGACGGGTTGGCCCTGGAAGAGACCGGCGGCGATGTTCCCGGCACCCTGGGCGATGAAGTCCTGGTTCGGGTTCGAGCGCGATCCGTCCGGGTTCGGGGCGGCTTCGCCCACGCCGGTTCCCTGGACCAGCACGATCGCTGCGACGGCGAGGGCTCCCCACAACACCGACAGACTGAAATCGCCTGGCGACGGCAACTGCGGGAGCGGGATCCCGGTGGGAATGTCGCCGACATCGTTCACGGTGGCAACTCCAGCGGTGCCGATCACCGCCAGAACAATTGTCGGCACGATCAGCGCCACGAGCGCGGCGTACGAGCTGAGCTTCGTGCGGCCCAACAGCGCGACGATGACGAACGCAGCGAGTCCGTAGGCCAATGTCGGCAGGTCCCAATCGCCGGGATGCAGGAGTACCGAGATACCCCGTTCGATCGACGTCTGGCCCTCGGGCGACGTCCCCGTGAGATCGTCCATCTGTCCGAAGAGGATGTTCACTGCAACACCGGTCAGGAACCCGGTCATCACCGACAGCGAGACGAACCGCGTGTAGCGCCCGAGTTTGAAGACACCGGCCAGCACCATCACGATGCCGGCCATTGCGGTGAGGAGGAACAACGCACCCGGACGGTCGGCCGGACCGACGCTCGACACGGCCGAACCCGCCGCGAGCGCAGCCGCGCTCGTGGTGGTGACCACCATCAGCCGGCTGGAACTCGAGATCCCACCGGCGATCGGGCCGGCGAAGGACGCATAGAGCCCGAACACGGGGTTGACCCCGACGAGGACACTCGCGGCCATACCATCGGGCACGCTGCCGATCGCTCCGGGCACGCCGGCCACCATCTCGGATCGCAGTTCCGAACGACTCCTCGGCTTGTTCGCGGTCCACCAGCCGACGAGGTGGCCCCGCGTCGCGGTCAGCAGACTCCTCGAGGTCACGGGCGACATTCTCGCACGACGCATTCGCCGACCATCACGAAGCGGCGAAGATCTGTTCCCAGTCCTGTCGCATGCTGACCACCGTCCAGCCCGAGTCGTGACCGAACGCCGTGAACGAGCCGTCGAAGTCGACCGTCACCGCCTCCGGCGTCGTAGGCGTACTCCCGGTCTGCGTCGTCGTGATCGACGAGCAACGCCATCGACGGCCCCTCGGACGCGAGCGCATACTCGAGCATCTCGCGATCACCTGCCGAGTTGCCCGCGGCGAAGATCGGTCGGCGACCGAGTTCGCGCTGGATGTTCACCACCTTCGCCGCTCCTTCGTTGGCCGTACCGAACATCTCGCCGGACCGAGCGAGCTGCGGACGACCTTGCGCATCGCGCGTGAACTCGTAGTTGACGAGCGTGCCGACAACTCCTTCAGGCGGTACGGCATAGAAGTCCTGGCTGATCGCCCGCACGAACTCGGTCCCACCACCCGTGACGATGAAGACACTGAACGACTCCACCCGGAGCGCGTCGATCAGCTCCAGCATCGGCTGATACCGCAGCTGGAGAAAGGGAACTCGTCGCTCCGGGTGGACCGCCCCCTCGAAGAACCTCCGAATTCGACCATCGAACTCCTCTGGTCCGAGACCGAGGGTCAGCTGCACCAGCGCCAGCGCGATCCGTTCCAACCCCAACTCGGCCTGCGCGGCGTGATCACGCTCGATCAACGCACGGAACTCCGGGCGCGTCGCGATCGACGGATCGGCGGCAGCTGCCCGCTGGAGCTGGTCGAGCATGAACAGCAGTTGGAGGTACTGCGGCTTCTCGCACCACAGCGTCCCGTCGTTGTCGAACATCGCGACGCGCTCGGCGACGGGAACATCCCTGGCGGCGGCGAGGAAGTCGACGAGCGCTGTCTTCGCAGCGCCGGGCCGCCACGACGGCAACGGGTCGTCAGTTGGTGTGGTCATTGCTCTCCCCCGATTGTCGTCTGCGGATGGTGCGAAAACCGATGTGGCTCATGCCGGTGTCGATCATCTGGGGGCGTCGGGCCGCGGGTCGATAGCGCTGACAGTAGTTGTCGGCGCAGAGGAACGAACCACCCTTGATGACCTTGCGCGGGATGCGGAACTGCGGTTGCTCGGGGTCGAAGCTCGACTCCACCTCGGGACCGCGGGGGTTCGTCGGCACGCAACACGGCTTGTCGACGTCGGACGGGTGCCGCGACGAGTACCAGTCGGTGGTCCACTCCCAGACGTTGCCGGCCATGTCGTACAGCCCGAATCCGTTCGGCGCGAACGAGCCGACCGGCGCGGTGCCGGTGAAGCCGTCGGCCTCGTTGTTGCGCCATGGGAAGTCGCCCTGCCAGAAGTTGGCGAGATACCGCCCGTCGGGAACCGCCTCCTCGCCCCAGACGAAGGCGCGGCCGTCGGCACCGCCGCGCGCGGCGTACTCCCACTCGGCCTCGGTCGGCAGCTCCTCCCCTGCCCAGGCTGCATACGCCTCAGCGTCCTCGAACGCGACGTGAACGACCGGGTGGTCGAGCCGGTCGTCGATCGACGACCGCAGGCCCTCGGGGCGGCGCCACGACGCTCCCGGCGTCCACGTCCACCACTGGCTGAGGTGGCGCAGGTCGACGGGTCCCGGCGTCATCGTGAACACGAGCGAGCCCGCAACGAGGTTCTCCTTCGGTGCGCCCGGGTAGTCGGCTGGATCGAGCGGCCGCTCAGCGACGGTGAGGTAGCCGGTGGCGTCGACGAACGCCGCGAACTGTTCGTTGGTGACGGTCGTCGCGCTGATCGAGAATGCCTCGACGTGCACGAGGTGGGCCGGCGCCTCCTCCGGGTAGTGGTCGTCGGAGCCCATGCGGAACGTGCCCGCGGGGACCGTGATCATCGGTTCAGGATCACCGGCTGGCGGCCCCGGCCTGCAGCTTGGCGAGCACCTTCTCGACGTTGAAGCTGGCCGGCTCCTGCCGCGGCGGGAACTCGACCAGGGTGGCCACCATGTTCGCCACGAACATCTGCGCCGGCACCAACACCCATGCCCGGTCGATCATCCAGTCGTAGTAGGTGTTCGACGTGATGTCGGCCCGTTCGTACGGGTCGGTACGCAGGTTGAAGATCTTCGGGATGCGCAGCTCGGTGAACGGCTCGAGCCACACCTGCAGGGTTCCCTGCGCGCGCTGCTCCAGGAACACGATCTTCCAGTTGTCGTAGCGCAGCGCCGTGAGATCGCCGTCGTCGGACACGTAGAAGAAGTGCTGGCGCGGGCCCTCGTCGGTCACGCCGGTGAGATAGTCGAGTTGGTCGTGGCCGTCGAGGTGGACCTTGTAGGTCGTGCCGTTCAGGTCTCGGCCCGCCTTCAGTTCCTCCTTGATGTCGGGATCACCCGCTGCGGACAGCAAGGTGACGAACCAGTCGTTGTGGCTCACGATGCCGTTGCGAATCTCACCGGCCGGGATGTGGTTCGGCCAGCGCACCATCGCGGGAACCCGGTACGCACCCTCCCAGTTCGAGTTCTTCTCGTTGCGGAACGGGGTCATGCCGCCGTCGGGCCACGTGTTGATGTGCGGCCCGTTGTCGGTGGAGTACACCACGATCGTGTCGTCCGCCAGGCCCTGCTCGTCGAGGAAGGCGAGGATCTGTCCCACGAGTTCGTCGTGGTCGCACATCACGTCGTGGTACACCGACTGCCAGCGACCTGCCTTGCCGCGACTGCCGTCCTTGACGTGGGTGCGGAAGTGCATGTGGGTGGTGTTGAACCACACGAAGAACGGCGTGTCGTTCTGGCCTCGCGTCGCCCATGAACCGCAGCGCCTCCGGGAGGACCTCCTCGTCGATGGTCTTCATCCGCTCACGGGTGAGCGGGCCGGTGTCCTCGATGCGCTGGGTGCCATCACCGTTGGCCCACGAGTGGATGACGCCGCGGGGCCCGAACGCCGTACGGAAGTTCGGGAAGTCGGCCTGGGTCGGATAGTCCTCGTGCTCCGGCTCCTCCTCCGCGTTGAGGTGGTAGAGGTTGCCGAAGAACTCGTCGAAGCCGTGCATGGTCGGCAGGAACTCGTCCTTGTCGCCGAGGTGGTTCTTGCCGAACTGCCCCGTGGCGTATCCCTGGGCCTTGAGCGCCGTGGCGATCGTGGGGTCCTCGGCGCGCAGGCCGATGTCGGCGCCCGGGAAGCCGACCTTGGTGAGACCGGTTCGATACGGGTTCTGTCCTGTGATGAAGGCCGCCCGGCCGGCCGTGCAGCTCTGCTCGCCGTAGTAGTCGGTGAAACGGACACCTTCGGCGGCGATGCGGTCGATGTTGGGGGTCCGGTATCCCATCAGCCCATCGGAGTAGCAACTCAGATTGCTGATCCCGATGTCGTCACCCCAGATGATCAGGATGTTGGGCTTGCCGTTGGGCATGGGATCTCCTTGCGTCTGGGGGTCGGGGGCAATGTAGCGCAGGCGCCGTGCGGCCGGATCAGTCCTGCGCCTGCTGGACGAGAACCGGGCAGACGGCGTGGCGAACCACGTGATCGGACGTCGATCCCATCACGGCGCGTCGCAGACCGCGACGGCCGTGGGTGCCCAACACGACCACGTGCGCGGGAAGCGAGGCCGCCACGTCACAGATCACGCGGCCGGCATCGCCGTACTTCACCAGCGTCTCGATGTCGGCAAGACCCAGTTCCGACACCGTCTCGTCGAGCGTGATCTGCGCCGCGTCGCGCTGCGCCTCGACCAGTTCGTTCTTCTCGTCGAACGACATCACGCCGCCCGCAAAACCCGTCCCGGTCACGAGCGTCGGGTCGATCGGCGGCGCCACCGTCAACAGAACGATCCGGCCCGGCGTGGTGAGCAGGGCCAGGCCCTGGCGGATCGCCGTGAGCGCGAGGTCCGAGCCGTCGGTGCACAGCAGCACGGTCGGAGGGCCCATGGGCATGTTCGTGGCGGTCATGTCCCAATTCTCGCATCATCGGGGTCGCACAGCCATCAACGACGCTCTGCAAGAGTGGGACGATGAGCGACATCGCCGTGGGAGTCATCGCCATCCTCACCGGAACGGTCTTCTGTTTCCGGGGCTACCTCGCCATGCGGATCATCATCCCGCTGTGGGGGGCGTTCGCCGGCTTCATGCTCGGTGCCGGCATCGTGTCGGGCGCCGACGGATTCCTCGGCTCCGCGCTCGGCTGGGTCGTCGGCATCGTTCTCGCCGTCGTGTTCGGCGCGCTTGCCTACCTCTACTACGAGGTGGCAGTCGTCCTCGGCATGCTGGCGATCGGCTTCGCTCTCGGTACGTCGGTGATGGTCGCGCTGGGCGTCACGTGGACGTGGGTGATCGTGCTCTCGGGCCTGGCGTTGGCCCTGGTGCTGGCCTTCGTGGCGCTCGTCGCCGACCTGCCCATGGCGCTGCTCACGGTCCTCACGGGCATGGCTGGCGCGTCGACCATCGTGGCCGGACTCATGCTCGTCTTCGGTGTCACCGACGTCGGCGACTTCGATTCGGCGCAGACGACGAAAGTGCTCGCCGACGATTGGTGGTGGTATGCGATCTACTTGGTGTTGGCGGTCGGCGGCATGATCGCTCAGTTCCTCGATGTCGAGCGGCGCCGTGACACGCTGCGCGCGGCGTGGTCGACGGGCATCAGCTCGCCGACATCGATCTGAGCCGACCGTTCATGTCAGGCACCGCCGACTGCGAGGTTCGCGACGAGTGGTTCCTCGAACAGGACGTCAACGCGTGGAGTTCGCTCACGTACGGCGTGGCCGGCGTGGTGCTGGCGGTGCAGGTCGTTCGCCACCGGCTGCCAACGACCGTGTACGCGCTGGCCGCGGTCGTCGCCGCCGAGGGCGCGGGCAGCGTGCTGTTCCACGGATCGGCCGGCGACCTGTCGCAGTTCCTCCACGACGTGGCGTTGATCGGCGCGCTCGGGTTCATCGCCGGTTGGCATGCCGGTCGCCTCGTCGGAACAGCCGATCGCGGCTCGATCATCGGCCTCGTCGTCGGGTTGGTGACGGCGAGCGTGCTGTGGACCGTGGCTCCGGGAGCCACGAACGCCACGGTTGCGGTGGCCGTCGTGGTGATCGTGACGACGTCGGCGGCAGCGCGACGCCGGGGCCTCGCCGGCGTGTGGTCGCCGGCTGTGCTCGTGCTCGGCGTCGTTGCCGTCGCGATGTGGGCATTCGGTACGCCCGACAGTGCGCTGTGCGACACCGATTCGCTGTTTCAGCCACACGCGCTCTGGCATGCACTCACGGCCGTGCTTGCGCTCGCCTGGGTCGACAGCGCCTACGCCGCCGCGGACCCCGAGCACGCTCCGCGCATGTTCCGGCGGTTCACCGATCGAACGTTCGGGATGCTCGCCCGTGGGCTCGTACTCGGCTTTCACCGCTCGGTCGACGTGGCCTGGCGCGAACGGTTCCCGTCCGACCGACCGGTCCTCGTGGTGGCGAACCACGGCAACGGCTTCGTCGACCCGGTGGTGGTCGCCGCCGTACTCGGTCGCCTGCCACGCTTCCTCGCCAAGGCGGCACTGTGGAAGGCGGTGATCGCCCGACCGTTCCTCGGTCTGGCCGGGGTGCTCCCCGTGTATCGCCGCGGGACGGCGACCGCGTCAGCAACAACGCCTCGGTGTTCGAGGCATGCCACCGGGAGTTGGCGCAGGGTGCGACTGTGGCGATCTTCCCCGAGGGAACCACGGGTGACCGCGCCGGTCTCGATCGGGTCAAGTCGGGTGCGGCGCGAATCGCGCTCGGTGCCATTCCGATCGCTCCCGACGTCGTCATCGTTCCGATCGGCATGGCGTACGAGAGCAAGATCGAAACGCGTAGCCGTGTAGCGGTGATGTTCGGTGAGCCGATCCCGGTCGTCGACTTCGTCGGACGCGGGCTCGGACCCGACGGTGAGCCACACCACGACGACGCTCGGGCGCTGACCACTCAGATCACGGCATCGCTGCAAGCGGTGTCACCCGGTTTCGCCGATGTCGAGGAGCGCGAGGTGCTCCGGGCGGCGGCGCGGATCGAGCGGTGCGACGATCGCCGTCCGTCGTTCGTCGACACCGAGATCGTCGCTCGCCGGTTGGCGACCGCGCCCGCCGAGGCTCGACAAGCGATCGTCGATGCGTACCGCACGTTCGCGACACGACTGCAGCTCGCCGGCATCACCGACGATCAACTCCGTCCGGAACACGTGCCGGCCGCGCGGGTGGTGCCCTCGATCCTGATCGTGCTGTTCGGCGGCTCGATCGTCGTGGCCGCGACGATCATCCACCTGCCGGCACTCCTCGTCATCACGATCGGGACCGGGCTCGTGCGATCGACCGCCACGAAGGGGACGGTCCGGCTGCTGCTCGGTCTCGTCACCATGCTCCTCACGTGGATCATCGCCGGGGCCTGGCTCGGTGACGGATGGTCGGCAGTCGGTTACACGGTGGCAGTCGCCGTCGGTGGGCTCGTCGCCCTTGTCGTGTGGGCACCGCTGCTTCGACAATTCCGGACGCTGGTCGGCATGCTCCGCGTGCGCGACCGGGCCGGACTCCTCGGCCCCATACTCGCGGCACGGTCACATGTCGTCGCACTCGTGCGCGCCAATATCGGTGACAGCCATGACTGACCCCGACGCCGGAGCGATTCCCGACAGCGATTCGTTGCCCGAGGCACCCGAGCGCAGCATCGGCAAGATCGCGTTCCGGATCGTCTTCGTCGTCGGTGCGCTCGCGCTGTCGTTCTGGATTCTGGCGACGACGTTCGACGACCTCGACGTCACCGAGATCCGCACCGCAGTGGCGTCACTGAACGATGCGGAGCTGCTGTCGCTCGCCAGCATGTGGCTGCTGTGGATCGGGGCGCAGGGCCTGCTCACGGCGTCGCTCGTGCCGGGTCTGGCGGTGCGTCACGGCGTGGTCGCCTTCCTCGGGCCGGCGGCGATCACCTCGGTCGTGCCGGGGCCGAGCGACCTGCCGATCCGCTATCAGATGCTGACCTCGTGGGGACGCACGACTGGTGAGGCCACGCTGGCAGTCGCTGCCGGTGGCATCTTCTCGATCGGCGTGAAGCTCGCACTCCCGATCATCGCGGCGATCGGGTTGTTGATCTCCGACGCCCCGATCAGCGGGACATTGCGCACGGTCGTGGTGATCTGTCTGCTCGTCGGGCTCGGCGTGGCAGTGCTCGCGGTGGTGCTCGGCTCGGAGAAGCGGACCGAGCAGGCGGGCCGGCTGATCGAACCGATCTGGGCCCGGGTGCTGCGGATGTTGCGCAAGCCCGAACCTGCCGATCTCACCACGCGGATGGTCGCCGCTCGTGCCGCTGCGGTGCAGACGTTGCACGACCGGTGGCTCGTGGCGAGCTGGGCGACGATGTTGACCGCCGTCACCAAGTTCGCGCTCCTGCTGATGACGCTGCGTTTCATCGGCGTCGACGACGACGTGTTGCCGTGGACGCAGGTGTTCGTCGTGTTCGCCCTGGTGCAGGGGTTGACCGTGTTCCCGATCACGGCCGGCGACGCCGGGGTCAGTGAGATCGCCTACATCGGCATGCTGACCGCGGCCGCCGGCGAGGAGTGGGTCAACCAGATCACCGCCGCCATCCTGATCTTCCGCATCCTCACCTGGCTGCTGATCATCCCCGTCGGGCTCGGCGTACTGGGCTTCTGGCGCCATCAACTCCGGCGGAACCCGCCGGACTCCGCGTCCACCGCGCCGGTTGCACGTCAGAACTCGAACTGCACCGCGGCCCGATCGGCAACCCGACCCGTGATGTGGTCGGCGATGAACTGTCGGTGTTCGGGGTGGTCGCGGTACGAGATGTACGCCTCGACCGACGCGAAGTCGCCGACGATGGAGTAGTCGAAGTTGGTCGGCGCGAGCTGCAGATCGGGCCCGTGGTGGTAGGCCGCGATCTCCGGAATCACTGCCTTCAACGCATCGAGTCCAGCAGACATCGCAGTGACGTGTGCCTCGGTGACGGTGTCGTTCCAGCGCAACACGACGACGTGACGAATCATCCCCCTTTCCTACACCCCGCGTCTCATTCAGGTCACGTACATCGTCTCGACGAGGTCGGCGTAACGCTCGGCGACCACTGCCCGCTTGACCTTGTAGGTCGGCGTCAGCTCACCGCCTTCGACGGTCAGCGGCGTCGGGAGCAGACGCCAGTACTTGATCTGTTCGACGGGTGCGTGCTCACGATTGACCCGATCGACGGCGGCGTCGATCTCGTCGCGGATGCGGGCGTCGTGGATCAGGTCGGCGATGTCATCGGAGGCGCCGTGATGTTCGGCCCACTCCGCGGCCGCATCGGCGTCGAGCGTCAACAACGCCGTGAGGTAGCGCCGACCATCGCCGATCACGACGACCTGACCGACGAGCTTCTCCATCGACATCCGAGCCTCGATCTCCGACGGCGCGATGTTCTTGCCGGCAGCGTTGATGATGAGGTCCTTCTTGCGACCCGTGAGCCAGATGTAGCCATCGTCGTCGATTCGGCCGAGGTCGCCCGTCGTCATCCATCCGGCATCGTCGATCAATTCGGCGGTGGCGTCGGGCATCTCGAAATAGCCCGAACAGACGCTGCCGCCACGCACGAGGAGTTCGCCGTCGCTCGCCACACGGATTTCGAGGCCCGGGATCGCTCGACCGACCGAACCGATGCGAATGGCATCGGGCGGATTGATGGTCGCCGGCCCGCAATCCTCGGTCTGGCCGTACACCTCGGCGATCGGGAGCCCGATGCCGTGGAACCACCGCACGAGATCCGGGTGGATCGGTGCAGCAGCCGACACGAGGAGGCGGGCCTGATCGAGTCCGAGCTTGCGCCGAACGGCACGTCCGATCGTCTGGTTCGCCGCGAATGTCGCAGCGTGAGTGGCCAGACCCTTCGTCGACCATCGCGGTCTGGTCGGATCGGTGTCGGCGGTGATGAGGCGATCGAGCGGTCCTCCGAGATGGACGGGCAGTGCGTCGAGTTCGTCGATGATGACGTCGTGGAGCTTCTGCCACACCCGAGGCACCGCCATGAAGATCGTCGGTCGACAGGCACGCAGATCATCAGCCACCGTCGCCAGGCTCCGGGCGAACCAGGTCTCCCCGCCCGCCTGGATGACACCGAAGTGACTGGTGGCGCGCTCGGCGATGTGACTCAACGGCAGGTACGAGAGCAATCGATCATCCGGCGTGAGGTGGAGGATCGAGTCGGCGGAGTCGAGCGTCCAGGTGATGTTGCGGTGGGTGATGCACACCCCCTTGGGAGGGCCGGTGGTGCCGCTCGTGTACACGAGCGTGGCGAGGTCGTCGGCCGACAGCGCGTCGACACGTACGTCGAGTGGAGCCGTCGCGCCGAAGCCGGCCCGGAGGTCATCGAGGGTGATCAGCAGCCCGGCCCGATCGAGTCCTGCCGCGTCGCCGAACGAGACGATCCGTTCCAGCGCCGGCAGGTTCGGGAGATGGAGCAGGACCTTGGCGAGTTGTTCGGTGTCATCGACGAAGCAGACGCGGGCGTCGGAATTGGCGAGGACGTACTCGACCTGCGACGACGAGCTCGTGGGGTACACGGGTACGGTCACCGCCCCGGCCGACATGATCGCAAGATCGGCGATGTGCCACTCGGGACGGTTCGACGCGAGCAGCGCCACGCGATCTCCCGGCTCCACGCCGAGCGCCATCAGCCCGACAGCGGCCTGTTCGACCGCAGTCGCATAGTCGGCCCACGAGATCGTCGTCCAGCGGCCATTGACGACATGGCGCATCGCGGTACGTCGGGGCTGGCCGACAGCACGCGCTCTGAACCGGTGCACGATCGTGTCGAGCCGTACGGGCGTCACGGGGGTGTCATGGATCATGTCCCCATTGTCCGAATGCGACCCCGCCGTGTCCACGGCCGACAGTCACATCTTCAGGGCATCAATTTCAGCGCAGACGGGTGAGGGGTTCGAACTCGATCACGTCAGGGGCGGTGAGTTCGGGATTGCGGGGCTTGGCGGGGCCGCTCCGACGGCCGTTGCGCTCGGTTCGCCATCGTCGCCAGGGCGTACGACCGTTCTGCGGTGGCGCATGTCGCCGGGCCAGACCGGCTCTGACCTGGGCAACCGCCTCGGGCCCGGCGGTCCGCAACGTGACGAGGAGCGCGACGTGCATCGCTGTGATCTGACCTTCGCAGGTGATGATGTTGCCCACCTCGACGATCCGCTCGCTCGATGCCGTCGATCCGTACGACTCGAGCATCGCCGACGCGAGCCAGTGCGTGGCCGCCTCGCGTTCGCCGAGGAGTCCGGCGGCCGCGACCACGACGGTGCCGGTCGAGCTGGCTGCCATCCAGTGGCAGCGTGGCGCGACGGCGTGTAGCCAGGCGAGGAACCGTTCGTCGCGAGCGGTCCGTGCGCATCCGAGGCCGCCCGGGACCAGCACGATGTCAGGGTGCTGCACCTCGTCGAACAGCGCGTCGATGTTGTGGCCGCCCGCCGGCCCGTCGACGTGGCCGAGGCGTGCGCCGACTCCGATCAGCTCGGTGTCGGCGAGTTGCTCGAACACGAGTGTGAACGCCTCGCACTCGTCAGCCGACACCCCTGGCGACAGCGCCAATGCAACCTGCACTCCCATACTCTCCCACACTCGCGATTGGGTCTGACCCCAATCGCGACGAGGTGTTGTTTGTACGGTGCAAGCATGACGACGACGGAGATCGACCACGACGCCTTGCGGGCGAAGTACCGAGCCGAACGTGACAAGCGACTGCGGGCCGACGGCAGCGACCAGTACGTCGAGCCGGTGGGCCAGTTCGCTCACTACCTGGATGACCCGTACATCGCCCCGACGCCCCGCGAGCCGCTCTTCGACGACGTCACGGTGGCCTTCATCGGTGGTGGATTCGCCGGGCTGGTCACCGGTGCCCGTCTGAAGCAGGCCGGGATCGACGACGTGCGGATCATCGAGAAGGGCGGCGACTTCGGCGGCACCTGGTACTGGAACCGCTATCCGGGCGCCCAGTGCGACACGGCTGCGTTCGTCTACCTCCCGCTGCTGGAGGAGACCGGGCACATGCCGACCGAGAAGTACACGCATGCCCCCGAGATTCTCGACCACTGCCGTCGAATCGCGAACCACTTCGGCCTGTACGACAACGCCTGCCTGTCGACCGAGGTGACCGGGCTCGACTGGGACGACGATGCCGACCAGTGGATCATCCGCACCAACCGCGGCGACGAGATGCGGGCGAAGTTCGTGGCGATGGGAACCGGCCCGCTGCACCGTCCGAAGCTGCCGGGCATCCCCGGGATCGAGACCTACCAGGGCCACAGCTTCCACACCAGTCGATGGGACTACGCCTACACCGGCGGCGATCCGGCGGGAGCGCCGCTCGACAAGCTCGCCGACAAGCGCGTCGGCATCATCGGCACCGGGGCCACCGCCGTGCAGTGCATCCCCCATCTCGCACGCGCCTGTGGCGAGCTGTACGTGTTCCAGCGCACGCCGTCGTCGATCGACGTGCGCAACAACCACCCCATCGATCCCGACTGGTTCCGCACGCTCGAGCCGGGCTGGCAGGCCGAGTGGTTGATCAACTTCACCACACTGCAGACCGGCGGATTCACCGACGAAGACCTGGTGATGGACGGCTGGACCGACATCAGCAAGCGCATCCGCGACAAAGTGCTGGCGAGCGGCGGCGAGCTCACGCGCGAGACGTTCATCAAGGCGTACGAGGACTCCGACGACGAGAAGATGACCGAGATCCGCGCCCGTGTGGATGCGCTGGTGACCGATCGGGTGACCGCCGAGGCGCTCAAGCCCTGGTACCGCCAGCTGTGCAAGCGGCCGTGCTTTCACGACGAGTACCTCGACGCCTACAACCAAGCGGGCACCCACCTGATCGACACCGACGGCAAGGGGGTGGAGCGCATCGACGAAAAGGGCGTGTGGGCCAACGGTGAGCACTACGAACTCGACTGCCTGATCTACGCATCGGGCTTCGAGGTCGGCACCGAGTACGCCCGGCGGGCCGGCTTCGACGCGGTCGGGCGTGACCGCGAGAAGTTGTCGCAACACTGGGCCGACGGGATGCAGTCGTTGCACGGCATCCACGTCCACGGCTTTCCCAACATGTTCATCGTCGGCCCGACCCAGGGAGCGAACCTCATCTCGAACATCCCGCACAACCTGACCGAGGCAGGTCAGACGATCGCGATGATCATCGACCACGCGCTCGAGGTCGGAGCGACGCAGGTCGAGGTCACGGCCGAGGCCGAACAGGCATGGGTCGAGCGACTCGAGAACGGTGCCGTCGCGCGGTTGACGAGTTCACCCGACTGCACCCCGGGCTACTACAACAACGAGGGTCGACCGGCGGGTCGGCGCGGAACGCTCAACTCCATGGGGTATCCGGAGGGTCCGGTCGCGTACTTCAGCTACATCGACGCCTGGCGCAGCAGCGGCGATTTCGAGGGCCTGGAGTTCCGCCCGTGAGGGTCGTGGTGGTCGGTGGCGGTGTTGCCGGCCTCGCGTCAGCGCTCCAACTCGGACGGGCGGGCCACGAGGTGACGGTCGTCGAGCGTGACGACACGCCGATGCCGGAGACCGCCGACGAGGCCTTCGAGTGGGATCGACGCGGCGCACCGCAGGTCCGCCACAGTCACGCCTTTCTGGCGCGCCTGCGCAACCTGCTGCGCGACCATCAGCCCGACATCCTCGACGCGCTACTCGCCGAAGGGGCCACCGAGATGCGCTTCGGCGACGGTTTGCCACCCGGAATGGAGTTCACGCCCGAGCCCGGCGACGACGATCTCGTGATGATCGCCTGCCGGCGCACCACCTTCGAGTGGGTCCTGCGCCGCGCCGCCCTCGCCCAGCCGGGCGTCACCATCCTCACCGGCCACCCCGCCGTCGCCCTCCTCGCCACCCCCACCCCCTCAACCCCGAAAAATGCGCCCGCAGGTGCGCCAGGTGCACATTCCAGCGCACATTTCGGGGTTGAGGGGGTGACGAGGCCGGTGATTGCGGGGGTGCGGCTCGATGACGGAAGGGAGATCGAGGGGGATCTGGTGGTTGCGGCAAACGGTCGCCGGAGCGCGGTGGCGGAATGGCTGGAGGCCATCGGGGCACCGCCGGTCACCGAGACGGTCGAGGACACCGGGATCGTCTACGCCAGCCGTTTCTACCGGCTGCTGCCCGACGCCGACCTTCCGCCCCGAACCGGCCCGATCGGCGGCGACCTCGGCTACGTCAAGTACGGCACGTTCATGGGCGACAACCGCACGTTCTCGGTGACACTCGCCGTGCCGTCCGACGACGACGAACTACGTCGCCGCCTCAGCGATCCAGTCACGTTCGACGAGGCGGCGCGCACGCTCCCGGCGACCGCACCGTGGCTCGATGGCCGGGCCGAACCGATCACGTCGAGTGTCCACCTGATGGCGGGCCTCCTCAACAAGTGGAGTGACTACGTGGTCGACGGCGAGCCTGTCGTGACCGGTCTCGTCCCGATCGGTGATGCCGTCGTGTGCACGAACCCGCTCTACGGGCGGGGTTGCAGCACCGCCTACTGGAGTGCTCAGCTCCTGACGTCGGCGATCGCCGATCATCCCGATGACCCTCGCGCTGTTGCGGTCGCCTACGACGACGCTCTGCGAGCCGAGATACACCCGTGGTACCGCAGTTCGGTCGAGCAGGATCGCGAAGCCCGACGGGTCAGCGCTGCGATTCTCGCCGGCGAGGACCCCTATGGGGATGCGTCCGACCCTCGAGCGTTCACACGATCGGTGCTCCGCGACGGGCTGGCGCCGGCGTTGCGATCCGACCAAGTCGTGCTGCGCGCATTCGTACGCAACCTCAATCTCCTGTCGCCGCCCGACGCACTGCTGACCGACACCGACTTCGGCGCCCGTGTGTTCGCCGTGCTCCAGACCAAGGATCAGCGTCCGCCCGAGCCCTCACTCGGTCCCCCGACGCGAGCCGAATTCCTCGCCTCGCTCCCCGCCGCCTGACCCGAATGCAGCCCGAAATGTGCGCTGGATTGTGCACCGGACGCACATTCCAGCGCATCTTTCGGAGTCTGGTTGGGATCAGGTGGGCTTCTTACCGAGGGTGACGGTGATCTCGGAGGTCCGACCGTTGCGCTCGATGGTCACGGTGACATCGTCGCCGGGCTGCTGCTTGGCGATGGCCACACCGAGGTCGGCGGGCTCGTCGATCTCGTCGCCATCGACGGCAATCACGACATCGCCGACCTCCAGGTCGCTGTCGTCAGCACCCGAACCCGGCGCGATCTCGACGATTTCGACGCCCCGGCCGTCACCGGCCGGCTGTGTGGTGACGCCCATCAGCGCCCGGTCGGGCACGGTGCCGGACTGCAGCGAACCGATCACGTCCATCACCGGGGTGATGGCGATCGCGAAGCCGATGTTCTGCGCCTGCCCTGCGATCGCCGTGTTGATGCCGACGACTTCGCCGCGGCCGTTGAGCAGCGGCCCACCGGAGTTGCCGGGGTTGATCGCGGTGTCGGTCTGGAGGAGATTGACCAGCTGCTCGCCGTTCTCCTCGGTGATCGTGCGGTCCTTCGCCGAGAGAATGCCGGCGGTGACCGACGGTTCGCCGGTGAGGTCGAGCGCGTACCCGACAGCGATGAGCTGGTCGCCGAGCTGGAGGTCGTCGGAATTGCCGACGGCGAGCGGCTGCAGGTCGGTGCGCTCGACTTTGAGGACGGCGAGGTCACGGGTCGGGTCGGCCGCCACGATGGTGGCGGATTCCTCGGAGCCGTCGGAGAACGTGATCGTGGTGTCGTCGCCTTCGGCCACGACGTGGTTGTTGGTGACGATGTACCCGTCGGCGCTCAGCACGAAGCCGGTGCCGGCCGCGGTGCCCTGGAGCCGGCCGCCGGTCGGAGCCGACTGCGTCACCGTCTGGTGCACCGACACGATCGACGGGCGAGCGGCATGCACGAGACTCGCGATCGATCCACTCTCGACCGAGACGGTCTGCGCTGCGACACCCGGAACCGACGCTGCCGCCGGGGCGTCGTCGTTGCCCTGTCCGACGACATAGCCGCCGAGGGCCGCGGCCGTCACCGCGGCGCCCACGACGATGCCCGCACCGAAGCGCGCACGTCCCCGCGGTCGCGAGGGTCCGCTGGCGACCGGCGGGGACGGCGGCGTCCAGCTGTCCGCGGCGGTGTCGACGTGGGGAGGTTCGACGACGCCGTTGGCAGCGATGGGTGGGGCAACTGGTGGGACAGTGGGAGGAGTCAGGGGCATGTCCATGGCGATCATGCTGCGCCCCAAGGGTCAGAACCAGGTGAGAGCCGGGTGATCGATGAGCAAGAACCGCTCGACGTGAGAAGCTGGACGCCATGTACACCGAGATCGAGTACGACGAACGCGACCACGTCGGCGTCATCACCATCAATCGTCCCGAGGCGCGCAACGCACTGACGTTCACGACCTACGACGAGTTGGCCGACGCCGTCGGGAACACCACTGCCCGATGCCTCGTGATCACCGGTCGGGATCCGGCGTTCTGCTCGGGCGACGACGTGAAGCAGGTGATGGTCGCGGCGAGCAGCGAGTTGACCAGTCGCGACCGAACGCCGCGCCTCACCCCCGCCGCCGGCGTCCTGTTGCATACCGACGTGCCGATCATCGCTGCGGTCAATGGCGCCGCTGTCGGGTGGGGCATGGAGCTGGCACTGATGGCCGACATCCGCGTGGCGTCGGAACGTGCCCGCTTCGGTGAGCTGTTCGTGAAGCGTGGCCTGTGTTGCGATGTTGCAGGTCTCGCTCGCCTGGTCGAACTCGTCGGCCGGGAAGCCGCCGCCGAGTTGCTCTTCACCGGCCGGGTCGTCGACGCATCCGAGGCGCTCGCACTGCGGCTCGTGTCGCGTGTGGTTCCCCACGACGAGCTCCTCCCGGCCGCGCTCGACCTGGCGGCGACCGTCGCTGCAAATCCACCGCTCGCCGTGCAGGCGCTGAAACGCGGGCTGCGTGAGGCGCTCGATCCCGACTGGGACGCACTGGGCTGCTGGGTGAGCTCCACGCTCGCCGAACTGTTCCGCACGTCCGACCATCGTGAGGGCGTCGCCGCGTTCCTCGAAAAGCGCGACGCCGTCTACACCGGACACTGACCCCACAAATTTCCTGTGTTGTGAGCGATGAGCGCGCCAGTTGCGCTCATCGCTCACAACACAGGCGGCATCGGCGTGTACATCGCACGGGCGCTGGCCGAAGAGGGCGTGAACCTCTCACTCCCAGCGCGGTCGGCGGCCGAACTCGAGGGGGTCCGCTCCGAGATGGATGCCCTCGGCGTGAAGGCAATCTCGATCGTGTGC
Source organism: Ilumatobacteraceae bacterium (assembly GCA_963716235.1). Lineage (GTDB taxonomy): Bacteria > Actinomycetota > Acidimicrobiia > Acidimicrobiales > Ilumatobacteraceae > Sva-07. Next base: position 92,327 of record CAVQTE010000030.1, on the reverse strand, counting down.
GATGTCGTCAGGTCAGAAGATCGCGCCCGCCTGATCGAGCACACCGAGGCCGAACTCGGCCCGGTCGACATCCTCGTCAACAATGCGGGTATCGAACGGGTCAGGCATTTCGAGACCGCGCCCGACTCCGACTTCACCGAGACACTGGCGATCAATCTCGAAGCGCCGATCCTGTTGACGCGCGCCGTCGTACCAGGGATGCTCGCTCGCAAGCGGGGCCACGTGGTGAACATCGCCTCCGGTGCGGGCAAGGTCGGGGTCGCCTACGGCACGTCGTACTGTGCGAGCAAGCACGGGCTCGTCGGGTTCACGCACGCGCTGCGCTCGGAGTACGAGAAGTCTCCGGTCGGGTTCTCGGTGGTCTGTCCCGGGTTCGTCACCGACGCCGGGATGTACCGCCGGTGGGAGGACAACGGCGTGCACGCTCCCCGGATCGCCGGATCCTCGAAGCCCGAGAAGGTCGCATCCGTCACGATCGACTGCATCAGGAAGAACCGGTCGGAGGTCATCGTCAACACCCCGCCGGTCCGGCCACTCGTGGTCATCGCGAACATGTTCCCTGCGATCACCCCGTTCCTGCTTCGCAAGTTCGGTTACACGAACGCGTTCGAGCAAGTCATCAACGCCGGCATCGAATGACGTGACTGACACCATGACCACACCCAGCCGAGCGCGGGTCACCCAGCGGGTGACGATCGACGACCTGGCGGACCTTGCAGCCAACCCGCGACGTGTCGCGCTCGCCTTCTCCACGTCGAGCGGACCGGAATGTGTGCCCGTCATCGTGCGCACCACCGACCGGCTCGAGGTGGGTCTCGACCGAAGCACGATCGCCGCAGCCGAGCTACCCGATCGCGCGACCTTCGTCGTCGACGACGGCCGCTAGTGGTTCGAATTGCGCGCCATCGTCCGCCGCGGAGAGTCGTGCGGCGCCCCATGGCCCGACGTAGAGATACGGCTCCACACTGAACCCGTCGCCCGCGGCGGCGCCGAGGTTGCAGCGAACCCCGTGGCGCGCAGCGAGATCGATTCCGAAGTCGAAGTGCTCGGGCCAAAGGCGCCCGACCGAGGCCTGCGCATCCGGCACGGACACCACGGCTTCGTCGATGGCCCGTTGGCCGAGGAGGTTACGGACGCGTTCACGCTGCGCTCCGACCGGCGGGGTGCCGAATCCACCCGGGAGCGGCACGAGGTCGAACAGCCCGTCGTGACGATGACGCGCCTGGCCGAGGACGTGGGTCGCGATGCGCTGCAAGCTGGAGCGTTGCTCGGCCCAGTCCTGGGGGAGCGGATGGAAGTGGGCGGACGGTTCCATGGTCGCGTCGAACGGTATCCGGTAGGTTCGGCCCGTGCTGGACCTCCCGGTCGCGGATCCGTGGTTCGTCGTCGAGCGACTCGACGACGGCGTCACCCACATCACCGAACCGCACGTCCACCCACTGCTGCGCTGCAACGTCTGGCACGTGCGCGGGCGCGACCTCGACCTCGTGGTCGACACCTCTCTCGGGATCCGCCCGTTGCGTCACCTCGTCGACCACGCGCTCGACCACGAGGTTCTCGCAGTCGCCACGCATGTCCATGGCGATCACGTGGGTGGCATGCACGAATTCGATCGCCGGGCGATCCATCCGGCCGAAGCCGACGAACTGGCGCAACCCGGCGTCGTGTCGCTCGACATGACCCGGTTCGGCGCCGAGGTTCGGGACCCGTACGTGGCAGCCGGATACGACGTGCCCGACGTGCTCATCGACGCGGTTCCAGCGGGCGGCATGGAGAGCATCACGTTCACTCGACCGGCGGCACCGGCCACGACACTGCTCTCGGAGGGCGATCTCGTCGACCTCGGTGATCGCGCCTTCGAGGTGCTCCACCTTCCCGGTCACTCCCCCGGCAGCATCGGGCTGTGGGAGCCGGCGACCGGTGTGCTGTTCTCCGGGGATGCGATCTACGACGGCCCGCTGCTCGACGAGTTGGACGGTTGCGACATTGCCGCGTACGTGGACACGATGCGGCGGCTGCGTGAACTGCCCGTGAGGGTCGTCCACGGCGGCCACGAACCGAGCTTCGCCCGCGGGCGCCTCGTCGAGTTGTGCGACAGCTACCTCCGCGCACGCTCATAGCATCTGATTGGTGCCCTTCACGCAGGCACAGCGAGATGCGATACCGTCCGCGGATGACCATCGAGAAGATCAATCCGCCCGAACTCGCCCCACCGGCCGGCTACTCCCACGTCGTGGTTGCCACCGGCACGCGACGTGTGTACGTCGCCGGCCAGATCGGGGTCGGCGTCGATGGAGAAGTGGTCGGACCCGACCTCGCATCGCAGACGGCTCAGGCGTTGCGCAATGTCGCTACCGCACTCGCCGCCGGTGGTGGGGGTTGGGACGACGTCGTGAAGATGAACATCCAGATCGTCGGCTACGAACCGAGCATGGCCGAGGGTCTGTTCACCGGCGTCGGCGAGGTGTTCGGCGAGGACATGCCGATGACGGCGACCACGCTCTACGGCGTCCAGTCCCTGTTCGAGCCCACCGCCCTCGTCGAGATCGACGTCATCGCCGAACTCTGACACCCACCCCTCCGCGCAGCCGCCATTCGGTTTGCGAGAGGATTCCGTTGGCCCACCCCAACAGAACTGCAACGCAAACACGGGATTCAGGGGGCGCTGGGTCTGACAGAATGCGGGCTCCATTCGACACCGAGGAGCCAACGTGACCGAATCCGTCGCCCCGATGACCGACCGACGCCAGCGCGAGGCAGCAACCGTCACCAAGGAGCTGATCTTCCACCGAGTCCTGCTCCCCTCGGCCAAACGCAACGCGAACCGGCCGTGCACGACGAACGCTGCAACGGGGGCGACCCACACCTACGCAGAGCACTTCGCCGAGATCGCTCACGCCATCGGTGGACTCCGCCAGCTGGGGATCGGACGAGGCGATCGCTTCGCCCTGATGATGGCGAACTCCCCCGAGTACCTTGCGTTGTTCCACGCCGCGTTGCTGGGCGGGGGCGTGGTGAACCCGCTCAACCTGCGGTTCGCGCCGAAGGAACTCGCCTACGTCCTGAAGGACTCCGGCAGCACGGTCTGTTTCGTCGACCAGCACTTCGCCGGGTTGATCGATTCGGTCAAGGAGGAGGCCGGCCTCGAGCACGTGATCCTCGTCGGTGAGGGTGACGGACCCCACACGATGACCTACGCCGATTTCCTGGCATCCGGGGATCCCGTGATCCCCGAGGAGGGCGAGGAGTCCGACCCCGTCGTGCTGATGTACACCGGCGGCACGACCGGATTGCCCAAGGGGGTGTTGTCGAACCAGCGCGGCCAGATGATGAACCTGTACCACTGCCTGATCGGGCTGCCCTATGGACGCGGCGACACCTTCTTGCTCCAGACCCCGATGTTCCACGCCGCCTCCACGCTCACGATGACGTCCATGCCCGTCGCTGGTGGCCACATCGTGACGGTGCCGATGTTCGAACCGACGGCCGTGATGAAGGCCATCAGCGAGTATCAGCCGAACTTCACGGTGATGGTGCCGACGATGATCGGGATGACGCTGTCGCATCCGGACTTCACCGCCGAGTCGCTGGCACCCCTCCAGCACATCGGATACGGAGCGTCACCGATGCCCCAGGTACTCCTCGAGAAGCTGGCTTCGTTGTACCCGGCGCTGAACCTTTGGCAGGTCTACGGCATGACCGAGGCATCGCCGATCCTGACGATCCTGCGACCCGAGGACCACCGTGCGGGCGGCCAACTGCTGCGATCTGCCGGTGCGGCCGCGACCGGCGTGGTGCTGTCGATCCGCGACGTCGACAACACCGAGCTCCCCGTCGGCGTGCCCGGCGAGGTGTGCGCACGTGGCGGCAACTACATGGTGGAGTACTGGAACAAGCCCGAGGCGACCGACGATGCGTTCGCCGGCGGCTGGTACCACTCCGGCGATGCCGGCTACCTCGACGCCGACGGCTACCTGTATCTGGTCGACCGGGTGAAGGACATGATCGTCACCGGTGGCGAGAACGTGTACTCCGCCGAGGTGGAGAACGCGATCGCCGGCCATCCAGCGGTGCTGCAGGTCGCCGTGATCGGCGTGCCGAGCGACGAGTGGGGCGAGGCGGTCCACGCCATCGTCGTGCTGCGTGAAGGCGCGGACGCGACCGAGGTGGAGATCATCGATCACGCCCGCGAGTCGATCGCCGGATACAAGGTGCCGAAGTCGGTGACGTTCCGCCCCGATCCGCTGCCGCTGTCGGGCGCGATGAAGGTGCTCAAGCGAGAACTGCGCGCCCCCTACTGGGAAGGCCACGACCGCAACGTCGGCTGACGAGCGGCGATCGGCCACCCGCCCATCCGTCGTGGAGCTCACGAGCGGAGCCAGACGGCGGCGTTGCCGGGCAGGGTGCCGGCGAAGGGCTCGCCCGCCGAGGACGCCAGCAGCACGTCGTTCCCCGCGACGAGTTCGGCGGGCAGGACAACCGGTTCGGATGACACGTTCAACACGACGGTCACGTCACCGCGCCCGAACGCCAGGACATCGTCGTGGTCGACGTCGATCCACTCGAGCGCCGCGTGCGGGTCGAGGAGCTTGCGGGTCCGCAGCATCCGTTGGTAGAGGCTCAGCATCGACGCCTCGCTGTCGTGTTCGGGTCCGATGGCGTAGCTCCCCCACCCATCGGGCTGTGGCAGCCACGGCTCGACCTCCCGGCTGGAGAAGCCGTACGCGTTCGTCGCCGACGCTGTCCACGGCAGCGGTACACGGCACCCGTCACGGCCGATCTCGCGGCCCTGTGTCCGCAGGAAGACCGGGTCCTCGCGTCGATTGTCGGCGATGTCGAGTACCTCCGGCAGACCCAGCTCCTCGCCCTGATACAGGTAGAGCGTGCCCGGCAGCGCAGCGGCGAACAGCACCATTGCCCGCGCCCGGCGCGTACCGAGCACGAGGTCGACCGGAGCGCCGGTGTACACCAGATTGTTCCCGGTCCAGCTGTCGGGTGAATCGGCATCGACGCGTCCGTACCGGGTGACCGCCCGCTGCGTGTCGTGGTTGTTGAGGGTCCAGGCGAGTGACGCGCCGGCCGGGACGAGCACGTCGATCACGCCGGCGATCGACTCGCGGATCATCGAGGCCACCCAGGGGCTGAGCATGAGGTCGAACGCGAACGACTGGTGGAACTGGTCGTGCTGCACGTAGCGCAGCAGGAGGTCGGGTCGCCCCGAGGTGTACGCCTCACTGACGGTGACCAGTTGGCGGCCCGGGTGGGTTCGCTCGTACTCGTCGACGAGCGCCCGCCAGTTCCGCCAGTGGTCGTGGGCCGACGGCCAGAACACCGTGTACGGGTTGTGCGCCCACGCGTCGGTCTCCGCCACGCCATTTTCGGGCGGCGGTGCGTCGGGAAGATCGGCGTGCTTGCCGACGAAGATGACGGCATCGACACGGAATCCGTCGACGCCGCGGTCGAACCAGAACGTGAGCATGCGGTCGAAGTGGTCGACGACATCGTGGTCGTGCCAGTTGAAGTCGGGTTGCCATGGGGTGAACGTGTGGAGGTACCACTGGCCGAGCCGGCCGTCGGGCTCGACGACTCGGCTCCACGCCGGGCCTCCGAACACCGCACGCCAGTTGTTCGGCGGGAGCTCACCGTCGACGCCGCGGCCGTCGCGGAACCAGAACCGGTTGCGCTCACGGCTCCCGGGAAGCGCGTTCAGGGCCGCCTGGAACCAGGCGTGCTGGTCGCTGCAGTGGTTGGGAACGACGTCCATGAGGACACGGATGTTGCGTCGGTGCGCGGCAGCGACGAGCCGGTCGAAGGTGTCCAGCGTGCCGTACATCGGCTCGATGTCGAAGTAGTCGGCGACGTCGTATCCGTGGTCGTGCTGCGGTGAGGGATAGCACGGCGTGAGCCAGACGGCGTCGACGCCGAGATCGTCGAGGTGGTCGAGCCGTTCGATGATGCCGTCGAGATCGCCGATGCCGTCGCCGTTGGCGTCGCCGAACGACCGCACGTACAACTGGTAGACGACAGCGTCGCGCCACCACTCCCGCTCGTTCACTGTCCGGTCTCCGTCTCCTGGTCGTGGGTGATTCACGTCGTCGTGAGTCAGTTGGTCGTGGTCAGCCACACATACCCCATCGGCTCGATCGCGACTGCCTGGCCGGTCAGCCGGACACCCGATGCCCTGGCGAGCTGCCACCCGTCGAGCCCGACGAGCGCCAGGTCGGCCGTCATGTGTCGGCGTCCGAAGTTGGCCAGCATCGCGAACCGACCGGCGACGGCGTGGGTGCGCACGAAGCCGAAGAGTGCCGGCAACGGCATCGACAGCACGCTGACCTCCGCGCTGCCGTGCAGGGCGGGCGTCGCAGCGCGGTCGGCGAAGAGCGATTGGAACGTGGTGAACAACCGGTACTCGAGTGTGGAGGGGTCTGATCGTCGTGCGGCCACCTCCCAGTCCAGCTGCGGCCGATGCAGCCACCGGTTGTCGTCGGCGAGGGCAGGATCGTCGAGATACGACGGGTCGTTGCGCACGCCGAGTTCGTCGCCCATGTAGAGCAGCGGGATCCCCCCGAACGACGCCGCGGCCGCGTAGACGACCTCGAGTCGTCGACACGCCAGGTCGAGATCCGACGGGTCACCGGATTCGATCGCGTGCTCGATGCCGCACAGCGATGCAGCACTCCCGGAGATGCGTCCGTCACCGGTGTCGGGGTTGAACTGGAAGATCGCCCCCCGGGCGAACGACCCCTGGAACGTGCCGGAGTAGAACGAGTTCAGGAAGTTGCGGTGGGAGAAGCCGTCCCATCCCATGGTCGCTGCCGCCTCGTCGGTGATCGCCCAGCCGATGTCGTCGTGACAGCGCACGTAGGTGACCCACGAGGCGTGCGACGGGATGTCGGCGACCCGCCGCAACGAGTTGGACATGAGTTGTGCGTCGCCCGTGGCGAGGCTGCTCCACAGCAGCACCATCAGCTGGTTGTGGTAGGCGAGTTCGCACTCGTGCTGTGCAGGGTCACCGGCGCCGAGGTACGCGGTGAGCTGGTCGGGTGGGACGATGGCCTCGGCCTTGAAGATCGTCGCCGGCGAGGCGACTGCCATCACGGCGCGCAGCGTGCGCAGGAGGACATGGACCTCGGGAAGGTTCTCGCAGTCGGTGCCTTCGCGTTTCCACAGGAACGGCACCGCGTCGAGGCGCAGCACGTCGATGCCGAGATCGGAGAGCGCCAGCATGACGTCGAGCATCTCGCGGACGACCTCGGGGTTCGACCAGTCGAGGTCCCACTGGTAGTCGTTGAAGGTGGTCCACACCCACTGTTCGGCATCGGCGAGCCACGTGAAGTTGCCAGGAGCGAAGGTGGGGAACACCTCGCGCAGGGTGCGCTCGTATCGGTCGGGCACGGTGCGGTCGGGAAAGAACCGGTAGTAGCGCCGGTAGTGCTCGTCGCCGGCGTGGGCGCGCACCGCCCAGGGATGTTCGGCGGCGGTGTGGTTGACGACGAGGTCGATGCAGAGGTTGGCGCCGCGAGTGTGGAGGGCCGTGGCCAGCGTCCGCAGATCGTCGATGGTGCCGAGGCGCGGCATCGACGTTGTCGAAGGACGTGACGGCGTAGCCGCCGTCGTTCTCGCCGTCGCGGGGTTGCAGGAGCGGCATGAGATGGAGGTAGGTGACGCCGAGTTCGTCGAGGTAGTCGAGGTGCTCGACCACACCGGCGAGGGTTCCGGCGAACCGATCGGTGTACGCGACGTAGCCGACCATGTTCGGCTGCTGGAACCAGTCGGGCTCTGCTTCGCGCTCCAGATCACGCAGGAAGAGTTCGTCGGGGCGAGCAGCGACGTGCCGAACGATACGTTCGTGGAGGCCCTTCGCGAGTTGTTCGCCGTCGTCGGGATACAGCTGCGTCAGCCCGGCGATGACCGCCGGCCAGTGCCGCCGCAGGCGTGCGTGCAGCACCGTGTCACGAACCGACAGCGAGGGTTCCCCCTTTCCATTCACGGCGGCGAGTGTATTCTGCTCGACATGCAAGCGTTTACATGTTGGTCGCGCTGAGGGTTCGCCACGGTGAACGACAGCACGACGGCACCCGCCACGATCCACGATGTCGCCCGGGAGGCGGGCGTCTCGACGGCCACCGTGAGCCGCGCGTTGCGCCATCATCCGTACGTCGCGGAGTCCACGCGCCAGCGGGTCCTCGACGCGGTCGACCGGCTGCAGTACGTGGCGAACGCCAGCGCCGCCCGCCTGGCGAGCGGCCAGAGTCGCACGGTGGGCTTCATCGCCCCGATGATCACGAGCTGGTACACGAGCGAGCTGACCGCCGGGGTCGAAGAGGTGCTCACCCAGGCCCGCTTCGACCTGCTCATCGGCACCGCGAGCCCGGTGGCGCGCGAACGGATCTTCCGCGGTGACGCCCACTTCGAGCAGCGCGTCGACGGTGTCATCCTCGTCGACGTGTTCTGCGGGGAGGAGGGCGCCGGCCGACTCGCCGCGCTCGGCACACCGGTGGTCGTGCTGGGAGAGGAGCTGCACACGCTGACCTCGGTGTCGGTCGACAACCAGCGCGGTGGGCGTCTGGCGGCGCGCCTCTTGATCGAACTGGGCCATCGACGGATCGCGATGGTGAGCGGGCACGCCGGGCTCGAGGTGGCCAAGAACGTGCCGGTCTGGCGGGCGCAGGGGTTCCGCGAGACGCTGCAGGACGCGGGCTTGCGGTTGCACGCCGACGACGTGCTCGACGGCGACTTCACGATCGCCGGCGGATACAGCGCAATGCAACGCCTGCTCGAACTTCCCACGCGGCCGACTGCGGTCTTCTTCCTGAGCGACGAGATGGCCTTCGGGGCGATCCATGCGGTACGCGACGCCGGCCTCGACATCGGCAGCGACATGTCGATCGTCGGCTTCGACGATCACACCGTCGCCGAGGCGATCGGGCTGACCACGGTGCGTCAACCGGTGCGCGACATCGGACGACTCGGAGCCCGGCTGATGCTCGACGCGCTCGCCGGGTTCGCGACGTTGCGCCACCACCCCGTCGAGCTCACGCTCGTCGAGCGAATGAGCACCGGCCGGCCGGTCTGACCGGCTCGTCGACGGGCTCACCGGTGCAATTGACGGGCCCGGTCCGGCTCAGTACTATGAAAGCGCTTACATACACCTGCGGCCATCGGTCGCTCACACTCCTGAGGGGGAGACCACCATGACACCACGCCGACGTTTGGCCGCAACGGCCATCGTGGCTGCTGTCGTCCTTGCTGCCTGTGGCAGCGACGACAGCAGTAGCGACACCAGTGACAACGCCGACACCGAAGGCACGACAGCCGAAGGCACGACAGCCGGAGGCGGTGGTGGCGACCTCGCCGGCACCACCGTGACGATCATGAGCTCGATTCGCGACGTCGAGGCCGAACGCCTCGAAGCCGCTTGGGCAGCATTCGAGGAAGAGACCGGCATCGACATCGTGCACGAGGGTTCGGCGACGTTCGAGGACGACCTCAAGCTTCGTGTCGAAGGTGGAGACTCCCCCGACCTGGCATTCGTCCCGCAGCCCGGGCTCCTCGCGACCCTTGCGCGTGACGGCAACGTCGTACCGCTCGCCGATCTCGAAGAGGGCGTCGTCGCCAACAACGGCGAGGAGTGGGTCGGATTCGGATCGGTCGACGGCACCTTCTACGCCCCACCCTTCGGGGCCAACATCAAGAGCCTCGTCTGGTACAGCCCGGAGGCCTTCACCACGGCCGGCTACGAGATCCCCCAGACCTGGCAGGAACTGCTCGATCTGAGCCAGACCATCGTCGACGACGGCGGCACGCCGTGGTGCGTCGGCGCCGAGTCCGGTGGAGCCACCGGCTGGGTGCTCACCGACTGGACCGAGGACATCGTGCTGCGCACCGCCGGCCCTGACGTCTACGACCAGTGGGTCAACCACGAGATCCCGTTCAACGACCCACAGATCGAGGCGGCCCTCGACCAGGTCGGCGCAGTCGTCAAGAACGACGACTTCGTCCTCGGTGGCGCCGAGAGCATCCCGAGCACCAGCTTCCAGGAAGCCGGTCTCCCACTGCTCGATGGTGAGTGCTTCATGCACCGTCAGGCCAACTTCTACGGCAACCAGTGGCCGGAAGGCACGACCAAGGGCCCCGACGGCCAGGTCAACACCTTCTACCTGCCGGTCGTGAACGAGGGCGACCCCAGGGTCATGCTCGGCGGCGGTGAGCTCATCACTGCGTTCGCCGATCGTCCGGAAGTCGCTGCAGTGGCGGCATTCCTGACGAGCGCCGACTATGCCAACGAGCGGCTGAAGCTCGGCAACTGGCTGACCCCGAACAAGAACGCCGACATCACGCTGGTCACCGACCCGCTGGAGGCGACGTTCGCCGAGCTGCTCGCCAGCAGCGAAGTGTTCCGGTTCGACGGTTCCGACCTGATGCCCGGCCCCGTGGGTGCCGGTGCGTTCTGGAGCGAGATGGTCGAATGGGTCGTCGACAGCCAGGACACGGCCACGACCCTCGAGAACATCGAAGCCGCCTGGCCGAGCTGAGGTACTGACGCCCGAGTGATCGGGTGAGAATCCCGAGATCGCGGGGTGGGTCTGCTCCGGCGGGCCCACCCCGCTGTCGTCTCCGGCGTCTAGAGTCGTCGTGAGACCACGACTGGCGCATCACACACACGACACACCTGTGGGGGGAAATGTCACAGATCTTCAGATCACTGGCCCTGGTGGGCTTCGGCATCGTGGTCTTCGTGACCGTGCTGGCCGTCCTGTACTGGCTGGCAAGCCGGCTCCGCGAGCCGTGGCGAGAGCGGGCCCGCGTCGCCGTCTTCGTCGGCCCCGGCCTGATCCTGCTGCTGGGGTTGGTCATCCCGTCGATGTTGAACTTCCGTTACTCGTTCAACGACCGCAACGACGAGTGGTACGGCTTCGGCAACTACCGCGACATCTTCACCAACGAAAACAACATCAAGGTGCTCACGAACACACTCTGGTGGGGCATCATCGTGACCGGGATGAGCACCGGGATCGGCCTGCTCATCGCCCGTTTCGCCGACAAGACCAGGGGCGAGCCCGTCGCCAAGGCCGCCATCTTCCTCCCCACGGCGATCTCGTTCGTCGGCGCCGGGATCATCTGGAACTTCGTCTACTCCCCCAAGGAGTACGGCCTGTTGAACTCGCTGCTCCAGCTGTTGCCCGGCGAGCAGGAGACGCAGTTCTTCCTGCAGGACTCCGATCTGTTCGGTGTCCAGAGTGAGTGGATCCCGGGCCTGAACACCCTCTTGATCATGGTCGTCATCATCTGGATCCAGGCCGGTTTCGCGACCGTGGTGCTCAGCGCCGCCCTGAAGGGGGTCCCCGACGACCTGGTGGAGGCGGCCAAGATCGACGGCGCCACCGACGACCAGGCGTTCTACAAGGTCGTCGTGCCGTACATCAAGGGCACGATCATCACGGTGATGACCACCACGGTGATCGTGGTGCTGAAGATCTTCGACATCATCCAGACCATGGGCAAGGGCGGCTCGTTCGGGACCAGCACGATGGCCAACGAGATGTACGAGCAGGCCTTCCCCCAGAACAACGACGGCCTCGGCGCCGCCTGGGCCGTGCTGCTGTTCGTCGCGGTGATCCCCATCGTGTTCATCAACACCCGCAACCAGCGGGCCATGCGGGAAGGACGCTGACATGGCAACCACCGAGCTCCCGGCCTCCGCCACGCCGGCACCGACCGAGGTACGTGACGAGACACCGATCAGTACCAAGGTGGCCGACAGCATCTCGAGAGGCCCGGGCAAGTACGCGGTGTGGCTCATCGCACTCGTCTGGACCATTCCCACCTTCGGCCTGCTCGTCACCTCGTTCCGTCCCGAGGACGACATCAAGTCGACCGGCTGGTGGGTGTGGTTCACCGAACCCACCAACGTCACCACGGACAACTACACGACGGTGCTGTCCGACAAGGTCGGCGGCCTCCCGTTCAGCGACTTCTTCTGGAACACCGTGCGCATCGTGATCCCCGCGTCGATCTTTCCCCTCGTGATCGCGGCGTTCGCCGCGTATGCGTTCTCGTGGATGAAGTTCAAGGGCCGCGACACGCTCTTCGTCATCGTGGTGGCGTTGCTGGTGGTACCGCTGCAGATGTGTCTCATCCCGCTCCTGCGGTTCTTCAGCAGCTCGTTCTTCCCCGATGCGCTGTCCGGTGTGCCGTCGATCTGGATCGCCCACGCGATCTTCGCGATGCCGCTGGCCATCTTCCTGCTCAAGAACTTCATCGGTTCACTGCCGAGCGAGGTCATCGAAGCCGCCCGCGTCGACGGCGCGACGCACATGACGATCTTCATGCGGATCGTGCTGCCACTGTCGGTGCCGGCGCTCGCATCATTGGCGATCTTCCAGTTCCTGTGGGTGTGGAACGACCTGCTCGTCGCCAAGGTGTTCGGCGGCGGCGCCCGGAACCAGCCGATGACCTACGCCCTCGTCGACATGGTCGGCAACAAGGGCAACGAGTGGCAGCTGCTCACCGCCGGCGCGTTCATCGCGATGGTGGTGCCGCTGATCGTGTTCATGTCGCTGCAACGCTATTTCGTCCGAGGCCTGATGGCCGGAAGTGTCAAGGGATAACTCATGTCAACGCTCACGATGAACCGGCTGGAGAAGACGTATCCGAACGGTTTCGTCGCCGTGCCCGGCCTCGACCTGCACATCGACGACGGTGAGTTCCTCGTCCTCGTCGGCCCGTCGGGGTGCGGCAAGAGCACGGTGCTCCGCATGGTCGCCGGGCTCGAGGACATCACGGGCGGCGACCTGCTGATCGACGACGTACGGGTGAACGAACGCGGTCCGCAGCAACGTGACATCGCCATGGTGTTCCAGAGCTACGCGTTGTATCCCAACATGACCGTCGAGGGGAACATCGGCTTCGCGATGAAGCTGCGCAAGACCGACAAGGCCGTGATCAAGGCCAAGGTCGCCGAGGTGGCCGAACTGCTCGAGCTGACGCAGGTGCTCGACAGCAAGCCCGGGCAACTGTCCGGTGGACAACGCCAGCGTGTCGCCATGGGCCGCGCCATCGTCCGTGAGCCGAAGCTGTTCCTGATGGACGAGCCCTTGTCGAACCTCGACGCCAAGCTCCGCGTGCAGACCCGCGCCGAAATCGCCAAGCTCCAGCGGCGTCTGGGTGTCACCACCATGTACGTGACCCACGATCAGGTCGAGGCGATGACGATGGGCGATCGGGTCGCCGTGCTGCGCCGGGGCGTGCTCATGCAGTGTGCCAGCCCGTCGATGCTCTACGAGTCGCCCGAGAACCTGTTCGTCGCTCAGTTCATCGGGTCGCCGTCGATGAACGTCCTTCGCGGCGCGGTGCGCAGCGCCGACGAGACCGGCATCGTGCTCGAACTCGCGGGCCAGACGTTGAACCTCACGGGTGCTGCGGCACAACGCCTCGGGAAGCTCTCGCAGTACGTGGGCCGCGACATCGCGATCGGCATGCGTCCGGAGTCGCTCGGCGGCGACGGCGAGGGCAGCATCGACGTGCTCGTCGACCTCGTGGAGATGCTGGGCTCGGAGAAGCTGGTGCACTCGACGATCGCCGCTCCCTCGGTGTACGCCACCGATTCCTCCATCGAGACCGGAACCGAGACCGACTCCACCGTGATCGCATCACTCGATCCGCGCCGCGACATCCGCGTTGCCGAGCGGGTCACGCTCACGGTGGACCTGCTCCGTTTGCACGCGTTCGACTTGGAATCCGGCGACGCCATCGGGCGGGTCTGACCGGTGTCCCAGCCGGTCGTCGTCGACGAGCGCGGTTGCCCGGTCGAGGACTGGGCCGACACGGGACGTAATGGTGTCAGCTGGCGCACGCTGATCAGCGCGGACCGGACACCGACCGACTCGTTGACGATGGGTGTCGCCGAGATCCAGCCCGGCTCACCCGACGAACTCCATCTGCACCGTCACGAACCGGCCGAGGTGTACTACGTCCTGGCTGGAGAGGGTGTCGTGTCGATCGACGGCGTGGTGCACGAGGTCGGCTCGGGCTCCGCCGTCTTCGTGCCGTCGAATGCCCTCCATGCCGTGGGCAACACGGGTACCGGCGTCTTGCGGCTGCTGTACGTGTTCGGAGTCGACTCGTTCGACGACGTGACCTACGTGTTCCCGACCTGACCGTCACACGGTGCCGGGTCGAACGTGACGCTTCACGCCGCGGCGATCGACCGCCATTCGTCGTCGGTCCAGTGTTGGCGCAGTTCGGTGCTGACGAAGTCGGAGGTCCAACGCACCATGTCGATCCACGGCAGGTCGGCCGACGCGATCTCGGTGTAGGCCATTCCGTCGAGGAGCAGCGCGGCGTCATCGATGCCGATGGTGACGAGTGCCGACTCGTCACCGCCTCGACCGACGTCATCGACGCCGAGGGTGATCCCGAGCCGCATCTCGACCTCCAACAGTCGGCCGACGTCCCAGCGGGTCACATCACCCGACATCGCTTGGTCCGACATGATCCCGAGGATCTGCGCCAGGGCCATGCGGGCGTCGGCCCCAGCTCGCGTCAGGCCGCCATGCGTTGCTGCTGGTTCCGCGCCGATCCGAACCAACTGCCGAGATCGACCAGGAACGCGAACAGCACGATCACCCAGCCGAAACCGTTGATCGGATCACCCAACTGATCCATCAGCACGTAGGCGAGGGTCGTGTACGGCAGCAGGAGCCAGCCGATGAACCCGATCCAGAAGCTGTCGAACGCCGTGTCGTTCCAGTTGGTGAACATTTCCAACAGCACGATCGCCGTGCGTGGGAACACAGCACCGACGAGGAGCAACAGGCATCCGCACATGCCGGCACCTTAGATGGCTGCATCACCGCGGTGACGCAGCCACGTTCGACGCCCTCCGCTGCGGCGTCACGCTTGCGTCCCGGCCAAGCTGTGCCGGTCCACGCTCGAACTGGGGAGCCACGGGGGTCCATGAAGTACACGGTCAATCTGCTCGATGCCGCCATCGACCCGATCGATTGGGCCCGTCGCCGCGAAGCCGAGGGTTGGGACGGCCTCTCGGTCGCCGACCACGTCTTCACCGGACGGCGGGCCTACCCGCACGTCTGGGTCACCGCCACCGCCATGGCCATGGCGACGACGCACGCAACGATCTCGACAGCATTCGCGAACAACCTGTTCCGCAGCCCGGTCGAAGTCGCTCAGGCCGCGCTCCAGTTGCAGCGAGTCAGCGGCGGCCGGTTCGAACTCGGCCTGGGCGCAGGCTGGGCCGACCACGAGGTGACCGGGTCGGGGTTGCGGTATCCGCCCCCGGGTGTGCGTGCGGGCATGTTCGCCGAGTCGGCGCAGATCATCCGCTCGCTGCTGCACGAGGGGTCGTGCACATTCCACGGCGACCACTACGACATCGACGTGCCCAACGTGGGGCCGCGACCCGATGGTCTCGCTCCCCCGCTGCTCGTCGGCTCGGTCGGCGGGCCGCGCACCACTCGGGAGGTGACGCCGTTCCTCGACCGCGTCGAGATCAAGGCGCAGAGTGCAGCGACCCGCAACGGCGCACTCGACCTCGGCGTGATGGCCAGGGTCACTGACGACCACCTGCGCGATCTGATCGACCGCGTCCGTGCCGTGCGTCCGACCATCGAGATCAGCATGTTCACGCTGTTCAGCGTCGGCGACGACGACGTGACGCTGAGCCTGAAGGCCGCGATGGACGCCGGCGGCGGGCTGTTCCGGCGCTTCTTCGGGTCACCCGACGAGGTTGCCGAGGGACTTGCCTGGTTGGAGTCGCTCGGTATCTCCGGCGCCTCGCTCAGCCCGATGACCGACCACGCGCTCGAAGCGCTCGCCCCCGCCATCTTGGACACGCGCCGGTGATGGATCCGAACGCCGACGCCTTCCACGACATCACGCGCACGGTCTACGAGTTCGCCTACGGGATCGACACTCGCGACTGGGCCCTGTATCGCAGCATCTTCGCTGACGCTGTCGAGTTCGACTACGAGTCGTACCACGGCCGTCCGGCGACCCGGATGACAGCCGACGCGTGGATCGACGCTGTGAAGCAGCTCTTCATGGGGCTCGATGCGACGCAGCATTCGATGACCAATCCGCTCGTCGACATCGAGCCGGACGGCACGCACGCACGGTGTCGGATGTACATGCAGGCCGCCCACTTCCTCGCGAACGACGAGGGCGACGACGAGTTCACGATCGGCGGCTACTACGACGACCATCTCGCCTTCGGCGACGTCGACGGGATCGCTCGATGGCGGATCGACGCCGTGAAGCTCACCGTCTGGTGGCGTCGGGGCAACGCCGACATCATGCGCCTCGCGCACGAGCGCACGCAGTCGGCTCGTCGGGCCGACTGAGCCTTCGGTACCGTCGGAACGTGGAGATCGGCTTCGTCTACCCGCAGACCGAATTGCGCGGCGACCCCGACGCCGTGCGAGCGATCGGCCGCGCAGCCGAGGAACTCGGGTTCGACTCGCTCCTCGCCTACGACCACGTGCTCGGGGCGACCCACGCGGATCGCGAGCCACCACTGTGGGGTCCGTACACCGAGCGCGACCCGTTCCACGACCCGTTCGTGATGTTCGCCTACCTCGCCGGCATGACCGAGCGCATCGAGTTCGCGACCGGCGTGCTGATCCTGCCGCAGCGCCAGACCGTGCTGGTCGCCAAGCAGGCCGCCGACCTCGACCTGCTGTCGGGCGAGCGCCTTCGGCTCGGAGTCGGCGTCGGCTGGAACTACGTGGAGTACGACGCGCTCGGCCAGAACTTCTCGACACGTGGCCGCCGCGCCGACGAGCAGATCGACCTGCTTCGCCGCTTGTGGGGCGAGGAACTGATCGAGTGGACCGGTGAGTTCGACGCGATCGACCGCGCCACGCTCATCCCTCGCCCGAACCGCCAGATCCCGATCTGGGTCGGCGGGTTCAGCGACGCCGCATTCCGGCGTGGAGCGACGCTGGGCGACGGGTTCATGTATGCGGGCACGGAGGATCGGGTGCTGGGCGCTCTCGAGCGCGTGCGGGCACTCGGAGCTGACCAGCACCGTGACATGGCGGGCTTCGGGCACGAGTTCGTGGCGCTTCGTGTCGGAGGCGCCGCCGACGCAGCCGCGGCCGCCGAGCGGTGGCGAGACGCGGGCGGAACGCACTACGCCGCCGTGTCGATGGGGCTCGGGCTCGACTCGATCGACGCTCACCTCGACTTCATGCACGATTTCACGCGCAACGTCGCAACGCGGCTCGACCTGCCGAGATCCTGACCGTGCGACGACCCACCGGAGCGGTGTCCACCGACTCGAACGTCGTCCGAAGAGCCTGACACACTGGTCCGATGACCGAGACGATCACGGGTACCGACCGATCCGCCGGCGTGAGTTTCACCGAACTCCTCGACGGGGACTCGCATCCGGTGTCGGATGTGCTCCGCAACGAGTCGCGCGTCGGCATCACCGACGGCAACACCCGCGTTCCGGCCTGGTACTACACGTCGCCCGAGTTCCATGCGCTCGAGGTCGAGAAGCTGTGGAGTCGCGTCTGGCAGTTGGCCTGTCTCGAGGAGGAGATCGCCGAGGTCGGCGACTATCACGTGTACGAGATCGCCGATCTGTCGTTCCTCGTCGTGCGCACCGCCGATGGCATCAAGGCCTACCGAAACGCCTGCCTGCACCGCGGCCGCCTCCTGCGCGAGACCAACGGGAAGGGCGCGAAGAACCTGCGGTGCGCATTCCACGGCTGGTCGTGGAACCTCGACGGATCGCTGAAGGAGATCCCCTGCGAGTGGGACTTCCCGAGCGTGAGCGCCGCCGACTCCTCGCTCCCCGAGGCGCTCGTCGACACGTGGCATGGCTTCGTGTTCATCAATCCCGACCGCGACGCCGCACCCTTGAGCGAACACCTCGCCGGGCTCGACGAGCACTTCGCCAAGTACCCGTTCGAGCAGCGGGTGAAGGTTGCACACGTCGAGAAGATCATGCGCGTCAACTGGAAGGCCTGCCAGGAAGCGTTCATGGAGTCGTACCACGTGGTGGCGACCCACCCGACGCTGATGCAGAACCTGGGCGATGCCAACACGCGCTACGACACGTACGCCAACTTCTCCCGGGCGATCTCACCGCACGGCGTGGAGAGCCCGCACCTCACAGGAATGAAGCACTACGAGCGCCTCGCCGACGGCAAGGAGTTCGCTCGCTACCGCCACCCGATGAACGGTCACATCTACGAACGCGTCGAGCTCGGACTCGTCAGGGTCGTCGACCTCGACGGCAACGAGAGCCTCTTCGACGACGAGGCCACCTACATCGAGGGCCCGCTCAGGCAGGCCGACGCGCACTTGTGCAAGTGGATCGGCGGGCCCTCGCCCGAGGGCGTCCTCGATGCGCCGCTCTCCCTCGCCGACCCGCCCGAGGGAGTCGAGTCGGTGACCGACCTACGAGCGTGGATCGCCGGGCAGCGTCGAGCCGCCGCGGCCCAGCAGTTTGGCGAGACGCTCGACGTCGAGCAGTTCAGCGACGCCGAGTTCATCGACGCGATGTACTACTCGGTGTTCCCGAACTGGTCGCCGTGGGGCGTGTGGAACGCGCTCTTCTACCGGTTCCGGCCCCACGGTAACGACCCCGACGAGTGCATCTTCGAGGTGATGATGTTCGTGCCGTGGGCCGACCAGTCCAATCGCCCGGCCCCCGCGAAGGTCACCAAGCTGGGCCCCGACGACGACTGGACGATGGCGCCCGAACTCGGGATGACGGCCAAGATCTTCCAGCAGGACTCGATCAACCTGCCTCAGGTGCAGAAGGGCCTCAAGACCCAGGAGCGCCAGGAGGTCGTCTTCGCCAACTACAACGAGACCAAGATCCGCCATTTCTGGGAGCACCTCTACCACTGGCTCGAGATCGGCCCCACCCAGGTCACGGTCACCCCCCGCTGACCGGGCTCGATTCCTCAACGCGATGAGCGAGCAGACCGGCATCCGGTCGCTTCGCTCATCGCCCCCGGGGAATGGCTTCGACCCTCGCTGACGGTCGCCGGTGTGCTGAGCTGCACGGATGCAGTTCGGCATCTTCTACGAACATCAGCTCCCGAAGCCGTGGAGCGACGACGACGAGTACTGCCTCCTGCGCGACGCGCTCGCGCAGGTGGAGCTCGCCGACCGACTCGGGTTCGACTACGCGTGGGAGGTCGAGCACCATTTCCTCGACGAGTACTCGCATTCGTCGGCGCCCGAGGTGTTCCTCGCCGCCGCGGCGGCCCGTACGAACCGGATCAGGCTCGGGCACGGCATCCGCCAGGTGATCCCGAACTACAACCATCCGGCCCGAACGGCAGAGGGGATCGCCACGCTCGACCTGATCTCGAACGGTCGGGTCGACTTCGGCATCGGGGAGGGAGCGACGCGCCTCGAGTTGCACGGATTCGGGATCCCGGCCAAGGAGAAGCGTGCGATGTCGCTGGAAGCCGCCGAGCAGATCGCCAACATGATGGTGCTCGACCCGTACCCCGGATACGCGTCGGAGCACTTCTCGATGCCGTGCCGCAACGTGCTGCCCAAACCACGTCAGAAGCCGCATCCACCGATGTGGATCGCCTGCACCAATCGCGACACGATCAAGGTGGCGGCCCGTAACGGGCTCGGGGCGCTGGCGTTCAGCTTCATCGATCCCGAGGAGGCCAAGGCCTGGGTCGAGATCTACTACGACATCATCAAGAGTGAGGAGTGTGTGCCGCTCGGCCACACCGTGAACGCCAACATCGCGCTCGTCACCGGGTTCTCGCTCGACCACGATCGAGCCGAGGCCATCCGGCGCGGTCAGGAGGGCTTCGAGTTCTTCGGGTACGCGCTCAACGCGCTCGTCGCCCACGATCAGGTTCCGGGACGGACCGATCTGTGGGGTGAGTTCCAGGCTCGCCGTGCTCCCGACTCGACCGAACAGCGCATCGCCGCAGCCGCTGCGCAGGACGACACGTACGCGAGCTGCATCGGGACCCCGGATGATGCGCGTCGCCATCTTCGCGAGATGCGCGACGTCGGCGTCGACCAGGTGATCTTCATCCAGCAGGCCGGCCGAAACCGCCACGCCGACATCTGTTCGTCGCTCGAGCTGTTCGCGGCCGAGGTGTTGCCCGAGTTCGCCGCCGAGGAGGCCGAACGCCAGCAGCGCAAGCAGGCCGCGCTGGCGCCGTTCATCGAGGCCGCGCTCGCCCGTAAGCAGTGGATGCAGCCGCTCGCCGACAACGACATCCCCGTCGTGAAGGCCTCGGTCAAGAAGGCCCAGACGAGCGGCAGCCTCACGTAGGAGCCTGCAGCATCCCCGAAAAATGCGGCGGGATGTGCACTCCGTGCACATTTCAGCGCATATTTCGGGTGTACTCGGGGTGTGGGTGGGGGGTTGGGCGTTACGCGTGCGGGGTGCGCTCGGCGATCGTGCGGTGGAGGTGTTGGTTGCCCGGTTCGTTGCGACCGAAGATGAAGTGCCCGTCACCGACGGCGGGCAGTGCCTCGCCGATCTCGAAGATCGTTGCGCAGTCCTCGTCGCGCACGACGGCTTCATAGGTCCGGCGCTTCTCCTCGGCGACCGCAACCATGTCGCCGACGATGGGCTCGCGGTAGAACTGGAACTGGAGCGTCCGCGACCGCTCGACCGTGGGGCCGGGGAGCAGACGGCTCATCATCAGCGTGTCGCCGTGGCCGCCCGACAGCGACACGTTCGGAAAGACGTAGTGCACCAGGCTCATGTAGTCCGACACCGGTCGGTCGTCGGGCACGGCCGCATCGAGTTCCTCGATGGCCTTCGCCGCGAAGCCGATCCGCACGTGCGGACCGAAGAAGTCGTACGTGTTGCGGTTGGTGATCGCCTTGCGCCCGATCGTGTTCCGGTGCAGGTAGCCGATGTGATATCCGTCGAGGTAGCCGTCGGCGGAGAGCTTCCAGTTCGGGCTGTCCAGGTAGGTCGGCGTCCGGTACGGGTGGAATTCGTCGAGGCGGAGCGCTGCGAGCGAGTCGTCGAGTCCGTCGAGCCACGTGTCGAGATCGAGTTCGCCGTCGGGGTCGAGGATGGCGAAGACGGCACCGGCGCGTACCTCGGTGGGGAGTTCGACGAGGCCGCCCACGTCGATGTCACCGAACGAGTCACGCCCCGGCACACCGACGAGCGCTCCCGTGGTGTCGTAGCTCCAGGAGTGGTAGGGGCACGTGAGGCGGCGGGCGGTGCCGCAGACGTCGTCGGTGACCTTCGCGCCGCGATGGCGACAGACGTTCAGCAGGGTCCGGATCCGACCGTCGTCGCCCCTGACCACCACCAGCGGGCGACCGACGACATCGAACGCCACGTAGTCACCGGGCTCGCGCACCTCACATGCCAGGGCCACCATGAGGGGGACGCGCAGGAAGATCTCACGCATCTCGCGCTCGTACTGCTCGGGGTCGCTGTACGAGCTGGCGGGGACGCGCATCGGCTGCTCGGCCTGGTCGGGCAGCCCGGTGCGAACATTGTCGCGCAGGCGCGAAAGCAGGTCGTCGAACATCGTCATGATGCGAGCATCCCTCCGTCGACCGCCAGGGCATGGCCGGTGGTGAACGACGACGCGTCCGAGCAGAGCCAGAGGACCGCAGCGGCGATCTCGTCCGGCCGGCCGAACCGACCGAGCGGACTCAGCCGGTTGGCGACGTCGTCGGCGTCGCGGCCACGTCGCTCCATCGCGTTGCGCAGCATCGGGGTGTCGATGGCGCCCGGACAGATCGCGTTGACGCGGATGCCGCGCTTCGCGTAGTCCATCGCGGCGCTGCGGGTGAGGCCGAGCACGGCGTGCTTGCTCGCCGTGTACGCAGGTTGGTCGTGTTGCGGCCGGAACGAGTTGGTCGAGGCGATGTTGACGATCGAGCCGCCTCCCGCTGTGAGCATCGCGGCGATCTGATGCTTCATGCAGGCGAAGACGCCGCGGGTGTTGACGTTCATCATCCGGTCGAAGTCGTCGTCGGCACAGTCGGCGAGCGGGACCGTCTCGAACTCGATCGCCGCGGCGTTGACCGCATAGTCGAGCGTGCCGAACCGCTCGACGGTCGCGGCGACGAGCGCGGCGACGTGACCAGCATCGCTCACGTCGGCACTGACGAAGGCCGTGGCACCCGGTGGGCTGCCGTCGGCGGGCTCGGAGAGGTCGCTCGCCATCACCCCGGCGCCGGCCGCGGCGAGCGCTGCCGTGATGGCTCGGCCCATGCCGCCGGTGGCGCCGGTGACGAGGGCGACCTTGCCCGAGAAGTCGTAGGTGGGAATCGTCATGTCTCGTTTCCTTTGGTTGGTGGTTCGTCTGCCGGTCGGGTTGCGAGGCATCGGTCGAGCACGTTGCGCATGCCGATCGCACACGCCGCGACGTGCTCGCGGGCTGGTCGACCCCAAGCGTGCTCGTTGCACACTTCGAGGTCCCACGGCAGGTCGACGCCGAGGTCGAGCAGGGTGGTCACGAAGCCGTCGACGTCGAACGTCCCCTCGCCCGGCGGCACCCGATTGCGCAGACAGTCGTCCTTGTAGTCGGACGACGCCGCTTCGGCGGGCCCGTCGCTCATCTGCACGCCGACGATCAGCTCGGTCGGGATCCGTCGGATGAGCTCGAGGTCGTTCGCTCCACGGACGTGGTGCCAGATGTCGACGCAGACTCCCCCGTTGGGACGTCCGGCCGCCTCGACGACGGCGAGTGCGTCGGCGGCGTCGACGATGTTCGTGAACGGCAGGAATTCGAGCCCGATGGTCGCCCCGTGCTCGGCGGCCCGGTCGCAGAGTTGCCCGAATCGAACGCCTGCCTCGTCGAAGCTCCCATCGGACCCGACGTCGACGGGCCCGATGGCCTGGACGTACGCCACGTCGAACTCGTCGACCATCTCCCACACGAACCGCTCGAACTCCACGTAGTCCGCGGTCGGGTGGCGCGCACCCCATCCCGACAGCACCTCGACCTCCATCATCGACACCCCGCCCTCGTCGAGGAGGTCGTGGAGCCGACCGGCCGACCAGCCGTCGGCGAGGAGCTGTCGGTACTGCCCGGCGAAGAGGCCGATCCCGTCGAACCCCGCGGCACCGGCGGCGCGGACGCGGTCGTCGAGGGGATGGTTGCGGTCGAGGGTGAAATGGGAGAGAACGAGTCGCTCGGTTGCGGCAGTTCGAGTGGAGGCCGCGAGCGCGGTCATCGCGCCAGTCCGATCTCGAGTGCGTCGACCTGGCGTTGCTCGGTCCACAGGTCGGGGGCGAACAACGCCTGGAGGGCGATCCCGTTGACGAGGGCGATCAGCCGCTCTGCCTCGCGATCGGCGGCATCTCGTGTGCCGCTCTCCCCGGCGACGAGCGCCGAGACGGTGTCGCGGAAGTCGAGGTATGCGGCGCGCTGGACCGCAGCGAGGTTGGCATCCGCGCTCGACTGCGCGGCGAAGGCGAGCGTGACGATCCAGTGCAGCGTCGTCTCGGGAGTGATCGGCAGCGCGCTGCGGAGAATCGCGTGGAGCGCTTCCGACGGCGACATCGATGCGCGGTCGGCGTGGCGGGATCGCCGCCTGTCGAGTGACGTCTGCAACGTGAAGGCCAGCAGTTCCTGTTTGTTGGCGAAGTAGTGAACGAGCGCCCCGGTGGTCCAACCTGCTTCGGCCGCCACTTCACGCAGTGAGGCGCCGTCGATGCCGGACCGGGCGATGACGCGCGCCGCGGCATCGGCGAGCTCGATTCGTCGTTGATCGACGTCGACGACCTTCGGCATTGACGCACAATATCACAACTGTTATACATAACGATCGTAATGTCACCCGTCGATCGACGCGACGGCAACGATCTACTTCGAGGAGCAACGATGGTCCACATCCCGACACGCGGCGACGTCCCCGTCCGGCTCGGCCCGGGCGTCAAGACACTCCCCGACTACGGCCCGAGCACCATGGACGCCGACGTGTACCTCGATCCCGTGCGCTTCGAGTTGGAACGCGAGCGCGTGCTCGCCCGCCACTGGATCATCGCCGGGCGCTCCGAACAGCTCGTCGACGCCGGCGACTGGCTGACGTTCGAGGGCCACGGCGAGACCGTCGTCGTCACCCGGCAGCCCGATGGGTCGCTCGCCGCGTTCCACAACGTGTGTCAGCATCGAGGCCCGGCGATCGTGGGCGAACTGGTCGGATGCGGGGCCCGCAGGTTCACGTGCCCGTACCACGGCTGGGTCTACGACACGACGGGGCTCGTGGTGGGCGTGCCCGAACGCGAGGACTTCGACCCTGCACAACTCGACGGCCTCCGGTCGCCGGCCGTGGCAGCCGACGAGTGGGGTGGCTGGGTGTGGATCAACCTGGCCGGACCCGACCAGGCACCACCGCTGCTCGACGGCATCGGACCGGAGATCGCCGCCGACCTCGGCCGGTTCCGGATGGAGGACATGGTGCTCCACGAGGTGGTCGAGTGGGATGTGCCGGTCAGCTACAAGGCGATCGTCGACGGCTTCAACGAGATCTACCACACCAAGCAGCTGCACGGCGTCTCGCCCGAGTGGGTCAAGGCCGCGCGTGACACGTCGTTCCACATCGTCGGCGACAACTACATGTGCTTCGTACCCCGGGCCGAACGCCTCGAGGAGTTGGCCGCCGACCCCGACCACCACCGTTACGCGATCTGCCATTACGTGGTGTTCCCGAACACGGTGTTCAACTGCAACCCCGAGCACGTCCAGGTGTTCAACCCGATCCCGATCGACGTCGACCGCACTCGCTTCCTGTGCTGGGAGCTGATCTACCCCGGCGACCTCGACGACCCCGAGTATGCGGCCTATCACCAGCGCACGATGACGCACTGGGCGGGCCTGAAGCGAGTGGTCGGCGAGGACATCGAGATCTACGACCAGCTCGCACGGACGAAGCGATCGAGCGGCTACACGCGTCACATCCTCAACGAACGCGAGTGCAAGATCGCCAGTTACCACGACACCATGGACCGCAAGATCCGCGACGCCTGAGCCGGCTCCACCACGAACCCGAAATGTGCGGGGATTCGTGCACCCCGTGCACGAATCCCCGCATTTTCGGTCAGGTGGGGCGGAGCATGTCTCGGTAGACGGCGACGTACCGGTCGATCATCGTGGTGATGTCGAAGCGGGACACTGCGGCGGCGCGGATCGCATCACGGTCGAGGTCAGCGGCGGCATCGACCGCTTCGAGAGCCTCCGCCGTGTCGCCGACGAGGAACCCGGTCGTGCCGTGGTCGATGAGTTCGCGCATGGAACCTCGATCGTGGGCGATCACCGGCGTCCCGCACGCCATTGCTTCCACGACGCTGTAGCCGAAGGGTTCGTCGAAGTCGATCAGGTGGAGCAGGGCGTGAGCGCGCCCGAGCACGTCAGCGCGCTCCGACGCTGCGACGGGGCCGAGGTATCGGACATGGTCGCCGTCGAGGTGCGGCTCGACTTCCTCTCGGAAGTACCGCTCGTCCTGGATGATGCCGGCGATGTCGAGCCGGCGTCCGGACCGACGCGCGACGTCGATGGCGTGAGCGGTGCCCTTGTCGGGGTGAATCCGCCCGAAGAACAGCAGGTGATCTCCGGGTGCGCGATGCACGGCGAAGGAGGCTGTATCGATGCCGTGATGGATCGTGGCCGCATAGTGGAGGTTGGGGTGTCGGTCGGCGTCACTGATTGCGACGTAGTGCGTGGTCGCGTCGTACCGCTCGTACACCGGCACGATGCGGGGCGACGAGAACCCGTGGATCGTCGTGATCACCGGTGTGTCGACGAGCCCGCTGTACGTGAGTGGGAGGAAGTCGAAACCGTTGTGGATCACGTCGAACTGGTCCGCCCGCTCGAACACCGCTGCGATGTGGAGGCACTCGGCGACCTTCGGATCGATCGTGGGGTCGTCGGACCAGCCCGTCGGCGCAGTGCCGTGCAGCGTCGCAGCGGTCACCGAGTCGGCGGTGGCGAAGAGGGTGACGTCGTGGCCCGCTGCGACGAGACCTTCGGTGAGCAACGATGCGAACTGCTCCCACGGGCCGTAGTGGCGCGGCGGAGTCCGCCAGGCGATCGGAGCGAGCACTGCGACGCGTAGGGATGGACCGGAATCGGTGCCGTGATGGCGATGAGGGATGGCCCCATGGTACCGACGTCGGTTCGGGAACCCTGGCGACTACAGTGAAGGTACGTCCCTCGGGCGTGTGCGCCCCGCTTGGACTGGACGGCCAGTTGCGCTGTCGCCCTCCGCAGGCCTGTCGTCTCGTCCGAGCCGATCAAGGAGTTTGTCGTGCACACCACCGTTTCGGTCCCACCCGTCACCCCGGGAGAGAGCCAGGTTCGATCCTTCGGGATCCTGTCGACATTTCCGCCCACATCGTGCGGGATCGCCACGTTCTCGGCAGCCCTGTCGGCCGGCTTGATCGCCACAGGATGCTCCGTCAACGTGGTTCGAATCGGCCCGTCACCGGAACTCGAAGACGTCTTGGTGGTGGCGTCGCTCGAGGGTCGAACCCCGGCACATCGAGCCGCTGCCACCGATGCGTTGAACGCCGACGACGTCGTCATCGTCCAGCACGAGTACGGCTTGTACGACGGCCCCGACGGGGAGTCGATCATCGAGCTGATGGCCGCAATCGATTCCCCGATCGTCGTGGTGGCGCACACGGTCCTGAGCCACCCGACGACGAACCAACGGCGCGTCCTCGAGCAGGTGTGCGCCGCGGCCGATGCCGTGGTGGTCATGACCGAGACCGCTCGAACACGGCTTTTCGAGGGATTCGACGTCGATCACGCCAAGGTGACACTGATTCCGCACGGCGCCACGACACCGACGGCGACTCCGACGGACACTCCGCCGGCCGATCGACGCCAGCCCGGCGAACACGCCCGATTGTTGACCTGGGGTCTGCTCGGCCCGGGCAAGGGAATCGAGTGGGCCATCGACGCCATGTCCGAGTTCAGCGATCTGCATCCCCACCCGGAATACGTCGTTGCGGGTGCGACACACCCCAAGGTGCGCGAGCGAGACGGCGAGGCCTACCGCGAGATGCTCGTCGAGCGCGCCGCGTGGTCGGCCTCGGCGGCACATGTCACCTTCGACGACACGTACCGTGACCTGGCGTCTTTGAACCGGTTGATCCAGTCCGCCGATCTGGTGGTACTCCCCTACGACTCGCGTGATCAAGTGACGTCCGGCGTCTTGGTGGATGCAGTGGCAGCCGGTCGACCGGTCGTGGCGACCGCGTTCCCCCATGCGGTGGAACTGCTCGCAAGCGGCGCAGGGATCGTCGTACCGCAGCGCGATCCCGTCGTGCTCGGCCAAGCGATCCGGTCCGTGCTCACGCAACCTCGGCTGGCAGCGTCGATGGCCGCCGAGGCGCGCCGCCTCGCGCCGGGCCTGTCGTGGCCCGCAGTCGCTCGGCGGTATTCCGATCTCGCTGACCAGGTCGTGGCGACGAGGAAGTCGGTGACCACGTGACGCTGGCATCCTTCGATCATGTGCGGTCGATGACCGACGGCATCGGGATGTTCGAGCACGCCGACCATGGCGAACCGCGTCGAGCACGGCTACTGCACCGACGACGTGGCGCGACTGCTGATCGTTGCCGTTCGCGAGCCCGACGAGAGTCAGGCGATGCACGAGCTCAGGTGGACTGCGTTCCGCTTCCTGGCCGCGGCGCAGAGCGCGACGGGGCGAACCCGCAACCGACGCGACGCGAACGGTCGCTGGCACGGCCGCTACGGCGTCGAGGACTGCTGGGGTCGCAGCCTCTGGGCCTTCGGAACCGCAGCTCGACGTGCCGACGATCAGGAGATGCGTTCGAGCGCCTCGTCGTACTTCGACCGCGGGGCGAAGCAACGATCACCGCATCGTCGTGCGATGGCGTTCGCTGCGCTCGGTGCCGCCGAGGTGGCCGAACACGACATGGGCCATGTGCGAGCCCGCGACCTGCTCGCCGACGCGGTCACGACGATCGGACCGTTGTCGACGGAGCGTGACTGGCCCTGGCCGGAGCCTCGCTTGACCTACGCCAACGCGGCGTTGCCGGAGGCGCTCATCGCGGCCGGCCACATCCTCGATCGCTCCGACGTCCTCGACGACGGGCTGACGCTGCTGCGTTGGCTCCTCGCGCGTGAGACCGTCGATGGCCACCTCTCGCCGACACCGGTCGGTGGGGCAGGCCGCGGCGACGGCACCCGGCGGTTCGATCAACAGCCGATCGAAGTCGCAGCGATGGCCGACGCGTGCGCACGCGCGCTCACGGTGACGGGTGACGGTGACTGGCAACGAGGCATCGATCTCGCGATCGAATGGTTCGCCGGGAACAACGACGTCGGCGCAGTGATGTGGGACATCGACACGAACGGCGGCTACGACGGCTTGACGCCGACCGGCCCGAACCTCAACCAGGGTGCCGAGTCCACACTGGCACTCATCAGCACGATGCAGTACGCCCCGCGACTGGCCGCCGGCGTGCCGGGCCACGCGGCGCGCACTACACCGGGTTGGTCAACCGGCTGAGCAACTCGTCGAGCGGAAGGGTGGCGATGCGTGCCCCGACGTCCGCGTAGCCGTAGGGCAGCACGAGGTGGCCGGCATGGATCATGCTGCCGCACGAGTAGACGACGTTGGGCACGTAGCCGTCGCGCTCGTCGTCGTCGGGGCTGAGCAATGGTTCTTTCAGGTGGCCGATCATCCGGCTCGGGTCGTCCAGGTCGAGCAGGATCGCACCCAGCGTGTAGCGCCGGAACGGTCCCACGCCGTGAGTGATCACGAGCCAGCCCGCATCGGTTTCGAGCGGCGAACCGCAGTTGCCGAGCTGCGTCATTTCCCACGGTCGCTCCGGTTCCTGGATCACGGTTGCGTCGCGCCACATCCGGACGTCGCTCGACGTCATGATGAAGTTGTTCACGTTGTCGTGTCGCCCCAGCGCCATGTACTTCCCGTTGATCATGCGCGGGAAGATCGCCATCCCCTTGTTGTGCGCAGCGCGGCCGCTGAGCGTTGTGACACGAAAATGCGTGAAATCGGCCGTCTCGATGAGCTGCGGCAGGATCTGGTGACCGTCGAACGCGGTGTAGGTCGCGTAGTAGGTGATCGCTCCGTCGTCGCCGGTGAACCGTACGAATCGAGCGTCCTCCATCCCGTGGCTCTCGGTGGGGCCGCTCGGGAACAGGACCCGCTCGGAGATGTCGATCGATGCCGGGAACGAGGTGCGGTAGTTCGACGATGCCAACCAGTGCAACACTCTCGTGGTCTCACCCGAGATCGAGCGATCGATTTCCTCGTCGTCGAGCGCCTCGATGGCCGCTTCGAGTTCGGCCATGGTGAACTCGTCCTCCAAACGAGTCAGGACTCGCTCTTCGACCTCGTTCAACATCGCCATGTCGTCGAGCTTCATGGTGAAGAAACGCTTGTCGTACGAGTGCGGCGTGCGTTCCCCGGTGACCGCGTAGTCGCTGGCCGGGTCGAGTTCAACCGAGGCATCCGACCTGATGAGGC
The DNA here is from genome assembly GCA_963716235.1 of Ilumatobacteraceae bacterium. Classification (GTDB taxonomy): domain Bacteria; phylum Actinomycetota; class Acidimicrobiia; order Acidimicrobiales; family Ilumatobacteraceae; genus Sva-07. Next base: position 62,861 of record CAVQTE010000030.1, on the reverse strand, counting down.
CTGTCCGGAACTCGATCGACGAGCGGTGGCCCTCCCCGATCGCCCGCAGACTCATGACGAAACGAACAACGCCCGACTCGAGACCTGATTGATCCGGAGCGGCGACGATCGACGGATTCCCGAGCGCCGCGGCCTCGATCGAGTACTCGTGCGTGAAGTACGCCCCGATCAGATGGATTCGATCGAGCGAGAGCCGTGCGTCGACCATCTCGATGTCACCGAGACGTGCGGCAACGATCCCCGCGTTCCGCTCGAGGATGGCATCCAGATCGCGATGCCGACCGGCGAGTTCTCGGCGAGCTGCGCCCAGCGTCTCGGTGACCGTCTGCTCCGACATCCCCATGATCCGATCCAGCACCAACCGCAGGCGCGAGGACCCGTCCGGATACACCTCCTCGCCAGGCAGAAAGGGTTTGGCGATGACGCGCCGCGTATCGGGAACGAGACGTACCGAGTCAGAACGTGTCATCCGGAGCGCATCCATGGAAACCTCCGGTTTCACGGTGATCGATCGCGACGTCGGACTGACGACGACAGACGCACCGTACCGGCAGACCCAGGCGCACGGCGGCGATGCCCACCAACCTCCGCGGCAGGTACTACGACCAAGGTCGCATGGCGTTCGCCGGGTTCGGCAGGCAGAGTGACTGATGTGAGTGACAACTGGCTCGACAGCGGGCACGGTGACGGGCGCGCGCTCGCACCGGTGAGATCGGTGCACACCCCCGAGAGCGGCCCCACCGAGGGTCCCCGTTCGGGTGCATGGCGTTCGTGGTCCGGTCGGACCTTCGTCGCCGTCGTGGCAGCCGCTGCAGTGATCGGCTCGGCCGGCACCGCGTATGCCGTTCGCGAGACGCTGTTTCCGAACATCGGTGCTCCGACGTCGCGTTCGGTCTGGCAGAACCCCGTACCCGTCGACGAACCCGCTCCCGTTGCGGTGACGTCGTCCACGAGTACGACATCGACGACGAGCACGTCGACGACGGTCCCGTCGGCGACGACGTCGTCGTTGTCGGACGACTCGGACGCGCCGACGCCCAGCGCGCCGCTCACGACGAACCGTGACGATTCTGATGACCAGCCGTCGGTGTCCGATGACTCGGGCAGCTCCGAGACTCGCAGCTCCGGCACGGCTCGGATGACCTGGCGACGGATGACCTGGATCCGGATGACTCGGGCTCCGACGTGGACAGCTCCGGTTCGGGGTCCCGTGCTGACGACTCGAGCGACTCCGATCGCTCCGGGTCCGATGACGGCGTCGACGACCTCGACGACTGACGGGCTCAGTCAGCGCTCAGGTGCTCGCTGGCCCACAGCGCAGCCTGGGTGCGGTCGGTGACGCCGAGACGCTGAAAGACACTGGTGAGGTGTGCCTTCACCGTTCGTTCTGCAATACCGAGACGGCGGGCGATCTGCTTGTTGGCAAGGCCATCGCGGACGAGGAGCAGCACCTCGCGTTCACGGTCGGTGAGCTGCGACGCCGGGCGGCCGCTGCGGCGCGATTCCAGCAGTGTTCTGGCCGCTTTCGGATCGAGCGGCGATCCGCCGGCATGCACCGCTCGGATGGCGCCGGCGATGTCGTCGGGGTCGGCGTGCTTGAGCAGGTAGCCGTCGGCGCCCGCTTCGAGCGCATCGAGAATTCGGGTCTGATCGGAGAACGAGGTCAGTACGAGCACGCGACTCGACGGATGGTGTTCGGCGATCTGTCGGGTGGCGTCGATGCCGTTCATCTCGGGCATCGACAGGTCCATGAGCACGACGTCGGGACCGAACTCTTCGACGCGGGCGAGCGCCTCGATCCCGTTCGCTGCGGTGGCGACGAGCTCGATGTCGTCGGTCGTGGCCAGGAACTGTTCCAAGCCCGAACGGACCACCACGTGGTCGTCGACGATGACCACGCGAATCTTGGCCGCACTCTCGTTCGGGACCGTGGTCATCGCAGCATCCTGTCGTCGATCGGGATGGATACCTGTACTCGTGTCCCTGTTCCCGGCGAGGATCTCACCTCGAGAGATCCACCGAGGTCGGCCGCGAGCCCGGCGAGCGAACGAAGCCCCACGTGGCCGTCTGCAGCGCGTGCGTCGAGCGTGTCGGTGGAGAAGCCCCGTCCGTTGTCATCGATGACGAGTCGCAGCGCCCCGTCATCGATGTCGAGCGTCACACGAACCTCGGTGGCCGCGGCGTGGGAGACGACATTGCGCAGGGCTTCCTGCGCCGCGCGGTATGCAAGGGCCGCCGCCTCCGGGTCGATCTCGGTCGTCCCGAGTTCGGCGACGAACCGGGTCGCGATCCCGCGAGCTGCGAGCGCGTTGAGCAGATCACCGATCGCCGACTCCAGACCCTCCTCCTGGAGATTCGCCGGGTAGATCTCCACCAGCAACGACCGCAACGACTTGACGCTCGAGCGGATCGCGGCCGACGCATCGAGTGCCTGCTCCGGCGAGATGGAATCACCACGACCCTGCGCCGCGAGGCTCAGCGACACGCCGGTCAACTCCTGCACGACGCCGTCATGAAGATCGCCGGCGATCCGTCGACGCTCGGCATCTGACGCATCGAGGGCATGACGGAGCAGACGCTCGTGTTCCTGCTGGCTCGCTTGCAGCCGACGGGCCATCGACCACGCCAACGGGATCTGCACGAGTTCGAGCACGATCAGCGCGCCGATGGTGATCGGAGCAAATTGCGCCCACAGATGGCGGCCGACCGCAGTCACCCCGCTGTAACGGAAGTACGCCTCGAACAGCAGCGGCGTGCCCGACGAGGTCTGCGCTCGCGAATACACCTCGAGCAGCTTCGACTCCGTCTCATAGCGGTTCTCGGGCTTCGACAGGTCACTCACCTCTGCCACCTGATCGTCACTGGCCAACACCGCCAGGTCGGCCTCGTCGAGGTCGTATCGCTGGCCGATCAATCGCGGCTCGTCGGAGTAGACGATCGTGCCGTCCTCGCTCCAGATCTTGACGCGCACGAGCGAGCCCTGCAGTACGAAATCACGAACCGCAGCGTCAACACGATCGAGCGCCGCGCGATCCATCGAAACCACATCGTCGTCGAGGAGCGGCGCGACGATCCCCGATGCACTCACGAAGGCGACCCGCTTGGCTTCGTCGATGGCTTGCTCCGTGCCGACCCGACGGCTGGCGACCGCCGTGAGCATCGCCACGACCACCAACGCCACGAACCCTGCAATCGCAAACCGCACGACGAAGGAGCCGACGGAGATCGGCTCCACCAGTACTCGACCTCGATGTTCCTGCACAGCACTCCCGTTCTCGCCGACATCGTCAGTCTCGCTCGCGACGCGCCCGACGGAGCGACACGCGGTGCCGCTCCGTCGGGTGGGGGGATGAATGACCCGTTCGACGTGGCTCAGTCGTCGTCGCTGTCGTCGCTGTCGTCGCTGTCGTCGCTTCTCGTCGACGCTGTCGTCATCGTCGCTTCCACCGGGTCCGGAGTTGTCGTCGTCGACGTCGTGGCCCACACCATCGTCGGTGCCGCCGTCGCCGGAGGTGTCGTCACCGCCGGCCCCTGTGCACCGGGGATCGCCTGCGTGTTCGGCCTCATCGCACGGTCCGCTGACATCGACCGTGGCGGCGTTCGCCACGGAGGTACCTGGGACGGTGTCACCCGACACCGCTCGAGCGGCAGTGGTGTTCGAGGGAACCGTGTTGCCCGGGGCCGTGATGCCTGGGGCCGTGTTGCTGGGAGCCGTGCTACTCGGAATGGTGATCGCACCAGATGACTCCGGCGACGTGCTCGGGGTGGTCACCGTGCTCGACGGCACCGTCACCACGACGGCGCCGGTCCCCGGCACGACGACCGCGAGGCACTTGGGGTCGTTGGCGTGCTCGGCCTCGTCACAGTTCCCCCGAACTTCGCCCGGCACGCCGTTGTCGTCGGGGCTGCCGTCGGATCGTGCCGCGGCGAGAGCCGGAACGCCCAGGCCGAGCACCGATGTGCCGGCGATGATCCAGATCAGGTGTCGGTTCATGATGTCTCCTTGTTGTGGTTGGTGACACCATTGATCCCGAACTGACGTGCACGCCGCCAGTGGACCTAGGTACTAGGACCCGCACGTCCTTCGAAGGTCCATCCGAACACCTTGGGCTCCTTGGGATGCTGGAAGACGGCCATGGTGTCCATGGTGAACCCGGCGTCGGTGATCAGCTCGGGGATGTCGCGGGTGAGGTGGCACCCGCCGAGGAGTGCTTTGTTGATCGGCTCGATGCGACCCTGTGTGCGAGCCACCTTCGGGTCCGGAGAGATCCCGTGTTCGACGAAGTGGAGCAACCCACCAGGCTTCAGCAGGCGACGGATCTCGGCGAGGGCGCTGCCGACATCGGGAATCGAGCAGAGCGTCCATGTCGACAGGACTGCGTCGGCCGAGGCACTCGGGAGATCGATGGACTCGCCCGTGAGACCGGTGTGGTGAACCTCGACGTGACCGGACTCGATGCGCTCGGCTGCCATCGCCAGCGAACGAGCGGCCGGCTCGACGGCATGGACGGTGTGAACCTCGGCCGGATAGTGCGGGACGTTGAGGCCCGATCCGAACCCGATCTCCACGACCGTACCGAACAGACCCGAGCACACGCGCGAGCGGATCTCGCGGTTCTCCTCGGAGTTCATGACGGCGTTCATCAGGGGCGGAAGGACCCGTGAGCGGTAGATGCCCATGCCGCGAGTGTCCACGAAGAGGCCCCTCTCCGCAAGGGCCGACGCCAGTGATGGCTACCGTGGCCGGCAGGATTGGTCAGTGGCTCGACGCGACGAGATCGGCATGGTGGCGTTCGACCAGGTCTGGATAGCTGCGGGTGAAGTAGTTCCAGAGCTGGTCGCCATAGGTGTCCGCGGGGTGGACCCGATGCCGTGCTCGCCGGCGAGCAGCTCGGCGCGGCGCGCCATGAAGCCGGCCTCTCGGTGCCGGGGACTTGCGTCGACCCGTTCGCTGAATCGTTCGTCGAGCGGCAAGGGATCGAGTCGGGTGCGTAGGTCCGGGCCGTGGAAGTAGCCCGATGAGTAGCGCTCCTCGGTGGCGATCACGCGGTGAGTGGTCGCCACGAAGTAGTTCCCGGTCATCGACTGAAGGATCTCGCCGAGGTTGACGACGATCGCGCCGGGCGTGGGCTCGACGTCGATCCACTCGTTGTCATCGTTGAGCACCTGCAGCCCGCTCACGCCGTGCTGCCACAACAGCGTGAGGAAGCCGGCGTCGTGATGTGCGTTCACGCCTGCCTCACCGATCGGCGTCGGCGGGTAGTGGATGAGCTTGACGAGCGATGATCGGCGCTCACCGAACACGTGCTCCAGATGATCTTCCGGCAGGCCGAGGCCGACCGAGATGGCGCCGAGCAGGAGATCGGCGATGGCCGCCATCTCGCGCTGGAATCGCTCGACCAGTGCACGGAAGCCCGGCAGGGTCGCCTCGTCGAGCCACTGGTTCGGGCCCTCCAACCGCAGGTAGGCAGGATCGACATCTCGAGGATGGGGTGGGTGCTCGGTCCAGACGTCGATCTGCTCGCGGTGGTCGACACGGTTGTCCGTGAGCTCCGCACCGACGTGCTCCCAGCCGCGGAACCACGGTGAGTTCGTCTTTTCGATGCGCACCTTCACTGCGTCGGGGAGCGCAAAGAACGCCTGCAGACCATCGAAGTACGCCTCGACGAAACGCTCGTCGACACCGTGGTCGACCAGCTGGAAGAAGCCGACCTCGTGGCAGATCGACTGCAGCTCGTCGGCGAACACCGCCCGATCAGCGCCCGAACGGGTCCACTCCGCCAGCGACACCACCGGGATTGCTCGAAAACCCATGCCGCCAAGGTACTGCGCCAGGGCCCGCACCCCCTCTGCTGGGAACGCGGCTCAACACGCTCCCGACCTTTCGCGACACTCGATCCATGTCACCCGCCGGGAGGGGTTCGTGCGTCAGAACCAACATGGGAATGGTGTCGGACGAAACGCGAATCTGGGTCGCCGACATGGAGCCGAGCACCCGGTATCCGCTGTACACGCGTGGGCAACACCGGCGAGGTGTTCCCGAACGTCATCACCGCGCTGACCGGCACGCTCATCGGCTACCTGCACAGCAGTGGCTCGCTGGCGCGGATCATGGGTGTGCGGACACCGGGGATGAACTCGTCGACCAGTGACGAACAGGTCTTCGGCAACCTCGACGGGGTGCCGCCGTACCGACCAGCGAAGGGTGACCGCAACCTCGTCGCCTCCGCCAAGATTTCGCGCTTCGCTCGCGAAGGGCTGCGCCATCCCGATCTGGCGCCACTCGACATCGCCGGCCGCTCTCTTCTGGGGGCGTACCTCAACGAGCGCGAACCGCCGATGTGGTTCGAGGGCACGATCCCGGTGATCCACGCGGGCTCGAACCCGGAGAGATCCTGGTGTGCGCCATCACCGACCCGAGCTGGACGCCGCTGTTCCTCGTTGCTGCCGCTGTCGTCTGCGACTCGGGCGCCATGCAGAGCCATGCGGCCATCGTGGCCATGGAGCTCGGGATCCCGGCCGTGATGAGCGTGCACGACATCACCACGGTGGCCGACGGCACCTGGCTGACGGTCGACGGCAACACCGGCGCCGTTCGAATCCACGGGTCGACCGTTGACCCCGAAGATCCAGAGTCAGACCGCGGACAGCGAGGGGTGATCGAAGACGGCGAGCGCGGCCCTGACGGCCGCTTCGTCTCCGATGATCGTCACCTCACCCGTAACCATCGCAGCGTCCAGGGTCTGCTTTCCAGCGAGGATCAAGGCCCACGTGGCACGAGCGAGGTGAATTTCGTGCACGGCACCATCGCCATCGGTCGGCGCCGCGACGCAGTGACGCACGTGCAGACCGGTGCGGCCCTCGCCCTCGAACTCCCAGGCGACGTGGATGTCCACACCCTCGGCGCGTTCGGGTACGAGCAGGACGCGTAGGCCGTGCACGAACACCTCGGGATCGGCGGCGAGCACCTCGGCGGTCGAGAACCGCTGACGACGCAGGCGCGACAGGTCCTGCAACCCGTCGAGTTCGCGAGCCCGGGTGAGGCCCCAGTTGCGGATGTTCGCCGACGTGGTCCGTTGTGCGATGGCGCGGAGCACCGAGGCGAGCAGGGCCCGGTCATCGGCGCTGCCCGCGTCGGCTCGTCCGTCGGCGCCGACCTCGCGCCGGACCAGCCACGTCGCCAGCTCCAACGCCCACCGGAGGTCGTCGTCCGCCAGCGAAGCGCGGGCTTGGTCGCGCACGGCCTCGGACCCTCCGAAGCCTGCGATCATGCGGGAACACCGTTCGGCGGTCGGGAGGGGGAACAGCTCCGCCTCGTACCCGTCGAACCAGCCGCGCAGGCCGGTGTGCACCTGTCGTGTGTGATGCTCGACCAGTCCGTAGAGCTGCTGCGTGAGGTACGACTCGTCGTAGCAGACGGGCAGTTGCACGAACTCGATCAGCTCGCCTGACGTGAGGTCGCGGTTGATGCCTCGGACGGTCTGGTCCCAGATGAACTGGATGGCGTCGCGCGCTCGGGTGACTTCACTTGCGATGCGGTCGCGACCGGCGAGCGGGGGGCCGTGAGCGCCAACGAGATGCTCCGCGTTCAGGCTCCGCACGTGGTCCAGGCCGCGGAGCAGAACTCTCGGGTCCCGGTACTCCTCGCCGCGGATCGCATAGATGTTGAACAGCGCCGGCCACACGATGTTGTTCACGCACACACCCAGGTCGGGAAACCAGATCGTGATCGAGTCGTCGGCATCCGATGGCGCCGGGGTGATCTCCACCCGCAGCCCCGCGACCGTTGTCGACGTCTCGACGGACAAGGTGTGCGTCGGTGTCAGGAAGCCGTCGGTGAACGGCGCATGCGCAGGGTTGCGGAACCAAGGTCCGAGCCCGGCACTGACCAGCCCGTCGGGACCATCCTCGGGCAGGGTGAGACCGAACTGGTACACGAGCCCCCGGCGCATCGTGACGCCGGCTTCGGTCGCCATCCGTGCGCGGTTGGCGAGGATCCGCTCGTGTCCCCAGATCGGATAGCCGCTCACATGAGCGTCGCCGTCGATCGCGGCGGTGCCGGCGACGTAGTGGAAGTGGGTGTAGATCACCGCCGCGATCGGCCGGTCGGTGTGTTCGCGAAGCGCGGCGAGAGCGACTTCCATCTCTTCGATGCTCTCGCCGGTGTCGATCGCGATGACGCCGTCGGGCGCGTCGACGAAGGTCTGGTTCGACAGGCCGTTGCCGACCATGCACCACACGCCCGGAGCGACGTCCCAGAGTCGCTGCTCGAAGCGATCGGCATGCTCGAACTGCGTCACATGGGCGCGCTGGCCGCGGGGTCCTGTGGACACATCGTCGCTCGACGAGAAACTTGCGTTCGGACTCATCTGCCACTCCTCAGTATCCGACCGGTCACGTTCGCCGAGGGCGGAGAACTGGTGTTGGAAACTACCGCAGTGGCGGATCTGCTCAGCTCCGGGCGGCGGCAGGATCACCGACGGGAGCGGTGGTCGTCTTCGGGAGGCGAGCCGACAGCGCCAGGCCGACGACGGCCACCAGCGCGGGCGCGAGCAACGCGACGGCGACGGCCACGCCGGCCGACCGGCCGATGTCGTCGCCGAACGTCAGGATCGCCCCGACGACACCGGTGCCGAGAGCGACACCGAGGTTGTCGCAGAGCTGGAGTGACGCGGTCGCGGAACCGACATGACGTTCCTCGACGCCGCGGAGTGTGAGTTGAGCGTGAGCCGAGTAGGCCAGCCCCATCCCGAAGCCGGCGACGACCGCCCCGACGTAGATCAACCAGAACGGCACGAGATCGGGCAACGACGCAGCCACGACCACCAGGATGCCGGGAGCCAGCATGAGGTAGCCCGAGCGGACGAACCGGGCCTCCCCGAGCCGGGCGATCCATCGCTGCTGGATCCAGGTCGCGACGGTCCAGCTGACCGCTCCGACGGTCACCGCAAGGCTCGCTGCCAACGTCGACCGGTTGCGTCCGTTCGTGATCGCGAACGGGATGAAGGCGTCGAGTCCGAAGAACGCGAACGTGAGCAGACCGCGGGAGGCGATGACGGCCGGGAGACCCTGCGCACCTCGCAGCGTGCCTGGTGGCGTGAGCCGGCGCAGCGGGCCGAGCCCGACGGCGATGGCCACCACGACCGCCGGTGCCAGCCAGCGACGATCGAAGGTGAGCCCCGCGACGAACAGCGCGGTGCCGGCTGCGACCCGAGCGGCTTCAACCAGACGGCGCCGCCGGAACGGCACCGAGGGCACCTCGTAGTCGGCGACCGGACCGAGCCGCATCATGGCGGGGATGACGAACACGCCGGCAGCGGCGACGAGCGGGATCAACCCGATGAACACCCACCGCCAGCCGGCACCGTCGGCGATGCGTTCGGCGAGAACGGGGCCGATGAGCCCCGGAATCACCCAGGCCGTCGAGAGGATGGCGAACATGCGTGGCCGCTCGTGCACGGTGAACGCGCGGCCGATCGCGACGTATCCGATGGCCGGCACCACCCCGGCGCCGAACCCCTGCACGAACCGGCCGGCGACGAGGACCGGCATGCTCGGCGCGAACCCTCCAATTGCGAGACCGACCGCGAAGAGGACGAGGCCGACGACATACGGCGGTCCGGCGCCTCGTCGGTCGGCCTGATCGCCGGCGAACACGATCCCGATCATCGTGCCGAGGAAGAAGGCGCTCGTGACCCAGCCGTACCAGGCGAGACCACCGAGGTCGGCTTCGATCTCGGGCAGGATCGTGGTGACGGCGAGCGCTTCGAACGCAACCAGGGTGACGACGGCGACGAGCCCGATCTGCAGCGCTCTGCGGCCGTCGGTGTCCGTCACGTGATGCACCGTAGATGCAGCGTCGGGCTCACTCGTCGGAGTCGTCCGGCGGAAGATCCTCGGCGTCCGCGAGATCGCGCAGACGACCGGTCGCCAACTTGTTGCGCCGCAGATCAGCCCTGCCGATCACCGGCACCGTCAGCCCGCTGATCTCGAGATCGACGTGATTGCCCCACGTGTCGTCGAACTCGACCCCAGAGATGAACGTCAGCAGATCAATGCGCTGCGGTTCGCGCCCGAGTTGCACCACCGTGTCATCACCCGAGAAGTCGTCCTGCGTGAGACCGACGTCGCCGAACCCGAAATCGTGGAGTGCCAGCAAGATCCGTTCTCCGTTCTCGGGGTCCGCACGAACCCAGAGGTCGAGATCTTTCGTGTATCTCGGGTGACCGTGCGCCGCCATGGCGTAGCCGCCGACCACGAGGAAGCGGACATCACGAGCGACGAAGTATCCGATGAACTCGCTGAAGTCGTGGCTCAGTTCCATCGGACCATCCGTGATACTCCCGTCGCAGTTCTTCGACCATCGCCACCCGCTCCGCCATCGGGCGCGTCAGCCAATACCGCCACGGTTCATCGCGGTCGCTGAGACGCTTGACGACGACGACCCGCTCCATGCCACGAGTCTACCGATGGCCGAGATCCGGCTCGTCGCATGTCGACGGACGCCGCTGAGTTCACCGGTCGACAGCACTCGTGTGAGATCCTGGCGAGGTGCTCGTACGGGCGATGACCGAGAACGACCCTCCGGCACTCATCGATCTCCAACAGGAGGGGCGATCGCCGGACTCGCCGCGGTGTTCCCACAGGACCGATTTCCGTTCCCGCGGGAGGCCATCATTGCTCGGTGGAGCGAAGAGATCGTCGACCCGGCCGTCGAGGCCTACGTCGCGATCGATGATCGTGGCTGCATCGTCGGCTTCGCGGCGCTGCGCGGCTCGGAACTGCTCCACTTCGGCGCCGCCATCGACACGTGGGGCAGCGGCACTGCGAGCGAGTTGCACGACGTCGTGGTCGGCTGGATGCTCAGCGACGAGCGCCGGCCGACGTTGCTCGTCTTCGCCGACAACCGACGCGCTCGAGGGTTCTACGAGAAACACGGCTGCAGCCGACCGGAGTGACCCGCACCAGCAGTTTCCTGCCACATCCGCCGCTCTTGGAGTACACACTCCCCGAACGCTGACGTGGAATGTCGCCGACTCGTTGGCCCCCGGCCGGGGCGTCTACCGGGCCGCGGGCACCGTTGCCTCGATGTAGGTGATGTTGTCGGTACGGAACTCGAGGTAGTCGAAACTGGATCCGTCGTCGGGGTGCCAGCGAGCGTTACCGAACGCACCGAATCGTCGGCCATCGAGGTCTCGGGTCTCGGTGATCGGGGTCGACCACCGCTGCGGGGTGAAGGTCTGCCCGTCGGCAGACGCGGCGGAGTCGGTCGTCGGAGACGAAGTCGACGAGTCCGTGCGCGTCGTCGAAGGTGAGCACGGCGCTCACGGTGTGGCCGGCGTTGTTGTAGGTGGCTCGTACGTGGTGATCGTCGATCGGTGTCCAGTCGATCGGGGCGTCGACGAGTGCGGCGGGAGCCAGCACGCACATGTCGTTGAGGAGCGTGACCGTCTCTGCTTGGTCCATCTCCGGGCCGTGGGCGTCGACGACGGTCTTCATCGACGCGACCCGGACCTGCATCGTCGCCGCAGGGCCGACGTAGGCGTGGAGGATGTCGGCGGGAATGCCCTTCATGGTTGCATCCATGAAGAACACGCGGCTCGGTGTCGCACCGAACGTGTTGACTTGTTCCCCGGTCCAACGCATCCATGGTTGGTCGGCGCCACCACGGATGCGACCGCTGATCTCGGCGCGGAACCCGATCACGCGAGGCCGACCGACGGCGCCGGCCGATCGCACGTAGGCGGCAACCGGGACCGGAAGGTGGGCGAGATCGCTTTCGGCCACGAGCGGCGCCGACGTGGTCGCCGCAGCGGTCGTGTCGCGGCGCGAGCCGCCGGAACCGGGCGCGGTAGCTGGACGGGCCCCGGGAGCGGAACACGTACACGGCGGCGATCGCGAGCACGACGGCAATGAAGATGACCGCCCCGCGAAGCAACGTCCTCATGATTCGCCTCCCCGTGGTGAGATGGTGCGATCGAGTACGTACGGCAGCCCGATGGCGAGCATGAGGACGGCAGTGAGCGGCGTCACGACCGTCCACGCCGTCGCCACGGCGAAGGGGACCGCGGCGAAGACGAGCGCGACAGCGGCCGTCGGGCGGGATCGGTGGTGCACTGCGAGAGCGGCGACTGCGACGACGGCACCGACGATGCCGAGCAGGCCGACGCCGTCACGGGCGACGATCCCGAAGGTCAGGTAGACGACCGCGAGCACGCCGACAAGTGCCGGAGCCCAGTGGGCACCGAGCGCTGACCGCCACGCCGCGTGGCCCCGCGGCCGTCGGACGACCAGGGCACAGGCGACGATCGTGGCGAGCCCGGCGGGGATCCAGGCCATGCCGGCGGTGGTCAACCCCAGCAGCGCACAGCCGACCAGGGCAAGAGCAGCGGTGAGTTGTGCACCCGGCCGGTCAGAGCGAACAGCGAGCACGCCGGCTCCACCAACCACGGCGGCGAGCCCGACGGTGACCCAACCCAGTGTGGTCGGATCGTTCTTGTTGCCGGCCCAGCTCACGGTGCCGGCAAGGATCTCGGCGATGCCGGCCGCCACGCCGAGGACGGCGGCGAGCGATCCGGTCGCCAGCAGGAGGCGATCGTCGCGGTTCATCGCAGTACCTCCTGCGCCGGCCGACGCGGGCTCTCGAGCGAGGCAACCGTGGGGGTGCCGACTCGGAAGGCGACGAGCGCGCCGTCACCGACGAGGTCGGCCAGCGGTTCCTCGAAGGCGGCCGACTGGCCGAGTTGGCGATCTCGGTCGATGCGCTCGGTGATCTGGTTCATGTGCTGGAAGCCGAGGTCGTGCGCCGTGCTCCACAGGTGCAGCCGCTGTACCAACCGACCGCCGGCGAGCCGGGCGCCGCGCGCGGTCGGGTCGTCGACGACGATCACGCCGAACGCAGCTGCCGACCGCGCCTGGATCTCGGTGCGGTCGACGAACGTCCGGTCGGCCGCTGCGCGGGATGTGTCGGGCAGCAGCTTGCCGAGCGTGCGAACCACCGGGCGCAGGCCGACGCCATCGATGTTGAGCCCGTCCTTGTGACGCTGGATCGCATCCCAGTCGCTGCGCCACCACGCGAACGACGCCCTCGACTGCTCGTCGTCGGCAACGTGGGCGCGCGTCGCCTCCACCAGCAGCTCGCCGAACTGCTGCCGGTCGCTGCTGCTGGTGAGCCATACCAGGCGGGCGGGGGCGACGGATTCGTCGACGAGGTCTCCCATGGCGGCCAGCGCCGCATCGGGAACCGGGTCCGAGCGGTACTCCGAGCGGTTGCTGTGCCGGTCGCCGATCGCCCGGTACAGCTCGCCATCGCCGGTGGGCCCGGTGGACAGCCGGATCGACGCGGCCAACTCGGGCACATCACCGGGCAACATCTCGATCTCCGGCGCGCGACCTCGCGCCCGAGCGGCGAGAGACAGGTTCTCGATCGCGCAGCCGAGCGACACGTCGAGCTCGCGGTTGAGCGCGTCGTTGGCACCGGTGGCTCGATCGAGATCGGCGTAGAGGTCGATCTGGTCCTCGGACACGGCGAATCGCCATGGCTGTGTGTTGTGAGCGCTCGCAGCGAGCACCGCGGCACCGACGAGCGACATCACATCCGTGCCGTCGCGCCAGGTGGCCCAGGCATCGAACGCCGGGCCGCTCTCCTCGGCGAGCACACCCTGGTCGTACGCACGGTACGCGAGGGCAACATCGGCCAGCACGAACGCCGTGGCGGTACCGAGGCCGAACCGGCGCAGGAATGAGCGGCGCGGCATCGTGGCCGGCTCGCCGTCATCGGCTCTGGCGGCGTGAGCTTCGGGCGGCCGGATCGAGTCCGGAGGGACGGAATCCGGAGGGACGGAATCCGGAGGGACAGAATCGTCCGTGGGAGTCGAGGCCAACGGGTTCATGGGCGTTCCGATCCGTGACGTGGCGCGTCGCCCGACGATGACGACAGCCGGGCGATGCACCTGGTGACCATGTTCAGGAAGGTTCGCCGCTCGCGTGGAGTGAGCGATCCGAACACAGAGTGGACGACGGCCGCCTGGTCGGCCTGGACCGTGGGGTCGTCGAAGACCGCGAGTCGGTCGGTCAGCACCAGCCGGATCACCCGTCCGTCCGCTGGGTCGGGCTCGAGCCGGAGCCAGCCGCCACGCTCGAGCTGCAACACCACCTGCTTGACGTTCTGACGCGACGTGCCGAACACCGCCGTCGCTTCCGAGAGGGTCGGCGCATACCCCGGGAATCCCTTGTCGATCACGCCGAGGAGCAACCACTGACGGCTCGTCAGCCCCATCGGTCGGAGACGCTCCTCCACGCGCAACGTGAGCAACTGCATCAGCACGAACAGCGAACCGAACAGCTCGACGTCGGTGTTGCTCAGGTCATCGGCCATATACGCAATGATATTGCTTATCTGGGTGCGTCGAAGGGCCGAAGGTCCCGACGAACCGCGCGACCGCTACAGATCGATCACGTCCTCGCGAGGATCACCTTCGTGCCGCCAACATCATCGGGCTCAACCCGCTCGTGTGGCAACGTGTCTACAGGATGGACGAGTACCGCTACGTCCTATGAACCCACCGACCTCAACCCACCACCTTCCGAGGCTCTGAACCGTGCCGAACCCCAAGACACCCAGGATCCGATCCCTCGTGCGGACCCGCCGCCCGACCCGGGAACGCACTGCCAGCTTCGAACACCACGACGACGGACTCAACATCGACACCTCGACCCCACGGCCGGCGTCACCCATCATCGACAGCGCCATCTATCTCGACGGTCAACGCGTCGCCACGATGGACACGATCACCGACACCGTCGACCAACTCGACCAACACCCCGATGGCTTTGCCTGGATCGGCCTCTACCGGCCTACCGATGCCGAGGTCCACACCCTCGCCGAACAGTTCGGGCTCCACCCCCTCGCCGTCGAGGACGCCATCCACGCCCACCAACGCCCCAAGCTCGAACGCTACGACGACACCTTGTTCGTCGTGCTCCGCCCCGCCCGCTACCGCGACGACCTCGAGGAAGTCGAGTTCGGCGAAGTCCACCTGTTCACCGGCGCCAACTTCGTCCTCACCGTCCGCCACAGCGAAGCCCCCGAGTTCAGCAGTGTCCGGCGACGACTCGAAGCCCAACCCGACCTGCTCCGCCAAGGCCCCGAAACGGTCCTCTACGCCGTCATGGACCAAGTCGTCGACGGCTACTACCCCGTCGTCACCGGGCTCGGCAACGACATCGACGAGATCGAGATCGAGGTGTTCTCAGGCGCCCCTGAGGTCTCCCGCCGCATCTACGAACTGTCCCGCGAAGTCGCCGATTTCCACCGCGCCACCCGACCACTCGCACAGGTCTTCGCCGACCTGCGCTCCGGGTTCGACAAGTACTCCGTCGACGACGAACTGCAGCGCTACCTCCGCGATGTCGACGACCACCTCACACAGATCACCGAACGGATCGAGGAATACCGCACCGCCCTACGCGACATGCTCACCGTCAACGCCACACTCGTCGCCCAACGCCAGAACGACGAGATGCGACGGCTCACCGAGACCAGCAACGCCCAGAACGAGGAAGTCAAGAAGATCTCCGCCTGGGCCGCGATCCTGTTCGCACCCACCCTGATCGGCACCATCTACGGCATGAACTTCACCAACATGCCCGAACTCGACTCGCGATACGGCTACCCCGTCGCGCTCGGACTCATGGCCCTCACCTGCGGCACGCTCTACTTCGTGTTCAAACGTCGCGACTGGCTCTGACCACCCCTGTATCGACGACCGTTGGCCTCTCATCGGATGCCTTCGACGACCAGCGGGCCGTCAGGCGAACTTGGCTCGCTTCCTCGCCCCGTCCGAGGCCAAGCGAGCGCTTTCAGGCTCGCCACGACGGAAGTAGCCCCTCCTCCACGACATATCGACCCATCGGCTAGCGCAGTGGGAGCCGCACGAGAGTAGGGAGAGAGCATGAGAACTCACATGGCCTTCGGGGCGACAGGTGTTGTCGCCCTCCTCGTCACGGGTGGCTCGCTGATGGGCTGCTCATCGGGGGGCGACGACGCTGCCGAGACACCGATCGGCCAGGCCCTTACCGAGAAGTTCCTCCAAGAGGGCGGGGTCACCACTGAGGAGCAAGCCCGATGTGTCGCCGGCGGCATCGTCGGCGGTGTCGGCGAGGATCGGATCGAAGAACTCGGCTTCACGCCCGACAACGTCGACATGATCGAGGGCGCCGACTTCACCGACGACGAGATCGACACGATGGTCGACGCCTACTTCGACTGTGTCGACGTCCGTCAGGTGATCGTCGCCAACCTCGCCGCCGACGTCGGCGACGAAACGGCGGACTGTGTCGCCGAGAACCTGCCCGAGAACGCGCCTCCGCCCTCGATGCGCGCGATCGCCGACTGGGTGGCCCCCATCCGCCGCGCGAGTGCCCTCGATTCAGGGGCGCAGTCTCATCGTCAGTGCTTGGTGATCTTGTCCTTGACCGTGTCGACCAAATCGTCGGCCTTGTCCTTGACGCCCTCCACGAACTCCTTGACCTCGCCCGCCTTCTCGTCAGCCTTGCCTTCCTTCTTCAGATCCTCGTCGCCTGTGAGGTCACCGACAGCCTGCTTCACTTTGCCCTTGACCTGATCCTTGTTGTCCATGACAACTCCCTTCTCTTCACGTGGTGGATTCCCTGCCTGCGTCTCGTGCATGGAACCCCACAGCGATCACCGGCGCATCAACAACACGATGACGACGATGATCAGAATGAGTACAACTGCTCCTCCACCGATGTACATGACCTCTCCTTTCGTGGCGAAACCTCGTGCCACATCTGTGAGACCATCATCTCGCGTTGATCTCGCTGCCGGAAGAGGCCAATGTCTGCTGGTGGTAGCGCCGAACGACCCCACCGGTGCGGAACCTTCCAGCCACCCGAGGGAGTCAGACCTGGCCGGCTGCGGTACCCCGGAAGAGTTCGTCGATGCGGAGTGTGTGGGTGGGCTTGCCCGCGGCTCGCGAGACGTACTCGCACGCCAGCCGATCCTTGATGGCGCCGAGGATGGTGGAGACCATTCCGAGCGCAAAGCCCTGTGCATCGACTGGCGCATCCTCCATCACCGCGTGCCAGAGCTGCTCCTCGAGCGCATTGATGGCGAGCTGGAGTTCGCCCAGGTCGTGACCCGACTGCTGACGTTGCGCCGCGACGTGGTCCGCGTACGCGAGCGCTGAGTCGAGGTGGTTCTCGGTCGCGGCAGCGACGACGACGTCGAACAGCGCAGCGAGCCGCTTCGTGATCTCCTCGGCGCCGGCCGCCGCGTAATGCGGCAGGCGACGGCCGATCACCTCGGCATCGGTCTTCGCAAGAATCGACGAACGGTGGGCAACAAGGAATCCGGCGACGTCAAAGGAGACTTCCACGTCGTGAGGTTACCGGAGGCAGGACAGCCGAAGCCGATCGCCGGCGCATCGACAACACGATGGTGTTCATTGTGTGGAGCCGTGGGCCGGGCGAGACTCCGTTGATGAGCGACGTCGCCTCCACGGATCTGGACACTTTGTCATCCCGACTCGAGATCGCCAGCAGCCACGCAACGGCGAACATCCCGATCGCCCACCCAGACGACACGGCGGGCACGGTTCGCGAACGGCTCATCGGGGAGACCTTCGACACGGTCGCTGACATCGCTGTCTGCGTCGGCGGGTGCCTCGTGGGCATCGTCGGGATCGAGCGCCTGCTCGCCGCTGCGCCGGACACCGCAATCGACCGGTTGATGGACCACGACCCACCGGTCGTCGCACCCAACACCGACCAGGAGATCGCGGCTTGGGTCATGCTCGAACACGGTGAAGGAAGCCTCGCCGTCGTGGACGACGACGGCATGTTCCTCGGGCTCATTGCACCCCAGCGGATGCTGTCGGTGCTGATGCAGGAACACGAGGAGGACCTCTCGCGGTTCTCCGGCCTGCTCGCCACCGGCAACACGGCCCGGATCGCCAGCGAGGAGCGGGTTGCCCGCCGCCTTGCCCACCGACTGCCATGGCTCGCGATCGGGTTGCTCGGCGCGATGGTGTCAGCCTGGCTCGTCGGCTCCTCGGAAGAGCAGCTCGCCCGCACGGTGCAGCTCGCGTTCTTCCTGCCTGCGATCGTCTACATGGCCGACGCCGTTGGCACCCAGACCGAAACGCTGGCCGTCCGGGGCCTGTCCGTGGGTGTGCCGATCCGCCGCTTCGTCGCCAAAGAGATGATCGCCGGGGCCCTGATCGGCTGTGTCGTTGCTGCGCTGTTCTTCCCGTTCTGCCTCGTCGTCTTCGACGACGTGTCGGTGGCCGTCACCGTCTCGCTCGCGCTGTTCGCCAGTTGCGGTGTGGCCAGCGCCGTCGCCCTGCTCCTGCCCTGGCTTCTCAATCGCTTCCACAAGGATCCCGCTTTCGGATCCGGGCCACTTGCCACGGTCGTGCAGGACTTGCTGTCCATCGCCATCTATCTCGCCCTCGCATCCGCCATCGTCAGCTGAGCTCCTGCCGAGACGAGCGGACCGGCCGTTCAGGACACGAGGAAGTTGCGCATCATTCCGGAGTCCTCGTGCTCGAGACCGGCAACGCCGTTGGTGACCATCGTTGCGCCGACGAACCCTGCCATCTGATCATGTCGTGTGCCGCCGTAACTGAGCTGGCCGTCGCTGCCGATCGTTCGGTCGTGTAGGACGAGCGCGAGATCCTCCGAGCCCGACGGCAGATCTGGTTCGTCGCCGTGCACGATCAAGAGTCCGGCGAGGCCCCGGTACACCTGCTCGCCGGTGTGGTGGTGAGGATGGGGGTGGTACCAGTAGGTACCCGGTCGATTGGTGACCACGAAGTCGTACTCGTAGGTCTCTCCCGGCCGGACCGCGGCCGTGGGCTGTCCGTCCTGGTCCTCGGGCACCACCAATCCGTGCCAGTGCACGATGCTGTCCTGATCGAGCTCGTTGTCGAACGAGACACGCACCCGCTGTCCCTGACGGAGGCGCAACGTCGGCCCGAGATACGACCCGGACGGCACGACCGACGCCGGGTCGCCGTCAACCACATCGACGCTGAAGCGCAGCACGTCGGTGGTGCTCCCCGTCATGATCTCGTCCCCGGGGCAGCCTCGATGCGCAACCGGAGATCGTGGACCTCCGGCTCGAGCGGCTGAGCAGAACCCGACGGCAAGGTCGCGGCCGGAAACGACGTGACCGGTTGGGTCGATCGGCCGACCGGAGCCGGGGCCGATGCCGACCCGCCATCCGATGAGCAGCCGACGATCAAGCACCTTCGGCCGAATATCTGGGCCTCGAGAGGGTCATCGAGCCGAGCGTTGCCGAGCGCGCTTGGGACAACCCGCCTGAACCGGGCAGGTTGAGCAGTCCAGCAGTTCCGGGCGCACACCCGCGATGACCTAGGACTCTGTCGAGTAGTGAGCGAGCGACCGACGATGAGAGAAACCCGAGGAGCGAGGTGCCTCATGACTAGAGCTGTGAATCTGTTGGCGGTCCTTGGGCTTGCGGTTGTGGGTGCCACATGCGGTGATGATGAGGTGGCAGAGCCGACGACCGCGTCCACCACCACGACCGTGGAGGCATCGACGACGACCGTTGAGGTACCGACGACGTCGGAGTTGCCGCCCTACACGTGGGCCACCACGCCACCTGAGGCACCGTCGAGTTCGATCTGCTCGAACCCGCCCGTGACAGTTGAGGCATTGCCCGCCGCGACCGACGACCTGTTGGTGGTGGACGACCACGGTGATGTCCTGCGGCTCGATCTTGCCACCGGCGCTGTGGTGTGCAACCGGCCGAACGAGTCAGCCGAACCGGCGCCGTGGGTGTGGGGCATACCGGCGGGTGCGATCCGTTTGGAGTCGGGTCTGCTGATCTCGACGACCAGCTACGGCGGGGGGAGCTGGTACGTGCCCGACGATCCCGCCGAGGAGGTCGAACCGCTTTGGGAGAGCTTCCCCGTCGCCGTCTACTGGTCGACGGGTGCTGAGGACTCGGTGTGGTTGTTCGAGTATGAGCATGAGGTTCGGTTGCTGAACCCGATCGACATGCAAACCGAACCGGCGATCTCCCTCACCGAACTCGGGGTGCCCGTCGCAGCAGACGGCAACGGTGAACTCGTGATCCTGGACGGTGGCGAGTACTCATCGCTTTCTGCCGACGGAACGTCTACGAGCCTGGGAAACTGGTCGTATCTGGCCGCGGCGAGCCCCGACACCCTCGTCGGATTGGTCTGCGATCCTTCCCCGGACGTGTGCCGGTTGGTCGTCGTCGACCGGAACTCTGGTGTCGAGCGCGACCTGGGAGCCGGCCCGACCGCGTTCTCCCGAGAGGGTCTGCCCGAGTTCGTCGCTCTGTCGCCTGCTGGCACGATGCTCGCGACACCGACCTTGGAGGATGATCTCTATTCGGGGACTCCATTGGACGGGCCGATGGTGATCGACCTCGAGACGGGTTCGGTGGTGGAGCTGACGGGGGGCGTCTGGCCGGCGTCCACCCGCGACCTGGTCTGGTCGACCGATGGAGCATACCTTTACTGGGTCGACGGCCAGGGAGGATTGCGGGCATGGTCGGCGGGCGATCCCGACACCGTCAAGCAGGTGGGCGCAGACGTCCTCCCGGTGCTTCGAAACGTTGCCGTCGTGGACCGTCGCAGCGGAGCTTGAACCCGCGCTCCACGCTGACGGGGCAAGCTGATCCGGATGGGCTCGGCGGTCGTTTGCCGAAGGCCACAGGGCATGCGCTGCTGCCAATTTGTCGGAGTTCCGCGGCTCACTCGCCCACCGATGAGCGTCAGCAGCATCACCCGTCGGCTCGGTGGCCATGAGCGAGTGGGGTGCGCCGGCGGGACGGGTCCGATTGCGAATTGCGGCTGCTCGCTAGGGTCAGCGGCATGGGCTTGTGCGGCGTGGTTCTCTCGGCCGGACGGGGAACCCGGTTGGCGCCGTTCTCCGACACCCGGCCGAAGGCGTCGTTTCCGGTCGGGTCGCGGAGCCTGCTCGATCGGGCGGTCGATGTGGTACGTCCCTTCGTCGACGAGATCGCGTTGAACGTCAGCGGGCACGCCGACTGGTTTGCCGCGCACGTGCCGTCCGGTGTTCAGACGTTCGAGGAGGGATCCGAGCCACTTGGTACGGCGGGCGGGCTGTACAACATGCGGGAGTGGATCAACGGCCGCGACGTGGTGGTGCTCAACGCGGACGCGGTGCTCTTCGGCGACGTAGCCGACTTCATCGACAGGCGTCACGAGGCGCCGACGCGTCTTCTGGTCACGCTTGACCGTGCGTCGCCTGACTTCGACGGCCTGTGGCGGTTCGTCGGGCTCTCCACGATGGACCGGGGCACCCTTGCCCGGATCGGGCCCAATACCGAGGATCTGTATCGCGACCTGTGGAGGCGACAACTGGCCGACGGTGAGGTCCACCTCGTACCGTTCACCGGTCTGGCAATCGACGGCGGGACGCCGGCCAACCTGCTGGCGGCGAATCTCGTCGAGAGCGGAGGCGGAACCGTCGTCGAGCCCGGCGCGACGGTCGACGGGACTGCCGAGCAGTGCCTCGTGCTGGCCGGCGGCGAGGTACGGGCGGGCGAGCATCTGCAGCGCTGCATCGTCGACGGCAACGCACGGTTCGAACTGCTGAGCAACTCGATCGTCCCGACGGAGCGAAGCTGACGTAGAGCTGCAGCTTGGCGCGTGACCGCTCAGAATCGGTTACCGGGATCCTCTCGGCAGAGGATCGGCATCTGACGTCTGAGCATCGACACCACGTCGCACGTGGACCAGCGGGTGTCCGATGGGCGGTCCTCATGTGTGCGACGACCCATTCACCGAACTGCGACACGCCGAGGCGCCCAGCGCCGGTCGTCGAGCGTTCAACAATCGGACGTAGCGGATGGGTGTGTGGCCTTCGTCCGCTTTGAGGCAGGATGGTCCGATGCCCACATCGGACGGACCGCCACCCGTCCCCGGCAATGCGCCTGACCGGCCGCTTGCCGGCATTCGTCACGTCGACGTTCGGGAGGTGGAGCTGACAGCGGAACTCTCCGAGCGCCGGGCGGCGGTGGTGGAGTTGGGTGAGGCACTGCGCGACCTGACGTCGAGCGCGATCGGCAGCGAGGTCGCGGTCGACGAGATTCGCCGGGTGGCAGAGCATGCACGGGCGCTGGCCACCGCGCTCGCCGAGCGACAACGGCGTCTCGACGAGCCATCCTCGGTCGACGACCTGCACCGTGGCCAACGCCTGTACAACCCGGTCGTGGGTCTCGGCAATCCAGTCGCTCCACCGATGCGCGTCGAGATCGTCGACGGCGCGGCGATCGGCTGGTGCACCCTTGATTGGCGCTACGAGGGGCCCTTCACCTACGCCCACGGTGGAGTCAGCGCCCTGCTCCTCGATCAGATCATGGGGTACGCCGCTGCAGCTGCGGGCCACCCTGGAGTGACCGGCAGGCTGGAGGTGCGCTATCGCGCGACGGTTCCCCTCGGCCAGCCGCTACGACTACAGGCCAGGCTGATCGACGTGCTCGGCGTCCGGGCGGCGGTCCAGGGCTCGATCAGCCTGGCGAACGCCCCCGACGACGTGCTCGTCGAGGCCGAGGGACGGTTCCTGGCGCTGCGCCCGGAACAAGCCACCCGGCTGTTCGGCAGCATCGCCGAACGCACGCTCTCAACCTGAATCCGCTGGGTACGCGTCGCACCGGGCCGGACTTCTCAGTAGGCGATCATCTCCCGGACGGTTGACGTGTCGCGTAGCTCTCGTCTCTTTCTGGTCGAGTCCGATTCGTTGACCCACGGTCTCCGGGCGTACATGCACAACGCGGACCTGGGGAGGTGCGTCAATCGCAACCGGCCAGCGGCACGAAGAAGCGCAGGTACTGGAACATGAGCAGCGCATCGGCAATCACCACAAGCCCGGCCCACAGACCGATCTGCCACCAGCCGCCCCGCCGAATAGCCCTCCCGATCAGCTTCACGCCGGCCACGGCGAGCAGCCCGAGACCGACGATGGGAAAGAAGTAAGCGTTGTCCAGCCCAGGGCACTCTCGCGACATGGCGTGGGCCGGCAGTTCGCCATCGTCCACGGCAAAGTCGATCGACCAACCCAGCGCCCACAACAACACCCACCCGAGGGCGAGCGCCAAGAAGAACACGGCCCACGACAGCCACCGCTCGATACTCGACCGCTGCGGCGTCAGAGACTCGCTCATAGCCAACCGTGCGCACCCCACACCAGACCGGGGCAGAGCACAACGTCACCTCGATCTCTCAGGAGTCGCGAATCCGAGTCACCGCGCCTGAGCGGGAGCCAGCCGGCGGGATCAGGGCGGTGACCTTTGCCTCTGGGTCGTCGAGCGGGACAGCGCGAACAGTGGAAGCGCTCGCCGATCACGTGGAGAACTGGATGGTCAAGCTTGCTGGCATGTTGTCTGTGGTCCTCCTGTCGCTGGCGGCTTGCGGCGGCGGCACCTCTGAGTCCCCCGCAGTCAGCCCGACTACCGTGCTGGCCGCCTGTCAGTCGGGGACTGTGACCTTCGAAACCGGTACCGATGGCCCCCATGGCGTGACGCCGGTGTTGCCGGATGACGACGAGGCACTCGCGGCAGCGATCGCTGATTCGTTCTGCTCGCCCAGATGGGAAATCGTGGACCCGGACGGCACTGAGCGGACGGTGACGGCACGAACGGTGCTACCCAGCGACGACGCGGCATGTATCGGCGAGCAGCTTGTCGAGGTGCTCGGCGCCGACAGGGCAAAGGAACTCTGGTTTGGCGTAGGCCCTTGGAGCCTTCTCGGGTTCGGCCTGTCGAACAACTATGAAGAGCTTCAGATCGAGCGCGCCGAGGCCGAGTCGATTGTTGCCGTCTTCGTGGAGTGCTCAGATCAATGGAAACTGCTGCTGATCTTGAGCGTGACCGAAGGAGCCGACACGATCAGTGACGACTCGGCGGGTTGTGTCGCCGACCGGCTCGCCGACGACGAAGCGAAAGTGATGCTCGTCAGCGAGATCGACCGCGCTTACGACGACCCGTCACAGCCGGATGCTCAACCATTCCCAGAGTCGATCGAGCCGCTCCTCGCTGCCTACGACGAGTGCTTGTCGCCCGCCGAACGCGGCAACTTGGATTTCAACTGAAACTGTCTGGAGCGTGGGCCAAACGACGTTCGAAGAACCCGATGACGACTCCACACGGCTTACCGAATCTCCTTCAGCCACACCAACGCCGCACTCCGAAGGCCGTCTACGTGACGTCACACTCCCTCCGGGCAGGGATCAGCCATGATCGATCGCTCGGTCGTTGTCCGACAAGGGGACGGTCCCCATCCGGACGCTCACCGACGCCTCGCCACGACCACGTACGGCACGGTTCCTTGATGGATGAAACACTGATTGGATACGCACGATGCTCGACTGACGAGCAAGACCTCACGGCCCAGCGCTCACATCGTGTCGGCCGCGATCGTGATCATCTCGTCGATGTCGTCGGTCGAGTAAGACGGCTCGACGCCGTCGCCGGCCCGGATGAGATCTCGATGAGTAGTTCTCGGTGTCGCGACCGACGGTGTACCGCACCATCGGTCGAACGAACACATAGACAGCCAGTCCGCCAGACAGAATGGCGTCTCAGCTCAGACCGGGATCGGCGACCGGACAGTCAACGTGGGTGGGCTTCCGGTTCACTGCATGGCCGGGTCGAGATCGAGTGAGCCTGGCGAGTTCTTGCTGTCGACAGTCGCATCTCGAGACCCGACGGGCCAGGACGAGACTCGTCGGACGAAGTTCAAAGTGGATCAGATGCCGAGGACGGCTCGAAGGCCTTCGTCGATGTCGTCAATCAGTACCTCGGGCAGCCTGCCGGCCAGTCTTCCGAGGAGTGACCGGTCGATCAACTCGAGCCCGAGCGGAACAGCGACCGAGTCCTTCGGCAGCCCGCTTGCCTTGGTGGGAAGCAACACGTTCCCGGCGATGCCCGCTCGACCGACATTCGAAGTGATTGGCACGACGTGGGTCTGCCAGACATCCACACCGAGCACATCGTCGGAGGACACCACCACACACGGCCGGCGTTTGTCGAGGTCGATCCAGTACACCCCGCCCCTCGCTACCACGGTGCGGAACGATCCATCCGCTCCAGCGCTGCCAACGACTCCGCCACTGTTGGGGGTTCGGCATTCGCAAGCTGGGCGTCAGCCACCAGCTGCTGGGCGAAACCCAACGCGGAGTGGGTAGCAGCGTGATGCCGGAGCTGATCGGCAACCCAAGTAGAGAACGGGACACCGAGCCCGTCAATGATCGGTACCACGTCCTCCGGAAGGCTGATCGTCTTGTTCGGCATGTACGCATCATACATACGTGCTCCGAGGTCCCACAGTTCGCCAGCGGTGCGTGCTGAGCTGGACATGGCGAGAGATGTATGGGTCCCAATAGGCGGCAGCGGAGACGAGCGCTCACATTGAGTCGGCCGCGATCGTGATCATCTCGTCGATGTCGTCGGTCGAGTAGTACGGCTCGACGCCGTCGCCGGCCCGGATGTCGACCACGAGGAACGACATGAGCACGTCGTTGTCGAGGACGAACGCATTGTGCAGGCGCCACTCGGCTGACTCTCCCGCCTCCTCGATGGTCGTCAGCACGCCGAAGCGGGCATCACCCACCGCAGGGACGGGCATCTCCTCGGCCTGTCCGGGGCCTTCCTCGTCCGCAGCAATGGGACCGAAGCACGCCTCGGAGCCCGAGCGCAGGAGTTCGAACGTGGTGGCGAGCTCGTCGGCGTCTCCCGAGGTCAGGAATTGCTGCACGAACACCATGTGACCGGTGCGGTCGTTCGGCGGGTCGATCGGGTCGTCTTCGTCGAGGTCGAGCTGCCGGAACGCCATCCAGGTCAGCGTCTCCACCGCGTCCTGTGCCTCTGGGCTGGCGGCGTCGCACAGTTCGAGCGCGGGCAACATGTCACGCTGGTCTTCCGGGATGACGCCGGACGTCATGTCCGTGCCGTCGTCCGGGCCGGCATTGATCGTCCAGTCGCCCTCGAAGGAGTCGACGGTCACCAGCTGCGCGGCCAGCTCCTCCGCAGTGGGCGGGGCGTCCTGGTCGTCGCCACACGCTGCGAGCACTGATGCAGCGGCAAGTGCAAGCACGCCGAGGACACGAAGAGAATTGGTGGCATTCCTCATGACACACCTCCAGTGGATCGCAGCACGACCGGGGTTGGCGCGTGCGGCTGATTCCAACTCGATCGTCCGTCTGGCCTCCGGCGCGCAACAGAGGCTCAAGTCAGGAGGATCCTTGGGTCATGTCTGGAGGAAGACCAGGGAGTTGTCACGGACAACAACGATCAGGTCAAGGGCAGCGTGGGAGCAGGCCGTGGGTGACCTCACGGGCAACGAGGATCTGACGAAGGAAGGCAGGGCCGACGAGTAGGCGGGCGAGGTCAAGGAGTTCACGGAGGGCACGAAGGACAAGCCTGACGATCCGCTCGACACGGTCAAGGACAAGATCACCAAGCACTGACCAGGAGACCGTGCTCCCGATGCGTGCCGGTCGGCGGCACTCGAATATCACCGCCCCGTAACGCGGTCGCGACGCAGAAACCCGCACTGCGGTGCGGCCCCACTCCCTCCTGGTGTAGGGTTGGCCGACATCACCACGGTGTTGATGGTCATCGTGCGATTCTCGAAGTAACCACACTTTGAGAGGAACACCGCACGATGACCATGTATAAGTATGCCCTGTCCGAGCTGTCGAGTCGATTGATCGGCACCGGATCCAACCTGACCAACTCGCTCAGCGAGATCCTTGCCGTAGCCCTCCAGGAGCTGATCGAGGCCGAGCTGACCGCGGCGATTGGTGCGCGCCTGGTGAGCGAACTGAGGACCGCCTGGCGCAACGCAACGGGCACCGCCCGAAGTTGTTGACGACCCCAGCGGGTGATGTCGACATCGCTATCCCCAAGCTGCGCACCGGCAGCTTCTTCCCCGAGTTGTTGGAACCGCGCCGACGGATCGACCCCGCGTTGTGGGCGGTGATCATGACCGCCTACGTCACCGGCACCTCGACGCGCAAGGTCGACGACTTGGTGAAAGCGTGGGCTGCGACTCGGGAGTCTCCAAGTCGACTGTGAGCCGGATCTGCAAGGACATCGACGCTGACGTCGCGTGCTGCGCACCCGAACACTCGGCCATCACCCTTCCCATGTCTGGTTGGACGCCACCTACGTCCATGTCCACGAACACCGCCACGTCGTGTCCAAAGCGGTCGTGATCGCCACCGGGCTGCGACACGACGTCGCCGCGAAGTACTCGGCGTTGATGTGGGCGACTCGGAGAACGAGACGTTCTGGTCCGAGTTCCTCAGCGGTCAACCACCGCGGACTCGCCGGTCATCGTGATCTCCGACGCTCACGCCGGCCTCGTCAAATCGATCGGGCGCTGCTTCCAAGGCTCCACCTGGCAACGCTGCCGAGTTCACGCCATGCGCAACATGCTGTCGGCGGCACCTCACCAGCAACGCCAGCTGATCGCATCGTTGATCCGCACCATCTTCGTGCAACCCGACCACGACAGCGCCGTCGCCCAGCTGCGCGCCGTCGTCGACCAACTCGAGCCCAGCGCCCCCGGTGTCGCCCGACGCCTCACCGACATGGAAGCCGACCTGCTCGCCTACACCGGTTTCCCACCAGCGCACTCGTCCAAGATCTGGTCAACAACCCCATCGAACGCCTCAACCGAGAACTCAAACGACGCACCGACGTCGTCGGGATCTCCCCGACACCGCATCGGTCATCCGCCTCGTCGGCGCCCTCCTCGTCGAGATCAACGACGAAATGATCGCCACCGACCGCCGCTACATCGCAGCCGCCAGCGTCGCCGAAATCGACGGATCGAACCAGAGCTACCATCCCTGCCAGCCGCACCCCACACCGACAACCAACAAGAGAACCGCACAGTTCTCCTACACCACACCCCACGCTCCGGCCCCTGCGGTACCGCACTTCAACTCCGCCTGGTCAGCAGGTCTTGGCAAGCTTTGCCAACGATCGGTGGGCTAACGCGATGTCGACGATGAACGTGTCGCTGCCGGACGCCCCTTAACTTTTCTTACCTTACACTCTTAACCTTCATATTTCTACCTTAATTACAAACAATAACAAAACATTATTTGTTAGCAGCTACAACACTCAACAACTACAACTATAACTATCTACTCTACCAGTCTATCGTGGAAGAGCTCGTCTCGTGAAGACGTACTACGGCATCGACTTGGTCGGCCCGGGAGGGTTGTTGGGTGAGCTCACCAAGCAGATCCTCGAGACCGTGTTGGAGATCGAGATAGATGAGCATCTCTACTACACCAAGCACGACGCTACCTACCGCAACAACGCCAACTCTCGTAACAAAACCCTTTCTAAAACTTGATCACCGAGATCAACCCAGTCCACATCCACATACCCCTCTATCGTGACAGCAGCTTCTAACCCTCTACTTGAAGAAGCGCCAACTTCTTCTTATCTATTTCACTCTATATTCATCTCTCTAATCTCAAATTTTTTAACTACTTTGATATCCAATCCCATCTCTCCTATACTTATATTACCTATTTAAGTCTCTATACCATCTTTAATATCACTTATCTTTTTCTCTATAACTTATCCTATTATCATAACCTTCCACTCTACCTTTTATATCCTTTTATCTTCATCTTCGTTATCTTTTAAATCCTCTACGTCATATCACCAACCTTCCCTTCTACACCACCATCTACTTCACTTTTCACTATCAACTCTTCATCTTCTTTTTATATATCTTCACCAACATCTATATCTCCAAATACTATTTTCAATTGTTCACCTATATCAAAAACCTTCATATCCACCACATCTACATCATCTTATGCAACTCACTGAAAATTTTACCCTAATCTATCTAAACAACCTATCCTCTCTCTTTATTGCAAACCTATGTGCTACATTTCATTCTCAACACTTTCCACCTCACCAACCATCACCACTTTTACTCCATATCCAAATACCTTCTACCTTTCTACACCTCCTTCAACTTATACTACTCCCTATTTCTCCTCTACTATTTCCTCTACAAATATTTCTACCTTTACCCTTCTTTCCTCACCCTTTTTTCCAACTCCTTTTCCTATTTCTTACCTTTCTTATTCTACTCACCCTATATCCTACTATTTATCTATTCCACTAACTCTATCTATTCTCTTAACTCCATTTTCCTTCTATCTACCCTATCTATTTTTCATTTCCCTAACTATCATTCATCTATTAATTACCTCTACTTTTTCTTTCTTTCTCTCTACCCTACCTTCACCTTCCTATAACTATATTTTAACCTCTTTTATCCCTCCCTCAACTCCTTCTCCATCACCTTCTATTACCTCCTCTTCTTATTCCTACTATCCCAACATCCAACATTCACCTCCATACCATTTACACCTATCTTCTATCTGCCACGAGCTCGAGTCGTACCTCGACGAACAGGTCGGACACTGAAGGCGCCGACTTGTATGTGAGGTGCTGGTCGCGGCGGGTTCAGGTTCGTAGCGTCCGGTAGGTCGTTGGTCGGGTTGGCTCGTGAAGCGCCTGCCGCCTTCGGGTTGGCTCTCCCAGGGTTTGCCTCCCGGTCAACGGCCGGTGGCGGTCTAGCTCAACAGAGGTGAGGTCCCGCACTGCGGGTCTGAAAGTCGGCATGCCGACCGCTGCTTCCCCAACCCACGGTGCGAGCAGGAACGAGCAGCAATGATCATCGGGATCGATCCCCACAAGATGTCGCACACGGCCAACGCCGTGGACCCGGCAACGAACACGACTGCAGCTTCGCTGCGGATCGATGCATCGTTGGCCGGCTATCGCGAGTTGATGCGCTGGTCCAAGCAGTTCCCCGAGCGGCGCTGGGCGGTGGAAAACGCACTCGGTCTTGGTCGGCATCTCGCGCAATGGCTCGTTGCTCGCGACGAGGTCGTGCTCGATGTGCCGTCCTCGGCGACTGCACGTGTGCGGGAGCTGTCGCGGGGCAGTCGGCGCACGACCGATGTCATCGACGCGGCAGCTGCGGCGAGCGTGGCAGCTTTGCACGGCGATGCAACGATTGTGACAGCCGAGGATCACACAACTGTTCGCGTTGCTCGAGGAACGCCACGCGAACCTTGCTGCACAACGAGTTCGGGTCGCCAACCAGCTGCATGCGGTGCTGCGCGACCTGACCCCGGGTGGCGCTGCACTGGCGATCACCGCCAAGTCGGCGGCCATGTTGCTGCGGTCAGTTCGTCCTGCGTCGCCGGCGGAACACACCCGCAAGGAACTCGCCCAGGACCTCGTTCGCGAACTCCGCGCCGCCGATGTGAGCCTTGCTGACATCGAGACTCGGATGACCGTTGCACTTGACGAGCACGGCACACAACTACGCGAGATCGATGGCATCGGCGCGGTCACTGCCGTCCGGCTCATCGGACGAACAGGCATCGCGTCGCGGTTCGCGTCCGAGCACACGTTCGCCACCTATGCCGGTGCGGCGCCGATCGAGATTGCCAGCGGGGAGCAGAGTCGACACCGTCTCTCACGTGCTGGAGACCGGCGACTGAACTCAGCAATCCACCTCATTGCGGTCACGCAGGTCCGGATGCGCAACAGCATCGGGCGCGCCTATTTCGACAAGAAGATCGCCGAAGGCAAGACCCGCAACGAAGCCATGCGCTGCTTGAAGCGACGACTCGCGAACCACATCTGGCGGATGATGATCGCCGACGAACGCCGACTCGCCGCCATCAACGACGGCACCGAAATCGCCGCTTGACAAACACAGAGGAACCTTGCGATTCGTCGACGCCGTCGAACGGGCCATTGGCCAGATCAGTCGGTCACCGCAATCGGGCAGCCTGCGCTTTTCCTGAGGTCGTGGATGTCTGGCGCATCCTCCACGCCCGCCGAGACATCCCGGCAGCGATCGCTGACGAACTCGACACCTGACCGTCTGTCCAAGCATCCGTCGATCCACCGCAGCCGCACACTTCCGCATGCAGGATCACGGCGGCTGGCAAGCAACTGCCGCCGCACCACGGCCAAAGCAGCGCGCACTGCGCGCGATGGGCGCGCAACGCAAGCCGAGCAATGTGGTGGCGGGCTTCCCGAACGGACACCAGGTACCACCCGAATGACGTCACGGATCACTACCCGATCGCAAATTACCGGCGTATGGGTGCCCGGGGCGGGATTTGAACCCGCACTCCACGTGAGTGGAAGGGGGGTTTAAGTTCGAGCAAGCCGTGCCGGGCGGTGCAGTCGGGTGACGGGCAGTGCCGTTGAGCTGCGAAGACCCGTCCGCCGGGTCTCCTCGAAGACTGTCGAGTACGGCTGCGTTCGGCTGATCCCGTGACACGAATGTGACACGCGACCAGTGCCGCCTACTCGATGCAAGCGCCACCGCGAATATTCAGTGCGCGACTTGGGCCGCAGTGCGGCGGGACCTCTTTCGGTTTGGGCGGGTTACGGGGCGGGCGTTATCGAGTGGCCCCTGGCGAGCATTTCGGGGACATCGTCCATGCCGTCGGGTTGGGCGGTGATTGAGGGTGGGCGGACGGCGCTGACGGTGATGTCACGTACGTTGGTGAGGTGCTGAGCGATCGCGCCATCCCGATCGAACTCGACGGTGTGCATGGAAGCCTTGGTGCCTTTGCACTCTTCGACGGGCTCGCCGATCGCTGCCGCATTGCCTACATCGGAGAGATGGATCACTTCGTGGCCGAGAAGCTGCCGGTACGGCTGCTCGTGTGCCGCTATCTGGCGTCACGCGGTTGGAGGATTTTCGGGGAGGAGTGGCCGGAAGTTGAGCACCAGCGTCCGTTTCGGCGCGGCATTCTCGCCAACAAACGCCAACCGACCACCGGCCTGGATGCCGATCAGGAGCGCTTCCACGATGCGCTCCAGCGAGCCGTGCCCGACGCGCGCTGGTTCAGCTTCGACGCTGACGGACGCGACACGGACTACGTAAAGCTCGCGGAGGCCGCGACGACGTACGAGGAGCTGAGTCCGGCGATGGCTCGACGAGAGCAGATCATGCACGAGAAGGTGGCCCAGGTCTTGCGCGACAACCCAAGCGAGAAGGTAGCGCTGCTTGCCGCCGCGCAGCACCTGTTGAAAGACGACTTCACGGTGTCACAGCCCGGTGTGGGTGCAGGCCCCGGTGGCGGCACTGCGCGTTCGATCGGCCATTACGTCACCCACGAGTTGTCGCCGGACCAGCCGGTGTTGTCCTTCTGGTTCCTGCACGGCCGGGGGACGACCGCCAATCCGTGGTTACCGCCTCCGGGCCGGCTCGAACCCGTCGCCGGCACATTCGACGCCGAACTGCTCGAGCGGGTCGGCCGACCATGCCTCGTGCCGGTATTCGACGATCACGAGTCCAGGACCGTCACAGGCATGCACAATCAGGCCCTGCACTGCCGATTCAGCGAACAAGCCGACGCCATCGTGTTCGTGCCCCACGTCTCACCGATCACCGGGTGACAGCGACACCATCGACCAGGGCGACGCCGACACTCGCCGCGCGCCATCGATCGCCGGGTCGGTGACGCGATTACGTGACGCGAGAGTTGGGCCGTTCTCGGTCACCATCTCGGACCACGTCACAGTGATTATGCGTTTCGATACCGAGCGGTCTGGCGACTGACATCGACCCTTGTGTGAGGCGCACATACCGGGCAATCTGTCGCGAAGGACCGAAGGAGGATGGGCTTGACCGACGAACAGGGTAGACCTGAGACGAAAGGCGTTACGGCGGAGTTGCTTGCAACCATCGACCTTGGCCCTGAGATTGAGGGCATGGCAGGACGCCAATTGCGAATGCGCATGTTCACCTTCGAGCCCGGAGCCGTGTTCGGCCCGATTCACGACCATAGAGGCAGACCAGGGATCGTCTACATTCTCCAGGGCACGATCACTGACCATCGTGACGGAGTCGCCTCGGACTATGGGCCGGGAGTGGGCTGGCCCGAAGATCGAAACACCAGACACTGGCTTGAGAACAGAGGAACGATTACAGCGGTGGAGATCTCGGTCGACGTAGTCCCGCCAGACTGATCGGTAGGTGCCGATCTCGAGCGCTCCCGAGCTGCCGATCTGTGCCCGAAGTGGCCAGTCGGAATACTGGTTTGGGCGGTGATTACCGGGCACTCGGCTTGGGCCGCGGTGTGGCGCGAGGTCAGCGGCAACGACCGTGATTATTGGGTGCCAATACGTGGCGCTCAAGGTCTCCGCCTGTGCACTGGTGGAGAGGTTGACGAACGGCAGATCGAGGATCTGCATTCTGGCGTCGTCACCCGGCGAGCACGATCGCTCGAAGCTGCCATGCGGCCGAAGTGAGATCGCCCGAGTCGTTCGTGTTGCTCAGGATGGCGACGGTGATGTTGTTGCCGACATCGTTCACCAGGACCGATGAGAACCCGTCGATCCCCCCGTCGTGGAACGCGAGCGGACCGTCTTCATTCGTGCTCACGTAGATGCCGTATCCGTACCCGAACCCTGAGTAGTCGGTGGTGTTCTCGATCGGCGCGAGCATGTCGATTGTCGCTTCGCCGGCGGCGCCGTCCCCGAAGCGACCGCTTGGTTCCAGCGGAGAAGATCGTCGACGGTCGAGGAGAGTGCTCCCGCTGCGTATGGAACCGACATGTCGATGACGTCGGCCTCGTCGTCGGCGGTGGAGTAGCCCACTGCGAGTCCGTCACCTTCGGTTTCGTACCCGGTGTCGGACATCCCGAGCGGTTCGAAGATGTTGGTGCGAAGGAAGTCCTCGTAGGTCATGCCCGACACGTTTTCGATCACCGCGCCGAGCACGGCGTAGTTCGAGTTGCTGTACGAGAAACCGGCCCCTGGTGCCCGTTCGAGCGGGAGATCACGAACCCTCGCGACGAGGGCGTCAGGCGTTGTCGGGACCGCCTTGGTCGCCTCGTAGTCCGCAAGGTCGGTGAAGTCCGGGATGCCGGACGTGTGCGCCACCAGATTCTCGATGGTGATCGGCTGCCATACGGCTGGGCACGGTGTGAGGTAGTCGCAGACCGACCCGGTCACGTCGATCAAGCCTTGCTCGCGGAGGATCAGGATGGCCAGCCCCGTGAACTGCTTGGTGACCGATCCGATTCGAAATCTCGTCGTCGGGTCGTTCGGGATACCGGCTTCCACATCGGCGTCGCCGTACCCTTCGCTGAGTAAGACGTCTTCGCCGCTGGCGACGAGCACCGCTCCCCGGAAGTCGTCGAGGCTGCCCTCCACGGCGGAACGCAGTGCGTGTGCCATCTCGACCGGTTCACTCGTCGACGCCGCTGACGGAACCGCTTCAAAGACAGCCGTGCTCGTCGGCCGCGAGTCCGACGTGCTCGCATCGCTCCCATCGCACGCCGCCGCGAGAGGGGCGAGCAACGAAACGAGCATCATGGTCAAGCGCTGGATGATGGTCCGATTGGTGGCGGTCATCAGGTCACGTCCTTCTTGTCATTGACCGGGGAGTTGCAGGGGTGTGTAGGCGGCAGTCGCGCCGAGTGGTGCACCGGTGGCACTTTGGTTGCCTCCGAAGAACACGATCTCGGAGCCGGTCCAGACCGCAGCGCTGAAGCTGTCGACATCACTGCGTCGGGCCGGGTGGAAGGTCCTCCCACGTCGCTGTTCGCGGCGAGAGGAGCTTCCAGGCGTGGGTCACCCAAGGGAGTCCCTTGGTGTTCAGGGTGTTCGAGTGGTTCCCGAGAGCGAATCTGTCCAGGCGACCGACCAGTGGATCGATGACGACGCCATCGAGTTTTCCGTAGACCTTCGGCCCAGCACACGAGCAAACCATCGTTGGCATCGCATGTCGTTGGATCGCCGCGGTTGGAGACGGGGGCATCGTCGACGGGCGGCCCGATGCGCCAGCTGCGTGACGCGATCTCGAACACTGCCGACGTGATCGTCGCGCCGTCGATGCCGGCGGCCACGATCTTGTCTTGGTCGAGCGCAGCGAGCGTCGAGTACCCGACACTGTCCGGATGGCGCGGGGACGGACTCCCATTGATCCGTCGTGTTCTCGTACCACCACCAACCCGTCGAGGAACGTGCCAGCACCCCACGGGCGGAAACTGCCACCAGGGCGCCTGGTGCTGGGAGCGACATCGACTCGTCGGCAGCAGCGCGTGACTCCCACCGGTCCTGGACCGGGTCGTACGCATACACCTCGCCCTGGCTCGTGGCGGCCAACACCTCTGACCCGGTCCATTGCATTCCAGGCGCAACAGCGTCCGGCGATTTGTTGCTGAATGCCGGTGGCGGGTCGGCCAGGGCCCTCCACTGGTCTTGGCCCACGTCGTAGGCCGCAGCCGACGGCGGGGACAGCTCGAAGTGTCGATCACGTGCGATCCGATGACAATCACGTCGGTGCCGGTCCACACCGCGGCAGCCGGAAACTCGGGCGCCAGTGACGAGGGGTCCGCCACGGCCCGCCATGTGCCCGGCGTTGTCGTTCGTGCGGCATCGGGTGGCGTTGCGTTCTCGGGTTCCGACGGCGTGGTCGTCGACACGACCGGGGCCGGTGGCACGGTCGCGATGGGGGCGGGCACGTCCTGGGTCCGCGAGTTCGCCACGAAGAGCCCGGTCACGACAATCGCAAGCGTGACTCCCGCAGCGACCGCGGCGACCTTCGCCCGGCGACGATGAGCCGTCCGCAGAACGTTCCCGGGCCCGTCGGCAGGCGGTTGCAGACGCAACTCCGCTCCGGCCCGCTGGCCCAGACGTTCGAACTCGTCGTCGACGAGATCAACATCGGCGTCGCTGTGTTCAGTCATTGCGACCATCCCCCAATGCGTTCATCACCACGCGGCGTGCGACCTTGAGATCCGAGCGAACGGTCCCTTCCGGCACACCGAGCACCTCGGCGACCTGCACGCTCGACAAGTCCGCCCCGAAGTACAGCGCCACAACTGCCCGCGGACGGCTCGGCAATGTCCGCACCACCGTCCAGAACGCCACCGTGTCAGCCGACGGCTCCGGGGAGGTCGGTTCGCCGCGTCGAAGCCGTGACAGGTACCGCCATTCGGTCGCTCGTCGCCGTATCCGGGATCGGCACGCGTTGACCAACACGTGATGACACCACGCGCCGGGCCGATCGAGATGGCAGACGCGATCCCATCGGATGAAGGCCTTCACCATGGTGTCCTGCACCAGGTCTTGCGCCCCGTCACGATCACCCGTGAGCGCTGCAGCCACGGCGATCAAACCCGGATACTCGCGTCGATAGACAGCATCGAACTCCCACCCGGGCGACACGTCGACCATCACCACAGATTCAATCAGTCCGGACGACACCGCCTCGACCGTCAACACCGGCGAGAGAGCCCCCCTTGCGTGGTCGCTATGTCTGCTCATACCTAGACACACGCATGAGGGGATCATTCCGTTGAAACAATCTCGGTAACCGGGTGAACCAGACCCTCGCGGTCGCAGCACCCACCGGTCTCCGCTCCCCGATAACTCCCATCACGACTCGGCGCCTCCAGACAGACCGCGCGTCCCGCAGCGCCATCAAGAACTCGTCGAATCGCCGCCTCCTCCCGACAGCCGTCTCACGACCGCACACTTCACCCGCCAACAACGGCCGGGTGACCGAGCGGTATCCGGCGAAGTCGGTCGGGTCGCGCAGTCGGCGAGGCACTGCATAATCCCGCCTCAGCGGGGTGCATTGCCGTGTGCCGGGCCACGCTGGCGCGACAAACGTCACGGATGACCACCCGGTTGCTTGCCGCCCGCCTGTGCGGATTCCGTCAGCCCATCGACAGGAGCGTGCAGGACAACTCGGCAGTCACCGCCTCCGAGAGCGCACTTGTCGGATTGATCCCTTCGTTCACGAGCACGAGATCGAAGACGTGCCACCCCGGCCACGGCCTCCCTGCTGTCGCCGGCCGCGTTTCTCATTCGCGCCCACAGTTATTGCCCGATCCACTGCGGCCACCGCTCGGCAACGACGTTCGAGCACCGTTGGTGCAACTGTCCAGAACGCTGAGGAATCTGGTGCGATCGCGTCACGGATCCCCGATTCCGGAGTCATGTGTTGGCATGGGCGATGAAGCGCACGACGGAGCCGGAGGCAAGGGCATGAGCCGAATAACGATCACTGTCGGCGAGGCGGCCGAGATGCTCGGCATCTCGCGGACCTCGGCATACCTCTGCGCAAGGAGACAGGAGATCCCGACCGTGCGGCTCGGTCGGCGAGTACTCGTGCCGGTCGCTCGCTTCATGGCGATGCTCGAGGCGGATCCGGCACCGTACGAGAGCGACGACGCTAGGGAGGGCGAGTCGTGAGCCTGCGAGACCCACGCGTCGTCCAGGCGCCCAGCCGGATATTGCGCTTAATCGCAACATCTGGTTGACTGGACCCATGGCCACCAAGATCCGACTCGATGCTTCGCCGAACGTGGCAGCCGATCTGGCTGACGATGTGCGCGCTGCGAGCAACGATGAACGAGCCGTGACGATCGCTGTGGGTGACCGTTCGAACCAGCTACCACCCGACCTCGTGGCGCTGCTGCTCGATCTTCTCGAGGACGTTGCCGAGGGCCGCGACGTCACGGTTGCACCGGCCGGACTTCCAGTCGGAACAGAACTGGCGTCGGAGCTGCTCGGGGTCTCGCGACCCTGGCTGACGACGTTGCTCGATCGTGGGGACATTCCATCGACACGGGTCGGCAGCAAGCGACGCGTGCGACTCGGCGATCTGCTCGCCTACCGCCGGGCAGACGACGCGCGACGCCGCCAGGCACTCACTTGGGAGTTCCTCGACGAGGAAGCCTGACGCTCATCCGTCGAGAAACGGGGTGAGGATCTCCATCGTCTCGGGGAGCTCCCGTGAGAGGATCTCGACGTACCGAGCCAGCCGATCCGGCGGAGTCCTCTGGACGTGACGGGTCAGCGCACTCGGGTTCCGGGTCGCGATCGACGTCGCCAACGTGTCCGGGGTGAGCAATGCGACGCCCAGCGAAGCTGCCTCAGTCGGATCGAAGTGGCGGATGTTGCTCGTGACCAACACGCTGGCTTCACCGTTCGCGGCCGCCGCGATCACGTGACGATCCCCGACGTCGGTGAGCCCCAACGTCGCCGCGATCGCATCGGACGGAGCGACAACGGGATCTCGGACGAGCCCGATGTTCTGCTCCAGCGCAGCTGCAGCATGCGGTCGACCGGCGGCGAGCAGATTCCGACGTGCTTCGCTCACGACCAGTTCCGACCAGATCGCTCGGAACTCACCGGACTGCGCAGCCCCGAGGAGGAACCGCGTCACCGCCGCCTTGAACAGCACGGACGCATCGAAGAACACGACGTCCATACCCTCGCTCCCGAACGGGCTCACCTCGACTGCCCGTAGATGCGGGACGCGACGAGCTCGGCGGCGTCGGCATCGAGGCCCTGGGCAACATGGGAGTACAGATCGAGCGTGATCGCGATCGTCGAGTGGCCGAGCCGCTCGGAGACGACCTTGGGGTGAACGCCGGCCTTCAATGCCAACGTGGCGTAGCTGTGGCGGAGATCGTGGAGGCGGATGCGGGGCAGTTCGGCGTCGCGCACGATGCGATCGAACGACTTCGAGAACCGATCGGGATGGACCGGGCCGCCGAGCTCGTCGGTGAACACGAGCTCGCCGTCGTTCGACCATACGTCACCCGCGGCCAGTCGTTCCTCGAGTTGGCGCATGCGATGCGCCCTGAGCGCGTCGAACGTGACCGTGTCGAGCGAGACGCGGCGCCGGCTCTTGCCGGTCTTCGGTGGACCGATGTGGATCCGGTTGCTGACCGTCGTCAGCGTCTGGACGATCGACAGCGCCCGCCCATCGAGGTCGACGTCCTCCCATCGCAATCCGAGCACTTCGCCGCGTCGCATGCCCGTGGTAGCGAGCAGCACGAATGCCATCGACAGCCGCTCCCCCGCCACCACGTCGAAGAACCGCTGGATCTCCTCCGACGACCACGTCCGCTGCTCGCCTCGTGGAGCCGCGACGGCCTTCGCAGCAGCCGCCGGATTGCGGGCGACCAGTCCGAGGCGCTCGGCGTCAGCCAACGCCCGCCTGAGCACGATGTGGCAGTTGCGGACGGTCTTCGGTGCCAGCGCTCGCCCACCGGCGCCTCCGCGCTCCAACAGCGTGGCGTACAGACTCTCCACCTGCAGCGGTGTGAGCGACTGGAGTTGCACTGCGCCGATCTGGCGGGTGATCCGCTCGACGGCTATCCGGTAGCTCACCCACGTCGTCTCCCTGACCCGCGGCTTGATGGTCTCCACCCAGTCAGTGAGGAACTGCGACAGCGTGATACGGCTCCGGGACACCGCCGTCCCCGCGTCGGCAGCGGTCGCCAGATCTCGCAGCGCAGCCTCAGCCGCCTTCTTCGTCGCATAGCCCGACCGGCGGGCCTGCCGGCGGCGACCGGTCGCCGGGTCGGGGCCGAGGTCGACGACGAACGACCACACCTTCCCCTTCCGCTGCACTGAACCGTTGGCCACGAGCACAACAGTAGAGCGGGGGTGTCACGGTCTGTGACACGGATGTGACACGGGCACCATCCGGATGACGTCACCGATCACTACCCGAACGCGTAACACCAGCGTGCTGGTGCCCGGGGCGGGGTTCGAACCCGCACTCCACGTGAATGGAAGGGGGGTTTTAAGGGCTCTGACCTGGTGTTATGCGGTCCGTCTCGTCCATCGAGTGCCCTCTGACCTGGGGTCGGTAGTCCGGCCTGTCCGCCGAGATAACTCCAGTATCGGGCCGTGCTGGAGAGTCCTGTGCACCTCTTGTGCACCCTCGGGCTTGCGCCATGACTGGGTCGAACCCAACCTACGACACCACCGACTGAACCGGGCTTCTGCGGTCTCGGACGAGGGCGAGAACGATGTGTGTCATACCCAGATGGAAGGCTGTGGCGGCATGAGCGAACCCAAGCGCCATCACTTCGTGCCGAGGTTCTATCTTGCTCGATGGAGCGTCGAGGACACTGTCGCCGTACGACGGCGAGACGGTGGGCGTTTCGAGGCCAACCCGACC
Source organism: Ilumatobacteraceae bacterium (assembly GCA_963716235.1). Classification (GTDB taxonomy): domain Bacteria; phylum Actinomycetota; class Acidimicrobiia; order Acidimicrobiales; family Ilumatobacteraceae; genus Sva-07. The sequence goes on along the minus strand of CAVQTE010000030.1, from coordinate 22,803 downwards.
AAAGTCGCCGCCATCAACGGCTTCTACGACTTCCGTGCTGACGACGGGGAGGTGTCCAAGGAGGTCGAGCGTTTCCTCGCTCACGTTGTGGAGGGCCCGGCCTCGTCCGCACTCGATGCGATAGATGCGAGCGGTCGGCCGCCAGCTCGGGCAGCGACGAGCGACACGCAATGGCGTCTTTCATTGCGTTCCAGATGGTGCGCACGCCCGAAAGGCGTGCGGAGATGATGTTGGCCGAGTCAGTTGCGGCCTTCCTGGAAGGTCGACAACTCACCGACGACCTGATGGCCGAGTACCTGGAGACGGTGCATCTCGGGTTCAAGCCTTCGACTCGTGAGGTTCGGGCAGCCGCGATGTGGGTCGGATATCAGCTGTACCACCTGGATCCAGGTACGAGCGAGATGACGATGCGGATCATGCACGACACAGCCACGACGTTGACGCCGACGCTCAGCGCTATGCATTGGTCGCTGGCCGTTGACCGCAAGGAGCGCTTGATCACCGCCGATCAGCCGGTGCTGGTCTGGAAGCGGCCATCGCCGCACGATGCCTACCTGGGAGTCGGCATCCAGACGGCCGACGAGATTCGAGTTCCTCTCGATCCGGGCAAGCAACTGGTCCTTAGACACCGTCCACGACCCGAGGTCATCAGACTTTCCAGCGACGATGTCGCTGCGTGCAATCTGGACATCGCTGCACGCTGCCACGCTTTCGTCGTTGCGTCACCGAAACAGTCGACGATCGTGGATGCTGTTCGGTTGAGGGCGCGTGGGCCCGCCGTCCGCTTCGATGTCGGATTCATGCAGAACGAGACGACGCGGGCAGCCGGTGAAGACCAAAGATGAGATTCTGCACACCTGGCTGTCGAGGATGTAGGGAGCAGCCGCAATCCCGATGATGCTGAGGCGTCCTCGGGGCCTGAGCAACGGCTCGCTTGCGCCGACGCAACGACAGACCGTCCCGCCGTACGGAGACTCATCCGACCCCGCCCCGTCGTGGCCTCAAACCGCCGGCCCGGGGACGGGATTATCTCGCGTGCGACTTGGGCCGCAGTGTGGCACGCCGTCACGGTTGGCGACCGGATTACTGCGCTCACGATATGTGCGAGCCTCACACCAGCATCGTCGATCGCAATGCCGGTCATGGGCGACGGGCGTGTGAATCCTGGGTTCAGCGCAACGTGGTCGCCTGTTTCTCAACTTCCGCCTTTATGCGGGTCAACCGGTCGTGCGCCTGCGTGTTGAACGATTTCTCCGTCAGCCGGTCCATGGCGCGCTGCCACCGTGGAGGATTCTGCTCAACGACTACCAGGTCCAGTCTTGTCCCACCGTCTTCGGGTTCGAACGTCCATGTCCAGTTGTGGATGGCGGTGGAGATGCCGCGCTTCAGTCCCAGCCCGGCCGGGGTCATCGTCGGATGAGCCTGGAACACGATCCGCTGGTCCGGGGTCGCCTCCACGTATTCGATTGCGACGTCCTCGACGAATATGAAGACCCTGGCAGTGAGACGGGCTTTCGTTCCGACACCCTTCGCGGGTCAGGGTTGCATCGACGACCTTCATCATGGGGTCCCCGGCGTAGATCTTCGCGGATCCCGGCAGTACTCGAAACTGAATGCACCGGAGCATCGATGAACACCGTGTACACGTACGTTGGCATCGAGTCGCTCATCGCTAGACCTCTTCGTTCGTCCGATTCACTTATCCCGCGGTCACGCAGGCGCTTACAGAGGCCTAGGTCTCTTTCCCGTACCCCTTGGCGAAAGTCCACCGCTATCGCATATCGGCACATCTGTGCTTCATCGACGGGAATATCTGGTGCGCTGCTTGGGCCGTTCCTGAGTTGCATCGCCGGGGCCGTTGCCGGGATACCCTTCTTTCAGTTACGACACGGTGAGACTTCGCTCTCGCCGGGAACCGATGTGTACCTCATCATCGGCGTCGATCCCGCCGAAGCGCTCACCGCAGAGCCCGCGCGGGCAGGGAGATACGTTCGGTTCGTGGCTCAGCCGTAGCGTGGCGAATGCCGTGATCGGTCAGCGCCGGTCGTGAAAGTGCAGTGCGCTACTTGGGCCGGACTGTGCGGGTCGTCCAAAGAGTGACGACGGATTATCGAGCGTAGATACCGAGCGCCTTCGCCTCGCGCAGACGCGTTCTCTACACGTTCGAGCGTCGCCCAGATCGGCAGTTCGGCGCTACTCATTCAGCGCGAGCAGCATCCATTCCCGGAAGCTGTCGGCGATGCGCTTGACCTCCTGGACATCGACGTCCACTTCCTGCGACACGTAGACGGGTGACGCCGGATCGGAGGTGTCGATCCAAACGAAGACGTATCCCTGATGCTCCAGGATGAAGAGCGCCTCGTTCGGGATCGCCTCGTACTCGTCCGGTTCGAGCGACAACTGAGCGGCGTGTCGCAGGCCGACCGGGGCTGGCCAGAAGAACCCACTGCCCCGGAACGCCGCCCTCGTCGTCGCTCCAGCGAGAGCCATGAACGAGCGGTAGTCGATCGGAAGCTCCAGGCCAAGCTCGCGCTCCCACGCATTGAGTTCGCCCGTTGGAACGCCGACAAGTTGGTCCGACGCAGGAAGTTGGCCTGCTGCGGTAAGCCGCTCGATCACGTCACGCACGAGCACCATTGTCGTCGATCCAGCGCCGTGAGACCCGCTCCTAGTGCCCGGTATGTGCGCTCTCTGCAAGCCCCGTCTGGTCAAGGCGACTTCAGCGAGCGACACACCATCTCGACCGAGACGCCTTGACGCTCGGCGGCAGCCCGGACGAAGACGACGACCGCATCGAGGGCGTGTCGCCACAGGTCATCGAGGCGCCACCATCCCGTGTCCTCGGGCTCGGCGCCAGCCGCGATCAGGACGGCTCCTTGCACGCAGTGCCGGCGCTTGGAGTGTCCCGTGTTGCCGTGCGCGGGGTCTTCGGGAAGCATCCGCTCCGCGAGTCCGTCGAGCTCGAGTCGGCTACTCCGTGTCGATCCGCATGCGAGGAACGCATCTGCGGCGAGCTCCATCAGTACCGCGGCCGGGTAGGCCGACCGATCGCCGTGGAAGTCCTTCAGCACGCGTGCGATGTCCACCACGGCTTCCCCGGCGGCGAGGCCATTCAACACGACAGCTCTCACCTCGGCATCGTCAGGCTCACGCACAGGCAGCACGATCGGAAGGCTACGTGCCTCAAGAACCCATCCAGATCGCTTGCCAGGGAGCGCACATACCGGGCAATCTGCGCTACCTGAAACACTGTTGACCCAGCGATCAAATGACCCCTTCCGCCCGCGATTATGCGCCGCCGCAGAAGGGCCGAACCCGAGTGCCTTCGGACGGCCGACCGCCGGGATTCTGCGTGTCGAAGTGTGCGCCCACTAGCAGGAGCGCCCTGTCGGTAGGGATCCTGCTCGCGGCGAGATCTGCGAAGATTCGACGGTGTGGCAGCGGGGTGAGACGGTCGTGCATCAGGAGGTGTGGGATGGTCGTCTCTGGGCGGCGCGGCCGCTGATCGTCGTGGAGGACACCGCACGGCGGACGTTGCTGTGGATTCCTCATGGCACGGTTCGCAAGGTTCCGATCACGCCGCCGACGCGTCCAGATCCGGGCGATGTACATGCTCGAACCATCGCCAGCCTCGAGTACCGGGACTGGGTACTGGGTGAGCACGTGTGGGACGTGTCGAGTCTGTGGATCGTGCGGCCCGATGACTGGTACACGATCTTGGTGTCGTGGCGTCCCGACGGCAGTCACCTCGGCTGGTACGTCAACCTGCAGGAGCCGATGTGCCGGACCCCGATCGGGTTCGAAGCGATGGACCTGATGCTCGACATCGTGGTGGAGCCGGACCTGTCGTGGCGATGGAAAGACCGAGAGGAGTTCGACGAGATCGTCGAACGCGGCATCTTCGATCCCGACTTGGGCGATCAGGTTCAAGCGACCGCGTTGTCGGTGATCGACGACATCGAACAGGGCCTGGCTCCGTTCTGTGATCCGTGGCCGTCGTGGACACCGGATCGATCATGGCCGGCTCCGCAACTGCCCGCCGACTGGAACAAGGTACACCGTTGAACTCGACTGAGTCCGAAATCATCGAGCGACAGGCGGGACGGGTCGTACTGCTCGACGCCGACGATGCGATCCTGCTGATCGAGGTCGTCCCGGCCAGCGCTGCACCGTTCTGGTTGACGCCGGGCGGTGCCATCGAACCCGGGGAAACAGCTCGTGAAGCTGCAGCACGCGAACTGCACGAGGAAACCGGCATCACGGTGACGCCAGCGAGCTTGCTGGGCCCGGTGTGGCGACGGGAGCATCGCTTCGAGTGGGACGGAGTGGTGATCCACCAGCAGGAGGAGTTCTACCTCGCCCGTCACGACGGCACCGTCGAGGCAGCACTCAACAACGTCGACTCGGTCGAGGCGCCACGAACCGCAGCCTTCGATGGTGGCCCATCGAGGAAGCCGCGTCAGCGGGCACCGAACGATTCGTGCCTGCCTCGCTCACTCGCTATCTCCGGCTGCTACTCCTCGAAGGTGTGCCCGACGAACCCCACGATGTCGGAGCGTGACGCCGCGGTCACACCACTCGTGATTACTCGGAGCGTTATCGGGCACCACTCAGGGCACGAACGGCAGCGGAGTCATCGCAGACAGGCCGTGCGCGCTGCTCCGGCGCTCCAGTGAGGCATGGCTGTCGCCTCTCGGCTTACGGGAAGTCCACCTCGTCGCAGTTCTTGGACTTCATGATGACCTCAGTGTCCGAGCCGGCGATCGAGAACCTCGTCCTACCCAAATAGGGTCTTGAGCAAATCGGTTGATGGCAGCCACGATCAGCACTTCTCCAGATCGATGAAATAGACATACTGCTGCGAGGTGGTCGTGGACACTGCGTACACGACAAATCGTTGCGATGCCCCCTCCGATGGAGGCATCGACGTGGCCTGGAGGTACGCCCTCGAGATCGGCGACGTCCCAGCGGTCCCGGACCTCTGCGCCGAGATCCGAAGACGGACGCGTTCTCACGGTCAACATCGGAGTCGAGGAGAGATTGTTCGACTGCTGTGGCCATCGCTACGTCGAAGTCGCCTGCCTCGACGACCTCGGCGGCGCGAACCAGCCGAGGCGACGTTGCCACGAGCACGCAGGGTCAAGGTGACGTCGTCGGCCCAGTACCAGCCGTTCACGCAATAGGCAGCTTGAGCGGTGCGTGCTTCCAGCACGAGGTCACCGGCAAGCCGGTCGTTCAGCTTCGATCCTGGTCTACGCAGTTCCGCTTCGCTCGAGACGCATCACGACTTGTTGCTTGTCGGTGATCGAATCGTCGGTCCGAACGCACGAAGCCGTCGCAAGTAGAACTCCAACCGCAGTCCAGGTGACTCGACGCAGACGCGTCTGGGCGTTTACCATTGCGACACTGCGAGTCGCAATCGCATGGAGCAGTCGGACTTCTTCACTGATAGGCCATCGGCTGCGGGCCTCAGCAACTCAAGATCATTGAATGGGCACGATCTCGATGCCCCGCACACAGCTGACGAGCCCTTCCGTTCTCGGCACGTATGAACGGTCAACTCGAACCTCGCACCCCCGGAACATCCAGGACTAATAAAAATACAGAGCCACCGCAGTTCCGGCGCTGGCGAGCATCGACGTCCCCACGATTATCGTCACGGTTGGGCCGAAGTCGAGTGGCGTGTCGGAAGTCCCGCGACAGGGATCAGCAGATTCATTATCGAGTACTCCAGTTGTGGACAATTCTGGGTGACGACCGGGCAGGGCGGCGGGGGTATTGCCGTTCTTGCGTCGGGCTCGGCTGGCTCGGCCGTCGTCTGAGCACGTTGGGAGCAGCGGTCCGTGGAGCACGTTGTACCGGACCGTCCAGAAGAGCTCCGTGCGAAGGTCGTAGGATCCGTGTCGGGATGCGGTTCGGTTACGTAGACCTCCCACAGGTCAGCGCCGGGTGTGAGACCCTGGTCGGCGATCCATGCGCCCAGGCGACCCCACGACTCGCCGAGCTGGCCGTAGCCACCAGTGTGGAGGAGGCGTGCGGCACGGCCGGCAACGAGCTGGATGCACTTGACCCTCAGTCACCGGTTCGTGAACGGGGAAACCGACTTCGAGGTCGGCGGTTTCCCCGGGCGGCCCGGCGTAGCGGGCGAATGCCGGTCCCGTCGGTGCCACGTCTTGTCCCTCGAGCACGGTGGCCAGCTCGGAGAACGAGCGGTCGAAGAAGTCGGCGATCTCGGCCATGGGCACAACACCATGGATCACCGCAGTCATGGTCCCGTTCAGGTCGGCCAGATCGGGTTCGGTCATGTTCATGTCTTCCATGTCATCACTGACGGCCGTGGCGCTGCGAACTCATCGCTATGCGCTCGCATCACCGCGCCTCCGATCGCCGGCTCGCGTCAGCTGAGACGTTGCTCCAAGTGGACGACCACGTCGTCACCGTCGCTCTTGCCGATGGCCTTACGTATAGCAGCCACGATGGGAAGCTTGTGGGTGCCGTCGCCGAGCGCCATGAACGAGCTGCGAAACGCTACGCCGTCGACGGTGCCGGCAGCCTTGACGAGACCGCGGGTGCCGAACACGGCGGCGGAGTCGGGCAGTTGAACGCACGTCCATGTGTCGCCCTCGCGTACTCGCCCCAACGCGGCGGTGAACGTGATATCCAACGGTCCGATTGTGGGCTGGGTCATGGCGTCCTCCTTCGTCATTCACTCTCGGCGGCGGCAGTCACGCCACAACGACATTGCCAGAACGTACTGACGAGGTTCGATCCACCGATTCATCGGCGTGTCCGCGCCCGAGTCCGGCTGGATCGACCGGGCGAGTCGCGGATCGAGACGACACAACGCCCTCAGCGACTGCGCCCGAACCCCCGGTCGGGACGGGGTTATCTCGTGTCACGGAAGGGCCGCACCGTTGTGATCGTTGCCGCGTCCGTTGGCTCATCACGGCGGCTCGCGTTATCGGGTGCGCTCGGGCCACACCGTGGCGGTGATCCAAAGCGAGCCGTCTCAGTAGCCGGTCCTCATCCGGACGGCGGGGAACGACAGTCGACCGGCACTGCGGTACCCGGGCGGATGCGGGGATGCTGCGGTCTCGGCTGACTTGCTGGACAAGGCCTCGTTGGTGCTGGAGACTGCGTCGAGGGGAAGTTCAATCCGGCTGGAGGCCATGATGAGCGATGTCACTGTTATCGGACTGGGTGCGATGGGGAGCGCTCTCGCAGCGACGCTGATCGAGAAGGGACATGAAGTCACTGTCTGGAACCGGACGGCCGTCAAGGCAGCGCCGCTCGTCGCCGCTGGAGCAGTTCAGGCAGCGACACCCCGCGATGCCGTTGCGGCGAGCCCGATCACGATCGTGTGTGTCGGCGGATACGCAGACACCCGAGAGGTTCTTGACACGACCGCTGATGCGCTGGCCGGAAAGGTTCTCGTTCAGTTGACCACCGGTACCGGCACACAGGCCGAAGAACTCGGCGGGTGGGCCCAGGCGGCCGGTGTCGACTACCTCGATGGTGTGATCCTGGCGTACCCGAGCCAGATCGGCAGTGCCGAGGTGGGCGTGCTCGTAGCGGGTCATCCCAGTGCGTGGGACCGCTGCAGTTCGCTTCTGCTCGATCTCGGTGGTGCGTCGGTGCACCTGGGCGAGAACCTCCGGTCGCCGGCAGCGCTCGATTCGGCGGTCGTGACGACGACGGTGGCAATGGCACTCGGAGCGATCCACGGTGCGCTGCTGTGTGAAGCGGAGGACTTCCCCGTCGAAGTCTTCGCCGAGATCGTCCAGCAATCTGTTCCGACCATCGTGGAAGTGATAGGCCATCTGCTCTCGTCGATCGTCGAGAACCGTTTCGAGGACACCGAGGCAGCGCTGAAGACGTACGCGGCCCCGATCTCTGCATGGGCGAGCGAGCGGCGCGAACGCGGTGACAATGCCGAGTTCCTCGACTTCTTCGATGGGGTGCTCTCCAGGAGCATCGAATCGGGATACGGCGATGAGGAGCTCTCTGCCGTCATCAAGGTGTGGCGGAATCGTCCCTGACGGCATCGACCGGAGGGTGAGTCGCTGCCCCATCTTCGGTGTCTGCTGTGGTCATCTAGTGTCTGGCGATGTCTGGGGATCGACCTTCGGGGACGGTGACGTTTCTGTTCACCGATATCGAGGGTTCCACGAAGCGTTGGGAGGCGGACCCGGACGCGATGCGCACCGAACTCGCTGCCCACGATGACGTGTTGCGGGCGGCGATCGAGTCGCGAAGGTGGTTGGTTGTTCAAGCACACCGGCGATGGGGTGTGTGCCGCCTTCTCGTCGGCGCAGTCGGCGGTCGACGTGGCGATCGAGGCGCAGCGTCGGTTGGGGTTGCCGGTGCGGATGGGGATCGCGACGGGTGAGGCTGAGCAGCGTGGTGAGGACTATTTCGGTCCGGTGTTGAATCGTGCGGCGAGGGTGATGGCGGTTGGTCATGGCGGTCAGATCCTGGTGTCGGGTGTGTCGGCGTCGTTGGTGTCGGGTGTTGATCTGTTGGATTTGGGTGAGCACCGTCTGCGGGATCTGTCCGGTGTGGAGCGTCTGTTCCAGGTCCGCGCTGATGGTCTGCGTGTCGAGTTCCCGAGGGTGCGCACGGTGGATGCGGTGCCGGGGAACCTGCCGGCGCAGACGACGTCGTTCGTGGGTCGCGACGTGGAGGTGAAAGAGCTGGCGGAGTTGGTGCGGGCGCATCGTTTGGTGACGTTGACGGGTGTTGGTGGGGTGGGCAAGACCCGTTTGGCGGTGCAGGTCGCAGCAGAGTTGGTGCCCGAGTTCGTTGATGGGGTGTGGCTGGTGGAGTTGGCCCCGGTCGGTGACCCCGCAGCGGTGCCTGATGCGGTCGCGACCGAGTTGGGGATCACCCAGCAGCCGGGCAAGTCGGTGACCGACCACATCGCGGACACGTTGGCCGGGCGACGGATACTGATCGTGTTCGACAACTGTGAGCATGTGCTCGACGCGGCTGCGGAGTCTGATCGAGACGATCCTCGAGCGTTCGTCGACGGTGTCGGTGATCGCGACCAGCCGGGAGGGGTTGCGGGTCGGGGCGGAGCATTTGTGGCCGGTGCCGTCGTTGGATGTCCGCGATGGTGCCGCCTCTGCGGCGGTGGAGTTGTTCATCGAACGCGCCCGGGCAGTAGTCCCTGGGTTCAGCGTCGATGACGAGGTCGATGTCGACGCGGTGACGGAGATCTGTCGGCGGTTGGATGGGATCGCGTTGGCGATCGAGTTGGCAGCGGCGCGGATGGTGTCGATGACCCCGACCGAGGTGTTGGCACGCCTGAACGACCGGTTCCGGCTGTTGTCGGGTTCCCGTCGCGGGTTGGAACGGCATCAAACGTTGCGGCAGGCGGTGCAATGGTCCTATGACCTGCTCAGCGAAGATGAGCAGTCGGTGTTGGCGGCGTGTGCGGTGTTCGCCGGCGGCTTCGACACGGTGTCGGTGACGGCGGTGCACGGCGGCTTCGACGAGTACAGATGTTGGACCTTGTTGATTCGTTGGTCCGCAAGTCGTTGCTGACCGCCAACCGGACGGGTGGCGGGACCCGGTTCGCGATGTTGGAAACGATCCGCCAGTTCACCGAGGATCAACACGCCACCGTCGGCGGTCTCGGTGAGCTCCGCGATCGTCACGCCCACTACTACGCCGACCAGGTCGTCGCTCACTGGGAGCTGTGGGACGGGCCCGGCTATGACGCCGCGACCGAGTGGGTCGACGTCGAGTTCGACAACCTGCGGTCGGGGTTCCGCTGGGCGACCGACCGCGACGACCTCGCCACCGCAACTGCGATCGCTGCGCACACCACCATGCTCGCGTTCTGTCTGCAGCAGTTCGAGCCGATCGGTTGGGCCGAAGAACTCCTCCCCGCGGCGGTCGCCGCCGACGTCACCCAACTCCCTCGCCTGTACACCGCGGCCAGCTACTGCGCGTACACAGATCGAGCGGAGGATGCCGTCGGGTATGCCGAGGTGGCGGTCACGTTGCAGGATGAACCCGGCTACCAACCCTTCGCCAACGGATGGGCCGCCTTCAGGGTGGCCTTTTCCGACCTCTACGCCGGGCGGTCCGACCGGTGCGTGGAGATCTGTACCGGGCTCGCCGCCCAGACCGGACTCGCCCGCGTCCTCGGTCTGTGCGGGCTGATCCCCGGTCTTGCGGTGGCCGGGCGATTCGATGAGGCGATCGCGATCGCAGACGACACCATGACCGCTGCCCGCGCCCATGCCAACCCGTACTGGATCGCCTTCGCCTACTACGGGTACGGGCAGCGTACACCGTGACCGACCCTCAACGAGCGCTCGACACCTTCCGTGACGGCCTCGCCTACACCCGCCAACACCGGATCCCGTACGTGGAAGCGGTCATCGCCAACGAAGCGGCCGGGCTCGAAGCCACCCATGGTGACATCGACCTGGCACTGGACCTGTTCGCCGCGAGTATCGACTCGCTCCACCGATCCGGCGCCACCGCCGGCCTGACGATGGTGTTCGCCAACCTGATGGTGTTCTTCGACCGGACTGGGCGACCCGAGATCGCCGCCACCTTCTGCGGTACCGCCACCCTCACCCGTGCCACCAACCTGTCCCTCGACTTCGATGAAGTGAGCAACATGTGGGATGGGTGGGCCGAGTACACGGTGGTGGTCGATCGTGTCCGCGGCGGGCTCGACGCCGAGACATTCGACAAATGTGTCCGCACCGGGGCGGCAATGACCGTCACCGAAGCCGTCCACTACGCCCGCCACCACATTGACAACGCCCGATAACCCCGAACCGGAGACCCGGCAGCACGCAGGCGGCACTACCCGTAGCTGCTTGTCCGATAGCGGGACGCCACACGAGCGATGCCGTGGTCGTCGATGACCCGATTGCCGATCGGTGATCCAGTCTCAGTTGGCGGTGGCGGATTTCAGTGGTGGTCGCAACAGTGTCCATTTCTGGGAGGTCGGTTCGATGGTTCGTGTGTGGTCGAAAGAGGAGCAGGTCGCCAATAGGGATCGTTTCTGGTCGATGGTGGGCAGCGGTGTGTCGGTGACTGCTGCGTGTGAGGATCTCGGCGTGACCCGCAGAACCGGCCATCGTTGGATCCTGCGCGACCAGGGGGCGGGCACCGGTGAAGCCGCCCGAGTTGTCGGGGCGGTATCTGTCGGTTGATGAGCGGATCAGGATTGCCGACTTCAAGATGGCTGGTGAGTCGATCCGCTCGATCGCCCGTCATCTCGAGCGTGCCCCGTCGACGATCAGTCGGGAGCTGAAACGCAACCAGGGCGGCGGCCGTTATGGGCCGCACACTGCGCAGCGTCGGACTGTTCGACGTCGGTGTCGGCCCAAGGCGTTCAAGCTCGACCACCGCGAGCTTCGAGATGTCGTGCAGTCCAAGTTGTGTCTGAAGTGGAGTCCCGAGCAGATCAGCTTGCACCTGGCTGAACGGTTCGGGGATCGACCAGAAATGAACGTGGCGTTCGAGACGATCTACGCGGCGCTCTACCGCGAGAACCCGCTCCCGGCCGGGTTGCACCTGCACTTGCGCACCCGTCGACGCATCCGCAAACCGCGAGGACTTGTCGGCAAGCGACTGCCGAGGATCTGTGACATGACGATGATCGATCAACGCCCGGCCGAAGTCGACGACCGCCGACAAGCCGGCCACTGGGAAGGCGATCTGATCGTGGGAACCAACTGTCGATCAGCCATCGCCACCCTCGTGGAACGCACCAGTCGCTTTGTGGTGATGGTCCCGTTGCCCGACGGCCACAAGGCCCCCGCGGTTCACACGGCCATCGTCGCAGCCCTTGCAGCTCTGCCGGCCGGGGCCGTCAGAACCCTCACGTGGGACCAAGGCACCGAGCTTGCCCAGCACCGTCAGATCGCCGCAGCGTCGGGGATCAGCATCTACTTCTGCGAGCCGCACAGCCCCTGGCAACGAGGCACCAACGAAAACACCAACGGGCTGATTCGCCAGTACTTCCCCAAGAGCACCGACCTCAACAACCACTCCGCTGACCGGGTCGCCGAGGTCGCCCAGGAACTCAACAACCGGCCCCGAAAGACCCTCGGCATGAGAACTCCCCACGAGATCTTCAACCGCCACGTCCACACCGCGCCAGCTACCGTTGCAACGACCACCTGAATCCGCCGGTCCTCAACCGGACGCTTCCAGTCGACGTGACTATGCAGTGGCGTTGACCGTGAGAAGTTGACTGACTTCGCCGGTGTCGCGGCGCAGAGTGGAGCGTTCTTTGCCCGGATCATCGCTCGGTCCCAGGCACCTGATCGACCAATCAAAGGTGCCGACATCGACAGGGGTGGCCAGTCGTGGGGTCGCGCGAGGTTGACTGAGGGTCGTCAGGGCGTGGCGAGGGTGTCGTCGGTGTCACCACTCGCAGTCGAGGCGTTTGATGCCGTGGATGAAATCGCTCGTAGCATCGCCGGCTCGCCGCAGGTGCGGATGTCCGGGACCTGGAGGTGCAGCTCACGGAACGCCATCATGATCTCGCGCCGTGCGAGGTTGGCACCGAGGCAGAAGTGCGGGCCGCCCGCCCCGTAGCCGATGTGGTCGTTCGGGGTGCGGGTCACGTCGAAGCGGTACGGGTCCTCGAAGTGGGTCTCGTCGCGGTTGGCGCTGTTGTAGTACATCACGACCTTGTCGCCGGCGGCGATCTTGACACCGGCGATCTCGGTGTCCTCCGTTGCGCGACGGCGCATGTAGATCACCGGGCTCGCCCACCGAACGATCTCCTCGGCGGCGGACTTGGCGTGGGCGTCGAAGTCGCTCCACCACAGGTCTCGCTGGTCGGGGTTCCTGGTCAGTTCGAGGAGCCCGTGGCTGATCGCGTTGCGGGTCGTCTCGTTGCCCGCCGTCGCCAGGAGGATGAAGAACGAGGCGATCTCCATCGAGGACAGCCGGTCGCCGTCGACCTCGGCCTCGACCAGTGCGGTGCACAGGTCATTTCGCGGGTTGATCCGGCGATCCTCGGCCATCGCCAGGGCGTAGGCGGCGATCTCCTGCGACACCACCTCGAAAGCGGCGTAGTCGCCCATCTCGTCGTCACCGACGCCGAGGATGACGTTGGTCCAGTGGAAGACGAGGCCTTCGTCCTCTTCGGGAATTCCCATCATGGCGCAGATGATCTGGAGCGGCAGCGGGGCCGCGAACTCCGCCACGAAGTCGCAACGCCGGTCGGGGTGACGTTCGACCATGCGGGCCACGAGCGTGCGTGCACGCTCGGCAACCGAGTCTTCGACCTGGGCGACCATCTTCGGGGTGAACGCCTTCTGCACAATGCTGCGCAGTCGGAAGTGTCGCGGGTCGTCCAGTGCGATCATCGAGCCGAAGAACTCAGCGACGTCAGGGTTCTGGTCGGGGATCACGATGCTCGGCACCGAACTGAACAGTGCGGGATGCCGACTGACGTGCCAGACGTCGGCGTAGCGGGTGAGGGCCCAGAATCCGTCCCCCACCTCGAACCCCGGCACCCATTCGACCTCCGGGAAGAATCGGATCGGGTCCTGCTGGCGCAGTGTGGCGAAGGCAGCCTCGCGGTCCGCTTCCGGTTGCTCCCAGAACGAGCGCTCACCGAGCTGGATCGACTCCAGCGGTACCGAGCCAATGGCGGTCATCGTCATGTCACACCTCCGTGTGCGCTGCGCTCGCACCCCCCGATGTGAACGCGCTCGCCGACAATAGACCGACGGACGACCGGACGGGGCGCAACATTGCGACCGGGTCCCGCGGCACGGAATCGCATCCTCGTGCGGGGTGGTCCGTGCGATCGTCGGTCCCTACTCGTGGATCCATGGCGCGCTGAACGATGACGGGTCCCCAAACGTCGGCTCCAGTATCCATGAACCGGCGGCCGGTGACCTTCAGATCGAACGATCTGTGCGGCATCCAGCGCCTCGACGGGCCGCCATCGCTGGGCGCTTGGTGGATAGCCGGGGAGTCAAGCGGTGCCGACGCGGTCGCCAACAAACTCGGCCGGCAAGTCGACATCGACGCCCTCGAGATTCCGGGCACGGACCTGAGGAAAGATCCTGTGCTCACCATTGCGCCAGAGTATGAGTGGAACCCAGAGACCCCTCGCGGCCGACGATACCTACACGTTCGTATGAAGCAGGATCGGGCGCTCGGTAGGTCTCGGGATTTCAGCGTGTCACCGACCGGACACCATCGTACGCGTTCGACACGGGGTGCGGACCTCCGCGGACATTCTTCGTCCGGGTGATTCACTATCGCTCCAGCACTGGTAGCGCTGCGGCAGCAGCCTTCGCCTCGGACCGCTGACGTGACAACTCAGCATGGAATGGGTGGTGTCGGTTCTGATCGAGGTTCAAAGGCAGATCGAGGCTGGCGATCAGCGTCTCTTCGAGCAGCCATGGCTCGGGGTGAGCGGTGCAGCTGACACGAGCATGGTCTGCCATCCAAGCCGACAGCGCCTGCTCACCGGTCGAGAACGTTCGCCGCTTGCCGCTGCCGACTCGACGAAGCTCGATGCCGAGTTCGTCGGTCAGCAAAGCTCCGAGCGTGAGCCGTAACGTCGATCCCTCTGCGTTGCCGGTGTAGTGATCCAACGCGGGACTGCATCGTTTGACGACTCGGTGGGGCACCGTTCCGCGGTGGGGACTTCGGTGAGATCCCTACATAGAGCAAAGCGGAACCGTTAGCGGTGAACGCACCCTGCGATGGGAACGGCGTCGGGGATCTGATCGAACCACCATCCGTAGACACCAGAGACGGCCGGGATCGGGCACGGCGTGGCGGTGACGACCTCGGTTCGTGTCAACAAAGGACCAGCCGCGAGGAACACGTCGATCGCTGTGGCCATGACGCTGAGAGTACCGGTGCTGCTGCTCCGCCCAGGTCGCAATCGAAAGGGCACGCGTTGCGCTCCGTCGTCATCGCGACGATGCCTGGCCAGGCAAGATGGCGACATGACGACGTTGGCGATGTCGGAGTTCGCCGACCATTCCCAAGACGAAGAGCAGCATTGGCGCAGCATTGTGCTGTTCGGCCGGAACGTCGCGTCGTACAAGTTAGAGTTTCTGGCGAAGATCCCCTCTTGGAGATCGCCGCCCACGGCAACGAGGTCGTTCAGCTCTCGCGGAGCTGGCGGAGCCGTTCTCCCGACACTTGTGCGATCATCTGGCCCGAGTTGACCGACAGGGCACGTTCGAACGAAGTCAAGCTTCCTTGATGCCTGTCGCTTCTACAACGCTGGTCGCATTAACCAGCCGACGAGTTACACGGACGCGACCACGCTGGGGGTTGGGATTCAACGATGTCATCGACGCGTTCCACGTGGTCGGGGACGGTGGAGTACCGACCAGGATCTTCATCGACGAACGCTCCACCAGCGAATGGGATCAGGTTGACCGATGAACTCTTCGAGCTGGCGACGTCCGAGGGTGGCGGAGATCTGAGTCTGAGGCCGAAGCTCGGTGGCGACTCGTGGAGGAGGCCTGGGATGCACGGGCCGGCGGGAACCAGCTGATCGTGCTCTCTGGCACCGCCGCGAACTGCTGGTGCCCGCCCTGTTGGGCAAGCGCCGAGCGATCACAGAGGTCCGTCCCGCACTCAACGGCTACCAGAAGGGGCACTGCTTCTACTGCTTCTCCACGATCAGCCTCACGGACCCCAGCAACGCCTCTGACGTTGATCACTTCTTCCCACATGTGCTGATGTTCGCGAGGCATGGGCGTCGATTTGGACATGCCATGGAACCTCGTGCTTGCCTGCACGACGTGCAACCGTGGTCCTGCAGGAAAGCGCGCCGCTTGCCTGCCGAGCGTTACGTTCAGAGACTCCACAAGCGCAACGAGTACCTCATCGAGTCCAACCACCAACTGAAGGAGAGCCTGATCAAGATGACCGGCGCAGATCTCCAGGCCGCCGTCGGTTCTTGAGGTCGGTGATGAGTGACGCCAAACAGGTCGCCAGTGGCACCACAGGCTGGGTCCCGCCCAGAAGGACCTCCTCTCTTCTGATGGCCTCGTGCGTCTTCTGCAATCGGATCACTGCGGCGACTACCGCTGGTCGAACGATCAGCACGGTACGTTCGCGACCGCTTCCCGGTCTCCACTGGACACACCCTGGTAATTCCTCGCCAGCATGAGCCGGACTTCTTCGGCCTCGAACCTGACACGAGAGCGGCGATGTGGGCACTCGTCGACGTGGTGCAGCCCGATCTCACTGCCACGTTCTCACCGGACGGATTCAATATCGGTATCAACATCGGCACTCCGGCAGGCCAAACTGTTGACCACACGCACATACACCTCATTCCTCGCTTTGTGGGAGATGTCCCCGATCCCCGCGGAGGCGTCCGATGGGTGGTCGCCGACCAGGCCCCCTACTGGGATCATCCCGATGGTGACGCCGATGATTGAACTCGTGCGTGGCACTCGGTAGTCACCGGACCATCTGGATGGCAATCTGCAGCTGACCTCCGGGCACGGATCACGTCAGCCGACCAGCTGGTGTTCGATAGGCGGTACAACGCATTCCAGCTCTCGTGAGAGAATGGACGAGTGGATGTCACAGTTGGCACGTTCAATCTGAACAACTTGTTCACTCGCTGGAACTTCCAGGCCGAAATCAAGCCAGGAACACAGCTGACCCAGGTCACAGAACTCACGGCCGGTGACAATGTGCGGTTCCGCACGTTCAAGGGCAAGGTCGTGCACGGCAAGGATGCCGCAGCGACCACCCTGATCTCAACGCGGGTGCTGTCGACCGACGTCGACGTCCTAGCCGTCCAAGAAGTGGAGAACATCGAAGCACTTCAGACGTTCAACCGTGAGTATCTCGGTGGTGCTTACCCGTATGTGGTGCTCGTTGAGGGAAATGACCCGCGTCTGATCGATGTTGGCATGCTTTCCAAGTTGCCGATCGGGCGGATCGTGTCGCATCAGACCGAACCCGACCCGGTGCGGCCCATCGACCGCGTCTTCGGCCGCGATCTTCTCCAGGTCGACGTGTTCAACCTGGACCGAACCAAGCGGCTGTTCACGTTGTTCAACACGCACCTCAAGTCGAACTACGTCGACTGGCGAGAGCCCGATTCGATCGCTGCCTCGCCCCGCCGCGAACGAACGCCGCAGACGCCAAGCGCTCGCCATCGCCGAGATCATCGAGCGCGAGCTGCGGCCGAACTCGCGCTACGTGGTCGTTGGTGACATGAACGACGACCCTGACTCGGAGTTCATGGCACCGCTCACCGCCGGGCCGTTACATCTTGTCGACGCTCTCACCAACGTCGCCGAGACCCGCCCGGCTAAACCCGAGTCGAGCGGGCCTCAGCCCGGGCCTCGGTGGACGAGTCGACACAAAGAAGCAGGCGAGCCCGCCACGCATCGGCTGTTCGACCAATTTGGGTGTCGCCTGCTTCTCGGCGACAAGGTGGCCAACGCCATGATCGATCGGCGCACCAAACACTCAGGCGACGGCTCCGATCACGACCCCGCATGGATCACCCTCCACAACGTGTAGCGCTCCGCGATCCCATCACAACTCCGCTTGATAGGGACTCGGATCCCGATTCGAACTCGCCGCCCGGGCCGATCCACCTCGACGTCATAGCGTGACAGCAACTGGTTGTGTCACGAACGAACGCCGATTGTAACACGTAGCGCAACTGCGGCTACCTCCTCACCACGACGGCGCTCGAGGAACAGCTACGTGGCGAAGCCGCCACTCGTGGACTGCGCCTATGCCACAACTGCTCCAGGTTTTCTGACGACAACGAGACGCTCTCGGAGGTGGAACCAGATGACCTCGGCTCCACTGATCCGCCAATCCGTCAGCGGCGTTCCCGAGGAGGAGGTACGTTGCGACAAGCATGAGAGCACCAGCGGTGAGCGCTGGCCGTAGGTCGCGAAGACCTGGCACGAGGCCGCAGAGCACCGGCAAGCCTGACCGTGTGGAATCGTTCGATACGTTTCGCAAGGTCTAGTTGGACCCGAAACGTGGCGGGAGGCGTGCGTGGGGTCCCGCGCTCATGGCGTCCGTGGTGATGGGGGAGTCGCTTCACGCGATCACCGATTGCGATGGCGATCGCCGCTTGGCGGAACTGGTTCGGCCCGTGCCGTGCGGTCACTGGGTGACGGGCGCCGGCTCGTGGTGGCGTCGCCGGGCGCAACGGGCGCGCTCGTTGCGGGGAATGAGAACACGAGCGACGCGCCGACAGTTGTCGTCCACTGCCGACAGTTTCCTGTAGTCGCTATGCCGCTCGGCCGGAGAGGGGGTGGGTGCTGTCAACTCGGTGCTGGCGTGTGTAGGCCCCGGACGACGGGTGGGCGTCGGGTCGGGGTCCGCGATTTCGGGATGATTGGAACGCCGAGATGGCGATCGCCGCTCGGCGGTCTTCGAAATCGTCTCGTCGTTTGGACCACCAGCTGCGCGAACCGGCTTTGGTTGCGACGTATCGGGTGGGGCGGGTCACGGCGAGGCGGAGCAAGCTGAGCACGAGCATGAGGAGTGGGATGCCGACGAGGTAGACGGCGGGACGCCACTCGTGAAGGTCCCCGGTCCGATCGATCAGGGTTTGATGTGTGCCGCCGTTGAGCAGTCGGTCGCCGATCCACCACAGTGCGATCACGGCGACACCGCCGACGACTGCGGTGATGAGCATGCTGGAACGGGCACGCCGGATGGGCCGTTGCACGGCGGTAACGGCGCGCACGAAGGCCGCACTGGTCGCCCGATAGTGTTCTTTCGTGACCTCGTCGTCGGCCTGCAGGTAGTCCTCCGACAGTTTCGCCTTCTCGAGCAACTGTTCCAGACGGGGGGTCTCACGTCGAGCGGCCTTGCACGCCTTGAGCCAGTTGTGCAGGTAGAAGGCGGCGATCAACACGACCAGGGTGAGCGCAATGGCGGGCAGGATCATCGAGACCGGTTTGCGCCAGTCAGCAGGGTCTTCGGTGGCGGGACACCGCAGATCGCCGCCAAAGGCCTCGGTGGCATCGCACTCGTCAAGGAAGGTCCAGGCGATGAGCAGGCTGAGGGCGCCAGCACGATCGCCGCCCACCATGCGCCGACCGTCAGCGACGTGATCAGCACCCAGGCGGCGATGACCGGGATGGCGATGAGGAGCAGCGGTGTGCCGATCTCACCGCCCAGCAGCTTCACGGCCAGGGCACCGACAGCGAACGCGAGGAGCAGTTGCGTCATGGCGAACGCCGTCCGGCTGCGCTTGACGGCATTCTGGGCGACGAGATAGGCGGTCATCACCGCCGTGCGCACGGTGGCCAGCGCCGGGCGGAGGACCGAGACCCCGCCGCTGGCGCCACCGAGCGCAGTGGTTCCCCACGGCAGCGGCGGTAGAGGCCGTCGCGGTGAGGAGGTCTTGGCCGACCTCGTCGCGCAGCGCTTCTCGTCCGACATCGCAGCGAGCAAGTAGTCCGGCAACATCCTGCATGGGCAGCGCATCGTTGCCCGCGCGCGCGCTGTCCGCGGCGGCTACGAAACGCCGGGCGGCGGAGGCTGCTGGTCAGCGCCATCCTCTCTGCTCCGTACGACGGCGTCCACGACGTCAACGGCAGCCTGATTGGGCTATGCGCAGCTGAAAGGCGACCTGCATCGCCTTGACCGTTGCGTCAAGCCGGAACTGCTCTGGGTCGGTGTCACGGCAGAACAGAAAACCGCCCCTCGTTCTCGACGGCCGGCCGTGCCTGTCTCCAGCGTTCGGTCAGCACAGCATCACCCCTTGCACGGCGACCTCACCGAGCTTCTCCAGCGCATGTTCGGCATCGGTGAACCGACGACGAAGCAGCGGTGGGTCGAGGAACGCGGCGACAAGCTGGCCGGCCCCGTCGAGCCGTCCCCACATCCAATCGTTGGCCCGCCATGATTCCTTGAAGAAGGCACCGAAGTGCCCGAGCTGGATGCCGGCAACCTTGTCGGTTGCGCCATTGCGGCCAGGGTCGATCGGGCAGTCGACGTCGGCCGAGATCTGCACGAAGTCGACGAATTGCCTCGATCTCGTCTATCTCCTCCAGCGAGCTGTGTACGACATACAGCGCGAACATCTGCTGCAGAACGTCGGCGACATCGGCGTCGCCGACGGTTCCGTTCGTCAATGCGGACACCAGCTCGTGCACCGCTTGCACCTCGCGCCAGGCGGGGTCCCCCGTCAGGACGCCCAGCTCGACGACCGTTTCGCGAGGGCGCCGCGCCAGCTGGAGGATTCCTTGCGCTGGAGCCTCGCAAGCAGCATCGCAGGTCGCGCTGACTCTTCGGTCAGCCCATCTCCTGCCAGCCGAGCAAAGGATTTTTGATCGGCGCCCTCGGCTGGCAACGGCGCTCGTTGGGGGGCGACGAGCTTGTCGCTGCCAACGTACTTGGCGAAGCGATGCCACGGCTCAGCAGGCATGCCCTCGGGCGGCCACGGCAAGTCAGCGTAGAGCCGACGGGCGAACAACTTCGCACCGTCTCGTCCTTGCGCACCTTCTTGTCCTTGCTCCGACGACTTCGGCCCCGCACGGAGCTGGTGTCGCCAGTAGTCGTCGTCGGTGTCACGCAAGAGGGCGATGGCGCTGCGGATGTCCTGCACACGGCCCCGCAGGTCGTCAGAGACTTGGTCGGGCTGGATCGGGCACAGCCGGCTCACTAGGTTTTCTACGTGTGATCGACGCACGTCGCACCAAGTCCAGGGTCACCGAGCAGAGGTACTCAATCGCCTCGAACCCGTAACGCCAGGACTGATCGGCGTCGAGGTCCCGCTCTGATGGGAACGTCTCGGGCAACCAGTTGCGGTCTCGGCGACATGCCACCATTTCTGCTGACAGCGTCCCCCACGTGTAGGCGGCGACCGTTGTTGCGGATGGAACTGGAAGGTTGAGCGCTCCGCCCTGCTCGCGAAAGTGCTTCTGGAGGCGGGCTGTCACAGCCGCCTGGTCCCGGAGTCGCTTCCACAAGGGGTATAGGCGCTTCGCCAACAGCGTCATCCCGCCGGTCAGATCAGGGTCACCTCAACAGATCGTCGCGTGTTCCACGCTGCGATCGGACAGCAGCGTTCTGACGTCGGAGATCTTTGAGGTCGGCGGCGACGGACTCGACCCGTGGCAGCGAGACGAGAGCCTTGGAGACGACCGACGCCATCGTCGGTGGCTGCGTGACTTTGTCGATGACCTCGACGCTGCTGTCGGACGGGTCTGGGTTGATGTAGAACAGGACAGCGCTTGCCATCTCGGTCGGCCGGCAGGTCTTGATGATGTCGAGCGCTGGCCGGATCGGCTTGTTGACGAGCACGCCTCCATCGATTGCCCAGCGGGACCGTTTGAAACTGGCGATGCCGGCCATGTCGGTGTCACCGTCGGCTGTGTTCACTGGGACGAACGAGGCTTCGAAGGCGCCGGGGAAGGATGCCGATGTGCGGGCGGCCAACGCCAGTTGGCGGGCCAGCCTGTTCGTTTCGTCCTGACTTGAAACCGTGAGGTGGTTCTTCCCGAACTGGAAAGTCGCTTGGTGCACTGGCTCGATGATCGGGGTACCCCGATCGTCGGCGTGCATGATGAGTTCGGCCGACAGCGTCGTAGCTGTCAGCACCAGATCGAACGGCTGTACATCCGTCAAGCCGAGAGGCGGATGCCGCAACCAACGGCGTAGCACTCGCTCGATCTCCGGTCGGAAGTACTCATCACCGCGAAGAATTGACGGTGGGTTGCGGATCCGCGGGTTCCGCAACAGAGCGGTGAGGGAGCCCGACGTCATCCACACGTCGCGGAGCGAGTCAAACTCCGCGATCGGGAGATCACGGGTGATCGCCGACGACAGAAAGACTCCATTCAGTCCGCCGGCACTTGCCCCGGTCACCACGTCCACTGTTGCCTCGGCCCCGAGGGCGTCGAGTAGCGTCCCGTACAGCCCGTCAGCCTGCACAGCACGGAAGATTTCCGCCGTGACCCCGCCCATCCAAATCGCAAGACTGACCCCGCCGGTCATCACGAGCGCAAGCCGAAACTCATAGGCGTTCACGTCATCGTCGGGCCTTGTTGTACTGAGTTCGCTACCGTCACCCGGTCCTCCGACGCTGCCCTCCACCACAGACGCAGGCACGTTGCGATCAGCGATTTCCGACACCATGGCCTCCCCTAAACCACACGCTGGTGTCCATTGGTCGTGCCCCTCTCGTGAACGAACTGCGACCGGGTTGGCCGCCAGGGATGGGAGCTAGACCCAGCCCGTTGAGTTGATCGTAAAGTCGTCGGAGAGTTGGCGGCAGGGCCGTTGGGCATCTACCGAGCATGGAATCATCAAGACCGCTGAAGGATCTCGCACTCTGAACGACGACGCACCCTGGCCGACCGCCGAGGTACCGGCAGGACTACTACAACAGCCGTGACGATTCACGAATGGGTCCACTATCCAGCAGGGCAAACTTGCGGGCCGACCGCGTCCAATAGGGGGACCTGGACCGGACGCGCCACCGAAGCGTGGCGCTCTGTCACGTGGCCTGACCTGCGAAGTCTCATTTGCGTGGTACGAATCGATTCTCACTGAGGTCCGCTATTCGTTGCACCGACGCGGTTGACGGATCCGCGGCGACCTCGACAGCATGACCAACTGAAGGAGGATCCAGGGTGACCGCGTCGCCGGTCCCGAGGCCACCCGGAAATGCCGGCCTCGTTCACTGCCCGTTCGCGCTGCATCGCCGGGGCCCGTCCGGGGAGCGGCATAACTCCGCGCAGCGAGGTTTCCATCAGCACGATCGTCCGCAACGAACAGTCACACGGGTCGTAGCTCAGGTAGTAATCCGTGATGCGGCCCATGTCAGACAAG
>CAVQTE010000029.1:0-134860 GCA_963716235.1 Ilumatobacteraceae bacterium | reverse complement strand
CTGCAGGCCACCGCCAAGGCCCAACTGCCGACGCGACGGCGTGGGCGGCACGGCTCCGCGAGCGATCGTCACTCGTCGAGGCGGCCTTCGTCATCTACGAGCGTGACCGTGTCTCGGCCGGATCGGTCCTCGGCAGCGCGATCGCCTTTCGCCTGTTCCTCTTCTTCGTCCCCACCATCGTGTTCGGCGTCGGTCTCATGGGAGCCATCTCCGGCTACGTCGACCCCGACACCGTCACCGATTCCGCCAGCCTGACGGGAGCGTTGGCCGACCAGGTCCGCACTGCGCTCAGCCAGTCGTCGACGGCGGCCTACCTGACGCTCGCGACCGGACTGTTCCTGATGGTGACCGCCGGTCGGACGCTCGCGAAGGCACTGGTTGCGTCGAGCAGCCTGGTCTGGCTCACCGGTGGCAAGGTCACGGCCAAGGCCCGGGTCGTGGCCATCATCATCGGGTTGATCGTCAGCCTCGGGCTCGTCGGGCTGATCATGAATCGGATCCGCAGCGAGTTCGGCCTGGCCGCGGCGGGCGTGTCGTTCGCCGTGAGCGCGGCCCTGTACACGTTGGTCTTCCTCGTCCTCATGTCAGCGCTTCCGCGCCGGACCCTCGATCCGGGCGCGCTGCTGCCGGGTGCTGCGTTCGCCAGCCTCGTGATCCACGGCATGCAGGCTGTGTCCCAGCTCTACCTCCCTGGACGGTTCTCGGGCGCCTCGGAGCTGTACGGCGGGATCGGGGTGGCCGTGGTGACCCTCGGCTGGCTGTTCGCCATCGGCCGCACACTGCGCTGGCCTTCGCCATCAATGCCGCGCTGTTCGACCGGTTCGGCAGCCTGACCCAGAGCGTGTTCTCACTCCCCGTGCTGCGCACGCTCCCACCACATTCGGCAGTGGTGCGGCGCTACTTCGGCCTCGACGCCGAGGGACGATCGGTCGAGTCGTCGGCAGCCGACGGCGACGTCATGATCGACGAGCAGTTGCTCACCGGCATCGAATCGCTCAGCGATGCCGGGCGGCCCGAAGATCCGGACTGACCCGGCCGGTCTTTCCGGACCCGACCCCGAAAGACCGGCGATCTCCGTGACACCCCCTCGTCATGATGGGCGTATGTATTCATCGCAGCCGAGCGAGCTCGACGTCAGCAGCGAGTTGTCGCCCGCCGCTGTTCGCCTCGACGCGATCCGGCTCCGCCTGGTCGAGTCGATCGACACCGAACCCGCCGGCGAACCGCGCCGCCGACGCAGTGCGCCGTGCCGGCGCTGCGGTGGCCGCGCTCGGCGACGTCGACCTCGCTGAGCTCGACGCAACTGAGATGCGGGCGTGGCTGGAAGGAGTCGAGGAAATCCGGCGCTCGGTTGACGCGATAGCGGTAGCGGCGGCCGGCGCAGTCGATCGCCACAACCCGTTCCGGTCACAGGGGTTCTTCTCCGCCAAGACCGTCATCAAGCACATGTGCATGCTGTCCGGTCCGGAGGCGCACCGCCGGGTACAGACGGCCCGCCTGCACGAGGCACTGCCTGCGTGGGCGGACGCCGAAGCCGACGGTGAGGTCGGTGTGGCGCAATCCGAATTGATGGCTCGCATCGCCGCCAACCCCCGCATCGCATCGTCGGTGCTCGAACGCGATGCTCTCGTTCTCCTCGAGGACGCCATCGGGCAATCGTTCGACGAGTTCGAACGGCGAGCGCGAACCTGGGAGGCACTCGCCGATCCCGACGGTGATCGAGCGAGGAACGAACGTCAACACGCCAACCGGACGTTCCAGATCCGGCCCTGCCCCGACGGCGGCTGGAGCCTGTCGGGCTCGCTCGCCGAACTCGCCGGTGTCGAATTCAATGAGATCTTCTCCTGGTTCCTCGAAGCCGAATGGCAAGCCGACTGGGCCGACGCCAGAGCCCGCCTCGGCGACGACGCCACGGCCGCCGACCTTGCACGCACACAAGCGCAACGATGCGCCGACGCCCTCGTCGCCATGGCCCGCGCTGCCGCCTCTGCGCCTCCCGGCTCGCAACAGCCCCGCCCGACCGTCAACGTCTTGATCGATCAGGAGTCGTTCGAAGCCCACCTTCGCGGTGAGACCCCCGACCCCCGCCGCTACCGCGATGTCGTGATCCGCACCCAGAGCGGACGACGCCTGCACCCCGACGACGCTGTCAACGCTGCGCTGATCGGCCACATCCGACGCGTCGTCTACGACGGCTCCGGCACCATCATCGACCTCGGCCGACGTTCCCGACTCTTCCGCGGCAGCGCACGCGACGCCGTCATGCTGCTGCTCACCACGTGCATCTGGATCGGCTGCGACCGGCCCATCTCGTGGTGCGACGCCGACCACTCCCTCGGTTGGAAGGCCCACGGCGCCACGGTCCCCCGCAACGGCGGCGGATTGTGCAGGGGCCACAACCACCTCAAGGAACACGGATTCGACGTGTTCCGAGACGAGTCCGGCCACTGGCACGTGATCGACCCCGAGGGCAACGAGATCACCTGACCGCGCGTTCGGCGCCGTGGATTCGTCAGTCGAGAACGGTGTGCGGCACCGCAACGACGCGGGCGCGGAGCCATTCGCCCACGGCCTTCGCCTGCGCGTCCTGGCGTGTCGACGCAGCAACGCCTTCCTGCAAGAGGCCACGGATGACGAAGTTGAGCGCACGCAGATTCGGATAGCGGTAGCGGTCGATCGTCATGTCAGCGGTCTCCGGCAGCAGTTCGCGGAGCCGGTCGACGGTCAGCTCGTGGTCGATCCATGCCCAACCGGCGTCGCCACGGGCATACACACCGACGTTCGCATCGCCGCCCTTGTCGCCGGATCGGGCACCGAGGAACGCGCCGAGTGGGACGGCCACGAGTTTCCCGTCGGGCACCGGCACCGGATCGGCGACGGTGACGAGGATCGGATCACCGGTCGGCGCGACCGAATCGACCTGGACCATCGTGCCGTTGACGTGCACGTACTGCGGCACCAGCTCGCTCGGGACGGTTGCCGGTCGGTAGACACCGAACGGTGACGCGGCGCCGGGTCCGCCGCTGAGGCCGTACATGCCGGGGATTCCGGCCAACGCAGTGTGCACCATGGCGTCGGCGAACGCCCGGCCGACCTTGCGCTCATCGGGATCCTTCACCGTCACCCGCCAGAGCGCCGTCGCCTCCTCCTGCGTCGCCGGATCAGGCTTGTGAGTGTGGATGACCCTGCTCTCGATCGAGGCGAAGTCGTCGGGCCCGTAGGGGCAGGCATCCCAGAATGCCGCCACGGCGAACGCTGCCTTCTCGTCGACGTCGAGCCCGGTCAGCGCCACGGTGAACGAGTTGCGGAAGCCGCCGAGCTCGTTCATCGCCACCTTCAGCGTCGCCGGCGGCGCCTCGCCTCGCACACCGAACACCCGCACACGATCACGATCGATCTGCTCGAGCTCGATCGTGTCGAAGCGCGCCGTCACGTCGGGACCGAGGTACTCCGGACCGCCGATCTCGTAGAGCAGCTGCGACGTGACCGTCTCGACGTTGACGACTCCACCGGTGCCCTCGTGCTTGCCGACCACGCAGGAACCATCGGCGGCCACCTCGGCCCACGGGAACCCGAAACGGGCACGTCGACCGACCTCGTTGCGTCCCTCGATCTCGTGGAAGAACGAATAGTTGCCGCCGGTGACCTGGGCACTGCACTCGATGATGTGACCGGCGACGACACCACCCGCCAGCTGATCGAAATCGGTGCGCTGCCAACCATGGTGCCACGCCGCCGGGCCACAGGTGACCGCCGCGTCGGTGACGCGCCCCGTGATGACGATGTCGGCGCCCTTGGTGAGCGCGTCGACGATGCCGAAGCATCCGAGGTAGGCGTTGGCCGTCAGGAACCTCGACGGGTCACCGAGTTCGCCTCCGGTGAACGACTGCAGGGCCCCGGACTCGGCGAGTTCGATGATCCTCGGCATCAGATCATCACCGTCGATGTAGGCGATCGTGGGCGACAGGCCGAGCCGGTCGGCGACCTCGGCGACGGCGTCGGCACATCCACCCGGGTCGAGCCCGCCGGCGTTCGACACCACCCTGATGCCGCGATCGAGGCAGGTGCCCATCACCTGCTCCATCTGGCTGACGAAGGTGCGCGGCGAATCCCCCGCCCGGCTGCTTCGCCGGATCCGACTGAGGATGAGCATCGTCAACTCGGCGAGCCAGTCGCCGGTCAGCACGTCGATCGGGCCACCCTCGACCATCTCGAGCGCGCCGCTCGGGCGGTCGCCGAAGAAGCCCGAGCAGTTCGCGATGCGGATCGGCTCGCCTGGCGCTGCGGTCACGACTCGTCGCCCTCGTGATGCTCCAGGGCAACCAGCAGGTCGCCGGTGTCGACCCGATCACCGACGGCGAAGCGCACCTCGGTGACGGTCGCGTCACCGGAGGCGACGATCTTGTGCTCCATCTTCATCGCTTCGACGACCATGAGCAGCTGGCCGTCGACCACCGAGTCACCGCTGGCGACATGGACGGCGATCACGGTGCCGGGCAACGGGCTGATCGGACCGCCGGTGGCCGACTCGGCATCGTGCAGCATGAAGCGCGGTGCCCGAGTGAGCGTGAGCGCACCGGCCGTGCTGCGGACGTGGACCGTCACGGCGCCGATGCCGTCGTCGTCGAGCCCGAGGGGAGGATGCACGACCGATGTGTGGACGACCCGACGGCGGCCGTCGACTTCGATGGTCTGGTGGTCGGCTGAGCGCCCGAGCAGTCGAACCGTCAGCGTGGGGCGATCGTCGTCGCCCAACGCACCCGTCTCGTCGGGTTCGGGCCATGGACCGAGCCGCACCGACGCCGACCACGCGGGCACGCCGCCCGACTGCCATGCCGGCACCATCTCGTACTCGACATGGACGTGTTCGCCGGTCGACTCCATCCACACCTGACGTTGCCCCTGGGAGCGAAGATTGCGCCAACCCGACGGTGCGAACGGCGTGGCTCGATCACCGGAGCGGTGCTCGTGCTCCAGTGCGAACACCGCACCGAGCAGGAGAGCGACCCGATCATCGCCGATCGGCCCGAGCGGGGACAGCACCGCAGCGTGCTCGTCGAGGTATGCGGTGGGCGTGTCGGCTGCAAGGAAGTCGGCTTCTCCACAGATCGCCACGAGCGTGTCGACGTTGGTGCGGATGCCGGTGATCTGCGAGGAACGGAGCGCCCGTGCGAGCTTGCGCGCCGCCTCGGCACGCGTCGGCGCGTGGGCGATCACCTTGGCAACGAGCGAGTCGTAGTCGGAGGAGACCTCCGAGCCGGCCCGCACGCCGGTGTCGACGCGCACGCCGTCGTGGTCGGGCCCGCCACCCACGACGAATCGGTCGATCCGGCCTGTCGACGGCATCCAACCCGCAGCAGGATCCTCGGCCACCACGCGCACTTCGATGGCGTGGCCGTCGGTGCGAACGTCGTCCTGTGTGATCGGCAGCGGTTCGCCTGCGGCGACACGGAGTTGCAGCTCGACCAGGTCGAGACCGGTCACCGCTTCGGTCACCGGATGCTCCACCTGGAGCCGGGTGTTCACTTCGAGGAACGTGATCGTGGACGCGGATCCGGTGGAGCCGACCATGAACTCCACGGTGCCCGCTCCCTCGTAGCCCACGTGACGTGCGAGGGCGACGGCGCCGTCACACAGCGCCGCACGAATGTCGGGCGTGATGCCCGCCGACGGCGATTCCTCGAGGACCTTCTGGTTGCGACGCTGAATCGAGCACTCGCGCTCGCCGAGGTGCACCACGTTGCCGTGGCGGTCGCCGATGATCTGCACCTCGACGTGTCGACCCCGTTCCAGGTAGGGCTCGATGAACACCGCCCCGTCGCCGAACGCCGACAGCGCTTCGCGTGAGGCCGCGGCGACGGCGTCGTCGAGGTCGTCCGCCGAACGCACCACGCGCATCCCCCGCCCGCCACCACCGGCGGCTGCCTTCACGAGCGCGGGGTAGGTGACGATGCCGTCGACGCGCCCGTCGACCACCTCGATCATCGAGGTGGTCGGTACACCCGCATCGAGCGCCGCTCGTTTGGCCGCCACCTTGTCGCCGAGCAGCGCCACCTGTTCGGGCGTCGGGCCGACCCACACGAGTCCGGCATCGATGACCGCTCTGCGCGAACGCGGCGTTCTCCGCGAGAAAGCCGTAGCCGGGATGGATCGCATCGGCGCCGGTCGCCAGCGCCGCGGCGATCACGGCATCGCCACGCAGGTACGACTCGGCCGGCGTCGAACCGCCGAGTGCGATCGCGAGGTCGACCGAGTCGACGTGCAGCGCGTTCCGGTCCGGCTCGGAGTAGACCCCGACGGTGTCGATGCCGAGGCGATGGGCCGTGCGGGCGATGCGCACGGCGATCTCCCCGCGATTGGCGATGAGGAGCCGCGAGATCGGAGTGATGTCGCCCTGGTGGATGGGCATCAGTGCCTCCACACGCCGTACTCGGTCGCACCCTGCACGACGTTGCTGTGCACGGCAGACAAGGCCATCCCCATGACGGTGCGCGAGTCGGCCGGGTGGATGATCCCGTCGTCCCACAGTCGGCCCGTCGAGTACAGCGCCGTCGACTCGTGCTCGATCTGCGCCTCCAGCCCGGCCGTCTGCGCTGCCAACGCCTCCTCGTCGACCTCGATCCCCCGACCCGCCGCCGCATTGCGGGCGACGATCTCCATCACGCCGGCAAGCTGCTTGGGCCCCATCACCGCCACCCGGTGATTCGGCCAACTGAAGATGAAGCGGGGGTTGTACGCCTTGCCGGCCATGCCGTAGTTGCCGGCGCCGTAGCTCGCGCCGACCATCAGGTTGAAGTGCGGCACGGTCGAGTTCGACACCGCGTTGATCAGTTTCGCGCCGTTGCGGATGATGCCACCCTGCTCTGCCTTGGAGCCGACCATGAACCCGGTGATGTTGTGCAGGAATGCCAGCGGGATGTCGCGCTTGTTGCACAGCTGGATGAACTGCGCCGCCTTCGACGCCTCCTCGGAGAACAGGATTCCGTTGTTCCCCAGGATGCCGACGGGGAACCCGTGGATCGATCCCCACCCGCAGACGATCTTGTCGCCGTAGAGGGGCTTGAACTCCTCGAAGCGACTGCCGTCGAGCAGACGGGCGAGCACGTCGCGGATGTCGAACGGGATCCGGACGTCGGCCGACGCGCACCCGAGCAACTCGGCCGGGTCGTACAGCGGCGGATCGTCGGGTTCCGTGGCGCCCGGACCGAGCTTGTTCCAACGCAGGTGACGAACGATGCTGCGGGTGATGCGGATGGCGTCCATCTCGTCGACGGCGAGATAGTCGGAGAGACCGCTGGTGCGTGAGTGCATCTCGGCACCGCCGAGCGTCTCCTCGTCGACGATCTCGTCGATCGCCATCTTCACGAGTGGCGGCCCACCGAGATAGGCCGTGCCGCGACCCTTGACGAACACGGTGTAGTCGCTCATGCCCGGCGTGTAGGCACCGCCGGCGGTGTTCGGCCCGAACGCCATCGTGATCGACGGGATCCCGATTTTGGACAGCTGCGTGAGGTCCTTGAAGCTGGCGCCGCCCTGGATGAACAGATCGGCCTGACGCGGCAGGTCGGCGCCCGCCGACTCGTTGAGGATGATCACCGGCAACCGGTTCTCGCGGGCGATCTCGTGGAATCGGGACCCCTTCTTCCAGGTGGTCGGGTTGCCCGATCCACCTCGATACGTCATGTCGGAGCCGGAGATCGCACATTCGACACCCTCGACGATGCCGATGCCGGTACAGCTTCCGACGCCGACCGGATCCTGGGTACCCCATCCGGCGAGCGGGCTCAGCTCGAGGAATGGGGTGTCGGGATCGACGAGTGCCTCGATCCGCTCGCGTACGAGCATCTTGCCGCGGGTGCGGTGGCGGTCGACGTACCGCTGCCCGCCGATGGTCGGCACCGACGCCATCTCGTTCGCAACGCCGTCCCAGAGCGCCTGCATCTCGGCGAGGTTGGCCCGGTACTCGTCGGACTTCGTGTCGAGTCGACTGCGGATGACGGTCCCGATGGTCACGTCGATCACCGTAGTGGAGCGGGGACCGCACGCTCCGAGCCGCACCTCGCCCCGCTCGATCGGATACACCTCGATCGGATACACCTCGGGGATGGACGTCTCCGAGGTACTCGACGATCTGGTGGCCGAACAGCAATCGCTCGACGACATCGTCTCGCAGCTCGACGCCGCGCAGTGGCTGCTCCCGACGCCGAGCCCGGGATGGACCGTGGCCGACCAGATCGGGCACCTGGCGTACTTCGACGCCAACGCGGCGCTCGCGATCGTCGACCCCGACGCCTTCCACGAGCAGATGACCGCGCTGTTGAGCGCAGGCGACAGTCGGTCCGGTGACGACATGACGCTCGGGCCGTTCCGCTCCATGTCGCCCGACGAGCTGCTGGCTGCATGGCGTTCGAACCGCGCCGCACTCGCGGCAGCGGGTGCCACACTCGCCAACGACAGTCGTATCGCCTGGTATGGGCCGTCGATGGGCGCCAAGTCGTTCCTGACTGCCCGGCTGATGGAGGCATGGGCCCACGGACAGGACATCGTCGACGCGATCGACGCCACTCGGCAACCGACCGACCGCCTGCGCCACATCGCCCAGTTGGGCTTCATCACCCGAGGCTGGACCTACATCAACCGTGGGCTCGACGTACCGTCGACTCCGGTCCGTGTGGCGCTGACCTCACCCTCGGGCGACACGTGGAGCTTCGGGCCCGGCCGACGCAGCCGAGTCCGTGACAGGCTCGGCACTCGACTTCTGTCTCGTCACGACACAACGGCGCCACGTCGACGACACCGACCTCGTGGTGACGGGCGACTCTGCCGCGACTGGATGGAGAAGGCCCAACTCTTCGCGGGCCCACCGTCAGACGGCCCCGCACCCCGCTCCTGACCGTCACCCCAACCGTCACCCCCACCCGAAATGTGTGCCAGAACGTGCACTGGGCGGGCACGAGGCCACACTTTTCGGGAATGCGGTCGGAGGGCCGGAGCAACTCTCAGAGGCGACGGAAGAAGGGGTTCGCTGGGACATCGACGGCAGCAAGGTCGGCGCGCCTCGGGCCGCCTGCTCGACCCATCTCGATTGCTGCGAGGGTTGCCGCACGGTTGTTCGCGAAGACCGCCTCTTCGTCGTCGGCGCCGGGAGCGACCCACACGGCGGTGATCAGACACAGTTCACCCTGCTTGTCCCGGATACCTGCGTCGAGTACCCCGGCGGCGACACCGGCCTCGCGGCACCCCACGTGAGCATTCCATGCTGCTCACCATCGATCGACGCCTTGTTCACGAAGAGCGTGAACGGCACGACCGGGAGGTTCGGACGAGCGACCACGACGAAGGGGACGTGCCCCGTCGACGGTGACGCCAACGCCGTCGACCAGGCCGTGCCGACGGGACCGTCACGACGGCCGAGCACCGTGTTGACGTCCGCAGCGTTCGCGCCGTCGCCGGCGAACCCCTCGCCGTACTGCGGAACCCACACGCTGGCCTTCGTCACCGGTCGTCTCCGTGGTTCGACGCAGATGCCGCCACCTCCGGCAGGCGCCCGTAGCGCACCAGCTTGAGCAGTTCACTGGAGTCCGTCCCGGCCTTCGTGTCGTATGCGAGCAGCACGACGTATCTCGGTGTGTCACCGACGATCGGCGTCACGCGGTGCAGGCTCCACCTGCCGTTGAACAGCATCAGCGTGCCCGGGGTCATCGGTTCGACCCGTATCCGGTCGGCGAGTTCACCCCGGAGCACTGCGGCGACGTCGTCCTCGCACTCGTCGTCGGCGACGTCGCAGCTGGGCAGCGTTCTCGAAGTCGCCGCCCGACTCCGACGACTGCAGCGCGATCGACACCACGAAGTCGGTCTGGTCGAAGTGCCATCCGAGCTCGTCACCGTCACGCATCACCGCCAGGTTCAGCGCTCCGAACGGGTCCGCGTAGCGGAACAGTGGCCCCCGCTGCAGCACCGCCTCGACGAAGGCCATGAGACGATCGGACTCGTACAACGCCCGCAGGCAGCTGTCGGGCGGGAACAGGTCGTAGGCGACAGCCTCGAGGGAGTTGTCGACCAGCATCCGACAGCGGGTGGTCGGACGGATACGACTCGTCGGGAAGCCCGAGGTACGCAGTGCCCTGCACCAGGGACCGATGGCCGAGCGGTGCGAGACGATCGCACTCGTCGACGAGCATCGGGATCACCGACTCGCGAACGAACCCGGGAAGGATGCACACCCCCTCTGCGACCAACTGGTGGTGACACCGCATTTGGAGATCGACGTCGTCGAGGTCGTGGCGATCGGTGTCGATCAAGTCCAGCGGATCACTGCTGTCGGTCATGTCACTGCTCCTCGTCGGCGACGGTAATCGCTCGGTTGCAGGCACCGAGTGCTCGGCTCCTACGTTGACCCCATGGCCACAGCACCGATCCATCCGTTCACGATCGCCGTCCCGCGACGCGGTGCTCGACGACCTGCGCGCGCGCCTGCGCAACACCCGCTGGCCCGAGCCGCGAGCTGGTCGACGACTGGAGCCAGGGCGCCCCGCTGCGCTGGATCCGCGACGTGTGCCGCTACTGGGCCGACGGCTACGACTGGCGCGGCCGCGAGGCGGCGCTGAACCGCTTCGACCAGTTCGTCACCGAGCTCGACGGGCTCGACGCCTGCACTTCGTCCACGCCGCTCGCCGCACGCCCGACGCGATGCCGCTGCTGATCACCCACGGCTGGCCCGGCTCGGTCGTCGAGTTCCACAAGGTGATCGAGCCGCTGACCGACCCGACCGCGCACGGCGGCGACGCCGCCGACGCCTTCCACGTCGTCTGCCCGTCGCTGCCCGGCTTCGGGTTCTCCGGCAAGCCGACCACCACCGGCTGGGGCGTCCAGCGCATCGCGACACGCTTCGATCGCAGCTGATGGCCCGGCCTCGGCTACGGCCGCTACGGTCGCCCAGGGCGGCGACTGGGGCTCGGCGGTCACCACGCTCGTCGGCGGCACCGACGCGACCACTGCGCCGGCATCCATGTGACGCTGGCCATGGGCACGCCCCGAAGATCGAGGGCGAGCCGACGCCCGAGGAGCAGCGGGCGCTCGAGGGCATCGAGTACTACCGCAAGTGGGACTCGGGCTACTCGAAGCAGCAGTCCACGCGGCCCCAGACGCTGGGCTACGGCCTGACCGATTCGCCGGCCGGCACAGGCCGCGTGGATCCTGGAGAAGTTCTGGGCCTGGACCGACTGCGACGGCCACCCCGAGAACGTCCTGGGCCGCGACGAGCTGCTCGACAACGTGATGCTGTACTGGGTCAACGCCTCGGCGCCCTCGTCGGCGCGGCTCTACTGGGAGAGCTTCGGCGAGGCACGGCCAGGCCCGGTCACGATCCCACCGGCTTCGCGGTGTTCCCGAAGGAGATCGTGCCCCCCGTGCGGGCGTGGATGGAGGCGCGTTACCGACATCCGCCACTGGAGCGAGAAGCCCCGCGGCGGCCACTTCGCCGCGTTCGAGCAGCCCGAGCTCTTCGTCGACGACATTCGCACCTGCTTTCGCCAGTTCCGCTGAAGGTCTCCGCTAACTTGACCCACGGGTCAAGTTTGCGCCCACCCCACGCCATGACCGCTCCCAGCCAGATCGACGTCGAGCCGCAGCACGACTCACGCCCGGCACCGCCCGGGCGGCGTTCTCGTACCGGGGCTTCCGGATCATCTTCATCGGGCTCGCGTTGTCGAACATCGGCACGTGGATGCAGAACTTCACGCTGCCCGCCTACATCGACGTCCGTACCGGCCGACCCGCACTCGTCGGCCTGATGGTGTTCATGCAGCTCGGACCACTGTTGATCCTGTCGATCCCCGGCGGCGTGCTGGCCGATCGGGTGTCGAAACAGAAACTCCAACTCACGATGCAGAGCGCCTCGGTCGTACTGACGATCGCGCTCGTGTACTTCGTCTACGCAGAGACCCAACTGTGGACGCTGTTCGTGGCCCAGCTCGGCATCGGCATCGCAAATGCACTCAATGCGCCGGCATTCCAGTCGTCGATGCCGCTGCTGGTCCATCGCCAGGATCTGCCGGGCGCGATCAGCCTCAACTCGGCGATGATCAACGGCACGCGAGTGGTCGGCCCGATCCTCGCCGCGCTCCTCGCCATCGTGGGGCTGACGGTCTCGCAGATCTTCCTCGTCAACGCCGCGACGTACCTCTTCTTCATCGCTGCGCTGCTCATCGTGCGGATGCCCGACGTCCGCAGCGGCAACACTGCCAAGGGTTGGCGCAGCCTGCTCACGGGGGTCAACACCGCGAGGCATCGCAAGGTGCTGAGCCGGCTGCTCGGTGGCATGTTCCTGTTCTCGCTGTTCAGCCTCGTCTACATCGGCCTGTTCCCGT
The DNA here is from genome assembly GCA_963716235.1 of Ilumatobacteraceae bacterium. Classification (GTDB taxonomy): domain Bacteria; phylum Actinomycetota; class Acidimicrobiia; order Acidimicrobiales; family Ilumatobacteraceae; genus Sva-07. Next base: position 122,492 of record CAVQTE010000029.1, on the reverse strand, counting down.
CGGTGGTCCGGCTGAACCTCGACATCTCGCCGGCGAGCACCACATACCGCTGGCTGTACGCCATCTGGGGTCTCGGTGCATTCTTCGGGGCGCTCTCGGTCGGCACGTTCCTGTCGCGGGTGGACCGCAAGGTCTTGATCGTTCGGGGCTTCATCGGTTTCGGCATCGCCCTCGGTGTCTTCTCGCAGCTGCGGGGCCCAGCCCTTGCGTTCCCGGTGGGGTTCGTGCTCGGGTTCTTCTACTTCATGACCGCGACGGCGATCACGACGACGCTCCAGCTGAACATGAAGAACACCGAGCGGGCAACGGTGATGCCGTTGTGGTTCATGGTCTTCGGCGGCACCGTGCCGATCGGCAACCTGCTGTTCGGCGTCGTCATCGAATGGATCGGCGCGCGGGCTGTACTCGGCTTCGGTGCGGCATTCGCGTTCTTCCTCGCCTGGTGGGTCGACCTGCGCCGTCTCCCACCGTCGGCGTTCCTCCCCGAGGAGGACGGAGGCGAACCCGCCTGACGGGCGTGAGCTACCGTCACGCCGGTGAAGCGCTGGCTCCCGCTCGTCGCCCTGTCCGGCGCCCAGTTCATCATGGTCCTCGACCAGTCGGTGATGAACGTCGCGATCAGCCAACTCGTCGAGGATTTCGACACGACGGTCACGACGATCCAGGCCGTGATCACCCTCTACAGCCTGATGATGGCGATGTTCATGCTCACCGGGGGCAAGATCGGCGACATCCTCGGGCGTCGGCGCACGTTCGTCATCGGCCTCGTCATCTACGCCTGCGGCTCGGCTCTCACTGCTGCGGCGCCCACCGTCGCCGTCCTCACGCTCGGCTGGTCGATACTCGAAGGCATCGGCGCCGCCCTGGTGTTGCCTGCCATGGCCGCGCTGATCGCCGGCAACTACGAGGGCCCGAGCCGCAAGATCGCCTACGCGATCATCGGTGGCGTCGCCGGCGCCGGCATCGCCATCGGCCCGATCGTCGGTGGCTGGGCCACCACCGAACTGAGCTGGCGGGTCGTGTTCGCCGGCGAGGTCGTCATCGTGATCGCGGTGCTGATCATGACTCCGTTCGTGCTCGACGCGCCGCGCAGCGGCCCGAAGCCACGCCTCGACGTGGTCGGCTCGGTGCTCGCGGCCGCCGGGCTCGGCGCCGTCGTGCTCGCCACGCTGCGCGCCGGCACCTGGGGGTGGGTCAAGCCGAAGAACTCGCCGATCGAACCGCTCGGCTTCTCGCTCACCTTGTTCCTCATCGCGTTCGGCGCGGTGCTGCTCTGGGCGTTCGTCCGTTGGCAGCGCCACCGCGAGCGAGCTGGGAAGGATCCCCTCGTCCATCTCGATCTGCTCTCGATCCCGGTCCTGCGCTCCGGACTCATCGGGTTGTTCTCCCAGAACCTCATCCTGATGGGGATCTTCTTCACGATCCCGCTCTACCTGCAGCTCGTCCTGGGACTCGACGCCCTCGAGACGGGCATCAAGATGCTGCCCGTGTCGATCATGATGTTCATCGCCTCCGCGGCAGGATCACGACTGTCGAACCGATACTCCGTTCGCGGCATCGTGCGGACCGGCCTCTCCCTCACCGGGCTCGCCAGCCTGCTGCTGCTCGCCACCATGCAACCAGATCTCGACGAATCGTCGTTCGCCGTCGCGATGGGTGTGCTCGGTGTCGGGATGGGCCTGATCGCCTCGCAGCTCGGCAACGTGGTGCAGTCGTCGGTCGATGCATCCGGTCGCGGGGAGGCGGGTGGGCTGCAGTTCACCGGCCAGCAGCTCGGGTCGTCGATCGGTGTCGCTCTCATCGGCGGCGTGGTCCTCGCCGGGCTCGCCAGTGGCTTCGTCACCAACGTCCAAGCCGACGAACGCCTCGACGACAGCATCGAGCAGCAGGTCGTGGTCGCCGTCGAGGACGGCATCGACTTCGTGTCCGCCGATTCCGTCGAACAGGCAGCCCGTTCCGCCGGCCTCACCGACGACGAGGTCGACGCCGTCGTCGACGCGTACGGCGAAGCCCAACTCCTCGCACTCAAGACCGGACTGCTCGCAGCTGCCTTGTTCGCACTCGGCTCGCTCGCCTTCACCGCCAAGTTGCCGAGCGACGTCGGGTCACGCGACGACGTTGCGGCTGCCGCTCCGGCGCGCGGCCCAGGCCTGTAGCGGGCACGAAGCCGACTCATCGCTCGGTCAAGGTGACGACGACGCGTTCGAGTCCGGCGGAGCGGCTGGCCTTGACGAGCACGGCGACGTCGCTTCCGAGATCGCCGATCGCGGAGCGCACATCGTCGGTCGGTTCGATCCCGTAGAGGGCGGTTCCCACCGCGATCAGTTCGATGCCGAGTTCGTGTGCGTACTCGGCGATCCGACGGTGGGAGCGTTCGGGTTCCTCGATCTCGGCCATCACTCCGAGCACGGCGACGTGCCGATCGGCGTTCATCGCCGCGAGCGCATCGAGCGCGGCGCGCATCGATGTGGGATTGGCGTTGTAGGTGTCGTCGATGATCGTGGCCCCGCTCGCAGCAGTGCTCACCTCCATCCGCATGCCCGACACAGACGCCGTCGACAGTGCGCCGATGGCTGCCTGCAGATCGACCCCGACGATGCCGGCGACGGCAAGGGCCGCAGCGGCGTTGGTCACCATGTGCAGTCCGGGCACCGCCAATCGCACCCGGCCACTGCCCCACGGCGTGTCGACGGAGAAGTCGGCCACCGCCGCATCGTCGAGCACGACATCGCTGATGCGCACCTCGCCCTCGACTCCGAAGGTGATCACGTCCGCCCCGGTCCGTGCCGCCATCGCCACGACTCGCGGGTCGTCGGCGTTCAGCACCGCAGTGCCCGAGGCGGGCAGTGCTTCGATCAGTTCACCCTTGGCCCGAGCGACGCCGTCGAGGCCACCGACGAGTTCGGTGTGCGCCTCGCCGACCACGGTGACCACACCGATGTCGGGCCGGGCGACCTCACAGAGCCGGCTGATGTGCCCGAATCCGCGCATTCCCATCTCGAGGATCAGCACCTCGGTGTCGTCGGGCGCGTTCAGGATCGTGACCGGCAGCCCCTGGTCGTTGTTGAAGCTTCGTTCATTCGCCCGGGTGCGCCGCCCCGCCCCGCACGCCGCTGCCATCAGGTCCTTCGTCGACGTCTTGCCGACACTTCCGGTGACCCCGACCACCCGGGCATCGAGACGTCGGCGAGCCCATCCGGCGAGGGCGAGCAGGGCGAGCGCGGTGTCGGCCACCTCGATCGCCGTGCCGTCGCGCCGGTAGGGATCCGGCTCGCAGGTCAGGTGCACCGTTGCACCCGCCGCACGGGCGTCTCCGATGAACTCGTGGCCATCGCGCTCGGCGACGATCGGAACGAAGAGTTGGCCCGGCAGCGTGGACCGCGAATCGAACGATGCCCCGTCGAACTCCACGTCGGGGCCGATCAGGCGCCCGCCGATTCCCGCCGCAGCCTCGGATGCTCGAATCCTCACGGACGCCGACGGTACCGTGGGCCGATGGCCGATGAAGCGACCGACGCCAACCGGAACGATCGCATTCACCTGGTCGTGCTGTTCGGTGGCGAATCGGCCGAACACGACGTGTCCTGCACCACTGCAGCCCACGTGCTGCGCGCCGCCGACCGGCACCGGTATCGGATCACGCCGGTGGGCATCTCGACCGAGGGCCAGTGGGCGCTCGCCGAGCACGCCGCCGCAGCCCTGCTCATCGGTCCCGACTCGATCCCCGGACGCCTCGACCCGACCGGCACGAACGTCTCGCCCACCCCGATGCTGACCGACGCCGCCGATTCCGACGAGATCACCGTGGTGCTGCCCCTGCTGCACGGGCCGCTCGGTGAGGACGGCACGGTGCAGGGCATGCTCGATCTCGCCAACGTGGCGTACGTCGGCAGCGGCGTACTCGGATCCGCGGTGTCGATGGACAAGGCGATGGCCAAGCAGGTCCTCACGGCGGCGGGTATCGCGCAGGCCCGCTACCGGGCGTTCGCCGAACACGAGATGACACCCGGACTTCCCGCCCAACTCGTCGACGAACTCGGGCTCCCGTTGTTCGTCAAGCCCGCGAACATGGGATCGTCGGTGGGCGTGTCGAAGGCCTCGACGATCGAGGCCCTGCGCGAGGCGATCGACCATGCGCTCACCTACGACGAGATGATCGTCGTGGAGGAGGCCATCGTCGGGCGTGAGATCGAGGTCGCCGTGCTCGGCACCACCGACCCGCAGGCGTCCGTTCCCGGCGAGATCGTTCCGGGCGAGGAGTTCTACAGCTACGAGGACAAGTACGTCACCGATGGCGCCCAGCTGCTCATCCCGGCGCCGCTCTCGGATGCAGCCGCCGACGAGGTTCGACGACTCGCCATCGACACCTTCCGCGCATTGCGCTGCGACGGACTCGCCCGAGTCGACTTCTTCTACGAGATGGACGACGACGGCAACGGCCGGGGCTTCCTGTGCAACGAAGTGAACACCATGCCCGGGTTCACGCCGATCTCGATGTACCCCAAACTGTGGATCCAATCCGGGCTGAGCTACAGCGAGCTGATCGACCGCCTCGTCGACCTCGCGCTCGAACGCCACGCCCGGCGCCGTCGCAACACCAAGCGATGACAACCCCGACGCGATGCCAGCGATGAGCGAGCCGACCGCCCTCGGTCGCTTCGCTCATCGCTCGGGTGTCAGGGGGCGAGGGCGGCACGGAGGAAGGCGCGGAGCTCGTCGCGAAGGCGGCGCAGGCCGACGGCGTCGGGCTGCCAGCCCACGGCGCGGAGCGCTTCGGGTTCGGTGGCGATGCCGGTGAGGGTGGCATAGCCGAGCGCGGCGACGAGGCCCGGGTCGCCGCGACGCAGGCGCCCCGCGTCCATCTCGACCGCGAGATAGCCGACCGCACGGTCGATCAGTGACTGGAGACCGCTCGCGCAGTCTCGTTGCCTGTGCCGACTCCAGGCGACTGACCTCGCGGATCAAGCCGAGCAGCGCCGGACGGCGCACTGCGGGTCGGAACACCGCCCGCACGACGGCATCGATCCGATCGAGCGGATCGTCGGGTGCAGCTCGAAGGGCGGCGTCGATCACGACCACGAGTTCGGTCGCGGCGACTGCGAGGACCTCATCGACGAGGGCGTCCTTCGACTCGAACCAGTAGAGCACCGTCTGCTTGCGTACCCCGACCGCACGGGCGATCTCGTCGAGCGACACCGCGTCGACGCCACGCGACCCGAACAGATCGAGTGAGGTTGCCAGGATCCGGTCACGCGTGCGTCATCTCTCTACCAATTGGTAGAGGATCGTGGTAGAACTGTCAACCGTGATCGCCGAGGAGCTTGCGGGCAAACGGATCGCCATCACCGGCGCAACCGGATTCGTCGGCACGGCGCTCGTCGAGCGGCTGCTGCGGTCGGTCCCCGGCTGCGAACTCGTGCTGCTCGTGCGTGACGGCCAGCGCACCCCTGCGGCGAAGCGGACCGACCGCGAGATCTTCAAGAACGACGCCTTCGACCGGCTCCGAGCCACCCATGGCGACGATTTCTCCTCGGTCACCTCGCGGGTCAGCACGATCGCCGGCGACGTGACCCGTGACGGCCTCGGCCTGAACGACGCCGACCGTGCGTTGTTCGCGTCGTGTGACATCGTCATCCACTCCGCCGCCGCGGTGTCGTTCGACTCGCCGCTCGATTCTGCTGTCGAGATCAACCTGCTCGGGCCGTCGCGGATCGCCGACCTGTGCAACGAGATCGGCATCACCCCGCATCTCGTCGCCGTGTCCACCTGTTACGTCGCCGGCAACCGGAGAGGCAACGCCCCCGAGCAGCTCGTGAGCGACGGCCCGTTCGACATCGGCATCGACTGGCGCAGCGAGGTCGCCGCGAGCCGGCGCCTGCGTTCCGATGCCGACGCGGCCAGCAGGAGCCGCGAGAACCTCGAGCGGTTCCGATCCGAAGCCCGCACCGAACTCGGTGCTGCCGGAGCGCCCGCACTCGCGTCGAAGACCGAGGCACTGCGCGAACGATGGGTCAAGGACCAGCTCATCGAAGCCGGGCGTGCCCGAGCAGCGAGCGTCGGGTGGCCCGATGCCTACGCGTTCACGAAGGCACTCGGCGAACAGGCGCTGACCGACGTCAAGGGCCCCGTGCCGGTGTCGATCGTGCGGCCGTCGATCATCGAGTCGGCGCTCGCAGAGCCCAAGCCCGGCTGGATCCGCGGATTCCGCATGGCCGAGCCGGTCCTGATCTCCTACGCCCGCGGCCTGCTCGACGAGTTCCCCGGCGTCCCCGAGGGCACCGTCGACGTGATCCCCGTCGACATCGTCGTCGCCTCGATCATCGCGGTCGCTGCGCTCGGCCCCGAGCGAGCACCCGCGATCACACAGGTCGCGTCGGGCGGCATCAATCCGCTCAAGTACCGGATGCTCGTCGACAATGTCAGCGGCTGGTTCCTCGAGCATCCGATCTACGACGCCAAGGGTCAACCGATCGTGGTCCCCGAGTTCCGTTTCCCCGGTCGCGGTCGGGTGCAGGCGCAACTCGGACGGGCGAAGAAGGTGCTGACCGCCGGCGAGAAGGTGCTCCAGAACCTCCCACTGCGGGGGCGCCAGGCCGAATGGTCGGCGCAGATCGAGACCAAGCGCGTGGAGGTCGAGCGGGCGCTCACCTACGTCGAGCTCTACGGCCTGTACACCGAGTGCGAGGCGATCTATCAGGTCGACAACCTCATGCGCACGTGGGGTGAACTGAGTGACGCCGACCGGGCGGAGTTCAACTTCGACCCCCGCTCGGTCGACTGGCCGACGTACATCACCCAGGTCCACCTTCCGTCGATCGTGCAGCACGCGCGTGTCAAGACCACCCCCGGGCCGGCCGCGTCGACCGATCGCATGGCGCGCATGCGCAAGCAGGTGCTCGATCCCCGGCGTCAGGTCGTGGCGTTCGACCTCGAGAACACGCTGATCGCATCGAATGTCGTGGAGAGCTACTCATGGCTCGCCACACGGCGCCTCGACACGCCCGAACGGGTTCGCTATTTCCTGCGGACCATCGCCGAGGGGCCGGGACTGCTGAAACTCGACCGAGCCGACCGCACCGACTTCCTGCGCCACTTCTACCGCCGCTACGAAGACGCACCTGTCGAACAGATCGAACGCGACGCCCGCGAGATGTTCGCCCAGATGATCATGACGAAGTCGTTCCCCGACGGTCTGCGTCGCGTCCGTCAGCACCGCGCACTCGGGCATCGGACGATCCTGATCACCGGCGCACTGAGCTTCAACGTCGAGGGTCTGCGGCCCCTGTTCGACGAGATCGTCGCTGCCGAGATGTCGATTCGTTCCGACAACACGTACTCGGGCGAGATGGTGACCGTACCGCCGACCGGCGAAGCACGGGCGCAGATCCTGCTGGACTACTGCGAGGCCGAGGGTTTCGACCCCGAGGAGTGCGTCGCCTACGCCGACTCGTCGTCGGACCTGCCGCTGTTCGAGGCCGTCGGGTTCCCCGTGGCCGTGAATCCCGAGACCCGCCTGGCCGCCATCGCCCGCAAGCGCGGGTGGCTCGTCGAGCACTGGAGCAAGTCACCCGGCGGCCCCCGACCGAAGCTCCCGATCGGGCCGCTGCTGTCGGAACGTGAACGTCGCCAACGCTTCGGTGCAGGAGCCCGCCGATGAAAGCACTGCAGGTGTCACGGTCGGTCCCGAAGCTCGGCATGGCGCGGATCGCGTCTGCGATGTCACCGATCACGGCAGTCAAGCTCGGCCCACTCGCCTACACGAACGTCAGCGAACCCGAACTTCCCGGGCCGGGGTGGCACCGGGTCCACACCCGCCTCGCGGGGATCTGCGGCTCCGACCTGTCGCTCGTCGAAGGGCATGCCTCGCTGTACTTCGACGACGTGGTCTCGTTCCCGTTCGTGCCCGGCCACGAAGTGGTCGGAGAACTCGACGACGGCACCCGGGTGATCCTCGAACCCGTCCTCGGCCACGAGGCACGTGGTTTCGCTCCTCCGTTCCCCGGCGCCGCTCCCGGCGATGGCGACGACTACGCCCATCTCGCGACCGGACCGCTCCAGCCCGGCATCCAGACCGGATTCTGCTGCTCGACCGGCGGCGGCTGGGCACCCGAGTTCGTCGCGCACGAGTCCCAGCTCCACCGCATCGGCGACATGCCCGACGAACGCGCCGTGCTCGTCGAACCGTTCGCCGGCGGCATCCACGCCGCGCTGCTCGCCGCTCCCGTCGTCGCCGCTCGCCAGGACACCAGCCGCCCGGCAGTCGTCGCCGTGCTCGGCGCCGGCACGATGGGCCTCGCCGCGATCGCCGGCCTGCGCCGCTACGTCGCCGACGTCGAGATCATCGTCGGCGCCCGATACCCCCATCAACAGATGCTGGCCAAGGCCTACGGCGCCGACGTCGTCGTCGGACCCGACGGGCTCCAGCGGGCCGTTCGACGCGTCACGGGCAGTCACCTGATCGGCGACCACCTCAGCTCGGGTGCCCACGTGACGATCGACGCCGTCGGCACGAGTGACTCCATCACCCAGTCGCTGCACATCACCCGGCCACGTGGCCGCGTCGTGCTCCTCGGGATGCCCGCCGACGTCACGCTCGATCTCACCGGGCTGTGGCACCGCGAGACCGAACTCAAGGGTGCCTACACCTACGGCACCGAGCACCTCGGCGACGGACGGACGGCCCGCACGTTCGACCTCGCCATCGAGACCGCCAACGCCGTCGAGGCCGAGCGACTGCTCTCGGCCACCTATCCCCTGTCCGACCACGTCGACGCCATCGCCCACGCCGCGACCGCCGGCCGGCGCGGCGCCGTGAAAATTGCCTTCGACCTGCGCACTGGAGACACCTGATGCCTCGCCCCGGATTCGTACTCGACGTCGACAGGTCGACGCCGCCCACACTGTTCTGGCACGGGGAAGGCTTCCGATTGGAGAAGCTCCCGGCCGACCGCAGCCGGGTCATCTATGCGCCGGAACCACACGACGCCATCGACGACGTCGACGGTGCCATCAGGACCGCACTGCTGAACCCGATCGACATGGATCCGCTGCCGTCGCTGCTGTTCCCCGGCATGAAGCTCACCATCGCGTTCGACGACGTGTCGCTTCCTCTTCCGAAGATGCGGCGCCCCGACCTGCGCCAGCGGATCATCGAGCAGGTGTTGACCATGGCCGCCGACGCCGGAGTCGACGACGTGCACCTCATCGCCGCGCTCGCCCTGCACCGTCGGATGCACGAGTTCGAACTGCGTCACGCCCTCGGCGACCGCGTCTACGACGCGTTCGAGCCGCGGGGGCTGCTGTTCCAGCACGATGCCGAAGACCCCGACAACCTGGCGTTTCTCGGCACCACCGACCAGGGCGAGGAGATCGAGATCAACAAGCGCGCCGCCGAGTCCGACCTCCTGGTCTACGTCAACATCAACCTCGTCGCCATGGATGGTGGCTGGAAGTCGACCGCTGTGGGCCTGGCCAGCTACCGATCGCTTCGCCACCACCACAACCCCACCACGATGGAGGCGTCGCACTCGTTCATGGACCAGCACGCCTCCGAGCTGCACAAGAGCACGTGGCGCATGGGCAAGGTCATGCGTGACCACGGTCCCAAGGTGTTCCAGATCGAGACCACGCTGAACACCGACACGTTCCCGCAGCCCTTCGATTTCCTGGCCAAGCGGGAGTGGGAGTGGAATGCGAAGGACCGTGCGCTCTACCTCGCCACCGCCAAGTCGGTGGCCAAGGCGCCGCCGCGGATGGCCCGCAAGATCTTCCACGGCATCGAAGCTCCGCACCAGATGACCAGCATCCAGTGCGGCGAGGTCGAGGCCGTCCACAAGGTCACGACCCAGAACGTCTACGACCAGCAGCTCGTCGAGGTCGAGGGTCAGACCGACATCCTCATGCTGGGAATCCCGTACATCTGCCCCTACAACGTGAACTCGATCATGAATCCGATCCTCGTCATGTGCACCGGGCTCGGCTACTTCTTCAACCTGTACCGGGGCAAGCCGCTCGTGCGTGAAGGGGGCGTGTTGATCCTCACGCATCCGACCACCAACGAGTTCCACCCTGTGCACCACCCGAGCTACATCGACTTCTTCGAAGAGGTGTTGGCCGACACCACCGACCCGCACGTGATGTCGCAGAAGTGGGAGAAGCAGTACGCCGAGGACGACTGGTATCGCCACCTGTACCGGACCACCAACGCCTATCACGGCGTGCACCCCTTCTACATGTGGTACTGGGGCAGCCATGCGATGAAGCACGTGGGCAAGGTGATCATCGTCGGTGGGGACGCCGCGACCGTCCGCAAACTCGGCTTCACGCCGGCGTCGACGATGAACGATGCGCTCGAGATCGCGTCCGACACCGTCGGTCGCCATCCGACGATCACCCACATGAAGACGCCTCCGTTGATGCTCGCGGACGTGAAGTAGGGCCCAGTGGTCGACCGGAACCTGCAGCGAGCCCAACGGGCGGCCGGTGTCGCCGAGAACGCCGTGCGCCGCGCGGCGATGCCGCTGCGCAACTTCGGGTTCCCCTACCGCACGCCGACCGTGCCCCGCGGCGTCGAAGTCCCACCAGAGGTCTCCGGACTCGGCGCCCACTACGACACCGAGTGGGCCCGACGTCCACTCCCGTCATCGGTGCGCAACGCGATCATCGAGGGCCCGATACGGCTGACCGCGCGCGTCCTCACCTCGCCGGAGATCGTCGGCACCGACCGGCTCGCCGATCTCACCTCGCTCGAAGATCCTCCACCCGTCATCTTCGCCCCGAACCACCACAGCCACCTCGACACCGGACTCATGATCCGCTCGGTGCCGAGAGCCTGGCGGCACAAACTCGTGGTCGCAGCGGCAGCCGACTACTTCTTCGACAAGAAGTGGAAGGCGGCACTGTCGGCGTTGTCGCTGAACGCGATCCCCATCGATCGCGAACTCACGGGCCGCAAGTCGTCCGATCTCATCATGGGCCTCGTCGACGACGGCTACAGCCTCGTCATCTATCCGGAGGGCGGGCGTTCGCCGGATGGCTGGGGCCAGGACTTCAAGGGCGGAGCCGCCTATCTCTCCGCCCGCACCGGCGCACCCGTGGTGCCCGTGTTCATCGACGGCACCGGGGCGATCTTCGGCAAGGGGATGAAGCGCCCGAAGCCCGGTCGCACCAAGGTGGTCTTCGGTGCCCCGCTGCGCTCCGCCGAGGGCGAATCGACCCGACGGTTCAACGCGCGCATCGAGGCAGCCGTCACCACGCTCGGCGACGAGGCGATCACCGACTTCTGGACTGCGCGCCAACGTGCTGCCGCCGGCACCAACCCGCCGTTGACCGGCCCGGAGCACACGGGGTGGCGACGAGACTGGGCTCTGGCCGACCGACGCAGACTCGGCACCGCCGGCCTACGTCGCCGGCAGCAGCGCCGTTGGCCCGACCTCGGCTGAACCAGGACCAACTCCCCCACCGCGATGAGCGAAGCGACCGGCGTCCGGGCGTTTCGCTCATCGCGAGCCGCCACGTATCGTGTCGTCCGTGACCACGCCGACGCTGCCCCGCCGTACACCGGGGAGGATCCCCCTCCGCCGCCATGTCGTGGAGTTCCTCATCACGGCGTTCAGTTTCTGGCTGATCGCGTGGATCCTTCCCAGCATCTCGATCGCCAACCTGCGAACGGCGCTGTACGCGGCGATCATCCTGTCCGTTCTCAACGCGGTGCTGTGGCCGATCATCTCGCGCTTCTTCTCGCGCATCATCCTGTGGACGGCCGGCCTCCTCGGCCTCGTGGCAAACGGGCTGATCCTGTGGCTGGCGAGCGAGATCCTCGACGGGCTGACCATCGACACCGTCATGGCAGCGATCATCGCCTCGTTCCTCATGACGGTCGTCGGCATCGCGGTCAGCACCTGGCTCTCGGTCGACGACGATGCAGTCTGGCAGCGCCAGACGGTCCGCCGGATGGTGAACCGGCTCGAGCCGCCGACGCCCACCGACGTACCCGGCATCCTCTTCCTCCAGATCGACGGGCTCGCCGAGCCAGTGGTCCGTCAGGCGATCGCCAACGGGCACGCCCCGACCCTCGCCCGATGGGTCCGCGACGGCTCGCACCGCATCACGGGCTGGGAGTGCGACCTCAGTTCGCAAACGGGTGCAAGTCAGGCCGGAATCCTGCACGGGAACAACCACAACATGCCGGCCTTCCGCTGGTACGACAAGCAGGCCGGCAAGGTCTTCACTTCGAACCGGCCCCGAGATGCCGCTGCGATCGAGGCCCGCCAGTCCGACGGGCACGGACTTCTCGCCGATGGCGGCGTGTCGCGCTCGAACGTGTTCTCCGGCGACAGCGTCGAGTCGGCGATCACGTTCAGCACCCTGCTCGACCGCAGCAAGCACAGCCACAAGACGGCCAACTACTTCCTGTCGGATCCGTACGCGATCAGCCGGCTCATCACGCTCACGATTGCCGACGCATGGCGCGAGATCGTCGACCGCCGCGCGACCCGGCGACGCGATGTCGTGCCGCGACTCGATCGCAGTGGGATCTACCCGATCCTGCGAGCCGCGACGACGACGATCCTGCGCGACCTCACCGTCTACACCCTCATGAGCGACGTGTACCGCGGCGTGCCATCGGCATATGCCGACTTCGTCGGCTACGACGAGGTCGCCCACCATTCGGGTCTCTTCGCGCCGACGGCTCTCGACACCCTGCGCCGGCTCGACCGCCAGCTCGCCCGACTGGAGTACGCCATCGCCGAGGCTCCGCGGCCGTATCACGTCGTCGTGCTGTCCGACCACGGCCAGACCCAGGGTTCGACGTTCCTCCAGCGGTACGACATGACCCTCGAGGACCTCGTCGATTCACTGATCGATGCCGACGTCGACATTGCCGTGCCGGAGATGTCGTCGGAGGGGTGGGGCAACCTGAACGGCGCGCTCACCGAAGCCGTGCGTGACAAGGACAGTCGAATCAGCAAGCTGCTCGCCGCTGCGACACGCAACCGGATGGTCGAAGGTGATGTCGTGCTCGGGCCGGCCCACGACGACGAACTCGCCGCCGCGAGCGGCACCGACGAGACGTCGAAGGCCGACGTGATCGTGCTCGCCTCGGGCAATCTCGGCCTCGTCTCGTTCACCGACATCGAGGAGCGGGCCACGGTGGAGCAGCTGGGCACGCGGTTCCCGGGCCTCATTGCCGGACTCGCCCAACACCCGGGCATCGGCTTCGTCCTGGTGCGCTCGGAGTCGCTCGGTGGGCTCGTGATCGGCGGGGGCGGCATCCGCTACCTCGTCGACGATCGCGTCGAAGGCGAGGATCCGTTGGCCGGCTTCGGACCGAACGCAGCCGACCATCTCCGGCGCACCGATGCGTTCACCAACGCGCCCGACATCCTCGTCAACAGCTTCTACGACCCGCACGCCGACGAAGGCGCCGCGTTCGAGGAACTGATCGGGTTCCACGGGGGCATGGGGGGCAATCAGACCCACCCGTTCCTGCTGTTCCCTGCCGGGTTCGAACTCCCCGACGAACCCGTCGTCGGGGCCGCCACCGTCCACCACCTGTTCAAGCGCTGGATGGCCTCGATCAACGACGGGACCGCTCCCGCCCCGTGGACGGTGCCCGAGCGACCGTCGGCGCCGCCGATGCCGGTTGCCGCGGGCGAACGCCCACGTGGAACAGTCGACGACTGAGCCGGATGGAACTCACCTGGGTCGGCCACGCCACGACGTTGATCGACGTCGACGGCTACCGGGTGTTGACCGACCCGTTGCTCACCAGACGAGTGGCTCATCTCCGGCGACGGCGTCCCGATCCGGTCGACGAGACCTTCGACGTCGATCTCGTGCTCCTGTCGCACGTCCACGTCGACCACCTTCACCTGCCCTCACTCAAGCGGCTGCGGCCGTCCGCCCGCGTGCTCACGCCGATGGGCTCGGCGAAGCTGCTGCGCAAGGCGGGCTTCGCCGATGTCACCGAGATCGTGGTCGGCGATCGGATCGACGCAGGGCCCGTGGTCGTCGAGGTGGTGCCGGCAGTGCACAAGCGCGGCCGCGGCCCGCACTCGCGCGTGAGCGCCGATCCGGTTGGCTTCATCGTCAACGGCGCCGGACGTCGCATCTACTTCCCCGGCGACACCGACCTCTTCGACGAGATGGCCGCCTTCGGCGACATCGACGTGGCGCTGCTGCCGATCTGGGGCTGGGGTTCGACCCTCGGCGAAGGCCACCTGAACCCGCAACGCGCCGCGGCCGCCACCGGCCTGATCAAACCCGAGCTGCTCGTGCCGATCCACTGGGGGACCTACGCTCCAGAGGATGGGCGCCGACGTCTCCCCCGCTGGTTCGACACGCCGCCGACCGAGTTGCGCACGGAACTCGACGCCATCGACGAACTCCACCGCCTCGGCCTGGTCGAGCCCGGCGACTCGTTCACGGTGACCAGCCGATGATCCGTCGGGGGCTCCTGGTGCTCGCACTCGGCGTCGTGGTCGTCGCGTGCACGACCGAGCAGTCGTCGAACCCCGGCCCCACGCTGACCTCGACCACCTCGACGACACTGCCGGTCACCTCGACGACGGCTGCCACCACCACCACGACGGCCGACACCATGGCCACGACGGCCGACGCGACGACCGCACCCGACACGACGACAGGGCCGAGCGCTCCGACCGACGCACTCGTGCCGCTCCTGGTCGGCGGCTCCGGTGGCGGCTGGCTGTCGCTCGGCTCATGGGAGTTCGACCAGTGGGCCGAAGCCGTCGACGCCAACGGCGACCCGGTGGCACCGTCGATCGGCCCGGGCACGGCTGTCACCGTCTCGAATCTCGGTCCGAACGCGACCGGACAGCTCGGTGAGTCGACCGAAGCCTGCCCCGACGGGCGCATCGGCCCGACCGTCGACGTCACGATTCCGCCTCCCGATCCGCCCGGGTTCGGCTATGGCGCCGTCGCTCTTCCGACGCCGAACTGGGATCTGACCCCTCGCCCGCTCGCCGTCACGGGGCGTGGGCCGGCCACGTACGAGGCCCTCGGCGCCGATGCGTTCAACGGGGATCCCGTCGACGCGTCGCTCGGCGCCGTCGACCAACTCGTGGTGACCGATCTCGACGGCGATGGCGACGACGAGGCGCTCGTGGTGTTCGAATACGTGCAGGCGGATTCGATTCGCGGCGCCCCCGGCGACCTTGCGTCGGTCCTGCTCGTCGACGCCACGACCCGCGAGTCATCGACCGTCCTGCAATCGTTCGTCGACGAGAATCTCGGCCCGGACGATCTCCCGCTGATCGAGCGCTTCCGGATCCTCGATGTCGCCGACTACAACGGCGACGCGATCATGGAGGTCGCCATTCACGCGTGGTACTACGAGGGCTCGTCAGTGATCGTCTTCCAATACGACGGCACCGAACTCACCGAGGTCCTCGCCGCCGGCTGCGGCGCCTGATTCTTCACCAGGTGTCGATGTTGGGGCGGCGGGGCGCAGCGAGTGGATCGATCGCTGCTCGATGGGTCTCCGGGGAGGCGTCGAAGAGGGTTGCGATCCACCGGCGGGTGTCGGCGGGATCGATGACGTCGTCGATCTCGAAGTGGGTCGCGACGCTGACGGCCTTGCCATGCTCGTACAGCCGGTCGACCATCTCGCGGAACAGCACGTCACGCTCCGCATCGTCGGTCACCGCTTCGAGTTCCTTGCGGTAGCCGAGACGAACAGCACCTTCGAGGCCCATGCCACCGAACTCGCCCGTGGGCCATGCGAGGCATGCCAGCGGTGCCTTGGTGGTACCACCCATCATCGCCTGAGCACCGAGCCCGTACGACTTGCGGGTCACCACCGACACCATCGGCACCGAGAGGTTGGCCCCGGTGACGAACAGCCGGCTGCAATGACGAACGAGCGCCGTGGCCTCCACATCGGGGCCGACCATCATTCCCGGCGTGTCGACGAGCGTGACGATCGGAAGGCCGAAGCAGTCGCAGAGCTGCATGAAGCGGGCTGCTTTGTCGGCGCCGTCGGAGTCGATCGCACCGGCGAGGTGCGAGGGGTTGTTCGCGACCACACCGATCGGGCGCCCTTCGATGCGCGCCAGCGCCGTCACCATCCCGACGCCGAAATCACGACGGAGCTCGAGCACCGAACCGACATCGAAGAGCCCCTCGATCGCCGTACGGATGTCGTACGCCCTGAGCCGATCGATCGGCACGACATCGCGCAGCAACGTCTGGTCCGGCGACTCCCAGCCGGTCGTTCGCCCCTGGAAGTACGACAGGTACTGCTTGGCGACCTGTACCGCTTCGGCCTCGTCGGCGACGACGACGTCGACCACTCCGTTGGCGCGCTGTACGTCGATCGGCCCGATCGCCGCTGGTTCGAACACGCCGAGCCCGCCGCCCTCGATCATCGCCGGGCCACCCATCCCGATGTTCGAATCCTCAGTGGCGATCACGACGTCGCAACAGCCGAGGATCGCCGCGTTGCCGGCGAAGCAGTAGCCGGACGCGATCCCGACGAGGGGAACGGTCCCCGACAACTCGGCGAACCAACGGAAGGCGAGGCAGTCGAGCCCACTGACGCCGAGCCCGTCCGTGTCACCCGGTCGACCGCCGCCGCCCTCGGTGAAGAACACGATCGGGATCCGCAACTGCTCGGCGACCTCGAACAACCGGTCCTTCTTGCGATGGTTCTGCGTCCCCTGCGTGCCGGCGAGCACCGTGTAGTCGTAGGAAACGGCAACGCACTTGGTGCTGCGTGCAGCGTCACCGAACAGGTCGGCATTGACATCGCCGATACCGCCGACGAGGCCGTCGGCCGGTGTCGATGCGATGAGGTCCTCCACCGAACGGCGTCGACGCTGCGCGGCGATGACGAGTGGGCCGTACTCGACGAACGAGCCGCCGGCCACCAGATCGGCGATGTTCTCCCGGGCCGTGCGGTGACCGCGCGCCCGACGGCGCGCAACCGCGTCGGGTCGCTGCTCGTCGAGGCCCCGCGCATGCCGATCGAGGACTTCACGGAGATCGTCACGATCGAGCCCGACGGGACCGGCCGGCACCGGCGCCGGCACGCCGGTGTCGCCGTCCGGCGCTGCTCCTTCGAGGAGAAAGAGCAAGTTCTGACCCGCGGCAACGGTGTCGCCGTCCGCGATGGCCACCGACTCCACCAGCCCCGCAACCGAGGCGGTGATCTCGTGGTGCATCTTCATCGACTCGACCAGAGCCAGTACCTGGCCGAGACGAACCGGAGCTCCCGCCTCGACGAACACGCCGACGATCGTGCCCTGTAGTTCCGACTTCACCGCAACTGTCACGTCAACTCGTTTCCTCGGGCGACCGCTGGAACGTCGTGATCGACTGCCGACCCATCACCAGCTCCGCGGCGACCGCGGCGAACAGCGACGGCACGATGAACCCTGGCTGTCCCGTGGTCTCTGCGACGAACATGACCGCAGCCAGGGGGACCCGGTAGCCCGCGCCGAGAAACGCTGCCATACCCAGCAGAACATAGAGCGTGGGATCGAGCGGATTGACGATGTCGCCGACGCCCCGACCAACGATGGCGCCGGCCACCACGAGCGGGATGAACACACCGCCCACGCCGCCACCGGCCACTGCGGTGGCCGTTGCCAGACAACGCAGTACGAGCACCGCGGCGAGCAACCACAGGGTGTGCTCCTGCGACAACCAGACGATCACTCCGTACCCCGAGCCGATGGTCAGGCTCTCTCCGGTCAACCCCCGGCAGATCACGAACAACACGACGAGGACCAGACTCGCGAGACCCACGCGAACGCCGATCGGACGCAGGGTGAAGCCCTTCGCGTAGCGGATCAGCCACGAGAACGCCCGCGCACCGACAGCACAACAGATCCCGATGAGAATCGCGCCGGCCAGATCCTTGTACTCGAACACCGCGCCACCGTCGGATTCGAAGGTGAAGATCGGGCGCACGTTGCTGAGCGCGACGAACACGAGGTAACCGGACGCGCTCGCAACGAGTGCCGGCAGGAGCATGCGGCGCGCCATCTGATCCCGGAAGGGCACCTCCAGTGCGAAGATCGCCCCGGTTGCCGGCGCCTTGAAGATCGCGGCGACACCCGCGGCCGCTCCGGCGACCAGCAACGTCCGGTGGTCGGCGCCGCGAAATGCCGCCGGCAGGCGGCGCTGGATCATGGCGCCCAGAGCGGACCCGCCGTACATCGACGGACCTTCGAGGCCCATCGGAGCTCCGAGGCCGAGCGTGGTGACCGCGGCCGCCATCCGGCCCATGAATGCTCTCGGCCGCAGCGGGTACTCCGAATCGTGGAAGGCACGAAGATACTCGTCCGACGTGGCCGACGACGCCCCGTTGCCCAGCGTGCGCAGGAGGATCGCAGACAACGCGAGGCCGATGCCCGGCGCGACGGCACCCATCCAGAGCGGACCTCGGACGATGTACTCGAACGTGACCTCGGCGACCACGTACTCGAAGAATCGAACGACGACTCCGGTGATCGACCCCGTGATCGCCGCCAACAGCACCACCTCTCGCGAGCGGCGCACGAGGTCGCGGAACTCTTCGGTTCGGATGTCGAACGACGACGGACGCCAACCCGACATCCTCGTCCGAACCGACACGACGGCTCAGTGTAGGCCGCTGCCTCCGAGGTGTCCGGCACCCGCGGGGCGCGCTCAGCTCGATGTCGCGAGCTGGCCGGCGAAGTACGGAATCGTCAATTCGAGGCCGGCTCGAAGGTCGACGTCCGGCTCCCATCCGAGCCGATCCTTCGCCAGCGTGATGTCGGGACGGCGTTGGCGCGGGTCATCGCTCGGCAGCGGACGATGTTCGAGTCCGCCGGTCGACCCGGTGAGTTCGACGACGAGGTCGGCGAGTTCGAGCATCGTGAACTCGACGGGGTTGCCGATGTTCACGGGGCCGGGCTCGTCGCTGTCGAGCAGCGCCAGGAAGCCCCTGACCTCGTCGGCGACGTAGCAGAAGCTGCGCGTCTGGCTCCCGTCGCCGTAGATCGTGAGCGGCTCGCCGCGCAGCGCCTGCACGATGAAGTTCGACACCACCCGTCCGTCGTCGACCTGCATCCTCGGCCCGTAGGTGTTGAAGATCCGTACGAGCCGGGTGTCGAGCCCATGGGTACGCCGGTACGCCGCGGTGAGCGCCTCGGAGAACCGCTTCGCTTCGTCGTACACGCTGCGCTCGCCGATGGGGTTCACGTGACCCCAGTACTCCTCGGTCTGCGGATGCACGAGCGGATCGCCGTACACCTCGCTTGTCGATGCCATGAAGAACCTGGCGTCATGGCGCCTGGCGAGTTCGAGCAAGCATCGTGTCCCGATGCTGCCCACGTCGAGCGTCTCGATCGGCAAAGAGAGGTAGTCCTTGGGCGATGCGGGGCTCGCCAGGTTCATCACTGCATCGATCGGGCCGACCAGATCGACGTCGAACGGTCGGATGACGTCGTGTTCGACCAGTTCGAAGTCGCCTCGACCCACCAGGTGAGCGACGTTGAGTGCTCTGCCGGTGACGAAGTTGTCCAGACACACCACCCGGTCGCCGCGTTCGAGCAGGGCATCACACACATGTGATCCGAGAAAGCCGGCACCGCCGGCAACGACGACGCGCATCAGCGCCGACCCACGCCGTCGTAGCCGAACCCGGCTTCGCGAACCATGTCCGGCTCGAACAGGTTGCGTGTGTCGACGATGGTGGTGCCCGGCCGGGCCCGAGCCGCGAGCTGTGTCAACTCGATCTTGGCGAAGTCGGGCCACTCGGTGAACACCGCGATCACATCGGCGCCATCGGCGACGTCGAGCGGGTCACTCACGATCTGGATGCCGTCGAGGACCATCGTCTGATGGGGTGTCAACTGGCCGGTGGTTGTCGGATCGAACGCTCGCACGTCGGCGCCGTGGGCTCGCAGCTCGCTGATGATCGCCAGGGCGGGCGACTCACGAAGGTCGTCCGTTCCCGCCTTGAAGGTGAGCCCGAGCGCCCCCACCGTGACGCCCGAGAGGTCGGAGTCACCGCGCCCGGCGGCCACCGAGATCTTCGTCACCATTCGTTCCAGCTGCTCGTCGTTGACGTCGATGACGCCCCGCATCATCGTGAAGTTGTAGCCGTGATCCTCGGCGATCTTCACCAGCGCTCGCGAGTCCTTGGGGAAGCAACTGCCACCCCACCCCGGCCCCGGGCGCAGGAACTGCATACCGATGCGCTTGTCGGATCCGATGCCCTCGACAACGGCAGCGACGTCGGCACCGACCGCTTCGCACATTGCAGCCACCGCATTGACGAAGCTGATCTTCATCGCCAGGAACCCATTCGCCGCGTACTTGATGGTCTCGGCGGAGGCAGGATCGGTGATGTGGATCGGCGTGTCGATGCCCGCGTAGAGCTCGGCGACCCGTTCGGCTGCTTCGCGGTCGGCGCTGCCGATCACCACCCGGTCGGGATGCAGGAAGTCGTGGACGGCAGTGCCCTCGCGCAGGAACTCCGGGTTCGACACGACGTACACGTCGTCGCGCCGGAGCACCCGCTCGACCGCCAGCGTCGAGCCGACCGGCACGGTCGACTTGTTGACGACGACAGCGCCCGGCCGCAGTACGGGCGCGATCTGCGCCGCTGCCTGCTCGATGTACGACAGGTCGGCGCTCCCATCGTCGCCCTGGGGCGTCGGGACGCAGAGGAACACGATGTCGGCGTCACGCACAGCCGTTTCGGCGCCGAGCACGAACTCCAAACGGCCCGCCGCCCGGGCGGCATTGACGATCGACTCCAACCCCTCCTCGACGATCGGGATGTGACCGGAGTTGAGCATGTCGACCTTGCGCTCGTCGATGTCGCCGCACACGACGTGGTGTCCGAGATGGGCGAAACAGGCACCCGTGGTCAGGCCCACGTAGCCCGTGCCCACCACGGCGAGTCGGATCGGTGTGTCGTTCATGGGATCGGTTCCTCGTTGGTCGGTTCGCGGCCGCACGTCATATCCGACACGACCCTCTGCAGGAGAGTATCGGTCCGTCGACGGACGACCTTGACACCGCTCATCCCCGATCGGACATCCCGTCGTTGGGTACCGTCGAGAACGTGCAGGTGTTGCTGGCCCAGACCGATCTCGACAACGCGTGTGGCTCGAACCCCGGCTGGATCTGCGAGCGGTTGTTCGAGGTGACCGACGGCAACCGGGTCGTACCGCCGCTCGTCGACTCCGTCGTCAGTGTCGGAACAATCCTTCTGGTCGCCTGGATCGCATCGGTGCTGAGCCGGCGCTACTTCGCCCACGTGGTTGCCCGGATGGTCGCTCCCGACCGGACGGCGGCGTCGCGGCACATCTCCAGGCTCGGCGGCCGTGCCACTGCGCTGGTCGCGACCCCGATGGGGATCGACGGCGTTGCCGACCCGCGACGCGACGCGCGGGTCAATTCGATCTCGGCCGTCATCGGGAGTACGAGCACGGTCATCATCTGGTCGATCGCCCTGGTCCTCGCGCTCGGCGAACTCGGTGTCAACCTCGCCCCGTTGATCGCCGGCCTCGGGATTGCGGGCGTCGCGCTCGGTTTCGGTGCTCAGAGCCTGGTCAAGGACTGCATCGCCGGGCTGTTCATGCTGTTGGAGGACCAGTACGGCATCGGTGACGTCGTCGATCTCGACGAGGCGAGCGGCACCGTCGAGAAGATCTCGTTGCGCACGACCGTGCTCCGCGGGGTCGACGGCACGGTCTGGCACGTCCCGAACGGCGTGGTCCAACGGGTCGGGAACCAGTCGCAACTGTGGTCCGTTGCGCTGATCGATGTCAACGTGGCCTACGACTGTGATCTGGCGGCGGCGCGGCGGGTGATCATCGATTGCGCCACGAACGTGTGTGGCAGCGACGAGTGGGTCGACGCGGTGCTCGACCCGCCGCAACTGCTCGGCGTCGAAGCACTCGGGATCGACGGGATCACGATTCGCGTCACCGTGAAGACACAGCCCGGCAGGCAATGGGCGTTGCAGCGAGCTCTGCGCGAGGAGATCAAGGCGGCGCTCGACGGCGCGGGAATCGAAATTCCGTTCCCTCAACGCACCATCTGGGTGCGTCGTGAAGACGACTCAGCCGTGGCGACGCCGGGGGACGATCCCGTCGCGGCCGCCACGTGATGCCACAATGACCCGATGACCGGCGCAGAGATGGTGGGGCTCGATGCGTTCGCCCCAGCCTTCCGGTTGGGCTGGTTGGTGCTCGGTGCAGTGTGCACGATCGGCGGGTTGGCCACACTGGCCTGGCGGAGTCGACGCGTCGCCCCTCCCCGTCCCGCTCCGTCGAGGACGGTCGAACGCCTCCGCGCTCGACACGCCGGCGGTCGTGAACATGCTGGCGAACGACGCCACGGTCACGGCTGCAGCGTTGCGGGCCACAGTGATCGACCTCGCCGCGCGGGGTTGGTTGCGCTGTCCTTCCTCCCGATGACGACGACGAACTGGCGTGGGTCCGTCCATCCGCTCAGGCGTACCAAGGTGATTCGCTGCGGCCTCACGAACGACTCGTGTTGCAGCACGTGATGGCGCGGTTCACCGCTGATCGTGCGATCCCGGCGAGATATCTCGCTGTCGACATCCGCGGCTCGTGGTGGCGACGTTTTGCCGGATTGGTGGCCGCCGAGGCACGCGACACCGGCGTGATCACGCGCCGGTGGCGACCTGTGGATCTCGCCGCGCCGACTGCGTTCGCTGTGCTGGCAGCGCTGTGCTGGTTGCTCGGTGTGCGAACGGGCGCCGACGTCGCAGTCATCGATTCGGTCGAACGACGAGTCGGAGCGTGGGTGCTGGTCGGTGCACTTCTCGTGTTGTCCGTTCGGATCGGTCGCGTCCTGGTTGCACCGCTGTACACCCACACCAACGAGGGCGTCGCCGCCACACAGCGCTGGCTGGCGGTTCGCCAGCGTCTGGACCAGGCCGGATTCGGCGACATGGCGCCCAGCGCGCAGCAGATCGGAGATCGACGACTCGCCTACGCGACAGCCATGTGCGTCGCCGAAGGAGCCGCAGTCGAGCTGCCGCTCGCCCGCGAAGATCACTTCCGGGCGTGGAGTTCCGTCGGTGGCCACGCCAGGCTCGTACGTGTGAGGTATCCCTCGCGCCTCGGCTTCGGCGTGGCGCCGTACGCAGCGATGGTGGCCGGTCTCGTCCTGTTCGTGGCAGGAGTGCGCCTACGCGTCTGGTCCGACGACGTGGCGCGTGGGCAGGGCTTCGACTGGGCCTACGAGCAGCTGTCGGAGCAGGACTGGCTGATCGCCGACGCGGCAACGGCCCTGGCGATCCTGTCGTTCCTGCCGATCCTGGTCGGGCTCTGGCTCGTCATTGCCGGCATCGTCGATCTCGTGTCGACCGTCGAGCGAACGGGCGTCGTGCTTCGCGCCCGCCGTCCGGTCGAGGTGTCGGCGCTGCCACGACGGCTGCGACGACTTCTCGATCGCGATCGTTATCGCGTGTACGTCGCCATCGACGACGGGACGGCCGACACGATCACCGCGTGGCGCGCAACCGAACGTACCGCGGTGCCCCAGGGTGCCGCGCGTCGGTCAAGGCCTCACGCGTGCTCGGTCGGGTGCGCAGTGCGACACCGGTCGGTCACCGCCTCGACGCGTGAGCATCCGGTGCGTGACCCGCGCCGACCCTCCAGAAACCCGCCTTCAGGTACTCGCCTTCGCGAAAGCCGACGGGGTGGTCGACGTCGTGGCCGGTCCGGACGATTTCGGTCATGGGCCGACCGGCAACCGTTGCGGCGTCGAGCACGGTGTCGAAGAACTGCTCGGCGGTCACCCGGCTCGAGCACGACGCCTGCACCAGGACGCCGCCCGGCCTGACCAGGCGGAGCGCCAGGTGTGTCAGGCGGGTGTACGCACGCAGTGCACCGTCGACGTTCGCCTGACGCTGGGCGAACGACGGTGGGTCGACGACCACGATGTCGTAGTCCTTGCCGGCGCGAGCGAGCTGCACCATGACCTCGAAGGCGTCGCCGACCTCCGTGGTGAACGTGCAGTTGCGCACCGTGTCGAGGTGTTCGTTGAGCGCCATGTTGCGCTCGGCTGCCGCCAGCGTCGGCGCCGACAGATCGACGGCGTGGACGCTCGTGGCGCCACCCGCGGCGGCATGGACGCTGAACCCGCCGGTCGACGCGAACACGTCGAGCACGTCGCGACCAGACGCCATCGAGCCGACGCGAAGTCGATTCGCCCGTTGATCGAGGAAGTGCCCCGTCTTCTGACCGGCGCGCACGTCGGCTTCGAATGCGAGACCTCCCTCGGAGAATCGCACCGGCCCTTCGGCGACGACACCGGCAATCACGTCGCCGTCACCGAGACCGAACGATTCGCCGGCCTGGAGGTTGCGTGCGAGCCGTAGCACGACGCCGTCACATCCGGTGACGTCGAGCAGTGCCCTGGTCAGTGTGAGCAGGTGCGGGAACCACGCGCCCGAGTAGAGCTTGACCACGAGGACGCCGTCGTATCGGTCGACGACCAGGCCCGACAGTCCGTCGTTCTCGCCGTTGACCACCCGGTAGGCCAGTTGGTCGGCGGCAGGATCCGATGTGAAGACCTCCCGTTTCTGGAGGGCAGCACCGATCGTGGCTCGCCACCACGCCGCGTCGATCGGCGTGGGCTTGCCGACGTGGAGGATCCGGAATCGGATCGGCGAGACAGGGTCGTACAGCGCGAGCGCGACGAACTTGCGGTCGTTGTCGAAGATCACTGCGATGTCGCCGGCGTCGGCTTCGTGGCTGATCGAGGTGACCGATTCCTCGAACACCCAGGGGTGACGGGCCTTGATGTGGCGCAGAGCGTCAGGCGTGACCCTGACTGCGAGACGCTTGTCGTTCGGGCCCGGCACACGGAGCAACCGGCGATGAATCTCCGGTCGGCTCATGCGGTCGGAAACGAGGTCACGATGCCCACGTTCGGCGCAACCTTGCCGCCGAGGACGTCGGCCCACGCCGAGGCGACGCCATGGGGTCCGTCCGGTGCACCGGTGCGGCGTTCGATCGTCAGCCACGCACGACTGCCCTCGATGAACTCGACGATCGCCGCGGTCGTGAGGGTCCGATACCGCTCGGCGCCCCAGGCGACGATGCGGCGCTCCACATCCATGGGCGCGAAGAAGAACTGCGGCGCCGGACCGCTCATGGCCGCTGCATCGGCCGGTGGGACGGCGTCGTGGTGGCTCTTGCCGACCATCATCGAGTACTGGACGTGGCCGTCGAGCTGGGCGTGAACCGCTGCGAGCACCGTCGGATTGCCGGCCATGTCGATGATCACGCTGTCGACTCCGGCCAGTGCGCCGATCTCGTCGTAGGTGAGGACCGAATCGTAGAAGCCGAGCGACCGGACGAACTCGACGTTGCCGACCGACGTGAGGCCGACGACGCGCAGTCCTTCACGCTTCGCGGCGCGCTGCGCGAACCCGATCGCCGTCTTCGACGAGGCCGAGAGCACGACAACCTGCTGCGCACCGAAGTACGCAGTCGCCGGTCGTGCCGCCGCAGTCGGCGAAGAATTCGTCTGCCAGGAAGCCGGTGAGGAACAGCACGCGAAGCACGGCGTGACGATCCTCGCCGTCGGGCGACGGGTCGTACCAGGGATCGACGGTTGTCGAGAGATAGGCGCGGTAGATCGGAGCGTGGGCCTGGCGATGGGCGCCGTCGTCGCGGAAGCCATCGTCGGTGGCCGAGGCGGTGAAGGTCACCGAGCTCGCCATCGGGAACCACCCGTAGTACCGACCACCGACGGGGAGGTCGGCGACGCGAGACTCGACGATCTCGGCCCACCCCATCGCAGGCACGCGTCCCCATGTTCTGCGGGTCGTCGTCGGCGGGGAAGAAGTCCCAGTAGCCGAGCATGTCGCCGGTGCCTGCGTAGCTGACGTTGTTGGCGGTGACCGCGAAGCTGTCGATGCGAAGTCGGATCTGGCCGTCGGACAGGTCGCCGTTGATGATCGGGCCGAGTCGGCTCTCGCCGAACGATGCCCGCTTCACTTCCAAGACCTGATCGCTGCTGTCGTCGTGGGCCATAGACCCAGCATGCCCGATTCGAGTCAGTGCAGTGCGTCCAGCTCGGCGATGCCCACAGTGGGCGGCGCAGCGGATCGGTCAGATCAGCGGCGGAACCAGCTCTTCTTGGTCACATCTGTTCCACCAGCGGCACACTGGCAACGCTCGTCGTGTGGGACATGTCCGAGCACTTGCTCGACGTGAGCACCGCACCCGGCCCAGCTCGGGCGGCCGCATGTTCTGCAGGAGGTCTGTCTACACATACCCGCCAGGGTATACGATCGACAACGGTGATGCAACCCGACGATCACCCATCGAGCGGCAACGTCACCGTCACCGTGAGCCCCCCACCGGCGGTGTCACCCAGTGCCGCCGAACCACCCGATGCCGTGGCGAGTGCATCGACGATGGCCAGGCCGAGCCCGGTGCCGGGCCTCGACGTGTCCCCACGCCAGAAGCGACGCATCGCATCGCGCTTGTCGTCGTCCGACAGCCCGGGGCCGTGGTCGACGATGGTCACCGTGGCCGACGCCGCTGACACCTCCAGCACGACGGTCACCGTCGCCCCCGGCGGCGACACCAGCAGCGCGTTGTCGAGCACATTGTCGAGGATCTGTTCGATCGCGCCGGGAACCGTACGGACGACAACTGCCTCGCCGTCACTACCCGGTCCGACCAGCGTGACCCCCCGCTCCTCGGCGACGGCCGTCCACGTGTCGACCCGGTCATGGGTCAGCAACCGGAGATCCTCCGTCGCCGTTGCCAGCTGATCATCGGCGCGGGCCAGCTGCAGCAAGTTGGCGACGAGTTCGGTGAGCCGGCCCGTTTCGCCGATCGCCCGCTCCACCTCCTCGTCGATTCCAGCCGGATGATCGATCCTCGGCCAGATGGCTCTGGAGGTTCTCGAGCCGCAGCCGCAACGCGGTCAGTGGAGTCCGGAGTTGATGCGAGGCGTCGGCGACGAAGGCTCGGTGCGAGCCGAGCAGTCCGTCGAGTTGCAGCGCCATTCTGGTCATCGTGTCGTCGAGCGCCTGGATCTCCGGGGGCCCGGCCGTGTCTCGACGGCGTCACGGTCAGGTCACCTGACGCGAACCGGCTCGCAGTGTCGGTCAGCTCGCGCAGCGGCCGAGTGACCGACCGGGCGATGACCCAGCCGATCACTGCCACGGCGAGCAGCACCACCGCAGCGACACCCGCCAACGCGAACCAGAACGAGCGGATCCGGGCGCTCACGTCGCTCGTGTCGAGCGTCACGCGGAGCGCACCGTGGACTGTCCCACCCGACGCCACCGGAACAGCGACGAACAGCAGGTCGGCGCCGAGCGTCTCGGAGCTCCGTGTCCCTGCCGTACGTTCCCCGTCGAGCGCCGCCGCCATCTCCGGACGGGTCGAGAAGTCCCGGGGAACGTCAGCGGCCGTGTCGACCTGTGAGATGCCGTCGGCGTCGACCACGACCACCCGTGCGCCGGTTCGATCTGCGTAGATGTCCGCCGCGGTCGGGTCGAGAGGCAATCCGGCTTCGAGGTCGTCCTCGTACAACGTCGCGATCACGTAGGCGTCGCGTTCGACGTCGGCCTGCAATCGCTCCTGTTCCCGCTGCGAATAGAACAGCCCGAGTGGGATCTCCAGCAGGAGCAACACGATCAAGGTGATCGTGAGGTAGCTGAGCAACAGCCGCTTCGTCACGCCTGCTCAACCCTCGGTGTGGCCATCGACGTATCGGTAGCCGACCGACCGGACCGTTTCGATGACGTCGGCGGAGAGTTTGCGCCGCAGCGACGCGATGTGCACGTCGAGCGTCTTGGTGGAACCCCACCAGTGCTCGTCCCACACCTCACGCATCAGTTGCTCGCGTGTCTTCACTGCGCCCGCGTCGACGCCAGACAGACGAGTAGGTCGTATTCCTTCGGTGTGAGCGCGACGGTCTCGGCGTCGAACTCGACGCTGCGACCGCGTAGATCGACCACCAGCGGACCGACCTCCAGCGAAGCTGACGGGCTCTGGCCCGCCGTCGCGGAGGTTCGTCGCAGGACGGCTCGGATCCTCGCCACCAGCTCACGGAACCCGAACGGCTTCACGACGTAGTCGTCGGCCCCCAGTTCCAACAGCACGACACGATCGATCTCGTCGCTCCGTGCCGTGACCACGATGATCGGGACGGCGCTCACCGCCCGCAGCTCCTGGCACACGACCCGACCTTCGAGGTCGGGCAACCCCAGATCGAGGAGCACCAGGTCGACCGGCGACGAGGCGAGCGCTTCGGCGCCGGTCGCAGCCAGCACGACCTCGAACCCTTCACGCCGCAATCCCTCGGCCAACGGCTCGGAGATCGTCGGGTCGTCTTCGACCAGCAAGAGGCGCACACCGCCACATTCGCGCATGGTCGCTGCGACCGCCGGATCGCTTACCGAACGTTTGCCTTGGTCTGGCCCTGCGTTGGGACGCCCGGGCGTACCGTCGCCTTCATGAAATCCCTCACCAGCCGAACCACTCTCATCACTGCCGTTGCTGTCGCCGGGGTGTTGATCGCCGGGACTGCGGCGGTCGCCGCCAACATCGGCATCCTCAACGCGTCCAACGACAGTGCCATCGGGTCACTCTCCGCCACCGATGATCTGGTGCCCTCGACCACCCTGCAATCAGGCGTTCCGATGGTCGTCGAGGTCGCCACTCCCACGCCCACACCCGACACGACGCAGGTCACGCCACGACCGTGGCCGGCGGAGCATCGTATGTCGTCGACGACGCCGGCACCGTCTCGGTCTGACCACCACCACCCCGGCGGGCTCGCACTCGTCGAGGCCGCCGCCAACCAGGGTTGGACGCCCACCGCAACGCAGCCCGATCCACTCTCGCTGCGGGTGGCGTTCGACCAACGGCACCCGCACGTTCGTCTTCACGGCGACGCTCAACGCTGACGGCACGATCGGCGCCGATGTGACCGAGCCCGTCGTCGTGGCCGGTGCCACGCCGAACAGCCCGGTCGTGGCGCCGGTGTCACCGTCCGGCAACGCCCAATACGAATCCGACGACGACCAGTACGAATCGCGACGACCACTACGAGTCCGACGACTCGCACGAGTACGAAGGAGCCGACGACGATGACTGACTTCGACCCACTCCTGCGTCAGGCGTTCGCACCGCCGTCCGGACCGCCGCAGCCTCCGTTCGTCCCCGCTGCCCAATCGGCTGCCCAATCGGCCGCCCGATCGACGCCGACACAGCCGGTGCGAGCAACAGCACGCACCGCTCGACCACGTCGACGCCATCCGGCAATCGGTGGACGGATCGTCGCTGCCGGGCTCGGCGCTACCACGATGTTCGGGCTCATCGCGGTGATGGGGGTGGCCCAGGCTGCCTCGTCGTCCAACTCGAGCACTCCTGCGACCGATGCGGCGACTGCGCTTGCGCCCCTGCCGACGATCGCACCCGTCCCGACGATTGCATCCGTCGTCGGGACGCCCGACCCGACATCGCACCCGTCGTCGGCCGCGACCCGACCATCGCTGCAGCGCCGGCACCGACGGCAGTGACGGTCCCCGCCCCGATCGTGCTCCAGGCCCGGCCTGACGTCCAGGTCGTCACCCCCGCTCCGGCGCAGTCAGCGCCCGCTCCCGTTGCCACGACCAGTGGAAGCGGGTGAGGTTCGGGCTCGCGTGATGGCGAGCGACTTGAGCGTGGTCGTCGTCGGTGACACCGACGGCGATCACGCCGTTGAGTTGCTCGAGCACCTGGAGGCCCACTGGAGTCGGTTCCTCCACGACTCCGACATCACTCGCCTGAACCATTCTGGGGGGATTCCGGTCACGGTCGATCCGTCGACCGTGACCTTGGTCGCGACGATGGTCGAGGCCTGGCGTTCGACGGACGGAGCGTTCGACCCGTCGATCCTCCCGACGCTCATCGAATCCGGATACCGAGCCAGCATCGAGGACCCCTATCGAGTGACCTTCCTCCCCGATGGTCGGCTGGTGGTGGGCGGCTACGACTCGGGCCCGACGATGGACGACATCGTCATCGATCCCCAGAGCTCGACGATCACGCTCCCACATGGTCTCGTGATCGATCCCGGGGGCATCGGAAAGGGACTCGCGGCCGATCTTGCGGTGCGCCATCTCCTCGACATCGGCGCCGCAGGCGCGCTGGTGAGCATCGGTGGCGACATGGCGATGGCCGGCACTCCCCCCCACGACGCCGGCGGTTGGACCGTGGCCGTGGCGCACCCCGAGCCGACGCACGGCAATCTGTGCACACTGCTGGTCGGCGCCGGCGGGGTGGCGACGTCGAGCACCCGGTCTCGTCGGTGGATCCACGATGGACGCGAACGGCATCATCAGATCGACCCACGTCGAGCCGAGCAGTCGTCGACCGACCTGGCGAGCGTGACGGTCATCGGGCGTTCGGGCTGGCTGGCCGAGGCCCACGCCACCTCCGCGCTGCTCTCGGGTGCACACGATGTCGTCGACTACCTGGATCGCCACGACCTGAGTGGCATCGCTGTCAGTCTCGACGGCCAGGTGCTCGCAACGGCCGACCTCTCGATCGTCGCGATCGACCCCGCACTCGACGCGGGAGCAGTCGCCGGATGAGCCCGCAGTTCTGGTGGTACCTCACTCGGGCCTCGGGAATCGTCGCATGGCTGATGCTCACGGCGTCGATCATCTGGGGCATCGTGTTGTCGACGAAGGCCTTCCCCGAACAGCGCCGGCCGGCCTGGTTGCTCGACCTGCACCGCTGGCTCGGCGGCTTGACCGTGTCGTTCGTGGCGATCCACCTCGCTGCGCTGGTCGCCGACAGCTACGTCCACTTCGATCTGGTCGATCTGCTCGTGCCCTTCGCCTCGGCGTGGAAACCGGTACCCATTGCGATCGGCGTGGTGGCGATGTGGCTCCTCGTCGCGGTCGAAGCAACGTCGCTGCTGATGAAGCGACTGCCCCGCCGGATCTGGCGATGGATCCATTTGTCGAGCTACGCGGTCTTCCTCCTGGCAAGCCTGCACGCTGCATTCGCCGGCACCGACAGCTCCCAGTGGCTGTACCAGGCGACTGCCACTGCGTCCATCGTCGCGGTGATGTGGTCGACTGTGTACCGGCTCACCCATCGCAAACGCTCGGACCCGCGGCGCCGAGTGGCCCGAACATCACCAACCGCTGCCGCTCAACACCAGGAGAACTGATGAACGTCGACACCTTGTTCGGATTGCCGGCTCATCCGCTGATCGTCCATGCGGCCGTGGTGCTGCTGCCGATCGCTGCAATCGCACTCATCGTGGTGGCGGCGATTCCACGCGCGAGGAAGCCGTACGCGCCGATCGTGCTCGGTCTCGCCCTGGTCGCAACCATCGCGGTCGGTCTCGCCCAGCAGTCGGGCGAATCACTCGAAGGCGACGTGAAGGAGACCGAACTCGTCGAGGAACACACCGAGCAGGGAGAGACTGTGCTGCCGTGGGCCATCGCGGTGACCGTGATGAGTGCGCTCGTCGCAGCCGAACCGTACGTGCGCAATCGCTTCGACAAGCCATCGCCGCGGGTGGTGACCGCCGTGCTCGTCGGCGCCTCGCTGATCGTCGGTCTCGGCGCGACGTACACGGTGATCGATGTCGGCCACTCGGGAGCGAAATCGGTCTGGAACGACGTCGGCGACTGACCAGCCTCGGCTCACACGAGCGTGAACTCGACACCGCCGATGTCGAACTGCTCGCCTGCACGCGACCGATCGCACGCGAGGAGCGCGACGCCGTCGATCCCTTCGCCACGCTCCCCCGCCGTCACGAATCGCACGGACTCGGCGATGCCGAGATCGGTCCATCGACGACTCGACGCGTCGGGGCGTTCGGATGCCACGGTGACCATCGAGATCGAGTCGACTGCTCGGGTCCGAGCGCTCGCAGCTCTCGATGGCCAGTCGGGTCCGCCCCAACGCCAGCTCCCCGCGGGGACGGGTTCGTCGAGTGACACGATGGCGCCTCCGACGTCGCGCGGATGGAGATGTCGCCCGCGGATGTCGGGGAAATCGCCTGCCCAGACGACACGCACGCCGCGTTCCGCAAGGTGTGCGAGTCGAGCATCGAGGTCGTCGACCTCGTAGATGGCCATGTAGCCCCCGGCGCCACCACGTTTCTCGAGCAGGCGACCGACGGTGGTGTCGTCCTCGATCGGCGAGAGCACCTCGAGGAACTGGTCGCCGACGAGCAGCAGGGCATTGCGGAGACCGAATTCACCCACGCCCGGATCGTGGAAGCACACCTCCAGCCCGAACGCCTCGCAGAGCTGATCGACAACCGGGTCGAGGTCGGGGGCGATCATCGCGACCTGCCGAAGGCGGATCACGACCCGCTCCCCGGCAACACGATTCCGTTCACCTTGGCGAATGCATTCCCCTTGCTACTTCACCCCACCAGCGATGAGCGAAGCGACCGACAGCCGGTGCGTTCGCTCATCGCGGTGGGATCTACGCTCGCCTCATGCCGATCCACCACGTCGCCTACGCCACCCGTGACGTCGACGCCACGACGCACTTCTACGAGCACCTGATGGGTTTCCCGTTGGTGCACACCGAGATCAGGCGCTCGGCGACAGCTGGATCCGACACGTCTTCTACGACATCGGCGACGGCCGAGCGATGCATCGCGTTCTTCCAGTTCCACGAGGTCGGTGAGCAGCCCGGCTGGACGACCGACGTCTCCAACGGGGTCGGTCTGCCGTTCTGGGTCAACCACTGCGCGTTCCGGGCGACTGCCGAGCAGCAGGAGGCCGTGCGAGCCCGGATGACGGCCGAGGGCATCGAGCCGGCGATGGAACAGGACCACGGCTGGTGCCATTCGCTGTACTACCTCGATCCGAACGGCATCATGGTCGAACTGTGTCGTGACACACCCGGCTTCGAACCCGATCCGACCGAAGCCCACCGGCTCCTCGGCGTCGACCCGCTCGTCGAGGCGGCCGTCCACTCGATCGAAGGAGCCTGACATGCCCCGCCTCGGCCAGGTCGGCAAGGACGACGCCCACCCGTTCGCCCAGGTGATGTACCGGATGCTGTTCGGTGACCGCGACCCTGTCGTGGATCCGGGGACGGCGTCAGGCACGCCGGGCAACTGGTGGACGGTGTTCGCCCTCGTCCCCGACGCCTTCGACCACACCACCGCCGGATTCCAGTTCTACCGCTCCCCCGAACGCCACCTGCCCGCACCGCTGCGTGAGCTGGGACAGACACGTGCGGGCTTCACGGTGGGCAGCCAGTTCGTGTTCAGCCAGCACTGCAAGGCCATGCGCGACGTCGGCTTCAGCGACGAGCAGGTGGCGGCGATCCCGGCGTGGTCGGTGGCTGACTGCTGGTCACCGGTCGAGCGCGCCGTGCTGGCCTACACCGATTGTCTCACGCTGCAGCACGGCCGCGTGCCGGACGCACTCTTCGACGAATTGAAGCGGCACCTCTCCGACGAGGAGATCCTCGAGTTCACCTACGTCACGTGCACCTATGCCATGCACGCCACGATGTCGAAGGCGCTCCGCCTCGAATACGACGACGTCGACGAACGCATCGTCGAGGTCGCCGACCCGACGGGGCAGATGGCGGGACTCGATGTGATGGCAGTCGTCGACGATCCCGCACTCTCCGACGACGTCGATGGCGGCTGAGCGACCGCGACGATGATGCTGGCGGCACTCGGCGATCTCGTCGAGGATGTCATCGTTCGACTCGACGGCGCCGTCAACGTCGCCTCGGACACACCGGCGCACATCTCGCGTCGACGCGGCGGCAGCGCCGCGAATGTCGCCGTGGCCGCGGCAGGGCTCGGGCACTCCGCACGCTTTCTCGGCCAGGTCGGCAGCGACGCCATCGGTTCGGCACTGCTCGCCGAAATGGCCGCCGACGGTGTCGACGTCGCGATGGTGCGGCGGGCCGGGTCGACCGGCACGATCGTGGCGTTGGTCGACCAGACCGGCGAACGATCGATGCTCACCGACCGCAGAACGTGCATCGACCTGTCCGATCCCCGACCCGTCGTGGCTCGACGGCGTGGGCGCGCTCCACGTGCCGCTCTACTCGCTCGCAACCGGCGCGGTGGCAGCGACAGCGATCACGGTGATCGGGTGGGCCCACGATCGCGACGTCGACGTGTCGATCGACGTGTCGTCGAGTGCCGTCATGCGTGACCTGGGAATCGACCGTGTGCGCCGACTCCTCGCCGACCTGAGCCCGGATCTGATCCTCGCGAATCGCGACGAGGCCACCACGCTCGACATCGACGGCGCCATCGGCGGCGCCGTGACGATCGTGAAGCGTGGACCGGACCCCGCAGTGGTGTACTCGCCGAACACGCCGACGGTGGAGGTACCCGGGCGGGTCGTGGCCGACGTCATCGACACCACCGGCGCCGGTGACGCGTTCGCTGCGGGATTCCTCACGCACACCGGTGGATGGCGCCGCGATCCCGTGGCCGCCTGCGAATCGGGTCACCGATGCGCGGCAGCACTTCTCACCAGGCGAGCAGGCCGGTGATGTCGAACGAGTCGGCGGGCACCTGCTGGTCGAGCGGCTGATCGCTCGGGCGCATGTCGAGCACCATGGCAGATCGGCTCTGATCGGCGACGGTGACGTCGAACGAGGCTCGTCGGAGCTGGTTGTCGGAAGTGACCCAGACGTCGTAGGTGACGGTGTCGGGCAGCTCGACGCCGGCCTCACCGAGTTTCGATCCGGCCTGCGGCGATGCGGCGATCGCCGCTGCGAGATCGACGGTCACCTCGTAGTGAACCGTGTCGACACCGTCGATCGTCTCGTTGCCCACCTCCACCACGTTGTCGGAGTCGAGCAGCAGCCGTGCCGATTCGGCAGGATCGACGAACAGCTCGTTCTGCATCTCGTCGAGCGACCGGCCGGACTTCTCGGCGAGCACACCGAGATCGGCCGAGACCCACGCCGAATCGGCGGGGAGCAGATCCCCGAGGACATCGGCGCCCAGGTAGACCACGCCGGTCGAGGCATCGAACAGCAACTCCACCGAACCGTCACCGCCATCCTCACCGATCGGCATCGCCGCATCGAGCGACAGCAGCGCCGACAGATCGGCCGACACCGACATCAGCTTGGTCTCGTTGTCGACTGCGCCCGCCACCGTGACGTCACCGAGGTCGCCGGCGCTGACGGTGAGGTCGAACTCGACCGAGCGGGCGTCGATGGTGTTCTGCGCGGCTGCTGCGAGCGAGAACGGCTCGACCGCCGGAAGTGTGTCGCCCTCGGACGACCCGACCGCGACGAACGCCCCGACACCCAGTACCACCAGGGCGACAACCGCCGCCACGAGCGCGGCACCGCCACGACGCTCGACCGGCGCGGGGTCGGGCGCAGCATGGGGCGGGTCCCACGCAGGACCCGCGGCTGACCCGGACGGGGGCGCAAACGTCGTGCTCATGACCTCAGGCTACGACGGCAACGTCGGGCCGTCACGTCAAGACTCTGTCCAGTACCGTCACGCTCATGACGGACAACAATCACGTCGACGTGGTCGTGGTCGGCGCAGGCATCTCGGGGATCGGCCAGGCGTATCACCTGCAGACCGAAGCACCCGATCGCACCTACCTGATCCTCGAAGGCCGTGCCGACATCGGTGGCACCTGGGATCTGTTCCGCTACCCGGGAATCCGCTCGGACAGCGACATGCACACGCTCGGTTTCGAGTTCAAGCCGTGGAACGCCGAGAAGTCGATCGCCGACGGCCCCTCGATCATGGCCTATCTACGAGAAACGATCGCCGAGAACGGCATCGATCGACACATCCGCTTCAACCAGCTCGTGCGCCACGCCGAATGGTCGAGCGACACCGCGACCTGGACCGTCGACGTCGAAGTGGCGCCCAGCGGCGAACGGGTGACCTACACGTGCAACTTCTTGTCGATGTGCTCCGGCTACTACTCCTACCGCCACGGCCACACGCCTGATTTCGCCGGCCGCGACCGATTCCAGGGCCTCGTGGTCCACCCCCAGCACTGGCCCGACGACCTCGACTACGCCGACAAGCGCGTCGTCGTCATCGGATCGGGCGCCACGGCGATGACGCTGGTCCCGGCGATGGCCGCGACGGCGGCCCACGTCACGATGCTCCAGCGTTCACCCACCTATGTGGCCGCCGGGCCCGACGTCGACATGATCGCCAACGGGCTGCGAAAGGTGCTGCCCGACTCCGTCGCCTACGACATCACCCGCTGGAAGAACACCAAGCTGCAGCAGTTCATGTACAAGCGCATGCGCGCCAACCCCGACAAGGCGAAGAGCTACCTCGTCGGTCGGGTTCGCAAGTCGCTCGGGCCCGAGTACGACGTCGACACGCACTTCACGCCGAGCTACGCGCCGTGGGATCAACGTCTCTGCCTCGTGCCCAACGGCGACCTGTTCGAGGCGATCAAGGCAGGCACCGTGTCGGTCGTCACCGATCGGATCGTCACGTTCACCGAGACCGGGATCGAGCTGGAGTCGGGCGACCACCTCGAGGCCGACATCATCGTCACGGCGACCGGCCTGGAGATGGTGACGCTCGGCGAGGTCGACTTCGCCGTCGACGGTGAACCGGTCGACTTCGCCCACACGTGGTCGTACAAGGGGTTCGCCTATTCCGACGTGCCCAACCTCGCGTCGACGTTCGGGTACGTGAATGCGTCGTGGACGCTTCGCGCCGACCTGATCGCCACCTACACCTGCCGCCTCCTGAACCACATGACAGCAGACGGGCACCACCATCTGCACTCCCCGCTTGCGCCCGTCGGACGCGTCGATGGTCGCCCGGCCGATGCTCGACCACCTCACGTCCGGGTACGTGCAGCGCGCGGCCGACCGCTTCCCCAAGCAGGGCGACCGCGAGCCGTGGATCAACCCTCAGGACTACGCGAAGGACCGCAAGATGTTCCGCAAGGAACCGGTCGACGACGGCGTGATGGTGTTCAGCACGGCACGCGTGCTCGCTCACCAGTCGGTCGGGCGGTAGTCCTTCAGGAACTGTCCCCACACGTGCTCGCCGGTGTTCGCTCCGTCGATGATCGGGTCGACGATTCGGGCGGCACCGTCGACGATGTCGAGCGGGGGGTGGAATCGATGCTCAGCGGTCTTCTGCTCGGCGATCGCCACCGGGTCCTCGTCGCTGACCCAGCCCGTGTCGACACTGTTCATGTTGATGCCCGACGCGTGGAAGTCGGTTGCCGACGTCCGTGTCATCATGTTGAGTGCCGCCTTGGCCATGTTGGTGTGCGGATGACGCGTGGTCTTGCACAGTCGATAGAACTG
The DNA here is from genome assembly GCA_963716235.1 of Ilumatobacteraceae bacterium. GTDB lineage: Bacteria > Actinomycetota > Acidimicrobiia > Acidimicrobiales > Ilumatobacteraceae > Sva-07. The sequence goes on along the minus strand of CAVQTE010000029.1, from coordinate 85,215 downwards.
CCCTTCGACCGCCGACACGTTGACCACGTGCTTGTGGTCGCCCGGCGTGGCGTCCATCAGCGGCTTGAGCCGCGCATTGATCACGAACGGCGCCACGGCATTGACGAGCTGCGTTTCGAGCAGTTCGACCGACGACACCTCGTGCAGGAGCAGTCGCCACGAATTCCGGTCTCGGAGGTCGACCTGCTGAAGGTCCTGATCGAGGCGACCCGCCGGGAACAGATCGGCCTGGGCGTGGAGTTCGTCGGGCAAGCAGTGGCGTCTGCGACATCGCGGCCGGCTGCGTCAGCCCCGCCATCGGCACCGCCGAGCCCACGACATCCGAGCGCGCCGCCGGCGAGTACGTCGCCGTCAGAGCCGGGCAGCAGGTGGTACCCGCGCAGCCCTTCGTACGCCCCGACGAGCTCGAGGATCGCAGGGTCGAGGGTGTCGAGCGCGGCAACCTCGCCGTCCATCATGTGGCGGTAGAAGTCAGGCGGACGGCGCACGGTCTGGCACGCGTTGTTGACGATGTAGTCGAGCCGATCGCGCGTCGCCAGCACGTGCCGGCAGAACGCCTCGACGCTCGGGGTGTGGCGCAGGTCGAGTCCGAACACTTCGAGTCGGTCACCCCACTCGGCGAAGTCGGGCTCGGCGGCGTAACGCGCCGCTGCGTCACGGGGAAAGCGGGTGGCCACGACGAGCGAGACACCGCATCGCAGCAGCTTGATCCCCGCCTGGTAGCCGATCTTCACCCGCCCGCCCGTCAGGAGCGCGACCCTGCCGGTGAGGTCGGCGAGCTCGCCGCGTTTGGCGTAGTTGAACTCGGCACACTCGGGGCACAGCTGATCGTAGAAGTGGTGCACCTCGTGGTACTTGGCCTTGCAGACGTAACAGTGCTGCGGTTCGACGGTTTCGCGGTACGCGGCCTCGTCGACGTCGTGCTGCACGAAACCGTCGGGGGCGTACACGTTGGGGGTGGTGAACACGGTCTGTTCGCGCAGCGTGCGAATCCCCGTCTCTGCCAGCACCGTCTCGTCGCGCTGCACCTTCGCCGAGCGACGCTGGCGCTTGAGCGCCTTCGTACGAATGCGCCGTTCCTCGGGATCGGGGAAGAACACGTCGCCGGCGGCGTTGATCAGGTCGATCTTCTCCTCCGGCGACAAGACCGTCAACAGGTCGCGTGACGACCCGATCCGTTGGAGGAACTCGGTCGTGGCGAGCAGTTCGTGACGAAGTTGTTCGCTGCCGGCCGAGGTTTCAGGCACTGGTGATGTCCAACGGCGGGCGGTCGCCGAAGTTGATCCCGAGATCGCGCGCCGGTGCGCATCGTGTCACCGTCGAGTGGAACCAACTTCAGTTGGCGGGTGGCCTCGGAGAGCGGCACGTACACGACGTCGGGGGGCTGCAGCCCCACCATGATTCCGTTCTCTCCCTCGTCGAGCGCCCGCACCGCAGCTGCCCCGAACCGCAGGCCGAGCAATCGGTCGAGGGCGGTCGGCGACCCGCCACGCAGCAGATGGCCCAGCACGACGGTGCGGGTCTCCTTGCCGGTCATCGCCGAGATCTCCGCCGCGACCTTTGCGCCGACGCCGCCCAACTGCACCGCTTGGCCGACCGCATGGCCGATGACGGTCACTTCTCCGCCGATCGGTCGCGCCCCTTCGGCGACGACCACGATCGTGAATCGGGAGCCGTTGCGATCCCGTTGCAGGATGGTCTCGGCGATGTGTTCGAGCTCGTACGGGATCTCCGGGATCAGGATGCAGTGGGCGCCGCCGGCCATGCCCGTGTGCAGTGCGATCCATCCGGCGTCTCGACCCATCACTTCCACGACCATCACGCGACCGTGCGATGTCGCTGTCGTGAACAACCGGTCGATGCACTCGGTCGCGAAGTCGACTGCAGTGTCGAAGCCGAACGTCGCGGTCGTCTTGTCGAGGTCGTTGTCGATCGTCTTGGGGACGCCGATGACGCGCAGGCCGGCCTCGTAGAGGTGGTCACCGATCGTGAGCGACCCATCGCCGCCGACGGTGATCAAGGCGTCGATTCCGGCGTCGGTGAAACGTTGGATCAGCTCATCGGTCCGGTCGACCTCGACGTAGGTGCCGTCGGGCTGGAGCACCGGGATATCGGGTCGGATTGCCACGGTTCGTCGAACCCAGGATCGTCCCGCCGGTGTGCTGGATCCCTCGAACCGACTGGCGAGTGAGGTCCATCAGGCCCCCGTCCGGATACTCCTCGGGGTGCATCAGCCCGTGGAAGCCGTCGCGGATGCCGACGACCTGCCATCCGCGATTTCGAGCGGCGAGCGTGACTGATCGAATCACGGCGTTGAGGCCCGGGGCGTCGCCGCCGCCGGTGCTGATGGCGATACGCGAAATGTCGTTCACGGGGTGCCAGGGTAGGCCACCGGCGAGCACTCCCGATCCGTACAGGACAGCCGTCACGCACCGTTCACCTTCGGCGCCGTCGCTGCGATGTGGTTCGATGCGCAGATGGATCGCATCGAACCGACGCTCGACCTCGCCGGACAGGTGGCGCTCGTCACCGGAGCGTCATCGGGGCTGGGGCGCAGATTCGCCCTGCTCCTGGCAGCGAACGGCGCGCTCGTGGTGGCGACTGCTCGACGCGCTCGACCGCCTGAACGACCTCGCGTCGGAGATCGCCGACGCAGGCGGAACCTGCGTGCCGGTACAGCTCGATGTGACCGACGCCGAGCAGATCACCTCGGTCGTGGGAACGGCGGAGGAGTTCGCTGGTCCGGTACAGATTCTCGTGAACAACGCTGGGATCCCCGATGCCCAGTACGCCACGAAGATGCCGCTGGAGCTGATCGACCAGGTGTTCGACACCAACCTGCGAGCACCGTTCCTGCTCTCGTGCGAAGTTGCACGTCGCCTCATCGACCTGAAGCTGCCCGGGCGGATCGTCAACATCTCCTCGATCGGCGGGTTCAACTACGGCGGGGGCGGGGCCGCGCTCTACTCGATCAGCAAGGCCGGGGTGAATCGGCTCACCGAGACACTGGCAGTCGAGTGGTCACGCTTCGGCATCAACGTGAACGCCATCGCCCCGGGTCTGTTCGCTTCGGAGATGTCCGACGGCATGATCGAGCGCATGGGCGATCTCACTCGGGTGTTCCCGAGGCGGCGGATCGGACAGCCCGAGAACCTCGACAGCACGCTGCTGTACCTCGTGTCACCCGCCTCGGAGATGGTCACCGGCACGATCGTCAAGGTCGACGACGGCCAAGGACCGCGCTGACGTACGTCGTGCTGTGAGCGATTTGCGCAGATGCCGCGCTCATCGCTCACAGCACAAGGAATTCCGGGTGCCTCAGGCGTTCGGGGTGACCAAGGCCTTGTCGCCGGTGGCCATCTTGGCGTAGCGGCGAACCTGGTCGGGGTCGACGGCGTCGGCGAGCGACAGTCGCATGCCGTAAGTGCTGGCGAACGTGGTCGTGATCTCGTCGGCGACGCGTTGGCGGAGCCGGTCGGAGCCCTCCTGGCCGAGCTTCATCAGGAAGGGCGTGAGCAGCCAGCCGCCGATCCCCCACGACATCCCGAAGTCGCGGCGCAACGTCGTGGGGCCTCGGTCGAGTCCGCCGTAGATGTAGACCTGCTTGTGGGTGTCGGAGCCGTACCGGCTGAACTCGCCCGCCTGCTCGCCCGCCACCGTCTCCATGCGCGACAGCAGCGTCCCGGCCAGCTCGCCGCCGCCGATCGCATCGAACGCAATCGTCGCACCGGTCTCCCGCAGGGCGTCGGTCAGATCGTCGATGAACGTCTCGGCACTCGAGTCGACCACGTGCACCGCGCCCTCGGCCCGAAGCAGGTCGACGTGTTCGGGCCTGCGGACGATGTTGACGAGACCGACACCATCGTCGACGCAGATGCGGTTGAGCATCAACCCGAGGTTGGAGGCGCCAACCGTGTGGACGAGCGCCGTGTGTCCCTCGGACCGCATGGTCTCCACCATTCCCAACGCGGTCAGCGGATTGACGAATGCGGCGGCAGCGTCGGCTGGATCCGTGCCGTCGGCCATCGGCAGGCACTGGCTCACATGGAGCGTGCGGTACTGGGCGTAGGCGTTGCCGGACAGGAACCCGACGACCCTGCCGAGCAGCGCCTGCGCGGCCGGCGACGCCCCTGCCGCGACGACCACCCCGCCGCCCTCGTTGCCAACCGGCATCGCCTTGCCGAGCCGAGCCCGCTGCGCCGCGAGCACCGCGGCAGACACGGGCAGTGAGACTCCCGGATACATGCCGTCGCCGGCCGCGAGCGCGGCGTCGACGTCGCCGGCAGCGAAGAGCATTCCCAGGTCGGAGGGGTTGATGGGTGCCGCTTCGACGCGCACGACGACCTGGTCGTCGCCGGGTGCGGGCACGTCGGTCGGGCGGACCGCCAGGGTCACGATGCCGTCGTCACTCAGCGTCGAACGCAATTCCAGCGCACGCTCGGGCAGGTCGTGGGAAGTCATGGAGTCACCTCACCACATCCCGGCCACCGGCCACGATCCGGACCGAACTCATCAGTCCTCCACATCGGGTGATGCGATGTGACACAATCGCCGCCATCCTGTGTACCGACAACGGCCACCGCCGTTCGAACATCATCCAAACGAGGAGAAATCACTCATGTTGCTCGCCAGCGAATTCGGTACCGGTCAGGTCTTCTGGTCGATGTTGTGGTTCTTCCTGTTCTTCATCTGGATCATGATTCTGTTCCAGGTGTTCGGCGACATCTTCCGCAGCAAGGACCTGGGTGGCTGGGCCAAGGCCCTGTGGTCGATCTTCATCATCGTCCGTCCCGTACCTCGGGTGTCTTCATCTATCTGATCGCCCGTGGCGGCAAGATGCAGGAGCACGCAGTCGCCGATGCGAAGGCGATGGACGCCGCTCAGCGCGCCTACATCCAGCAGGCCGCCGGCACCGGTACGAGCGACGCCGACCAGCTCGACAAGCTGGCCGCGCTGCACAGCGCCGGCAAGATCGACGACGCCGAGTACGCGGCGGCGAAGGCCAAGGTCCTCGGCAGCTGACGCTGCTGAAGCACAACTGGACACCGTCGTCGCGGGCCCCTGACCTACATGGGTCGGGGGCCCCGTCGCGTCCGGCCTGCCGGCGTCGACGGTGTCGTTCGTACGATCTGGGCGACGACAGGCGGACCGCTCGTGCGTATGTTCGAACAGAGGGTCCACTCGGGACCCGTGTCGAGGGGACGGACACGATGGTCACCGAAAACTCCACCGAGAACTACGAAGGGACCACCGGCTGGACGGGCTGGATCGTCTTCGCCGCAACCATGATGATCATCGGCGGCAGCCTCAGCATCATCTTCGGGCTCGTGGCCGCGCTGAACGACGAGTGGGTTGCGTTCACCAACGCCGGTGCGGTCTTCCTCGACGTGTCGCAGTGGGGCTGGGTTCACATCCTGCTCGGGCTGCTGGTGTTGCTGTGCGGTTTCGGGGTGCTCAGCGGCAACCTCTTCGCCCGTACGATCGGCGTCATCGTGGCCGCGGCCAACCTCGTCGGCAACTTCTTCGTCGTGCCGCTCTATCCGATCTGGGCCTTGACCCTCATCGTTCTCGACATCCTGATCATCTGGGCGCTGACCGCCCACGGCCGGGAGATGAAGGCCTACTGAGCGCCGTCATCCATCGCCACCCCTGACCCAGAGGAGACGAGAGGTCGATGCGACGCCGTCGCGACACGTTCGCGATAGCATCCGGCTGTCATGTCCGCGGGCCGCCAGCGTTGAGATCGAGTGGCGAGATGCGAGGCGGGTCCAACAGCGCCGGCGTGAGCGCGGTGCTCGGAATTGCCCCCCACAAACTCGTCGCCCCCCGGCCGCTGCGGTCGGGCGTCATGCGCCGCCGTCTCCTCGATCGGCTCGATGCCGCCGTCGGCCCGCTCATCGTCGTCACCGCCGGCGCCGGGTACGGCAAGTCCACGCTCCTGAGTGAATGGGTCCGGACACTCGATCGCCCGCATGCCTGGCTCGACATCGACGCAGGCGACAACGACCCCGTCCGCCTGATCCGCAGTGTCGTTTCCAGCCTGCATGCCTGTGTCCACGACGACGACCTGATCACCATCGGTCGTGACGTCCGACCGGCCACCGTTGATCTCGCACTCGCCGACATCGAGGCGATCCTCCAGGCGTGTGACCCGTTCGTCTTCGTGGTCGACAACGTCCACAACATCAGCGGGCCGGCGGGTTCGGTCGTCCTCGACGCCCTCGTCGACCTGATGCCGACCGGAGCGCAGATCGTGCTGTGCGGTCGATCGGATCCGGACGCGCGCACCGCCCGGCGACTGCTGGCCGGCGAACTCGAGGTACTCGATGCCAGCGACCTGATCTTCGACATCGAGGAGAGCGAACGACTCCTGAGCCAGTTCACGGACGTGACGGACGCTGCCGTTCGAACGGCGATCGCCGAGCAGACGGGTGGTTGGCCGGCCGGCCTGCAGTTCGCTGCGCTCGGCCTTCGCAGCGTCGGCAACGATGCCGCGTCGACACCTGATCCCGCAATCGCGAGCGCCCAACTTGCTCACCACGTACTTCCAGCAGGAGTTCCTCCGATCCCTGTCGGACGACGAGCGGACATTCCTGATGCGGACGTCGCTGCTCGATCGACTCTCGGGTGACCTGTGTGACTTCGTCCTCGAGGAGGTCGGCACACAGGACCGGCTCGTCGAGCTCGTCCGTTCCGGCAACGTGTTCGTGATCCCCATCGGTCGAACGGGCGTGTTCCGCTACCACCCGCTGTTCGCGGAGCTCCTTCTCGGCGAACTCCGCCGGACCATGCCTGACACCGAAGTCCCGCTGCGATTGCGTGCGATCGAATGGCACGAGCGACGCGGCGAGTGGAACGCCTCGATCGACCAGGCACTCGGGAGCGACGGTCGTCTCGATGCCGCTCCGCTCGTGTTCAAGTACCTGCAGCCGCTCATCGCCAGCGGCGAGGTCGCGTCGATCGGACGCTGGCTGGAGGCATTCGAACCGGACACCATCCGGACCGATCCACTGCTGTCGCTGGCAGCAGCGTGGCACTCGATGTTCACGAACCAGCCGCGTGACATGGAGCGATTCCTGGCATTGGCCGAGTCGGCCGACGTCGCCGGCCCGCTCCCCGACGGGAGTGCAGACGTGCGGATTGCCGCGGCCGCGGTCAGGATCCTTGCCGGCAGTGGTGGCCTCACGCAGGTCGCGGTCGATGCCCGCCGAATCCGCGACGCCGGCGCCGGTGGTGGCCCCTGGCGCAGTGTGGCCGGTCTCATGGAGGTGGTTGCGCTCCACCACGCCGGCCAGATCTCCGATGTCCGCGCGGCGCTCGAGCCGATCGAGTTCGAAACGCGGGGTTTCGCAGCTGCGCACGCGGTGACGCTTGCCCATCTGGGGATCGAGTCGCTGATGCGGCGCGAGTTCGCCCGGGCGAACGATGAGATCGGCCGCGCATGCCACGAAGTCGAACGCGGCGGCCTGACGGCGTTGGCTCAGATCGCCCTGGTGTTCTGTGCTCGTGCGTGGGCCGACGCGCTGTCGGGGAGTCTCGCTGCGTCGCAGCGCGCCGCCGATCAAGCGGAACACCTGCTCGACGCAATGGACACGACCAACGAGCGCGCCCAGATCCACCATCGTCTGATCCTCGCCGAGGCTGCCATTCTCCGCAACGACTGGCCGTCGGCGCTGCGTCTGGTCGACTGATGCCGACAGCCGCCTCAGCCTCGAGCCAGAGGGTGTCGTGCTGCGCGACTGGACGGCGCGTCTGACCGGCCGCTGCGCGACACATCGGGGTCTGGCGCGCAACGTCGACCTCACGCCGGCCGAACACCGGGTCCTCGTGCAGCTCGCGACGCATCGGACGCTGGCCGACATCGGTGAGCACCTCTACGTGTCGCGCAACACGGTGAAGACGCACACGGTGTCGATCTACCGCAAGCTCGATGTTTCGGGTCGCACCGAGGCGGTCGAACGCGCCCTCGAACTCGGACTCGTCGACGCTGCTCCGAGGCCCGTTCTCCGAGCCGTTGCCGGCGATCGCTGACGATCTCTCGGCCGAGTCCGCGTTCGGGGTCCGGATTCACCCGATTCGGAGGTTGCGTGTCCGCGCCACCACTCGCGATCATCATGTACGGTGCCGCCGCACCGGAGATGCCGAACCAAGGGGAGACGAATGAGCACCACCGTCGAAACGACCGAGACCACCGAGGCGCCGGAACGGGCCCATTCGGTGCTCGTCCACGTCCTCATCGTCCTCGGGGCGGTGATCCTGCTCGTGACGACCGTGAACGTCTGGGTCGACCGTGCGGCGCTCAACACCGACAACTGGGTCGACGCCTCCGACGAACTCCTTGCCGACCCTGAAGTGCGTACCGCGATCTCGACCTACGTCGTCGATCAGCTCTACGCCAACGTCAACGTGGCCGAGCAGCTCACCGACCTGCTTCCGGGCGACTTCAGTCGGCTCGCCGGGGTCCTCGCGTCGTCCTTGCAGGCACCGGCCACCGAGGCTGTCGACCGACTCCTGGCAACGCCACAGGTCGCTGAGGTCTGGAGCCAGGCGAACCGACGGGCACACGAGACCATCGTCAACGTCCTCGAGAACGACACCGTGCCGGCGGTCGACACCGCCAACGGCGTGATCACGCTCGACCTGCGCCAGGTGGTGATCCAGCTGGCCGACACACTCGGCTTGCCGGGCACCGTCGTCGATCGCATCCCCGAGACCGTGGGCAAGGTGACGGTGGTCGAGTCCGCGAAGCTGGAAGATCTCCAGACGGCCGTGAGCATCGTGCAATGGGGGTCCGTCCTGTTGTTCATTCTCATCCTCGCGATCTACGCCGGTGCGGTCTTCCTCGCCAGGGGCTGGCGACGGGAAGCGACGCGTGCGGCAGGCGTCTCGATCTTCGTCGTCGGGCTGTTGGTGCTCGCTGGGCTCCGGTTCGGCGGCAACCTCCTCTTGGACAGCGTGGTGGAGAAGGAGAGCAATCGCGGCGTCGCCGAGGCCGTGTGGCGGATCGGTTCGCAACTGCTCCGCGACCTCGGCTGGAACATCGCGGTGATCGGACTGCTTCTCGTCGTGGGTGCGGCGTTGGCGGGGCCGAGTCGCGTGGCCACGGCGATCAGGCGTTTCATCGCTCCGGCCTTCGTGGGCGGCGCCGGGCTCCGTTGGGGCATCTGGGCGGTCATCACCATGGTCCTCGTCTTCTGGGCCCCGCTCCCGGCGCTGACGACCTGGATCGGTGTACTTGCCGGCGCGGGCATCGTGGCGGCATGCGTCGAGGGACTTCACCGTGCGTGTCTGGCGGATCGTGCCGCCGAGGACGCGAGCGCCACCTACTCCGAGCCGGTGCCCGTCGACGCCTGATCGGAATCCCCTGGCGTCGATCGTGACGGACGCGCTTCTAGGATCATTGGCGACATGGCACCGAAGCGCCCGATCCCACTGCCGAGCAGCAAGGTCGCCAAGGGTGCCGCGATGCTCTTGCTTGCCGCGCTCCAGGACGAACGGGTGCGGGCGCAGTTGGGCAAGGCCCCCGACGCAGCGCGTGCATGGACGTCGGCGAACGGCGCTATCGAACGTCGCCTCTCCGCCTTGCATCGCCACGCCGACGCTGTCTTCCCCGATCCGGACGACCCCACGGGGGCAGAGATGCGTCGTGCGATCGACGAACTGTCACGGGCGGCCGAGATCTCCTCGACCATGCCGATCATCGAACGTCGCCGAGCGCACGCCCGCATCAGGGCGGAGATGACCCGTCTCGAACTCGTTCTGGTCGACACCGTCCTGCCGCCCGGACAATTCCCGCCCGGGCAACGGGCCTGACGCACGGGTCACCGGCGTCGAGTCAGAACGGGCGGTCGTTGGTCCGCTTCTTCGGCGGCGCCTTGAAGGGCGCCTCGATCAGCGTTTCGAACTGCGCATCGTCGGGCTGCTTGGGATCGTTCAGGTTCTGCAGGTACTTCTTGATGGCGGCGCGTGCGGGCGGCACATGCGCACCCTTGAGCCCGACCGAGCGGCTCATCGCATCCTTGGCCTTGGCGACGCGCTCCTTGCGCGTGGCCTTCTCCTCGTCGGAGTAGTTCTTCTGGACCTTGTTGTCGCGTGCCTGCTGCTCGGCGAGTCGACGGGCTTCTGATTCCTGGAGCGGTGTGAGTTTGGCCTGCGGGGCCATGTTCGTGATCCTTTGTCTCGGGAGGCCTCGCAGGGTAACCCGTGCGGCTCCGAATGAAGCGCACGCACCCTGAATCGCTAGCGTCGCAGACGCCCGATCATTCGTTCTCCAGAAGGAGCGCTCCATGCGCGAAGCAGTATTCGTTTCCTATGCCCGTACCGGTCTCGCCAAGTCGGGACGGGGCGGATTCAACATCACTCCTGCCATGTCGATGGCAGCGCATGCCATCAGCAGTGCGGTCGCGAAGTCGGGCGTCGAGCCCGAAGCAGTCGAAGATGTTGCCCTCGGCAATGGAGCACACGGAGCGGGCAACCTCGGCCGCCTCGCGGGTCTGCTCGCCGGTCTCCCGGTCACCACTGGCGGCAACACCATCCAGCGCCACTGCTCGTCGGGCTTGAACTCCATCGCTGTCGCCGCCAACTACATCAAGGTCGACGGCGCCGACTGTGTGGTCGCGGGCGGCGTCGAGTCGATCTCGCTCTCAGGCGGCGGCATGGGTGGATCGGCCAACATGGATCCGAAGCTGGAGGAGATGTACCCGGCCGTCTACATGGCCATGATCGAGACGGCCGACATCGTCGCGCAGCGGTACAACGTGTCGCGCGAGTATCAGGACGAGTACTCCTACACCTCTCAGATGCGCATGGCCGCCGCGCAGGAGAACGGGCTGTTCGACGACGAGATCGTTCCGATGGCAACGAAGATGAAGTTGGTCGATCGCGAGACGAAGGAGGAGTCGATCGTCGACTACGTGGTCGACGGCGACGAGTGCAACCGGCCTACCACCACACTCGAGGGCCTGGCGAAGTTGGCGCCCGTGCGCGGTGACGGCAATTTCGTCACTGCGGGCAATGCCAGCCAACTGTCCGACGGCGCCGCTGCTGTGGTGCTCATGTCCGACGAGGAAGCCTCTCGCCGCAACATCGAACCGATGGGCGCGTTCAAGGGCTGGGCCGTCGCCGGCTGTCAGCCCGACGAGATGGGCATCGGCCCGATCTACGCCGTGCCGAAGCTCCTTGCGCGCCACGGCCTGACCGTCGACGACATCGACCTGTGGGAACTGAACGAGGCGTTCGCCAGCCAGTGCCTGTACTCGCGCGACACGCTCGGCATCGACCCCGAGAAGTACAACGTCAACGGCGGCTCGATCGCCATCGGCCACCCGTTCGGCATGACCGGCACCCGGTGCGCCGGCCACATCCTCCAAGAGGGCAAGCGTCGCGGCGCCAAGTGGGGCGTCGTCACGATGTGCATCGGTGGCGGCCAGGGCGCCGCCGGCCTCATCGAGATCTACTGATCACACGATCCAGTCGATCGGGACGAGGGGATCGGGTCGGTACACGCAGTAGGTGCCGGTACCGAGCGCCTGGGTGAGGTGCCGGCCGAGTGTCGGATGGTGTTCGGAAAGGCGTGCCACCGAGTAGCGCAGCGATCGTGTGACGCTGGTGCGTGCCCGCTCGGCGGTGGCGCAGGCGAGTCGGCCGCGGCCGCCCAGGCCGACCGCTCGCGAGAGCTCGGCGATCAGGTACTCGCGGTCGTCCATCGCGAGGGCGACACGGGCCGGGTCGTTCATCATCGTGGCGTCGTCGATGTCCTCGTCGATCTCGACGAGTCGCCGCCGATAGGCCTCGCGCGCCCGCTCGTCGAGATGGAGGCCCGCATGGCCTCCGTCGGTGATCGCCAACCCGTCGTCGATTCCCGGCTTCGAACCACGCGGCACCGTCGGCAGAGAGCCCCGCTCGACGGCGACGAGGTCGAGCACGTGGAACTCCCGGTTCGGTTCGGCCAGCAGACGTTCCAGGTACCGGAACCCCAACAGGTCGTGGAGCAGGACCGTGGTTCCATCGAAGCCGACAGTGCGGGTGTCACCGTCGCAGCGGAAGACACACGCGGCGGTCGACGCGAGCTGCCGTCGATGGCCGCGCCGGCCGGTCGTTCAACACGCGTTCGGCCTCCTGTGCCCGCAGCACGGCACCGAATTCCTCGAACGATTGCCGTGCCGACTGCCACTCCATCACTGCACCCTCGGTGTTCCCGGCCGCCTGACGCGCCTCGCCCAGCACCATCCTGGCCTCAGCGGCCTCGTACGGGGCACCGATCTCGATCCAGGCCGCTGCGGCCCGCTCGCAGTGTCCGACCGATCGTATGGCGTCGCCCTCGGCGAGCGCGGCTCGACCCTGCGCCAGTGAAGCACCGGCGCCGAGTGCGGCGCTCGAGTATGTCTCGGCGATGTCGCTGAGTTCATCGGCTGCACGCCGTGCCGTCTCGACATCGCCCGCCGCGACCGCTATCTCGACCTGCGCGCCGAGCAGAGGCGCACGACGGAGCCCGCGCATATGGCGGGCGCTCCTTCGACGGGATGTCGAGAGGGTGATCGATCGCATCGGCGATCATCGCGGTGGCCCCGTCGGTGTCTCCTTGTGCGAGTCGCAGGAGCGCGAGACCTGGCTGCGGCATCCACGAGTTGCCGTGCGCCGCGAGGAAGGCCTCCTCGGCGCCCGCGAGATCGCCCTTGCGGAGTCGGATGTTGCCGAGTTCGGTCAGTGGCCACCCGAACTCTCGTCGCATCCAGGGGCGAAGTTCCTCGCACGCCTCCAGCGCCTCCTCCTCGGCGCGGTCACACGGGCCGGTCAGCCGGTACATCTCCGCGCGGTGCACCCGACATCGACCACTGAATCCACCGAACGCCGAGTCGTGGCGCCAATGCTCCATCGCCTGGGTCCACTCTCCCGCCCGCTCGTACATGGCCAGGCCCTGCACTGCACAGATCAGTTCGCAGTAGGCCATGCCCGACGTCATGTCGTCGACCGCTCCGGACATCAGGGTCAACGCCACGTCGTCGAGGATCTCGAGGCCCTCGTCGGTGTGACCTTCGAAGATGAGCAGTCGGGCCGAGGCGACCCGCCCGATCAGGACGGATGCTTCGATGCCGTACCGTCGTCCGAGTTCGATCGACGTGCGAGCGCACCTGCCGGCGGTTTCCATGTCGCCGCACCACAGCCGCTCGTAGGTACGCACCATTGCGACGACCGCGTGCACCGGCGTGTCGCCCACCTCGGCGATCAGTCGCTCGGCGCGGCGCAGCCACCCACGGATGGGCGCCATCAGGCCCGTGTCGATCATCAGGTACATCGCCACCATCGCGGCGGCGCGTGCTGCCTGTACTTCGTCACCGCCGGCGAGATGGAGGTCGTACAGGTCCTCCCAGGCAGCAACCGACGCTTCGGGATCCCCACCGCCGTACGCCGCCTCGGCCCGGAGTTCCAGGCCGGTCGCCGATCGAGCGGCAGTGTCATGGTCGAGGAGACCCAGTGCGTCGACCCATCGCCGATCCGAGATCGCCTGACGTACCGCAGCGAACGGGTCGCCCGCTGCGCTCATGAGTACGGGGACTCGCGTCGACAGCTCTCGCCCCGGGAAGTTCCGGCCATTGTCCCATTGTGACACCGATTGTCGCGCCCATCCGTCGTGCGGCACTCCCGCCGTCACTCCAGAGAGGCAGACCCATGGAACCCACCGATCAACTCGCCGTCATCATTCCCCTCCTCACCAACCTCGTCGACCAGCTCCACGCCGACCAGCTCGCCGAGCCGACCGCGTGCGCCAACTACGACGTGCGTGGCGTGCTCGATCACATGATGGGTGGGGCCGCGGCGTTCGTTCCGGCATTCCGAGGCGAAGCATCGGGTAGCCCTGCTGCAACGGTCACGGCGGGCCAGGTGCCCACCGTTGCCTACCGCCGGGCCATGAACGACCTGCTCGACGCAGCGACCTCGCCGGGAGCGATGGAGCGCATGATCGATGCGCCGTTCGGTCAGGTCTCCGGCTCGGTGTTCGCGAGTTTCGTTGCATTCGACGGCCTCATCCACGGCTGGGACATCGCCACCGCCACCGGGCTGGCGTACGACCCGCCGGCCGAAATCGTGGCCGCGGTCGGCGAGTTCGCCCGGGCAGCCATCGGGCCCGAACTGCGCGACGGTGACACCTTTGCCATCGCCACCGAGCCACCGGCCGGAGCCAGCCCACTCGAGCAGCTCGTCGCGTTCAGTGGCCGAAAGCTCTGAGCGGCCCGCTTGTCCCATTGTGACAACGAATGTCACGCCCTCATCTCGAACAACCTGAACCATTCACAACTCACGAAGGAAGCATCACATGCGCATCGCCAAAGAGTCAGTCCCCGTCAAGTTCGCCGTTCCAGGCGCCACCGCTCGCCAGGTCACCGACTTCGGTGACGCCACCGGGTTCGGCACCATCGGCGGCGAGTACTTCTCCCTCGGCGCCGGCACCGACATCGCTCCCCTCCTCGACGGTCTCGTCGACGACATGTGCCAGGCGCCTCACTGGGGCTACATCATCTCCGGCGGGCTCGTCGTGGGCTATACCGACGGATCGGAGGACACCTGTTCGGGTGGCGACCTGTTCTACTGGCCCCCGGGACACACCGTCAGGGTCACCGACGACGCCGAGGTCGTCCTGTTCAGCCCGCAGGCCGAGCACACCCATGTACTGGACCACATGATGGTGAAGATGCAAGGTTGAGTCGTCGGCGCTCCCGCACGGACTCCTTGTGCTCGAAGGGTATGGTGCGGCTCGTGGGAGCGATGAAATGCTGCTGAACCCGCACTACGGTGCCGACCCGGTGCTCGTGCTCGAGGGCGACCCGACGGCGATCCTCGGGCCGACCGTGCGTCAGCGCCGGCGTCTCGCCGCCACCATCGCCGGATTCACCGAAGCGGAGTGGACCCACCCGACCCGCTGCGACGGATGGTCGAGTCGCGACGTCATCGTGCATCTGGACGGCACCAACTTCTTCTGGACACAGTCGATTGCCTCCGGGCTTCGTGGCGAGCCGACCAGGTTCCTTGCCACGTTCGATCCGGTCACCTCCCCCGCAACGTCCGTCGCGCAGTCGTGGGAACTATCAACGTCGGAAGTGCGTGACCGCTTCGTCGAGTCGACCAACACGCTCGTTGGACTCCTGGAGTCGCTCGGGCCCGACGACTGGACGCTGCTCGCCGAGGCCCCGCCGGGTCACGTCGCCATCAGCGCAGTTGCGCACCACGCCCTGTGGGATGCGTGGGTGCACGAGCGCGACATCCTGCTCCCGCTCGCGGCCGACCCGGCCGTCGAAGACGACGAAGTGATTGCGTGTCTGCGCTATGCGGCGGCCCTGGGACCGATCCTCGCGTGGAGCAACGGCGTCGAGCATCGCGGCCGACTGGCACTCCACGCAACCCAGCCCGATGCCGTGGTGCTCGTCGAGATCGGCGACCACGTGCTGGTCACCGACGTGCTGGTGACCGACGAAGCCGCCGACGCCGACCTGGCCCTCTCGGGACCCGCAGCCGACCTGGTCGACATGCTCAGCATCCGACGGCCGGTAGATCAAGTGGTCCCGGCCGACGTCGCCTGGATGCTGGAGGGGCTGTCGAGGGTGTTCGACAACCCCTGAAGGGGTTGCCATCCAGTCCGGGCCACCTCACCCGATCTGGTTGACGTTTCCACCGATGAATTTCGCCTACGTTCGTGATCTCGACACGGGGAGAATCGATGAACGAAACAGCCACGACGACAGCCCGCTCGGCCGATTTCCGGTGATGCAGGGAATCCTTCCGTGGAATCGCAAGGGAGATCCCGACCGACATCATCGCGGGTGTCACGCTTGCCACGCTCGCGATCCCGGAAGTGATGGGGTACACGTCGATCGCCGGGATGCCGGTGATCACCGGGCTGTACACCATCTTGGTTCCGCTCCTGCTGTTCGCCCTGCTCGGGTCGTCGAGGCACCTCGTCGTCGGAGCAGACTCCGCAACGGCTGCCATCTTGGCGGCCGGACTTGCCGGCCTGGCCACCGCACAGTCGGACCAGTACGTCGCGCTCGCCGGAATGGTCGCCCTGATGGCCGCGGCGCTGCTGGTGATCGCCCGGCTCGTCGGCCTCGGGTTCCTCGCCGACTTCATGTCGCGGACGGTGCTCATCGGGTTCATGACCGGTGTCGGCATCCAGGTCGCCTGCGGGCAGGTCGGTGGCATGTTGGGACTCCCGACCGGCAGTGGCGTCTCGATCGACGGACGGACGTTCGACAACACGGTCGCCAAGCTCTGGAGCACGCTCGAGAACATCGCCGACATCAGCTGGACCACGGTGGCCGTCTCGGCGGGCGTCCTCGTGGTGATTCTCGGCGGCAAGGCCATCTCGCCGAAGATCCCCGGCGCGCTGATTGCCGTCCTCGGATCGATGTTCATCAGTTGGCAGTGGGATCTGATCAGCCACGGGGTGGCCACCCTGGGCCCGGTGCCGGGTGGCCTGCCGAGCGTCAGCTTCCCGTCGGTCCCACGAACCGACATTCCCGAACTCCTCACCACTGCGGTGTCGATCTTCGTCCTGATCCTCGCCCAGAGCGCGGCGACGTCGCGCGCCTACGCCGCGAAGTACAGCGACAAGTTCGACGAGAACGTCGATCTGGTCGGCCTCGGTGCGGCCAACATCGGAGCCGCCTTCACGGGGACGTTCGTGGTGAACGGGAGCCCGACGAAGACCCAGATGGTCGACGGTGCGGGTGGCACGAGTCAGCTCGCATCGGTCACGACCGTCGGCATCGTGGCCATCGTGCTGCTCTGGCTCACCGCACCGCTGCAGTACATGCCCGAGGCGGTGCTCTCGACCGTGGTCTTCCTGATCGGCATCGAGTTGGTCGACATCGCCGGAATGAAGCGGGTGTGGACGCTCCGACGCGACGAGTTCGTCGTGGCGGCAATCACTGCCGGCACCGTCGTACTCGTCGGTGTCCTACAAGGGATCATCATTGCGATCGTCCTGTCGCTCATCGACCATCTCCGTCGTTCGTACCGGCCGCCCACTGCAGTGATGACGCCGATCACCGGCGATCACGCGGGCGACTGGTCGGCCGGAAGGGTCACGCCCGATGTGCGCACCGAACCTGGCCTCGTCGTGTACCGGTTCTCCGCCCCGCTCTACTATGCGAACGCCGAGCATTTCAGCGCGGAACTCCTGGCCTTCGGCACGTCCGACGATCCGCCCGACTGGGTGTGCGTCTACGCGGCCGCCATACCCGATGTCGACATGTCCGGCGCCGAATCGCTCGCGTCGATACGTGAGAACCTCGCAGCGAGCGGGGTCACACTCGTGTTCGCCGAGGTCATGCCCGAGGTTCGCGAGGAATTCGACCGTTACGGTCTCACCGAACAGATCGGTCCGCAGCACTTCTTCCCGACCATTGCTGCGGCCGAGCAGGCATTCCGGGCACGTTCCAACGCCTGAGCGTCGACCGGCTCACAGCCCTCGTTGTACGGGCACTCTTGCCGGCGGCTTCGGCCGCTACCAGTGCCTCGTAGTCACGTTCGTTCTGGTCGGCGTACAACTCGGAGAACTCGGCGATCGCCGTGTCGAAGGCCGTGCTGTTGCCCAGATACGACGCGATGGCGATTCGATCGCCAGAGCGTGCATGCGCACGCGCGAGGGCCCGCCCGCAGATACGTGCGTACGCTTCCAGGGTCGACCGGATCCATCATCTCCACGATGGCCGAACCCTTCCAGTCACGGAGCTGACGGAAGTAGTAGTCACGCTTCACGCCGTCGATGCCGAGGGTCGAGGTCCACCCGAGGAAGATGTCGCTGGACGCCTGCATCAGATGCTGACCGTTGACGACACGTTCACCGTTCGACATGCGACGCCTCGACCCGACGAACGACTCGACCACCGATGGCTGGGCCTCCTTGACCTGGAGGAACAGCGGATCGTTCTCCGTCCCGTCCGAACAGCAACACGATCCATGCTCTCGTTCCGACGCTGCCGACCCCGACCACCTTGCGGGCGACGTCGACGATGCGGAACTCCTCGAGCAGACGACGGCGGTCGTGCTGCAGGCTCTTGCGGTACCGCACGAACATCTCGTGGATCTCCGAGTTGACCCGGTCCTGATCCGCAGCGGCGAAGATGTCGGACGACCCGCTCGATGAGCGGGGGATCGCTGATGATGCGGGGCTCTCCGTCGACGACTTCCGTCAGCTTGCTGTAGGCCTGGTGGCTGTCGCGGGTGCGAGCCTTGGCGACGTTCGACTCCGCACGCTTTCGCGCCTTTGCGCTGGCGGTCAGCGCCTGCGCCGGCAAGCCATTGTCGATGTCGAGGACCGTGTACCACACGTCCAGGTTGTTCATTCCGGCGAACGTTGCCATCGACGTGCGGTACTCGCCGACCGCTGCCAACAGCGCTTTGCGACGTTCCTTCTCGTTGAAGCCGTTGTCACGACCGGCGATCGCGAAGCTGGCGGCGAGGCGCTTGACGTCCCACTCGAACGGGCCGGGTGACGTTTCGTCGAAGTCGTTGATGTCGAACACCAGACGCCGCTCTGGTGAGCCGAACGCCCCGAAGTTCATGAGGTGGGCGTCGCCACACAGTTGGACGTTCAGCCCCGACCGCGCGGTTCCGGCGAGATCCGACGCCATCAGCAACGCCGCGCCGCGGTAGAAGGTGAAGGCCGACACCAGCATCCGGCCGTAGCGAATCGGCACCAGCTCGGGCACACGCGACGCCGCCTGGCCCTCGAGAAGTTCGACCGGATCGGGTCGGGAAGGACCCGGCGAGAGCGTCGCGTGAGTCGATCGGGGGACTTCCCGTCGCGCCGCCTTCCCTCGTGCGATTCGCTCGGCGACGGTGAGGTGGGGAACGACGACGCGCTCGGTCGTCGTCGCTGTCGCGAGCGGGGCTCGCTTGCCAGCCGTGGGTGGTGTGGTCCTGCGTGTCGTCACGGCAGAAGTGTAGATCCGTGGGCTGGATCGGCCTGCCCGAACCGAGCGAATCGTCCGATCTGGGTGACATGCGCCGAGAGGCGGATCGGACGTGGCACCGCGACTGGCACACTGATGCCATGACCACTCCCCACGAGCCGGTGGACGGCGATGGCCGATCGACGTTCGAGCCTCCCGACCCGTCGCTGCGCGTCGGTGTCGAGCCCGACGCACGTGTGGTGTCCGATCCCGGCGCCCCGGTGATCATCGGCGTGTCGTTCGACCGGCTCGTCATGGCCCAACAATTCCTGCTCGCGATGGGCGGCCTGCGCGACTCCGGCTCGCTCGAACTGCAAGACGCGGTCGTCGTCACGAAGGACGACTCGGGATCGGTCAAGGTGGTCGAGACGATGGACCCCACGCCGGGACGCATGGCGCTGACGGGCGCCATGTGGACCAGCCTGCTCGGTTTGATCGTCGGTGGGCCCGTCGGGTGGGTCGCCGGCCTCGGCATCGGAGCGGCCACCGGAGTGGTCACGGCGAGAATCGTCGATCTCGGTATCCCCGACGAATGGGTCGACTGGTTCCGCGACGCCGTCGAGCCGGGCACCTCGACCGTGGTCATCCTGGCCGACCATGTGCACGTTGCCGCGCTCGCCGAAGAGGCCCGGCGATTCGCCGGAGCCGAGCTGCTCTACACGTCGATGCCCGACCATGCCTACGAGCAACTGGCGGAGGCCTTCGAGTCGTGAGCCGCGGGCGCACAGGATTCGGGTCGACCCCCTTGCGAGTGTTCGTCACCCACAATCCCGAGGATCTCGACGCGTACTACGGTCGCGCGCTCCCCCAGCTCGCCCACATCGCCGAGGTCGTGCAGAATTCGACCGCACGCGACCTCTCGACCGGCGAGTTGATCGATGCGGCAGCCGAGTGTGACGTGATCGTCGCCCACCGATCAACTCCGGCAGATGCGGCCCTCTTCGAGCAGCTCCCGCGGCTGGTCGCCTTCCTGCGATGTGCCGTCGACACGAGCACGATCGACGTCGATGCAGCATCGGCCAACGGCGTACTGGTCGCCAGAGCTGCCAAGACCTTCGTCGCCTCGACCGCCGAGATGGCCCTCGGCCTGGTGCTCGCGGTGGCTCGCAACATCGCCGTCTCGACGGCAGAGTATGCAATCGGCCGTGTGCCCGCGCAGCGAACCGGGCGACAGTTGCGTGGGCGGACGGCCGGCATCATCGGATACGGGGCGATCGGTTCACATCTCGCCGATCTACTGGTGGCGATCGGTATGAAGGTGTTGGTACACGATCCGTTCGTCGCCGATCCACGTGTGGACGGCGTCAGGTTCGTCGGATTCGAGGAGTTGCTGCGAACCGCCGAGGTGGTGTTCCCGTTGGCACCCGGGTCACCCGAGACGGAGAACCTCATCGGTGCGCCAGAACTCGCACTGATGCGCCGAGGCAGCCTGCTGATCAACGTGAGTCGGGGCGAGTTGCTCGACGAAGCGGCCGTTGCCGAGGCACTCGGCTCGGGGCACCTGGGCGGACTCGGGCTCGACGTGGGTCGCGGCGATGACCAACGCCCCTCGCCCGAGTTGGCCGCGCTCCCGGGAGTCGTTGCGACGCCTCACCTCGGCGGGTTGACCTCGGAGAACGCCGATGCCCAGGCCGCCAGCAGCGTCGAGCAGGTCGCGGCGATAGTCGCCGGTGACATCCCGCCTCGATCGCTGAACGCCGAACACGCCACACGGCTGCACGCCTTGTGGGACTCCCGACCGTCACGCCCACCGCCACGACCAACGACAAGGAACGACCGATGACCGATCCGACAACCGCCCCGCTCCCCAACTATGCGTCCTACCCGTCGCTGGTCGACCGGACGGTCCTGATCACCGGCGGCGCCGACGGCATCGGCGCCGCGCTGGTCGAACAGTTCACAGCTCAGGGCTCCAAGGTTGGCTTCCTCGATGTCAATGCGGCCCGAGCGGCCGAAACGATCGAGCGGTGTCACGAGCCACGCCACGTCCCGCGCTTCTACGAGGTCGACCTGGTCGACATCGATGCGCTCCGGGCCGCAGTGGCGCAGGCCCAGGCGGACCTCGGCGGCATCACCGTGCTCGTCAACAACGCCGCGAGCGACGAACGCCACGAGTGGCAGGACATGACGGTCGAGTACTGGAACGATCGCCTCAACACGAACCTCAGGCACTACTTCTTCGCCATTCAGGCCGTCGCGCCCGGCATGATCGCTGCACAGAACGGCTCGATCATCAACATCGGCTCGAGCAGCTACCTGATGCAGGAGGACTTCTTCCCGGGCTATGCGATTGCCAAGTCTGGCGTCGAGGGGATCACCCGCACGATGGCGAGAACGTTCGGGCCCGACAACGTGCGTGTCAACACCGTGATGCCCGGATGGGTTGCCACCGAGCGCCAGCTCACCAAGTGGTGGTCGCCCGAAGGCGAGGCGGGCACGCTTCGCGACCAGGCGCTCAAGCGCCGGATCACTCCTCCTGAATTCGCCCAGATGGTGCTGTTCCTCGCGGCCGACGACGGCGCGGCGTGCACGGCCCAGCAGTTCCTGGTCGACGGCGGTCGTTTCTGACGCCTGGTCAGTCGCTTCGTCGAGCCCCGAGACCTGGCCCACCGGTACCGGCGAACTCGGCGCCCGGCGTGTGACCGAGGATGATGGCGCCGAGGTCCTGATACAGCGAGTGTGAGACCCAACGGTGCGACGCCGCACCGTGGGCATCTCGCAGCTTGCGTTCCAGCGGGTTCGCCATGTACGAGGCGCTCGTTCCGGCCGTGTTGTGCAGCACATCGACGACTTCCATGCACATGTTGGACGCCAGCACGCACGCGAGACGGGCGTTCTGCGTCGTGATCGCCGACGGCATGTCGGCGCCGAGGGTGAGTTCTTCCTCCACCGCTGCCATGGCCTCCATGACATAGGAACGGACTGCCCGGTACTTCGCCTCACACTCGGCGACGCGAATCTGCGCGATCGGTCGGTCCATCAGCTTTGAGGGCGAGAGCATCGGCACCTTGTTGTGGGCCAGATCGACGAAGGCGTCGAGCGCCCCGCGTGCGATTCCGAGCGCGATGGCGACCTTGTTGTACGACAGGCGCAGCGGGATAGGGATGCGAAACACGGGATTGTCGTAGAGCGGAGGCATCTCGACGAGGTCGACCGCGGCATGTTCCGGTCGCACGAGTGAGCCATTGGCGCGAACGGTGTCGCTTCCCGAACCGCGGATGCCGGCCACGTCCCAGGTCTCGACGATCTCCCATTCCGAGCGGTGCATGAACCGCATCCGCATCGTCGACATGTCGGCATGACGGATGTCCTGGCCCTCCTCCACCTCCGGTGCCGGCATGAAGCACCAGTCCGCGTTCCAGCAGCCGCTCAGGAAGGTCGACTCACCGGTCACCCGGAATCCGCCGTCGGGCTGGCGTACTGCGGTCGCCGGCACCGACCCGGTGCCGCCGCCTCCGCACATGATGACGCGTGGGTTGTCGAGGTAGATCTCCTTCGCGAGCCCCGCCTCCATGCCGCCGGCCGCCATGGCGTTGATCTCCGACCCCAACATCACGTTCCAGCCGACCGACGCGTCGATCGCGCTGATCGCCTCCAGTACCTCGATCGTCTCGATCGAACTGGCGTCTTCACCACCGAGCTCCTCGGGGAGCGTGAACCGGAAGAACCCGGCGTCGACGAGCTCGGTGACACAGCTCTCGGGAAGTCTCCGGAGTTCCTGCGCCTGGTCGCCCCCGGCGGCGATGACGTCGCGGAGCGCGTCGACGCGGTCGATGGCGGTTCCCTCGAGCCCGTACATCCCGGCTCCGGCAATCGGTTGAACGTGCGACATGACTGGGCCTCCTGGTCCGAGCGCTCGCCGGATGACGTTGCGCCTCGACTCGTATCCTGCCCGGCGGCGCGGACGGCCGACGAGACGGGGCATCGGGTGGGCCGGCCTCCGGCGGTCACCCCCGTGGCACGGATCCTGCTGACCTTGGACTCTGTCACCGTCCACTGTTCGGTGAGGCAATGGAGGTGGATCGCGTGCCTCGCCGCGATCGTTGAGGAGGTTGACGTGCGTACCCGCAGATTCGTACCCGTCATCGCCGTTCTGGCGCTCGTCGCCGGAGCGTGCGGCGGCAACGATGAGAACGAGGTGGTGTACTCCCCCGAAGAACTCGGGCCCGCCCTCCTCACCCCTGACGACATCGGATCGGGGTGGACCGAGGACGAGCGTGTGGTCAGCGACACCCGCCCCGACGAGGCCCCGACGATGGACCCCGGGATGTGGTGCCCCGCAGCCGCGGACGTGCCCGATGAACTCCTCGCCCTGGTTCCTGACGGCGTGGCGTTCGTCCAACTCAAGTCCGGCGACACTGCAGCTTCACAGAACAGCGAATCCGGCCGGAGCTTCCACGGCGTCTCGGAGCAGCTCTGGAGCGGCAGCGATGCCGACGCGTTCGTCGAGACCGCCGCCGCCGGATTCGAGACGTGCATGGGCGAGACGTGGGAGGTCGACGACGGGACGACGGCGAGCGTCACCGCGCTCACCGGAGACGATGTCGGCGACGACTCGACCATGGCCCTGATCACGTACATCACGCCGGGACCCGACGGCGACTACGCCTGGCGTGGGCGCCAGCTCGTCGCCCGCTTCGGTGCCACCGTGATGGTGCTGCAGGAGCTCGACGTCCAGCTCGTCGAGAGCGAGCCCGTCTTCACCGACACCGAGTGGCAGCGCATCGTCGAGACTGCGGCCGATCGGGTCGAAGCGCTCGGTGAGAGCTGATGACGAGGATCAGGACCTGCGGCCCTGTCGCCTCGATGCGCATGGACGGACGCTGAAGACAGAAGCGAACAGGAAAGGGGGTACGCCATGATGCTCCTCGGTCCACTGGTACTCGTCGGGATAGTCACGGCGATCGTCCTCGCGGTGCAGCGCGGCGCTCGTCACGACGACGTGCCACCACGCTCCACCCCGCCTCCCCGTGTGGCGCTCGGGGTCGGAGCAACGACGCGCCCGGCCGAGTTGTCGGACACACTCGATCGATGGGTCGCCGACGGCCTACTGTCGGCGGGTCAGGCCGCCGCCATCCTCGAACACGAGCGTTCGGCCGTTGCAGTCCCGGCACCCGACCGTCGCGCGGACATTTCCACTCCCGCCCGTCGGATCCCCGCGTATGCCGAGGCACTCGGATATCTCGGAGGAGTGCTCGCCCTCGCCGGGCTGACCCTCCTCGTGGCCAGCTACTGGCCTGACATGTCGACGTCGTTCCGCTTGGCGCTCAGCCTCGTGACGACGATTGCGCTCGTTGGAGGCGGCGCGCTCGTCCACGAGCACATCGATCCGGCGCTGGCGAGATTGCGCTGGTTCCTCTGGACACTCTCGTCGGCCACCGCTGCGGTCTTCACGGGTGTCCTGATGATCGACGGCTTGGAGGTCGACACGCCGGCGATGGTCGTAGCGGCATGCGCCGCGACGGTTGCGTTCACGAGCGGGCTGCTCTGGTGGGGGCGTGACCGTCCGGTCCAGGAATTCCTCTTCCTCAGCGCCGTCATCGTCAGCGCCACGACGTTCATGACCGCAGTGACCAACAGCGGCTTCGGTGGACTGACCGCATGGCTCCTTGCAGCGATCGTCCTCGCTGCCGGGCTGCGCGGTCTCACGCCGCAGCCGATGATCCCGCATGTCGTCGGCACGGTCGCCATCATGGTTGGCGCCTTCGCCACCGTGTCGACATGGTTGGGTGCCGGAGCGCTGTTCTTGCTGGCCACGGCCGGCGGGCTGCTCCTGTTGGCTGCCCTTCCGCAGCTCACGATGGACGTCCCGAAGCGGATCGTGCTCGTTGTGGTCGGCACCTTGGGTGCGCTCCAGGGCATTCCCATGACGGTCGGCTACTTCGCGAACGAGGCCGGCGGGGCGACGGGCCTGGCGACCTGGTCGATCGGTGGCGTCCTGATGGCGGTCGGTGCTCGACGGTTGCTGCGGGCGCCGATCGTGGCGGAGGTGATCGGCGGCTTGGCGTTGATCGGCGGTGCGGCACTGACCGCAATGACGTGGCCGGACTTCGCCCCGCTGTTCGGGCTCGCCACTGCACTCACGTTGCTCGTGATCGGGATGCTGCCCGGCCGGGTCGTCTACTCGTTGCTCGGCTCGCTGGGTCTCTTGATCAACGTGCCCTGGGCGATCAGCACGTTCTTCCCCGGCGAGGGACGCGCACCGCTGCTGATCCTGGTGTCCGGCATGTTGATCGTCGTGGTGGCCGTGCTCCTTGCTCGCCAAGGAGATCGGCTGCGCACCGAACTCACGCTGCGCTCGGAGACCGCGACGAAGTCCGCCGACGGGGCCCCTCCGCGTGAACACCAGTTGACCGACTGAGCTTCGACGGCACCGCCCAATCACGGCTGGATCGGCCTCACGTTGTCGGGTCATGGTGCCGAGACGCACCCCGCACCCGAGACCGTTCCGACATCGACGCCTCAATGGCCGGAGATTCGAGCACTTCGGCGTCGGGGCGGGCGAGCAGTTGACCGATCAGCGACGGCTCGTAGCGGCGCTGCACGGTGACGCCGTAGAAGTTCTCGTAGAGATCGGGGACGACGGCGAGTTCGACCAGGCGTCCACTGCGCAACTCGTCCTGGGCGACGATGGTCGGCATCGAGCGCGACGCCGTCGGAGTCACGTGCCAGGAGTCGCAACAACGCCATGTCGTCGACCTCGGCGCGCACGCGTGGGCGGATGCCGAGCTGTTCGCAGCGCAGATCGAACGACAGGCGCATCTCGTTGTCGCGGCCGGGCAGGAGGAGGGGCAAGTGCGCGAGGTCGTCGGGGAACCGGAACGGCCGCGTCGATGGTCGACCGACGATGCTCACCGGCTGGCGGGCGATGCGGCGGCACCGCCAGGGATCGATGGCGCTCGCATGGACGCGCTGGTTGCAGAGCACGAGGTCGAGTGAGTGGACGCGCAGTCGCGACAGCAGCTCGGGCAGTCCGCCCGAGACGAGCTCGAGATCGACGTCGTCGCGGTCGAGCAGCGGTCGGATGAAGTTCTCCTGGAAGTTGCGCGACGTGGTGGCGACGGCGCCGATGCGGAGGATCTGGCGCTCTTCGCGCCGTCCCTCTCGCAGGACCTCGACGAGTTCGTTGCCGGCCGCGAAGATGCCGTCCGCATAGGACAACGCCACCCGGCCGGCCTCGGTGAGGACGAGTGTGCGGCCGGTTCGGTGGAACAGCGTCTGGCCAAGATCGGCCTCCAACTGCTTGATCTGCGCGGAGAGCGCTGACGGTGACACGTGGAGCTGGCGGGCCGCACGGGTGAGGTTGCCGTCTTTCGCTACCGCCCAGAAGTAGCGGAGATGGTGGAAGTTCAATTGCATCGGGTCAGTTCCGTCGCTCACCGTTTTTCGTTCACTTGAGATTCACGAACTATAGCGAATCCTGTACTGGACAGAACGATTGCCATGCGTCAGGCTGGCAGCGTCCGAACCGCACATCGAAGGAACCCTCACGTGCTCGCTGCCCTCACTCCAACCTGGCCACTCGTCGTGTCGCTGGCCCCTGCACTCGTCCTGGGCGTCGCAGCGGTGGCCATCGGCCGGTGCGCGACGCCGTCGTCGGCGTGGTCCATCGCTCAGAAGGCGACGGTGGTGGCAGCGATCGCGGCGATCGTCGCGGCGGCGTCCCGGATCGCCGACGGTGCCTCGTCCGGGCCGCTCGTGCGGCTCGACTCGCTCACGGTGGTGATGTTGGGACTGATCGCACTGGTCGGGTTCGTGGTGGTGCGCTTCTCTGCCACCTACCTGGCCGGCGACCCGTTCGAGCAGCGGTACGCACAGCAGATGTTGGCCACGCTCGCCGCCGTGTCGTTGGTGGTGGTCGCGAACAACCTCGTGCTGCTCGGCGTCGCGTGGGCGACGGCGAGCCTCGCGCTGCACGGGCTGCTCACGTTCTTCGGCGACCGCCCGGTAGCCGTCGCCGTTGCTCACAAGAAGTTTCTCCTCGCGCGCTGCGCCGATGTGTGCATGATCGGTGCCGTCGTTGCGTTCTGGACAACATTCGACACGCTGCGCATCGACGAGATCGCCGCCGGCGCAGTCGGGGCGCCAACACTGCCGGCGGGTGCGCGTGTCGCGATTGTGCTCGTGGCGACAGCCGCGCTCCTGAAATGCGCTCAGCTCCCCTTCCACGGTTGGTTGATCCAGGTGATGGAAGCGCCGACGCCGGTGTCGGCGTTGCTGCACGCCGGAGTGGTGAACCTCGGCGGCTTCGTGTTGTTGCGCTTCGCACCGGTGGTCGACCGGGCGGTGGAGACACGGACGTTGTTGGTCGTCGCCGGGGTGTGCACCGCCGTGGTCGCGTCGCTTGTGATGACCACACGCGTGAGCGTGAAGGTGTCACTCGCCTGGTCGACCTGTGCGCAGATGGGATTCATGCTGATGCAGTGTGGGATCGGACTGTGGGAGATGGCGCTGCTCCACCTCGTGGCGCACTCGCTCTACAAGGCACATGCATTCCTCGCGGCGGGCGGCGCCGTCCGTCGGACCCAGCGCCGGCAACTTGCGCCGCGACCGACGACTCCCTCAGCGGTCGAGTTCGCCGTCGGCACGGTGACGGCCGTGATGGGCACTGCACTCGTCGCGATCGCCTGGGAAGCGCTGCCGGGCACGTCTCCCCTGTCCGCTTCGATCTGGGTCCTGCTCGGGATCGTCGCACTCGCGCTGGTGCCGCTCATCACACCGAACGGGCATGGCCTGCGTGCGTCGTCGATCGCCCGGGCGCTGGCCGTGCCGGTCGCCTACCTCGCGCTCCACGAGGCGTTCGCCGAACTCGTGCCCTCGGGGCCGGACGCTCCCACGGCGCTGCTCGCGTTCGTCGTCATCGGAACGGTCACGCTCTTCGTCGTCCAGTCGGCGTCGCAACTCCGTCCCGACGGATCTGTCGTGGCGCGGCTGCGCCCCTGGATCTACGCCGGACTCTTCCTCGACGACGCGTTCACCCGGCTGGCGTTCGCCGTGTCGCCACCGCCGGCGCCGCACCCGCGGCCGACGTCACTTCCCCAGCCGAAGGCCGTACCGACGGTCCGCACCGTTGCGCGCCTGCCCGCCGAACCGGCGTTGGCCTTCTCGACCCTCGCCTCGGAAACGGATGCTCCATGACCTCCACCACAACGCCCCTGCTCTCCGGCGTGGCCACCGCGTGCGATCGCATCGCCCCGACGTGGCCACTCGATCAGTTCATCGCCGTCAACCCCTACTGGGGATGGCGATCGTCGGACATCACCGACGCAGCGGCGCGACTCGGCACACTCGCCGGCACCACGCTCACGATGCCGCGCTCGTGGTTCCGGGACGAATGGCTCGCCGGTCGACTGTCGCCCGACGACCTCGACGCAGCAGCGATTGCCATGGGCGCTCCCGAGCTGGCAGAGGCAGCGCTCGAGGTGCTGGAGGCGTCAGGCGAACCCTCACAGCCGACACTGCATCGGATGGCCTTGGTCACCGACCTGCGCGACCAGGGCATCGGGCCGGTTCCCGGCCAGAACTGGACCGACCTCGTCCTTCACCAGATCAGCCAGCACTGCGCATCCCACTTCGACGAGTGGCAGGCCACGTGGGCACCGGACGCGTCGAGCGGCTTGTTCTCGGCGTGGCGGTCCGACCCGTCGGTCACCCACGGATTCGCCTGGCGGCGGGGCCGGGAGTGGGCTCGAGCCAATCTCGACGCCCTGCCCGAGAACCCAGCCGTTGCACTGTCGGCGATGCTCGACGAGCTGGGCATCGCCGAGGCCGGGCGCGAGGGCTATCTCACTGCGCTGTTGACCTCGGTGAACGGTTGGGCTGCATGGTGCGCCTACCGTCGATGGCAGGCTCGACTCGTCGGCGCCGACGACGACGCGATCGTCGGACTACTTACGATCCGGGTCGCCTGGGAGTGGTTGCTCGCCGCCGACGGAGACGACACCGACCGTGAACGCGAGCAGCACGCGGCGTGGGCCGAATCATGGTCGTTCGTCGACGCATTGGGAGCCGAGACGGCCGACGAGCAGCGTCTCGACTGGGTGTTGCAGGCGGCGGTCGAGCGCACGTTCCAGCGCTCGATCGTCGACGGCACACCCAAGGCAACGCCGCCGACCGCTCCGGCGGACGTTCAGGCCGTCTTCTGCATCGACGTGCGCTCCGAGGTGTTCCGCCGTGCCCTCGAGTGGACGTCGGGCACCGTGCGCACGCGGGGCTTTGCCGGGTTCTTCGGCCTCCCGATCGCGTACACGCCGGCCGGCAGTGCCCTGACCCGTCCACAACTGCCCGGACTCCTCGCCCCGTCGCTCACCGTCACCGACGCGTCGTCGGTCTACGACGCCGAGGCCTTGGCCGCTGCTCGCACGAAGGCGCTGGGAGAAGATCGACGGTGGCAGGAGTTCCGAAGCGACCCGTCGTCGATGTTCAGCTACGTGGAAACGATGGGGCTGCTCGCCGGCGTCAAGCTGGTCAAGGAGAGCATGCCGCACCGACACAACCCCGCCGCCTGGGAGCGCGATGGTCTGCCTGGCCAGCTCGGTGCGCTCCGCCCCCGCCTCGCCCTCGTCGACGACGACCCCGCAGAGGCCGCGGCCATCGCTCACCGCGTGCTGACCGCCATGGGGCTGGTCGACGGATTTGCTCCGTTGGTCATGCTGTGCGGCCACGGCAGCCACAGCGCCAACAACCCCCACGCGGCCGGCCTCGAGTGCGGTGCATGCGGCGGCCAGACGGGCGAGGTGAACGCACGCGTGCTCGCCGATCTCCTCAACAACGCCACCGTCCGACACGATCTGGCCCCGCTCGGTGTGCACGTCCCCGACGGCACCTGGTTCGTCCCTGCCCTGCACGACACGACCACCGACACAGTCGAACTGTTCGACACCGACCTCGCCCCCGCGTCACACCGCGAACGGATCGAGCAGCTCTCGACGCTGCTCGCCACCGCCGGTCATCGGGCTCGGGCCGAACGAGCCGGAGCCCTCGGTCTGAGTGCCCTCGCCGGCGATCCGATCCGGCTCGAGCAGCGGATGTCCGAGCAGGCCAACGACTGGTCCCAGGTTCGTCCCGAGTGGGGCCTCGCCGGCAACGCCGCCTTCGTGGTCGCACCCCGATGGCGAACACGTCACCTCGACCTCGGTGGCCGCTGCTTCCTGCACGACTACGACTGGCGGCTCGATGCCGACCTGTCCGTGCTCACCCTGATCATGACCGCCCCGATGGTGGTGACGAACTGGATCAACATGCAGTACCACGCGTCCACCGTGGACAACCGCCTCTACGGCAGCGGCAACAAGGTGCTGCACAACGTCGTCGGTGGCCGTCTCGGCGTGTTCGAGGGCAACGGCGGCGACCTCCGCATCGGCCTGCCGATGCAGTCCCTGCACGACGGACACACACTCGTTCACCGCCCGCTGCGTCTGACGGTGTTCGTCGAAGCGCCGCAGTCGTCGATCGACTCCGTGCTCGACGCGCAGCCAGTGGTGCACGACCTCGTGTACAACGGGTGGCTCCACCTTCTCCGCATCGACTCGGCGACGGGTTCGGTCGAACGCCGGACACGCGACGGCTGGCTCCCTGAGCCCTGCCCCGTGTAACGACGTCGAGGTCGATGACGACGGCACCGGCCTCGACCTGTCATGGTGATGTTCGACCGTTCACCACTGCGAAGGAGACCTGATGATTGCGTACGACTTTCCACTCCTGGGACTGTTCTGGTCGTTCATGTTGCTGTTCATGTTCGTGATGGTCGGCTTCGTCGTCATCTACACCTTCGTCGACAACTTCCGGCGCCCAGACCACAGTGGCGCGGCGAAAGCCGCATGGGCGTTCCTGATCATCGTGCTGCCCTTGTTCGGCGCGCTGATCTACATCCTCACCCGGCCGGAAATGCACGCTTCGCCGCCTCGCCCCGCTGTGTGACAACCAGCAAGCGGTGAGGCTGACCCTCATCATTCATCGCTCGTCATCGGGGAGGCAGAGGCGATTGACCATCTCGGGGCCGTTGACGGGGTGAGCAACCGGGGCCCGCCGACCAGGGCCAGTTCCGCGACCGTGTGCGGCGGGATCACGTCGACGACCGAGAGACCACCATCGGTTCGCGCCAGCACCCAGACCACTCCCTTGTCGAAGCAGCCGATCTCCCGGTCAACGAGGTCGGCGGATTCGATCGCATCGATGACCCCGTGCAACATGTCCCCATGGGTGCACACGACACTGTGGGTGGGCAGGTGTTCGAGGAGCCGCAACAATGGTTCGATCGGCGCTTCCTCGGCGAGGGCACCAGCGACGTTCAACCGGCGACCACACCGAGATCACCCACAACGGGTGAACAGCCGAGCGGTTCCCACCCACATCATGGAGGTTGACAGAATTCAACGAACAAGGGAGCGAGCAATGGCAATCGACACATTCATGGTCTACGCAGGCGTCTACACGAATGTGGACGACGCGAAGGCTGATTATCAGGCAGTCCATGACCTCCACATGAAGGACGGCTTGATCGACGCATACGACGCGGCCGTCATCGAGCGCAAGGAGAACGGCAAGGTCAAGATCGTCAAGAAGCACGAGACCCCGACACGGGTCGGTGGAGTGGGCGGTGGAACCGTGGGCCTCGCCACCGGTCTCGTCATCGCGCTCTTCCCGGCCGCCGCCATCGGCGGTGGTCTCCTTGCCCTCACGACAGGCGCCGGCGCCGGGCTCGGCGCTTGGGCCGGGCACGCCGCTGCGGGGATGAGCCGCAGCGACCTCAAGGACCTCGGTGAGCAACTCGACAAGGGCCAGGCCGGTCTCGTCGTCGTCGGCGTGTCCGACATGGGCGCCAAGATCGAAGAGGCCATGGACAAGGCCGACAAGGTCGAGGAGAAGCAGCTGAATGCCGACACTGCCGATCTTGCCAAGGACGTCGAGGCCGCCGGCTGAGTCGCCGACGATCGAAGATCGCAGCGAGCAGACTGGGTCGAGCTGACCGCGGACGTCGAGGCCGGTCTGATCGACGTCGTCCGCGACATCTGAACAAGGCTGCCGTTCGACAACCATTGGAGGTACGCATGCGAAAGCCTCAACGTGCGATCGATTCCCTCGACGCCGATCTGGCCAGCGTCCGACAGGACCAGCTTCTCGAGTTGGCCCTCGATGACCTGGAGTCGCTGTTACGGGAGCCGGACACCGATCCGTTCACACCTCGCTACGGGCCCGACCGCACCGGGCTCGAGGATCTCGCGCTCACGCCAGTGCCGCCGACCGCCTCCCGCACGAGCTGACCGTTCGCGTGCTGCTCCCACCAGGGACCGCGCCCACAGTCCCGATCGGCGTCCCGATCGCCGTGGTCAGTGCGATCACCGTGGCTTGGGTGGTTTCGTGGATGGTCATCGAAACCGCCGCCCTCGACTGGAGGCAGCCGGGACGCAAGGCCTGCGCAGATGACCTCCTCGCTCGCGTCACGCTCGACGTCGTCATCCGGGAACCGGATCAGCCGAGCGGACCCGTCGGGGCCCCATCTACGATCGAACCCGGAATGGCGCCCTGACCGAGGAACCGGACCATTCGCCATCGTCGTGACCATCCTGGTCCTGGAGGTCGCGGTTCCCGAGCGCCTGTCGGGACAGTCGCTGCGCCAGGTGCTGGAAGAGCTGCGTCCGACGCTGGTCGGTTCCGCACCGCGCCGCCCGCGCGCCTATCGTCGGAGTAGAGATCTCCCACGAAAGGCGACCACCCGCTATGCACACAGCGCAGTTCAACAAGGTCAACACCGGCAAGGGCTTCATTGCCGCCCTCGATCAGAGCGGAGGCAGTACACCGAAGGCGTTGCGCCTCTACGGCATCGACGAGTCGGAGTACTCGGGCGACGAGGAGATGTTCGCGCTGATGCACGCGATGCGGGCGCGGATCATCACCAGCCCCAGCTTCGGCGGCGACCGGGTGCTCGGCGCGATCCTGTTCGAGAACACCATGGACCGTTCCATCGAGGGCCGGGACACGGCCGAGTACCTGTGGGACGTCAAGCAGGTGGTGCCGTTCCTCAAAGTCGACAAGGGCCTCGTCGACGACGCCGACGGTGTGCAGCTGATGAAGCCGATGCCAGGGCTCGACGCGCTGCTCGCCCGCGCGGTCGAAAAGGGCGTCTTCGGCACGAAGATGCGCTCGGTGATCAAGCTGGCCGACGAGGCCGGGATCCGCGCGGTGGTCGACCAACAGTTCGAGGTCGGGCGGCAGATCCTGGCGAGCGGCCTGGTGCCGATCCTCGAACCTGAGATCGACATCAAGAGCCCGCAGAAGGCGGGGGCAGAACAGTTGCTCAAGGCCATGCTGCTCGCTGGCCTCGACGATCTCGCCGCCGACCAGTCGGTGATGCTCAAGCTCACCCTGCCCGACAGCGAGGACTTCTATGCCGACCTCGTCGCCCATCCGCGGGTGGCGCGGGTGGTCGCCCTGTCGGGTGGCTACAGCCGCGACGACGCGAACGCGCTCCTTGCGCGCAACCACGGCGTGACCGCCAGCTTCTCCCGTGCGCTCACCGAGGGTCTGTCGGCGAAGCAGAGCGACGCCGAGTTCGACGCGGCCCTCGATGCCTCGATCGGCGCCATCTATGCCGCGTCGATCACCTGACCCGTTGCCGTGACACGGTGCTGCGAGGGATCGAGATCCGTCGCCGGGATCAGTAGAGGAACATCGGCTTGCCGAGCATGCGCGTGACGTGCGCCCGATACTGGTCGGGGTCGTAGAGCTCATTGACATCGACCCGCTTGAGACCCGAAGTGCAGGTGTCGATCGGCACGGTGGTGTACATGCCGTTCTGCAGCGCAACCATCACCCCGGTGTTTCCTCGGGCAAGCTGTTGGACGGCGAGGTTGCCGTACGACAGCGCGACCATGCGGTCGAGCGAGTCGGGTGAACCCGCTCGCATCAGGTAGGCGAGCTGCTGGTTGACGACGTCGATGCCGGTGATCCGCTTGAGTGCCTCGCCCACGATGGTGCCGATGCCGCCGAGCTTGCGGTGGCCGAAGGCATCCTCCTGGCCGTACTCGACGATCTGGCCGCCGGCCATGCTGGCACCTTCCGACACGACGAGGATGGCGTAGTTGCTCGGGTTGTCGGCTCGGTCCTGGAGGAGCAGCCCGGCCACCCGTTCGATGTCGAACGGCACCTCGCTGATCAACACTCGATCGGCATCGGACAGGTAGGCCGAGACCAGCGCCGTCTCGCCGCTGTTGCGGCCGAACAGCTCGACCACCGCGATCCGTTCGTGACTGCCGGCAGGTGTTCGCAACTGGTGGACGCACTCGACGCTGCGCGTGACGGCGGTGGAGAAGCCGATGCAGTAGTCGGTGCCGAACACGTCGTTGTCCATCGTCTTGGGGATGCCGACGACCCGCACGCCCTCGTGGTGCAGCCGCACCGCGAACGACAACGTGTCGTCGCCACCGATGGCGATCAGCGCGTCGATGCCGAGATGCTGAAGCACGGACAACACATGGGGCGTGCAATCGACGCGCTCCTCGCCGTCGATCGGGTAGGAACTGGTGAGGAAGGACGGCAGGTCGGCCTGGCGCACCTTCTGCGGGTTCGTCCGCGAGGTGTGCAGGTGGGTTCCGCCGTAGCGGTCGATGGTGCGCACGCCCTGCGTGGTGAGCGGCTCCAACCACTCGCCCTGCGCTCCTGGGTCGGCCAGGTCGTAGTGCAGCAGCCCGGCCCACCCCTTGCGGATGCCGAGCACCTCCCAGCCGTTGTCGTCAGCCTGGTTGACCACCGCCTTGATGCACGGGTTGAGTCCGGGGACGTCGCCGCCCCCGGTCAGGATTCCGATGCGCACGGTTCCTCCTTGCTGTTGGGCTGTTGGCCAGCCGGCGAAGTGCAACGGCACAATAGCCGCGGCGTGTTCGGCCCGCCCAGAGTCCGAGGACCCGAATCGATGGAGTGCGAGCGGGCCGCCGAACAGTTGGCCGACACACTCGTCGCGATCCTGCAAGCTCATCGGGACGGCACAAGGTTCGGTATCGGCGTCGACGAGGCCACCGGCCTGCTGCGCGGCGGCGCCGAGGGGTGGGCACTCACGTGGATGGACGCCCGCGTCGACGAGACGGGGAACTGCATCTCGCAGCGTCCGGACTCGGATCGGTGTCGGAGACCGCCGACGGCGACGCCCCGCACAACACCACGGGCTGCCCGTTCCATGCCAGGTCGGTCGCCGAACTCATCCGATCACGTCGCCCCGGAGCGTCACTGAGCGACCGGCGCCGGACCCGCGCTCGCTGCGCTGCTCGGCCTCGGCACTGCAAGCATCCACGAGACCGGGCCACCGAGTAGAAACGTCGTTGTGGCGCGCGTGTCGCAGTGGTTACCGGGCCTGGAGTCGGCTCGCAAGTACGACCGGTCGTTGCTGCGCGGCGATGTCGTGGCCGGGCTGGTCCTGACTGCCGTGCTGATCCCGGCGGGGATCGGCTACGCCGGGGCCGCCGGGTTGCCGGCCGTCACCGGGTTGTACGCCACGATCGTGCCACTCCTCGCGTATGCGCTGGTCGGTCCCTCTCGTCTGCTGGTGCTGGGTCCAGACTCATCGCTCGCGCCGATCATCGCCGCCTCCGTCATCCCGCTGGCCGCGGGCGACCCCGATCGGGCAGTGGCGCTCGCGGGCCTGCTGGCGTTGATGATGGGAGGCCTGCTGCTGCTCGGTGGCCTCCTCCGGTTGGGGTTCGTGACCGATCTGCTGTCGAAACCGATCCGACTCGGGTACCTCAACGGCATCGCCCTCGTCGTGATCGTCGGACAGCTGCCGAAGCTGTTCGGCTTCTCGGTCGACGACGGTTCGCTCATCGACGACCTGCGAGGCTTCGTGACGGCGCTGTCCGACGGAGATGCCTCGGCGCTGGCCTCGGTGTTCGGCATCGGGGCACTGGTCGCGATCGTCGGTATCGGCATGGTGTGGAGTCGGACGGGTGGGATCGTCGTTGTCGTGGTCGCCTCGATGGTGGCCGTCGCGATCGGAGGGTGGCGAGACGACCTGCCGGTCGTCGGGGCGCTTCCGTCGGGACTGCCCGCCCCAGCGCTGGATGGGCTCACGTGGGGCGACGCGCGGTCGCTCGTGGGCCCAGCATTCGGTATCGCTCTCATCGCGTTCACCGACACCAGCGTGCTGTCCAGAGTGTTCGCCGTCCGTCACGGCGACACCGTCTCGGGGAGCCACGAAATGCGAGCGATCGGCTTGTCGAACATCGCGTCGGGCGCGTTCGGCGGCTTCCCGGTGTCGGCGTCGTCGTCTCGCACCCCGGTCGCTGAACAGGCCGGTGGGCGAACCCAGCTCGTGGGCGTCGTCGGAGCCGCGGCGCTCGTCGGTTTCATCCTGTTCGCCCCTGATCTGACGGGCTACCTGCCGTCGGCGGTCGTGGCAGCGGTCGTGATCGTCGCCGCTTCATCGCTGGTCGATCTCCGCACGTTCACCACATTGATGCGCGTGGACCCACTCGACGCGGCGTTGGCGGCAGTGGCATTCCTCGGTGTTGTGCTCGTCGGCGTGCTGGAGGGCATCGTGATCGCAGTGGCGCTGTCACTGGTCGCCTTCGTGAACCAGGCGTGGCGACCGTACCGGGCGGAACTGGGCCGTCGCCGAGGTGTCCGCGGCTACCACGACCTCTCCCGTCATCCGCAGGGGGAGGTGATCGAGGGTGTGCTCATCGTGCGGTTCGACGCGCCCTTGTTCTTCGCCAACGCCGGGATCTTCGCCGAGTACGTCCGCTCGCGCGTCGCCGATCGGGAGGGGGTGAAGTACGTCATCCTCGCTGCGGAACCGATCACGAGCGTCGACTCGACGGCCGTCGACGAACTCGTGCGCCTCGACGACGCTCTGGCCCGGGCAGGTATCGAGTTGGTGATCGCGGAGATGAAGGGCCCGGTAAAGGACGATCTCGAACGTCGGGGCCTCGGCGGCCGTTTCGGCCCGGAGCGCTTCGCCCCCACGGTGGGCGCTGCCGTCGACCGCATCACCGGCGTCGAGCGTCGCGACATCGGTCGACCATCCGACCGGACCTGAGCCGATCAGTAGCGCAGCGTCGCAGCAGCTGTGCCGCCGCCGGGGATGTCGTGTACCGAAACGGCGAACACGTCCCCGCCGTGGCGCAGTGTCTCTGTCGCAGCGACGTCGGCGAGGTCGTGGTCGCCGGGCTCGCGATCGTTGTGTTCGACGAGGAGGGCGTGTCCGGGTCGGTAGCGGCCCCAATACGCCTCGTCGGCGGGCACGAAGATCGATGCGACCTGGCCGGCCGCAGCTGCGATCACCGCTTGCTCAACCGTGTCGACGGTGGCGGCCACGCCGGCGAGATAGGACTCGCAGGCTCGCTCCTGCGGCTCTGACGCCAACAATTGCACGAATGGGCGAGCGCGGTCGGCGAGCTCATCGGCGCGGAGCTGTTCGGGGTTACCCCGGACGTGCCCGTCGACCACGTGCTGGCAACGAGTGATCGAGCGATACGCCGCGACGAGCTCGTCGACGCCCGCGAGCACCAGTGGGAGTGTCGAGCCCATCCGGTGGTCGACCACGGCGCGATCGACCACCTTCAGGAATCGGTGGATGTCAGTGACGTTCGTGTCGCCTCGACCGCCTTGACC
This sequence comes from Ilumatobacteraceae bacterium, assembly GCA_963716235.1. Lineage (GTDB taxonomy): Bacteria > Actinomycetota > Acidimicrobiia > Acidimicrobiales > Ilumatobacteraceae > Sva-07. Next base: position 47,665 of record CAVQTE010000029.1, on the reverse strand, counting down.
GTGGAACCCGGCCGTGACCTGCCCTCCGCCCACGCGACCGGCCGAGTGACTCTGCAGTTGGCGCTCGCGATCGTCCCACTGCAGCGCTTCGGGCATACCCGACGGCAGGTCGGCAACCCCGAGCTCGGTCGCGGCTGACTGCGATGCGCGTACGAGCCGCACAGCGTGCTGACTGAGCGCCAGCACCTCGAAGCGAGTTGCGTGAGCCAGCGCCACCAGCAACGGCTTGAGGTGGAACCGATCGCTGACCACGGCGAGTTCGCCGACTTCTTCGGAGAGCCGGATCGCAATCGTGTTCCCTTCCTCGACGAGCACTCCGAGCCCGGCGGAACCGTGGGCCCAGAACGCGGAATCGCCGGCGAGCGCGCGAACCGCGTCGAGGATGGCCGGATTCTCGACCTCCTCTGCCGCGAGCTTGGTCAGCGTACGTAGGCGGATCGGGTCCTGGGTGACGTCCCTGCCTGCCGTGTGGGTCGGTAGGTACAGCGACACGCGCTGGGTCGAGCCTGCTCCGGCGAGCGCAGCGACGTCGTCGATCGACAGTTCGTGATCGACGAGCGTCCGAATCGGTGATGCAGACTTGGTCATGCAGCCACCCTCGCGCCGCAGCTCGCGCGGCGACAGGGCCGAAAGACTGGCGTGCCGTCCCGACGTTGCGTTCGGCCGATGCGTTCACCCAGCTTGAATCGCGGGACCGTGGTGATCTTGTCGACCATCAACCGACTCGGCTCTCGAAGACCGCTGACGTCGTCGGCCAGGGCATCGATGAAGGCGTGATCGTCGGCCTCGTGTTGGCTTGATGCTTCAATCGGGACCAGCCCGATCAGCAGATCCCGACGATCACGCTCCACGGCCTCCGCCACACGTGGGCGACCTTGGCTCTGAGCGCCGGCATCGACATCAAGATCGTCAGCGAGCGCCTCAACCACAGCAGCACAACACATCACCCACAACACATCACCAGGGAGATCTACACCCACGTCACACCGCCCATGCAGAGCGACGCTGCAGAGCGCGTCACTCGGCGCGTCCTCGATCTCGAGCTGGCGATCGAGTGTCACGATCTCGCTGCGCGTCGGGACGTTGCTGCCGAGTTCGGTGACGAAGTCACCGTCGCCTCCGACGTAGAGCGACCAGAGGTCGACGTCGGTTGCGACGAACCAGCGCCAGTCGTCTGGCCAGAACAGGTCGGGGTTGCGGCACTCGTTCGATGGTTCTGGGTGGCGTAGCTGGGCGGCAGCGCGCCTGGCGGGTCGCATCGTCGATCGGGAGCTCGGGCCATGCGATCTGGGTCGCGGCCTTGTCGAAGCCGTGACCCTCCCACACGGCGAACCACGCCAGCGCCGGACTCGACGTGTGCCGTTCACCGACTGACACAACGATCTCGAACAGCTCGCGGTGGTCCGACCACCAGTCGCCCCGGCGAGGAGCGGGAGCATGCACTCTGAGAACCAACCGGTACTGGTTCGGCACGAGCGCCCCAACGGTCCCCCAACTGCCACGGCACGATCCTGCGATCCACCCGGCAGGCGCCACCGAATCGGCAGCTCTGACGTGGTCACCGAAGATCATGCTGCCAGCCTCTCAGATGGGTCGCTGAAGGATCGCTGGCATTTGCTGACAAATCGCGGACAAACGGGTCCCCGACGGACTTCGTTCGCTCGTGAAAACGGCAATGACCAGGGCTCATGCCCTGGTCATCTGGTGTCGGAGGTTTGAGTCGCACCATCACCCCACGACGGGAATGACCAGCTCAGAGGAGCTTCGGTGAACCGTCGCCAGCGGGTCAGTCGGTGCGTTCGAGGAGGCGTCGGACTGCTGCGACGAGCGGTGGCAGATCGTGCTCGACAGTCGCCCGCACGATGGCGTGTGCGGTGTCGAAGTAGCGGTGGGCCAGATGGTTGCGCATCCCGGCGACATCGACCCACGGGATGTCTGGTTCTCGATCCAGCAGCTCCGGGGAGATCGCCCGAACGGCCTCGCCGATCTCGATGAGCCGGACACGGACTGCGTCGAACACCAGCCCGTCGTCGAGCGCTCCACGACCAAGATGGTCGTCGATCGCTGCGACCGCCGCCAAGATGTCCTCGAGCCGCTGATCGTCGCGCCGACTCACAGCGAGATGGCCTCGGCCAGCACGCGCTCGCGCACCGCAGGCTTGAGCAGGTCGGCGGGCACCACATCCACGTCGACGCCGACGATCTCACCGATCTCGCGGGCCAGACCAGCCAGGGCGACCACGCCGACATCACTGTCAAGGTCGACGAGCAGGTCGACATCACTCTGATCGGTGTCCTCGCCGCGCGCCACACTCCCGAACACCCGCACGTTGCTCGCCCCGCGCCGAGCAGCACACTCGATCACGGCTCGCCGATGGCGACGCAGGCGCCGACCGAGCGGCGAGTCGGGAAGCCCGCGCCGCAACGTCGCCGACGGCCGCACCTCCACCACCAGGTCGTGGCCTGCCGCCTCGACGAGCTTGGTCAGCATCGCCAGCCCGGGCTCGCGTCGATCCGTCTCGTAGGCACTGATCACCGACTGCGCTACCGACGCGCGACGTGCGAGCTCCGTCTGCGACAAACCCGCACGCTGGCGAGCTTCACGGATCAACGCCCCAGACGTCACACAGAGAGCCTATAGCAGATTGTCTATGTCAACCAGATCGAGACCGGGCGCCCGACGAGTGGCTCGCCGCATCTCCCCTGCTCAGGCAGTGGGACCATACTCGTGTCAGGCCGCAGCGCAGCTGTACGCACAGGTCACTGGCCATTTCGGACTCAATTCGTGAACTGCTTGCGGACCTATTCTGCAAAGAGTCCACGAGAAGGCGAAAGGCACAATGACCAGGGCATATGCCCTGGTCATCTGGTGTCGGAGGGATGAGTTGCACCATCACCCCACGGCACGAGTGAGTGGCCCCTCGAGGCGGACCTGCCCGACGGCGCGTGTCACCGCAGCTCGATGAGACGGTCACCTGCTTCGACCATGGTGACGATCTGATCGATGAGCGGTTCGAACCACGCGACCAGCGATGCACGCCGGGTGTTGCCGACCCGTACCCACACGACACACGGCGCGTTGCCGCCCATGGCGACCATGTCGGCGAAGTCCTCATCCTTGGTGACGATCACCGCGTGGTGGGCGAGCGTGTAGCGCCACAGATCGCGGTCGGGCGCGTCGCCCGGTCCGATGTCCGTGATGTGCTCCGCGACATGGCCGCGTTCAGCGATGAGGCGTGCCAGCGCTGGCGGGAGTTGGGCATCGACGAGGAATCGCACGCCCTCAGAATGCGATCACGACAGCGTGGTCGGCTTGGGCCGCTGCGTAGGCGAGGCATGCCTTGATGTCCTCGGAGGTGAGGTACGGGTAGTCCTCGAGAATTTCGTCCTCACCGGCCCCTGCGGCCAGCAAAGAGAGCACGTCGGCAACCCTCATGCGAGTGCCGCGAACTGTGGGACGCCCGTGAACCACGTCGGGATCGATCACGATCCGTTCCAGCAGCGACATGCCGCTCAGACTACCGACTGTCAGCGCTGCCGCTGAGCGTCGACGCGGGACTCGCTCGATGTCGCTGCACCCAACCGGAACCGACGTCCGGCTCGATCGGATGGTTCCTCGAACCCGTAAGGGTCCAACCGTGTGTCGGAGGATGAGTTACACCCTCACCCCACGACGTCATCAGAACAACCTCAGCGTGCCGACTCGACCGATCTGTGGTTGTTTTGGAGCAGGCGTTGGACTGTTGCGACGAGTGACGCCAGATCGTGCTCGACGGTCGCCGGAACGATCGCGTTCGCGGTGATCGCCGACACCGACCGGCTCGGCGGATACGTGGAATGCCGTCGGCTAGCTCGTGCCGTTCGCGACTTCGTATCGAGAACGGCGGATCTGCAGGAACGCCGCCTTCGCGACGGCTGCTGCCGGGACTGCGACGAGCAGCCCGATGATGCCTCCGAGCAGACCTCCGAGAGCGAGCACGACCACCACCACGATGGGGTGCAGGTCGAGGCTCTGGCTCATCACTCGTGGCTCGACGAAGTTCTCGAGGATGAGGTTGGCCGCGAGCGACACGATGATGATCACCACGGCAGCCGTGATGCCGTTCTCACCAAATGCAATGAGCGCAACGTACGCGCCGGCCAGGAAGGCGCCGATGTAGGGGATGTAGCCGCCGATGAACGTGAGCACCAGGATCGACGGGATGAGCGGGAGGCCCATGAGTATCGCTGCCAACCCGATGACGCTGGTGACGATGGCGCTCATCACGGTGCGCCCCCGGCCGTAGCTGCGCAGGGTGCTGCACGCTTGGGTGATGAACTCGTCGAGCCCGCTCGTGTGGTCGGGGTTCGCCGTCTGCAGGAGGCGACTACGCAACAGGGTGCCGTCTTTGACCAGGTAGTAGAAGGTCAGGGCGCCGAGCATGAACCCGCTCGCCAGCCCGATCAGGGTGTTCACACCCGACACGAGCTGCGTCACAGCGCCCAGCGCAGCGAGCGCCGACGAGTCGTTGACGGCCACACGGACGTCCTGGATCGTTGCGGTGTCGATGCCACTCTCGTCCGCGATCGCTTGGACGGCGTCGTCGATCGCTGACGTGATCTCGGCGGACTGACTGCTCACGCCCGCAACGCACGCGATTGCGATGACGGCGACCAGCGCGATGAGCCCGAGCAGGACGATTCCCGACGCGACGGCCGGACGGCGGCCGCCGCGGACGAGACGGTCGGCGGCAGGCTTGAACTCGACGGCGAGCAGTGCCGCCAGCGCTACGGGGATCACCACCTCGGCGAGCAGGCCGAGCGCAAGCACGGCGATCGCAGCGACGATCACGATGCCGATGAACGTCCAGGCTGCGATCCCGACGCTCCCGGTGACTCGGCGAGCAACCTCTCCCTGCGTCGATTCGTCACGCCTCGCGCCGGCCGCGATGAAGCCGGCGACGGCGTCGGGGACGGAGTCAGCCACAGCGGCGGCCCGAGCGGTGGCGGGCGACGTCATCAGGCATCCGATCCAGCAAGCAGACGCGACGACACACGGAAGCGACAGTACCGATCCACCTCACTTCCAAGGGGGATCTCGTCCTGCGCGCCGGACGCGAACACGAGAACCGGCGGCCGCCTGGCGACACACCGACCCACGACACTCGTAACCGACGCCTCGGGTGATGCTCTTCGCGAGCTCCACACGTCGGTCACCCATCCGGCGGAATCGGGTGCCGTTCCTGAGACGGCTGGGACATCGGGCTCGCCCACATTGGCTGACTCCCGACCATCTCGACAGAATCATCCGATGAGGATGGCGCAACGCACCGGTCGACACGACGTTCAGGTTCGACGCCGGCGCCCTGCCCTGCGATGCGAACTCCGGATCGACCGCCGTCAACCGGTTCGGTCCGAGGTTCACTCGTGATCCATCTCAGCGTGTTCGTGCCACAGGATCGGGTCGCCGGCGTGCGCCACGCGCTGGCGACGACACCGGGCGTGGCGCACGTCGTCGCGGGTGGCACCACCGAGGACGGTCTGGTCGATGTGGTCGCGCAGGTCGAGCCCGACGCCGCCGATGCGGTGATCGATGTGCTCGACGCGTTCGAGCTGCCGTGGCAGGACGTGACGTTCTGGCGGGTGCCGAGCATCCATCCGTTCGGGTGGCGTCGGGGCCCCGCCGCCACAGATCCTGACTCGCAGGTGTGGGCGGAGGTCGTCAGCAGAGCAGACGACAACGCACAGGTCCGTATCGCGTACATGCTGTTCATGATCGCCGCCGGAGTCGTGGCAGGTGTCGGCGTGCTGACCGGTTCGTCGATCCTCGTCGTCGGCGCGATGGCACTCAGCCCCGACCTCCTGCCGATCTCCGCGAGCGCGATCGGGATCGTCGAACGGCGGTGGTGGCTCACCGCGCGCGGAACTCGTGCACTCGCGATCGGCCTCGCCATCGGCGCGATGGCCTCGTGTGTGGCCACCGCACTCCTGCGCATCTTCAACCGCGTCCCCGAGGACCTCGTACTTGCCGAGACCGTTCTCGGGCCCTCACTCACCAAGCTCGGTCCGGGCAGCATCATGGTCGCCCTCGCCGCCGGCATGGCCGCGATGGTCGCGTTCGAGCGCCCCGGTTCCGGTGCCGTCGGTGTCGCCATCTCCGTCACGACCATCCCGGCAGCCGCCTACGTGGGCGCCGCAATCGCACTCGGTCGCGACGAGCCCATGTGGGGAGCGCTGCTCGTCCTCGTCACCAACGTCGTGCTGATCATCCTCGCCAGCACAGCAACACTGTGGGCGCAACAGCGCGGCCGTCGGCGACGCGGAAGGCGGATCGCATCCACGGCGAACGAGACCACATGAAGGTCACGGTGTCGGCTGGGTGGGGTCCACAGGAGAGGGTGAAGCCATGATGGCGAACGAGTTCGAGCAGCCTCCCGAGAGCCGGGGGTCCCCGGCAGCCGTCGCTGGTCTCGTCTTCGCGGTGCTGTTCGCCGCGGGCTGGGTGCTGCTCCGCCAGCGTCCTCCGCTCAGCGCAACAGATCAGGAGTTGATCGACTACTTCAGCGATCCGGGGAGTCGACGGGCTTCGCTGATCGCCGGGTTGTACGTCGTACCGTTTGCCGGCATCGCATTCGTGTGGTTCATGGCGGCGCTCCGAGCCCGCTATGTGGGTACCCGCGGTCGCGAGAACACGCTCCTGTCCACCGTCCACCTGATGGCCGGATCGCTCTTCGTCGCCGCGCTGTTCCTGATCGCCGCCGTCGAGCTCGCCATGGTGTGGATGGTCGACTCCGCCGAGGACGAAACGGTCGACATCGCGGCGGCACGAGCGATGTTGGCGCTGGGAACGGCACTTTCTCAGATGGTCGGGCTGCGCTCTGCGGCGGTGTTCATCGCGGTCAGTGCCACCCGGGCCAAGCGATCCGGTCTGTTCCCGCGTTGGTTCGTTGCCGTCAGCTTCGCTGTCGCTGTTGTGCTGCTGCTCGCCGCCACGAGGTTCGAGGGAGTCGCGATGCTCATGCCGATCTGGGTTGCAGCGTCGAGCATCCTCGTACTGCTTCGACGTCGGATGCGCGACGAGTGATGCGTGCGCGCCGGCCTCCACGGTCGGCGTCGTACACCTCCACGCCGAATCGTCCACAGCCGATGGCGCTCCGGCGCCGCCACGGAGAGACGATCGAGGCATACTCTCGACAGGCTTCGACGGACAACCGGTTCGTCGGCACGCAGTCAGGACGACAGCACAATGAGCGACGAATCCGCGTATGTGGACGATGCCCGAGGGTACGCACAGGGCGAGATCTTCCTGCTGAAGAAGCAGGAGGACCACCTCGACGCTCTCGTGTACAACACGACCGGGCTCAACCAGTGCCCGCCCGAGCTGTTCGATGCGATCGATGTCGACGCGCTCGCCGGAGAGACCGGGTCGGACGCGGTGTGGAAGAACCCTCGCCGCTGGTGGGTGATGGACCATCTCAGGATCGCCCTGGTGGGCGAACCTCGGGAGTTCCAGGGGCTGAGGTTCAACTGCATGGCGAACATGCAGATGCCGGCGGACTTCACCCCGGAGGCGGGCGGACAGGCCGCGTTGCGGTATCGGCCGGGCCAGATCGGACGCGTGTCGACGTACGAGTACCTGGCGGGGAACACGGTGCAGCTGCTGCGGTCACCCGAGGGTGTCACGTGGGTGATGCAGACCTACACGAATCACAAGGCCGCCGACCTGACCATGGACGACCTTCCCCAACTCGGACAACGGTTGCAGCTGGCCGATGGGTGGCAGTTCAAGGCCAAGACACTCGATCGAAACCTGGTGCTCGACACGAAGGGGTTGGCGCACATCGTTGCCGATGACCTCGAGGACATGTATCAGGGATGCACCGACGACGTCGTCAACTACGACCCGTGGGAGTGATCAGCGTGTGCCCGACAAGGTGAACGTAAGCGTCGAGACTTTCGTTCGCGCCGAGTCGAACCGCATGATGGCCGACCTGATGGCGGCTGCCGGTGGTGTCAACCGGTGGCAGCACCACCGTGGGCCGACGCCGCTCGATCAACAGACGGTCGTCCGCATGAATCGCGACACGCTCTACAGCTTCGCCGTCGTCGATCTCGCTGCCGGAGCGACCGTCACGATGCCCGAGAGCGGCGGCCGGTACGCGTCGCTGATGGTGGTGAACCAGGACCACTACATCAACCGGGTCATCCACGATCACGGCGAACACGAGCTCTCGATCGCGGACTTCGACACCCGTTACGTGCTGTTGGCGATGCGTGTCGTCGCAGACCCCCACCATCCGGACGACGTGGCCGCGGCGAACGCTGTCCAAGACGGCCTGGGACTCGTTGCAGGATCAGCCGAGCCACTGCAGATTCCCGACTACGACACGGAGTCCTTCGACGCCGTCCGCAACGCTCTGGTCGAACTCGGACGAACAGTTCCCGACACGCGTCGAATGTTCGGATCCCGCGACCACGTCGATCCGATCCGGCACCTCATCGGCACGGCGATCGGCTGGGGCGGGCTTCCCGAGGAGGAAGCCTCCTACGTCACCGTGGAGCCAGGACTGCCGGTCGGCGAGTACCGCATCATCGTGCGGGACGTGCCGGTCGACGGATTCTGGTCGATCTCGATCTACAACGCTCGAGGATTCTTCGACGCAGACCCGGCCAAGCGCTGCAGCATCAACCAGTTCACCGCCGAACGCGCAACGGACGGATCGACGATCGTTCACCTGGGAGGCTGCGGCGATGGCCGCCCGAACTGCCTCGACCTCATGGACGGCTGGAACTACACCGTCCGGTTGTACCGACCGCGCCCCCAAATCCTCGACGGTACGTGGACGTTCCCCGAGGTGGAACCGGTCGGCTGACCGCACTCTGCCCGGCGCGGGTGACCCGCCGGATCGCCCGCGCTGGAGGTGGTCCCGAGGAAGGAATCGTCCGAGATGGGCGATCGACCTACAGTGGCGATGGAGCGACGGTGATCGCGAGAGACGGTCCGCACCCGCACACCCCACCACGACTCGAGGGCATTCATGACCAAGGAATTCGCAGGGAAGATCGCGCTCGACGTACGTGACTCGACCCCGGACTGGGCGCCGTTCCTGGCGCCGAAAGCCCCGCAGGGCGCGCCGAACGTGCTGTTCATCGTGTGGGACGACATCGGATTCGGAACGATGGACTGCTTCGGCGGACCCGTTCAGACGCCGACGATGACACGGATCGCCGACATGGGTGTTCGGTACTCGAACTTCCACACCACCGCACTGTGCTCGCCCACCCGCGCCTCGATCCTGACCGGCCGGAACGCGACCTCCAACGGCATGGCGACGATCGCCGAGTTGAGCGCCGGATTCCCGGGCATCTCGACGCGCATCCCGTTCGAGAACGGGTTCATCTCCGAAGTCCTCGTCGAGCACGGCTACAACACCTACTGCGTCGGCAAGTGGCACCTGACACCCGGTGAAGAGACGGGAATGGCCGCCTGGAAGAAGCGCTGGCCGCTGGGTCGGGGATTCGAACGGTTCTACGGCTTCCTCGGTGGGGAGTCGAGCTGCTGGTATCCGGACCTGGTGCACGACAACCACCCGATCGACGCGCCCGCCACGCCGGAGGAGGGCTACCACATCGCTGCCGACCTGTCGGACCAGGCGATCCGGTTCATCCGCGACGCGAAGGTGATCGATCCCGACAAGCCGTTCTTCATGTACTTCTCCCTCGACGCGGCCCACGCCCCCCACCACGTGTTCAAGGAGTGGGCCGACAAGTACCACGGCGTGTTCGACGACGGCTACGAGGCGATCCGCGACCAGATCCTCGCACGCCAGAAGGAACTCGGGCTCCTGCCGCCCGACACCGAGCTGTCCGGGATCAATCCGCACGGTGAACCCGCGACCACCGGTCCGAACGGGCAGCCGTGGCCGATGCTCGACACGGTTCGCCCGTGGGATTCGTTGTCCGACGACGAACGGCGTCTCTTCATCCGAATGGCCGAGGTGTTCGCCGGCTACGTCGAGTACACCGACTCCCAGGTCGCTCGGGTCATCGACTTCCTCGAGCAGTCAGGCGAACTCGACAACACGATCATCGTGGTCGTGTCCGACAACGGCGCGAGTGGCGAGGGCGGACCGAATGGCACCTTCAACGAGATGCGTTTCTTCAACGGCGTACCCACGCCACCCGAGATGTCGCTGGAGCGCATCGACGAACTCGGCGGCACCGAGAGCTACAACCATTACAACACCGGTTGGGCCTGGGCATTCGACACGCCGTTCCCCTACTGGAAGCGGTGGGCCGGTTTCGAAGGCGGCATCGCCGACATGTGCCTCGTCGCGTGGCCGGCCAAGGTCGCCGCACAGGACGCCGTGCGGGATCAGTACATCCATGCCGTCGACCTCGTCCCGACGATCTACGACCTGCTCGGCGTCACCCCGCCCGAACAACTGAACGGGTTCGCCCAGAGCCCGATCGAAGGGGAGAGCTTCGCCGCCACCCTCACCGACCCGGCCGCACCCGGCAAGAACACGCAGTTCTACGCCATGCTGGGCCAACGGGCGATCTACGAAGACGGTTGGCTGGCATGCACGCTGCATCCACCGCTCAGCGGGTGGGGCCACTTCGACGACGACGTCTGGGAGCTCTACCACGTCGCTGTCGACCGTTCGCAGTCGACCAACCTCGCCGATCAGGAGCCCGACCGACTGACGAGACTGATCGCACGCTGGTTCGAACTCGCCGACCAGTACCAGGCACTCCCGCTCGACGACCGCACCGCACTCGAACTCACGACCTCCGACCGACCCAGCGGAGCGCCCGACCGCGACCGCTACATCTACTACCCCGACTGCGCCGCGGTGCCGGAACAGTCCGGTGTCCAGACCGCCGGCCGCTCGTACACGATCGCCGCGGGCGTGCACGTCGACGCCGACGATGCTGAAGGGGTGGTGTACGCACAGGGCGGAGTGAGTGGTGGTCACAGCCTGTACGTGCAGAACCGGCGACTCACCTATGCGTACAACTGGGTCGGCTCGACCCTCGAGACGATCGAGTCCGATCGCGACCTCGAAACCGGGAGCGCACGTGCTGTCCGCAGAGTTCGAGATGACCGGTCGGAGCGATGATCCGGCCATGCCGGGAGCCAAGGGCACGCTCACGCTCTACATCGACGACGAGGCAGTCGGCGGTGGCGAACTCATCACGCAGCCCGGATGGTTCTGCCCGGTCGGCGACGGCATCTGCGTCGGCCGCGACGACGCTTCACCGGTGACACCTGCCTACACCGCGCCGTTCGAGTTCACCGGCGGGACGATCGACAAGGTCGTCGTCGACGTGTCCGGCGAACGGTACATCGACCACGAAGCCCAAGTGCGAGGCTGGTTCCTCCTCGACTGAGGTCGAGAGCAGACCGAATTCCATGACACCGACCTGGTACCGACCGCATGGCACGTTGATGACATCATGACCGAGTCGGCAATTGCCGTTCTCGCGCTCCTGGTGCTCGGATGGTCGATCGTCTCAGGCGCCTTGGCGCGGCACGACATCACCGGCCCGTTCGTATTCGCCGCCGCCGGATACGTGTTGGCGAACCCCGACTGGGGGCCACTGACCGTCGACGTCGACACCGCCTCGGTCCACGTGATTGCCGAGGTCACGCTGGCGCTCGTGCTCTTCTCAGATGCATCGAGGGTGAACGTTGCCGAGCTCAGGCGCGACCTGGCGATCCCCGTGCGGCTACTCGGTGTCGGCCTCCTGCTCTCGGTGATCCTCGGCAGCGTGCTGGCGGGATGGGTACTCGGTGGCCTCCCGTGGGCGCTGGCCGGCTTCGTCGGTGCGTCGCTGGCGCCGACAGATGCCGCGCTCAGCGTGGCGGTGATCAACGACGAACGCATCCCGCTGCGCCCCCGGCGCGCACTCAACGTCGAGAGTGGCCTCAACGACGGCATCGCGACACCGATCGTCGTGTTCATGCTGGCCGTGGCCGCCAGCCAACTCGGCATCGTGAGCGAGAGCGAGTCATTCGAAGCCGGGACGGCACTTCGCGAGCTCGGCGGCGGCGTCATCGTCGGCATCGCCCTCGGGATCGTCGGGGCGATGCTCATCTCCGCCGCAGCCCGCCACAACTGGATCGAGATCGGCGGTAGGAGGTTGGCCACCCTCGCGATCGCCATCGCGGCGTTCGCTGTGGCGCTGGCATTCGACGCCAACGGATTCATCGCCGCGTTCGTCGCCGGCATCGCGTTCGGGGCGCTGCTCGATCGCAAGGTCGTCGACCTCGAGACGGCTACTGAGCTTCCCGAACTCGGCGGTGAACTCCTCGCGCTCGTCGTCTGGTTCCTGTTCGGTGCCATCCTCGTCCCGCTGGCGTTCGAGCATCTCGATTGGCGAACCGTGCTGTACGCGTTCGCCAGTCTGACGATCATCCGGATGCTCCCGGTTGCGCTCAGCCTCGTGCGGTCGGGACTTGACCGACCCAGCATCGCGTTCATCGGGTGGTTCGGCCCGCGCGGACTCGCCTCGGTCGTGTTCGCTCTGCTTGCCATCGAGGAGCTGGGAGAGACCTTGCCCGAAGTCAACCAAGCCGTCGCCACCGTGGTTCTGACGGTGCTGCTCAGCGTGGTGCTCCATGGCATCACCGCGCGTCCGGGCGGTCGACGTTACGTCGAGAGCGAGCAACACCAGCCCGACGGGCCGGCTCCCCGCAGCCGACACAGCACATTCGCTGCCCCGGCTCGACGCCGGTGACCTGGGGTTCCAACTTCGACTCGGTCGAACGGGCACGGGAAGCTGGTGCGGGAATCCGCCTGAACCGTCTGCGATCAACCTCGCGCCGCCGTCAACACGACGCAAGAGTCACGTACGCGTCTTCGCGTCGTACCCGTTCAGTAGAACGGCATTTGCTGGCGTCGGAGGACCATGTCGGCCGATTCACGTACCGATCAGCCGCGCCGCAAACTCGTGAACTCGTTGCCGAACTATTCCCCAACGAGTTCACGAGAACGGCGTTTGCTGGTGTCGGAGGGGGGACTTGAACCCCCACGCCCATTAGTAGGGCACTAGCACCTCAAGCTAGCGCGTCTGCCATTCCGCCACTCCGACGTGGTGTGGATCCCAGACCCTATCTCGCCGAGCGCTCAGCGCCACCCGGTCTGACCGCGATTACTCGTACAGGAACGGAAGCGCCATCACGGTGAACAGCCAGATCAGCGCGAACACGAACGTGATCCGGTTGAGGTTCCGCTCGGCCGCCGTGGATCCGAGTGCCGCGCCGCCGCCTCCGCCGAACATGTCGGACAGGCCACCGCCACGACCGCTGTGCATCAGGATGCCGGCGATCAGGGCGCCCATCGAGACCACGTTGAGGGCCAGGGTGAGGTAGAGCATGACGTCACGCACGATCGACGATCCTACCGGTCGGCGGCCTCGTCCGGTGCCCACCGCTTCCGACGGTACATCCACGTCGGCACGACGTTGTCACTCGGCCGCATCCCGAGTCCCAGGTCGACACTCCAGCTGCGGAGCAGCGACTCGAGCCGGTCGTACTCTCCGCCGGACTCGACTCGGTCGACCAGCAGGTAGTTCCGTCGACCGACGACAGCGGTCAGGCCTCCAAGGGCCAAGCCGCGCTGCGCAACCCGGATCGACGGCCTCGCTCTCGACAGTGCTGTGACGGCCGCCCACCGGATGAGATGATGCCGCGCCAGCGCACGTCGCTGCACGCCGTCGACGGTGAACCGCGTCGAGATCGGATAGTCGACTGCGACACCGACCACGAGCACGATCCCGACAATCAACAATCCGACGGGCACTACCTTGGCGCCGGCGCCGACCATTGCGACCAGGCCCGCCACGAGCACTGCCACTGCGCCCAAGTAGCTGAACACGATCCCGTGCCAACTGGAATGCAGCGTGAGATGCTGTTCCGCAGCGTCGGTCACGATCGGGGCGTCAGGACTGCGCGACGCGTTCGAGCAACGACTCGCCGGCGGCCAACGGGAAGTGGCACGCAACCTCATGGCCCGGGGCGACCTCGACAAGTTCCGGAACCTCTTGGCGACAGCGATCCTGCGCCAAGGGACACCGTGGGTGGAACCGACAACCGCTCGGCGGGTTCGCGGGGCTCGGCACGTCGCCCTGGAGCAGAATGCGCTCGCGGTTGCGCTCACGTCGCGGGTCGGCGATCGGCACGGCCGACAGCAGCGAGTGCGTGTACGGATGCGCCGGAGTCTCGTACAGCGCCGTACTGTCGGCGATCTCCGCGACACAGCCGAGATACATCACCACCACTCGATCGCTCGTGTACCGCACGACCGAGAGGTCGTGTGCGATGAACATGTAGCTCAGCTGGAACTCGTCCTGGATCTCGTCGAGCAAGTTCAGCACCTGGGCTTGGATGCTGACGTCGAGCGCCGACACGGGTTCGTCGAGCACGATGAGTTTCGGTCGCAGCGCGAGCGCACGCGCAATTCCGATGCGCTGGCGCTGGCCGCCGGAGAACTCGTGCGGGTAGCGATTGCCGTGCTCAGCGAGGAGCCCGACTCGTTCGAGGAGGTCACCCGATCGCTCGGCGGCCTCCTTCTTGCCGACACCGTGGATGCGCATCGGCTCACTCACGGTGTCACCGATCGGCATGCGAGGGTTCAGCGAGGCGTACGGGTCCTGGAACACCATCTGCAACTTGCTGCGCAGATGGCGGAGGTGCTTCTTGGATGCCAGCGTCACATCTTCGTCACCGAACATCACGGTCCCGGATGTCGGCTCGACCAGGCGGAGAATCGACCGTCCCAGGGTGGTCTTGCCACATCCGGACTCACCGACCACCCCCAGGGTCTCGTTCTCGTATACGGCGAACGACACGTCGGACAGCGCCTTCACCGAACCGACCTGGCGACGGAACACGCCCGCACGGATCGGGTACTCCTTCACGAGGTTCCGCACGCTGAGGACCGGCGGGGAACCGGGCCCGGCAGCCACGGACGGCGTGCGGACCGGAGCCGACGTGTCGGAGTCGGTCATGCCGGCACCTCTCGTGGGGCGAACAGGTCGGCGATGTGATGGCATCGACTTGCGTGGCCATCAGAGATGGAGTCCAGCGTCGGCACCGATTCGGCGCACGTGTCGTCCGCATAGGCGCAACGCGGTCGAAACCCGCAGCCCGACGGAGGATTCAACAAACTCGGCGGATTGCCCGGAATCGGGTGCAACGTGTCCTTGGTTCCCTCGAGATCCGGGATCGAATCGAGCAGCGCCCGGGTGTACGGGTTGGAGGTCTCGTAGAAGATCTCGTCGACCGTCCCCGTCTCCATGACCCGTCCGGCATACATCACCTGAATACGGTCGGCGCTCCCGGCGACCACACCCAGGTCGTGCGTGATCAACATCATCGCCGATCCTGTCGCGCTCTGGACGTCTCGCAGCACCTCCATCACCTGCGCCTGCACCGTGACGTCCAGCGCCGTCGTCGGCTCGTCGGCGATCAGCAGCTTGGGATCGTTGGCGATGGCCATGGCGATCATTGCCCGCTGACGCATCCCACCCGAGAACTCGTGCGGATACTGCGACGCACGAGCCTTGGGATCCGGAACACCGACCAGGTTCAACAAGTCGACGGCACGATCCCAGGCCCCCTGCTTGGTGACGCCGCTGTGAAGTCGAATCACCTCGACGATCTGCGAGCCGACACTGAACACGGGGTTCATCGCCGTCATCGGATCTTGGAAGATCATGGCGATGTCACTCCCACGAATGGCCCGCATCTCGTCGTCGCTCATCGCCAACAGGTCGCGGCCCTGGAAACGGACTTCGCCGGTGATCTCGGCATTCTTCGCGTGGAGCCGCATCAGCGCCAACGCAGTCACCGACTTGCCCGATCCCGATTCGCCGACGACGGCGAGCACTTCTCCGGGGTGGATCTCGAAGGTCGAGTCGATCACCGCTCGAACGAGTCCGTCAGGCGTCCTGAACGCGACACTCAGGTCCTTCACTGACAACAACGGTTCGCTGTTCACCTCAGCCCCGCTCGTCCTTGGAACGCGGGTCGAGTGCGTCGCGCAGGCCGTCACCGAGGAAGTTGACGCACAGCACGATCCAGACGATGCAGAAACCCGGGATCAGCACGCGGATCGGGTCGCTCTCGATGCTGCCTTTGGCGTCAGCCACCAGGGTTCCCAGCGACGCGTTGGGCGGCTGCACGCCGAGCCCGAGGAACGACAGGGTGCTCTCCAGCACGATGGTCGTCCCGAGCAGCAGCGTCACCTCGACGGCGATCTGGCCGACCACGTTCGGCAGCACGTGGCGAACGATGATGCGCGTGTTGCCGGCGCCGGCGGCGCGGGCTGCCATGATGAATTCCTGCTCC
The DNA here is from genome assembly GCA_963716235.1 of Ilumatobacteraceae bacterium. Lineage (GTDB taxonomy): Bacteria > Actinomycetota > Acidimicrobiia > Acidimicrobiales > Ilumatobacteraceae > Sva-07. The sequence goes on along the minus strand of CAVQTE010000029.1, from coordinate 31,330 downwards.
TTGATCGACAACACGACGCCTCTCACCACTCTCGCGATGCGGGTCCAGAGCAGCACCGCCAGGATGATGGACATGCCCAATGCGTCGCGTCCGAAGTTCTGGGAGAACACCGACAGGGCGATCAGCGCGGGCACGATCAGGAACAGGTTGATCAGCTGCGAGATCACGCCGTCGATCCAGCCGCCGAAGAATCCGGCGATGGCACCGAGGAGGGTTCCGATGGAGGTCGCCATGACGGCGACGAGAAATCCGATGAGGATCGAGTACCGGCCGCCCTGTGCCGTACGCACGAACAGGTCTCGGCCGATCTCGTCGGTACCGAACCAGTGTTTGAGCGACGGGCCTTGGAGTCGGTCGGTGATGTTCCGCTCGTCGAAGGCGAAATCGGAGAACATCGGACCGACGATGAACAACACGATGATCGCAACCAGACCGACAGCACCGAAGATGGCCATCTTGTGGCGTCGGAACCGTCGCCACGCGAGCCGTCCGAACGACTGCGGAGCATTGGTGAGACCCTCGACCTCACCGGGGACGAAGATCGGGACCCTCTGGGGTGGGCCCGAGGATGTCTCGAGGCCTTCGAGTGTGTCGGCCATCGCCGCCTAACCGAGCCTGATCCGGGGGTCGAGGACACCGTACAGCACGTCGGCGACCAGGTTGAACACCACCGTGATGATGCCAGTGAAGAGCACGATTCCCAGAATCAGATCGAGGTCGGTGTCGCCCAGCGCCTGGAGGAACGCCGGGCCGAGCCCCGGCCAGGAGAAGATCGACTCGGTGACGATCGAACCGCTGAGCAGCGCCGACAGGCTCAGTGCCCAGAGCGTGACCAAGGGAATCATCCCGTTGCGAAGGGCGTGCTTCCACACGACGACGTTCTCGCTGAGGCCTTTGGCACGGGCCGTTCGGATGTAGTCCTGGTTGAGGGTTTCGAGCATCGATGCGCGTCCGAATCGTGAGTCGGCTGAGATCGACAAGATGACCAGACAGAGCAACGGGAGCGCCATGTCGCGCAGGAGTTCGAGGGGCGTGTCACCGGACTTGCGACCAGTGTTGAACGGCTTCACGCCGAACCAGTTCTCGAACTGGACGCCGAAGACGTTCTGGATGAGCAGGGCGAGCACGAACGAGGGGAACGCCAACCCGAGGAACGCCAGGCCGGTGAAGAAGTAGTCACCCTTCGTGTACGGCCGACGGGCCGAGTAGACCGAAAGCAACAGCGCAACGACGGCACTGATGAGGAAAGCAGGGACGGCGAGCAGTGCGGTGTTGTACCCGCGATTCTTGATCACGTCCCAGACTGGTTCTCCGAGGGCGCTCGAGTCACCGAGGTCGCCGCGAAGGACCGCACCGAACCACACGAACGGGCGGATGATGATCGGCACATCGAGGTTGTACACCTCGGTGATGCGGTCGAAGCCGTCCTGGCAGCGCGGTAGGCAGAGGTAGAAGTCGGCTCGAGGATCCGACGTGAGCGAGACGCCGACGAACACGAGGTAGAGCGCGATGATCAGCAACGGGATGGTTGCCAGCACTCGACGGGTGATGTAAGCGAACAAGACTGCCGTTTCAGGAAGAGCCGAACGGGGTGGGGGTACGGGTCGGGGACCCGCCGAAGCGGGTCCCCGACAAGTACATCACATTGCGCTGATCAGTTCCGCGAACTGGAAGTCGGCGACGTTGGTCAGCGGACCGGCACCCTGGGCGTCGGGAGCGACGCCTGCCTGTGCGAGGTCGGAGGTGTAACCGTAGAACGACGGCTTCTGCGTGATCGGCAGCAGGAACAGGCCGTTCGGGTCCACTTCGAGTGTGGTCACGTACTGGTCGAGCACGTTGTAGCACTCGGCACGTGCATCGTCGTCGATGGTGGCGTCGCACTCAGCAGCCTTGGTGTTGAACTCCGCGTTGTCCCATCCGTACGGGCTTTCGCCGACACCGATGCTGTAGTTCGGAGTACCACCGCCGGGCCACGGCCCACCGACCCAGGCGAACTGGGCGATGTCCCACACGCCACAGTTGCCCTCGGCGCCCACGGTCGACGAGCACAGCAGCGCGTCCTCGCTGAACGGCTGAGCGCTGAAGTAGTCGGCGCCTTCGACGTTGTCGATGACAATGTCGATGCCGGCTTCCTTCATCTGGGCCTGGATCAGTTCCTGCTGGATCTCGCGGAGGCGGTTGCCGCCGGTCGTTCCGACACGAAGCGAGAGCACACCGTCTTCGGGATGCTCGTAGAGGCCATCACCGTTCAGCGCGTAGCCGACCGACTCGAGCGCGGCAGCGGCCGACTCGACGTCGCCTGCCCCGTAACCGGCCTCACCGGCATGGTCGACGTACGGCGTCTGGTTCGACAACCAGTAGACGTTGCCGAGGCCTTCGGCGGGCAGTGTGTCGCCGAACAACGGCGTGTACAGACCCTCCATGACTTCGGCCTTGTTCATGGCGAAGGCCAGGGCCTCACGCACTTCGGGCTTCTTCAGGTGCACGTTCTGGGTGTTGAGACCCCAGTGCTCGAAGACCGGCCCGGGCTCGCTGGAGACGGTGAAACCCTCGGTCGAAGCGAGGTCCTCGAACGCCAGCTGCGGCTGGGTCATGATGATCTGTGCTTCGCCGGCCTTCAGCGCGTTGATCTGCGCATCGGTGTCGGTGACGAAGTTGATCTGCACGCCGTCCACGTATGCGACGCCCTTGTTGACGGCGTCGGGGCTGTTCGAGCCGTGGTAGGAGTCGTTGCGCACCAGGTTCATCTGGACGCCCTTCTCCCACGAGTCGAAGTTCATCGGGCCGGACGACGGGATCGGTGCCCCGTCGATCTGCCACTCGCGCAGTGCATCGTTCAACTGCGTCGCGGCCTCGACCGGATCGGCGGAGAACACGTGCATCGGATAGACCTCGGTGAGCACCGCCGGGTAGCCGGCGAAGAACTCCGACCAGGTGATGCTGAACTGGGTGGGGCTGTCGACGGTGAAGTCGGTGACCGTGTCGTAGCCCACGCGGCTGCCGAGCAGGTAGACATAGGCGGGCTCGCCCTCTTCGTCGGTGCCGTCGGTCGCCATCAGGGCGTCGAAGGTGAACTTGACGTCGTCGGCGGTGAGGTCGTCGCCGTCGCTCCAGGTGAGTCCCTCGCGCAGCGTGTACACGCCGGTGACGGAACCATCGGCATTCTCGGTGATCTCGGCTTCGCTCGCGAGCAGTTCGGGGTAGTACTCCGTCGAACCGGAGATGCCGTACAGGCCCTCGATGAGCGCGGAGCGGATCCACGAGACGATCGAGAGGTTGTTCTCAGGGTCGTCGAGGTGCAGGTCCGGCGGTTCCTGCTCGTGCGCCCAAATCAGTGTGCCTCCGTCGGCACCCTCGACCGCTTCGCCTTCGGTGGTCTCGGTTTCACCTGCGGTGGTGTCGGTGGTTTCCCCTGCGGGTGTCGAATCGCCGCTGCTCGAGCCGCCATCATCGTCGCTGCCACAGGCCGCGACGACAAGGGCCGACGCGGCGACGAGTGCGAGGAGCTTGGATCCCCGTCGTGTCGTGTTCACGTATGTGTCCTCCTGGTAATTGGATGGAAATGTGGGAAGCATGTCGTTGCGGGAACCGCCCGGCAGTGCCGGCGTTCGACCACGGGTCAACCTCTTCGAACCCCCTCCCCGGTGGCTCGAAGGACCCCGACCATAGCAGTGCCGGGTTACCAACGGGTAGCAACGCCCGAAATGAGCCGCGGGGTCAGACCCAGCGTCTCATTCGGTCAGGTGTCGAATTGGACGATCTTGGCGAACTCGTCGGGGTCGAGGCTGGCCCCGCCGACGAGCGCGCCGTCGATGTCGGGCTGCCCCATCAGCTCGGTGGCATTGGCGGCCTTGACCGATCCGCCGTACTGGATGCGAACGGCGTCAGCGGTCACGTCGTCGGTCATCTCGCGGATCTTGCTGCGGATGGCGGCGCAGACGGTCTGCGCATCGTCGGAGGTGGCGGTCTTGCCCGTCCCGATCGCCCAGATCGGTTCGTAGGCGATCACGAGCGACGCAATCTGTTCGTTCGTTCGACCCGCGAGGCCGGCTTCGATCTGGCCGAGCACCTTTGATTCGGTCTCCCCCGCCTCGCGCTCGCCGAGCGTCTCGCCGCAGCACATGATGGGAGTCATGCCGTGCGCCTGGATGGCGGCAACCTTGCGGTTCACCATCTCATCGGTCTCACCGAAGATCTCGCGTCGCTCGGAGTGTCCGACGATCACGTAGATGACGTTGAGTTTGGCGAGGAAGGCGGGCGACACCTCACCCGTGAGCGCACCCGAGTCCTCCCAGTGACAGTGCTGCGCTCCGAGGTGGAAGTCGAAGTCCTCGCTCTCGATCACTGTCTGGATGCTGCGAATGTCCGTGAACGGAGGATGGATGCTGACGTCGACCGCCTCGAGCGTCTCCTTCGGCACGAGATACGACAGCTTCTGGACGGTCTGGATCGCCTCGTAGTGATTGAGGTTCATCTTCCAGTTGCCGGAGATGAGCGGACGTCGTGTCATCAGATTCCTTTCACGAACGGCAGGCGCGTAGAGCCGCCAGCCCGGGTAGGTCACCATTCTCGAGGAGTTCGAGGCTGGCGCCGCCGCCAGTGGAAACGTGGTCGACGTCGTCGTCGAGCTTGAACTGGGCGAGCGCCGCCGCGGAATCGCCGCCGCCGACCACCGTGAACGCCTTCGTGTCGGCCATCGCATGCGCCACGGTCAGCGTGCCGTTGGCGAAGCGCTCGTCCTCGAACATTCCCATCGGCCCGTTCCAGAAGACCATGCGCGCATCCATGATCACGTCGGTGAACGCGGCAGCCGACCCTGGGCCGATGTCGAACCCCTTGGCCCCGTCGGGCAGCCGGGTGCCGAACGTGGCGTACTCGCCGCGAGCATCCACGCCGGTGATGTCCTCTGGCAGGTGAATGGTCTTGCCCTTCGCTCCGGCCTGTGCGAGCAATCGCCTGCACGTGTCGACCTGGTCGGGCTCGAACAGCGAGTCGCCGATGGGGTTACCCTGCGCGGCGAAGAACGTGAAGCACATCGCCCCGCCGATCACGAGCGAATCGACGACCTCGAGCAGCGCCTCGACCACACCGAGCTTGTCGGAGATCTTCGCCCCACCGAGCACGGCGACGAACGGGTGCTTCGGGTTGTTGCGCAGGCCGAGGAGTACTTCGACCTCCTTCTGCAAGAGACGGCCCATCGCCGACGGAACGAACTGCGGCGGCCCGACGATCGACGCGTGCGCCCGGTGCGAAGCCCCGAACGCATCGTTGACGTAGGCGTCGATGCCGTCGACGAGCGTCGCCACGAAGGCCGGATCGTTGGCCGTTTCGCCGGGGTCGAAGCGAAGGTTCTCGAGCAGCTCCACACCCGGAGCGAGTTCCGTCAGGCGAGCGCGCACCGGATCCATCGAGTACTTCGGGTCCGGTGCCCCCTTCGGTCGCCCGAGGTGGCTGGCCGTGACCACCGTGGCACCGCGTTCGGACAGCCATTCGATGGTCGGCAGTGCGGCGCGGATCCGGAAGTCGTCGGTGATCGCCCCGTCATCGTCGAGCGGCACGTTGAAGTCGGTTCGCACCAACACCCGCTTGCCGCTCAGACCACCGAGCGTCGCCTCCAGATCCTCGAGCGTCGGGATGGCGGAGGGGGTCTTGCTCATCGCGGTCAGCGCTTGACCTTGGCGCCGGTGAACGCCGTGAGGTCGACGAGGCGGTTCGAGTAGCCCCACTCGTTGTCGTACCAGCCGTTGATCTTCACGAGCTTGCCCATGCTCATCGTGAGCCCGGCGTCGAACATGCACGAGTGCGGGTCGGTGACGATGTCGCTCGACACGATCGGATCCTCGGTGTACTTGAGCACACCCTTGAGTTCCTTCTTCGCCGCGGCCGCGAACGCGGCGTTGATCTCCTCGACCGTGGCCGACTTCTTCAGCGTCGCGGTGAAGTCGGTGAGCGAGCCCGTCGGGATCGGCACTCGCAGGGCGGTGCCGTCGAGCTTGCCCTTCATCGACTCCATCACGAGCGAGGTGGCTCGGGCCGCGCCCGTGGAGGTCGGCACGATGTTGATCGCCGCGCCACGGGCGCGGCGCAGGTCGGAGTGCGGTCCGTCGACGAGGTTCTGATCGCCCGTGTAGGCGTGGATCGTGGTCATCAGGCCCTGCTCGACGCCGAAGTTGTCGTCGAGCACCTTGACCATCGGCACGAAGCAGTTGGTGGTGCAGCTGGCATTGGAGATCACCTTGTGCTGGCTGAACCGGAAGTCCTTGTGGTTCACGCCGTACACGAACGTGGCGTCGGCGTTCGTGCACGGCGCCGACACGATCACGAGCGGGGCGCCACCGTCGAGATGGGCGCTCGCGGCGTCACGGGTGTTGAAGAAGCCGGTCGACTCGATCACCACGTCGACGCCGAGTTCACCCCATGGCAGATCGGCCGGGTTGCGCTCGCTGAGCACCTGGAGTGTGTCGCTGCCCGCCTTGATGCTCGACTTCGTCGCCGACACCTTCTGCGGATACCGCCCGAGTACCGAGTCGTACTGGAGGAGGTGTGCCATCGTGTCGATCGACCCGAGGTCGTTCACCGCCACGAAGTCGAAATCGGCGCCCGCTCGCCTTGGCGGCGCGGAAGAAGTTGCGTCCGATGCGTCCGAAACCGTTGATGCCGACTCTGATCGTCATGACTGGGTGCCTCCTGGCAGGTGGGGGAAACGACGTTGTCCGACTGCAACTGTAGTTCGCTGCCGATCCCCGGCCGGAAACGACTCAGCGCGAGACGTCACGATGGGAGGCACGAACCGCCACGCCACGCTGACGCAGGCGGGCCGCCAACTCCTCGGCGACGGCGACCGACCGGTGGCGGCCGCCGGTACAGCCAACTGCCACCGTCAGGTAGCTGCGTCCCTCGGCCTGGTATTGAGGCACGAGCGTCGCCGAGCAGCGCGTCGAACTGGTCGACGAACGCGGAACCCGCAGCGGTCTCCAACACGAAGTCGCGCACCTTGGGGTCGTGGCCGGTCAATGGCCGCAGATCGTCCTCCCAGTGCGGGTTCGGCAGGAACCGCACGTCCATCACGATGTCCGCATCGAGCGCCAGGCCGTGCTTGAACCCGAAGCTCTCCACTGCCACTTGGAGCCGTGACCCCGTCGCGGTGTCGAAGGCGTGGCCGATGCGCTCCTTGAGCTGATGCACGTTCAGGTCGCTCGTGTCGATCACGAGGTCGGCGGCGGCGCGCACCGGTTCCAGCATCGATCGTTCGAGTTCGATCGACTCCACCAGGCCGTCGGTCTCGTCGGCGAGCGGATGGCGGCGACGAGTCGCGTCGTAACGACGAACCAGCTCAGGCGTGGATGCGTCCAGGAACACCATGCGCAGGTCGTGGCCGGCGGCTCGCAGCTCGCCGACCTTGGTGAGCACCTCGGCATGTTGGCGACCGGCCACCAGCGCGAGTCGTTCGATGTCACTCGTGGGCTTGGCGGCGAGCTCGACGATCGTGCCGATCAACGCCGTCGGCAGGTTGTCGACGACGAACCACCCGAGATCCTCGAGTACATCGGCCACACCCGAGCGCCCGGCCCCCGACAACCCGGTGATCAGCACGATGTCGGCCACCCCGTCACCCTACCGACCCACCCCAACCCACCCGAGCGATGAGCGAAGGGCCCACATGGCGGCCGCTCGCTCATCGCTCGGGGTTGTGTGGGTCAGGTGCGGCGGAGGCGGAGGTAGAGGAGGCGGGGAATGGCGGCGGCTTCGGCGTACTCCTCGGCGTGGGCGAGGAAGCCGTCGGGTGGCACCGGCTCGATCATGTGCTCGAGCACCAGGCCGTGGTCCGCCAGCGCATTGAGGTAACGCGACAACGGTCGATGCACGAACCGGATGAACACGCCGTGCTCGACCTGTTCGACGAAACTCTGTTCGGCCAGATACGGCCCGACACGCCAGTACTGCTCGGGCGGATCGACCGTGTGGTCGTCGATCCAGTAACTCCCAGGCGTCTGCAGCAACGGATGGTTGAGGAAGAACGAGAACCGGCCACCGGGCCGAACCACCCGTGCCACCTCGGCGATGGCGGCATCGACATCGTCGATGTGTTCGAACACGAGACACGCCACAGCGGCATCGAAGCTCGCATCGGCGAACGGCAACTCGGCCGCACCCGATCGCACGTACGCCGCTCCCCCATCACGTTCACGTGCGATGCGGATCTGGTTCCACGTCGGATCGATGCCCACGACGCCGACGCCCGTGGTGGCGAGGAGCCGGCTGATCTGGCCGTCACCGCAACCGACGTCGAGTACTCGGCCGAAGCCCGACAGTTCGTCGAGCGCCATCGGCAGGATCTGCTCGACGTACTCGGGGTCGGCGCCCTCGGTGAATCCCTCGATCCACCAATCGGCATGGGCTTCCCACAAGTCGTCGGTCACGGCGAGGAGGCTACGGTCGCCGCATGAAGTTCTCCGTGTGGCCCAACCCTGCCCGACCAACCGGCGAGATCCTCGACCTCGCCGCGCATGGTCGATGCCGAGGGCTGGTTCGGCATGTGGTTCGCCGACCACTACATGCCGAACACCGGCAGCGAGACGATCGAGCCGGGCGACGTGCACGAGTGCTGGGCGATCCTCCCGGCGATCGCCGCTGTCACCGAACGCATCCGGCTCGGGTCGCTCGTCGCTCCCACTTCTGTCCACCACCCCGCCGTGCTCGCCAACCGAGCGGCCTCGATCGACCACGTCTCGAACGGTCGCATGGTCCTCGGGATCGGCGCCGGCTGGCAGATCAACGAACACAAGGCGTACGGCATCGACCTGGAGGAACCGGGGCCTCGGGTCTCGCGGTTCGATGAGGCGATCCAGGTCATCCGCTCGCTGCTCGGCAACGACCGGACCGACTTCCACGGCGACTTCTACGACATCACCGACGCGCCCGCGGACCCGAAGCCGGTGCAATCACCGCTCCCGATCCTCGTCGGCACGGGTAGCCCACGCATGTTGCGCATCACCGCCCGCCACGCCGACGAGTGGAACACGTGGGGCGCTCCGGCAATGGCCGGCGGCGCCCTCGACAAGTTGCTGGCCGCCTGCGAGCAGGTCGGGCGTGATCCGGACACGATGTGGAAGTCGGCTCAAGCTCTCGTCTTCGTCACCGACAACCCCGAGTTCGCCGCCAACATCAAGGGAGGCGACATGGGCGAACGCTCGATCATCGGGTCGAACGACCAGTTGGTCGACGAGCTGGGTCGTTACGTCGAGCTGGGCTTCGACGAGTTGATCATCCCCGATTTCACGCTCGGTGGCACCGCCGAGGAGCGCTTCGCGAAGTACGGCGAGTTGCAGTCAGAGGTGACGTCGCAGCTCGCGTGAGGCAGTTCTTCAGGATCGCATTGGGCGGGCCACGGCGACGCGACGGCGCCGACCGTGTGACATCATCGTGAGCACGAGGCCGAGGAACACCAGCAGCGGAGCAGTCTGGATCAGCACGCGTCCGCCACCGCCGCCGGTTTTCGGCAATGTGCCCCCGGGAGGTGCGGTGACCTGCGCATTGTCGGTCACTGAGGGCACCTCGGGGCCGCCACCGTTCACGGTTGCCACGTTGACGACCTGGCTGCCAGCGCTCGCCGTCACCAATGTCACGATCTGCAGCGGTGATGCGGTAGCACCTGCTGCCACTACGGCGGGGTACGTGCAGGTCACGACGTTCGCAGCATTCGTACATGCCCATCCGTCACCCTGTGCTGAGACATAGACGAGCCCGGCAGGCAGCGCATCGGTGAGCACGATCGGCTGGATCGTCGCGTTCTTCCCGACGTTGCGGACGCCGAAGTTCCAGGTGGCATTGAGACCCTCCTGCGAAGCGAGCGTCTTGGTGAGTTGCAGCAGGATCAGCGGGGCCACTGGAGCAACGTCGGTCGCAGTGTTGTTACGGAGATCGGTGTCAGGGCATGCCGTGTCGGCGGTCGCAGCCGGGCCGATCGAACAGCCCGGCGTCGTGACGATGGCGGTGTTCGACACCGACGGGAACGCACCCGGGCCGACGTCGACGACGATCGTGATCATTAATTGTGCGTTGACGGCGAGCGGGGCGAGTGCCTGACAGGTGACGGTCTGGCCAGTGATGTCACATGCCATGCCGTCGGCGGTTGCCGACACCGGCGTCAGCGAGCCCGGCAACGTGTCGAGCATGCGGACCGGCCCCGGGTCGGGCGTTGGACCGTTGTTCCTCACGGTTACGGTGTAGGTCATCTGCCCACCCACCTGGACTGCTCCGGCGTGCGTCTTGGTGATCGCGAGGTCGACGAGCGGTGGCACCACGGCCGGGTCGGAGGCGGTGTTGTTCGTCAGATCCTTGTCGTCGGTGGGCGACGACACCGTGGCCTTGTTCGTGACTGACGGATAGGCGCCGGGCAGCACATCAGCCGTCACGGTGATCTCGAACGTCTCGTCCAACGCCAGGCCATCGTCCTTGGTGCAGGTGACAACTCCACCGGTGATCGAACAATCGGCGATGTCGGAGGTCGCATCAGTGACCCGCAGACCGAACGGGATCGGATCGGTGACCGTGACGACGGCGTCATCGTCGATCGGACCGTTGTTGCCGACCGTCAAGGTGTACACGATCGGTTGACCGACCTTTACGGGTTCGGCGTGGGTCTTGGTGATGAAGAGGTCGACGAGTCGCGGCACGTTCACCACGTCGGTCGAGGTGTTCGGATTCGGATCGGGATCCGGTTCGGGAGTGGTGCTCGACACGACCGCCGTGTTGGAGATCGTCGGGAACACCTCGGGTTCGACGAGCGCGGTGACCAAGATCTTCTCGGCGTCGGTGTCGGCCGCGAGCGGCCCGGTCAGGGTGCAGTCGACCTGCTGGCCGGTGGTAGCCGAACAGTCCCACGTGGATGGGTCGTCGGCGCCGACGACACTCACGAGCGTCAGGCCTGCTGGCAGGGTGTCGGTGACGAACACGCCGCGAGCCTCCGACGGGCCGGCGTTCGACACCGCCAGCGTGAACACGAGGTTCTCGCCGATGCGCACGAGGTCGTCGTCGTGCGATTTGACGATCTTCAGGTCGGCCTGGTTGCCGATGTTCACGTCGTCGGTGGCCGTGTCGTTGCCGGAAACGGTGTCGGGTGTCGGCGAGTCGACGACAGCGGTGTTGCGGTAGGTGCCGGCGTCCATCGTCGGATCGATCTGGGTCAGCATGAACAGCGACTCGGCGGTCGCGCCCGCTACCAGCCCCCCACCGAGTTTGGTGCAGACAATGACTTGACGGTTGGCCAGGCGTGGTGCGCACGTCCACGGGCCACGAACCGACAGGTAGCTGAATCCGGCGGGCAACGTGTCGGTGACGGTGACGTCAGCGGACGCATCGCTCGGGCCGGCGTTGGTGACGACCATCTCGAACTCGACCTGGGTGCCGGCAAGCACGGGGCCGGGCGTGATCGGGTGTGTCTTGGTGATGCCGAGGTCGGCGTCGGTCTGCACGTTCACGATGGCGTCATCGGTGTTGTTCCCGGTGACTTCTTCCGGCGTCGATGTCGTCACGGTGGCGACGTTGGTCAACGCGGGTGGGCTCGGAGCTACGCCCGAGCCGACCGTCGCGATGACGGTGATTGACACGGGCGGGCCGGGATCGAGCGTGGCCCGGCGGCAGTCGACGAGCACCGTGGTCGACAGTGAACAGTCCCAGCCGGTCGCCGTGAACGGCAGCGCGATCGTCATGCCCGAGGGCAATGGGTCGGTGACGATCACGTTGTCGGCAGTCGACAGGCCGTTGTTCGTGACGGCCAGTGTGAACGTAGCGTCCTCGCCCGCGGTGACCGTCTGAGTGTCGGGCGTCTTGACGATCTGCAGGTCGGTGAGATCCTCCAACGTCACGTCGTGGTTCGACGAGTTGTTGGCCCGGGCTTCCGGCGTGTTCGGCTCGGTGGTCGCGCCCTGGACGAACGAGCGGTTGGTGATCACCGCTGGGCCGGCGGCCGGCAGTGCCCGCACCGCGAACGTGATCGGCGGCGCCACGTTGGCGGGGGCGGCGGCCGGGGCGGCGAGGTCGCCGATGAGCGTGCAGGTGATGTTCGTCGAGAAGCCGGGCAACGTCGCCGGCGCTGAGGTGCAACTCCACGGAGCGGGGATCGTGGCGACGTCGGTGACCAACACGACGGAGTCGGGCAGGGCGTCGAACACCCGAATCGGGGCACGTGACACCGACGGGCCGTTGTTGGTGACCGTCAGCGTCCAGTCGAAGGTGGCCCCGGCGACGATTGGTGTGGTCGGTCCGGTCTTCGCGATGGCCAGGTCGGCGAGCGTCGTGAAGGTGGAGTTGTCGGAGTCGGTGTTGTTGCCGGTGATGGGGTCAAGCGTCGTCGAGGTCACCGTGGAGGTGTTGACGATCGGACCCACGAGTGTCGAGACGATGTTCACGTTCACGTCGACGACGCTGAAGCCCGGCGTGACGAGGGCTCGGTCGAGCGTGCACGAGAAGGTCCGCAGGTCGGCCGACGTCACCGCACAGGTCCACACACCAGGCGCTGCGCCGATGACCGCAGCCGGGTTGCTCGTGTATCCGGCGAAGGTCAAGCCGTCCGGCAGCGTGTCGGTGATCGTCGGCGCGTTGGCGTCCGACGGTCCGATGTTGTCGACGCGCAGGCGATACACGCCGACCGAACCCGGCACCAGCGTTCCGACGGTGCTCTTGTCCATCACCAGGTCGGCCGAGGTGGCGGGCAGAACGCTGTCGGTGGCGGTGTTGTTCTTGATCTTCGGGTCGTCGGGGTCGTTCGGGTTGGTGGCACCTTCGGGTGTGGAGCCGGGGATCACCTGGGCGGTGTTCACCACGGGCACAGTCGGCGGCGCATTCGATCCCAGCCTCACGGTGATCACGATCGACTCGGCCGGTGCAGTGGTGAGGATGTCGCCAGTGAGGGTACAGGTGACCTTGCCGACCGACGGAACTCCGTTCACGCAGTTCCAGGCGTCGCCGGCGGCGGTGTTCGATGCGCTGACGAAAGTGGTGTTCGGTGGCAACGTGTCGACAACGGTGATCGCTGCGCGTGACGTCGACGGGCCGTTGTTGGTCACGTCGAGTTGGTAGATGATGTTGGAGCCTGCGGTCACGGTGGTCGTCGTGTGCCGTTTGGCGATGGCCAGGTCGGCGAGCCCGCTGACCGGGGTCACTGCCGTGGCGGTGTTGTTGTCGAGGTCGGGGTCGTACGTACGCCCGACGATCGTCGAGGTATTGGTCATGCCCGCGGCCGACAGGTAGTCGGAGGGGATCGCCACGGTGACGGTGATGTCGGGGAACGCTGCAGCCGGATCGTCGGTGGACGCCGGAGCAGGCAGCGAGCCAGCTCTGGTGCAGGTGACGGCGCCAGCCGCTTGCGTGCAGGCCCACCCGGTTCCCGTCGCCGACACGAACGTGAGCGGTACCGGCGTGATCGTCGGCAACGTGTCGACGACTGTGAAGGGACCCACGGCCGGGTCGTCGCCGAGGTTGCGGACCTTGAGGGTCCAGCTGTAGTTCTGGCCGGCGATTGCCGGTGTCGCCGCGTTGAGCTTGCGGATCTCGAGGTCGGCGGCGTCGATGAACGCGTCGGCCGTGGCCTCGTTGCTGACGTAGTCACCGGTCTTGTTGCCGGCGAATCCGGCGTTGTCGGTGGTGGCAGCGCTCGCTTGGTTGGTGTGTGGCTGGCCGCTCCCGACACCCGGGTTGTCGGCGACCTCAGGTGTCGGCACAGCCCGGAACGCAACGGTCAGCGATTGACCCGGCGACAACGCACCGACGTTCAGCCAGGTGAGCTTCGGCTCGACGTCGTTGGGATCGGGGTTCAGGTCCGGGATCGGCGTCGTTGGGTTGGGTGTGGTCACACCGCTTGGCGTCGTGATGGTGGTCGAGCCGGTGACATAGGTCCAGTTGCGCGGCAGCAGGTCAGTCACATCGACCTTGGCCGCTGTGCCGCCACCGGTGTTGGTGATCGTGATCTGCCAGGCGAACTCATCGTCGATGTACGTGGGGTTCGCCCCGAGCGCCACCTTTGCGGCGATCAGCTTCGGGAACACCGGCGTGATGTCCGCCACATCGCTGTTGCCCGGATACGTTCGCCCACCGGTCGCCACGCTCTCGAAGCTGTCGAGCGTGGCGTTGTTGGCGATCACGCTGGAGTCGATGCCGGTGCTCGCAGCGAGCCTCGCTACGAACGACACCGTCGTGCTGGCGCCACCGGCGAGCGGGCCGGGGACCGTCCAGTTGACGGTGCCCGCTGTGAGCGCGCCGCCGCTGACCCAGACGACGCCCGTGGGCACGACGTCGGAGACCTTCATGTTGTAGGCCGGGGCCGCCCCGACCGCGTTGGTCAGCGTCATTGTGTAGGTGAACACGTCGCCCGGCTGCGGCGTCGCGTTGCTCACCGCCTTGGTGAGGGTCACGGCCGGCTGACTGAGCGTGACAACGTCGCTGTCGGTGTTGTTGGCCGTCTTCGGGTCACTCGGGTTGTTGCTCTCGAGGCTGGTCGGGAACACGGTCGCCGAGTTGACGATCGAGTTCGGCCCGCCACTGGTGGGGTCGATGACGGCGGTGAGCGTGATGTTCGAGTTCGCCCCTGCGGCGAGCGCCGCCGCCTTCATGCAAGTCACCTTCAGCGCGACGTCGGTGGAGCAGCTCCACCCGGCGCCGCCCGCGGTCACCGGACCGATGATGCCGGCGGGCAACGAGTCCTCGACGCGAACAGGGCCCTGGGAGTCGGAGGGTCCGAGGTTGGCGACATTGATCGTCCACGTGATCGGCCCGCCGGGCACCGCCGTGCCCGACGACGACTTGGTGAGTGCGACATCGGCGACGCCGATGAACGTGAGCGGCGCCGTTGCGGTGTTGTTGTTCGGGTTCGTGTCCTGTGCCGTCGTCGAGACCGTCGCCGTGTTGATGACCGTGCCTGTCACGCTCGCAGCGGTGTCGACGAGGACGTCGACCTCGACGAAGTTGGGCGTCGGCGTGGTGAACGTGAGCTTGCCGACGAGGTCACAGCGGAAGCCGGGCACCGGGTCGGGCACCGTCGACGCCACGCAGTTCCAGTTGCCGCTCACATTCGACGAAGACCGGAACGTGAGCCCTGGGGGCAGCGTGTCCTGAATGCGGACCGTTGCGTCGCCAGGGCCATTGTTCGTCACCCGCAGCCGGTAGGTCGTCGGCTCGCCGGGCACGTTCGGGCCAAGCGCAGTCTTGGTGATGCCGAGGTCGGCGCGCTCGACGATCGGGCTCGTGATCGTCGAGGTGTTGTTCCCGGGGGTTGGATCCGTGGTGATCTGCGGTGTGACCGTGCCGGTGTTGGTCAAGTTGCCGGTCAGGCCGCTCGGCACGGCCACCACGATGCGGATGTTCGACGTGGCGTTCAACAACATGTCGGTCGTGCGCGTACACGTCACGATGCCGCCGGTCGGCGCGTTGTCATGGCTGCACGTGAACGTCGGGGTCGCAGCGATGTCGGTGGCGCTGACGTACGACACGGTTGCCGGCAGGCTGTCGCGCACCACGATCGGCTGTGCAAGCGTCGCTCTGGAGGTGGACGGGCCCAGGTTGGTGATCGCGAGGTTGTACGTGGAGCTGGTGCCGGCGACCAGACCGGGCGGGTCGACGACCGACTTGACGAGGCGAAGATCAGCTCGGGTGATGATCGTGTCGGTGTCGGTGGCGGTGTTGTTGGCCAGGTCGGTCGGCGCCTCATAGGTGCGCTGCCCACCGACCGTTGCGGTGTTGGAGATCAGCGTGCCGTCGGGCGTGTCAGACGGGATGCGCATCGTGAACGTGATCGCCTCGAACTGCGCGCCCGCTGCAAGTGTGTCCGCCGCGTTTCGCTGGCACGTGACGTCGCCGGTGGTCGGCGGTGTCGCTGGGCCGGTCGCAGGCGTGCAGGTCCATCCCGTCCCGCTCGCCGATTCGAAGGTCACGCCTGCTGGCAGTGTCGGAATAGCGTCGGTCACGACGAAGGGTCCGACCGCGGTGCTCGGACCGAGGTTGCGCACGACGATGTCCCACGAAAAGCTCTCACCGGCGACCGCAGGGCCGGTGCTCGCCTTCGTGATCTCCAGATCGACCCGGTGGATGTCGGCGGTGTCCGACGACTCTGCGAAGTACTGAGCGGTGGCGTTGCCCGTTGCGCCCGATCCGTCTTTGGCCACCGAGGTCGTGCGGTTGGTGAACGTCGCCGGCAGCGGCGTCGCCGCGACCCCCGGCTCCGGTGTCGCCGTGAAACGGACGGTGTAGGTCTGTCCCGGCGCGAGCGTGGCGAGGGTCCACGTGAGCCGGTCGCCCGCAAGATCGGGCGTCTCGCTGAACGAGGTCGGCGTGACCGCGACATTCCCGGGGTTGCGCACGATCGAGGTCGTCGAGTCGAACGTCCAGTTCGGCGGGAGGACATCCCGGATCGTGGTCTCGAAGGCCCTGGCGCCGCCGCTCGGCGAGTTGTTCCTGGTGACGATCTGCCACGTGACCGGATCGCCGATGTAGGCCGGGTCGGGCGACTCGAGCGTCTTCGTGGTCGTGAGCACCGGGAACCGGGGCGCCACCGTGACCCGGGAAACCGGTCCGGTGTACACACGGCCGTTGGGATCAGTTCCATCTGCCAGGCTCGTGTATCTGGTGACGCTGGCGTTGTTCCGGAAGTTGATCGACGGCGTGGACGCACTGATGCCGGACGACGGGGCGAGACGGGCGCGATAGGTGAGGGTCACCGGCTCGCCCGGATCGAGGCTGGTGCTCGGGATGTTCCAGGTGATCGTCTTGCCGGCCACGACGCCGGCCTGATCAGGTGAAGTTGCGCTCGGAACGAGGTCGATACCCGACGGGAGCGTGTCGGTGACCACAGTGTTGAACGCCGTGCTCGTGCCTGCGTTGCTCACCAAGATGGTGTACACGAACTCCTGGCCGGGCTCGATCGAGGTGTCCGGCGTGGTCTTCCGGATGGTCAACCGCGGTTCGATGATGTCGACGCTCGCCGAGTCCGGAGTGCCCGACGCCTGCCACGGATAGAGCGGCGTGGTCGGACGCGCGGTCTCGGGCTTGTCGAAGAGATCCCAACGGTTCCGGGCGGTATTGACGAGTGGGTCGTTGGCGCCGCCGTCGGAGTTGCCGGTGATGTTGCGAACTCGGGCGGCGTAGGTGAGCGTCACCAGCCGGGCGACGGGGTTCGAGAGGATGTCGCCGAAGTAGAAACCTGTCAATCGCGACGACGGTGGTGCCGGGTCCGGATCATCGACGGGACCGAGCACGTCGACCAGGCTGATCGCACACGGCTGCGGAGTCGGCTCGACCGTGGTGCACGTGACGGTCGGCGTGACACTGGAGATGAACTCGTACCCGATCGGGAGGCGGTCGACGGCAGCGGCCTGGTAGAAGTTGGTGTTGGCCGGGATCGCAGTCCGCAGCGTGAACCCGACGGTCTCACCGATGGTCGCTACACCAGGATCCACGGTTTTCATGAGAGCGGCACCCAACACGGCGACCGTCTCGGTGTCCGTTGCGCTGTACGCGGTTCGTCCGGATTGTCCGGCGTTTGCGGAGTGGGCTTGTTGTCGACGAGCGAACTACCGGTGAGTTCGGCGTCGTTGACGTACTGCTGGCCACCGACCGACTGGATCGACACCACCGCCGTGTAGCTGCGACTCGCCGATGCCCCACCGTCGATCGACCCTACGAAGAACGCCAGATACGTCTCGCCGGACGCACATCCGTTCGTCGCCGGATCGCCGGCCACGGGTCCGATGTCGGTCGCGATGGGGTCGAGAAGGGTCACGCTCTCCAGACCGTCGGGGACGCAGTCGACGATCCACGAGTCGTGCAGCGGGGGGCGGCCCGACCCATTTGATGCTGTGAGTGTGTAGGTGAGCGTGTCACCCGCTCGCACGACGTTGTTCGGACCAGCTCCGGTGACCCCCTTGACGAGCGACGGAACCGGCTGGCGGATCTGCACGTCAGCGACTGCGGTGACTGCGGTCAGCGGCGGGCCGGACGGTGTCGTCGACACGAAGCTCGCGGTGTTCCTCCGGGTCGGTTCGGCCGTCACTGGGAGGGCCGTGCTCACGACGCGAGCTGAGACGATCGCCTCGAAGCGCTGCGTGGTGGCCGAATCGTTCGTGTACTCGGCGCCGAAGTCGATGGTGCCGGTGAGCGGATCGAACGTCACTCCGGCCGGCAGCTCAGCGGGTACGCCCGTGCCGGCGACGGCATAGAACCTGCCGGAGCCGGCCGGCGCTCCGGAGGGGATCGGAGGGGCAGGCACGATCACGAACCCGCCGTTGTCGGGCGTGGGGAGCTGGTCCGTGAGGTCGCCATTGAAGACGGTCGTCTGCGCGGGAATGTCGACGAAGTAGCGGTAGGTGACGTACTCGCCGACGACGGCCTGTGCGCTGTCGCCGACGATCTGGCCGGGCAAGGTTGGCGCGGGCGAAGACCTGTTGTTGTTCGTTTCCTCGATCCAGCTGGTGACGAACTTGTCGACCGTCGTCTCCGGCGTCTCGACGAACGCCGTGTCGCGCGCAGCCGGTGCACTGGTCGGTATGTTCGGGATGTTCGGATCGATGTTGTTCTCGGGGAAGTAATCCGGCGAAATGCCGTCGGTGACGTTGGTGAACGCGCCGTACGACCGCACGCCGGCGTCGTTCGTGAACACCTCGCTGACGCTCGTCGGCGCAGGGACGGTCATCGTGTAGAACAGCGACCGGGTTCCCGCCTCGGCGCCAGGAGGAATGATGGCACCCGCTGGGTACAGCCCGTACGGGTCGGTCCCGTCGAAGTTCCATCGGATCACGCTCGCCGTGCCGCCGACGATCGGGTACCCAGTGACGCCTGGGTCATAACAGACACCGATCGAGGGGTCGGTCCCGAAGTTGGTGATCGCCGAGATCGCGCCGCAGCGCACCTGCGACGGCAGGACGTCGAGCACATCGAGATTGCGTGCCGAGAAGGCGTTGAAATCTGCAGGGGTCCCGTCGTTCGTGAGGTCGATGCGAAACCTGACCTGCGAACCCTGTTGGACGAACTGACCCCCTTGGTTGGTGTTCGGGCCGAACGGACCGGCGGCCGGCGTGGTGACGCTTGCGACTCCCTTGACCAATCGGAGCGGCGGTGGAGGGACGATCCGGAACGGCACGTCGTCGCGGTACGAACTGGCCCGGCCGGCGGTGTTCACGGTCCGCATCTTCATCAGGTTGCCCTTGAGCTGCGGGTCGTCGCTGTCGGGTGCGGTCTTGACCTCGCCGGCAAGGACGACTTGGAACACCGCACCCTTGGCCACGAACCGGTTCTCGCCACCCGTTGGAGCACCGAGGAGCCAGCCGATCGGTGCACGAGGGTCGGTCGTCGTGAACCCCAGTTGGTCGGTCGGGATGGTGTTGGCGTCTGCGGGCGTCATCGAACCGTTGACGTAGTCGACGCCAACGGGAAGGAAGTCGCCGACGTCCGCGTTGCGGGTCTGCGCCGTTGGCGAGAACCTGACCTCCAGAAGAAAGCACACCTTGTCGCCGAGCCGGAACTGCACCCGAGGATCGGTCTCACTGGTGGGGTCGACGTAGAGCGCCGGGTCGGTCGGGCACAGCGTCGGGTCGAGAGGGTCGAGTGGAACGCTGCGTGGAAGAAGCAGCTTCCTGAGCTGCGGGCCGGTCGTGGCGATGCTGGCTTGCGAGCCATCTTCGACGGCGATGGGCCCGGGAGTTTCCGGGCTGTCCTCGATGACCTCCGTGGTCGCCCTCAGATCTGCGCTGTTGGTGAACGAGTCGCCGCTCACCGTCGGCGGCCCGGACTGTGTGCCCCCATAGGTCGTTCGCATCCCGGCCACGTACGTCACCGTCGCCGACTCGCCGGATGTCAACGACGCGATCGGAGTAAACGCCACGTTGAACGCACCGCCGACCGGAACGACTCTGGAGTACGGAAGTGCGTCGGGGCCACCTAGACCACCCCCTGGGCACTCGTGATGACCACAGTCGGGCCCGCCGCAGCGTCGGGAGCACATACCGGGTCCCCGGGCACGTAGTTGAAGTTCGTGTCGAGGGGGCACAGGCCGTTGGGGATCAGGTCACCCAACTGGACACCGGAGGCGTCGACGTACTCGCTCACGTCGACCGTCAAGGTGTACGTGACCCGTTTGCCGGTGTCGAAGGTGCTGGTGGATGCCGTCTTGATCATCCGGACGTCCTCAATTGACCGTCGTGCAGCCGGTCCTCCGACTCGACGCTGGCGGAGGTGCCGGGCGCGACGGGACCTCCGAACGTGCCCGCCGCCACCGCGACGTTCGTCGCAGCTCCTTCGCTCGTGCCTTCACGAGTGGACGGTCCGTTGTTGTTGTCCAGGTTCGACCCCTGCAAACCCGATGCCGGGGACGGAGTCGTCAACGCATCACCGTCGACGTCCTTGAACTCCAGCGTGTTCTCGAACAACGGGATCCCGGCTGCGTACCTGATCAGGTACGGCGCGTTGCCGCCGACACCCGCTGTCAGTGTGGGGAGTGCCCAGGTCACCTTGGTGTAGATGCCCGGCGGGTATGTCGTACCAGGGCCGGGCTGCGGCGGGATACGAACCGTTTCGACGCTCACCGGCTCTCGACAATTCGGCCCCAGGCCCGCCCCGCCGAGCGGTCCTGAGCCGGGGTACTCCTCGATCGGCTGACCGTTCTCTCCCCCGACCCCGTTGTCGTCGACACCGCAGCCGAGGAACTCGATCGACGCAGGCAGGTAGTCGGTGACCGTGCCTGCCGACACCGGGCCTGTGTCGGTCACGTCGACGCTGAGCGTGTAGACCGTGGTGAAATCGTGCACGCCTCGAAGGAGTTCACCCTCCGGGCTGGGTTCGGACTTGGTGATCTCGATCGCCGTGAGTCTCGTCGTGCCGCTCGATGCGGTCGAGGTTCCGACTGTCGCACTCGCCAATGGCACACCGGTCGGAGAGAACGTCGGCACGATGCGGGCGTCGCTGCTGCCGAACACCTCGGCGGTGTTCGTCACGGTGGAGCCCACGACGTACGCGGGCAAGCCGGGGGTTGGGGTCTCGTTGAGGTCGACGAGGAATGACAACGAGATGGAGTCCGTGGCCTGGATGTCGGCAACGTTGCTCCAAATGAGCGTCTGCTGGTCGACGAAGTTGCCGGAGCCGGCCGGTGACTCGACCGGGTTCGTGAGAAGGGTCGGTTCGCCCGGCCCCTCCGGCGGGGCCGGCGTCGTCGGGCCGGCATAGGTGACGCCGAGGGGAAGGACATCACGGAATGACACGTTGTACACCGGTCCGGGCCCAGCGTTCGAAGCGGTGAACGTGAAACTGACGGGGTCACCGGCCAGCACGTCACCGGGGCCGCTCTTGACAAGCGACAGGCCCGGCGTCGGTGAGGGCGTCTGCGCTATCGCAGGCGACGCCAGTCCCGACGGAACGACGACCAGGGTCGAACAGACGATCGCGACAACGATCGACCACCATCGATTGGACTTCACCTCAGCACGCCACTTTCATCTCGCCGGCGTGGGGGTCCACCTCCGGGCACGAAAACAATCGTCCGCAGCCGATCCAGACTTTAGTCATCTGTGTGTGCGCAACGGGAGGTTTGTGACCGGACTCCGCTGATGTTCAGCGCGCCGCCTGCGACGCGACCGTTTCCGGTGCGGAGTGGAACTTTCCGTACACAGCCTCTGCCACGGCATCAGGGAGGAAGCTCAGGGCCCGCAACTCGTCGAGTTCCGCCCGCTTGACGGCGTTCACGCCGCCCAGCGCCTTCATCAACTTCTTCAGACGGACCTCACCGAGGCCCGGGATCCCATCGAGAGCGCTCGTGGTCATCCGCTTGCTCCGGCGCTCGCCGTGGAAGGTGTTGGCGAAGCGGTGCGCCTCGTCGCGGATGCGCTGCAGCATGAACAGCGCTTCACTCCCTCGAGGGATCTCAACTGGTTGGCTGCGTCCGGGGATGAAGACCTCCTCGAATCGCTTCGCCAGGCCCGCCACCGGAATCTCGTCGGTCAGGTCGAGCTCGTCGATCACCCGCTTGGCGGCACTCAGTTGACCCTTACCGCCGTCGACGAGGAGCAGCTGCGGCGGGTAGGCGAACTTGCCCGGCTTGTCGCCACGCTCGTTGACCGGACGGTCGCGCTCGTCGAGGTACGCCTGGAGCCTGCGACGTACAACCTCCGCCATCGCCGCATAGTCGTCGTTGCCCTCGACGTCGTTGATCTTGAAGCGGCGGTACTCACGTTTGTTGGGTAAGCCGTCCTCCAGCACCACCATCGAGCCGACGTAGTCGCTGCCCTGGAGGTGTGCCATGTCGTAACACTCGATGCGAAGTGGAGCTTCAGGGAGTCCGAGATGGTCCTGGAGTTCGGTCAGTGCCCGACTGCGTGAGTTGTGGTCGCTCGCCCGGCGCATCCGGTGACGCGTGAACTCCCCCTCGGCATTGCGGGTGACCGTTTCGAGCAGCGACCGCTTGTCACCACGCTGCGGCACACGAACCTGCACTCGCGACCCGCGGCCCATCGAGAGCCACTCTTCGTAGGTTGCGAGGTCGTCGGCCTCGTACGGCACCAGCACCTGTTTGGGCACGCCGAGGATCGGCTCGTCGCCGTACATCGACTCCAAGATGCGATCGATCAGACCACCGGGCGTGAGTTCCTCCACCTTGTCGAGGATGAACCCCCGTCGACCCACGACCCGACCCTTGCGCACGTAGAACACCTGCACTGCCGCTTCGAGTTCATCCTCGGCAATGCCGATCACGTCGAGGTCCTCACTGCGTTCGGCGACCATCTGCTGTTTCTCGATCGCCTTGCGGACCGCGAGCAGACGGTCACGCAGGCGGGCCGCCCGTTCGAACTCGAGGTCGGTGGCCGCCGCCTGCATGTCGGCTTCGAGGCGGTTCACGATCTCGTCGGTGTCACCGTCGAGGAACTCGCACAGATCGGTGACGAGCTGCCGGTACGGCATCTCCTTGATCTGGCCGACACAGGGCCCGGCGCACTTCTCGATGTGGAAGAGCAGGCACGGCCGACCCAGGCGTTCGTGTTGGTTGAACTTGGCCTGGCTACAGGTACGCACCGGAAACGACCTCAACAGGAGGTCGAGGGTGTCACGGATCGCATACGCATGGGCATAGGGCCCGAAGTATCGGGTGCCCTTGCGCTTGCGGCCGCGCATCACGAGTGCACGGGGCCACTGCTCGTCGACGGTCACCGCCAGAAAGGGGTAGCTCTTGTCGTCACGCAGTCTCACGTTGAAGCGGGGGTCGTGCTGCTTGATGAGCGAGTACTCGAGCATCAGCGCTTCGACCTCGTTGCGCACGATCGTCCATTCGACCGACTCGGCTGTCTCCACCATCTGTGCGGTGCGCGGGTGCAGATTGACCGGCGACTGGAAGTAGTTCGACAGCCGCTGGCGGAGGTTCGAGGCCTTGCCGACGTAGATCACCCGGCCATGGGCATCCTTGAACTGGTACGACCCCGGCGCCTCCGGAATCGTGCCGGCGGGAGGACGTTTCACCATCTCTGACCGGGCATGATCCTGGGCACGATCATCTGCATGACGTCCCAAGCATACGGAGCGCCGGATACCGTGATGCCCGATGTCCGACCAGTTCGCCGCCATCTTCCGCCGACGACCGAACGATGGTTGGTTCCGTGCGGGGCGCTTCGACGTCACCACGACCGACATCGTCTGCGCGCTCAGCCTGGCCACGATGTTCGTCTACGGGCTGAGTATCGACTACTTCCGCAAGCTCGTCTTCGTGCCCGCACTGGTGCGCGACTTCGAGTTGTGGCGCCTGTTCTCGTGGCCCATCGCCACCGAGCCGGCGATCTGGCCGCTGCTCGGTGTGGTGTTCTTCTGGCTGTTCGGCCAGCAGCTCGAGGCGCTGTTCGGTCGCGGCAAGTTCGTCGCCTGGGTACTGGCGATGACGTTCGTGCCATCGATCATCCTGACGTTCCTCGGCCCGCTGTCGACCAGCATCGACTTCATGTCGCAGTACGGCTTGAACTCGCTGTTCCTCGGCGGCATCTGGGTGTACGCCGCCACATACCCCGGCGTGAAGTGGTTCGAGGTCATCCCGCTGTGGGCGCTCGCTGCCGTGTTCACCGTGCTCAACCTCTTGCAGTTCACCGGGACCGATCAGACCGGCCAGACGATCTTCCTGCTCGTGTCGGTCGGTGTGGCGCTCGTGGCTGGACGTTCGCTCGGTCTCGCCACGGGTTGGCCGATCCCCCATCTCCCGCTCGACGGTTCGGCGTCGCGGAAGCCCAAGAAGGCCAAGGCGAAGAAGCAACCGCGCGGCTCGTCGTCGGGCTCCAAGGTCGTCGAGGGCCCGTGGAAGAACGCTCCCGCACCGATGCCTCCGTCGTCGGGCCCATCGCCCGCCGACCAGATCGAGCTCGACGCGCTCCTGGACAAGATCGGCGCCAATGGCATGGACTCGCTGACCGGCGCCGAGAAGCAGCGCCTCAACGATCTGAGCAAACGCCTCCGCAACCGCTGACAGTCCCCAAGGCGATGAGCGAAGCGACCGGGGGCTGGTCGTCTCGCTCATCACGGACAGTGGCGACCGTCAATCCGACTGGTCGAGCCCGGTTCGACCTATCCTGACACCGCCGACTCCCTCCCCCGGATCCCCCGAACGGAGGTCGATGTCATGCATCTCAGTCCATCCGCGCACGAGCTGTTCGCACGCCAGCACGGCATCGCATCGTTGCAGCAGCTGCACGCAACCGGATACACGTCCCGACAGGTCCGACGACTGGTCGATGAAGGAGCAGTGACGTGCGCCCTCCGCGGCGCGTACCGCTCACCCAGCGTGCCGTTCGACGAACTCGCCCGGTGTGCCGCCGTCAGCCTTGCTCACCCCGACATTGCCATCGCCGGGCCCACCGCAGGTCGACTCTGGGGTTTTCGACGGTTGCCGCGTGACCAACGAATCCATGTCATTGCACCACCAGCGAGCAACCCGGCGATTGCACGATGGGTGCATCCGTATCGAACGGCTGCGATTCACGATCAAGACGTGATCCAACGCGAGGACGGGATTCGCCTCACCTCCCGTGTCCGAACCGCCTTCGATCTGACCCGATGGCTCGCCCCTGACGACCTGCTCAGCGTCATCGAGCAGGCGATGCACGACGGCAACCTCGGGGAGGCCGAGATGTGGTCAGTCGGGCTCGACTGGGTCGCCCCCGGACGGCCATGGGTGCAGAAGTACCTTCGCCAACTAGGGCGACGTCTGAAGGGCGGAGCCGCCGAATCGCACCCCGAGGTGCGAGTGGCAGCAGCGCTCGCTGTGGCAGGTGTGCCAGGGCTCGTTCGCCAGTTCGCGATCGAGCTCCCCGGTTACGGCGCCGCACGATTCGACCTCGCTGTACCGGACCTGAGGTGGGCCATCGAGGTCGACGTGCATCCACGACACGAGGAAACCACAGGGGCTACCTCGGACATCTACCGTGACCAGTGCGCCGGACGCCTCGGATGGACCACCTCGCGCATGACCCGAGCGGCCTATCTCGACGGTTTCGAGAACGCAATCAGTCAACTGATTGCCGACCACCGCCGCATCCGCCAGGCGCACCGATCCGCAAAGTGATGAGCGAGGCGACCATCCCTCGGTCGTTTCGCTCATCGCGAACAGTGGAGGATTGCTCAGCCGAGGACGTTGCGGAGGAAGCGGCCCGTGTGGCTGGCTTCGAGTGTTGCGATGTGTTCGGGGGTGCCTTCGCCGACGATGGTGCCACCGCCGTTGCCGCCGTTGGGGCCGAGGTCGATGACCCAGTCCGCGGTCTTGATCACGTCGAGGCTGTGCTCGATCACCAGCACGGTGTTGCCTTGATCGACCAATCGTTGGAGCACGGTGAGCAGGCGCCGCACGTCGTCGAAGTGCAGGCCGGTGGTCGGTTCGTCGAGCAGATAGATCGTGTGGCCGGTCGAACGCTTGGCGAGCTCGGCCGACAGCTTCACGCGCTGCGCCTCACCACCCGACAGGGTCGGGGCCGACTGCCCCAGCCGCACGTACCCCAGCCCCACGTCGACGAGCGTCTGCATGTAGCGGGCGATCCCCGGCTGGTTGGCGAAGAAGTCGACTGCCTCGGCAACCGGCATGTCGAGCACCTCGGCGATGTTCTTGCCCTTGAACTCGATGTCGAGCGTGTCGCGGTTGTAGCGGGCGCCCTTGCAGACCTCGCACGGCACGTACACGTCGGGCAGGAAGTGCATCTCGATCTTCAACGTGCCGTCGCCCGAGCACGCCTCACAGCGTCCGCCCTTGACGTTGAAGCTGAACCGGCCCGGCATGTACCCGCGCACCTTCGCCTCGTTGGTCGAGGCGAACAGCTTGCGGACGTTGTCGAACACGCCGGTGTAGGTCGCCGGGTTCGAGCGAGGCGTCCGGCCGATCGGCGACTGGTCCATGTCGATGACCTTGTCGAGGAACTCGATGCCGGTGATCCGCTTGTGCTTGCCAGCCGACATCTTCGACTTGTAGATCCGCTGCATCAGCACAGGCAGCAGGATGTCGCGCACGAGCGTCGACTTCCCCGAACCCGACACGCCGGTGACGGCGACGAAGTTCCCGAGCGGGATGTCGACGTCGATGTGCGCCAGGTTGTGCTCGCGGGCGCCCTCGATGCGCAGGAACTCGAGGCCCTGCGGTCGCCGCACCTCGGGCACCGGGATCGACTTGCGCCCAGAGAGATACTGCCCGGTGATCGATTCCTTCACCTTGAGGATCCCCGGCACCTTGCCGGAGTAGACGACCTCGCCCCCGTGCTCGCCGGCACCGGGGCCGATGTCGACGATCCAGTCGCTCTCACGGATCGTCTCCTCGTCGTGCTCGACGACGATCACCGTGTTGCCGAGGTCGCGCAAGCGAGTGAGCGTGTCGATGAGTCGACGGTTGTCGCGCTGGTGCAGCCCGATCGACGGCTCGTCGAGCACGTACAAGGTTCCGACCAGACCCGAGCCGATCTGCGAGGCGAGCCGGATGCGTTGGGCCTCGCCGCCGGCCAACGTGCCCGCGGACCGTGACAGCGTCAGATAGTCGAGACCGACGTCGAGCAGGAACCCGAGCCGCGCGTTGATCTCCTTCGTGACCCGCTCGGCGATCAGGCGATCGCGTTCGGACAACTCGAGCGCCGCGAGGAACTTCGCCGACTCGCCGATGGCCATGTCGGAGACCTCGGAGATGTGCTTGCCCTCGATGGTGACCGCCAGCGTCGATGGCTTGAGCCGTGCACCGTTGCACGAGGTGCAGGCAACGAGACGCATGTAGCCCTCGTACTGCTCACGCGCCCATTCACTGTCGCTGCCCTCGTGACGACGCCTGATCCAGGGGATGACCCCCTCGTACTCGGTCGAGTACGTGCGTGAGCGCCCGTAGCGGTTCTTGTACTTGACGGTCATCTTGCCCTTCACCCCGTGCAGGATGACCTTCTGCTGCCTGGCGGTGAGCTGCTCCCACGGAGCGTTCATGTCGATGTCGTGCACCTCGGCGACCGACTCGAGCATGCGCGTGAAGTACTGCGTGTTGGCAGTGCGCCACGGCGCGATCGCGCCGTCGACGAGCGACAACTCGGGGTCGGGAATGAGCAACTCCGGGTCGACCTCGAACGTGGTTCCCAACCCGTCGCAGGCCACACACGCGCCGTACGGCGAGTTGAACGAGAAGTTCCGGGGCGCCGGCTCGTCGTAGCTCGTGCCACACACCGGACACGCCAGGTGCTGACTGAACGTCAACGTCTCGACAGGGCCCTCGCCTTCACGCGGCACGACCTCGATCTCGGCGACACCATCGGCGAGCCCGAGCGCCTGCTCCAGTGAGTCGGTGAGGCGACGCTCGATGCCCTCCTTCAACACGAGGCGGTCGACGACGATCTCGATCTTGTGGTTCTCGTACTTGGCGAGGCGTTCGTCGCGCTTCAGGAACTCGTCGATGTCGACCGTCTCGCCGTCGATGCGCGCTCGCACGTACCCCTGCCCGGACAGGTCCGCCAGCAACGTGTCGTACTCGCCTTTGCGGCCACGCACGACCGGCGCGAGAACCTGGAAACGGATGCCGTCGTCCATGTCGAGGATGCGGTCGACGATCTGTTGCGGCGTCTGACGTTGCAGCTTGGTGCCGTCGTTCGGGCAGTGCTGGATACCGATGCGGGCGTAGAGCAGGCGCAGGTAGTCGTAGACCTCGGTGATCGTGCCGACCGTGGAGCGCGGGTTGCGACTTCCCGACTTCTGATCGATCGAGATCGCCGGCGACAGCCCCTCGATCACGTCGACATCGGGCTTGTCCATCTGGCCGAGGAACTGGCGGGCGTAAGAACTCAACGACTCGACGTAGCGGCGCTGACCCTCGGCGTAGATCGTGTCGAACGCCAGGCTGGACTTGCCGGACCCCGAGAGCCCGGTGAACACGATCAGCTTGTCACGCGGCAGCTCGACGTTGACGTTCTTGAGGTTGTGCTCGCGGGCACCTCGAACGACGATCTGCGGTTCATCGGCCGTGGCGGTGCGGCGGGCTCGGGAAGGCTTCGTTGCCGGCTCGGCGGCGGAGGTGCGGGCGGCCATCGCCGAGCAATCCTACCGTACGAACATGTGTACTACCACACCGTGGTGGAGCGGCAGTACCTGGCGGGCTACTGGGCGTCGCGTAGCTCCCGGCGCAGGTCGTTGATCTCGTCGCGCAGCTTGGCGGCGTACTCGAACTTCAGCTCCGCCGACGCCTCGTGCATCTCTTCTTCGAGCGTCTGGATCAGCCGCGCCAACTCCTGTTGGGGCAACGACTTGAGGTCGCGCTGGACCTTGTCGGTCACGCTGGCGACGCTTGTCCTTGCCAGGGAAGGGCGCCGTGTGTCCGGTCGAGCAGCGACAGGATGTCGCCGACCGCCTTGCGGATGGTCTGCGGGTTGATCCATTTCCCCGTGTACGCCAGCTGCACCTGACGCCGCCGTTGCGTCTCGCCGATCGCCGCCTCCATCGATCGGGTGATCGTGTCCGCGTACATCACCACCTGGCCGTCGACGTTTCGGCAGCGCGACCGATGGTCTGGATCAGCGACGTCTCCGAACGCAGGAACCCCTCCTTGTCGCGTCGAGGATGCACACCAGCGACACCTCGGGAAGGCCGAGCCTTCGGGCAGCAGTTTGATGCCGACCAGCACGTCGAAGTCACCGAGTCGCAACCCCCGCAGGATCTCGATGCGTTGGATGGTGTCGATGTTGGAGTGCAGATATCGAACGCGAAGACCCTGTTCGAGGAGATAGTCGGTGAGGTCCTCGGCCATCTTCTTGGTGAGGGGGGGGGACGAGGACGCGGTCGCCACGGGCGATGTGGTCGTTGACCATCTCATCAGGTCGTCGATCTGTCCCTTGGTGGGCTTGACGATCGCCTCGGGATCCACCACTCCGGTAGGCCGCACGATCTGTTCGACGACGCTGGTCGACACGCAGTTCGTACGGGCTCGGCGTGGCCGAGAGGAACACACACTGATTGACACGTTCGAGCACCTCTTCGAACGTGAGCGGGCGGTTGTCACGCGCCGACGGGAGGCGGAAGCCGTGCTCGACGAGCATGTCCTTGCGGCCGGTCGCCGGCGAACTGACCGTGCAACTGCGGCACAGCGACATGGCTCTCGTCGATGACGAGCAGATAGTCGTCGGGGAAGTCGTCGAGCAGCGTGAACGGGGGCTCCCCGGGCACGCGGCCGTCCATGTGCATCAGTAGTCTCGATGCCGTTGCAGTAGCCGACCTCGCTCATCATCTCGAGGTCGTACGACTTCGCATCCGCAGCCGCTGCGCTTCGAGCAGTTTGTCGTTCTCCTCGAACCACTTCAGCCGCTCCTGCAATTCGACCTCGATGCCGGCCATGGCCGAGCGCAATCGTTCGGGGCCGGTGACGTAGTGGGTTTCGGGGAACACGTGTGCGCGTGGCAGCTCGCTGAGCTGTTCGCCGGTGAGCGGGTCGATCGTCGTGATGCGGTCGACGGTGTCGCCGAGCATCTCGATGCGCAACACCGACTCCTCGTAGGCCGGGTGCACTTCGATCGTGTCGCCACGCACCCGGAAATTGCCACGACCGAGTGTCATGTCGTTGCGGCCGTACTGCATGTCGACGAGGCGGCGAAGGATGTTGCGCATGTCGTAGTCGACGCCGACGCTCAGGTCGAGCAGGTTGCCCCGGTACTCGTCGGGATTGCCCATGCCGTAGATACACGACACCGAGCCACCACGATCACGTCACGACGCGCGACCGGCGCGGCCGTTGCCGAGTGGCGGAGCCCATCCATCTGTCGTTGATCGAGCTGTCCTTCTCGATATAGGTGTCGCTCGACGGGATGTAGGCCTCGGGCTGGTAGTAGTCGTAGTAACTCACGAAGTACTCGACCCGGTTGTCGGGGAAGAACTCCCGCATCTCCTGTGCGAGCTGGGCTGCGAGCGACTTGTTGGGCGCGAGGATCAGCGTGGGGCGCTGGGTCTGCTCGATGGTCCACGCGATGGTGGCCGACTTGCCCGAACCGGTGATTCCGAGCAGTGTCTGGAATCGCTCACCCTCGTTGATTCCCTTCGTGAGCGCTGCGATCGCCTCGGGCTGGTCGCCGGCGGGCTGGAAGTCGGAGACCACGCGGAACTTCGCATCGTCGAGAGCTGCGTAGTTGCTGGCCGGAGTGGCCTCGAGCAACAACTCGTCGGCGCCATGGCAGGGCTGGCGGGCGGTGTGACGGTCTCGGCCATCGATCCACTCTACCGATGGAACACCTGCTCGTCCACGGCCACACCGGCGAAGCGATGAGCCAGGAGCCGGTATCCGGGCGCTTCGTCATCGCACCGCCGCCGTCGAGCCGAGCGTCGTACATTTGAGGGCGCATCCGGAGGTGATCGCCGACCTCGACGCCGACCAACGCGCCGCAGTCACCACCGAATCGCAGCTCGTCGCCGTGGATCGCCGGAGCCGGATCGGGCAAGACCCGCGTGCTCACCGGCGGATCGCCTACCGCATCGCCATCGGCACGGCCGACCCGCGGCACATGCTTGTGTTTACCTTCACCCGGGAGGCCGCCGCGAGATGCGTCGCCGGCTCGTGCGCCTCGGGCTGCGCGAGCACGTGGAAGCCGGCACGTTCCACCCGGTGATGCTCGGCGTGCTCAAGCAACGGTGGGCCGACAACGAACAACGGCCACTCACGGTGGTCTCCGACCGCCGACGACTTCTCGGTGACTCGATCGACGCGAGCGACCGTCGGAGTCTCTCGGCTATTGGCCGAGATCGACTGGGCATCGGCGTGTGGCATCGACGCCGGCATGTATCCGTCGGCGGTGCGCCGAGCGCAGCGACATCCGGCTCCCGGCATCGACAAGTGCGCCGA
>CAVQTE010000028.1:0-180133 GCA_963716235.1 Ilumatobacteraceae bacterium | reverse complement strand
CGACCACCACATCGAACGATCGGCCGGCCAGTGCTACGAGTTCGGACACCGACACAGTTGAGCATGTGTGGCAATGCCTCCCACCAACGGCCAAGATGAGGACGTAGCAGAGGTTGCGACGCACACGCACCCAGATCGCAGGAGGACTCATTGGCCACCGTCACGTTTCAAGGAGCGAGCCGGATGTACCCGGGATCCGAGGCGCCCGCGGTCGATCACCTCGACCTCGAGATCGGCGACGGCGAATTCCTCGTCCTCGTCGGCCCCTCGGGTTGTGGCAAGTCGACGACGCTACGGATGCTCGCCGGCCTGGAGCCGATCGACGAGGGATACGTGTTCATCGGCGACCGCGACGTCACGTTCGTGGCGCCGAAGGATCGCGACATCGCCATGGTCTTCCAGTCGTACGCGCTGTACCCGCACATGACCGTGGCCGAGAACATCGGCTTCCACCTGAAGGTCAAGAAGATGGGCAAGAAGCAACGTGCGGCCCGGGTCGCCGAAGCTGCCCGCATCCTCGATCTCGAGGAACTCCTCGATCGCAAGCCGGCGAATCTCTCGGGCGGCCAGCGCCAGCGAGTGGCGATGGGGCGAGCGATCGTTCGCGAACCGCAGGTGTTCCTCATGGACGAACCGCTCTCGAACCTCGACGCGAAGCTCCGCGTGCAGACACGCACCCAGATCGCAGCGTTGCAGCGCCAGCTCGGCGTGACAACCGTCTACGTCACCCACGACCAGATCGAGGCGATGACGATGGGCGATCGTGTGGCGGTCATGCTCGATGGCGTGCTCCAGCAGTGCGCAACGCCGAGGGACCTGTTCACCGACCCGGTCAATTCGTTCGTTGCCGGCTTCATCGGATCGCCGGCGATGAATCTCCTGGTGGCGACCACCACGGAGGGGGGAGCCACCTACGGATCGCTCACCGTGCCGCTGTCGCCCTCGCAACGCAGCGCCTCACGTCGCCAGCCGTCACGATCGGCGTCCGCCCGAACGACCTCGACATCGGAACCACCGGCGGCCTCGATGCCAGGTCGAGTTCGTCGAGGAACTGGGGTCCGAGGCGTTCCTGTACTGCGTCACGCTCAACAGCGGCCACGAGGTCGTCGCGCGGACCGACGGGCTCAGCAGCCTGCGCGCCGGCGATCAGGTGAGCCTGGTGCCCAAGCCGACCGGCGTCCACCTGTTCGACGCCGAAACCGGGGCGCGACTCGTCGCCTGAGCGTCAGCGACGTCAGGGCTCGTCGTCGGGGTCAGAACGGCGCGATCTCGTCATCGCCCGAGTGTGCCGCCTCGACATCGGGCACCTTCGAGAGATCATCGAGATCATCGTCGGCCTGTGGCTGGTCGATCACCGGTTCGGGGATCGGATGCCGACGCATCCACGCCAGCACGATGCCACCGATGATCACCGCAGCGAGGGCGACCCACTGGTTGACTCGAAGGCCCGCGATCGTGTCGGCGCGATCGATGCGGATGCTCTCGACCCAGAACCGGCCGATGCCGTAGCCCATGACGTACATGACGAACAGTTGGCCGGGTGCGGGCCGCCAGCGCTTGTCGATCCAGAGCAGCACGAAGCACAGCCCGAGGCTCCACAACGATTCGTACAGGAACGTCGGATGGAAGGTCGTGCCGATCACGTACACGTCCGTATCGAAGTGTTGCGGATCGATGCGGAGTGCCCAGGGCAGACCTGTCGGGCGGCCGTACAACTCCTGGTTGAAATAGTTGCCCCATCGACCGATCGCCTGGGCGAGCGCAATGGCCGGCGCAGCGCACGTTGCCGCCACCGCGATGGGATCGCCCGATGCTTGGCGACGTACATGCCCACGAGGGTGCCGAACAGCAGCCCGCCGGGAATGCCGAGGCCACCGTTCCAGATCGCTGGGATCTCACCCCAGTTGTTGCGGAACCGGTCGTAGTCGGTGACGACGTGATAGAGCCGCGCGCCGATGACTCCGGCCAGCACGGCCCAGATGGCGATGGCGCTCGCATCGTCCTTCGTGCCGACCTCACGTTCCTCGAGGCGCCTGCCGAACAACCAGACCGCCGCGATCACGCCGAGCGCGATCATCAGCCCGTACAGGTTGAGGCTGAGTGGACCGATGTCGATCGAGTTGAACGATGGGCTCGGGATACTGGCGAGCATGATCAGCCCGCCGTGACGCGAGCGACGAACTCGCCCGCGAGCCGGTTGATGTCGTCGGCGTCGTAGTCCTGCGTCGCCACGTGATAGCTGCGCTCGAGCCACACGTGCTCGACGTCGCCGCCGAACGTCGCGGCAAGGTGTTCGCTGTTGGCCGGCTCGACCACATGGTCCTGGCGCGACGTGATCAGCAACAGCGGCATCGTGAGTTCGCCGAAGCGGTCCGCCATGGGGATCAGTCCGTCGTTCATCAGCGACAGCATCGCCCGCAGGGGAACCCCGTCGTAGGCGATCTCGACAGCGTCGGGATCCGCAATGTCGCCGCCGATTGCGGGTGCGATCTCGGTCCCATCGGCGACCATCTCACCGATCATCTCGATCACCTCGGTGGGCTGCGCCATCGTGGCCGGATTCACGCACACGAGTCCGGCGACGCCGGGGAGCGTCAGCCCGGACCACAGCGTCAGGCTGCCGCCCATGCTCAACCCCATCACGACAACGGTCTCGACGCGACCGGTGAGTCGTGCATGTGCCGCGGCGACCTCGGCGGTCCAGTCGGCCCACCCGGTGTCGAGCATGTCGTCGATCGTCGTTCCGTGTCCGGGGAGCCTCGGCATCTCGACGTGATGTCCGAGGGTGGCCATCGCCTCGGCGAGCGTCCGCATCGATGATGGGTTCCCCGTGAATCCGTGCAGCACGAGCACGCCGACATCGGTCGTCCCCTCGTGCGACATGGGCTCGGCTCCGGGCAGGACTGCTGGCGTCGTCATTGCCCACGTTCTACCCGGTCGGGGGCCGTCCGGGACCCTCACCCGCCCAATGTTCGAATTCGTACACGATGTGTCCGACACATCGTGTACGTCAGCGGTAGGGGTCGTTGGGGCCGAGGGGTTCGTCCCACCAGTCGGCGGGGATGGTGGTGGCCTGCCAGTCGGGATCCGGGTAGATGCAGTCGACCGGGCACACGGGCAGGCACTTGTCGCAGCCGCTGCACAGCTCGGGGATGATGATCACGTCGGCGCCGTGGTTGAAGATCGCACCGAAGTGCGGTGGGCAGTGCCGCAGGCAGGCATCGCAGTTGATGCACTCGGACATCTCGATGCGCAGCGGGATGTTCTGCCACTTGTCGTTGCGGGCCCGCAGCGAGATGCGCTCGTCACGGGTGCCGGCCATCGCGGCCGATCGTACCCCGCACCGCCGCACCGTCTTGACCCGCGGGTCAAGATCGGTTGGACTGTCGGCGTGACGAACTCCGGCGCCCTCGAACACGCAGCGCCGAACGACGACCGCCAACACACCGAACACGGTCTCGAACGCAAGCAGCAGCTGCTCGATGCCGCCGCCGAACTCTTCGCCGACCGGGGCTACGCGGCGACGCGCATCGTCGACATCTGCGCGGCAGCCGGCGTCGCCAAGGGGCTCTTCTACTGGTACTTCCCGACCAAGGGAGCGCTGTTCGCGGAGCTCGTTCGAACGATGCGACTCCGCTTGCGACGCGCGCAGGGCGCCGCGCTCGACCCAGCAGCCGACGCGGTCACGCGGATCGCCGACGGAGCCGAAGCGAGTGTGCGATTCATGGCCGCCCATGCTGCGTACTTCGCGTTGCTCGACGTGGAGCGCACCGATCCTGATGTCGCCGACGTGCTCGACGAAGGTGCCGGCGTGTACCTCGACGACGTGCGACGCCTCGTGGAGGAGGGTCAACGGGCGGGCCACATCGCGGATGCACCGTCGAGCCTCGTCGCCGTCGGCGTGCTCGGCGCGGTGTCGTCGTTCTCCAACTCCTACCGCAACGGACGCCTCGGCGACGACGTCACCGTCGACGATCTCGCAGCGTTCGTCCGACGTTGGGTTGCGAGCGCCCTCACATGAGACGTGGGGTCTGGTCGTTCGGTGACGGCTGCAGTTCATCGGGTTCCACCGGTCAGGTAGCGATACGGGCAAGGATGCCCGCTGTCTCACACAAACCCGACCGGTGCAGGTTCCAGCGTCCAGCACGACCATTGACGTTGCGTGAACGCGTAGAGATTCGTGTTGGCATCGAGCGAGGTGATTCCGATCATGTGATTGGCGAGGCGTTGGGTCGGCATCGCTGCACGGTCAATGCCGAGATCTGCCGCAATGGTGGCCGCAGCGTCTATTGCGCCACCGATGCGCAGCGTCGGGCCGATCAGCAACGGTCACGTCCCAAGGTCCCCAAGCTGGTCGGTGATCGAGAGTTGGCTGCTCATGTCACCAAACGCTTGAAGGCGAAGGACTCCCCGATGACGATCTCGATCGAGCTTGCTCGAGGCGTGTACGACCGGGTCGTGTCGATCAGTCATGAATGCATCTACCAGGCTGTCTACTCGACGGGTAGCGGTCTTGTCGCCGGCTTGCACGTGGGGTTGCATCTCAAGCGTCGTCGCCGCAAACACCGAGGTCGAAGCCCAGTGGTGGCAACACATTCGCTGGGATCGTTCAACCTGATCGGGCTGCGCCCCGAGATCGCTGCGCAACGTATCGAGGTCGGCCATCTCGAAGGCGACCTGATCGTGGGCGCCTACAACCGGTCCGCGATCGCCACACTGTTCGACCGAGCGTCGCGTTATGTGTGGCTCACCAAGTTGCCGCACGCCAAGAACGCCGATGGTGTCCTCGACGTGCTGATCACAACGCTGCGACGGATCCCATCCCATCTGCGTTTGACACTGACGTGGGACCAGGGCTCAGATGGCCCGCCACCTGGAGCTCGCGCAGCGAGGCGGGATCGACATCTACTTCTGGAACCCAAAGCACCCTGGCAACGGCCCACCAACGAAAACGGCAACGCACTCGTGCGCCGCTACGTCGGCAAAAGCACTGACCTGTCCGTCTACACCACCCGAGACCTGCGAACCATCGAACGACGGATCAACACCATCCCACGCCGATCACTCAACTGGGCCACCGCCAACAACATCTACACTGCCGCTGTTGCGATGACCGGTTGAACCGACCCTACCCCTCGTCTCAACCGCCGGGTCTCAACTCGCGTATCTCAGCGGAGTTCGTCGACCAGCTCTGGGTGGCGGGCGATCATCACCTTGACGAACGCGTCGACGAGGTCGGGTTGGAACTGCGAGCCCGACCCCGACATCACGAAGCGCACCGACTCAGCGAGATTCCATTCCCGCTTGTAGACCCGGCGCGTCGCAAGTGAGTCGAAGACGTCGGCAATCGCGACGATGCGACCCGCCAGCGGAATCGCCAACCCGTTGAGACCGTTCGGATAGCCCGAGCCGTCCCACCACTCGTGGTGTGACCACGCTGCCTCGGCGGCCAGCGAGAAGAGTTCGGTGGACACCCCGGCGAGCAGCCGCCGGCCGAGCACCGTGTGCTGCTTGACCTCGTGGTACTCCTCGACCGTGAGCGGGCCCGGCTTGAGCAGCACCGTGTCGGACACCGCAACCTTGCCGATGTCGTGCAGGCGCGCCGCGAGCCGTAGCCGCTCACACCATTCGGGTTGCTGGCCGATCGCATGGCCGATCTCGGCTGCGAGGTCACCAACGGCGCTCGTGTGTTTGGTGGTGTTGCCACCACGGAACTCGGCCAGCGCAGCGACCCGCTCGAACGCCTCGAGGTGGTAGGCGTCGACGTCGGCGTGGGTCGCTGCATAGTCGGCCACCAGCCCGGCGGTCTTGAGACGTGTGATCTCCGCAAGTTGGCGAGCGGTCTCGTTGTCGTGAGCGACCTGGACGGTGCGAAGCCGCAGATCCGTCTCGTCGTTGAAGACCTCACGATGCAGGGCGAAATGCCGCTCACGGTGCTCGAGTGCCTCGGCGTGGCGACCGGCCTGCTTGTAGGCGATGGCCAGGAGATCGTGCACTTCGAGTTCGAGTTCGCGATCGTCGGTGCGGTCGGCGAGATCGAGTGCGGCGAGCAGCGTGGCGATTGCTGTGTCGACCTGACCGCTTCGCAGCGCGACGCGCCCCTCCGACACCATGACACCGAGCTGCTCGGTGGGGCTGAGGGGGGTGCCGTCGATCGATCGCGTGTCCCAATCCCGGCGAGCCTCGGCGAAGCAGGCAGCTGCGGCGTCGTGATCGGCGAGACCGACGTGCGCTTCGGCGAGGTCGGCGAGGAGGCTCCCGACGAGCTGGGGGGCGTGGACCCGCGCCAACTCGACCGCGCGGCGCCCGAGGTTGACCGCCTCGACATGTTGGCCGCGACGTCCACGAATGCGGGCGAGGTTGCCGAGGACCATGGCATCGACGTCAGGTCGGTTCAACGGTTCGTTGACCGCCAGGGCGTTCTCGTAGGTGCTGATCGCTCGGCTGTAGTCGGCCATCGACTGGTAGATCGCAGCGATCGAGTGGAGGATTCGGCCCTCGTCGATGGCGTGATCGGTTGCCCGATAGATCTGCAAGGCCTGGAGGCAGTGATCCAGCGCGCCGGGATAGTTGCTCGCCTGGTAGTAGACGACGCCGATCAGATGGAGCGACCATGCGAGCGTGAGGCTGATCTCATTGGGTTCCGACAACTCGACCGCTTCGGAGGCAAGAGCAAACGCGTACTCGGTGCGCCCTCGCTGATGGGCGATGGCTGCCAGCTGGTAGAGCGCTTCGGCTTCCGTCTCACGGAGGTGGTGGGCACGAGACAGAACGTGTGCGTCGAGCGCGAGTTGTCGAGCCCGGTCGGCGTCGTCCGCCCGACACGATGCCGACTCGTCCAACAGCAAACGGACCTGCTGCTGTGCGATCGTCGATTCCGTCGTCGTGGTCTTCTGCACCGGTTGTCCTCGCTCACGTTCTCTGTGGCCCATGCTCATGGCCGAACAACCGACAGTAACTCGCAGCGAAACCGGCAGGCGAGGGAACGCGCCGATCTTGAACAACACCAGACCGCGAGTGAGCGCCGACCACGTTGCGTATTCTGGCCACCGCTATGCGAGCACACCGAGGCGCCCGACGCGTCGACCGTGGCGCGATCTGGGCGTTCACGCCCGTCGTTGCAATCGTCCCCTTCAGCCTGCTCGCGCTGTTCGTGATCTGGCTGCCGATCGGCTGGGCGACCACGCTGTCCTACTCGTGGTTCGTGCTGGCCTTCCTGGTGGCCGGACTCGGGCTGTTCGTGCGACCGATCCAGGTACTGGTGCTCACTCCCCTGCTCGGCGCCCGTCGGCCGACGGCCGACGAAGCTGCCGTCATCGAACCGCTGTGGGCACGGATCGCGCAGGCCAACGACCTTCCCCCCAGCCGGTTTGTCGTGCGCGTCCTCCCGTCGGACGAACTGAACGTGTTCGCCTGCGGGGGACATCTCGTCGTCGTGACGACCTACGCCGTCGACGAACTGTCACAGGGGCAGTTGCGTGGCGTGCTCGCCCACGAGTTGAGCCACCACCTCGGGTTGCACACCGTGGCGATCACCATCGGGCACTGGCTGTCGGCGCCAGTCGTGCTCCTGGCACGCATCGGGTTCTACCTGGAGAACGTCGCCCACGCTGCGGCCGGGAGTTTCGGACGCGAATCGCCGCTGATCTCGGCGGTCGGCAACGTCATCGCGGTCGTCATCAACGGTGTCTCGTGGATCTTCACGGCCGCATTGCGCGGGAGCGACGCCCTCGCCAACCTGGTCGGGCACTCGTCGGAGTACGAGGCAGATCGACGCGCCGTTCGCATGGGGTTCGGGCGCGAGCTCGCAAGTGCCCTGCGCCAACTACTCGCTGGAGGGTCCGGCGGCCGGCCGATCGGCTGGCGGGCCAGGCTCGGCGCATCACATCCTCCGGCGCGAACCCGCGTGGCTCGCATCGAAGCATTGATGCGACACCCTGCGCTCTGACTCAGCCAGTGATCGGGGCAACGACGGCATCGAGCACGTTCACCATGTCGCTCGGAGCCAGGCCGATGTCCATCCCGCGTCTGCCGCCGCTCACATAGACCACGTCGAACAGCTCGGCCGACTCGTCGACCACGGTGCGCAACCTTCTGCGCTGGCCGATCGGGCTGATCCCACCGATGATGTAGCCCGACGAGCGTTCGGCACGTGCCGGCTCGCACATCACCGCCTTCTTCGCCCCGACGGCAGCCGCCACACGCTTCATCGAGAGCTGGCAACTCACGGGCACGACCGCCACGACCAGCTCGTCGTCGGCGACGACCACGAGAGTCTTGAACACCTGGTCGTGGTCGAGGCCGAGCGCAACAGCGGCCTCTCGTCCGAAGTCGCGCAGATCCTCGCCGTGTTCGTACTCGTGGATGGTGTAGGCGATCCCGGCCGATTCGAGAGCCACGACTGCAGGCGTCACGGCCACGACTGTAGAACTCCTCGGCGCTTGTAAGGTCGGCGTGTGCGTCTCTCCGCCGATCCGTCGAGGTCACCCGATGACTACGAGTATCGCCACCAGATCCGTGTCCGTTTCGTCGAGACCGACGCGATGGGCATCGTGCACCACAGCAACTACCTGCACTACTTCGAAGAGACGCGCGTCGAGTACCTCCGCCACGTCGGTCACCCGTTCACCGAGTGGCGCGAGGCCGGATTGGAGTCGCCGGTTCTGGAATCGTTCGTGCAGTACCGCCGGCCGCTCGAGTTCGACGAGTTGATCACGGTGCACCTGTCGCTCGCCGAGGTGACGAGGGCGACGTTCCAGATGGCCTACCTCGTCACCGTCGACGACGCCGACGGCGTGCCGGGCGTTCGGGCGACCGGCGTGACCGTGCACGGGTGCGTCACCACGGCCGGTCGCCCGACGCGCCTGCCGGCGTGGCTCACCGGCGTCGCGCTCGACGAATCGTCGCGTCTGAGCCGGCACCGTGTGACGGTTCGGGTCGTTGCACGGAGACGACGATCGGTACGTTTCCGGGCATGGCTGACACTGCTGTTCCGACCCGCGTCCCGTTGGTCGACTACCTCGTACTCGACGACGGCGATCCCCACCTGGTGGCCCACGAGTGCACGAACTGCGGGGCCCGTTTCTTCGACCGTCGCAATGCCTGCGCCGCGTGCTTCCAGACCGAGTTCCGCATCGTCGACATCGCAACCGAGGGCGAACTGCGCACGTTCACGATCGTGGCGTTCGCCGCGCCCGGCGTCGAGGTGCCGTTCGTCTCCGGCGTGATCGACTGTGATGGCACGAGCGTGCGTGGCAACCTGCGCAACATCGAGCCCGATGCCGATCACGTCCGCACCGGGATGAGCGTCCGCCTCGTCACGTACTCGCTCGGCACCGACGACCACGGCACCGAAGCCATCGGCTTCGCCTTCGAACCGACCTGAACCGCAAACAACAGACAACTGAAGACCGCCGCCGAGGGAAGCGCCAGCGACGAGGCGGATCGAGGCCGACCTGGCGCAACCAACCACCGACTGGCCGTGAGGCCGAGACAGGAAGACATGGACGAGATCTGGATCCTCGGGATCAACATGACCAAGTTCGGCAAGCACACCGATCGCGACGTCGTCGACCTCGCATCGGAAGCCGTGATGGCCGCGCTCGCCGATGGCGGGGTGACCATGGCCGACATGGGCGTGATGGCCGCCGGCAACCTCATGGGATCGGGTGGCATCGGCCAGCAGATCCAGAAACAGGTCGGCCAGACCGGTATCCCGGTCTACAACGTGTCGAACGCCTGCGCCACCGGCGCCACGGCGCTGCGCACGGCGATCATGTCGATCAAGGCCGGCGAGTCCGACATGGGGCTCGCGGTCGGTGTCGAGAAGCTGGCCGGGGTCGGCCTGCTCGGCGGCGGCGGCCGAGCGAAGAAGGACGGACACGAGTGGGAACCGCAGGGCCGCTTCGGCGCCGTCGGGCCCACCGACGGGCGAATCGGCACCGACACGATGCCGGGCGTGTTCGCCCAGGTCGGTATGGAGTACGGCCACAAGTACGGCGGCGCCGACTTCGAGCTGTTCGCCAGGATCTCCGAGAAGAACCACGCCCACTCGACGCTCAACCCGCTGGCGGCGTACTCGAAGCGCTTCACGCTCGAGGAGATCATGGGCGACATGATGATCGCCTACCCGAACACCCGCCCGATGTGCTCGGCCAACTGCGACGGCGCAGCGGCAGCGGTCGTCGTGAGCGGCGAGAAGCTCAAGACTTTGTCACTCGAACAGCAGCGACGTGCCGTGAAGGTGTCGGCATCGGTGCTCACGTCCGACCCGTGGCAGGAGGCCTGCCAGGTGCTCCCCGACGTCAACACCCTGACCCGCAACGCGGCCAAGGCGGCCTATGAGCAGGCCGGTATCGGGCCAGAGGATCTCGACCTCGTCGAACTCCACGACTGCTTCGCCACCGCCGAGTTGGTGCACTACGACAACCTCGGTCTCTGCGAGGAGGGCGGCGCCGTCGACTTCTTCAACTCCGGGGCACCGTGGCGCGACGGTTCACTGCCGGTCAACGTGTCGGGCGGTCTCCAGTCGAAAGGCCACCCGATCTCGGCGACCGGCATCGCCAACATCTGGGAGGTCTGCCATCACCTGCGCGACGAGGCCGGCGACCGTCAGATCGAAGGCGCCAAGGTGGGCCTCGCCCACGTGATCGGCCTCGGCTCGGCCTGCGGCATCCACATCCTCGAGAAGTCCGCCACCTGAACGCTGGGGTCCGACCCCAGCGTTTCAGGTCAGCGGTCGGCGGGAGGAACCACGACGACGGGGCGGTCGCAGTGGTGCACGACGTGATGGCTCGTGCTGCCGAGCGCCTGTTCGTCGCCCACGCCGCGAGAGCCGACGACGACAAACGATGCGTCGAGATCACGGCCGAGGTTCAACAGCACGTCGGCTGGGCTCCCGTACACGATCTCGGCACGCCAGCGCAGCGACGGATCACCCTGCAGTGCATGGCACCACTCGGTGCGCAACAGCCGCTCGATGTCGTCGCGATGCCCCTCGGACGGCACGTGCCGTCCTTCGATCACCGTCATCAGCCCGAGCGCATGGAACACCGCGAGATCGACGTCGAATGAACGAGCCAGGTCGGCGGCGACGGCGAGCGCCCGCTGTGCGTTCCACGAGCCGTCGAGGCCGACGACGACAGGGCCGCGTCGAACCAGGTTCACCGACTCGTCCTGAGCATCGTCTTCGTCACCCATCGTTGTCGACATGATCGTCTCCTCGTTCGCATCGCCGATCGTTCCGGCGGCTGCTTCGATCCTAGAGTCGACAGCATGATCACTCTGGAGTTCCTCGGCGCAACCCGGACTGTCACGGGCAGCCGCTTCCTCGTGCGAACCGACCACGTGAAGGTGCTCGTCGACGCAGGGCTGTTCCAGGGCGCCAAACGCGACCGACTGTCGAACTGGGAGCCCTTCCCGATCGATCCCACCACCATCGACGCCGTCGTCGTCACCCACGCCCACATCGACCACAGCGGCTGGCTCCCCCGACTGGTCCGTGGCGGCTATCGCGGACCGATCTTCGCGACCCGCCAAACGAGCCAACTCTGCGCGATCCTCCTGCCCGACTCCGCTCACATCCAGGAGGAACAGGCGCGCTTCGCCAACGAGCGCGGCTTCTCCAAGCACCACCCGGCACTCCCGCTGTACACATCGGACGACGCAGCTGCCACCCTTCCTCTCTTTCATTCCGTCGCCTTCGACACGCCCGTCGAAGTGGCAGCGGGAATCACCGCGCAGTTCACGCCCGCCGGCCACATCCTCGGGTCCGCGAGCGTGCACCTCACCATCACCGAGGCCGCAGCGCCACCCGACCTGCCGACCACCACGACGCTGTTGGTCAGCGGAGATCTCGGCCGAGGAGGCCATCCGCTCGTACCCGGCCCATTCACGCCACCGGCGGCCGACACCGTGCTCGTCGAGTCGACGTACGGCGACTCGCTGCACCCGGCGCCCGAGGAAGAGATCGGCACATTTGCCGAAGTCATCAACCGCACGGCTCGCCGCGGCGGAACGGTCCTGATCCCTGCCTTTGCGGTCGATCGCACCGAGGTCCTGCTGATCGCGCTGCGCGAACTGATGAGCGCCGGTCGGATCCCTTCGCTCCCGGTCTACGTCGACAGCCCGATGGCTCTGCGGGTCCTCGAGATCTACCGCTCGGCCAATCCCGACGTCGAGTTCGATCCGGGCGGCGGCCTCCACACGTGCCCGTCGGTCGAGGACTCAAAGGCACTCAACGAGCTCACCGCTCCGGCGATCATCATCTCCGCATCGGGCATGGCCTCGGGTGGCCGCGTGCTGCACCACCTGGCCCGCCTGTTGCCGAACCATCGCAACTCGGTGGTTCTCTGCGGCTTCCAGGCCGCCGGCACACGCGGCCGGTCGCTGGCCGACGGGGCCCGCACGCTCAAGATGCTCGGCCGCTACGTCCCGGTGCGCGCCGACGTCCTGACGCTGCGATCCTTGTCGGTGCACGCCGATGCCGACGGGCTGGTCCAATGGATCGCGTCACTGGCGCGCCCACCACGAACCGTCTTCGTGGTGCACGGCGAGCCCGACTCCAGCGAAGCCCTCGCCGCGCGTCTCATCGACGACGGCGTCACCGCCGTGGTTCCGCACCAGTTCGAACGTGTCCGTCTCCCGTAGGACAGCACGGACGACAGCACGGCTGACCGCCGGCGACCGATGACGTTCGACCCTTCGAACGGGTGCCCGGATCGTGTTGGATGGTTGCATGGACGAGAGACAGCAAGCCACCGAGATCCTCAGTGAGTCGGAGTGTTGGGAACTGCTCGGCGAGGCCGACGTGGGTCGGCTCGCTGTCGACATCGCCGGCCAACCCGACATCTTCCCGATCAACTTCATCGCCGATCACGGCGGCATCGTGTTCCGCAGCGCCGCCGGCACCAAGCTCGCGGGTGCGGTGCTGAATCGTTTCGTGGCGTTCGAGATCGACGGGTATCAACCAGGCGATCGGACCGCGTGGAGTGTCGTCGTGAAGGGCCAGGCCCGTGCAGTCGAACGGATGCAGGAGGTCTTCGACGCCGAGGATCTCCCGCTGTTCCCCTGGCTCGCCTGGGACAAGCCGAACTTCGTTCGTATCGACCCGATGGTCGTGACTGGCCGCCGATATCACATCCTCGACTCGGCAACCCCCGACGCATCGATCGGGTGGGCGCCCATCGACGACGGTGATGCCGAACGACTCGCCGCCGAGCCGGCACCCGATGCCCCGTTCCACCCGGGCGCACCGAAGCTGCACGCCGACTGAGTGACGCTCAGCCCAGCACCTGGTTGCTGATCGGGCCGTCGGTGAACACC
Organism: Ilumatobacteraceae bacterium; assembly: GCA_963716235.1. Classification (GTDB taxonomy): domain Bacteria; phylum Actinomycetota; class Acidimicrobiia; order Acidimicrobiales; family Ilumatobacteraceae; genus Sva-07. The sequence continues at coordinate 166,810 of CAVQTE010000028.1, read as the reverse complement.
GACGTGACGTTGTCGAGCGTCGTCTCGGCGATTGCCGCCAACGCCTCACGCGTGAGAAACGCCTGATGCGCGGTGATCAGCACGTTGGGGAATGTCAGCAAGCGGGCAAAGACGTCGTCGTCGAGGATCTCCTCGCTGCGATCCTCGAAGAAGAGATCAGCCTCCTCTTCGTACACGTCGAGTGCGAGCGAACCGATCCGACCGGACTTGAGCCCGTCGATCGCCGCCTGCGTGTCGATCAGGGCGCCGCGACCGGTGTTCACCAACATCGGTGTGCGCTGCATCGCGGCGACGGCGTCGGCATCGATGAGGTGACGGGTGGCGGGCGTCAGCGGGCAGTTCAGCGTGATGAGGTCGCTCTCGGCGAGCAGCTGGTCGAGTTCGACGTACTCGACGCCGAGCTCGAGCAGGTGGTCGTCGTGGAACGGATCGACGGCCACGACCCGACAGCGCAGGTGCCAGAGCAGCCGCGCCACGATGGCGCCGATCCGACCCGTCCCGACAACACCAGCGGTCTTGCCGGCGAGATCGAAACCAACCAGCCCGTCGAGTGAGAAGTTGCCGTCACGCACCCGGTTGTAGGCGCGATGGATCCGACGGTTCAACGCGAGGATCAACGCCAGGGTGTGTTCGGCCACGGCGTTCGGCGAGTACGCCGGGACGTGCACCACGGTCAGACCGAGGCGCTGCGCGGTGGCGAGGTCGACGTTGTTGTAGCCGGCGCACCGCAGTGCCACGCAGCGCACACCCACCGAGTGCAAGGCCTCCAACACCGGGGCCGACACATCGTCGTTGACGAAGACGCAGACGGCATCGGCACCCATCGCGAGCTCGACGGTCGACGCATCGAGGCGAGCGTCGAGATACACCACGTCGTGCGCGTGCTGCCCGTTCGCGGCATCGAAGCCGACCCGGTCGTAGGGCTTGGTCGAGAAGACTCTGATCTCGGCCACGATCTCAGCCGACGTGTGGAACGACGACGACCGGGACGGGACAGTCCTGCAGCATCCAGGTACTGACCGAGCCCAGGAACCCCAGTGCGATGACACCATGCCCACGTGCACCGAGCACGATCAGATCAGCCGAGCCGGCGGCCTCGCCGAGTGCGTGACGGGGGTCATCGAGTACGAGCGACCGCTCGGTGCGATGATCGACGTCGACCGCGTCGATGGCGGCGGTCAGCGTCTGCTCCTGTTCGGCCACCTCGTCGGGGAACTTGGCGCGGGTGTCTCGGTCCCCGAGCCACGGCGCCACCTCCATCGCCGCGACCACCTCGATGCGCGCATCGGTGTCGGCGAAGTCGAGCGCCCACTGCAACGCCGTCGCGGCGTTGTCGCTTCCGTCGAACCCGACGACGATGCGCTCGCTCGCCCGTGGCGTCCACCCGGGCGGCACCACGACCACCGGCACCGCAGCATGCGTCGCGCAGTAGCGACTCACGGAGCCGAGCCGGTGATGGCGGAGTTCACCGCTACCACGCTGTCCGACGATCAACGCATCGGCAGACGCGGCTGCATCGACGAGCACATGCGCAGCCTGTCCCTCGACCACCTGCGGTGTCACGACGGTGCCCGACGCGACTTCGGCAATCGCCATGTCGAGGTCGTGACCCGCTGTGGCTGCCAGGCCGAGTTCGTCGACGCCGAAGCCACGCTTCGCCGTCATCATCGCCAGCACGGCGGGAACGTGGAAGGCGGTCAGCGCCGTCACGGTGGCGCGGTGCGACGGCGCATGCTCGACGGCCCAGCGAAGCGCATCGACCGACGAGCCGTCGACGCCAACGATCCAAGATTTGGTCATGCTTCGAGTATGCCGCCGCGTCATCGTGACACCAGTGCCGAATGGCGGATGACCTTGGGCCCTTGCCCACGTGCCGCGAGCGAGCGACGATCGAATCAGCGAGGGAACCCGTCGCCGTATCGTCGGTCGAAGGGAGAGGTGAGATGCAATCCGAACCCGAACCCATGGAGCACCTGATCGAGTCGGAGTGCTGGACGCTGCTTCGCGCCGCACAGGTGGGCAGACTCGCCGTCCCGATGCAATCGGGCGGGGTCGACATCTTCCCGGTGAACCATGTCGTCGATCAGGGTTCGATCGTGTTCCGTACGGCACTCGGCTCGAAGTTGTCCGGGGCGATCGGCGCACACGAGGTCGCCTTCGAAGCCGACGGCATCGACGACGAACGGGCGTGGAGTGTCGTCGTGCACGGTCGTGCCGAACTCATCAACCGCCAAACTGATCTCTTCGAGTCGTTCGATCTGTCGGTGCGACCGTGGCACCTGTCGCACAAGCCGTACTTCGTCCGCATCGAAGCAACCTCGGTCACCGGCCGCCGATTCAGGATCGACCCGCATCACGAGGCTCACCAAGGAGGTTCCCCATGGTCCAGCACCTGATCGTTCCTGTCGATGGATCCGACGCGTCGTGGCATGCCGCCGACGTCGCAATGGCGTTGGCTCGCCGCTGCGACACCAACGTCGACATCATCGAGATGGTCACCCACGCAGCTGAGATCGCCGACGCCGAGACGCGGCTCGCCGACCGTCTCAGCCAGCACGACACCGTTGGCGTCGAGGTGACGACGAGGGCGATCGTTGTGACCCAGGGCGTCGCAGCCGGCGTCGCCGACGAAGTCGAGAAGCACCCGGAGGTCACCGTCGTGATGGCCTCGCACGGGCGGGGTCGATCTGCATCGTTGTTCGGAAGTGTCGCCGAGGAGCTCTTGCAGCGCGTCTTCGGACCGGTCCTCGTGGTCGGGCCCCATTGCGGGCTCGGTGGCTTCGACGGCCCCGTCATCGTGACCGTCGATGGATCCTCGACGTCGGAGTCGGTGCTGCCACTCGCCGTGGCATGGGGCATCGAGCTGCGGGCCGAGCCGTGGATCATCCAGGTCGTCGAGCCCGATGCCCTCATCTCCGGCGATGTCGATCCGTCGGCATACACTGCCCGACTCGCTCGCCGATTGGCCACCGAATCCGGACACCCGGTGCAGTTCGAGGTCCTCCACGGCCACGACGTGCACGACAAGATCGCCGACTTCGCCGATTCGCTGCACGCATCGCTGATCGTGGCGTCGACACATGGCCGTTCCGGGACGGCACGCATCGTCACCGGCAGCACGGCCGCAGCCATCGTTCGTCACGCCCGGTGCCCGGTGCTCCTGGTTCGGCCCCCGCACCTCACCCCGACCTGACCGAGCACACCGGACTGCGTGTCCGCGCGATCACCACAACCGACCGGCCACGACATAGCATCGAAGGCGAATGGACCACAGCCAATTCGCCGAAGTGCTCTTCGACTCCTGCCCCGACGCCGTGATCCTGGTCGCCGACGATGGTGAGATCCTTCTCGCCAACCCGATCTCCGGGTCGATGTTCGGCCGCAGCGTGGAGGATCTGATCGGCTCGTCGGTCGACGACCTCGTGCCGATGGAGTACCGGCATGCCCATCCGCAACGGCGGGCTGACTACGGCCGACATCCGTCGATCCGACCGATGGGTACCGGCTTGCAGTTGTTCGCCCAGGATGCCGGCGGCGCGATGTTCCCGGTGGAGGTCAGCCTGAGTCCGGTCGTGATCGACGGCGAGCAGCGAACGATCGCCACGATCCGTGACGTCAGCGATCGCCGGGCGTTCGCGACGGAGATGGCGATGCTGCAGGATCGGGAGCGGATCGCCCGCGATCTCCACGACATGGTGATCCAACGCCTGTTCGCTGCCGGCATGGGTCTGCAGGCCGTGCAGGGTCAGGCCCAACCACCTGTGGTGGCGGAGCGGATCGCGACAACGATCACCGACCTCGACGACACGATCCGCGAACTTCGATCAGCGATCTTCCGTCTCGGCCAGAGCACAGAACATCGGAGCCTGTCGGCCCAGCTGACCGAGTTGGTCCACGATCGTGCCCGCCATCTCGGTTTCGAGCCCGACCTTCGCCTCGTGGGCGACATCGATCACCTTCCCGACTTCATCGCCGACCAGCTGGTCGCCACCGTCACCGAGGGACTGTCCAACGTGGTGCGTCACGCCATGGCGACGATGGCCACCGTGTACATCGAGCACGTGAACGACCGACTCTCGCTGTCGATCACCGACGATGGCCGCGGACTGCCGGACCAACCGAAGCGGTCGGGCGGCCTGTCGAACATGATGTGGCGCGCCGCCGAACTCGGTGGGAGCTGCACCGTGGGCCACAACGACCCGGCGGGAACGGTGCTGACCTGGCGGGTGCCGGTCTGACCCACTCGGGTGACGTACCCGACGAGACCGACGAGACCGCCCCCGGCCGGGCCGCTCAGCTCAGCTCAGCTCTCGTTGCGGTGGCGCTCCTCGAGACGCGCCGACAGCGCGGCGGCCTCGGTACGGCGCGACATGCCGAGTTTCGCGAGCAGGTTCGACACGTAGTTCTTCACGGTCTTCTCGGCGAGGTACATGTCCTGGGCGATCTGGCGGTTCGTGTAGCCCTCGCCGATGAGATCGAAGATCCGGCGCTCCTGCGGCGTCAGGTCGTCGAGGCGGCCCTCCTCGCTGTCACGCAACCGGCGTAAGGCCAGACGCACCTCGGCATCGTCGAGATACCGACGACCAGCGGCAACCCCACGGATCGCCTCGATGAGTTCGTTGCTGCGGATCTGCTTGAGGATGAACCCCGATGCCCCGGCGAGGCCCGCGTCGACCAGCGCCCGATCGCTGTCGAACGAGGTGAGGATCAACGAGCGGACATCGGGAAACTCCGAGGTGATCTGACGGCACACGTCGATGCCGTTGCCATCGCCCAGCCTGACGTCGAGCACGGCGACGTCGGGCGAGCAGCGCCGGATCTCGTCGAGTGCGGTGTCAGCATCGCCGGTCTCGCCGACCACCGTCATGTCCGTCTCGGCTTCGAGGGTGGCGGCGATTCCTCGACGGACCACCTCGTGGTCATCGAGCAGGAAGACGCGGATCATGGTGACATTGTCGCTCGCCGCAGGCTCCTTGTCGAACCTCGATCCCGACTACCCGTGATAGATGTCGGGCGGTGGTGTCCCGCCAGCAGCGGTGGGAGACGGATCGGAGAAGGGCACGACGACGATCGGGCGATGGACGTGATGCAGGATCCACGTCGATACCGACCCGAGCAATGCCGAGCCGACAGCCCCGTGGCCGCGCGCTCCCACGACGACGAGATCGACATCGTCGGCCTGGCCCGACAGCGCGGCACGAGGTGTTCCCCTGATGAATTCGCGTTCGAGCGTGACATCTACTGCAGCCGCTTCGTATTCGAGCGGCTCCACGAGATGGTTGAACCGCTCCGCCGCCAGATCGCTTGCATCAGGGAAGAAGAAGGCATCCGAGCCCACGGCGAGCGGTGTGGCATCCCAGACCCAAGCGACCACCACGGTGGAGCCTGGCGATGCGAACCGCACGGCCCAGCGCGCTGCGGCCTGGGCGTTCGGGGAACCGTCGAAGCCGACGAGGATGCGCTGTGTGGCGGTCGGCTCGACATCACCGGGCACGACGACGGTCGGCACCGTCGCGTGCGTCGCGCACTGCGTGCTGGTCGAGCCGAGCAGCAATCGGGCGAATCCGCCACGACCACGGCTTCCCACCACGAGCAGCCCGGCATGCTCCGACGCGGCGAGGAGCACTTCGGCCGGCCCCCCTCTGCCAACGTACGACTCGACCGGAACATCGAGGTCGACGCGACAACGAGCCGCCACTGCCTCGGTCTCGTCGGCCGCCGCTGCAATGAGTTCGGAGTCGTCGAACACGGTCACCGACGGGCTGGACATCGGGTAGGCGCCCACCGTCGGCGTCTGCCATGCCGTCAGCAGCTCGATGCTCGTCGCTCGGTCCCGCGCGTTGGCGACAGCCCAGCGCACTGCATTGGCGGCGCATTCCGATCCATCGATTCCGACGATCCATCGGCCCGGATCCGGTTCGCTCGCGGCAGCATGACGTGTCATCGCATCATCGGTCGTCAGCATGTCGTTGCGTTCCTCCTCCGGTGGTCGATCCCGGACCATGGCTCTGATCAAGCCACGTTCGGCGCTGCGGAGGCAGGGCCAAAGGTCATGCACGATCCGCGACGATGACCTTCTTCCCTGGCGCCCGGTGACGCGGCGACGGACCATTGAGGCCATGAGCGTTCACGACTTCCCGGCCCAGCGGACCGAACTCCGCCAGGGCTACCGCGACCTGACGACTGCCATCCCTGCCCAGATGAAGGGGTTCGGGGAACTCCACCGGTCTGCCGTGGCCGACGGTGCGCTGACGCAGGCGACCAAGGAGTTGATGGCCCTGGCGATCGGCATCGTGCAGCGGTGTGACGGCTGCATCGCGCTGCACACGCACGACGCGCTTCGGGCCGGAGCAACGCCGGAGCAGGTCCACGAGGCCATCGGGGTCGCGCTGTTGATGGGCGGTGGCCCGGCGTCGACCTACGCCACCCACGCCCTCCGAGCGTTGGAGCAGTTCTCGCCATGACCGTGCAGCGCAGGGTCGAACCCCGGGTCGAACCATGGCTGGTTGACTACGCCACGGCCCGCGCGCAGTTCGACTGGGCCGACGCCTGGGACGAACTCCAGGGGGGCCCCGACGAAGCGCGCGGCGTCAACATTGCCGACCTCGCCCTCGACCGCCACGTGCGCGCCGGACGCGGCGACCAGGTTGCGTTGCGCTGGATCGGACGCGATCCGGGTGATGTCGATGAGCCCGTCGATCTGACCTACGCAGGGCTCGCGACGCGTACGAATCGATTCGCATGTGCGCTCCGGCGCAACGGATTCGGCCCCGGCACGGGCGTCGCCTCGTTGACCGGCCGGATTCCGGACCTCTACGTGAGCGCATTGGGAGCGCTCAAGGCGCAATGCGTCTTCACGCCGATGTTCTCGGCATTCGGCCCCGAACCGATCGCACAACGGCTCCACCTCGGCCGGATCCGGATCCTGGTGACCACCCCGATGCTGTACCGGCGCAAGGTCGCCGGCATCGTCGACCGACTGCCCGACCTCGAACTCGTGCTGATCTGCGGTGCGACCGAAGACCAGACGGCCGGCTCCACCACGGGAGTGGGCGGGCCGCGTGTGCTGTCGATGGGGTCGTTTCTCTGCGACGCGAACGACACGTTCGAGATCGGCTACACCGACCCCGAGACGCCCGCGCTCCTGCACTTCACCAGCGGCACGACAGGCACCCCGAAAGGGGCGGTGCACGTGCACGGTGCCGTGGTCACCCACCACCTCACCGGCCGGCTCGTGCTCGATCTCCACCCCGACGACATCTTCTGGTGCACGGCCGACCCGGGCTGGGTCACCGGCACGTCCTACGGCATCATCGCGCCGCTGACCAACGGCGTGACGAGCATCATCGACGAGGCCGACTTCGAGGCCGAACGCTGGTACCACATCCTCGAACGACACGCGGTCGACGTGTTCTACACCGCCCCGACGGCGATCCGGATGCTGCAGCGTCTCGGCCCCGAACTGGCCGCGACGTACGACTTCGGCGCGCTACGACTCGTCGCCAGCGTCGGCGAGCCACTCGATGCCGAGGCCGTGCGATGGTGCCAGGAGGTCTTCGGTGTCCCGGTCATCGACACCTGGTGGCAGACGGAGACGGGCGGCATCATGATCGCCAACTACCGGTCGCAGCCCGTTCGTCCGGGGTCGATGGGACGACCGCTGCCCGGTATCGAGGTCGCGCTGCTGGCGCGGACGCCCGATGGTGAACTCGTGACCGATCCCGACGGATCCCCGGTCGAGGTCACCGATCCCGAGACGTCGGGCGAACTGGCGCTGCGGGCCGGGTGGCCATCGATGTTCCGTGGATACCTCGACCAGGACGATCGCTACCGTGCGACGTTCGTCGACGGCTGGTACCGATCAGGCGACCTCGCTCGGCGCGATGCCGACGGCTACTACTGGTTCGTCGGTCGGGGCGACGACGTCATCAAGACCGCCGGTCATCTCATCGGACCGTTCGAGGTGGAGTCGGTGCTCGACGAGCATCCGGCCGTCGTCGAGACCGGAGTGATCGGCAAGCCCGACGAGACCGCGGGGACCATCATCAAGGCCTTCGTGGTCCTGGCGCGTGACCGCTCGCCGTCCGATGAACTCCGCCACGAGCTGATCGGGTACTCGCGGACCCGCCTCGGTGCGGCCGTTGCGCCACGCGAGATCGAGTTCGTCGACTCCCTGCCCCACACCCGCAGCGGCAAGATCATGCGGCGGCTGCTCAAGGCCCGAGAACTCGGCGAGGACGAAGGCGACATCTCGGCACTCGAATCGACCCCGACGGGAACGGAGACGTCATGACCGATGAACATGATCTCTGGCGGTCGCTGCTGACCGACATGATCAGGATCCGCGTGTTCGAAGAGCGGTGCGCGGAGCTGTACGGCGAGTCCAAGATTCGCGGCTTCCTGCATCTCTACATCGGTGAGGAAGCGATCGCCACCGGCGTGATGAGCTGTCTCGGACCCGACGATGCCGTCCTCGCGACGTATCGCGAACACGGCCACGCCCTCCTGCGCGGCGTCTCCGCCGAATCGATCATGAGCGAGATGTTCGGCAAGGCAACGGGGTGCTCGGGTGGCCGGGGCGGCTCGATGCACCTGTTCGACGCTGCGACCCGGTTCTTCGGGGGCAATGCGATCGTCGGCGGTCACCTGCCGGTCGCCGTCGGGCTCGGACTCGCCGACCAGGTGCTCGGTCGGTCGGGGGCGGTGACGGTCTGCTTCTTCGGTGAGGGGGCGGTCGCCGAAGGCGAGTTCCACGAAGCGATGAACCTCGCGGCGTTGTGGAACGTGCCGGTGCTGTTCTGCTGCGAGAACAACCGCTACGCGATGGGCACCTCGCTGCGCTCGAGCGAGTCGCAGATCGATCTCGCGCTCAAGGCGGCGAGCTACGCGATTCCGGCCTGGAGTGTCGACGGCATGGACGTCGCCGAAGTCCACCGGGCGACCACGAAGGCGCTCGCTTCGATCCGCGCCGACGGCGGGCCGATGTTCATCGAGTTCCAGACCTACCGGTTCCGGGCGCATTCGATGTTCGACCCAGATCTCTACCGTGATCCCGCCGAGGTCGAGCAGTGGAAGCAGCGCGACCCGATCGCGACGTTCGCTGACCGCCTGCTCCGCGACGGCATCGTGACGGACGACGACATCGAGCAGATGTGGTCAGCGGCACGGAACGAGACCGAGTCCGCCGTGGTCGCCGCCGATGCGGCACCGCTCGAATCGGTCGACACGCTGCTCGACCACGTCACCCGTGACCGACCCGAGCCCGACCGAGCCGCCGACGAGCAACCCGGCGACGAGCAACCCGACGACGAGGAATCCGACACGGCCGATTCCGACCACGCCGATGACGATGATCGATGACGATGACGAGGTATGGCCGTGAGCACCGACCAACTGTCCGACGCCACGGACCTCCCCACGATGACCTATCGCGAGGCGGTCCGCGAGGCGATCCGCGAGGCGCTCGCCACCGACGACCGGGTGTTCGTGATGGGTGAGGACGTCGCGGACTATGGCGGGACCTACGCGGTCACCAAGGGCCTCTACGAGGAGTTCGGTCGCGATCGCGTGCGGAACACGCCGCTGTCGGAGGCGGGCTTCGTCGGCGCCGGCATCGGCGCGGCGCTCGGCGGCCTGCGCCCCATCGTCGAGATCATGACGGTCAACTTCAGCCTGCTGGCACTCGACCAGTTGGTCAACACCGCCGCAACGCTCTTGCACATGTCGGGCGGTCAGTTCAACGTCCCACTGGTGGTGCGCACCACCACCGGCGCCGGTCGGCAGCTGGCCGCTCAGCACTCGCACAGCCTCGAGGGGTGGTTCGCGCACGTTCCCGGACTCAAGGTGGTCGCTCCCGCAACACCCGAGGATGCCCGCTGGATGCTGCCGACCGCGCTCGCCGATCCGAATCCGGTGATCATCTTCGAACACGCGACGCTGTACAACGATCGAGGCCCGGTCGACCCGGCGCGCGGACCCGTCGACCTCGAGCGGGCAGCGATACGCCGTGTCGGCAGCGACGTGACGGTGATCGCGTCGGCCGGCATGGTGCCCAAGGCGCTCGCTGCCGCAGATGCCCTCGCAGCGCTGGGCGTGTCGGCCGAGGTCGTGGACCTTCGCTCGCTGCGACCGCTCGACTTCGACACGCTGGCGTCGTCGCTCGCACACACGAACCGGGCGCTCGTGGTCGATGAAGGATGGCGGACAGGTGGCCTCAGCGCCGAGATCGCCGCGAGCCTCACCGAGCGATGTTTCTGGTCGCTTGATGCCCCGGTCGCCCGGCTCGCCAGCGCCGAGGTGCCGATTCCCTATGCCAAGCACCTGGAGTTCGCCGCGATCCCCCAGGTCGACGGCATCGTCGCCGCCGCACTCGACCTCGTCGGTGGCCGATGAGCGACACGACACCGACCCACGCTGCGGTTGGCAGTTTCGACTACCTGCTGCCATCGCTCGGCGCCGACATGGACGAAGGCCGGGTGGTCGAGTGGCGTGTCGCCATCGGCGACACCGTCCACCGGGGCGATCTGATGGCCGTCGTCGAGACCGAGAAGTCCGACATCGACATCGAGATCTGGCACGACGGCACCGTCGAAGCCTTCCTCGTCCCGGTCGGCGAGCTGATCGCGGTGGGCACCCCGATCGTCAGACTGCGCGGATCCGTGGAGCAGCCTGAGCTGCTCGGCACCCCGCCGACTGCCCCGCCGACCGCCCCGCCGATCGGACGACCTACTGCCCCGCCAACTGCATCAGCGAAGCCGGCATCGGCGACGCCGGCACCACCCCCCGTTCGCGTCGGTGACCGCGTGCCGGCGTCGCCGTTGGCCCGCCGCCTCGGCGCCGAACTGGGGGTCGACCTCGCCACGATCGCCGGCACCGGCCCGGGCGGAGCTGTTGTCGAAGCAGACGTCCGTCGTGGACAACCGGTCGAGGAACCAGCGCGTCGGCGCACACCGGCATCCATGCGCTCGCTCATCGCCGAACGGATGAGCCGTTCCAATCGGGAGATCCCCCACTATCACCTGGCGCGCGACGTCGATGTCGGGCGGCTCGAAGCATGGCTCGTCGAACGCAATGCGAGCCGACCGATCACCGAACGCCTGCTCCCCGCGGCGTGTTACATCCGCGCCGTCGCGCTCGCGGCGGCGCGCCACGGCGAGTTCAACGGCTCATGGGTCGACGACCACTTCGAGCCGGCCGATTCGGTGAACGTCGCCATGGCCATCTCGCTTCGAGGCGGCGGCCTGGTGACCCCGCATGTCGAAGCCGCCGACCAGCGCTCGCTCGACGAGATCATGGCCGCACTCAACGAACTCGTGTCAGCGGCTCGCAGTGGCAACCTGCGCGCCAGCTGGATGACCGGATCGACGATCACGATCACCAACTTGGGCGACACGGGCGCCGACCTCGTACACGGGGTGATCTCCCCGCCGCAGGTCGCACTCGTCGGGTTCGGCCGATCGCGACGACAGCCTTGGGTCGTCGACGACCTCGTCACGATCCGGCCGGTCGTCACCACCACCCTGGCCGCCGATCATCGCGCCACCGACGGCGCCAACGGGAGCCGGTTCCTCGCCACGATCGCCACCCATCTCGAACACCCGGAGGATCCATGAACACCGACAACACGCTTCCCGACCCCGCCGACCACCGAACCGTCGATCCCGTCACCATGATCCTGGCCGCAATCGCCGATGTCGCCCCCGAACTGGAACCGGAACTCGCCGACCTCGATCACGATGTCGACTTCTGGACCGAACTTCAGCTCGACTCGATGGACCACCTGTCGGTGATGACCCGGCTCGCCACGCAAGCAGGTCGTGACATCCCCGAACGCGATTACCCCCGGCTGACGACGGTCAACGAACTCTGCAGCTACCTCGGCGGTTGACCGTGGTCGGCGCGACCGGTGCGCGCTGGGACTCATCGGTGGCCGATCAGCGAAACGAGTTGTGCGACGGCGCGCGCACCGTCGTCCTCGAGTTCGACGCATCCATTCGAGGTGGCGTCAGCGTCGGCCGCTCGATGACGTACGAGTACCGGCGTGCCGGGGTTGCTGCGACGATGGGCCTCGATCAATTCCTGACTGCGCTCGTCAGCCGGATCGAGCAGCACGACGATCGCGTCCGCGCCGTCGGCGAGCGGACACCTCCCACCCTCGAGCACGGGGCAACCGTGCCTGACACGATGATCAGGGCCTGCACACATGGTCGTTGCCAGCCCTGCGGCCCCGGCGGCATGCTCGCCCGACCATCGACGTCCAGGCACCTCCACGAGGATCCTCGGCCGCGTCTCCCCCGGCGGCCAGTCGGGCGTGGTTCCACTCGTGCCGATGCTCAACCGAACCACTCCGTCGTCGTGCTCGACCGCAACAGCGTCACGACGTCGCAGCAGCGACAGCATCGGTCCGTTCTCGAGCAGTATTTCGGCCTGAAGATTCCGAACACCCTCGATTGCTGCCCGGCGCACCAGCACATCGAGCAGGTAGGGGCCGAGCCATCCACGCCATGGCGTCGCGACCGTGATCGCGAGGTCACCATCGCCGTCTTCACGTATCGCGTAGCCGGCCTCGGCCACCACAACGGCGTCATCGTCATCGTCGACATCGTCGGCGTCACCGCCGTTGCTCACCAGGGCGATCACACCGAACCCACCCCGCTCGCCCACGCTCGCCCACTTCCGACACCAGTCGACCTGCGGCGTGAACGCCCCGAAGAACCGGCGATGCCGATCCATCATCGTCAGATCGCCGTAGAGCTCCGAGATCCGCTCGGCATCGTCGGCGGTCGTGGCGCGGACCGTCATCACCCGACCGTCGGCCAGGTCGATCACGTCGATCACGTCATCGTGGGGCGGGGGCGGAGATCCCTGGGACGCGGACACGGTTCCGACTGAACAGCATTCGACGGGCGTCCGCAAGAGTCGGACGGCCCGTCGTCGACAAGCGATACCCAATGGGGTATACCGCCCGAGGGTGCTATCATCATCACCGTGCGTCGATTTGCCGTCCTCCTCATCGTCGGAACCCTCGTCACGTCGTGCGGCAGCGATGACCCGTCGTCCACCGAGGCGCCCGCCGCAGCGGCGAGCGGCACAGAGACGAGCGTCACAGAGACGAGCATCGTCACGGTCGGCGACTTTGCGACGATCAGTCCACAGCAGGCGTCGTCCATCGTGGGCTCCCCTCCCGCCGATCTCGTCGTCCTCGACGTGCGCACACCCGAGGAGTACGCCGAGGGCCACCTCGACGGTGCCGTCCTGGTCGACTTCTACGACGCGGACTTCGCCGATCAACTGGGCCAACTCGATCCTGAGGTCCCGTACCTCGTGTACTGCCGGTCCGGTAATCGCAGCGGCCAGACGCTGGCACTGATGGAGCAGCTCGGATTCGCTTCAGCTTCCGACGTCGACGGCGGCATCGTCGCCTGGCAGAGCGCCGGGCTTCCCGTCGTCGTCGAGTGAAGCCGGCGATTCGAGCCCGCGCTTCGCGAGGCTCCGGGTGAATTCGGCTCCGGCCAGGATGATCTGCGCCTCGTAGTAGATCCAGATCAGCACCAGGAACACACTGCCGGTGGCACCGACGAGCGACGACGCCGCATAGCGGCGGAGATACGCGCCGATTGCCACGGTCCCGATCGCGACCCCCAGTGCCGTCGCCGCAGCGCCCAGGAGCACGCTGCGCCAGGGAACTCGCACGTCGGTGAGAAAGCGGAACAGCATCGCGATGACGCCGATCCCGAGTGCCCAGGATGCCGCTGTTCCGATCAGTTCGCCGAGCGACCCCACCACGGCGACGCCAGGGACCATGCGTCCGAACAGTGCCGTCACCGCGTTCAGCGCGAACGACACCGCCAGCACCACTCCGGCTCCGACCACCACGAGGAACGCCAGGACCCGACGCGCCAGCGTGGTGCGCAGGCCGACTTGCACCGGGCGTTCCCAGATCGTGTCGAGCGCATCCTGGAGTGCCAGCACCAGGAGCGACGCCGTGAACACCAGCGACACCGCGCCGACGAGACCGAGCCCGAGCATCGAGTCGAACCCGTCGAGTGCCCCGGCGAGTGCGGCGCTCACCATCTCGGCATCGTCGCCGAGAATGTCGGCGAACTGACCGGCCAGATAGTCCTGCACGTCGTCCTTCTGGAAGAAGATGCCGGCCAACGAGAGACTCACCGCCAGCAGCGGAACGAAGGCGAAGAGCCCGTAGTAGGCCAGTCCCGCACCGAGGCGGATGGTGCGATGCCTCCGCCACTCTCCGTAGGTCTCGGTGAGCAGGCCGGCGACGTGACGCGCTCGGGACGACATGGCCTCGATGGTACGGAGTGCGGCCGGGCGCGTCGCGCGATGCGTACGCGAGATGTCAGCGAGCGGGCGCCTGGGTGACTTCGACCCAGGCCCCGAAACCACCCACGAGGTCGGAGACGTCATGGAATCCACGGAGGCGCAGCAGGCTGGCGGCGACCGACGATCGATACCCGCCGGCGCAGTAGACGACCGTGGGCGCACTCGGGTCGAGTTCGTCGACGCGTCCCGGAAGCTGCCCCACGGGAATCGCTGTTGCTCCGGGCACCGCACCGAGGGCGACCTCACCAGGATTGCGGATGTCGACGATCTGGATACCACCGATGTCGACGCGGCGTTGTTCGAACTCGCGCACCGTGAGCCGCGACGCCCGCTGGGTCCGCTCGGGTGCCGCCGCCATCACTCCCATCGGATTGTCGAGATACCCCACCACCCGATCGAAACCGATGCGACCGAGGCGATTGCGGGCCTCGAGTTCGAAACCCGGCTCGACGACGAGGACGATGTCGTCGTCGCTCGGCACGACCGAGCCGGCGAACTCCGCGTAGCGCCCCTCGAGGCCGACGTTGATCGACCCGACGAGATGCCCGTGGGCGAATTCCTCGGGTGTCCGGCCATCGAGCAGCATCGCTCCGGCATCGACCAGCCTCGTGACCTCGTCGATGTCGAGCGCCCGCAGCGCAGCCGTCTCGTCGAGGAGCGGCCGATCCTTGCGATTGAGCACCGCGTCGTAGACGAAGTACGACGGTGCGGGCGGCTGGCCCTCGGTCACGAGATCGATGAAGGTCCGCTTGTCGGGGGCGAGGAGTGCATAGTTCTCGACGCGCTGGTCGCCGATCGTGGACCACGTCTCGGTGGAGAGGTTCTTGCCGCACGCCGAGCCGGCGCCGTGGGCGGGATAGACGCGGGTTGCATCCGGCAGGGTGAGCAGCTTGTCGTGCAGGCTGTCGTAGAGCTGGTCGGCGAGTTCGTCGCGCGTGAAGCCGAGTGAAGCGAGCAGGTCGGGGCGGCCGACGTCGCCGATGAACAACGCATCGCCGGTCAGTACACCGTAGGGCACCACGTCGTCGGCGTGTTCCCACACGACGATGCTGATCGACTCGGGTGTGTGGCCGGGCGTGTGGCGGATCTCGAGCTGGACGTCGCCGAGCGAGATCCGTTCGCCGTCGGCCAGTGGGCGCGAGGGGAACTCGGTGACGGCGACCGACGAGAAGCCGATCTCGGCACCCGTGGCGTCGGCGAGCTCGAGGTGGCCCGACAGGAAGTCGGCGTGGAAATGGGTTTCGATCACGAGCTCGATGACGAGTCCTGCATCGGAAGCGTCGCGAACGTATTCGTCGATGTCGCGTCGGGGGTCGACGACCACGGCGCGGCCGGTGGTCTCGTCGCCGATCAGGTAGGACGCCTGCGACAGGCAATCGAGGTAGTACTGGGTGAACTTCATCGTCGTCTCCTCCGTCTCGGACCCTACTGGCAACGATACCCCGGGTGGTATTATTCCCGAGCAGGCGGGATGCTGGCGGCTACGGTGGGATCATGCATCGATCCGTTCGTCGTGCCGTACCGGCTGCTCTCCTCGTCGTCGCATCTCTCGTTCTCACCGGCTGCTTCCGTTTCGAGTCGACCTACACGATCAACGACGACGGCACCGCCGACGTGTCGATCCTCACCGTCATCGACACCGAGCAGCTCGAGGAGCTCGGTGGTCTGCTCGGCCAGGACACGAGCGACCTCATGGGTCTCGGTGGCGAGGATCTGCTGTCGACGCTGACCGAGGGTGACGACCCGTGCAGCGATGTCACCGGGTCACTCGAAGGCTTCGACGTCGAGGTCGAAGAGATCAGCGACGGCTCGGAGATCGGTGTGAAGTGCACCGTGTCGGGCGTGCCGATCGACGACCTGACCACCTCGGGACAGGATTCGTCGATCAGCATCGAGCAGGACGAATCCGGCACGAGGTTCACCGCCACGCTGCAGGGTGTCGACGAACTCACCGGCGGCGGCGACGCCGCCGAGATGACCGACCTGCTCGGTGTGAGCCTCGACGAACTCTTCTCGATCGTCTTCAGCGTGGCCGGACCCGGCTCGCTCGGCGACAACAACGCCACCTCGACGGACGGTTCCACCGCGACCTGGGACATCACGCCCGACGCCGACTTCGTCGTGGACGGCGATGCCACGCTGACCGCCGAGTGGACGCCAGGCGGCAGCTCGAGTTCGAACACCTTGATCATCGTGGCGGTCCTGGTGGCGTTGGCCGTCATCGCCACCGTGGTCTTCTTCGTGCTGCGCAGCCGCAAGAGCACGCCACCGGCTGCTGACAACCCTGTGGTGACCGGCGTCGATGCCCCGCCGATGTCGCCCCCACCGCCACCCGGTGAGGCCGTCTCCCAGCCACCCGGTGAGGCCGTCTCCCCGCCGCCACCGCCGGCCGACACTCCACCGGCGTCACCGAGCACACCTCCACCGCCACCTCCACCTCCTCCGCCGCCGCCAGAACCGCAGTCCTGACTCGGCGCCACCAACCCGTCACACGGTGCCGGGTGACATTCGGACGATTCCACGGTCTGTCTGGCAGTCTGTGGGTGTGAACACACCCGCCTACGAGCAGCTCTTCGAGAACAACCGCATGTGGGTCGCGTCGGAACTCGCCATCGATCCGGATCACTTCGAGCGCCTCGCCAAGGGCCAGTCGCCCGAGTACCTGTTCATCGGGTGTTCCGACAGCCGTGTGAACGCGAACGAGATGGTCGGGATGCGCAGCGGGCAGATGTTCATCCACCGCAACATTGCGAACCTCGTGGTGCACACCGACATGAATCTGATGTCCGTGCTGCAGTTCGCCGTCGAGGTGTTGCAGGTCGAGCACGTGATCGTGTGCGGGCACTACGGCTGCGGTGGCGTCGCGGCAGCGGTCGACGGCTCGTACCACGGCCTCATCGACAAGTGGCTGCGCACGATCAAGGACGTGTACCGCATCTACTACGACGAACTCGAGGCCATCGACGATCCGGAACTTCGCCATCAGCGCCTCGTCGAATTGAACGTGCGCGAGCAGGTGTACCGGCTGTGTTCCACGTCGATCGTGCAACGCCGCTGGGGCTCGGCGATGGGCGAGCACGTCCATGGTTGGGTCTACGACCTGCGCCACGGCCTGCTGAAGGACCTCGAGATCGACCCCGCCGACCAACCCGCCCACGACCTCTACGAACTCCACAATCTGTAACGGTTGGCGAGGGACGTTCGGCACTGGCCCCGAGCGGCCGCGCGAGCTGACGATGAATCTGGGTCGTCGGACGATCCCGCAACCCGTTTTCGAGGGAGAAGGTCATGGCGAAGAAGACTCGAGTTCGTCGCATCGTCGATCTGGCCGAGGTCGGACTGAGTGATGTCGCGCTCGTCGGCGGCAAGGGGGCGAACCTGGGCGAGATGATCGCCGCCGGTTTTCCGGTACCACCGGGATTCGTCGTCACCGCGGAGGCGTATCTCGACGCCATGGAGACCGCCGGACTCCGCGACGAGCTCGCCGAGTTCGCCCGCAGCGCCGGCGAGCTGACCCCCGAGGCACTGGCCGAGGCGGCACGGCAGGCTCAGGCCTCCGTGCGCGCCTGCGTCCTGCCGGCCCCGCTCGCGGACGATGCGCTCGAGCGTCTGCGCGCACTCGGGCCCGATGTCAGGGTGGCCGTGCGCTCGTCGGCAACCGCTGAGGATTCGACCGACACGTCGTTCGCCGGGATGAACGAGACGTTCACGAACGTCCGAGGCCCCGAACTCCTCCAGCGGATCACCGACTGCTGGGCGTCGCTGTTCGGCGAACGTGTCGCTTCCTACCGCGTCGATCGCGGGCTGCTCGACGAGCCGGCGATCGCCGTCGTGGTCCAACAGATGGTGGCCTCGGACCGATCAGGGGTGATGTTCACGGTCGACCCCGCCGAGCGGGGCCAGGTCGTGATCGAGGCGGCGTTCGGCCTCGGCGAGGTCGTGGTGTCGGGCCGGGTCGAACCCGACACGTACCACGTCGATCGAGAAACGGGAATGCTGCGCGATGCCCGAGTCGGCTGCCAGTCGGTGCGAATCACCACAGGCCCCGACGGTGACGTACTCGAGGAACTCGACGCGGCCGACGGCTGGCGTCGCGTGCTGACCGATGACGAGGTGGTGCGGATCGCGCATCTCGGTCTCGACATCGAACGGCACTACGCCAGCGCGCAGGACATCGAGTGGGCGTTGGTCGGCGACGAGCTCTTCGTCGTCCAGTCCCGGCCCCTCACGACGCTCGAGCCATCGACGCTCGGCACGTCGGAGGTCCCGATCCTGCAGGGCCTCGGGGTGGGCGACCGTCACGCGTCGGGGCATGTGCGGATCCTTGCCTCACCAGCGGAGGGGCACCTGCTCGCGGACGGTGATGTCCTGGTCGCCGAGATGACCTCGCCCGACTGGGTGGCCACGATGCGCCGCGCCTGCGCGCTCGTCACCGACGCCGGCGGAAGCACGTGCCACGCCGCGATCGTCAGTCGCGAGCTCGGGCTGCCGGCGATCGTCGGAACCCGCACGGCCACGACGACGCTGCGAAACGGCGACGTGGTGACCGTCGATGCTGCCGCCGGCCAGGTGTTCGCGGGCGATCGCGAGAGCCACCTGCCCGCGGTGATCACCGGCCGCGAGCGCTCCGTGCCGACGCTTGCATCCGTGTCGGAGGTGACGGCAACCAAGCTGTACGTCAACCTGGCGATGGCTGATCGGGCTGCGGAAGTCGCCGCCCTCGAAGTGGACGGGGTCGGGTTGCTGCGCGGCGAGTTCATGGTCGTCGACGCGCTCGGCGGACGGCACCCGCGGGCGCTGATCGCGGACGGCCTCAGCGACGAGTTCATCAGCAGGATGGGTGCGCAACTGGGACAGATCGCCGGCGCGTTCGGGACGAGGCCCGTCGTCTACCGCACGATGGATTTCCGCTCGAACGAGTTCCGGGGCCTCACGGGCGGTGAGCAGTTCGAGCCCATCGAGCAGAATCCGATGATCGGGTACCGGGGGTGTTACCGCTACATCAAGGATCCCGAGACATTCGCGCTCGAGCTGGAGACGCTCGGGCGGGTGCGCGAGGAGTTCGCGAACCTCCAGGTGATGATCCCGTTCGTCAGAACGGCATGGGAACTCGAGGCCTGCCTGGAGGCCATCGATGCAAGCCGGCTCGGACGGCAGCGGGGGCTCGTCAGGTGGGTGATGGCGGAGGTGCCCTCGGTGATCGCACGGATCCCGGACTACGCCGCACTCGGGATCGAAGGGGTGTCGATCGGCAGCAACGACCTGACCCAGCTGATGCTCGGCGTCGATCGCGACTCCGAGATCCTCGCCGAACTGTTCGACGAGAGCGATGCGGCGGTCCTGTGGGCGATCGAGCAGATCGTCACGGCCTGCCGCGAGGTCGGGATCACATCCTCGCTGTGCGGCCTCGCCCCCTCGCGCAACCCTGCGTTCGCGGAACACCTGGTGCGGTTCGGCATCACGTCGATCTCGGTCGATCCCGATGCCGTCGTCGCTGCTCGCAGGGTGCTCGCCACCGCCGAGCGCCGCATTCTGCTCGACGCCGCCCGAACCTGAGGGCAGGGAATGACACGCGGGGTCAGACCCCGCGTCTCATTCGGTCTGGCACAATGGAGCGGTGCAGCCGCTCGGGGTTCATCATGTGTCGATCAATGTGCGCGATGCGGCCGGATGCGTCGAGTTCTACACCGACGTGCTCGGCCTGGCAGTCCGAACTGACCGGCCCGACTTCGCGTTCGGTGGCGCATGGCTGGATCTCGGCGGGCAGCAGATCCACCTGATCGAGGGCGAGGTGCCTGACAACCACGGCCAGCACTTCGCCATCCAGGTCGCTGATCTCGACGCCGCCGTTGCCGAGCTGCGCGATCCGCGGTATCGAGGTGCGCGATCCGAGTGGGGTCGGTTCCGCTCGCCAGACGTTCCTGTTCGACCCGTCGGGCAACATGATCGAACTGCACGAACCGGCCGGCTCATCGTCGTGAACGCCGACACGATCCCGGTTGCGAGGACGCCGGCCGGTGGGTACGGCGACGCGTTTCCCGACCCCATCCTGTCGGCCTGCACCGAACCGATCGTCGACGGCGCTCCTGACATGCGTGGGCTCTGGAAGGTCGCCGAGGCGATCGTCGACGGATCACCGCTCCCCGAGCACCGCATCCTCGGGAGTGTTCAACGCATCGAGCAGTGCGGCGATCGGGTCACGATCACCGCCGGCGGGATCATCCACGACATGCGCTGCGACGGCACCGAAGCCAACGGCGTGAACGACGTCGCCGAGTTCGACAAGACCACCCCGATCACCGTGGTCGCTACATTCGAGGACGGCGTCCACGTGCTGCGCCCGGTCGGCGTGCCGATCGAGGTCAAGCGCTGGCGCGACGGCGACGACCTCATGTGGCAGTACGTCGGCGTCACCTGCCGCCTCACCCGCCTCGAATGAGACGCCGGTCAGACCCCGCGTCTCATTCCGAACCGAAGGAATCCTGATGACAGACATCGATCTGGAACTCAATGCCAGCCCGGCGCTCGCCGATCCGATGCAGGACTCGCTCTACCGGCGGATGCGAACGATGCACTCGCTGTACTACCAGGCCGTCGACACGATGGATCTCGAGCACGTCAACCACTTCGAGCGCGAGGGGGTGCTGCCCATCGCGTTCTCGCTGTTCCACTACGTCAACGTGCACGACGGGTCCTTCATGATGATCACCGGCGAGCCGCCGATCTGGAACGACGAGTGGCAGGAGCGGGTGCAGCTCACGATCGCGGATCACGGCAAGCACAAGACCGTCGAGGAGATGGTGGCCCAGCGCATCGGCGACTACGACGCGTACAAGGAGTACCAGCGTGCCGTCTTCGATCGAACCGAGGCATACATCGCGTCGATGGATCCAGCCGACTTCTCTCGCGTCTTGATCGCCAAACCGTACCCGCCGATGATTGCGAGCACGTACAGCGCCCGCTGCGCCGGGCCGGCGGGAATCACCGTGCTCGACGGGTTCGAGTGCTGGCTCTACCAACACGGCCTGCGTCACATGGGCGAGATCGAACTCGCCCGCGGACATGTCGGCCTGGGCGGGATGACGTCGTAGTCAGCTGCTCGGAAAGCCGGGAACACCGACGTCGAGTTGGACGCCGGCGCTGTTGAGGAATCCCGACACCAGCCGGTAGAAGCCGCCAACCACGAGCAGCTCCACGAGTTCCGCGTCGGACCACCGCGTCGCGAGGGTCGCCCACGTGGCATCACTCACACAGTCGTCGGCCGACAGGTCGTCGGCCATCGCGATGAGCGCGCGATCGTCTGCGGTCCACCCGTAGGTGTCGGGCGCTTTCGTGAGCGCGACGATCTCGTCGTCGGTCAGGCCGCATCGGCGACCGATCACCGTGTGCTGACCGAACTCGTAGATTGCCTGGGCGTTCCACCCGATCCGCAGGATCACCAGTTCGCGCTCGCGCTCGGGGAGCAGCCCCTTGTTGAGGAGGAATCCACCGAGCAGGTTGAACCGCTTCAGCAGTTTCGGGTGGTGAGCGAGCACGCCGAAGATGTTGAGCGGACGCCCGTCGATCGTGAGCGCGCCGGCCAATGTGGCCTCCAACTCCTCGTCGTCGATGTCGTCGAACGAGATCGGTGAGATGCGCGGTCGAGTCGGGCGTTCAGCGGTCATGTGGTCTCCTGCGGTAACGATTGGTGTCTGACACCAATCGTTGCATCGACGGTCGTGGACGTCCTGGTCGGACGGTCACGGGGTCACCGGTTCCATCCGGGTCAGGTCGTCGGCGCGCAGCAGGGCGTCGACCATCACCTCGACCATCGCGCCTCGGCCGGTCAGATCGCGGCCGGCGAGATTGACCGACTCGTCGGGATCTCCGGCGAGGTCGTAGAGCATCTCGAAGCCGTTGCTGTCGCGTGTATAGCGGTGCGTGTCGGTGACGATGGTCCGGGTCTTCAGCGGCAGGAGGCCACCGAGAGCCGACGCGGGAAAGTCGTCCTCCACGAGCACGTCATCGCGCACGGTCGCGGTCGGGTCGTCGAGGAGTGGAACGAGGCTCGCTCCCTGCATCCCCTGGAACTCGGCCACACCACACAGGTCGAGAATCGTGTGGGGCAGATCCATGCTGGCGGCGAGCGACGCGCTGCGGCCACCGGCGCGTCCGGGAGTCTTGACCACCATCGGGACCCGTAGGCACCCCTGGAAGTGCATGACCCCCTTCAGCATGAGACCGTGGTCGCCCATCATGTCGCCGTGGTCGCTGGTGAACACGACGATCGTGTCGTCAATGGCGCCGAGCCGGTCGAGGGTCGCCAGAATCTGGCCGATCCCTGCGTCGATCGCTTCGATCATGCCGTACGTGACGGCGATCGCCGCACGCGCCTGCTCGGGCGTCGGCCCGAACGGAATCACGTACTGGCCGTGACCACGCCTGCTCGGACTCAGACTTCGCAGCACGCCGAGATGCGGCGCCCAGTCGTTGCCGGGATCGTCGAAGGTCGCGGGCAGCTCGATGTCGGCGGGGTCGTGACGACCGAACCATGGTTCCGGTGGCGACAGCGGGTGGTGCGGATCGGGGTACGAGCACCAGGCCATCCACGGCTCACCGTCGGCGTCGGCCGATTCGATGAAGTCGATGGTTCGCTCTGTCACGAACGTCGTGGAGTACGCGTCCTCGGGGTACGGCGCCGGATGGATCTGCCACCACTCGGTCGATCGTCCCGGGACATCGGCATCGGGATCGAGCCCGCAACGAAGCAGCTCGTGACTGACACCCTTGTCGCGCGCCCACTGGTAGTGGTGCGCACCGGACATCGCTCCATGCCCGACAGTGAGCTCGATCCGGCCGAAACCGTAGAAGTCGTCGGGAGCGACCACGCCGCCGTTCTCGTAGCGCTCCTGATGCTCGAGCGAGTCCCAGCCCTCCGCGAACGGCGAGAACACACCCGGCGCCAGGCCGAAGTCGACGACGGCCTCGCGGCTCTCGCCGTGCTGGAGATGCGACTTGCCGAACAGACCCGTGCGCCAGCCGGCGTCACGGAGTTGGGCGACGAAGGTGTTGACGTTCGGATCGAGTGAACGGTCGTTGAAGATCACCCCGTGCGCCGACGGCATCCGGCCGGTCATGATCGTGGAGCGGTTCGGCATGCAGACCGGGTTGTTCACGTAGGCCCGATCGAAGACGGTGCCTCCTGCGGCGATCGAGTCGATGTTCGGCGTGCGTACGACCGGGTTCCCTGCGAACCCGAGGTGGTCGGCGCGTAGCTGGTCGCAGATGACGAACAGCACGTTCGGTCGCCGGACCTCGGTCGCTTCGTCGATCATGGCGTCACCGTCACATTCATCTTCACATCCACCGGCAACTTCACCGGCTCCGGAACGAGCCGTTCGAGAGCACCGGCGACGTCGACGACCGCACAGCGCGCCGCGATGTGCTGGTCGGGCCGCACGACGAGACACAGGTCGGCGGCGAGTCCGAAGGTGTCGTCCCAGACCGCCGCATCGACGATCCGGTGCCGAGCTGCGACCGGGAGCGCCGGCGGGACGATCCCGCTGCGAGTCAGCACGGTCGGCACCGACACATCGACGAGATCGAGCGTCGACGTGGCGCCATCGATCCAGCCGTGCGGGAGCCGACCACCGGGCCGTGTCGAGGGCACGTAGTCACGTGCGGGTTCGTCGAGCACGAGAGCGGCGGTGCCGTCGGCGATCACGAGCGGCCCGTCGTACGTGTGACCGAGCTGGAGGCCGAGTAGGTCGAAATGGATGGCCTGGCCCGCGATCGCCGCCTCCACCCCGCGGCGACGTTCGGGGTCCGCGAAGGTGTCGTGCATTGCCTGCTCGGACTCCGCTGTGTCGTCGGTGAACCCGAACGCGATGGGTACCTCGATCAGCTTGAACGCGTTCTGTAGCGACTGGTCACAGTTGAACACGGCCACGGGGCGGCGCTCGGCTTCGTACGTGTCGAGGATCGAACGATCGGCCCAGCCGGCTTCCACTGCCGCGAGCTTCCAGACCAGGTTGTGCGCGTCGGCGACGCCGGTGTTGAGTCCGAGACCGCCGGTCGGCGGGAACCGGTGCGCGGCGTCGCCAACGAGGAAGATCCGTCCACTTCCGTATCGGTCGGCGATCTGGGCGCTCATGTGCCACGTGGAGACCCCGAGCACGTCGTAGTTGATGGCGGGGTCGACGATGGCGGCATCCACCAGTTCGCGGCACGCGTCGTCGGTGAACACCTCGACGGGATCGACCGCGGGATCCCACTGGTGCATGTAGACCCATTCGCGGTCGGCTCCGTGGTTGACGAACGTGCCACCGACGGCCGGATCGACGACGAAGTACAGCACGCCCATGTCGTCGCCTACGAGCGATCGGAAGTCGGCCGCGAGGTGCACCATGACGAACGATTGGATGGTCCGTGGTCCGGACATCTCGATGCCCAACCACCGACGCACCGAGCTGGCGGCGCCATCGGCGGCGAGCAGGTATGACGCCTCGATTCGGTATCCGCCCTCGGGGCCGTCGACCTCAACGGTGACTCCACCACTCGTGTCGGACGCGCCGACGGCCTCGGTGGCGTATCGCACCTCGAGCTCGGGTGCGAGGAGCAGTGGTTCGAGTCGGTGCTGGCTGAGGTTGCGGATCGGCGTCGGCGTGATCGCCCGCATCTCGTCCCCCTGCCGTTCGAACGGCAGCGACCCGACGACCTCGCCACCGAGCTGGGTCACCCAGTACACGCGACCGGCCTCATCGGGTGACAGGCACGCATCGAGGATCGGCCCCATGGTGACCCCGGCCTGTCGCCAGATCTCGAAGGTCCGTGCGTTGATCACGTGCGCCGCCGGTGACCGTTGCGGACCGTCACGACGCTCGAGCACGATTGCCGACAGACCCAACCGGGCGCACAGATGGGCAGCGGTCAGCCCGGTCGGGCCGGCCCCGGCGATCACCACGTCGACGCGCTCGGCCATCAGAACACTCCGTCGTAGCTGCCACCGTCGAGCTGCAGGTTCTGGCCGCTCAGGAACCCGGACTGGGCCGAGCACAAGAACGCGAACGCGTCGCCGAACTCATCGGGTCGACCGAGGCGACCCGCGTTGATCGACGCGATCTGCTCGGCACGTGCCTCGTCGTATGTGATGCCCTTGAACTGCATGACGAGTTGCGCCATCTGCGCCTGGCGGCCTGTGTCGAACCGCTCGGGCAGCAGTTGATTGATCGTCACGTTGTGTCGCACCGCGTCCTTCGACAGTCCCTTGAGAATGCCGGTGAGCCCGAGGCGCGGGCCGTGCGACAGGCTCATCATCGGGTTCGGCGACTTCACCATGGCCGAACTGATCGCCACGATGCGTCCGAACTGGCGCTCACACATTCCGGGCAGCACCCGTTGCACCAACATCAGTGGACCGACGAGCGACTGCTGGAGTGCTGCGTTCATCGCGTCGGCGTCGATACGGTCAAATGGCATCGGTGACGGGCCCTCACCATTCAGGAGGATGATGTCGGGCTCGGGACACGCCACGAGAAGCGCCTCCTGCACCTCGCTCGTCGCCGAGTCACCAACCACGCCCTGCACGCGCACGTCGTAACGGGCGCTCAGCTCCTCCACCGCTGCCTCGACTCCCTCGGCGAGGCGCCCGTTGACGACGACGTGCACCCCTTCACGAGCGATGCTCTCGGCGCACGCCCGACCGAGGCCTCGACTCGACGCGAGCAGGATGGCCGAGCGTCCACTGATCCCCAGGTCCACGCGGCGACCTCAGACCCAGCCGAGTGCTTCTCGGGCGGCGCCGATCGCCGCGAGGTCTGGCGGATTGAAGAACTCAGGCGGCGGATCCGTCGGGCCCCACACCGAGAACCCCGCGGGGCCGTCGGTCCCCTCCCAGTCGCGACGGCAGTGGTCGCGTTCCCAGGCGTCGTCATCGACGATCTGGTCCATGTCGGAGAAGAACTCGAAGTACGTGCCGGCCGGATCGGTCAGGTACCAGAACACGTTCGATCCGAGGTTGTGTCGACCGACGCCGACGATGCTCGCGTCGGCGCGCTCGGCGACCACGGCCGTGCCCGCCTTTCCGACCGCATCGATGTCGTCGACCTCGAAGGCGTAGTGGTTCAGGTAGCTGGTCGATGCCGGCTGCAGGAGGAGGTTGTGGTGGTCCGACTCGATGCGCCCGAAGGTGGCGACGCCGTTGAGGATCTGGTCTGACACCTTGAAGCCGAGACCGTCGAAGAAGAACGCTGTCGCCTCGCCGAGGTGTGGCGTGCCGAGCACGAAGTGACCGAGGCGTCGCGGAGGTCGGGCGCGCTCCTCGACCACGGCGTCGGCGCGAGCGTTCGCGCGGACGTGGTCGCCGGGGCTGTTGGAGGCGCGTTCCTGCGTGGGCGACAGCGGGTGGGGGACGCCGACGTCGATCGCGACTCGATGCTTGAAGACCGGGTCGATGCACCGCAGGGTGCTGCCCTCGATGGTGGACTCGACGCCCATCGCACCGATTCGAGCGGCGATATCGGCAAGGTCCTGTTCGATGTCGCAACTCAAGTGCAGCGCGGACAGATGTCGATGCGTACCCTCGGCGATGCGCAGCTGCACATCCCGGTCGGCGGTGCCGAGCACACCGTCGTCCGTGCGGCGCATCCCCCGCCTCTCCCAGAAGGCGGCGAGCTCGGCAGGGTCCGGGACGCTGAGTTCGATGTCGAGCAACCCGTTGAGCGCCATCAGGTACCGACCTTGGCGTAGTCGCTGACCCTGACGCAGCGATTTGTCATCGTGCCGATGCCGTCGATGGTGGTGGTGATCACGTCGCCATGGTGGAGGAACTTGCCCTGCGCGGCGCCGATGCCCTCGGGCGTGCCGGTGAAGATCACGTCGCCCGTCACGAGGGTCGTGATGCCCGACAGGTAACTGATGAGCGTCGGAACGTCGAAGATCATGTTGGCAGTGGTGTCGTCCTGGCGCACCTCGCCGTTCACGGCACACACGATGTGCAGGTTGTCACGATCGGCGATCTCGTCGACCGACACCAGCACCGGGCCGATGGGGCCGAACGTGTCGAACGACTTGCCGAGGTCGAAGTGCGGCGGCTTCGCGGCGAACTGGGCCGGTCGGTCGGAGATGTCCTGGCTCACGGTCAGGCCGACGACGTGGTCCCATGCATCGGCGACGCTGATGTCCTTGCCGCCCCTGCCGATCACGACGAGCAGTTCGCCCTCGTAGTCGCATCCGTCGCTGCGCAGCTCGACGTCGGCGGTCGGACCGACGATGCACGACGGGAACTTCGTGAACACGAGCGGGCTGTCGGGCACGTCCATCCCGCCCTCGGCGGCGTGGGCCCGGTAGTTGAGGCCGACAGCGAACGATTTCTGCGGGCGCGGTACGGGCGGGCCGAGGACGACGTCGGCGAGCAGGCCCGTGACGGACGAGTCGTCGAGCCCCGCCGAGAATTCGGAGAGGAGGTCGGGCCGGGCGAGTGCCGCCATCGGATCGGGGCCGAGTGCACCCGATGAGTGCGTGGCAAGGTCGGTGTAGTGGTCGCCGGCGACGAGCGCAGCCCGTCCGGCGATGTTGGCGAGGCGAAATCCCATGGAGAGGACCTTTCGTGGGGACGGTCGGGGTAACGGTCGGTGTAACGATTGGTGTCTGACACCAATCGTTACATGCGGGCGGCGATGAGGTCGGCCATGTCGGCCGGTTCGAGGAACTCGGGCGGGGTCGGGGGGCCGAACGAGTAGAGGAACTCATGGCCCTGCCAGTCCTTCGGGCGGTAGAGGTCCTGCGCCGAGATCCGGTCGATGTCGGCGGTGTACTCCACGAAGGTGCCGCTCGGGTCACGCAGGTACCAGAACCAGTTCGATCCGATCGCGTGACGACCGACGCCCCACATGTGGCGGTCGGGGTCGGCGTCGACCATCGCCTGCCCACCGCGGACGACGTCGTCGATGTCGTCGACCTCGAAGGCGATGTGATGCGCGAACGCGACGGGCGCCGCCTGGATGGCCAGATTGTGGTGGACCTCACCGCAGCGTGTGAAGGCGATGATCCCGGGAACCTGATCGCTGATCTCGAAGCCGACCACGTCGGTGAAGAACGCCAGCGTCGTCGGCTGATCGGGAGTGCCGTAGACGACGTGGGTGAGGTTCGACGGCGTGACGGGGTCGGTGGCGAGCACGCTCTCGGCGGGCACGTCGAGTCGTTCGTTCGAACCAGGCCGGTTGAACGTGTGGGTGGTCGGCGCCACGCGATACGGATCGGCATGCGTGACCTCGACGAGGAGACCGGTCACCGGTTCGCTCAGCACGAGTCGTTCACCGGTCGATTCGACGATCGAGCCCAGACCGCTGCGCTCGACGCGACCGGCGATCCGGCCGAGGTCGTCGAGATCATCGGTCCCCACGCCGAGACGTTCGAGAGATCGTGTGGCAGAGGGGACCAACTCGAGCTGCTCACCTCCGTCACGGGTACACAGCATTCCATCGCCGGTGAGTCCGAAGTCGTGGAAGAACGCCCTGGACGCGGCGACGTCCGGAACCCCGAGTGTGATGGATGTCAGTCGATGAAGCCCCATGGACTGGACAAATTAGATCACATGATAGATAATTGCAACCCATGGCTGCCTCGACCGCAACGACGACTGTTCCCCGGCGACGACAGGCACGCGCCACGGCCACACGGACGGCCCTGCTCGATGCCGCGCTCACGGAGTTCGCGGCGCACGGTTTCGAGGGCGCGTCGACCCGCCGGATCGCTGCCGCAGCGGGAACGCACCAGCCGCAGATCAACTACCACTTCGAGTCGAAGGAGGCGCTCTGGATGGCCACCGTCGACCACCTCTTCGCCCGCCTCGACGCATCCGTGCGACACCACGTCGGCGACGCCGACATCGGTTGGGGAACTCGCGAGGGCTTCGCGGCCAACATCCATGCATTCGTGCGGGCCGCCGCCGGACTGCCCGAGCTGAACCGGATCATGGTGCAGGAGGCGACGATCGACTCCGAGCGCCTGCAGTGGATCGTCGAACGCCACACCCGTCCGCGCTTCGACGTGGTCACCTCGCAGTGGCGTCGACTGCGAGCCGACGAGGAGGTCGCCGACATCGACGAGGTGGTCCTCTACTACTCGCTGGTCGGGGCGGCGTCGCTCGCCTATGTCAACGCTCCCGAGGCCCGCCTGCTCGGCCACGACACACTCACCGACTCGTTCATCAGTGCCCATGCCGACGCCCTGGTGACAATGTTCCTCGGCGAGCCGCAGCGATGAGCGACCAGCGACCGAGCGACGTCGATGTGGTGGTGGTGGGGGGTGGCCCGGTCGGTGTGACCATGGCGCTGCTGCTCGCCCGACAGGGATTCACGGTCAGAGTGTTCGAGCGATCTCCCGAGGTGTACGACCTGCCCCGGGCCATCGTGATGGACGACGAGATCCAACGGGTGTTCCACAATGCTGGGCTGGGCGACGAACTCGACGCCATCACCACGCCACTGCTCGGCGCCGAGTTCGTGCGGCCCGATGGTGAGCAGATCATCGGAGTGGAGCTCCCGCTCGACGCGCCGTGGCCGCTCGGGCTGCACCCATCGGTCATGTACTACCAACCCGAGCTGGAGGCATTCCTGCGAACCGCTGCCGTTCGCAACGGGGTCGAGTTGGTGCTCGGCGTCGGAGTCGACTCGGTCGACCAGGACCCCGGCGGTGTGATGGTGCAGACCGCGACGGGGACCACGCGTGGTCGCTGGCTGGTTGCCGCCGACGGTGCGGCGAGCCCGATCCGCAAGCACCTCGGGATCACCTTCGTGGATCAGGGTTTCGATCAGGACTGGCTGGTACTCGACGTCCGGCTGCGCCGACCGGTGCCGTCGCTCCCCCACGTCGTCCAGCAGGTCTGCGACCCGGACCGCCCGACCAC
Organism: Ilumatobacteraceae bacterium; assembly: GCA_963716235.1. Lineage (GTDB taxonomy): Bacteria > Actinomycetota > Acidimicrobiia > Acidimicrobiales > Ilumatobacteraceae > Sva-07. The sequence continues at coordinate 136,584 of CAVQTE010000028.1, read as the reverse complement.
CTATGTCGTCGGCCACGGCGACTACCGGCGGTGGGAGTTCCAACTCCAACCCGGCGAAACACGAGAGGAGATGGTCGAGCCGGCCCGTGTGTGGGAGCTGCTGGAGGGGTGGCTGACGCCAGACGACGCCGATCTCGTCCGCGTGGTCGTGTACCGCTTCCATGCGACCGTCGCCGACTCGATGCGTTCGGGCCGGATCTTCCTCGCCGGTGACGCTGCCCACCAGATGCCGCCGTTCCTCGGCCAGGGGCTGTGCGCAGGTGTCCGTGACGCCGCGAACCTGGCGTGGAAACTGCGCCTCGTCGCCGACGGGTTCGCCGGCGACCCATTCCTCGACACCTACAGCGACGAGCGACTCCCGCACGCCGCCGGGGTCGTCGCGCACGCCGTCGACGCCGGGCGCCTGATCGACGAGCTGTCGGGTCGAGCGCCCGCAGCGACCGGGCTCGACGCGGCCTACGGCGGCAGCCGACCGTTCCCGATCCTGACCCACGGAATGCTCTTCGGCGACCATCCGGCGGTCGGTCGCCAATTCCCTCAGCCGACGGTCGACGGACAGCGGCTGGACGACCTGCTCGGCAGCGGCTTCGCTCTCGTCGTCGACGATCGCTCGATCCTCGAGGGTGTCGAGCCACAATGGACCAACCTCGCCACCGTCGTCGAAGTGCCGGCGAGCTTGCTCCCCCTCACGCTGCCGCCCGGCGGTGCGGTGATCGTCCGCCCCGACCGCTACGTCGCCGCCGTCGCACACGACGCCACCGAACTCGCCGCCGCCGGCACCGCCCTCCTCGCCCACCTCCACCCAACCACGACGAAGGGCACGCCATGAACTGGGATCCGCAGCACCTCGCATTTCTTCGCGATCACGTCTGGGCGGTGCTCGCCACCGGCCGGTCGGACGGCTCACCTCAGCAGTCGATGATCGGCTACGCGATCGACGACGAACTTCGGCTGCTCGTGTCGGCCAAGGCCTATACCGCGAAGTGGAAGAACGCCGTGCGTCAACCGAAGGTGTGCCTCACCGTGCCCGACGGTCGGATCCACCTCGTCGTGTACGGCGAGGTCGAACCGATCGACGCAGACCCGTTGCGCGCCGAATTGACCGCTCAGATCTTCGGCGCGCTGTCCGGCAACCCAGCACCGGATCCGGCCACCATCATCCCGATGCTCGACGAACAACAGCGCGTCGTCCTGCGCATCACCCCGACCAAGACCCTCTTCCAGGAGTAGCTGTCACAAATGGTGTCAGACACCATTTGTGACAGTGCGGCGGATCTCGGCGACGAGCAGCGCTGCGGCCTCGGGCACCGCCGCTGACACTGCCGGGCTGAGGCCCTCCCCGTGGTCGAACGAGGCACCCTCGATACCGAGGACCCGCAGTTCGTCGGGAAGCAGGCCGAGTGCATCGGCGAGATCGACGGCCTCGGAGAGACCGAGTGCATGACCGCCCCCGACACCACGCCACGCGCGATCGGCGTCGCGCAGCTGGGTCGCTTCGACCTCGTGGAGGGAGCCCGGTGGGCGCTCGGAGGCGGTGGCGTCGACGATCCACACCGTCGATGATCCCTCCCACGTCTGCATCATGCGGACGGGTTCGCCGTCGAGTTCGGCGAACCGGACCCGGGGATCGTGTCCCAGCGATTCATCGACGGCCGCGAGCACCGCCGCTCCGACGCCGTCGTCCCCGCGATATGGATTGCCGATGGCGATGACCGTGACGACCGGTACGGAGACCGCCGGCACCGTCACGACCGGTGCACGCGCATGGCGAGGAAGTGCGTGGCGCAGGAGATGCACGGGTCGTAGTTGCGCACCGCCTGCTCGCACAGGGCTTCGAGGGCAGCATCGTCGAGGTCGAGCGAGTGACCGATGAGGTGGGCGAGGTCGTGTTCGATCACCGGCTGGTTCTGCGAGGTCGGCGGGACGATCCGTGCGGCCGCCACTCGGCCCTCGTCGTCGATCTCGTAGCGGTGCCAGAGCAGGCCGCGTGGCGCTTCACTCCACCCGCATCCGACGCCCGCGCGCGGCTCGACGGGCACCGCCGGCCGGGCGGGAGGCCCGTACGCCTCGGCGAGGGCGAGCGCGATTTCGCAAGCGTGCACGGTCTCGATCGCCCGCACGACGATGCTGCGGAACGGGTTGCGCTCGGCTGAAGTCAGCCCCAACTCGTCGGCGAGCGACGCCGCGGTCGGCGCCAGGTGGTCGGCGTTCAGCGCGAAACGCGCGAGCGGGCCGACGAGGTAGTCGCCGCCTGCCAGCATCGTTCCGTGCAGCGCGGTCGAGTGCTCCACCTGCACCTCGGCGAAGTGGTTCGGGAACTCGTCGACACCGATGTCGAGGCCGCCGGTGCTGACGAGTCGTTCGCCGAGCATCGGGTACTCCGTCGGATGCCGCAGCGCCACGAGCGCCGTTGCGTCGGGCAGTTCGTGGTCGGGCACCGGGAACGTCGACACCCATCGCGCGACGGCGACCGCATCTGCGAGCGCCTGACGAAGATCGCCTGCGAGCTCGCGCATCGACGCCACCGTCGGGGTGCTGTAGAAGCCACCGACCTTGACATTCACCGGGTGCACCGCACGGCCACCGACGACCTCGACGATCCGGTTGCCGACCTTCTTGAGCGCCAGGCCCCGTTCGACCTCGAACCGGTGATCGGCCGCCATGGCGACACCGCTGGGATAGCCGAGGAAGTCGGGGGCGTGGAGCAGGTGGATGTGCAGCACGTGGCTCTCGATCCACTCACCGCAGTACAGGAGGTGGCGCAGCGCACGGATCTCGTCGTCGACCTGCACGCCGCACGCGGCTTCGAGCGCCTGGCAGGCGCTCATCTGGTACGCCACCGGGCAGATGCCACAGATCCGCGCGGTGATGTCGGGCGGCTCCGTGAACGCACGCCCGCGCAGGAACGCCTCGAAGAAGCGGGGCGGCTCGAAGATGCGCAAGCGCACGTCGGCGAGCTCGCCGTCACGGATCTCCACGATCAGGCCGCCCTCGCCTTCGACACGCGTGAGTGCCTCCACCTGGAACCGCCGGGCCGCGTAGTCGTGCGTCATCGTCGCCCATCGTCGCGCGCATCGGGCCGCAGCTGCACCGCAACGCTCTCCGCGGCGGCGCGAAACGCGGGTGCGGCGACGTTGAAGGTCTGCAGCGAGCGGAGCCAGTCGTCGTGGGAGACGCCTGCTTCGGTCCACGCCGCGTGGAGTGCGTCGGCGTTGACCGCTTCCGATGGCCCGAAGCAGCCGAAGCAACCCCGGTGCAGCGACGGGCACAGCGCGTCACAGCCGCCGTGGGTGATCGGGCCGAGGCAGGCGATGCCCTCCGCCACGAGGAGGCACGGGTTGCCGCGCTGTTTGCACTCGACGCACACGCTCTGGCCGGTGATCGGCAGACGCCGGCCCGCGAGGAGCGCCGAGATCATGTCGAGCAGCTGGTGCTTGGAGATCGGGCACCCGCGCAGTTCGTGGTCGACCGCCACGTGGTCGGCGATCGGAGTGCTCGTGGCGAGTGTGTCGATCCAGTCCGGTCGGGCGTAGACCGCACCGACGAAGTCGGCGACGTGGGCCGTGTTGCGCAACGCCTGGATCCCGCCCGCGGTGGCGCACGCCCCGATCGTCACGAGCATCCCCGACCGGGCTCGGATGTCGCGGATCCGATCGGCGTCGTGTGCGGTCGTCACCGATCCCTCGACGAGCGACAGGTCGTAGTGGTCGAGGAGTTCGTCGGGGCCGGCTTCGAGGAACATTCGCAGGTCGAGCGCTGCAGCGATCGCGAGCAGTTCGTCCTCGCAATCGAGCACCGTCAGCTGGCACCCGTCGCACGACGCGAACTTCCAGACGGCAACGGTGGGTGGGACGGCGGGTGGGACGGCGGGCGGGATGGCGGGTGGGACGGTGGGCGGGGTGGGAGGGGTCATCGCCCACGCTCCCGGAGCAGCTCGACCACCCGATCCCAACGGACCACGGCACCGTCACGGCACAGCAGGAGCGGGCCGAGCTGGCAGCGGCCGCAGTGCGCGATCCCGCAGTGCATGTTGCGTTCGAGCGACACCCACACCCGCTGTGGATCGGCGCCCTGGAGGACTGCCGCTCGCGCCGCCGACGTCATCATCAGTTCCGGCCCGCACACGAACACCACGTCGTGGCGTTCGCCGAGGCGGGCGACGAGCTCGGTGGCGGTCCCCACCGATCCGTCCCATGCCCGATCTGCGGTGTCGACGGTGACGTGGACGTCGACGCCGAGCGAACGCCACCGCCGCAGGTCGTCGGAGAACAGCACCTGATCGGGTTCACGGGCACCCATCACGACCGTGAGGCGCGTCGGTCCACCGTCGGCCAGCGCCTCGATCGCAGTGCGCAGCGGGGCCATCCCGAGCCCGCCGGCGACCACGAGCGCATCGCGTCCCGTCGCCTCCTCGATCGGCCAGCTGGTGCCGTACGGACCGCGAAGGCCGAGGAGATCGCCGGGGTGCGAGGCGACGATGGCATCGCTCACGGCACCGACCGCGCGCACGGTCAACGCAACGCGGCCGCCGTCGGCGGCGCCGCTCACCGAGATCGGGATCTCGCCGACGCCGAAGGCCCACACCATCACGAACTGTCCCGGCCGGACGGGGGCGAGTGCTCCGGCGACGGGTTCGAGCGTCAGCGTGACGACGTCGGGCGTCTCTGCGACGACGCCGACGACCCGGTGCGGCGCCGGCGTCATCGGATCCGCAACAGCGGCGAGTTCCTCAGCGGTCGTGGCCATACACGTCCACCAGTCGATGCCGAGTCGCCTCGAGATGCGAAACCACAACCTGCAGGAGCCGAACCGTGATCTCGGCGCGGAGGCCGTCGCTGTCACCGCACGCATCGAGCAGACGTCTGGCATCGATCGCGATCGACCGCACGTCGTCGAGCGCGATCACGTCGAACTGCCACGACCGGTCGAAGAACCACGACCATCCGATCACGCCACCGGCGTGCACGGTTGCGACGATCAGGGGGGCGCGGCCGGGCGTGTTGATCTCGATCCCGGCGCGGCCCGACACGATGGCGTGGAACGAGTCGGGATACTCGCCGGCGCGAGCGATCCACGAGTCGGCGCTGTAGTCCGACCACGTCGCCAGCGAGGCGAGTATGTCGAGGTGATGGGCGTCCATCTCGGCGAAGAAGGCGTGTTCGCCGAGCGCCGTACGAAGATCATCGGTCATCGACTTGCTCCTGCAGGTGGGCCGGCGGCGGCGCCGATCAGCACCGCAGTTTCGTGGACGATGTCGATCCCGGCGGGGCACCAGGTGGTGCAGCGGCCGCACCCCACGCAGCCGGTCACACCGAACTGCTCGGGCCAGGTCTCGAGCTTGTGCGTGAGCCACTGCCGGTAGCGCGACGCCGTCGTGGCACGCACCGGCCGCCCGGCGAGGTTCGAGTGATCCAACTGGAAGCACGAGACCCAGTGCTGCTGCCGCACGGTCTCGATCGCTGCGGAGTCGTCCGCCGTCAACTCGGTCGAGTCGTCGAACGTCGAGCAGAAGCACGTCGGGCACACCATCGTGCAGTTGCCGCACGACAGGCACCGCTGCGCAACCGCCTCCCAGTGCGGATGGAGGGCTGTGCCGTCGAGCAGTCCGGGCAGGTCCGGCCCCGGGAGCCGCAGCGGCAGTTGCTCGACGGCGTGTTGCACCACGCCGTCGGCGCCGACGCGATCGACATCGGTCGCGGGCGAGCCGGGGAGGTCGGCGAGTACGTCGTGACCGCGCTCGGTTCCGGCCTCGGCGAGGAGACGGTGGCCGTCGGCATCGTCGAGTTCCGTGAGTCGCAGGTCGAACCCGTGGGCAGGCTGCGGACCACCCCCCATCGACGTGCACCAGCACGTCGATGACGGCACACCGCAGGTGACGGCGACGACGAAGACATCACGGCGTCGGGCGGCGTATCGCGGGTCGGGTGTATCGCCGTCGAGCAGCACACGGTCGAGCACGTCGAGCGCCCTCACCTCACAGTCGCGCGCGCCGATCACCGCAAGTGGGCGTTCGGGCGGAGCGGGAGCTTGCGACACCCACGACCCGTCGACCCGACGGATGCGCAACACCTCCTGATGGGCGGGGTACACGAACTGCTTCCACGAGTCGGCGCCAGGTGTCCACGCGAACCGGGTCGGATCGTCGTATTGATGGAGCCGCCATCGTCCGGGCGCCTGGTCGACGGTGCATCCGGTCGGCAGATCGTCACCGTGGGCGACGTCGTCGTAGGTGATCACGCCGTCGTGGACGACCGGGCCGACGACCCGGTACCCCGAGGCCACCAGCGTCGTCACCAGCGCATCGAGACCCACGCTCGGATCGAGCGTGCGCGCACCGTCGCGAATCGTGCTCACGGGTCCAGCGTGCACCGGCGCGCGCCGCCGAGCAAGGGGCGAACGTCACGGGAGCTCAGCAGATGCGCGGCAGTTGCTCGCCGAGCGGGACGTCGACGGCCCGTCTCGCACCGAACGCAGTCGTCGCGACCACGACCCCGGGGTGGGCATCGACGACCCGACCGATCACACACGCGCCCCGCCCGTCGCGGTGCGCATGCATGGCGTTCATCACCGCGTCGACACCCTCCGGGGGCACGAACGCCACGAGCTTGCCTTCGTTGGCGACATTCATCGCGTCGAGACCGAGGAACGAGCAGGCCGCGGCGACCGCCGGCGGCACGGGGACGGCCCGCTCGTCGTACTCGACACCGACGTGCGCGCTCGCCGCGATCTCGCAGAGCGACGCCGTCACTCCCCCGCGGGTCGGATCCCGCATGACGTGAATGTCGCGGAACGCGGCGAGCATCGCGGCGACGAGACCGTTGAGCGGCGTCGAGTCCGACTGCAGTTCGGTGCCGAACTCGAGGCCCTCACGCGTCGACAGCACGGCGATCCCGTGTTCACCGATCGGCCCGCTGAGGATCACCACGTCGCCGGCGCGGGCACGACCGGGCCGGATGTCGACGCCGTCGGGCACCACTCCGATGCCGGCGGTCGTGATGTACATTCCGTCGGCGAGGCCGACCTCGACGACCTTCGTGTCACCCGTCGCGATACCGACCCCGGCAGCGGTCGCCGCTGTGGCCATGGCGTCGACGACCGCACCGAGCGTGGCCATCGGCAGGCCTTCCTCGAGAATGAAGCCGGCGCTGAGCGCGATCGGTCGGGCACCGCTCATCGCGATGTCGTTGACCGTGCCGTTGACGGCGAGATCGCCGATGCATCCCCCGGCGAAGAACAACGGTCGCACGACGTAGGAGTCGGTGGAGAACGCGAGCCGGCCTCCCTCGACGTCGAAGGTGACGGCGTCGTGCAGTTCGATCTCGGCGCCGCCGTTGAACGCGGGCACGAAGAGGTGCTCGATCAGCTCGCTCGACAGCTTCCCGCCACCGCCGTGGCCGATGACGATGCGGTCGTAGTCGCGCAGCGGCAGCGGGCAACTCCACCCCGCGACGTCGGGCCCGTCAGACATCGAGGCGCCGGTACTGGTGGTACGCCGCGCAGGCACCCTCGCTCGACACCATCGTTGCTCCGAGCGGCGATCGGGGTGTGCACTCCACGCCGAACGAGGCGCACTCGAACGGCTTGATCATGCCCTGGAGCACCTCGCCACTGCGGCAGCGATCAGACTCGGGGCTGTCGATCGTGCCGACGTCGAACCGCACTTCGGCATCGAAGGTGCGGTAACGGTCGGACAGCCGCCAGCCGCTCGCCGGGATCTCGCCGATGCCGCGCCACTGGCGGTCGCACACCTCGAACACCTCGTCGAGCATCTGCTGCGCTGCGAGGTTGCCCTCATCGGTGACCACCCGTTCGTACGCATTCTCCAGGCGAGCCGTCCCCGACTCGAGCTGCACGACGACGCGGCGGATCCCCTCCAGCACGTCGAGTGGCTCGAAGCCGGTGACGACGATCGGCACACCGAACCGCTCCACCAGCGGGCCGTACTGCCACGTTCCCATCACCGAGCACACGTGGCCGGCGGCGAGGAAGCCGTCGACGCGGCTCGTCGGCGACGACGCGATCGCCTCGATGGCCGGCGGCACCAGGACGTGGCTGACGAGCACCGAGAAGTTCGTCAGCCCACGCCGATCGGCGAGGTGGACAGCCATCGCATTCGCGGGCGCCGTGGTCTCGAAGCCGATGGCGAAGAACACGACCTCGCGGTCGGGGTGCTCGGCGGCCAGCGTGACCGCGTCGAGCGGTGAGTAGACGACGCGGACGTCGCCACCCTCACTCTTCACCTGGAACAGGTCGCGGCCGCTGCCGGGAACCCGCAGCATGTCGCCGAACGAGCAGAAGATGACGTCGGGCCGCGAGGCGATCTCGAGTGCCTTGTCGACGACGCCGAGAGGTGTGACGCACACCGGGCAACCGGGCCCGTGGATCAGTTCGATCGCGTCGGGGAGCAGCTGGTCGATGCCATTGCGGATGATCGAGTGGGTCTGGCCGCCGCAGACCTCCATGATCGCCCACGGGCGCGTGGTGATGCGGGCGATCTCATCGAACAGGGTGGCCGCGAGTTCAGGATCGTTGAACTCGTCGAGGTACTTCATCGGAGCTCCTCGTCGAGGATGCCGAGTTCCCTGAACATCTGCAGCGTCTCGCGCGCGGACACCTCGTCGACCTTGGAGATCGCGAAGCCGACGTGGACGATCGCGTAGTCGCCGAGCTCGGCGTCGGGGAGGTAGGCGAGGCAGATCTCCTTGCGGATGCCGTCGAAGTCGACCGTCGCCATGCGGGTCCCCTGCTCCTCCCAGACGTCGACGATCTTCCCGGGAACGGCGAGACACATGTCAGTTCTCCTTGCCGGCGCAGTGCGCGGCGACGAAAGCCTGGCCGAGGGCGAGGCCCCCGTCGTTCGGTGGGACGAGGTGGTGCGTCAGCGGCGTGAAGCCTGCATCACGGAGCGCATCGACGCACATCGTGACGAGCAGCGCGTTCTGGAACACACCGCCCGAGAGCGCAACGGTCGTCCCATGTCTGCTCGTTCGCGCGGCGACGACAACGACGACGTCGCGGACCGCGGCGTGGAAGCGGCGGGCGATGTCGCCGACAGGAACCTCGCCCCGTAGGTCGTCGACGATGGCGCGCACGACCGGGGTCTGGTCGACGATCGGGCCGTCGAGCGCGAACCGGTACGCCTCACGGTCGGCGGATCCGGCGGCGGCCATCTCCAGCTGGATCGCGGCCTGTGCTTCGTAGCTGATGTGGTGGCGGAGCCCGAGTATCGACGCCACGGCGTCGAACAGCCGCCCCATGCTCGTCGTCGACACGCAGGCGACTCTCCGCTCGAGTTGGCGGTCGAGCAGTTCGAGTTCGCGCCGTTGCATCGCCCCGACCGGGGCGAGGTCATCGGTCCACTCGACGCCGGCGCGGCGCAGGTGGGTGAGCGCGACGCGGCAGGGGTTGCGGACCGCAGCGTCGCCGCCGGGGAGGTCGACCGGCGCGAGGTGAGCGACGCGTTGGTAGCCGTCGGCGTCGGCGAGCAGCACTTCGCCACCCCAGATCGTGCCATCGTCGCCGTAGCCCGTTCCGTCGAACGCGAACCCGATGACCCGCTCGTGCGGGTCGCACTCGTGCTCGGCCATCACCGCCGCTATGTGGGCGTGGTGGTGCTGGACCTCGACGATCCGATCGGGGTGGTGGGTGCGCGCCCATCTGGAGGTCGCGTAACCGGGGTGGGCATCGATGGCGACGACCTCGGGCATGATCTCGTGGATCCGTTCGAACTGCGTGACAGTGCGCTCGAAGGCCTGGAGCGTCTCGAGGTTCTCCATGTCGCCGAGGTGCTGGCTCATGAAGGCGCGCTCGGTCGACGCGAGGCAAAACGTGTTCTTGAGTTCTCCACCGACGGCCAGCACCGAGCGGCAGCCACGCCCGACCGGCACGGGCAGCGGTGCGAAGCCGCGGGCGCGGCGGATCGGGAGCAGGATGTCGCCGGCGACACGGACGACCGAGTCGTCGCACGGCACGTGGATCTCGCGGTCGTGCATGAGGAAACCGTCACAGAGATCGGCCAGCCGCGTGACCGCGTCGTCGTCGAGGTACGCGAGCGGCTCGCCGGCGAGGTTGCCGCTCGTCATCACGAGCGCGGGAACACCGAGGCCGAACAGCAAGTGCTGCAGCGGCGTCGACGGGAGCATGACTCCGAGCATCGGATTGCCGGGAGCGACGAGTGCCGAGACGGATGCGTCGGCCCGGGCGCGGAGCAACACGATCGGCCGGGCCGGTGCGCGCAGCTGGGCGGCCTCGGGGTCACTCACCTCGGCGAGGCGGCGGGCGTCGTCGAGGTCCGCGACCATGACGGCAAACGGCTTGTCGGGACGGTGCTTGCGCTGCCGTAGGCGCTCCACCGCAGCGTCATCGGTCGCGTCGCAGGCGAGGTGGTAGCCACCGAGGCCCTTGACGGCGACGGTCCCACCCGCGCGGATCGTTGCCACCACCGTCGTGAGTGAATCGGCATCCACGGTCGTCGGCTCGTCGGCGAGTGCGGAGCGGTAGTGCACCACGGGCCCGCAGTCGTGACAGCAGATCGGCTGGGCGTGGTACCGGCGGTCGGCGGGGTCGTTGTACTCGGCGGCGCAGGCGGCGCACATGTCAAACGCCGCCATCGTGGTGTTCGGCCGGTCGTAGGGGAGGTCGCGGATGATCGTGAAGCGGGGCCCGCAGTTCGTGCAGGTGATGAACGGGTGGCCGAACCGCCGGTCGTCCGGGTCGTTCATCTCGGCGATGCAGTCGTCACAGACCGCCGTGTCGGGAGCGATCAGGGTTCGGACGCCGGCCGCGCAGCGACTCTCGACGATCCTGAACCCTCGTTCGTCGGTGGCGGCGCACGCCGTTCGCCTCACCGATTCGACGTTCGCGAGTGGCGGTGCCTCGGCAACGAGTCGCCGGGCGAACTCGTCGATGCGCGCCCGAGGTCCCGTCACCTCGATGAACACGCGGGTCGAGTCATTGCCCACGAACCCGTCGAGGCCGGTCTCGGTCGCCAGACGATGCACGAACGGCCGGAACCCGACGCCCTGCACGACGCCCGTCACCTCGATCCGCTCACCATCGATGCGGCGCCATCCCCATCCTCCGATTGTCGTCGCGATTGGGGTCAGACCCCAATCGTGACAGCGTTCGTAGGCTGGGTTCGTGACTGTCGCCGCCGGCCCTCGCTTCGACCTCGACGACTCGTTCGCTCGTGAACTGGTCGGTCTCCACGAGCCGTGGGAGCCGGTGCCGGTCGCCGACCCGTCGCTGCTCGTGCTGAACGAGGCGCTCGCAGCCGAACTCGGACTCGACGTCGATGCGCTGCGCTCGCCGGACGGGGTCGCCATCCTCGCCGGCAACGCCGTGCCGGAGGGCGTCACCACCGTCGCCCAAGCCTATGCAGGCCATCAGTTCGGTGGGTACTCACCGCGGCTGGGCGATGGACGGGCCCTGCTGCTCGGCGAATTCGTCGACGACGACGGAGCGCGACGCGACCTGCACCTCAAGGGGTCGGGCCGCACCCCGTTCGCCCGCGGTGGCGATGGCCGGGCTGCCGTGGGGCCGATGCTGCGCGAGTACCTGATCAGCGAGGCGATGCATGCGCTCGGCATTCCCACCACCCGCTCGCTCGCTGTCGTGGCGACGGGCGAGTCCATCGTCCGCGAGGTCGATGGCCGACACGCCCATGTGCCCGGTGCCGTGCTCGCCCGGGTGGCGGGGAGCCATCTGCGTGTCGGTACGTTCCAGTACGCGTCGGCAACGGGCGACGTCGAGCTGCTGCAATCGCTCGCCGGCCATGCGATCTCCCGGCACGTTCCGGAGGCCACCGACGCCGAGGTCCCGTCGTTGGCGTTGTACGAGTTCGTCGTCGGCGCACAGGCGTCGCTCGTTGCGAAGTGGATGGCGGTCGGGTTCATCCACGGGGTGATGAACACCGACAACACGACGATCTCCGGTGAGACCATCGACTACGGGCCGTGCGCGTTCATGGACGAGTACGACCCGGCGACGGTCTTCAGCTCGATCGATCACGGCGGCCGTTACGCATACGGCAATCAGCCGGCGATCGTCACGTGGAACCTCGCCCGCCTCGCCGAGGCGATGCTCCCGCTGTTCGACGACGACACCGACCGAGCGATCGAGTTGGCCAACGGCGTGCTCGAAACGTTCCCCGATCGGTTCCGTCAGGCGTGGAGCGTGCAGATGCACACGAAGCTCGGCCTCGCCGCTGATGCACCCGACGGCGATGCGCTCATCGCCGACCTGCTTACGCTGATGGCCGAGCAGCGCATCGACTACACGTCGTGCCTGCGATCGCTGTCCTCGGTGGCGCGGGGCGATGTCGCACAAGCCCGAGCCCTGTTCGCCGATCCCGGCGCGTTCGATGCTTGGGTCACGCGGTGGCTCGATCTTCTCGGCGACGACCGCGAGTCGATCGCCGACGCCATGGACCTGGTGAATCCGATCTACATCCCGAGGAACCACCTGGTGGAAGATGCGTTGACCGACGCGACCGAGGGGAACCTTCAACCGTTCGAAGAGCTCCTCGATGTGGTCACCCACCCGTTCGAGCAGCGCGAGGGCTGGGAGCGCTACGAGTCAGGCGCCCCCATCGACGCCCCACCCCACCGCACGTTCTGCGGCACCTGACCGGTCGCACTGGCTAGCCCACGATCTGTCGTCATCGGCACCAGATTCGCAACGACCTCGTACGTCGTGCGGAATGCAACCCGTCAAAACACGAAGTCATGCGGCGACGACTCAAATCGACGAATAAGTCGCAGCGGCCCGACGGTCCCGCGTTCAGCAGGACCCGTGATCGTTCGCACAACGACATGTGATTGCGATGACGTCACTGTCGGATGATTCCTCACCCGCTCGACCGCCCGAACTCGCCGACTCGGCGAGCTAATCGACCACAAATCTCCGACAGCCCGCATCGGTTTCGTGGCAGCCCACGATCATCGGCGACGTTGCCGATACTCCAGTCTGCCTGACGATCTGGAGCCGCCAGTCCGATGGCGCCGAGGCCCGGGCATCGACCGGGAAGCCGCGGTCAACACGGAGTATGTCTCCAGGGCGGAGTGAGCTGCGACGGACACGTCACGCTTCCAGACTGCAGCCTCGCTCACGGCGTGGGCGGGGTGACCACCCATGATCGCCGGAACCGCCACGCTCGTGTCGGCGAGCCAGCCGCTCACCGCCGAATCGAGTCGACGAGATCGAAGATGTCGTCATCGGTGATCGGCGTATCGCTCACCGCCACCCAATGTCCTTCGTGTTGTTCGATCCGAGCAGTCCGCCCGGTCCTGGGGCGATGTGCGAATTGCCATCGCCGTATACGCGATGATGTCGACTTTGGCGCCCGCCATTAGTCAAGCCCTGATCGAAGTCCTGTCACGGCAGCACGCTCCTGCCTGACCGAGTCGATGGTGGCGTCGGCATTGGGAACCATGCTGCCACACTGCTCCCAGTGACGTCCGCTCGCTGAACGTTTCACCTCGCGGACGCGGAAGCCGATGTTGCCGGTGGCGCTGTCGGGGGTGTTGGCGCTGCGGGCGCCGACGCGGTAGCGGGTGCAGTACGAGTCGTGGCAGAGATACGAGCCGCCGCGCATCACTCGGTGCGTGCCACCGGGTGGGCCTGCCGGGTTCGCCCGGGGCGACTTCTTCTCGCTCTCGCGGTAGGTGCCGGGCGAGAACCAGTCCGCACACCACTCCCACACGTTGCCGGTCATCTCGTACAGCCCGTACCCGTTGGGTGGGAACGACCGCACCGGCGCGGTCCCGGCGAACCCGTCGGCGGCCGTGTTCTCCGCCGGGAACGTCCCCTGGAACACGTTCATCAGGTGCTCGCCGCCGGGTTCGAGGTCGTCGCCCCACGGGAACCGCTTGCGGTCGAGACCGCCACGTGCGGCGTACTCCCATTCGGCCTCGGTCGGTAGCCGGGTGCCGCTCCAGCGGCAGTAGGCCATCGCGTCGTCCCACGTGACGTGGATGACGGGATGGTCGAGCACATCGGTGAACGTCGTGTGGGGCCCGGCCGGATGACGCCAGTCGGCGCCCTCCACCTGCCGCCACCAGGGTGCCGCGGCGACGGCCCGGGTGGGTGGGAAGTCGTCGGGCAGCAGCCCCGCGAACACGAACGACCACCGGTCGGCCTCGGCCAGGGTGACGTACCCGGTGGCGTCGCAGAAGGCAGCGAACTCGGCGTTGGTCACCGTCGTGGGAGCGATCGCGAACGCCGAGACGAGCACTTCGTGGACCGGCCCTTCGCCGTCGTCGGCATACCCGTCCCCCGCCGGCGCACCCATCCAGAACCTCCCGCCGGCAAGCTCGAGCAGTTCCACGTCGATCGGCGACGCCGCGCCGCTGGACGTGCGACCACCGGACGCGTCGCCATCGGGCGGGTCGGTCCGCGACGCGGACGGTCGATCGTTCGACGGGGAGCAACACGCACTCATCGATGCCAGCTTGACACGTTCGAGATCGCGAACCCATGGGAGGCTCAGACCATGACTGCGACCATCGAACCGCCTGCCGCCACTCCGACGGCAACGGGCGTCACGCCGGAGCGGCTCGCCAACCTGCGGAGCTGGAACCTCGGGCTGACCGGGCTCCACGCCATCCAGGCGGTGCTGATCCTGGTGCTGTCGGGCGACTTCGTGATCCAGGTGGTCTCGACGTTCCCCGAAGGCCCGCCCGGCACGCTGGTGCCGACGGCCGAGCCGCTGTTCGACGTGCGCATCGGTGTGGCGATCGCCGTGTTCCTGGCGCTCGCTGCGATCGACCATCTCGTGACGGCGACCGTGGCGAGAGGCACGTACGAAAGAGATCTACGCCGCGGGATCAACCGGTTCCGCTGGGTGGAGTACTCGGTCAGCGCAACGATCATGGTGCTGCTGATCGGCTTCTACAGCGGCATCACCAACATCACGTCGGTGATCGCAGTCGCCGGGGCGAACGTGGCGATGATCCTGTTCGGCTGGCTCCAGGAGCGCATGAACCCGCCGGGGCGGGCCACCACCACGATGATGCCGTTCTGGTTCGGCACGATCGCCGGCATCGCGCCGTGGATCGCCATCGCCGTGCAGATCATCGGCTCCGAGACCGTGCCCGGCTTCGTCTACGGCATCGTGATCGTCCAGTTCGTGCTGTTCTTCAGCTTCGGCGCGAACCAGTGGTTGCAGTACCGAGGCGTCGGCCGGTGGAAGGACTACATCTATGGCGAGAAGGCCTACCTGGTCCTCAGTTTGGCTGCGAAGTCACTCCTCGCCTGGCAGATCTACTTCCCGAGCCTGGATTCCTGAGGGAGCCAGGCCGGGTTCGTCACATCGTGCGGCCGAGGTCGGCGGAGATGGTGCAGGGTGAGATGGCCGACAATCCAGACCGATGCGATGAATGGGCCGTACACCACGAGGGTCGATCCCGCCTTCTCGCTGTCGGTGCCGAGCGTCATGACGGCGTGAGGCACCAGGAACGGCACCAGTACGAGCGCCGCCCACCACGCGTGCGCACGCCAGGTGACCCAAGGACGGGACGGGAGTTGGTCGGTCGCCATGCGCGTACATCGGCAGATTCCGTTCGACCTTGAGGGCATGGTGGTCATGTGGTCACGCCACCGATCAGGACGCGAACTCCGGAACCGGATCGTCGCGGGCCGACGAGGAGTTCCTCCTCGATGGCGGACCCACCGCCGCCATCGGGTGCGACGACGAATGGTTCGTCGTCGTCGACGTTCCGGCGACGAAGACGCATCAGCAATCTGAACAACAGATGGCGCGCAGATGTCGCCCAGGTGGAAGGTGGTGCACAGCGCTCAAGACCCGCCCATTCCGTCCGAAACCCCCCGATTCGCACCGCTCGCACCCGGTTTGCGTTGCAGTTCGGTTGGCCCGTCCCAACCGAACTGCAACGCAAACGGAATGGGGGAATGGGTGGTTGCGGGTACGGTCGACGGGATGGGGATCCTCGATGCACGTCGGGTGTTGGCGGTGCAGCCGCACTACGACGACAACGACATCGGGTGCGCCGGCACCTTAACCCTGCTCGCCCGAGCCGGCGCTGAGGTCTGCTACGTGACCGTCACCGACGACATGGCAGGCGTGCTCGACCCCGACCTGGCCGACGATGTCGTCCGGCGCCAGCTCTTCGACGAAGCGAGGGAGGCGGGGACGATCGTCGGTGTGAGCCGATTCGTCGACCTCGGCTGGCCCGACGCCGCCGGGCTCGACCGTGTGGCGCTGCGCGACCAGATCATCGATCTGATCCGCGAATTCCGCCCCGACCTGGTGCTGACGATCGATCCTGCACTCCCCGACGAGGCTCACCAGGATCACCTGGTCACCGCCGCAGCGGTGAGCGAGGCGGTGCTGTTGAGCGGCCTCCCGCGGGTGCGGCGAGAGTCAGGAGATCGTGCCTTCGGTGTGGCGAAGATCGCCTATTACTACACCGTCGAGCCGAACGACATCGTCGACACTTCACATGTCCAGTCCGAGCGACACGCCGCGCTCGACTGCTATCGGGCGCAGTTCACCGCCGACGATCTCGTCGGATTGCACGCCGCGCTGGATCGCTACGAGCGAGCGAACGCGACCGATGCAGCGACCCACGCGGAGGTGTTCCGGGTCGTACCGACCTCTGCCCTCCACGTCGGCATCGCCCGGCGTCACTGACCCCGCTTCCCTCCCCCATGTTTGCGTGACGGTTCTGTTGGCCCGTCCCAACGGAACCGTCACGCAAACCGGGTGGGGTGGGGAGTGGGGGTGGGAGGGGTGCGTACCATTGGCGGGATGGACGTTCGGATGACGGCGGAGCGCATACGCAGCGGGGACGTGTCGGCACGGGAGGTCGTACAGGAGTCGCTCGACCGGATCGCGGCGACCCAGGACGCGCTGAACGCGTTCGTGCACGTCGACGCCGAGGGTGCACTCGCCGCCGCCGACGACGTCGACCGCGCCCGGGGCGCGGGTGAACCACTCGGGCCGCTCGCCGGGGTGCCGTTCGGGGTGAAGGACCTCGAGGACTGTGCGGGCATGCCCACCACCCGCGGGTCACGCTGGTACGCCGACGCTCCACCCGCCGACCGCGACGACATCCACGTCGCCCGCTTCCGCGCCGCCGGGGCGATCCCCGTCGGCAAGACCGCCGCCCCCGAGTTCGGGGCATTCGGCTACACCGCCAGCCCACTCCACGGCGTGACCCGAAACCCCTGGAACACCGAACGCACCCCGGGCGGATCGAGTGGCGGAGCCGCCGCGTCGATCGCGGCCGGCGCGATCCCGTTCGGAACGGCCAGCGACGGCGGCGGATCGATCCGCGGGCCGGCCGCCTCGTGCGGCCTCCCCGGCCTCAAACCCACCTACGGTCGCATCCCCACGTTCGGCGTCACCCGCCACGCGCAGAACGCCGTCAACTTCGCGCTCGCCACCACCATCGCCGACACTGCGTTGCTCTTCGACCTCGCCGTCGGCCCCGACATGCGCGACCGCACGTCGGTCCCCGCGCCGGGCATCAGCTACGCCACCACGATCGACGACCTCGACGTCGCAGGACTACGCGCCGCGTGGTCGGCGGACCTCGGCTTCGTCACGATGGACCCCGAGGTCGAGTCGATCACCCACCGTGCGAGCGACACGCTGATCGAGGCAGCCGAACTGGTCGACACGGGCGTCGACGTACAGATCGACGATTTCATCCGCATCTACGCATTCATGGAGTCGGCCGACCAGTTCGTCGACGTACCCGCCGACTGGGAGGATCGCCTCGACGAACTCGACCCGTTGGTCGTCGGTGGCTGGCGGCGCAACAAGGACGTGACACTGCCGCAGTTCGCGAAGGTCGAGGCTGCACGCCAGGGCCTCGAGATGCAGGTGGCCGCACTGTTCGCCGACATCGACGTGCTGATCACGCCGACCAATCCGTGCCCGCCATTCGCTGCGGAAGGCCCGATGCCGACGACGGTCGGCGGCCAGCGGTGTCATGCAGGCACGGCCGCGTTGCTGACGATGTTCGCGAACGTCGCCAACCTGCCGGCGATCACCGTGCCTGCCGGCCTCACCGTGGACGGCCTGCCGATCGGGCTGATGATCACCGCACGGCGCCATCGCGAAGACATCTGCCTGCGCCTCGCGCGCATCTTCGAACAATCCGCCCCCTGGCCACTCCACGCGCCCGGCTTCGCCTGACGTCGCCCTTCCATCACCTGCCGGTCAGTGCGTCGGCCATCCGGGCACGAAGCGGGGCGTGTGGGATGCGTACTCGGCGTAACCCGGGTAACGCTCACGAAGTCGCGCCTCCTCCCAACGGGCCTTGCGATCGAAGAACACGACGGTCACCACCGCCACCGCCAGTGTGACGACACTCCCCGACCGCAGCGTCAAGCCAGCGACGATCAACAGCACGCCTGTGTAGATCGGATGCCGCACGTAGCGGTAGAGCCCACGGGTGATCAGCTGGCCGCGGGCGTTCGGGACGGGCGTTGCGGTCAGCCCACGCCCGAGGCGGAGCGAGGCCGCGATCATCAGGACGAATCCCGCGATCACGAGTACCTGGCCGGCCGTCCGGACCCACGGCGGCGTCGGCCAGTCATTTCGCCCCGGCAGCAGCACCAACGCGACGAGTACCACGACCTGCCCGGCAACGAACGCCCACCCCACCGTCCGGCGATCCACGTCACCGATCGTAGGGTCCACCAGCCACTGCGATCCTCATGTCGCCGCCTCCACGTCTGTCCGGGCCGGCCCGGCGACCAGGTCGAGTGCGAGCGTGACGGCTCCGACCGCCGGCATCTCGACGAGTGGCACGATCGTCGCACCGCGGCAGTGGGCAGCCACCGTCTCGGCGAACGTCTGCGAGAAGAGCTCACTGCCGGCGTGTACGCCACCGGACGTGACCAGCTCGAACTCGTCATCGATCAGGTCGAGGTGCCGGGCGACGCCGGTCCCCATCTCGGCCTGCTGTGTCGCCATCGTGACGACGATGGTTCGCGCGAACGGCATCACCGCCCTCCGCAGCACGCGTGGTGAGAGGTGCCCGGTGACTGCCGACCCGGAGGCGGCGACGTGTGATCGCCTCGAACATCGACGGCACATCCGGCTGATCGAGTGCCTCGAGGTACAGTGCCGTCAACGACGTGGCCGGGGCGGTGCGGTGATACTCCGCTGCGATCGCGTGGAGCGACTCGCGAACGAGCGTCGATGCACCACTCGGCTCACCCCACCCGACCGCCATCGAGCGGAACCACTCCCCATCTCGACTCAGGCCGGCAGTCACCGAGCCCGTGCCGACACTCGACACGATGCCCCACGGCTGCGAACACCCGGCGCGAAGTGCGATCCGGGAATCGTTGACCACGAGCCGCCTCCCACCCAGCCCAAGGCCGCCGAGTGCGCCGTCGACCGCCTCGACATCACTCGGCCAGTCGACACCGGCGAGCCCGAACACCGACGCCGCCACCCCGTCGCTGGTCGACCCCGCGATGACCAGCGCCTGGTCGATCGCCGCAGCGAGCACCTCTGTCATCTGCTCGACGCCGATGCTCTCGTGGTTCGTGCCACCGGTGGTCACCGACGCCAGGACTTCCCCCGCGAGATCAGCCACCACGACGTCGGTCGTGGTCCCACCGCCGTCGACGCCGAGGACGATGCCGCGATCACTCATCCGAGCTTGCCCAACCAACCCGCGTTGAGTTCCTTCAACCGCGCCCACAGTGCTGGGGCGTCGGAGATCGACGGGCCGAGCGGGTTCGTCACCAACGCCCGGATCGCCGCATCGGCATCACCACCGACCGCCGCCTGCACCGTCAGGAGTTCGAAATCCTTCACCGTGCGCACCAACGCATCGACGTCGGGGCGCAACTCGGCCACCTCGAGCGGTTCGATCCGATCGGCGTCGACGCGAGCCGACACCTCGACCACGACGTCGTCACCGAGGTCGGGGATCGCACCGCGGTTGGGGGTGTTGACGACGTGCACGCTGCCGGCGTCGGATGCGATGTCGGCCATCAGGGCAGCTGCTGCTTCCGAGTAGTAGGCACCGCCACGCTCGGACAACTCGGCGGGCTTCTCGGCGAGATCAGGATTCGCGTATCGATCGAGCAACGCGTCCTCGATCGCCATCACCGCCGACGCCCGCGTGGGGTTCGACGCCTGATGACGCACCCACGCGTCGGTCTCGTAGTAGTAGCGCAGGTACGAGTTCGGGATCGCGCCGAGCGTGTCGATCGCCTCGGGCGTCCAGTCGGGTTCGTCGGCGCCGGTGTCGCCACGGTCGAGACGTTCGGCGACCCGTTGACGCAATCCGGCGAGTACCTCGGCGGTGCGGTCGAGCCCGTCGACGGTGACACCACGCACCCAGCTGAGGTGGTTGAGACCGACGTAGTCGAACTCGACCGCCGCCGGGTCGACACGCAATGAACGCGCCACGACAGCCTTGATCGTCCACGGCACGTTGCACAGCCCGATGGTGGTGACATCGGTGTGACGGCACAGTGCCTCGGTCACGAGCCCGGCGGGATTGGTGAAGTTCAGCAACGTTGCGTCGGGAGCGAGGCGTTCGATGTCGGCGGCGATGTCGAGTGCGACCGGAATCGTGCGCAGAGCATTGGCGAACCCGCCGACACCCACTGTCTCCTGGCCGATCAATCCGAATTCGCGCCCGAGCTGCTCGTCACGCTCACGTGCGGCCATTCCGCCCACGCGCATCTGGCTGACCACGAACGTCGAACCGGCGATCCCGGCGCGTCGATCGGTTCCCCATTCGACCACGACGCGACAGTCGACGCGTTCACCCATCCGTCGCGCCAGCGGACCGAGGATCGCCAGCCGCTCCGGGTCGATGTCGACGAGATGGATCTCGTGCAGGTCGAGCGCGTCGCCTCGCGACAGCAGACCCTCGACGAGTTCGGGGGTGTAGGTCGAACCGCCCCCGATGACACAGACCTTCACAGCAGGCCGTCAGCTCTTCGCGTAGTCGACCGAGAACCAGCGCTCGGGGCGGATCCGGATTCGGATCTCGTCAGCGGTGTCGTTGCCGGCCGCGTAGGCGCTGACCCATCTCGTCGCCGAGGTACCTGATCGCCATCGGCTCGACAGCGGCGTGTGCGTCGGCGTCCAAGGCGTCGATCTCGATCGAACCCTCGATCGACACGTACTTGTACGGCAACTCCTCCTGCTGGGCGCACAGCGAGGCTCGGCCTGCCGCAGCTGCGAGTCGTCCCTTCAATGACGATGCACTCGTCAACACCACGACCTCACCGCCCGGTTCGTAGGAGTACCAGACCGGCAGCACCAGTGGCGGCCCGTCGGCGCGCTCGATCCCCAACACACCCACGTGCAGCCCGGCCAGGAACTCCTGGCGCTCCGACTCGGTCATCTTCTGGTCAGCCATCTCCAGAGTCCACCACATCCGCGACCCCACCGCGATGAGGTTCCGACTCGACAGGTGAGCCGGAATCTCATCGCAACTCGGGAGGGGATGTGGTGGACTGGAGCGCATGAGCGTGACCGAGCGACCGGAACCAGCACTGCGCCTCTACCGCGACACGGGTGCCAAGCCGGCGCCCGACCTGCATCCGAACGGGGTCAACCACCTGGCACTGTCGACTGCCGACATGAAGGCGCAATTGACGTTCTTCGCCGAGGTGCTGGGCTGCCCGACCCGGGCGCTGTACTGGATGCACGGCGTGGCCAACACGTTTCACGGGTTCGTCGAACTCTCCGACGACAGCTACCTCGCGTTCGTGCAGGCGCCCGGCAACCCGACCGAGCCGCAGTGGGGTGTCACGCATTCGGGGAACGCCGGCGATCCGGTGACCGCAGGCACGATGCAGCACGTGGCCTTCAATGTCGACTCGATCGACGAGGTGCTCACGATGCGTGACCGCATCCGCAGCCACGGCATCCAGGTGCTCGGCCCGCTCGACCACGGAATGATCCAGTCGATCTACTTCGCCGGGCTGGAAGGGCTCAGCCTCGAGGTGTGCACCGGACGCGACATCGACGAGCGCCAGTGGATCGACCCCGAGGTACAGGGCCTGTGCGGGATCTCGCCCGACGAACTCGAGCGACTCACGAATCCCGCCGGGTTCGAACGCCCCGATGAGGCCGTCGCACAACCGGCATTCGACGAGTCACTCCCGAACATGCACTACCCCCCGGCGGTGCGCACGGCGATCATGACGATGCCCGACGCCGATGTGTGGACCCGCCTCAGCGAGTCGACCCCACCCGTTCCGCTCGACTGACTCCACCACGTTGCTGTGAGCGATGTGCGCGGCAGTTGCGTACATCGCTCACAGCGGGATCGGGGTTCAGGCGCCGGGGCGGTGTCGGCCCGGGGCAACCGTGCGCGCCAGGATGCCCAACGTCGCACGCAGGTTGGTCTCGGAGATGACCGGGAAGATCGCTTCGGCCATGGCTTCGTAGCTCTCGTGGATGTTCGACCAGTCGTAGTACGAGGTGACGAGCGTGCCGCCGTCGATCGGCTCGAGTCGGTAGCCGTAGATGTGACCGATCGGCGGCTGCATGGTGCCGTCGATGGACCAGGCGATCTCACGATCGGCGTCGTAGGTCTCGATCACCACGGTCACGTCGTACTCGCCGAGATCGAAGTCACGCAACGAGTCGCGGTCCATGTGCACGACGAACCGGTCGCCCACGGCCTGCGCAGGTTCGCCGTCGGCCGACATCAACATCCCCGAGGCGTCGATCGCAACGTGGCCGGCAGGGCTGCGGAGCACCTCGAAGATGGCGGCGGGTTCGGCGGCGATTGCCCGGTCGACTTCGAGGCGGCGAGGCGAGGGTTCGGTCATGGCGTCATCATCGCAGCCGCATCCCCACGACGTCGGCTCGGCATATCACCCTGGTGGGATGAGGGCCCCCGACGCTGCGGGTGGCACGATTGTCCGCCTGACTCTCGAACCAAGGAGCCCCACCCGATGAGTGATTCGTTCGAACTGTTGATGGCCGCGTACCCGTCCGTCGACGTGGCGCAGCAGGACTTCGACAAGCTGGCCGCGGCCGTCGCCGACAAGACCGTGAAGTCCGACGGCATCATCCTCGTGGAACACGCCGCCGACGGCCAGGTCAAGGTCACCCACACCGCCGACAACCTCGGCCGCAAGGGGCTCGAGTGGGGTGGTGGCGTCGGCGTGCTCGTCGGCCTGTTCAACCCGGTGATGCTCGGCGCGGTCGTCGTGGGCGGAGCCGTGGGCGGGATCGTCGGGAAGTTCACCAAGAAGAAGGTCGATGCCGGCCTCGAGGAGAACCTCGGCGAGAAGCTCCCCGCCGGCGCTGCGGTGGTCATCGCGTTCATCGACCCCGACGATCGACTCGTCGCCGAGCGTGCCCTGTCGGGCACCCCTGCTCATTCGGTCGCCCAGATGGACGGCCTCAGCGACCTGAAGTCCGCACTCGCCGAAGCCGCTGGCAAGTTCACACCCGACCGCTCGCGTCTCCCGATCCCCGACAAGACCTTCGCCGGCGTTGCGGGCCGCACGATGAAGGACTCGGTCGCCGACTGGTCGATGATCCCCGGCCCCGCGGCCCCTGCAGGCGCGCCGAACGTGCTGCTCGTGCTCATCGACGACGCCGGCTACGGCACGCCCGACACGTTCGGCGGCCCCGTCGCCACGCCGAACTTCACCCGCATCGGCGAGATGGGCGTCACCTACAACCGCTTCCACGTGACCGCCGTCTGCTCGCCGACCCGCGCCGCGCTCCTCACCGGCCGCAACCAGCACCGGGTCGGGTTCGGGTCGATCGCCGAGTACCCCGGCCCGTTCCCCGGCTACAGCGCCAACAAGCCCCGGTCGTGCGCAGGGTTCCCGCGCATCCTGCGCGAGAACGGCTACGTCACGAGCGGGTTCGGCAAGTGGCACCTCACGCCCGACAACGTCCAGGGCGCGGCGGGTCCGTTCGACCACTGGCCCAAGTCGTGGGGCTTCGACCACTGGTGGGGCTTCCTCAGCGGCGCCGCCGGCCAGTACGACCCGATCATCACGCTCGACGACTCGATCATCGGCGTGCCGACCAACGACGACGGCTCGCAGTACTACTTCCCCGACGACATCACGGACAAGGCGGTCGAGTGGCTGCACGCTGTCCGCGCGCAGGACGCCCACAAGCCGTGGATGATGTTCTATTCGACCGGCTGCAGCCACGCCCCGCACCACGTCGCCAACGACTGGGCCGACAAGTACAAGGGCAAGTTCGACGACGGTTGGGACGCGCTGCGCGAGCGGACGCTCGCCCGCCAGAAGGAACTCGGCGTGGTGCCCGCAGGACACCGAACTCACCGAGCGCCCCGACTTCTTCCCGGCATGGGACACCCTGACCGACAACGAGAAGAAGCTCTACGCCCGCCAGATGGAGGTGTTCGCCGGCTACTCGGAGAACGCCGACTGGAACATCGGCCGTCTCATCGACGAGATCGAGAAGATGGGCGACCTCGACAACACGCTCGTCTTCTACATCTGGGGTGACAACGGCGCCTCGATGGAGGGCACCGTCACCGGGTCGTTCAACGAGCTCACGTTCCTCAACGGGCTCGTGCTCGATCCCGAACAGCAGTTGGCGCTGATCGAGCAGTACGGCGGCATCGAAGGCCTCGGCGGCGTCCACTCGGCGCCCCACTTCGCCGGCGCATGGGCGCACGCCTGCAACACCCCGTTCAAGTACGGCAAGCAGACCGCCAGCCACCTCGGCGGCACCCGGGACCCGATGGTCGTCGCCTGGCCGGCGAGCATCGCACCCGACTCGGAGGTCCGCACGCAGTTCACCCACGTCATCGACGTCGGCCCCACCATCCTGCAGGCGGCCGGCATCCCCGAGCCGGACTTCGTCGACGGCATCGCCCAGGAGCCCATGGACGGCACGAGCTTCCTGTACTCGTTCAACGACAAGGACGCCCCCGAGCAGCACACGCAGCAGTTCTTCGAGATGTTCGGCAGCCGCGGGATGTACAAGGACGGGTGGTGGGCGGCCTCGCGTCCCGAACCGTCTCCCGTGGGACGTGTCACCGGCGACACTCGCCCAGTTCGGGCCCGATGCGGATTGGGACCCCGACCGCGACGTCGGTTGGGAGCTCTACGACCTCACGACCGACTTCTCGCAGGCCCACGACATCGCCGCCGACCACCCCGACAAGGTGCAGGAGTTGCAGGAGCTGTGGTGGAGCGAGGCGGAGCGCAACCGGGTGCTGCCGCTCATGGGCGGCTTGTCGGTGATCTACGGCATCCTGCCGCCGATGCCGACCCAGACGCGATTCCCGTTCGCCTGGGACGTCCAGAACATCCAGCGCGGCATGATCCCGCGGATCTACGGCCGGTCCTACGCCATCGAGGCCGAGGTCGAGATCCCCGAGTCGGGCGCGCAAGGCGTGCTCGTCGCGCAACGCCGACTTCATCGGCGGCTTCGCCCTGTGGGTCGACGGCGACGGCAAGCTCATCCACACCTACTCGTGGCTCGGCGTCGAGCAGTACAAGCAGGTGTCCGACTCACCGATCCCGACGGGCAAGGTCACCCTCAAGATGCTGTTCGAGGCCGACGAGCTGACGCCGGGATCGGGTGGCAGCGTCACGCTGTGGGCCGACGACACCCAGATCGGCGGAGGCACGATGGCGCACACCGTGCCGATCGCCTTCTCGTCGTACTCCGGCATGGACATCGGCCGGGACAACGGCCTCGTCGTCGACCTCGCCTACGAGGATCAGGCGCCGTACCACTTCACCGGCACGATCGAGAAGGTCACCTTCGACCTCGCTCCCGTCACCCACGAAGAGGCCCAGGCGCTCCATCAGCACGCGAACGACCACTCGGTCGGCAGCGGCGTCGCCGGCTGACGCCGGCACCGGCTTCTCGCCGATTTCACCTCGATCAGTTCTTCCCGCCGGGCGTCCGGCGGGAAGGCTGAGGGGGTGGCCCTCTCCGACAGCGTTCGTCTCGCCCGCCGTTTGGGCTGGCTCGATCCGGCGCAGGTCGCCGCGACGACGGTCGCACTGACCCGGTGGGGTCCGACGCTCGCGGCGCTGTACGCGGCCTCCGCCGTCCGCCATCGTCATCGGGCGGCGGTCGTGGACCATCGCGGCACCGATCACGTTCGGCGAACTCGATCACGAGTCGTCGCAGCTGGCGCACGGGCTTCCGGTCACTCGGCCTCGGAGGTGGCGATCACCTCGGCGTGCTGTGCTCGAACCATCGTGACTTCGTCGCCGTGTCGATCGCCACGGCGAAGGCCGGCCTCACCTGTGTCTACCTGAACACCGGCTTCGCGGCGCCGCAGCTCGGCGAGGTGCTGCAACGCGAGGGCATCCGGGCGATCGTCTGCGACAGCGACCTGCTGGCGGTCGTCGACGCGTCGGGCTTCGGCGGTCACGTCGTCGTCGCCGACGGCGATCCCGGCGCCCACCGTTCGCTCGACGAGCTGCGATCGGTCAGCTCGACGCGACCACTGCTGCCGAGCCGTCCGATCTCGCCGGTGCTGCTGACCTCGGGGACGACCGGCACCCCGAAGGGAGCGCGCCGTTCGGGTCGGCCCGCAGGGCTGTCGTCGGCACTGGGTGTGCTCGATCGGATCCCGTACCAGGCCGGCGACGTCGCCGTCATCCCGACCCCGCTGTTCCACGCGTGGGGGCTCGCCCAACTCACCATCGCCGCGGCGACCGGGTCGACCGCGGTGCTCGTCCGCCGCTTCACCGTCGAGGCGACACTCGACGCGATCGAGGCCGAGCGGGCCGACGTCCTCGCCGTCGTGCCGGTGATGCTCCAACGCATCCTCGCCGCGGACACCCATGCTCGCGACACGTCGTCGCTGCGGATCGTGGCGTGCAGTGGCTCGGCGCTCCCGGCCGCCGTGGCAACGGCCTGGATGGACCGCTTCGGTGACCACCTCTACAACGTGTACGGATCGACCGAGGTCGGCCAGGCCACCCTGGCGACACCCGAGGATCTGCGAGCTGCACCGGGCACCGCCGGTCGAGTCATCGCCGGCACCAACGGTCGAGATCGTCGGCGAGCGCGGCGAGCGTGTGCCGACCGGCGAGACCGGGCTGATCGTCGTCGGCAGCGACGCCCAGTTCACCGAGTACACCGGCGGGGGCACCAAGGAACGGATCCGCGGCCTGATGTCGTCGGGCGACGTCGGTCACTTCGACGCCGACGGCCGGCTCTTCGTGACGGGACGCGCCGACGACATGATCGTGAGCGGCGGTGAGAACGTGTTCCCGCTCGAGATCGAAGAGGTGCTGCTGTCACACGACGACGTGGTCGACGCCGCTCGTGGTCGGTGTGCCCGACGACGAGTTCGGCCAACGTCTGTCGGCGTTCGTGGTCCGCGCTCCGGGCGGAACGGTCGACGCTGCCGGGATGAAGGCGTTCGTCGCCGCCCGGCTCGCGCGCCACAAGGTGCCCCGGGACGTCACGTTCGTCGCGGAGCTTCCCCGGAACACGACGGGCAAGCTCCTGCGGGGGCAGACACCGCGCCTCACGTCGGAGTGAATGTGTCGGGGCGTGGAACACTGCGTCCATGACTCCCTACGAAGTCGATCATCACCAAGCGCGACCTCCGGATGTACACCGCCGAGGTGATCCCCGACGACGTGATCGGCCGGATCCTGCAGGCCGGGCGGATGGCCGGGAGCGCCAAGAACTTCGAGTCGCAACCGCCTGATCGTGGTGACCGATCAGGCGGTGCAGGATGCATTGGCCGAAGCCGGTGATTTCTCGTCGTGGATCGGGTCGTCAGCCGCAGTGATCGGTCTTGCCGTGCCGGAGGATCAGCTTCGTATGTTCGACGTCGGCGCGCCAGGCACAGAACATGATGATCGCCGCGCACGCCGAGGGAATCGGCAGTTGCCCGGTGACGTTGCAGCATCCCGATCGGGCACGCGTGGCTGTCGGGCTGCCTGATGATTGGACGATGCCGATGGTGGTCACGTTCGGATACCCAGTCGAGGATCACCCCGACAGCCCGCTCAAGCGACCGCTGGGTCGCCCTCGACGAATTGGTGCGCTACGACCGCTGGAGCTGAGCGCTCCTCGATCAGTTGTCGAGGTTCTCGGCGAGGTCCTCGCGCACGGCCGTGACCTCCTCGACCTCGATCTCGTCCTCGGAGAACTCGCCGTCGCCGTCTTCGTCGACCCCGGTGACCGTGGTCGACTCGATGACGTCGAACTCGCCATCGCCGTCGATGTCGGTGGCGCTGGTCGTGGTGACTTCGACCACGTCGGCCACCCCGTCACCGTCGACGTCGATCGCGGTGATCGTGGTCTCCTCCACGGCGTCTGCGACACCGTCGCCATCGACGTCGTACATCGTCGTCGTCGTCTCGGAGACGATGTCGGCAACGCCGTCACCGTCGAGGTCGATGACCGTCGTGGTCGTCTCGATCACCATGTCGGCGACACCGTCACCGTCGACGTCGATCACCTCGGTCTCGATCGTCACGTCGATTTCGCCTGCGTCGTCTGTATCGCTCATGCACGGAGTCAAGCAGGTGGTATGCCACAGTGACAAGACCGGCGGGGATGAGTACCGATCCGAAAACGAGAGGTGGGCCCCTCGAAGGGGCCCACCAGCTCGTCATGGTCGGTCGGGACCACCGAGGTGTTCAGATGGATTGTGCTGCCTCGTCGGGTGTGCCGGCGTTCGTCCCGTCGGGACTCGTGCCCGCGGTAGCGACCTTCATCTTCTTCTTGGTGTCCCAGATGAAGACGACGCCCGACACCGTGCAGACCACACCGAGGCCGGCGAGCAGTGCGGCGACACCGAGAGCGAGCTGCAGTGTGCTGTGCGTCGCCGCACCCACACCGAGTTCGGCGACCAGTGCGTGGGCCGTGCCACTCCAGGCCATGTCACGAGCCTGGCCCTGTACCGGATCCATCCGGTCGAAGCCCGTCCAGTAGCGACCGTCGACTTCGAAGTCGCAGGTCACCCCTTCCTCGGGGAATGGATCGGGGACCTGCACCGTCTCGCCGTTGCAGGTGTACTCGGTGGCGACCGTTCCGTCCTCACCGGTGAGGTCGGCCTCGGTGAGTGTCACGGTCTGTGTGCCGGTCAGGGTGTGATGGACGATCGTCGCCATCTGGAACATGTATTCCGTGGCGCTGTTCACGAGCGGGTCGTTCGGATCGAGGTCCGAGCTGACGACGGGGAAGCCCCAGTCGTCCTCGAGCAGCGTCATGATCGCCTGCGCACCCTCGACCTCGCCGCGGTCGATGAGATCGCCGTCCTCGTTGTAGCTGAGTTCCACATTCTGCGCCGCGCTGAACGCCTGCAGTGAGTCGTACCCGCCCTGCACCTTGCTGTAGGCGACACCGGCACCGATGAAGTAACCGATACCGACGATGATGAGGAAGATCCCCAGCAACCCGAGCGGCTTCTTGAACATGACAGACCCCTTTCACTGGTCTCGATGGTTCGTGAAGCAATTCACGAACTGTCTCCATGATGGTGTTTGTGCACGCAAATGATCAGAGCCCTAGGTCCCGACTTCACGATGTCTGCCCTCCAGCGTCGAGTGATGTGTCCGAGCCGCCGCACGTAGCCTGACCTGATGGTGGCCGTCGACGTCCAGTTCGCATCGACCCATGCCGACTGGCCGACGTTGCGTGACGCCTCCCTCCGGGCCGAGCAGGCCGGCTTCGATGCGGTGTGGGTCTTCGACCACATCGCAGGGGTGTCACTCGGTGGCGACCGAAGCCTCGAGTGCTTCACCTGGCTCGGGGCGCTCGCCGAGGCGACCTCGACCGTCGAGTTGGGCGTGATGGTCGCGAACACCTGGAACCGCCAGATCGGAACGCTCGCGGTCGCGGCGGCATCCGTGAGCGCCATCTCCGGGAGGCGGTTCCTGTTCGGTGTCGGCGCGGGCGCCGCGCCGAACAGCCGATGGGCGGCCGAACAGCATGCGGTGCGAGCTCAGCTCGAGACCCGGCTCGCTGAGCGCCAGGCCCGGGTCGAGGAGCTCCTCGACCTCACCGATGAGATGTGGCACCCCGACCGCGACGACGAGTACGCGACGTTCGCGCTCCCGACGCCCGCCCCTCCCCGCATCGTCGGTGTCAACAGCGCAACACTCAGCACCATCGCCGGACGTCGCGCCGAAGGCATCAACGTCGCCTGGGGCCATCCGCGTCGTGACGAGTTCCTCGGCGCCGCCCGAGAAACAGCTGCCGGGCGGCCATTCCTCACGACGGCCTGGACCATGTGGTCGCCCGGGTTGACCGACCCCGATCACCCCACTCGACGCGAGATGGATGCGGCCGGTCTCGACCGGATCATCCTCGTCGTGATCGACGATGTCGACGCCTTCGCGAATCAGCTCTGACCCGAACCAGCTCTGACGGTCAGCGCACGACTCGAGCGAGCTTGGGCAGCACGCACGGACGGCCCGAGCAGGCGTCCCACGTGGCGAGGCCGCCGCTCAGCGCCCGGTGCCCGCTGATCTCGCTCACCTCACGAGCGAGTTGCAGATCCGCGGCGAGTTGCTCAGGGGTATAGGCACTCCACGACGATGGATCATTCGCAGTGATGTCGTCGATCGCCGCTCCGTCCGAGCAGTTCCAGCCCGTGTCGTCGGTGGTCCGACTTCGCAGGATCTTGACCGCACCCGTCGGGCTGACCAGCACCATGCCGGAGCACAGATCGTCTGACGTGTCGAACGCATCCTGGTCGGATGTCACGCGCGAAACGGGCATGCGAGTACATCGGCAGTTCACCTCCCGAAGTTGAGCGTTACTCCGGTGTCAGACACCGTGGGTAACGCTCACTCCGACCAGGACTTGATCTTCTCGATGGTCTCCAGCGGTTCGGGTCCGTACGGGGTCACGTTCAGATAGGTCACACCGACGTCCTTGAAAACCTGGAGGCGTTCTCGGACGTAGCCCTCGTCGCCGATCAGCGATGAGAGATCGATGTACTCGTCAGGTACTGCGGCGATCGCCTCGGCGCGCTTTCCGGACAGGAACAGGTCCTGGATCTCGGCCGCCTCCTTCTCCCAGCCGTAGCGGACGAACAGGTCGTTGTAGAAGTTCTTCGACTTCGCACCCATGCCGCCGACGTAGAAGCCGATCAGTCCACGAGCTGCCTCGCGGGCCTCGGCGATGTGCGGGCCGGACCCGAGCGCCACGGTGCCGCCGGCGATGATCTCCAGCGGCGCCTTGGCCGGATCACGCTTCGCGAGGCCCGCAGCGAGTGAATCGCCCCACACCTGCTGGAAGCGGTCGGGCACGAAGTGGATGGTCTGCCAGATGTCGGCGATCTCGGCGGTGAGTTCGACGTTCTTCGGACCGATCGTGGCGAGAGCGATCGGGATGTCGTGGGCCGGCGGACGGTTCATGTAGCGCAGTGGCTTGCCGAGCCCCGTACCGCCCTCGGCGAGCGGGAGGCTGTACGCGATGCCGTCGTGCTCGACCTTGTCGCCGCTCCACACCTTGCGGCAGATCTCGATCGTGTCGCGAGTGCGCGCGATCGGCTTGTCGAACGGCACGCCGTGCCAGCCCTCGATCACCTGCGGCCCCGACGTGCCGAGGCCGAGGATGAAGCGGCCGTCGGACAGTGCGTCGAGCGTGGCGGCAGTCTGCGCGATGAGCGCCGGGCTGCGCGAGTAGAGCGGGATGATCCCGGTCATCAGCTTCACCGTCGAGGTCTGGCCGGCGAGATAGCCGAGCGTCGACACGAGGTCGTAGCCGTAGATCTCCGCACCCCAGATCAGGTCGACACCTGCCGACTCGAGGTCACGGGCCTGCGACGCCAACTGCTTGGGGTCGCCGTTGAATCCGATGGTGGTGGAGATCTTCATGCCGAGCGCCTTTCGTACGGGTGTGGCTCGACCGTAGTCAGTTCGGGCTCAGTCGTCGAAGACAAGACCGAGACGCTCGGCGACCGTCGTCGCCGACTCGGCGACGCCTGCAGCGAGAAGTTGACGATCGGCACTGACCAGGGCGATGCCGAGGCCACGAGCTGCCGCCGCCCACGCCGCGTCGTAGAACGTCAGACGATGTGTCACAGCGAGCTCGGCAGCGTCGGCGAACCACGTCGGGTCCATGACCAGCGGAGTTCCGACGATGGTCATCAGGTCGGCGAGTTGTTCGGCGACCGCGGCCGCCGGCCACGACAGCGCCCGAACGAGCACGTTGCCCACCTCGTACATCGCCAAGTCGAGAATGTGGGCATCGAGTCGGCCCGCAGCGTGGGCATCCCGCAAACTCTGCGCTGCGCCGAGTTCAGACTCACCGTCGGAGTGGAACCACTTGATGACGATCGAGGTGTCGACGAGGATCGCCGTCACCGGCGACCGTCTCGGTCGACGCGCACGAGGTCGGACGACTCGAACATCCCGTTGGTCGCGAACCGCGCTTGTGATCGTGCGACCGCCGCGGCGACCGTCTCGGGATCGCGTCGTTCCAGTTCGCGGCGAGCGGCTTGTGCGAGCAGCGCGCTCCTGCTCATCGCCCGACGCCGAGCCTCCTCATCGATGCGTCCGAGCAGATCGTCGGGTAACGACACCATCACCTTGGACATACCCGGAGTATAGCTCATGGTACTGCCCGAGCCGGAGGGTGAGCCAGCGGGCACAATGGGACGATGTGGCTGCTGGCGCACGGTGAGCACGACGTGCCGTCGGGCTCGGACTGGCTGTCAACGCACGAACTCGATCACCTCGACTCGATCCGGTTCACCAAACGCCGCAACGAGTACCGCACGCGACGCTGGACCGCCAAGCAGGCGATTGCGACGGTCCTCGACCTCGACCGGTCAGCAGCTTCGCTCACGAGGATCGAAGTGCGTCACCGTGAGAGCGGCGCGCCGTACGCCCAGGTCGACGGGGAGATGGCCGCGGTCGACGTGTCGATGAGCGACCGAGCGGGTTGGGCGGTCTGCCTGGTCGGGCCACC
Source organism: Ilumatobacteraceae bacterium (assembly GCA_963716235.1). Lineage (GTDB taxonomy): Bacteria > Actinomycetota > Acidimicrobiia > Acidimicrobiales > Ilumatobacteraceae > Sva-07. Next base: position 103,715 of record CAVQTE010000028.1, on the reverse strand, counting down.
CGGGAGTGCGTCATCCGGAACGCTCGGCATCGACCTCGAGGTGGTCGAACCACGAAGCGACGCGTTCGTCGCCGACTTCTTCACGGCCGCGGAACGTGGCTACGTGCGCGGTCTCGCCCAGCGCCATCATCGCGACGAGGCCGCCAACCTCATCTGGTCTGCGAAAGAGGCAGCGCTCAAGGTGCAACAGGTCGGCCTGCGCGTCGACACCCGTACGGTCGAGGTCGAGTTGCAGCATGCGCTCCGCCCAGACGGCTGGCGCGAGATGACCGTCACCGGCACTCGCGGCCCGATGCCCGGATGGTGGCGGCGCGACGGCGTGTTCCTGCTCACGATCGCCTTCGCCGCGCCACGAGACCCGCCGCAGTGGCTCCCGAACGGTGCGGACCTCAGCACGGCTGCGCCCTGCCACACCTGGGTCGAACAGCCCGAATGGGGATGATCAGATGTGAAGCGCCATTCCCCGTTCGAGCGCGTCGACGACGTACGGCCGAAGCTCGGCGGCGGGGATGATCCGGTCGACCGAGCCGACACGCAGGGCGCGATCGATCGTGTGGATCGCGTCGAACTCGTCGGCCACTTCACCCAGCTTCTCCAACCGGACCTGTTCGGTCGTCGCAGCCAGCGCCGCCCCCAGCCGCGCCAGGTCGGTTCCGCCCGCCCCGTCGAGCGCCTCACGAGCGTTGCGGACTCGAGCGTCGAGTTCGGTGCGTTGCTTCACTTCGCGGGCGAACACCGTGGCTGCGGCTGGTGCCCCGCCGATGACCGACGCGAACGAGCCTTCGACCGCAGCGATCTCCATCGAGGCGTTGAGCGCCTTCGAGAACACGACGAAGGCTCCGCCGTGATATCGCGACACGACGACGAAGACGATCGGGCCGTCGAAGTTGGTGACGGCCCGGCCGATCTCGGCGCCGAACTCGAGCTGACGACGCCGCATCGACTCGGGTGATCCGTCGAAGCCCGACAGGTTCGCCAACACGACCAATGGCCTGTTCGCGCTCGCTGCGTTGATGGCCCGGGCGGCCTTGCGTGACGAGTGCGGGAACAGCGTGCCCGAGGTCCACGACGGCGGGCCGTCGGCAGGCACATATCCCTGACGGCCAACGGTGTGCGACTCGATGCCGAGCAGGCACACCGGGATCCCGCCGATGGTCGTGTCCCAGACGATCGAGGTGTCACCGTCGCGCAAATCCTTCCACCGCTCGAGCGGCTCGGAGTCGACATCAGCGACGGCGCGCATGACCGAGCGCATGTCGAACGGCTGCTTGCGCTCGGGGTTGAGTTCGGCGGAGAAGACGTCACCGACGCTCGTGAACGGGCTCTCGGCGAGCGGGGCGTGAGGACTCGAACGGACATCACGATCGACCTGATCGGTGGTGGGGCGTCGCCTCGGGAAACGTTCACCGGGGACGACGTAGGTGAGGTCGTAGTGACGCAGCAGCAACGCGCACGCCTCGGGAAACGACGCCGCCCAGTACTGCGCCTGGCCGTTGGGACCCATCACACGGTGGTAGCCACCGATGCCGTCGTTGTCCTCGGCGCTCACGGCGCCGGAGAAGTCCAGCGCCTGTTTGCCGGTGAGCACCATCGCCGAGGCAGGGGTCATCACGAGGATGCCCTTGGTGTGGGTGAGCATCGTGGCCTCCGCGTTCCAGTACGGCTGGCCCGCCGACGTTGATTCCCGTGACCACGATGTTGACCTCACCGCCCGCCTGGGTGAACTCGATCAGTCGGCGCAGCGTCAGGGCGATCCAGTCCATGTTCTCGGTACCCGAGTCCATGGCGATCAACGCGCCGCTGGACACGGCGAACCACTCCACCGGCAGCCGGTGCCTGAGCGCGTAGGCCAGCGCAGCATTGATGCGCCGGCACTCCGGTTCGGCGAGATTGCCGAGGCCCTGGGTCGGATCCGACAGCAGCGCCACTCTCGTGATTCCCTCGGGGACGACGTCGGTGTGATTGGTGAGCAGCCCGACCACGATGTGGGCCGAGTTCTCGCCCGGCCCGCGTTGTACCGGCACCAACCGGTCGTTGCCATCGAGGTCGAGTTCGTGGAACGAATCGGCGGGAAGACCACCTTCGGCCCCGCGCTCGGTGAACACCCGGACGATCTCGTACGGATGCGGTGAGCCGAACCGGGCCGCCGTGAGCACTTTCTGCTGATAGACGCCGAGCGGCCTCACCGGCTGATCACCGGCACGTTCCTCGCGTACGAGGATCGTGTGCCCGACCTCTTCGATGTGCAGCACCGCATCGCGCAGCCCGCCGACCGCGCTGTCGTCGGGGATGCGTACCTTGAGCACCACCTTCTCGAGGCCGACCCGAGCGGCGAGTGAGGTGAACCGGTGGGCCAGCGTGTACGACTCGTCGATCGGCAGCGTCCACGGGGCACGGATGTCGAGCACCATCCGGTTCGCCACCGGCCGATCGCGGGGGGCGTAACGGGCCAACTCGGAACGCATCGCCGCCATCGCCATCAGACCGACACGTTCCAGCCGCGCGGAGATCACGTGCCCGGTCGTCGGATCAGGTACGGCGGCGAGCTCCCTGACCTCGGCCAACGCGAACAGGCGGTGGTCGTTGGGGTTGTCGAGTGCAACGCCGTCGAACAGATAGACGTCCTCCGGCGATGGGCGCCGCTCCAGCCGAAAGTTCGAGAGGCGCCAGATCTCCAGGCGCTCGGCGAGCATCGGGTGCAGATTCCGGTACAGCGGATTCTCGACGAACGCACCCGCGCTGTCCCTGGCAAAGGTGACGTTCTGTGTCCGGAATCGCTCCTCACGCGGACCCGACTCGCTGGTCACGGCGACGTCGAGGCGATGCAGCTGCCGTCCGAACTCACACGTCGTCAGCATCGACGCCAACCCGGCTGCGGTCTCGGCGACCTCCGGCTGCTCCCCCTCCCGCCACGTGACGAGATCGACCACGACCACACGCGATGGTTCGGCGGCGGCGAGGTGCTCGGCAATTGCGCTCGACCACTCGGGGATGGACGCCCAGGGCAGGTATCCCACCACGAGGTGGATGCTGCGCTCGTCGGTGCGGTAGTTCGTAGTGGCGTACTCGTATCCGTTCGCCTCGTGGAAGTCGATGTCACCGATGTCGCAGATGCGATAGAAGCGCCGGATGTACACCTCCATCACGAGCTGACGCACCGCCGAACGCCGAGCGTCCTGGCGATCGACCCCCCAGCAGTCGAGCAACAGCGAACGAATCGGCAGCGGACACCACACGAGCCGGCCGACGCGCTCGGCGCGCTCCGGACTGTCGGGCTCGGCGATCAGATGCGCCATGTGGCCGCTCATCTCGGCGTACAGCTCGGCGGCAGCAGCCTCCATCGGCGGCTCGTCGAAGTAGTGGAATCGAACGTCACGGGCGAGGTCGGCAATGGCCTGCTGGCGGCCGTGCGTCGCAGCGGCGAGCCGGTCGAGGCGGTCGCGCATCGCGGCGTCGGCGACGTCGGCAAGGGCATCCCGATTCGCGAGGCGACGCTCGAGGACGGCGATGACGACCTTGCTCAACTCACCGAGGCGCGACACCGATCGGAACAGCCAGTACAACGCCGCCTCGAGTTCGGGGGTGCGCTGCAATCCGCGTACCCCGAAGCGTTCCAGTGCCCGCTCGAGCCGCCAGCGGTACACATCGGGGAGACCGGCACGATCCGCATCGAGCCACTGGAGGAACGACACCAGGTACTCCTGGGTGTTCTCCACGCTCGAGGCAACGACGTCGGGTTCGGCCTCGGTCTGCGGGCGGTACAGGGCCCCCAACTCGGCGTAGATGTCGAGCAGCCCGTCCTCGCATTCGATCAGACCTGCATCGGCGGGATCTGCGATCTCGGCCAGTCGACGTTGCTGGGTGAGCAGTTTGCGAAGGTCCGCAGCCGACAGGTCGTAGCCGAGCAGGTAGTCCCCGAGCGGTGTGTAGACCCGGTCGCAGGCCTTGCGGTTGAAGTCGATGGTCCGCTCGAGACCCGCCAGGTCGACGACCGATGATTCGGCCGCCGCAGCCGTGCGGATCGACAGGGTGTGCTGTCGGATACGTACGAGTGCCGCACCGCGCTCGACCTGCGCGTTGGGTGCGACCGACACGCCCAGCACCTCGCCGGCGAAGGGCGCAACGACGGTCGTCTCCATCTTCATCGACTCGAGCACGACGATGGGATCACCGGCGGCCACGACGTCGCCGGGTTCGACCAGCGCGCTCACCACCAGCGCCGGCCAGTCGGCCCGCACGACGAGTCCGTCCTGGCGATCGACGAGGTGTGCACCATGGCCGATCTCGACACGGAATCCGGCGGCGGTCGCCGCCACCACCACTCGGTGGCGGCGGCCGCCGCAGGCAATGCGACGCTCGAACCGATCGAGCGCGTCCACGGTGACGTCGGCGACCACCGAGCCGTGTCGGATCGAGTAGTTACGTGGCCCGACCCGATGCACACCGAGTTGGTAGGTCGCACCCCGGTAACCGAGTTCGATGCTTCCGCCGACGTCGATGGGATGTTGAGGACGGCCGCGTGAGGCCGAGGCATAGAACGATTCCTGGGCGTGGGCCCGGTCGCTCTCGTAGGCCTCGACGGCCGCGACCAGCAGCGCGACAGGGTCGGCGGCCGGGAGCGAACGGTCGGCCAGGACCCGCTCGAGCCACGTCTCGTCGACGTCACCGCTGATGATGTCGGGATGGGCGAGCAGGCTCAGCAGGAATGATCGGTTCGTTGCACCACCATCGATCACGACCGCAGTGCGTTCGAGTGCCCGCCGCACCCGCTCGAGCGCGACCGCGCGATCCGGACCCCATGCGGTGATCACCGCGAGCAGGGGATCACGGGGGTCGACGGGATCTCCGACTCGGCGGTTCGCGTCGATGCGCACACCGGTGCCGACCGGGAACTTGAGCAGCAGAACTCGACCCGACGCAGCGACGAAGTCGGCATCAGGGTCTTCGGCGAGCAGCCGAGCTTCGACCACGATGCCGTCGCCGATCGGTTCGACGCCGGGGAGCGGTTCACCACGCTGCACGCGGAGACGCCATCCGATGATGCTTGCGCCGGTGCGCTCCTCGGTGGTTGCGTGATCGGGTGCGGCCACGCAATCGACGTCGACGAGGCTGAACTCGGCACCGTCGTGCACGAACGTGAACAGGCCTGCCCCGCGGTAGTCGACCGAGCGTGCCAGCCGCTCGGCCTCGGCGCGAATGCGGGCGGCCAGTTCGGCCGAGATCGCCGAGCACGGCGCCTCGGCGACGAGTGCATGGCCACTCCTGCGGACGCTGACGTCGCGGCCTCCGAGGGTCCAGACGTTGCCGTGGTCGTCGGCAAGGATGTCGACCTCGACACGCCGAAGCCTGGAGTCGACGCCGGCACTGGCTGCGGTGTGCGCAAGATCGGCGAGTCGGCGCACAGCCGACGAACTCGGGCCGACCACCCCGATGCCGCCCGCCTCGCACGCCGCGATCAGATCGAGTCGCTCGGCGGGCCGCCACGCGCCGAGCCACAACGTGTCGACGCGGGAGCGCTGGAGACACGCGACGAGATCCTCGATCGACACCCGCTCGGGATCGTCATCGAAGCGATGGACCTCGTCGGCCTCGCGTCCGTACCACGGCTGCGGCTCGTCGTCGGCGTGGAACAACAGCGTCGTGATCGGCGGTGCGTCGCCTGCGTTGTTCAACCCGCCGACGGATTCGAGCACGCGCACCGCCGGCTCCCCCGTGTCGATGACACCCAGTCGCGAGATGGTGGCCATTTCCCTCAGATTCCACTCACGAGTCGGACGTTCATCGTCGGAAGGTCGAGTGCAGCGCGGCTGCGACGTCGTCGTCGATGGGCGCGGGGAGAGGGATCGTCTCGTAACCGTCGAGGCGCACGATCACGGTGCCGGCGGAATCGACGACGACGCAGTCGAAGACTCCGGGGCCGATCTGGTGGGCCACGGCGTGCAACGTTCCGCTCGACGGCTGAGCGAGCACCCGTGCACTGCCCACCCGCATCGGCAACGCAAGTCGATCCTCGAGTCCTGCCTGCCACAGGCCTGCGGTCTGGAAGCACAGTTCGACCAGTCGTGGGGCCGTGACCAGCGTCATCTCGGGCGGCACGTGATTGTCGGGCAGCGGATCGGCCAGGGCGGCGACCGACGAATCGCTCCCACGCCACGCCGAGGCGATCACTTGGTACGCGGGGCCGTGGAAGTAGAACGAGTAGACCTGACCGGCATCGATCGTCGGGCCATCGGCTTCGGCCACGGTGTCGGACGTCTCCTTCGTCGGCGGTTCAGTTCCGAGGCGTACTCGACCGGTGAAGTGCACGGTGCGCTGCGGGCTGCCGTGACCGGGCAGCATGCGCTCGGCACTGAGCCGGCAGTCCGCCACGAGTTCGTCGCCGTCGGGCCTCAGTACCGCGTGCACGGTGATCGTGCGCGGCTCGTCGCGATAGAACTTCAGCGGCGCGGCGAACTCGACGCCTTCAACGGCCAGCACGTGGTGCTCGGGAGCGAGCAGACGGGCTGCTTCGGCGAATGCCTCCATGCCCATCACGCCCGGCAGCACGGCAACGCCGTCGATCCGGTGATCGTTCAGGAAGGGCTGCTGCGTCGGGTCGAGCGTGGTGTGCACGACGATGCCGTCGTGCACGCTCATGGTTGCACCGGCGATCATCGGCCCGTGCTGTGACTCGTCGACCAGCGGCGACAGGTCGACCCCACCTCGATCGTCGTATTCGGTCGCCATCAAGCCAAGCGTTCCGGCAACGATCACCTCGCCCTTCGACGGGCCTGACACCAGTTCCCTGCGGATCCAGGCAACGCCGGCCTCGGGCGGCAGCATCTGTACCCCGGCCATCTCCATGATCTTGGGGATCGACCCTCTGGTGGCCATCCCGATCCCGCCCCAGGCCGTCCAGTCGAGCGCCAGCGCTCGGGTGTCCGGGCGGGTGCGCCGCAAGCTGCTCGTGATCTTGCACAGCAGGTCGTTGGCGGCCGCATAGTCGGTCTGACCCTGGTTGCCGAACCGTCCCGCCACTGACGAGAACACCACGGTGGCGCCGATCGCCATGTCCTGCGCGGCGTGAAACACGTTGAACCAGCCATCGCTCTTGACGTCGAACACGAGGTCGTACTCGCTCGGCTCCTTGTCGGGCAGGTTCCGACTGATCTCCAGCCCGGCGGCGTGCAGCAGCACGTCGATGTGGCCGCTGCGTTCGCGCACGTCGCCGATCACCGCGGTGACGGCGTCGGCATCGGTGAGGTTCACCGAGTGGTAGTGGACGGTACCGCCTGCCGCTTCGACCGCCTGGACGGCAGTGAGCGCGGCGTTGAGCCGTTCGAACCGACTCAACTCGCGTTCGATCGCCACCGGCGTCGGGTGATCGCCCGCCACCTTCATCCGTTCGGCGATCGTTGCCTTGAGCGCGTTCTTGTCGTTCCGGAACGACTCGAGGTCGGGGTCGTGACGATCGGGTGCCGGTGTCAGATCGAGCAGGTGGAATGTGCCGCCCGAGGCAGCGGCAAGGTCGGCAGTGATCGCCGACACGATGCTTCCGGCCGCACCCGTGACCACGAACACCGAGTTCGGTCCGAGCGCCATGCCGTCGGTGGACACCACCTGGCCGTCATCACCCCTGGCCGGGAACGGGACCTCGATGAACGCGACACCGAAGCGACTCTCGTCGCTGCGACCGATCTCGACGCAGCCACGATCGAACAGGGTCTCCTCGATCAACTGCGCGGCGATCGCCGTGGTCTTGCGGCTCGCAGCCAGATCGACTGCCTTCACCAGCGCGTCCGGCCGCTCCTTCTTGTACGACTTCGTGAAGCCGACGACCGGTCCGCCGAGCGGGTTGGTGGCGCCGTCGGCGTCGTAGCCGTGGTAGCCGCCGAGGCGGGTTGCCGACACGAGGAAGGGGCACACCTCGTAGAGCGTGCGCATGGTCGCGTAGAGCGCCTTGACACGGCGGCGCAGCGCCTCGCGCCAACGGGCGAGGTCGTAGTCGGCCAGGTTCCCGTCGTCGTCGAGCGCGGGGAGCCAGTACACACCGGTGATCGGCGCTTGCTCGTTCCAGGCGGTCAGCTGCGCGATCAGGTCGTCGGTGGCGATACCCACCGACAGCGCGAGTGCCGTGGCACCGGCCTTGGCGAGTTGCTTCACCAGCGCGTCACCGACTCCACCCTCGTCGAGCATCACCACCACTCGCGCGCCGGCGAGTTCGACACCCGTCGGCAGGCACTGGTTGATCGACGGCCGCAGCGATGGCACAGGGATGCGGCGCGGCAACGCGTCGACGGCATCGAAGTCACCGTGCACCACGTCGGGCGCTGTCGGTGGAGTCTCGGTCGTCGGCGCAACGGACGTGGCGCCCGGCGCCGCACCCAGGTCGGCGCGGTCACGAACCCACTCGGCGACGTGACGCAACGTCGGGAAATCCCGCAACTGCAGATTGTCGTCGCGTTCGAGGTCGTAGTGACCACGGACTGCTGCGAACACCTCGGCCTGCTTCACCGTGTCGACACCCAGATCCGCCTCCAGATCCAGATCAGGCTCCAACAACTCCGCCGGATACCCCGTCATCTCCGCCACCACAGCGGTGACCACGTCCAGAACATCATCACCGGACGCCTCAGCAGCCACGGCGATCGACACGGCAGCCTCAGTCGGCGCCGCACCCAGACCGGTACGGTCACGAACCCATTCGGCCACATGACGCAACGTCGGGAAATCCCGCAACTGCAAGTTCTCGTCACGCTCCACGTCATACCGCTCACGCACCGCCGCGAACACCTCGGCCTGCTTCACCGTGTCGACACCCAGATCCGCCTCCAGATCCAGATCAGGCTCCAACAACTCCGCCGGATACCCCGTCATCTCCGCAACGATCCCCGTCACCGCCTCCAACACCTCGTCGCCCGCTGCAACCGGCGCTGACGGAGCCGCGACGGCCGACACGACAGCCGCACCCGGCTCCGCAGTCGGCGCCGCACCCAGACCGGTACGGTCACGAACCCATTCGGCCACATGACGCAACGTCGGGAAATCCCGCAACTGCAAGTTCTCGTCACGCTCCACGTCATACCGCTCACGCACCGCCGCGAACACCTCGGCCTGCTTCACCGTGTCGACACCCAGATCCGCCTCCAGATCCAGATCAGGCTCCAACAACTCCGCCGGATACCCCGTCATCTCCGCAACGATCCCCGTCACCGCCTCCAACACCTCGTCGCCCGCTGCAACCGGCGCTGACGGAGCCGCGACGGCCGACACGACAGCCGCACCCGGCTCCGCAGTCGGCGCCGCACCCAGACCGGTACGGTCACGAACCCATTCGGCCACATGACGCAACGTCGGGAAATCCCGCAACTGCAAGTTCTCGTCACGCTCCACGTCATACCGCTCACGCACCGCCGCGAACACCTCGGCCTGCTTCACCGTGTCGACACCCAGATCCGCCTCCAGATCCAGATCAGGCTCCAACAACTCCGCCGGATACCCCGTCATCTCCGCAACGATCCCCGTCACCGCCTCCAACACCTCATCGCCGACCTCGACAGCGATCACCGGGACGCTCATGGCGACGGGAGCAACCTCCACGACAGGCGCCGCGACCGCAGGCGCAACCGACACCGGGGCCGCAACGACCGCAGCGGGTGCCGGTCTCGAGGCGCCGAACTGGCCGGCGTACGGGACCGGGATCGTCGTGTCGTGATGCGACTCGGCCGGAGCGCCGACGTCGACGATGCGGAGCCGACGGTGATCGACCTCGAGGAGCGCACCGTCGTGACCGGCGAGCTCGTCGAGCCAACGCTGCCAGGCAGCGGCGTCGACGATTCGGTACTCGTGGCCGAGTTGATCGGGCGCACGGTGGCGGCCATCGGCAACGGGGGTCCAACGCAACAGCGCCATGGCGATCTGCGAGCCGAACCCGGCCGCCAGGCGCAGCGCGTAGCGAACGCGATGTGATCCGCCCTGCGACAGCTTGAGATTGCCGAGCTCGGGATCGGGCTCGCGATAGTTCGGCACGGGCGGCACGATGCCGGTCTCCAGCGCCTTGACCGCAACGACGTCCTCGATGCCGGCACCCATCGCATGGCCCGTGAACCCCTTGGTGTTCGTGATCACGACCCGGTCGGCGTCGGCTCCGAACACCCTGCGCAACGCGTTGATCTCCGCCGAGGCCGAGCCTCCCCGCGCCGGTGTGTAGGTCTCGTGCGAGACGAACATCGCCTCCTCGGCGATGGCCGATCGGCTGACGCCGCGCGACTCGGCCTGTTGCACGACGGCCTCCATCACCGCGCCGACGTGTTCCACGTCGAGGCGCGTCCCGTGGAACGCCGAGTTGGCAGTCACCGCGCCGAGCACTTCACAGATCGGCTGCAAACCTCGCTCGGCAGCTGCAGCGGCCGACTCGACCACGAACGCCGCTGCACCCATGCCCAGGATCATCCCGTGGCGTCGGCGGTCGAATGGAGTGGCGGCATCCTCGACGTGTTCGTCGGTGGCGGCCGCTCCGCTCGCGAGGAATCCGCTCGCGATCCACGGCATCAGCGAGTCGCCCGTCGCATCGTCGGCCGACACGACGATCACGCGTCGACAACGGCCGGCGCGGATCCAGTCCTCGGCGAGCGCGATCGCCTGTGTGGTCGACGCACATGCCGCGTTCACCTGGGTGTTGGGCCCGCGAGCGCCGATGATCTCGGCGAACTGCGAGTGCCCCATCGCCAGCACACGGAAGATGAATCGGCGGTCGAATCCGTACGGGTTGGCCTCGAGTTCGGCGCGGAGGTCGCCGATCAGGCGGTCGACCTCCGTCGTGTCGCTGCTGTTCATGCGGGCGCGAACACCCTCGAGCGCGAGCAGATGCTCACGCCGCGAACGGTCGGCGACGTAGGCCTCGACGTCCTCGGCGAACCGGTTGTACCCCGGGAACGCGCTGGCGAAGATCACGCCGGTGTCGTCGCGCATCTGGTCGGCCAGGCCCCAACGATCAGGGAGTTGGGTGTCGAGCGTCGTGGTCTTGTACCGCATCACGAGCGGGATCCCGGCGTCGCGAAGTGCGTCGAAGCCGGCGCCGATCGCGAGTCGTGTGGTCGAATCGAGGGCCTCGTCGCGCGCCGTGTCGACGGCGAACTGCTCCACGACATCCAAGGGCGCGTGCTTCCCTGCGAGCTTGATCACCTCGGCCGGATCGTCGATGGTCTCGAAGCTGGCGCCGCCCGCCTCGCTCTTGACGAGCCGGGTGATGTGCATGTCGGCCATGCGGGCCCGAGCGGCGTCGGGCACGGAGCCGATGAACTGCTGGCCGGCGAGGATCCGGCCGATGTTGGCATCGTCGAATACCTGATCCACCCCTGGCAGCCCGAGCGCCGCCCCGGTGATCACAACGGGCTCGCCATCGACGCGCTCGCCTCGGATCGGCAGGTGCGTCGGCGAAGCGCTCGCTGTCGGCGCGACGGGTTCGGCAGCGTAGATGCGCAGGCCCTCCTCGATCACTCCGGCGAACAACTGGCCCAGCTGCATGATCCGATCGTCAGGGTGCGCTGTCGCGACCGGTGCCGGTGCCGGTGCCGGTGCCGGTGCAGCCTGCGGCGGCGCGACGGCCTTGCTTCCTCGAGGCAGGTCGAAGCCGATACCCGAGGCCCACAGCCCGCACAGCGCCTGGTTGATCGAGGCGTCATCGCCGAGCTTTGGGTGATTGGTGAACACCGACAGCACGTCGTCGCGGTCGCCGAGCACATCTTCGACGAAGCCGTGCAGCGCACGCTTCGGCCCCACTTCGACGAAGACCCGCGCGCCGGCGGCGTAGAGCGTGTGGAGGCCCTTGACGAACTGCACGGGCGAGGCGACCTGCCTGCCCAGCAGGTCGAGCATCGTGTCGGACGTTGCACCAGCCGGGTAGAAGTCGCCGGTGACGTTCGCAACGAGCGGGATGCGCGGCGGTTGAACGTTCAGACGGGCGAGTGTCGCCACGAGCGGCACCGATGCCGGCGAAACGATCGACGTATGGAAGGCGTGGCTCACCGGGATACGCATCGCCTGCATACCCGCGGCCGTGAACGCGTCGATCGCCCGGAGCACGGCGTCGGTCGCACCGCCGACCACGGCCTGATTGTTGGAGTTGATGTTGGCGATGACGGTGTACCCCTGGGTCTCCTCGACGATCCGCTCGATCTCGGTGAGCGGTCCGAACACCGCCGCCATCGCTCCGTTGTCAGCCACCGAGAGCGCCGCCATCTCGTGGCCGCGTGCACTCACCGCTTCCAAGGCAGCGGCGAACGACAGTGACCCCGAGGCGATCAGCGCTCCGTACTCGCCGAGGCTGTGCCCCATCACCATGTCGGGTCGCATCCCGTACGCAGCGAGCAGGCGGCTGATGGCCGTGTCGGTCGCCAGCACGGCCGGCTGGGTGATCTCGGTCTGCAGCAGTTCCTGGTCGAGTTGGGCAACGGCGGCCGGATCGTCGCCATCGACGAAGATGTACGACGACAGCGAACGGCCGAGCAGCGGCGTCATCACTGCGTCGGCTTCGCGGAAGGTGTCGGCCACGATCGGCTCGGTCGAGCGCAATCCCTGCAGCATGTTGACGTACTGCGAGCCCTGCCCGGTGTAGAGGAACGCCACCTTGGGTGCCGGGCCTCGGCCCACGAACACGCCCTGTTGGCGCAGCATGCGGAAGATCGCCGGGTTGGCACTGGTGAGCGCGGTGACGACCTTGGCGAGCTTCCCGGCGAGATCGGCGGCGTCGGCGAAGTCGGCGGCGAGACGAACCTGCGCCCTGCCGATCGACGGGTCAGGCCGCGCCGGCGCGGGTGCCCGCCCAGCGCGCGCCTCGACGAGCGCCTGGTTCACCTGGGCGAGCAGGTCGGCATCGTCACGGCCCCCGAGAACGAGCGCACCGCGTGGAGGTGGCTTGGATGGGTCGTACCGACCATCGTCGTCGCTCTCGCCCGAGAACGGCGCGGGCATCGAGGCGGACGTCGATGCCGTTGCGAAGACGCGCGCCGGCGGCTTGTGGCGGCCGGGCACGTGCTCTTCCAGCACGACGTGGAAATTGGTACCGCCGAATCCGAACGCGCTCACGCCGCCACGCCGAACGCCGCTCGCCGGCGCCTGCCACTCCCGCAACGCAGTGTTGACCAGGAATGGTGAGCTGTCCCAGTCGACGTTGGGGTTGGGATCGTTGAAGTTGAGGCTCGGGGCCAGCACCTTGTCGTGCAGGCTGCGGACCATCTTGAAAACGCCGGCCGCGCCCGCGGCGGCCTTCAGATGGCCGATGTTCGACTTCACCGAGCCGAGCGCGATGCTGTGACGACCAGCCGCCGCGAACACATCGGTGAGGCTCTGCAGTTCGGTCGCGTCTCCAACGCGAGTGGAGGTGCCGTGGGCCTCGAGCGCAGTCACAGTCGCCGGGTCCTCTCCGGCAATTGCCCACGCCCGCTCGACTGCCAGTCGTTGCCCGATCGGGTTGGGAGCAGTGATGCCCTTGCCCTTGCCGTCACTCGAGCCCGCAATGCCGAGGATCACGGCGTAGACCCGGTCGCCGTCGCGTTCGGCGTCCTCCAGCCGCTTGAGGACGAACAGCGCGGCTCCCTCGCCCATCACGAAGCCGTCGGCGCCGGCGTCGAACGGGCGCGTCCCCGTCGCCGAGAGCGCACCGATCTTGCAGAACTTCACGAACGCGGCCACACCCATGTTGTGGTCGACGCCACCCGTGATGGCAGCGTCGAAGCGGTGGTCGACGAGACCTTCGACGGCGACGCTCATTGCGGCGAGGCCCGAGGCGCACGCGGCGTCGGTCGTGAAGTTCGGGCCACGGAAGTTGAACAGGTTGGCGATTCGTCCGGCCATCACGTTGGCCAGTTCGCCGGGCATCGTGTCTTCGTTGATCTCGCCGTAATGGGCCAGGAAGTGGGAGCGCGTCTCGTCGAGGATGTGCCCGCGTTGATCGGCGGAGAGCGCAGCGAACGATTCCGACGCGGAGAGGTCGCGCAGCACCTCGGGGAGTTCGATGCGCATGTTCGTCTTGTAGTGCTTCTCGCCGCCGATGGCGTTGCCGATGATCACCGCAACGTTGTCGGGATCGATCGTCCAGTCCGGCCATCCGGCGTCGAGCAACGCCGACCGCGCGGCACTGATCGCCCAGCGCTGGCCGTCGTCCATCTGATCGGCAACGGTCGGCGGGATCGGGAGCTTCCAGCCGATCGGGTTCCATGGGTACTCACGCACCCACCCGCCGATCGTCGAGTAGGTCTTGTCCGGCTCGCCGTGGTCGGCCGAGAAGTAGAGCGCCGGATCCCACCGCTCGTGCGGCACGTCGGTGATCGAGTACCGACCGCCCGTGATATTGGCCCAGAACGCGTCAGCGTCCGGCGCCTCCGGCATGATCGCCCCAACACCGACGACGGCGACCGGCGTGCTGGGGATGGTGAAGACGTCAGACATGAATCGGTACTCCTGGGAAGCGAAAGAGGGAAGGCCGGCCGGCCATCAGCGGCCGTAGAGGGCGTCGGCGACACGGTCCATGTCGGCCAGCAGGCCGGCTTGGGCACGACGGATGGCATCGTGCGGGATCGTGGCGAGCAGTGGCGCAACATCGGCACTGTCGGCATCGACCGAACCGGCAACCCAACGCTCGCCTTCGGCAACCTTCTGTGCTGCTTCACGCGCGAAGACACGGCTCATCGCTGCGAGTGCGTCGCCGTCGAAACGGTCGTGAGCCTTCTCGTGGCGTTTGCCGTCGAGCGCGTCGGCGGCGCGCCGGGCGAACGCTTCGGCGCACTCGGCGTGAGTGATGAGGTCGCCCAACCGGAACAGGACGTGCTGGTTGCGGGTGAGCCGGGCGACGCGGCAGGCCTCCAGTACCGCAGCCAACGCCTGCGCTGCGAGTGCAGCGTGATCGGCGCCGACGTTCGGGTGGCTGCGGTGCAGCGCCAGGAGCTCTGCGGCACGGTCGCGATAGTACGCGCCGCTGGTCTTCAGATGATGCTGCCACCGATCACGAGCGATGGTCATCTCCATGATCTCCGACGTGCCCTCGTAGATCGTGGTGATGCGCACGTCACGCTTGATCTTCTCCACGACGTACTCGCGGGTGTAGCCGTAACCGCCGTGCGCCTGGATGGCGGCGTCGGCGGCGGCGTTGCCGGCCTCGGTCGCCATCAGCTTGGCGATCGCGCCCTCGGTGTTCATCGCGCCGTTCTCGCCGAGGCCACGGTCGATCTTGTCGGCGGAATCCTCGATGTAGGCCCTGGCAGCCTCGAGACGTACCGCGTGGGGCACGATCAGCTTGTGGGTGAAACCCTGCTTCTCGGCGAGCGGCGACCCGCCCTGGGTGCGCTCGAGCGAGTAGGCGATGGCCCGGTCGAGCGCTTCCCATCCTCCGCCCAGACCGAACGCTGCAACCATCACGCGCGTGTAGCCGAACACCTGCTGGGCCTGGATCAGGCCCAGGCCCTCGACGCCACCGATCAGATGATCGGCCGGCACCTCGACGTCGTCGAGAAAGAGCGCCGCCGTGTTCGACAGCCGCAGCCCGTGTTTGTCCTCGGGATGGGCCGCGCTGAATCCGGGGGTTCCCTGGGGAACGACGAACCAGGAGGGGCCATCGGGGGTGCGCGCCAGCACGGTGACCATGTCGGCGATCGAGCCGTTCGAGATCCACTGCTTGCGACCGTTGATCCGATAGCCCGTGATGGCCCCGTCGCCGTCCATGATCCGGACGGCGGTGGTCTTCATCGCTCCGAGATCACTGCCCGCATCGGGCTCGGTGGCGCCGTAGGCGAACACGAGTCCCTGCTCGGCAATGGCCCCCAACCAGCGTTGCTTCTGGTCGTCGGTGGCACCGACGAGGATCGGATCACTACCGAGGAACGTGGCGAACACCGCGGTGGCGACTCCGATGTCGTGACGCGCCATCACCTCGCACACGCGGTACGAATCGAACGCTCCGCCGTCCATGCCGCCGTACGCCTCCGGCACGAAGATCAGCTGAACGCCGAGCTGGTTCGGGTCGCTCATGGCGCGAACGAGGTCTTCGGGGCAGACGTCGTCGTGGTCGAGTTCGAGCTGGCGCTGCGGCGTCAGCGCGTGGCCGACGAACTCGCCCAGCGCATCGAGCATCATCT
The DNA here is from genome assembly GCA_963716235.1 of Ilumatobacteraceae bacterium. Classification (GTDB taxonomy): domain Bacteria; phylum Actinomycetota; class Acidimicrobiia; order Acidimicrobiales; family Ilumatobacteraceae; genus Sva-07. The sequence goes on along the minus strand of CAVQTE010000028.1, from coordinate 87,606 downwards.
CCAGCGTGTCGGTATCGAGCCCCGCGCCCCCGACGTGTCCGGTGTTCATCGTCAACGACTCGGTCATGGGGCTCCTCGGATGTTCGTACCGCTGTGCAACGTTACGCCACGGACCGACCCGACTTCCACGGGCCCTAGGTCCCGTTCTGAGGCCGTTTCTCGAGGAGGGCCCGCGTGGGTCGCTGGCGCCGGATCAGACGCGTTCGATGATGATCGCCGGTGCCATTCCTCCGCCGGCGCACATCGTGACGAGGCCGAACTGCAGGTCGCGTCGTTCCAGTTCGTCGAGCACCGTGCCGATCAGGATCGCGCCCGTTGCACCGATCGGATGACCGAGGGCCATGGCGCCACCATTGACGTTGACCTTGTCGCGATCGAGATCGAGGTCGCGCATGAACTTCTCGGCGACGACGGCGAACGCCTCGTTGATCTCGAACAGGTCGATGTCGTCGAGCGTCATGCCGGCCTTCTCCAGCACCTTGCGAGCCGCCGGAACCGGAGCGTTGAGCATGAGCGTGGGGTCGTCACCCATGTTGGCCGTCGCGACGACACGCGCCCGCGCCGTCAACCCGTGCGCCTTGGCGTACTCGGAGCTGGCGAACAGCAGCGCCGCAGCACCGTCGACGACGCCGGACGAGTTACCGGCGTGATGGACGTGGCGGATGTCGAGGTCCGGGTACTTCTGGTTGATCAATTCACGGAAGGTCTTCGAGTCCTCCGAGAACCGGTGGTCGGCGATCTGCGGGAAGCTCGGCGGGAGCGCCGCCAGCGACTCGACGGTGGTCTGGGGCCGCGGGAACTCCTCGTGGTCGAGCGCGACGGAGCCGTCCATGTTCAGCACCGGAATGAGGCTCTTGTCGAACCGGCCCTCGCGGATCGCCCGATCAGCGCGGGCCTGCGACTCGGCGGCGAGGGCGTCGAGCGACTCGCGGGAAATCCCCTCCATGGAGGCGATCGCATCGGCGCACACGCCCTGATGCGACTGCGGGTGGATCTCCTGCAGGTGTGCGTTGTTCGCACCCATCGGCAGGAGGCCCTTCTTCGGCAGCGACATCATCTCGGTCCCGCCCGACACGACGAGGTCCTCCATCCCCGCCATCACGGCGTGCGCGGCGTAGTTGGCCGAGGTGATGCCCGACCCGCAGAACCGGTCGAGTGTCGCTCCACTGGCGGTCACGGAGTAGCCGGCGTCGAGTGCGGCCATGCGCCCGAGGTCGCCGCTCTGCTCGCCGACCTGCGAGCTGGTGCCCCACACCACGTCGTCGACGTCGGCGGTGTCGAAGCCGTTGCGCTCGACCAACGCCGCGAGCACGGTCGAGGCGAGGTGTTGCGGATGGAGATGCGCCAGCGCGCCCTTACCGGGCTTGCCGATGCCACGAGGTGTGCGGCAGGCATCGATGATCAGAGCGTCGGACATGGGTTCCTCCTGAGGGCAGCGAGCGAGCATCGTCAACGTAGCCGTCGGGGTTGCGCCGCTGTCATCCGAGCGCGACGGAGCGAGCGATGAGCGAAGGGACCGGATACGGGTCGCTTCGCTCATCGCTCGTCGGTGATGCGGCGCAGGATGTGGTCGGCCACGAGTGGGCCGTGGGTGTTCTGGAGGAAGTGGTTCGCGTCCGGGATCAGATCGAAGCTCGCATTCATGCGCTCTGCCCAGGTCCGACCCCAGGTCTCGGTGAACACGTCGTCGGACCCACCCCACACGAAGTGCACGGGCTTGTCCCAACCGAGCAGCGACTTGTAGTGCATCGTCTGGGCAGCCCCGTTGCCGCTGTCGTAGTCGTTCGCCGGAATCGACAGCGGGAACATCCGCAGTCCGTTGAACGCTTCGTCGGCCAGACCCCGGAACGGGGCGCCGAAACCGGCGTACATCGTCGCCGCCTCGCCCGTGAGTTCTGGCTCGGTGCCGGTGGTCAGCGCGCCGAACACAACCGGGGGCTCGACCAACCGGGCGGAGATCAGCAGGATCAAGGCGACGTTCGGCTTCTCGCGGTGGAACAGGCCACCGTCGTGCCAGTTGGCGATCCAGTTGCGGATCGCGTCGGTGTATTCGTAACCAGGGTGGTGCAACCACGTGTTCATGACGATCAGCCGGCTGAACCGCTCGGGCATCGTGGCTGCCTGCGCGAGGCCGATCGGGCCTCCCCAGTCCTGGCAGACGAGCGTGACGTCGTGCAGGTCGAGTGCCGTGATCAGCGACGTGAGCACCTCGGTGTGGCGGGCGATCGAATACCAGTTCGCATCGGTCGGCTTGTCGCTGCGACCGAAACCCAGATGATCGGGAGCGATGCAGCGATACCCCGCCTCGACCAGCTGCGGGATCATCGTGCGGTACAGGTACCCCCACGTCGGCATCCCGTGCAACAGCAGCATCACCGGGCCATCGGCCGGACCTTCGTCGACGTAGTGGACGCGCAGATCCTTCCACTGGTGGTAGTGCGGTTCGTAGGGCCAGTCGTCGAGGGCGTCGAAGTGCGAGTCGTCGGTGCGTACGAGAGCGGTCACGACCTCACCCTAACTATTGCGATTCATACAAGCAATACTTTAGAGTGAGCGGATGGACGGCGCTCTCTCATGACTCAGGTGAGCGCACCGCCACCGATCGACGGGCGACGAGCTCGGCGCCAACGCAGTCGCGACGCCATCGTCGGTGCGGCGTTCTCGCTCATCCTCGACGGCAAAGGTCCACCATCGGCCGAGGATGTCGCCGAGCGCGCCGGAGTGTCGGTGTCGTCGATCTTCCGCAACTTCGACGGCCTTGCCGACATCCAGCGACAAGCGCACCAACTGTTCACCGAGCGGTACTCTCATCTGCTCCTCGCGACGCCACCGACCGGCAGCGACCTGGACTCCCGGATCGCCTTCTTCGTCCGGACCCGGCTCGACCTCTACGAGCAGGCGGGTCCGTTGATGGCGATGGCCCGGATGCGTGCGTTCGAGGACGACACCTGGCGCGAACACATCGCGTCGAACCGGTCGGCCCTCACCCGACAGCTCCGAGCCTGCTTCGACCAGGAGTTCGCCGAACTCACGCCGTCCGATTCGGCCGACCTGGTTGCGGTCCTCGACTCGCTGACCTCGCCGGAGGCATTCGAGCTGACGACCCGGGCGCATGCCCGCACCCACAAGCAGATCACCAGGGCGTGGGCCACCAGCTTGCGAGCCCTGATCACCTGTCACAAACGGGGTCTGACCCCTGTTGCGAGCGCGAAAGGAAGACGATGACACGAGCATCTCGATTCGAAGGAACGATCGGCCGCACGTTGGCCGACTCCGAAGCATGGTTCGACGAACCACCGCAACCCGGCGCCGACGCCCCCAACGTGGTCGTCGTCCTGCTCGACGACACCGGCTTCGCTCAGTTCGGGTGCTACGGCTCCGACATCGACACACCGAACATCGATGCGCTCGCTGCGAAGGGCCTGCAGTTCACCAACTTCCACGTGACGCCGCTGTGCTCGCCGACTCGCGCCTCGTTGCTCACGGGTCGATCCCAGCACGCCGTCGGCATGCGCTCGGTGTCGAACTTCCGCACCGGCTTCCCCCACCAGCTCGGCCACATCACCAACCACGCTGCGACCGTCGCCGAGGTGCTCCGCGAGGAGGGATACGCCACGTTCTGCGTCGGCAAGTGGCACCTCGCCCCGATGGAGCAGTGCTCGGCAGCCGGGCCGTTCGACCAGTGGCCGCTCGCCCGCGGGTTCGACCGGTTCTACGGATTCATGGAGGGTGAGACCGATCAGTTCCACCCCGAACTCGTCTGCGACAACCACCCGATCGAGCCACCGGCCAAGCCCGAGGACGGGTACCACGTCTCCGAGGACCTGATCGACCAGCTGCTGAAGATGGTGTCGGATTCCAAGGGAGTCCGACCCGATCGACCGTTCTTCGCCTACGTCCCGTTCGGCGCCGCGCACGCACCGCATCAGGCCCCGGCCAGCTACATGGAGAAGTACCGCGGCACGTTCGACGAGGGCTGGGACGTCGTCCGGCAACGCTGGTTCGAACGTCAACTCGCAGCGGGCGTCGTCCCCGAGGGAACCGAACTCGCGCCGCGCAACCCCGGCGTCGACGCGTGGGACGACCTGCCCGAGAACCAGAAGCGGCTCGCCTGCCGGCTCCAGGAGGCATTCGCTGCGTTCCTCGATCACACCGACGACCAGATCGGTCGCCTCGTCGACGGGCTGCGCGAGATGGGCCAGCTCGACAACACCGTGCTGGTCGTGCTGACCGACAACGGCGCGTCGCAGGAGGGCGGGCCGTTCGGTGTGATGCACGAGATGAAGTTCTTCAACGGCATCTTCGAGACCCCCGACGAGGCGATCGCCCGGATCGACGACATCGGCGGCCCGCACAGCCACACGAACTACCCGTGGGGCTGGGCCCAGTGCGGCAACGCCCCGTTCAAGTGGTACAAGCAGAACACCCACGAAGGCGGCGTCCACGTTCCCCTGATCGTCCATGCGCCCGGCCTCCTCCCCGCCGACCAGGCGGGTTCGAAGCGCCGCCAGTTCGTCAACGTCTCCGACATCGTGCCGACGATCTACGAACTCATCGGGGTGACACCTCCGGACACGTATCGGGGTCTCGATCAGCTCCCCGTGACGGGCCACTCGTTCGCGTCGATTCTGACCGACGCCGACGCGCCGGCCACCAACACGCTGCAGTACTTCGAGCAGGCCGGGAGCCGTGCCCTCGTGGCCGGCGATTGGAAGGCGGTGTGCAAGCACGACAAGGGCGCCGACTACGACACCGAGCCCTGGGAGCTCTACCACCTCCCCGACGACTGGTCGGAGTGCAACGACCTCGCGTCGCAGGAACCCGCGAAGCTGGCCGAACTGATCGACCTGTGGTGGCAGGAGGCGGAGCGCCACGGCGTGCTCCCTCTCGACGACCGCACACTCGAGCTGTTCGGCGCCCGCTTCCGGCCGAACTCGCCGCATCCGGTCGACCGGCGCTACGTCTACCGACCTCCGATGTCACCGCTGCCGGGCCAGGCGTCGGCGGCGATCGGCGGCCGCGCCTTCGACCTCACCGCGACGGTCACCCGCGAGGTCGGCGACGAGGGAGTCCTGTTCGCGACCGGCACCGAGAACTCCGGCGTGTCGATCTTCGTGCAGCACGACCGGCTGGTGATCGACTACAACGCGTTCGACGACCACACGATCCTCGAATCCGACATCGAGATTCCCGCCGGGGCGTCGACGCTCGTCGCCCAGTTCCGCCGCGGTGCCGGGATGGCGGGCAGCATGTCGCTCGAGGTCGACGGCGAACCCGCCGGCTCGATCGAGCTGCCGCTGTTCATGAGGATGATGTCGTCGGTCGGCCCGAGCATCGCCTACGACCACGGCTCCGCCGTGTCGAACCGGTACGAGGCGCCGTTCGCGTTCACCGGAACGCTGCACGAGGTCGTCATCCAGCTCCTGTCACCCCAGGATCTCGAAGCACGCGCCGCAGAAGCCGCGGCAGAGATGAGTCGCCAATGATCGCCGTCACGCTCCTCGGTACCGGCAGCCCGATGCCGAGCGCCGACCGGGCCGGACCCGCCACGCTGATCTCCGCCGGCGACGAGCACTACCTCGTCGACGCCGGCCGTGGCGTGCTGATGCGCCTGGCCGGGGCTGGCCTCGGTGCGCCGAATCTCACCGCGGTGCTGATCACCCACCTGCACAGCGACCACATCACCGACCTCAACGACGTGATCACCACACGCTGGGTGATGACGTTCGTGCCCACCCCGCTCACCATCGTCGGCCCGATCGGCACGAAGGCCGTCGTCGACCACATCCTGGCGTCACTCGAACCCGACATGGGCTACCGCATCGCCCACCACGACGACCTCGAGGGTCCGCCGCAGATCGACGTCATCGAGGTGACCGAGGGCCCGGTCCATCTGCCGGGTGATGGGGCGGGAAAGGTCACGATCCGCTGCGCGCAGACCGACCACAAGCCGGTTGAGCCGAGCATCGGGTTCCGCTTCGACCACGAGGGTGTGTCCGTCGTTGCGGCGGGTGACACGGTGCCGTGTCCCGGGCTCGACTCGTTGTGCGACGGCGCCGATGCGTTGGTCCACACCGTCATTCGCAAGGACATCATCGCCAACCTGCCGATGCAGCGGATCAAGGACACGCTCGACTACCACTCCTCCCCCGAGGAAGCTGCCCAGACCGCGACCCGCGGTGGTGTCGGCACGCTCGTGCTCACCCACTACGTCCCCCCGATCCCGACGGGCGGCACCGGCGACGACTGGAAAGCCCTCGCCGCCGAACACTTCTCCGGCGTCGTCGAACTCGGCGACGACCTCCATCGAGTCGAAGTAACAGGAGCCTGACCATGAAGACCCTGCGCACCCCCGACGAACGATTCGCCGACCTCCCCGGGTACCCGTTCGCCCCGAACTACGCAGAGATCCCCGACGGCGAGGGAGGCACGCTCCGTGTCCACTACCTCGACGAAGGCCCGGCCGATGCCGCACCGATTCTGCTGATGCACGGCGAACCGTCGTGGAGCTACCTGTACCGCAAGATGATCCCGATCCTGGTCGACGCCGGCCACCGAGTGATCGCTCCCGACCTCGTCGGCTTCGGACGAAGCGACAAGCCGACGGAGATGAGCGACTACACCTACGCCCGCCACGTCGCCTGGATGCAGGCACTGCTGATCGACCAACTCGACCTGACCGACGCCACCTTCTTCGGACAGGACTGGGGCGGCCTCGTCGGTCTGCGCGTCGTCACCGCGAACCCGGACCGGTTCGCCCGCATCGTCGTCGGCAACACCGGTCTGCCGACCGGCGACGGCAAGCCGAGTGACGCCTTCATGGCCTGGCAGAAGTTCTCCCAGACCTCACCGACGTTCGACATCGGGTTCCTGATCAACTCGGCGACGGTCACCGATCTGTCCCCCGAGGAGATCGCGGCCTACGACGCGCCGTTCCCCGACGACACCTTCAAGGCCGGGGCCCGCATCTTCCCCTCACTCGTGCCGACCGCCGTGGACGATCCCGAACGGCAGGCGAACCTCGAGGCGTGGACGGTCCTGGAAGCGTGGGACAAGCCGTTCGTCTGCTGCTTCAGCGACCGCGACCCGGTCACCGCCGGCGGCGACGCGCCATTCCTGCGACGGGTTCCCGGCACGAAGGGGCAGCCGCACATCACCGCGACCGATGCCCACCACTTCTTCCAGGAGGACGCCGCCGACCAGCTCGCGCAGCTCCTCATCGACGTCATCGACCGATGACCGACTCCTCCAATGACCGTTTGCGTGACACTTCGGTTGGGGCGTACCCACCGAAGCGTCACGCAAACGGGGAAGAGGCCACCACCGACTGGTTGGATCTGACACGACGCGCCGGGCTCGCGTCGCACCGCCTGGTCGGATGGATCTACTGGGATCCGGTTGCCATCGAGCACTACACAGCGCTCGGGCCCGATCCCTTCGGTTACTACATCTCCACGCGAGGCGCCACGCTCGGCGTGGCCGGCAACGCTGCCGTCGCCGCCGCGTTCTACTCGATCAGCCCGCCGTTCATCTCGATGTGCCTCGACCAGTGCCGCGAGCGCACCACGTTCGAGGCGGCAGCCGCCGCCCGTGACGAGGGCGTCGTCGCCGGGCTGCGGGCCCACGTCCCCGAGATCTGCGACGAACTCGCCGGCCTCGCCGAGCCCCTGTGGGCCGCTGCCGACACCCTCCCGGTCGCCGGCCGAGTGCTGTTCGCAACCCTGCGCGAGCGGCCGCGGCCGGACGATCCGCTGCTGTCGGCATGGCTGGCCGTCAACTGCATCCGCGAGTGGCGGGGCGACACGCACTGGGCGATCCAGATCGCGGAGGACATCGGCCAGATCGAGGCGGGCATCCTCGACGGCGCCTGGCGCTACTACGCCGACGACTGGTTGCCGCGTAGCCGCGGCGCCGACGATGCTGCGCTCGCCGCAGCCTTCGCCGAACTCGAGCGACGCGGCCTCGCCACCGACGGCGCGGTGAACGCACGCGGCATCGAGTACCGCCAGGAACTCGAGGACCGCCTCGACGACCTCGCGTCGGTGGCATGGCGAGCACTCGGCGAGCAACGCACCAACCAGTTCCTCGACCTGATCGAGCCGGTCGGCGCCCGACTGGTCGAGCGGATCGATCTCACTGCGGGTCCGAACTGGATGCCGGCGGCGCGCGACCGGGTGCCCCGATGATCGGCGTCGAACGCACCGGTTTCGTTGCCGTTCCCCCCGGCGACGTCTGGGCAGCACTGGCCGACTTCGCTCGCATCAGCAGCTGGGCCTCGAACGTCGACCACTCGTGTCTCGTGACCGAACAGGACGCCGGTGTCGGCATGGCCCGCCGGATCCAGACCGGTCGCATCACGCTGATCGAGACGGTCACCACCTGGACGCCGCCGGGGGCCGACGCGCGGCATGTTGGCGTACGCCATCACCGGGCTGCCTCCGATCGTGCGGTCGGTCAGCAACTCGTGGGAACTGACAGCGCGCTCGGGCGGCACCGCGATCAGCCTCACCAGCACCGTCGACGCAGGACCAAGACCACCGCACCAGCTCATCGCGAAGATCGTCGGCCGCAGGCTGGCCGCCGCGTCCGACGAGATGATCGACGGACTCACCACTCACATCACGCCAACCACTCACACCACCGGGGCCATCTCATGAGCACCACCGACAACCAACGACCCGACGTGATCATCATCATGACCGACGAGGAACGCGCTGCTCCGTCGTACGAGAGCGCCGAGATCGCCCAATGGCGACGAACGACCTTGACGGGGCGTGCCTGGTTCGACGACCACGCCGTGACCTTCGGTCGTCACTACACGGGTTCGTTGGCCTGCGTGCCCAGCCGCCCGACGATCTTCACGGGCCAATACCCCGACGTTCACGGTGTGACGCAGACCGACGGGCTCGGCAAGATGTACGACGACTCGCGCCTGCGCTGGCTGCCGAAGGGTGAGGTGCCGACGCTCGGCCACTGGTTCCGCGCCGCCGGCTACGACACGCACTACGACGGCAAGTGGCATCTCTCCCACGCCGACCTTGTGGGCGGCGACGGCGAGCCGCTCGCCACGAACGACGACGACGGCGTCATCGACGAGGCTGCGGTCGCGAGGTATCGAGCGGCCGATCCGCTCGACCCGTACGGGTTCTCCGGCTGGATCGGGCCCGAGCCCCACGGCGCCCCGCTCGCGAACAGCGGGACCCGACGCGATCCGTTGATCGCGTCGCGCGTCGTGGCATGGCTGGACGATCGCTACGCCCGGCGGCGTGCCGGTGACGTCGACGCACTGACACCATTCCTGCTCGTTGCCAGCTTCGTCAACCCGCACGACATCGTGCTGTTTCCGATGTGGGCGGCGCGTGGCGCCCCGATCGACACGCCGTCGCCGCTCGACCCACCGCCGGTTGCAGCCTCGCCGACCGACGACGAAGACCTCGCCACCAAGCCCGCTGCCCAGATCGCCTATCGCGCGTCGTACCCGACGGCCTACGGGTTCGGGGCTGCGGTCGACCGGCTCTACCGCAACAACGCCCAGCAGTACCGCGACACGTACTACCGCTTGCACGCCGAGGTCGACGGCCCGCTCGATCGCGTCCGGCGCGCTGTCACCGAGGGCGGCTCCGACCGTGCGGTGATCGTGCGCACATCCGACCACGGCGACCTGCTCGGGTCCCACGGCGGGCTCCACCAGAAGTGGTACACGCTGTACGACGAGGCCACGCGAGTGCCGTTCTCCATCACCCGGATAGGCGACGGAGCCACCGTCGCACGCACCGTCGACGATGCCCCGACCTCGCATGTCGACATCGTCCCGACCCTGCTCGCCGCGGCCGGCATCGACGAAGCAGCCGTCGCCGCAGTGCTGCGCGAGTCGTTCACCGAGGTGCACCCGCTGCCCGGCCACAATCTGATGCCCGTGGTCGACGGTGCGCCCGCCGACACCGGCCGACCCGTGTACCTGATGACCCGCGACAACATGCTCGAAGGCGACTCGGGTGCGTCGGGGCTGGCCCGTCGCCTCGGCCGCGCCGCCAAGCCACCCGCGCCGTTGCGAATCCAGGTGCCCGCCCATGTGGCGTCGAACTTCGAGGGGCTGGTAGCCCGTGTCGCCGACGCAGACGGTGGATCCGACCACCTGTGGAAGCTGGTGCGAACGTTCGACGACCCGGCGACGTGGACCGAACCCGGCGTGCGTCAACTGGCGTCGAGCGGTGCCGGCGGCGACACGTTCCGTACCGCCGTCCTGCCTGATCAGTGGGAGCTGTACGACCTCGACGACGACCCGATCGAGGCGGACAACAGGTGGAACGACCCGGCGGTGGCCTCGGTGTTCGCCCACATGAAGACGGTGCTGAAGCAGGAACGCGCCGAACGCGTGCCCGAACGACACCACCCGTGGCCGTATGCATCGCGCCGCAAGCTCACCCCCGAGATGAAGCGCCCGCCGGCCCCGGCGCGTGCGCTGCGCAAGGCGTTGCACAAGCTCGGAATGCATCCCGACGATCCCGACGCCCGCGAGTTCGACCTGTTCGGCCGACGAGCGCTGGTGATCGCAACCAACCACGGCACGCTCGACATCGGCAAGCCCACCGGCGTGTTCGCCAGCGAAATGACGGTGCCCTACTACGCGTTCTTCGACGCCGGCATGGACGTCGACGTGGCCAGCCCGCTCGGCGGGGTGATCCCGGTCGACCCGCAGTCGCTCAAGCCGGTGCTCCGCTCGGCCGACGACGACCGTTTCCTGGCCGATGACGTGCTGCGTGGGAAGGTCACCAACTCGCTCGCGATCGCCGACCTCGACATGGCGAACTACGACATCGTGTACCTGGCCGGCGGATGGGGCGCCGCCTTCGACCTCGGCTTCTCCGAGGCGCTCGCCGACCAGATCACTCACGCGAACGCACTCGGCAAGGTCATCGGCGGGGTGTGCCACGGCCCGCTCGGATTGCGCAATGCGAAGGGCACCGACGGCGAGCCGCTCGTCAAGGGTCGCAAGGTGTCGGCGGTGACGGACAAGCAGGTGAGCGAGCTCGGTATCGAATCGACGCCTCAGCATCCCGAGACCGAGTTGCGGGCGATGGGTGCGCGGTTCGAGAGTGCGTCACGCTTCCGTGACCCGCTCGCCAACCACTGGGTCGTCGACGGCAACCTCGTCACGGGCCAGAACCAGAACGCGGGCCCGATGGTGGCCCGCGAGATGATGCAACTCGTCGAACGAACCCAAGGAGCACCAGCATGAGCACGAACTCGCCCAGCTATGGCCAGGTCGACCGCGACTACGGCATGCGACTCGCCACCACACCGCCCGACGAGGACGGTCCGGTCTGGATGGTGAACCTGATGAAGTACCGCGAGGTCGCTCAGTACGCGGACGGCCGCGAGTCGACCATCAGCGGACAGGAGGCCGACGACGAATACTCACCGACCGAGTCGCTCCGCGCCATCGGCGCCAAGCCCGTGTTCTTCGGGACCGTCGACCAGCAATTGCTCGGCGACGCGCCGATCTGGGATCGCATCGGTGTGGTGAAGTACCCGACCCGTCGTGCGTTCATCGAGATGCAGTCCCGGCCGGAGTTCAAGACGTCGCACGAGCACAAGGACGCCGGCATGGAGCAGACCATCGTGATGGGGTGCCAGCCCATGCCGTACCCGACGGCGCCCGAGGGTGTCACCGAGGTCGACTGGGCGGATGTGCCTTTCCCCCCGACCGACGACGACGGCCCCGTGATGGTGCTCCACGTCATCCGCTTCGAAGACGCCGAGGCGGCACACATCACTCCGACCGAGATGGAGGCGTACAGCTCGGCAGCGGCAGTCTCGGCCTCCAAGCACGGCGTGAGGATCGCCGGCTGGTTCGCGGTCGAAGGCACGATCGTCGGCGACGGTCGAGCATGGCATCAGGCGCGCTTCAACGAGTTCCCGAGCAAGCGGGCCTTCATGGCCGTCGTCACCGACCCCGACCGCCTCGAAGCGCAGAAGGACCACCGTGAGAAGGCGATCGCCGACACCTACACCATGATCATCCGTCCCACCATCGACCGCCTCGCCGAGTCGGTCGCCGAATGAACAGCGTGCATCCACTTCAGCTCGGCGGTGGCTACGGCTCGCCGTACTCGTTGAAGATGCGGGCGGTGCTGCGGTACCGGCGGATCCCGTTCACGTGGGTGCTGCGTGGATCGAAGGACGACCATCTGCCGCCCGTACCGGTTCGACTCATCCCGGTGATCGCCTTCCCCGACGACGAGGGCGAGTACACCGAGGCGATGATCGATTCGAGCCCGCAGATCGAACGCCTCGAGACGATGTTCGCCGAGCGCAGCCTGGTGCCGACCGATCCGGTCGTCGCATTCCTCGACTACCTGATCGAGGACTACGGCGACGAGTGGGTCACCAAGATGATGTACCACTACCGGTGGTACTACGACGACGCCATCGACAAGGCGGCCAAGCTGCTGCCGCTCGATCAGAACCTGCAGGTGAGCGACGACGACTGGCAGCGGATGCAGCGGTACATCGCCGACCGACAGATCGGACGCAGGGCGCTGGTTGGCTCGACCGACGCGAATCGTCCGATCATCGAGGACTCGTACGGCCGGCTGCTCGATCTCCTCGATGCTGGCCTGAGCACGCGGATGTTCCTGCTCGGTGAGCGTCCGGGACGCGGCGACTTCGGGCTGTTCGGTCAGCTGCGCCAACTCGTCGGTTGGGATCCGGAGTCGGCACGCATCGCGATCGCCAGGGCGCCTCGCGTTGCGAACTGGGTCGACATGACCGACGACCTCTCGTGGTGGGCCACCACCGGCGACGACGGGTGGGTCGGGCGCGACGAGATCCCGACCACGACGATCGCACTGCTCCATGAGATCGGTCGGACCTACGCCCCGTTCATGATCGCCAACGCCGAGGCGCTACAGGCGGGCACCGAGGAGATGGTGTGCGAGATCGACGGCCAGGAGTATCGCCAGGGACCCTTCGCCTACCAGGGCAAGTGCCTCACGTGGCTGCGCGAGCAGTACGCCGCCCGCTCCCCCGGCGATCGCGCCGCGATCGACGCCCTGCTCACCGGCACCGGCTGCGAACCGCTGACAACAGGGGTCTGACGGTGATGTGAGGTTGCGACGCGATGGGAGGAACGATGTCGTGGAAGCTTGCGGGCATAGTCTCACCACGTGGAACATTCCTTTGAGTGTCGCCGGAATTCTCGTTGCCCTGTCCCTCCATCCTGGCGAACGCCGATGCCGAGGTGGTCGGTCGACGTCTGCCCCACTACGAGGCGGCGGGAGCGGAGGAGACCACGAAGCGGCTCGCCACGCTGTTCGATGTGGTGGTTGTCGCAGCCACCGACAAGCAGCTCGACGCGGCGCTGGCGCGGGCCGACGACATCGCGGCCGAGCGCCTGCAGACGGGTCACGAGCTCAGCGAACTTCAGCGGGCGATCAACGCCCTCGAGGAGCAGATCTGGCACGCCGTGATGGAGGATGCTCCGATCGACGCGCAGGGCCAAGCGCTCGGCGTTGTCTCCACGATCCGGGCCATGAAGGATCGCCTGGCGTGTGTGTACGTGTCACACGGAGCGGCCGAGCCCACCCACACACTTCGGATCGACGAGCTCTTCCGGGGCACCGAGGCCGGCCAGGCCTGAGTCGATTCGATGGGAGGATCCATGCCGGAAGAGTTCGAGGGAGATCTTGCAGGGGCGGTGTTCTGGGGCGCGGATCTCAGCGGCGCCCGATTTCGTGACGTCAACCTGACCGACGCCACGATCAGCCACGCCTGGCTCGTCGACGTCGACATCGACGCCCTGATCGACAGAGTCGTCATCAACGGCGTCGACGTCACGGCCTACGTGAACGAACGTGACCGGTGGTACCCGCTGCGTGCGATGCTGCGTCCCACCGACCCGGAGGGCATGCGCTCCGCATGGGCGACTCTCGAAGTCGAATGGGCGACGACGATCAACCGGGCCCGAGCGCTCCCCGACGATCTGCTGCACGAGTCCGTCGAGGGCGAGTGGTCCTTCGTCGAGACGCTGCGACATCTCGTCTTCGCGATGGACAAGTGGTTCACAGTGCCGATCCTGGCGGAGCCGTTCCATCCCATCGGGATGCCGAACTCGGGCTCCGTCGATTTCCCGTGGCCGGGCCTCGAGTACGACCTGACGCCGTCGGTCTCGGACGCTCTCGCCGTGCGCGCCGATCGAGCGACCCGCTTTCGCGAGTATCTGGCAACGGTGACGACGGCCGACTTCGCGCGATCCATCGACGTGCTCGAAAACGGCCCGCACCCACTGCAGGAGTGCATCTACACCGTGTTCGAGGAGGAGTTCTGGCACAACCGCTACACGCGGCGCGACATCGAGCAACTCGAGGCGCTGAACTGACGGTTCAGGCGCGAGCGAGCACCTTGTCGAGTCCGCGCAGCGCGAGCCGGAAGCCGAGGCGCCCGGCGAACGCAGCCACCGGGGCCAGGAACCGGGGCAGGTACGGCACCGTGACATCTTCACGCCACTCCAACAGCGTGGCGGCGCCATCCGCACGAACCGTGAACCCGGCCGATCCACCGAGGATCGGGCCGAGCTTCTCGACATCGCAGATCCCTGTGGCAGCTGCTTCGTCCCAGTCGCAACGGGTCACCCGCATGCGATCCTCCAGCGCCAGGGGCCTCACGCCGCTCCATGCCGTGAACGTGTAGCCCACCGCCGTGGGATCACCAGGCTCCGCTTCCACCGTCGTCGCCGGGATCCACGCACCGTGGCCGGGCCAGTCGACGAGCTCGTCCCACACCTGGCGCACCGGCGCATCGAACCGCCGAATCAGCTCGAAGTGCACACGTGCCATCACGCGATCCTCCCAGCCCTGGGCCACGCGCTCACTACGCTCCGTCGAGATGGGCCACAAGCACAGCAGGGACGAGATCCTCGCGGGAGCGCTCGAGGCCGTGTTCGACGACGGGCTCAGCCAGCTCACCTTCGGTCGGCTCGCCAAGCGCCTGGGGATCAGCGACCGGATCATCGTCTACTACTTCCCCACCAAGGACGACCTGATCATCGAGGTGATGGCGGCGGTGGGCGAGCGGCTCCAGGAGACGCTCGCCGACGCGTTCGTCGCACCGGCAGCCGATCACCTCGCGCTGGCCCGGATCGCCTGGCCGGCCCTCGCCCGGCCCGATGCCGACCCGATCTTCTCGCTGTTCTTCGAGGCCAACGGCCTGGCCGCAGCGGGGCGCGACCCGTACCGCCGGGTGATGGCCCAGTTGATCGAGGCATGGATCGAATGGCTCGCCACGTTCTTCGACGGGACGCCGGCCCTTCGTCGCGCCGAATCCGAGGCGGCGATCGCCCTGATCGACGGACTCCTCCTGCTGCGACAGCTGTCGGGACCGGATGCCGCCGATCGGGCCGCCAGACGCCTCGGAGTGGCCTGAACCCCACCCACCCCCCTTCCCCTTCCCCTTCCCCCTCCGACTCCGACTCCGGTTTGGGTTGATGGGTCTGCCAACCAGTTGTTCGAGCACGACGGGGGAAGTAGTACTGTCTGGAGCTTCGACGCAAGAGAACGGGGCAGGCCATGAAGAAGTGGATCTTTGCAATATCGGCGGCGGTGGCCGCAGCGTCGCTGATCGGAACCGGCGTGCAGGCGCAAGCGACCGTGGACCCGCAGCCGGTTGAACCCTTGGCGACATTCACGGTGACGGTCCCCTGCGAGGGTGCGGATGACTTCATCGAATTCCGCTTCATTGCCGAGACGCAGCCCCCCGTGGAGTGTCAGGGCATCCCTGCGACTGCGACAACTACGTTCACCGCGCCGGCAGGCGAAGGTACATACCCAGGGTGTGCAACCGTGGCCGTACCAGGCCTGAGGGCAGCAGGTATCCGGTTCAACGGACAGTCGCCGCCGCCGTGCAACACCGAGATCGCCATCGCGTTCAGCGTGGTCGTCGCCGCCGCGACACCACCCTCCACAACGGCTGCGCCGACCACCACGACAACGCCGACCACCACGGTCGCGCCGACCACCACGGTCGCGCCGACCACGACGGCCGTCGGCGCGGTACCGCCAGCACCCACGACGACGACGCCGGCGGCGCTCCCGGCAACAGGCCCGGACCGAACCGGCGGCGGTATCGCGATCGCCTTGGTGCTCCTGGCAATCGGCGGCGGCCTCATCGTGGCGACCCGCTGGCGCAAGGACACCACCACCAGCTGACCCCCTCACGGGGCGTGGCCCGAAGCCCCTGTCTGGGCCTGAACCGCTGTTTGCGTGACATCTTGGTTGGGGCGGGCCAACAGAACTGCAACGCAAACCGGGGTTTGGCATACGGGGTGTAGCTCCGGGTGCTCAGTAGCTGCCGCGGAGGAGTTGGAGGTCGGCGGCGACCATCGGGACGCGGATGGTCAGTCCACTCGTGGTGAGATCGAGGCCCACACCGTCGAGGCCGTGGACGTCCCACTGGCGGGGCTCGGCGCCCACGAGTCGGAAGCTGGTGAACACGTTGCGGTCCTCGCGCAGCGGCGCCAGCCGGAGGTGGAGGTTGCCGCCGATCCACTCGGCGCGGGTGAACGCCATCGCCGGGAAATCGACGTCGACGATCTGGGGACACGCGTCGAGCGGAGCGGCTGACAGCCGGCTCCACAATCCGGGGCCGACCGCCTCCGCGGCAGCGAGGAAGGCGTTGAACTGACCGCGCGGATAGGCCTCGTTCAGCCCCATCCCCCACGTGAACTCACCGAGCGTGGTGTCCCAGGTCGGTTCGTACGACGCCTCGATCGCGGTCGCCAGCCGGTCGGCAAGTTCATCCAATCCCCACTCGCGGGCGAGGAGCAGCGAGGACCCAGCTCCACGGTTGGCCGACAACGGAACGGCGATGGGGCGGCCCCAACCCAACATCGCACTCCCGGCGTCGAAGAGCCGGCGGGCATCCTCCGGCACCTGCGGCGCCGCGTAGAACGAGGTGGTCAACGCCGCGAAGACGGGCAGGCGATGGTGCACGTCCAGCACCGGGTCGTAGTAGAACGTCGTCGTCTGCGGCGGCGCCTCGCCGGCCAGATCGAGGTAGTGCTCGCGGGCGTACGCCCACCAGGGGTCGAAGGCCTGCTGGTGGAAGTCGGTTCCGTGTCGGTTGTCGTGGAGCCTCAGACCGAGGCCAGCTCCGGCCAGTCAAAACGGCCAGACCTTGGTGTTCTCTCAATGGCACCCGATCGGCGCCGCCAGCCACTGGCGTCTCAGGTGATCGGCGATCTGGCTGTGCGTCCACGTGAAGGTGTTGTCGCCGTCACGGATCATCTCGAACGGCTGGTTCCATCGATCGTCCGGATCGATCATCGACCGGATGCCGAGCAGCACGAGCAGGAAGCCCTTGTAGAACAACATCCCGTCGGCGGCGATCGGATCCATCTGGACGCCCCACGGTTCGATGCCGTTCGCCGTCCAGCCCGGCACGTCGTAGTCACCCCACAGTTCCGGAGGGATGAACAGCCGGTAGATGTCGGGGTAGTTCGCCCGATCGGGGTCGTGGCCGAACTGCGTGAGCCAGTCGGCGGCCGACCACCAGCTGGTGTGCCGCTCGATGAGCTGATCGAGGATCGCCACGTACGGCTCGGTCCACGCCGGGGTGCGATGCGCCATGAGCCCCATGGCGTAGGACGAGTCGACGAGATCGAAGCGATGCCAACTCGCCATCGGCGGGTCAGAGCGATTGTCCCAGTGCGGGTGCGGTGACCCGGTCCGGCTCCAGTCGTCGGGCGTGTGCGACTTGCGGTGGAGGTAGCGCAACCACCCGAGCGACCGCTCCGAGAGTTCCATCAGATCCGGCTGGCGAGAAACGCCCTGGTGCGAGCGCGGTCCTCGGCATTGGCGGCGAACTCGGACGCGGCGAACAACGTGACACCCGCAGCGGCGAGTTCGTCCATCCGACCGGCGCAGGTGGCCTCGTCGCCGATGATGGCGAGATCCTCCGGGCCGGCCAGACCCTCGTGGTCGAGCATCGCCCGATACGACGGCAGGTGCCCGTAGATCATGAACGTCTTGGCGGCGTTCTCGCGGGCGGCGTCGGCGTCGTCGGTGACCCAGATGGGAAAGCCGGCGGCGATCTCCGGAGCCGGCCGACCGGCGGCCTCGGCAGCCTCGCTGATGGTCGGCACGGTGAGGGAGGCCAGCGTTGCCGCCCCGGTCATCCACGTGATCGTGCCGGCGCAGCGGGCACCTGCCAGGCGCAGCATCTGCGGACCGAGCGCCGCGAGCAGTACGGGGGGTTCGACGGCGTCGATGTCCAGCTTGCCGCGCGCCGTGACGGTCTCACCCACGAAACTCACCGACTCCCCGCCGAGGAGCGGCATCAGCACCTCGAGGTACTCGCGAGCGTGACGCAGCGGCTTGTCGAACGACTGGCCCCACATCCCCTCGACGACAGGCTGGTGCGACAACCCGATCCCCAACGTGAACTTGCCGCCCGTCAGCATGCTGGTGGTCATCGCCTGCTCGGCCATCACCATCGGGTGTCGCGGATAGGTCGGCACGACCGACGTTCCGAAACGGATGTTCGGCACGTGTTGGGCGACCGCGCCGATGATGTTCATCGCCTCGGTGTTCTGCACCAACTGCGGCAGCCAGTACGACGCGAAGCCGGCGTCGGCTGCTGCTCGCACATCGGCGATGGTTCCGTCGAGACCGCTGCGTCCGCTGACGCCTCCGAAGATTCCAATGTCCATGTCGCCAACGTAACCGCCGACGACGTGTCGATCAGCCGTCGTAGAAGTACGGCTCGTGGAGTCCGACGAGGTCGCGTTCACGTCGAGTGACCGCTCGCGCGATCGCGTCGGGCGACAGTTGATTCACTGCGTCGGTCGTACGGATCCGCTGTGCGATGTCACGCCGGCCGTAGTGGACCTGCAGGAACAGACGGCCGTTCCCGCCGTCGGCCGGCGTGCCCCGATGCCACACATCCGACACGAACAACGCGACATCGCCGGCCTGACCCTCCAGCAGCACGGGCGGACGACCGTCATAGCTGAGGTCCGGATCCTCGATCTGCGACAAGGGTGCCAGCCGTCCCGACCGGTGACTTCCCGGCACTACAGCGGTCGGTCCGTCCGCCACAGCGCAGTCCTTCAGCAGCAGGTGGGCGCCGATCGCGAACACGGGATACGGGATGCGGTCGTCCCACTCGACACCCTTCGGTCGAGGCACGTGCGGGCCGGCATCGCAGTGCCATGAACCGCCGCCGAACTCCGGCGGGTTCCGCCACGCGGTGTTCGCGATCACGTGACAGTCGTCACCGAGCAGCGGTTCGATCACCGAGAGAATCTCGGGAGTGCCGACCGCTGCCTGCGATCGCGGTCCGTGGTTGAGCATCTCGTAGCGGAACTCGTCCCGATCGGACCGGCCCCGTTCGGGATCACGAGTTGCGAAGGCGTGCTCGATCTCCTCGATCAGCGCAACGACCTCGCCAGGGGTGAGCACGCCGCGCAGCACGGCGTAACCGTCGCGTTCGAGCTGCCGGCTCGCCTCGGGAGCGTCACCGGTCAGTACTGCGAGGTTCTTGCCCACTCGCTTGATCACGATCGCATCGTCTCATACCGAGCGACGATCCGTCCTAGTGTCGCACCCATGGCCGAAACCGAACAACCGACCGGCCCAACGCGTCGGCGAACCATCCTCGGTCGCCCACGGTTCGCCGGAACCGTCGGTGGGGTCGTGTTCCTGTGGGCGTCGTTCTGGCCGACGCTCATGCCCCGTACCTTCATCACGCAGGGAGCCATCAGTGGCCTGAGCGCGGCAATCGGCTACGCCATCTTCACGCTGCTCGGCTGGCTGGTCGGCCTTCTCCTCATCCGCCGCGAGATCACGATCAGTGCTTCGGCCCGTCGGACCGCTTGGATCGTTCTCGGCGTGGTCGTCGGCCTTGCCGTCGTGGTCGGTGGGTTGTGGATGTGGGTGCGGTGGCAGAACGACCAACGTGCGCTGCTCGGCATGGACGGCCTGGGAGTTGCAGCCGGCCTTCCGATGCTCGTCGTCGCCGCCATCGTGTTCGTCATCTTCGGATTGATCGGACGCGTGATCGGTCGTGGCGTGGTGCACCTCTACCGACTCATCAGTCGGGCGTTGTCGCCACAGTTCGCCGTGGCCGCCACGGCCGGCGCCGTGTTCCTCATCGGTGCGTTCGTCGTCAACGACGTGGTGGCCGACGGGTTCAGGGATTGGGCCAACTCGGCGTTCGGGACGGTCGACGACGGCACTGCCGACGGGATCGAACAACCTGATTCCCCGAATGTTTCGGGAAGCCCGGACTCACTCGCCGAGTGGGACACCCTCGGTCTCCAGGGTCGCACGTTCGTCGCGAGCGCCACCCCCACCAGCACGATCAGCGAGTTCCAGGATTCGATCGGCAACGACGTCGAGGTCGTCGAGCCGATCCGCGTCTATGCCGGGATCGACAGCGCCGACGATGTGCAGGATCGAGCGGATCTCGCCGTCGCCGAACTCGAACGCACGGGCGCCTTCGACCGCGATGTACTGGCCGTGGTCACCGTCACGGGTACGGGTTGGATCGACCCCGACGCGGCCGAGGCACTCGAGGTCCTGCACGCCGGCAACTCTGCGATGGTGGGGATCCAGTACTCCTTCCTGCCGAGTTGGATCGCGACGTTGCTCGCCGACGACGCCTCGACCGAGGCTGGCGCCGTGCTGTTCGACACGGTGTACGAGACGTGGTCCCAACTGCCGGAAAACGACCGGCCCCGGCTGATCATCTACGGCCTGAGCCTCGGCTCGTACGGCGCGGAGGCGGCCTTCGCCGGCTCGACAGCCGACAACTCGATCTCCAATCTCGTCGCTCGTGCCGATGGCGCCCTGCTGGGTGGGCCGACGAACGACAACGAGGTGTGGGGGCAGATCACCGGCGCCCGCGAGGACGGGTCGCCCGTGTGGAAGCCGGTGTACGACGGGGGCGCCACGGTGCGTTTCGCGAACGGCGCTGACGAACTCGTCGCGCTGGACCCGTCGTGGGAGGGCCCACGGCTGCTGTACGTGCAGCACGCGTCCGACCCGGTCACATTCTGGAACTTCTCCGACTTCTGGTCGGCGCCGACGTGGATGGACGACCCACGCGGACCCGACGTCCCCGAAGGCGGTCCGTGGTTCCCGATCGTGACCGGCCTGCAGGGAGTGTTCGACCTGATGGCCGGATTCGGCGCGCCGCCCGGTCATGGTCACGACTACCGCCTCGCCTGGCCCGGCGCCTGGGCCCAGGTCGTGGCGCCGGAGGGTTGGACCGCCTCCGACACCGAAGCGCTCAACACATTCCTCGCCGACCAGCGCGCCGCCGACGCAACCTCGGGCAGCTGACCACGATGCCCGGCGCGAACCGTTCCGTTCGCGCCGCACTGTTCCTGGTCGTCGGCGGGCTCGCCGCCTACAACATCGTCCGCTCCGCTGCGATCCCCGGCGATGCCCATCTCGTCGCCAACATCCTGATCGCCGTCGCGGTCCTTGCCATCGGGCTGACGATCGGCCTGACGCGCGACGAGCTGGGGTTGGCCCACGACCACCTTCGCGCCGGTGTTCGCCTCGGCCTGATGGCGGCAGGGCTGATCACCGCCGTCGTCGTGATCGTCGCGCTCGTGCCAGGCACCGCTGGGTTCTTCGACGACGACCGTGTCGACGTGTCGTTCGCCGACATGGCGCTGCGGGTCATCGTGGTGATCCCGCTCGGGACGGTGCTCGTCGAGGAGGTCATCTTCCGCGGCGTCCTGCACGGCCTGCTGCGACGACGGTTCGACATCGCACGCGCCGCACTGTGGGGAGCGACGGCGTTCGGGCTGTGGCACCTCGTGCCGGTGTGGCGGAGCTACGGCGACGTTGCGTTCGTCGACCTGGGTCGTTGGGGAGCAATCATCGGGACGTTCGTCGCAACGTTCATCGCCGGACTCGGGTTCATCTGGTTGCGTCACCGATCCGACCATCTGATCGCCCCGGTGTTCGCCCACATCGCGACCAACTCGGTGCCGTTCGCAGTGGCCTGGTTCCTCGCGTGAGCGGGCTGGGCAGTTTCGCGCTGCTCCTGCGCGTCGCTCGATCTCGCGAGTTGCGGCGCGTGCAGTTGGCGTACGCCGGGTTCTCGATCAGCGAGTACGCCACCTGGCTTGCAGTTCTGTTCTTCGCACTCGAACGCGGCGGCCCGCAGGAGGTCGGGTTGATCGCGTTCGTCCAACTCATCCCTGCGGTCCTGCTCACACCGTTCGCGGCCTACGCCGGCGACCGATTCCGACCCCAGCGGGCCCTGGCCGCGGGGTACGCCGTTCAGGCGGCGTGCATGGTCGTCGTTGCCGCAGCGATGGTGTCCGGGCAGTGGCTCTTGGTCTACGGGGCGAGCACGGTCCTGGCGACCGCTGTCTCCTTCACGCGACCCGTCATGGGGTCGCTCATGCCGACACTCACGCACACTCCCACCGACCTCGTTGCCGCCAACATCGTCGCGGGGATGATCCGGCAGGCCGGAGTGTTCATCGGCCCGCTGCTCGCCGGCGTCGTGATGGCTCTCGGGTCGCCCGCCGGGGTGTTCGCGACGTGCGCGGTGATCAGCGGCGCCGGATGCCTCGCGCTGCTGGCGACGCCATCGCTCGACGACGACCACCGAGAGGTTCCCGATGTCGGCGATCTTGCCGAGCGCATGTTCGCCGGGTTCGCAACGCTGCGCCGAGTCTCCCGGGTCCGCGCCCTCGTCGGGGTGATCGCCGTCGCCGGCCTGGTGAACGGCGTCGCCGACGTCTTGTTCGTCACCTTCACCGACGAACGCCTCGACGGGGGCGGAGGACAGGCCGGACTCCTGGCAGCGGCGTACGGACTCGGTGGACTGATCGGTGCCGTTGCGGTGACCCGCCTGGTGCACAGCACGCGGATCGGAGGCACGCTCATGGGCGCTGCGGTGCTGGCAGCTGGTGCCTTGTCCCTGATGGCGACCGCCGATGGGCTGATCGCTGCAGCGCTGCTGTTCGGGATGCTCGGCGCAGGTGAGTCGGTGATGCTGCTCAGTGCCGCCGTGACGATCCAGCGTCAGGCGCCGACCGACGTGCTCGCCCGCGTGTTCGGCATCGTGGAGGGAGCCCAGATGGCTGCCATTGCCGTCGGTGGGCTCCTCGTGACGATCTTGGTGACCCGATTGACGGTGAGCGAGTCGTTCGTCGTGCTCGGTGCCGTCGTGCTCGTCTTGATCGGAGTCGGCGTCATCAGACTGGCTCGTCACGGTGACGACCTGCCCGCAGTCGACGGAGACGTCATCGATCGTCTGGTGATCGACCCGGTGCTCGCATCGCTGCCCGCACCGACGATGGAACGACTCGGCCGCACGGTCGCACGCCAACGCGCACCGGCCGGTACCGCAGTCGTCGTGCAGGGGGACATCGGCGACCACTACTTCTTGGTCGTCCACGGCGAGTTCACCGTGACGAAGGACGGAAGCGTCGTCAACCGGCTCGGGCCGGGGCACTCATTCGGCGAGATCGCGTTGCTCCGAGACGTTCCGCGTACCTCGACCGTCACGGCCGTGACCGACGCCGAGCTGTTGGTGATCGATCGTGACGACTTCCTCGAAGCGGTGACGGGTCACCCCCGCAGCCTCACGACCGCCCGAGCGATCGCCGCCGATCACGTCGGTCCCATCGACGAGTGAGCCGACCACGTACACGATGTGTCAGGAGACTCATCGTGCACGTCAGTGGACGAGGACGTTGCGGAACTGCCAGGGATCGTCGAGGTCGATGTCCTCGTCGAACAGACCGGGCCGATTCGTGAGCGGTGTCCAGTCGGTGTAGTAGCCGGCAACCGTGCCGAGGTAGGGCCGCTGGATCTCGAGACACCGCCGATGGTCCATGTCGTCGGTCTCGACGATCCCGGCGTCGGGGTTCTCCAGGGCCCACACCATTCCGGCCAGCACGGCCGAGGTGACCTGGAGACCGGTGGCGTTCTGATGCGGCGCCAACGTTCGAGCCTCCTCGATCGTGAGCTGCGAACCGAACCAGAAGGCGTTGCGCTCGTGGCCGTACAGCAGCATGCCCAACTCGTCGCGTCCGTCGACGATCTCATCCTCGTCGAGGACGTGCTGCTCCGACGGCCAACGCCCGGCCGCGCCGAACAGTTCGTGGAACGAGAGCACCGCGTCGTTGCACGGGTGGTAGGCGTAGTGGCATGTCGGGCGGAACTCGGCGGAGCCGTCGGCGGCGCGGACCGTGAAGAAGTCAGGGATCGACAGTGCTTCGTTGTGGGTCACGAGGAATCCGTACTGCTCGCCGTGCGACGGGCACCAGGTTCGCACCCGCGTCTCGGCGCCCGGTTGTTCCAGGAAGATCCCCGGCGCCGACGCGTCGTCGAAGGTGCGGGCGTTGTCGGGCATCCAGTTCTCGTGGGTGCCCCAGCCGAGCTCGGCGGGCTGCAGCCCTTCCGAGATGAAGCCGTCGACCGACCACGTGTTCCAGAACACGTCGATCGGCTTGGGCACGCGCGTCCGCTGGGTGTCGCGTTCGGCGATGTGGATGCCGCGGACACCGACCGTGCGCATGTACTCCGCCCATCCGGCGCTGTCGCCGACCGCCGGTTCGGCGACGTCCAGTCCGAGATCGGAGGCGAGGGTGACCAGCGCCTCCTTCACGAACCACGACACCATCCCGGGGTTCGCTCCGCAGCACGAAATGGCGGTGGTGCCGCCGGGCGACTGACGCTGCTCGTCGATCACGGTCGAACGCAGCGCCTGGTTGGTCCGCGTGGCATTGTCGGTTTCCTTGTCGTAGTAGAAGCCCGGCCACGGCTCGACCACCGTGTCGATGTACAGCACGCCGAGCTCACGGCACAACCGCATGATGTCGAGCGACGACGTGTCGACCGACAGGTTCACGCAGAATCCCTGCCCCTCCCCCTCCGTCAGGAGCGGCGTCAACAGATCGCGGTAGTTCTCGACCGTCACCGCGGTCTGGATGAACTCCAGGCCGTACTCATCGACAATCCCCCGGTCCCGATCGTCCGGTTCCACGACGACGGCACGGGTCCGGTCGAAGTCGAGGTGGCGATCGATGAGCGGCAGTGTGCCGCGTCCGATCGACCCGAATCCGATCATCACGATCGGCCCCGACACGGTGGCATGAATGGTGTGGCTGGCGCTCGACGAGGTCACGGAGGCTCCTTCGGGGTGACGACCGGACGGCTCCCGGCGGCCCGTCAGGGTATCCGGCGTTCACGATGTGTCTGACACATCGTGAACGCCGGCCCTCGTCGTAAGGTCCGATCGATGAAGTACCTCAAACTCGGCCCCACCGGCCTCGACGTTTCCCCCATCTGTCTCGGCTGCATGAGCTACGGCGTGTCCGATCGCGGCGCCCATCCGTGGTCGCTCGACGAGGAGGCGAGCCGGCCGTTCATCCAGCGGGCGATCGAGGCGGGCATCAACTTCTTCGACACCGCCAATGTGTATTCCGACGGCACGAGCGAGGAGATCGTCGGGCGGGCCCTCGCCGACTTCGCCCGCCGTGAGGAGATCGTGCTGGCGACCAAGGTGCACGGCGTGATGCGCCCCGGGCCGAACGGTCGCGGGTTGTCGCGGAAGGAGATCATGTTCGAGATCGACGCCAGCCTGAGGCGTCTCGGCACCGACTACGTCGACCTGTATCAGATCCACCGGTGGGACCCGCGCACACCGATCGAGGAGACGATGGAGGCGTTGCACGACGTCGTCAAGGCGGGCAAGGCCCTCCACATCGGGGCGTCGTCCATGTGGGCGTGGCAGTTCGCCAAGGCCCAGCACGTGGCGGAACGCAACGGCTGGACGAAGTTCGTCACGATGCAGAACCACTACAACCTGCTGTACCGGGAGGAGGAACGCGAGATGCTCCCGCTGTGCGACGACCAGGGCGTCGGTGTCATTCCGTGGAGCCCCCTCGCCCGCGGCGCCCTGACCCGCGACCCGGAATCGTCGACGGCGCGGCAGGAGACCGACGAGTTCGGCAAGACGCTCTACGGCACCGCCAACTCCGAGATCGCACAGGAGGTGGCGGCGATCGCCGCCGAGCGTGGGGTGTCGCGCGCTCAGGTGGCGCTCGCCTGGGTGTCACGCCATCCGGCCGTCACCGCGCCGATCGTCGGGGTCACCAAGCCGCACCATCTCGACGACGCAGTCGCGTCGCTCGATCTGACACTGACCGACGACGAGATTCGCCGCCTCGAAGCTCCCTACACCCCGCAGCCGGTGCAGGGATTCGCGTGATTCACCAGTCGTGGCCCGTCAGGGTGCGCGACCGAGCGCACACCGGGCAACGGCGCTGAGCGTCACCGGACCGGTCGGGGCTCCGAGACGATCGAACAACTCACGTTCCACCCTGGCGCGTACGTCGTCGGCAAGCGACACACAGTAGGACCCGGCCGGTCCGACCCCCGCCAGGTAACCGGACCACAGTTCGTCGAATCCCGTGTAGGTCGAGGCCACGTCGAGCGTCGCCTCGGTGAGGTCCTCCAGTCCGGCCGAATCGAACAGTTCGACGAGTTCACCCGAGCGCCCGAACCGCATCGTGTGCGCCTCGTCCGGTGCGTTCGGATCGACGGCGAGCGCGGCGTCCCAGAACGTGCGCAACATCTCCATGCCATCATCGAAATCCCAGACGCAAGCTCCGACGACGCCACCCGGACGAACCACCCGGCGGAGTTCAGTGGCCGCCCGATCGGGGTCCGACACGAAGTGCAGGACCAGTTGCGCCAATGCGCAATCGAAGGCATCGTCGTCGAACGGGATGGCCTCGGCTCGCCCTTGACGCACGAGCACGCCGGGGTACCGCTCGGTGCACGCCGCCACGAACGGCTCCGACGGATCGCACGCCGCGACGGCGTCGACGCCGAGTCGATCGACGAGCACGCCGGTCAGTGCGCCGGGACCGCATCCGACATCCAGCGCCCGCTGTCCGTGGGCCACGCCGGCGGCATCGGCAAAGCGAACGGCAAGTGGCTGCGAGTACCGACCCATGTAGGAGTCGTACGCACCTCCCGTCACCCGGAAACTGCGGGCTCCCTCCACATCGTCCATGGCCCCTCCACTGCTCGTCGCCGAGCCGAACAGTACCGTCGGGTCACCCACGTCCGATGAGGTCGCACTTGACGAGCGGAGCACTCCGGTGCTCGTCGTCGGACATCAACCGGCTAGACCGCCCATATGGATGCACTCGAACTCGTCACGCGAACCTCTCCCCCGTTCAACTCCGCCGGGGCGGCCTTCTACTTCGACGGAGCGACACTGGCCGCCGGCGAGTCACTCGGCCTGGACGCCTTCCACTTCTACTTTCTCGGTCGGGGCGGTGTGCTGGGTGACGTCGAACCCGCCGTGGTGGCGTCGGCGTTCGGGTACTTCCACCCGACGGTCGTGAAGCAACTGTGGACCGAAGGCCGAGCGATCATTGCGCCGCGCGACGCTGCAAAGGCACACCTCGCCGCCGCCGACGAGTTCGGTCGCGTCAAGCTCGGTCACGTCGACGGCCTCGATGCGTTCAACGACGCAGCCGAGGCCATCATCGCTCACGTCGATGGTTCGGCGCTGGCGCTCTACGCCGGCATCGCCGCCGAGCCGCTGCCCGACGATGCCCCGGCACGCGCGTATCGCAACGTGGTGACGATGCGCGAGCTGCGCGGCAGCGTTCACCTCCTCGCCATCGTGGCGGCGGGATTGCACCCCGCGACGGCCCACGCCATCCGCCGCCCCGCTGACGTCGCCATGTTCGGCTACGAACAGGCACCCGTCGCCTCGGACGCCGACGAGGCCGCGCTCCGGGCGGCCGACGTTCGCACGGACGAGCTCCTGGCGGCGTGGTTCGACGTGCTCGACGACGACCAACGCCACGCGCTCGCCGACGGCGCCGATGCGATCGCCGCCGCACTCGGCGTCTGAGCAGGCGAGCGTTATCCCTGCGAGGCGTCGGGCGAACTCCCCCGGTCGGGAGTCTGACCCGACTCCCTTCCGGCGACCACGATGCCGGCGTCCCATCCGGGAGCACGGCCGCCCGAAGGCATCGTGAACGGGGCGAGGTCGACCCCCGCACGGCACAGCACCCACGAGACCACCGAGTTCGAGTTCCACATCTCGCCCGCCCCGAGTTCGTCGCGGCCCCACACCGGTGTCGGTACCGAGGGCAGCAGGTCGATCACCCGGCGGGCCTGATCGAGATCGAGGTCGATCCGGGTGGACGACACGGCGAATCCCTCGTCGGGCAGCACACCGTCGAGCCACCGACGGACTTCGTAGCGGAACACGAGGAAGCGACCCAGCCGGCGGAGCCCGACGGCCCCGTCTGCGACGACACCACGCCGCTCGCCGTCCCGATCGGGTCGGGGTGCGACCTCGATGACGTAGCGACCCTCGGGCAGGTGCACCATCAGCGCCGCGTGATACAGGTCGCAGGTCGGCCGACGGGCCATGAGTGCGGACAGTCGCTCGAAGATCCGGCCGTTCAACTTGACGACGGTGCCGCCCGCTCCGAGTGGGATCCAGAGCAGTTCGATCGTCGCCCCCATGGTCAGTCTCCGCCGGTCAGGCGAAGGCGTCGAACACCTCGGTGAACGCCTTGGCCTGGCCGCCCGAGGTCGATGACGGGACGAGAATCGGCGAGGCGACGCCGGCGTCGCACCACGCCTCGACGCCCTCGCGAACTCGCGCCACGGAACCCGACAGCGTGCAGTCGTCGAGCCAGCGGTCACTCATCGCTTCGAGCACGGCATCGGAGTCACGGGCGGCGAGCGCCGTCTGCACGGCAGTCATCTCGGCCTCGTAGCCGGCCTCGATCCAGTAGTTGCGGTAATTCGGAAGAGCCACGTATCCCTGCAGCGTCTTGCGGTTCCGGGCCCGGGCCGCGTCGATGTCGTCATCGATCACCGTGGGGATCATGTTGCCGATCCAGAATCCACCGGCGGTGCGATCGGTGGGGACGAGCGCGAGTGAGTGCGCCATCCGGCTCCGTGACGCATTCGCCCAGACCGCCCCGTCGCCGACCTCGACCGCGAGTTCCACCATCTTGTCGCGCAGCGTCGCGAGGACGACGGGAGGCAGACCGCCCATCGACTCGCCGGCCGCCCGCATCGTGCCGACGTACTCGCGCATGTCACTCAGCGGCTTGCCGGTCTCGACACCGAGCCTGCTGATGACCGGGCCGTGGGTGACCCCGACGCCGAGCCGGAAACGGCCCTCGGCCAGTTCATGCAGATAGCTCGCCGAGGTGGCGAGTGCGACGGGATGCTGGAGGTAGATCGGCTGGATCGAGGTGCCGAACTCGATGGTCGTCGTCGCCTGCGCGATCGACAGGCACAGCCCCATTGCGTCGCCGAAACTCGGGCAGTAGATCCCGGAGAAACCTCGCCGTTCGAT
Source organism: Ilumatobacteraceae bacterium (assembly GCA_963716235.1). Taxonomy (GTDB): domain Bacteria; phylum Actinomycetota; class Acidimicrobiia; order Acidimicrobiales; family Ilumatobacteraceae; genus Sva-07. Next base: position 58,227 of record CAVQTE010000028.1, on the reverse strand, counting down.
CTCCGCCGCCAATTCGATCGTCTGGGCACGACGGCCGGGAACCGCCGCGAGAGACAGGGCAGGCAGACGTTCGCTCATGAGCGAAACCTAGTCCCGCGCCGCCGACCCGCGTCGCGGTGGTTACTCACCGAGGGCGGCGGTCGGGTCCTCGTCGTTGAGGCCGACGCCCGTCAGACCCAGCATCGAAGCCCGAACGGCGAGTCCCACGATGCGCCGGGCGGCGTCGGCGATCGAGAGTCCTCGGTCGTGGATGTTCGACACACAGTTCCGTTCCGCATCGGTCCGACCCGAGGCCGGTTGGAACGTGAGGTACGCGCCGACGCTCTCGGCGACCGACAACCCGGGGCGCTCGCCGATCAACACCACGACGAGTCGTGCGCCGAGGTGCGAGCCCACATCGTCACCGACGGCAACCCGGCCGTTGGACACGACGGTGATCGGAGCCATCGACCAGTCCTTCATCCGCTCGTTGGAGGCGAGTGCGTCGACCAGTCCGGGGCCGTGCCGTTCGACCGCGAACGGTGACAGCCCGTCGCACAGCACGATCGCCATGTCGCACGGTTCGCCGACGAGCGCTCTCAGGGTGGCACGCGAGCTCTCCGACAGGACCCGGCCGAGATCAGGTCGGCGGATGTACTCCTCGCGTGATGCCGCGGCCGAGGACAACGCGACGGCAGTGTGTCCTGCTGCCGTCAGGTCGGCGGCAACGCGCGCTGCGTCGAAGCCATGGTTGACCGCATCGCGGGCACGCGCGTGGTCGGCCCGGAGCTGGAGCTGTGCGGCCGTCGGCAAGCTCCCGCCGGCGCGACCGAGCGCGACGCGCGCCGGAGTCACCGATCGGATCGCATCCCACGCATCGAGAGTCATCGCGACCTGTCCTGCTCCGCGTGCTCCAGTGCCGACAGCAGCGCCGGCACGTCGTTCGCCGTGCGGAGTCGACCTCGGTCGTCGGTCACGCCCATCTGCGACAACCAGCGTTCGAACTGCGGGGCGGGTCTCAGCCCGAACAGCTGTCGGAGGTACTGGGCGTCGTGGAACGACGTGGACTGGTAGCCGAGCATCACGTCGTCGGCGCCGGGGACGCCCATGATGAAGTTGCAGCCCGCCGCGCCGAGGAGTGTGAGCAACACGTCCATGTCGTCCTGGTCGGCATCCATGTGGTTCGTGTAACACACGTCGCAGCCCATCGGCAGGCCGAGCAGCTTGCCGCTGAAGTGGTCCTCGAGACCGGCGCGGATCACCTGTTTGCCGTCGAGCAGGTACTCGGGGCCGATGAACCCGACCACGGTGTTGACGAGCAGCGGATCGAACTGGCGCGCCACGGCGTAGGCGCGAGCCTCGAGGGTCTGCTGGTCGACGTCGTGGTGGCCGCCTGCGGACAGACAGGAGCCCTGGCCGGTCTCGAAGTACATCACCTGCGACCCGACGGTGCCTCGCTGCAACGACAGGGCCGCCTCACGCGCCTCGGCGAGCAGTTCGAGGGTGACGCCGAACGATCGATTCGTGGCTTCGCTTCCGGCGATCGACTGGAAGACGAGGTCGACGGGAGCGCCCTCCTCGATGCACCGCAGCGTCGTGGTCACGTGGGTGAGCACGCACGACTGCGTGGGGATGGCGAAGCGGGTGATCACCTCGTCGAGGATCTCCAGCAACCGTCGGCAGTGCTGCGGTGAGTCGAGCGCAGGGTTGATGCCGATGACGGCGTCGCCACATCCGTAGGAGAGCCCGTCGATGATGGAGGCCAGGATGCCGAGTGGGTCGTCCGCTGGATGGTTCGGTTGGAGACGGACGGACAGCCGGCCGGGAAGGCCGATCGTCGAGCGGAACGCCGTGACCTTCGAACACTTGCTCGCCACGAGGACGAGATCCTGGTTGCCCATCACCTTGCTGACCGCAGCGACCATCTCCGGCGTGAGGCCCCACGCGACCCTCACGAGATCGTCGGTCATCGTGTCGTACGACAACAGCCATTCACGGAACTCGCCGACGCACATCGAGCGCACCGGTGCGAACGCCTCGGGGTCGTGCTGGTCGAGGATCAGGCGGCTGACGTCGTCGATCTCCCAGGGGATGATCGGTTCGTCGAGAAACGTCGTGAGCGGCACTTCGGCCAGGCACAGCTGCGCGGCCACGCGCTCCTCCTGGGACTTCGCAGCGATCCCCGCGAGCTCGTCGCCGGATCGGTGCGGTGACGCCTTGGCCAGCAACGTGCGCAGGTCCGCGAAGGTGTACGACCTTCCCGCCAACGTCACGCCGAACGGTGGAGCCACGATGGCGACGCTACTTCATGACCGCCCCGACCGATCCGCTGTCGTGGTGACAATTCTCCTTTACAAATAGACAAGGTTCCTTTACATTTACAGCATGTCGACTCCTGCCCCTCGGACCAGCTCCTTCGATGAGCGCCAGAACCGAGCGACGATGCGCGAGGCCGTGCCGGCAGTGCCCTCGAAGCGCTCGGCGCTGGCTGTCCACGTTCGGTCCTGAGCACGATGGAGAACCGACTGCGTGAACTGCGGGCGGCGAAGCGGTGGAGTCAGGCCCAACTCGCCGATCACCTCGACGTGTCGCGCCAGACCGTCAACGCGATCGAGACGGGCCGGTACGACCCCAGCCTGCCGTTGGCGTTCAAGATCGCCGCGGCCTTCGAACGACCGATCGAAGAGATCTTCCACCCCTCGTGAACGACGAGCTCTGACGAGTCAGGCCGAGTCGATGGTCTCGGCGAACCGATCGAGCATCGCGTTCCAGAACGGCGATCCGCATGCTCGTCATCGGCCGAGTTCTTGACGAATTCTCGAGAAGCTCCTGATCGATATCGCGGCTCGTCCACCTGTCGTTCAGCAATCGTTCGCCCTCCGTTCAGCATCGGTTACCGTGCCGGCTGATGGCCGAGTCCGAGCATTCCGTCTCGGCGTTCACGATTGTCGGCATCGCGCTCGCCTCGGCACTGGTGCCGTTGAACTCGACGATGATCGCCGTCGCACTGCCGACGCTGTCCGACGAGTTCGACATCACGAGGGGCGACGCCGCTGTGCTCGTGACGATCTACCTGGCAGCGATGCTGATCGGCCAGCCACTGTCGGGTCGGGTCGCCGACGCCATCGGCGCGCGACGGCTCGGCATCATCGCCGTGAGCGGCTTCGGGCTCTGTTCGACAGCAGCGATGTTCGCCCCGACGTTCACGGTGCTCGTCGCCATCCGAGCGGGCCAGGCAATCTTCGCGTCAGGGTTGTCGCCCAGCGTCCAATCCCTGCTCCGCGCGATCACCACACCCTCCGAACGAGGGCGCGCCTTCGGCGTGCAGGGTTCGGTGATCGGAGCGGGCGCCGGGCTCGGCCCGGTCATCGGGGGGCTCCTGCTTGCCGCGTTCGGGTGGCAGGCGATCTTCGCCGTCAACATCCCGATCGTGATCGTGGTGCTGATCGTCCTGCAACGATCGGTCCCCGTCGACGCCCACGCCACCGACGAGGTCGCCGAATCCATGGCACCGTCGAACGGCGAGTCGGATGGCGACGCGCCGCGACTCTTCAATCGCGTCTTCAGCGCCGCGTTCGCCACGCAGGCACTCTCCGTCTTCGCCCAGTACACGCTGCTCCTCGTCACCCCGATCGTTCTCGACGATCGGGGCTGGGAAACCGGCTCGATCGGCATCGCACTGTCGACGCTCACCCTCGGAATGATCGTGATGGGTCCACCTGGTGGTCGGTTGGGAGACGAGTGGGGCCGTCGCCGACCGGTGATGATGGGGCTCGGTGTCGCCACGGCGTCGGTGGCTGCTGCGGTCGGTTTCGGTGCCGACGTCGCCTCGGCCATGTTGATCGGTGCGCTGCTGTTCTTCGGCCTCGGCCTCGGTGTGGCAACGCCAAGCGTGCTCACAGCCGGGGTCGAGGCGGCACCGGCGACTCGAGTCGGGCTGGCGTCGGGTGTGCTCGCGTCGGGTCGCTACGTCGGCAGCATCGTCGCCAGCATCCTGCTGTCTGCACTCGTTGCCGACAACGGCGACGGCGTGACCACGATGTTGGCGATGTCGACCGTGGCACTGATCCTCTCGTTGGGTGCTGCCGCCAACCTGCCGTCGCACCCTGCATCGGGGGCGCTGGCGGCGCAGCCGGAGTCGACCAGCCGCGTTCGGCGATGAAGTCCGCTGTCGGCGTTCGCCGAGAATCGCTTGACTTCAAGTTCACTTGAAGTTTTACCATCTCCCCCGTGACCTTCACGAACGCCCTCCAGGCCATCGCGTCTCCCGCGACCGAGGCCGTCTTCGCGACGCTCTCGGTCCCACCCGCACGACCAGCCGATTCGTTCGTCCTCCACGCGCCCCTCGAGCTCGCCGCACGAACGTCGCTGCTCGCCGTAGCGAGCAGCGACGCACGGCCCGCGATCATCCGACGGATCAACGCCATCGCCGACCAGTGGACCGCCTTCTCCGCGCCGTTGGACAACCCAACCGAGTTCCCGCTCGACGCCGACCCCTACGACGAACTGGTGGTGGCGGCATCAGCTGGCGACACGATGTCGGCCGACGCCGCCTTCGTCGCACTCTGCCGGGCGGCCGATCCCGATCGAGTACTCGACACGCTCGCGGAACTCACGCTGGATCGCCTCGGCGGCGCCGGGCACGCCGCCATCTTCGTGGACCAGATCGGTCACCTGCCTCACGTCACTCCGAACCATCTCCTGGCCGGGCGGGCGCTCGTGATCGACATCGTGCGCAGCTGGGATCGACGGATCGAATGGATCGACGACATCGGCGCCGACTGCGCTGACCGGGACACCACGCTGTTCGAGCAACTCCTCGACGTGCGGTCACCCGGCGACCCGGGGAGCAATTTCATCGATCCCACGATGTCGATCGTCGACCGCACCGGGCTCGCCAGCGAACTCATCGCCCCTGCGCTCGCCCACACGACCGTGGCCGACGCCCGCGTCCAACTCCTCCGCCTTGCTGCCCACTCGATGCTGCAGGACAGCCCCGCGCACGCACCGTACGGTTGGACCCACTGTCTCACGATGCCCCAGGCGACGCTGAACACGGCGCACCGACTTCCTGACGCCGAACGAGCCGTCGCCGTCGCCGCCACCTACGTCTGCGGGTTCCGCGCCACCCTGAGTTCGACGGCGATCGATCCGGCCTGGGAGCCCGACCCCGTCGACGCCGGCCTCACACTCGCGAGCGCGACTGCGGGGCAGGCGGCCGGACTGCTCTGGCATGCGACAACCGAACGAGCACGGCTCGTCCAGGAACTCATCGATTTCGCAGGCGCCGCCGAGGACGCACACCTGGCGAAGTACACCGAGGCGTGCCTCACCGCCGCGAGGGATGACCCCGATGCCGAAGCCCTCTTCCACGCCGCGATGGCCCACCTGGCCGCCTGGTGGGTTCAATCGGGGCACTGAACGGCCGTTGGATCACAACGTGGCCACGACGACGAAGACCGGGTAGCCGGCGAACAGGATGTACGAGTCCCGGCGAGCGAGGGTGCCGCGACGCAAGCCGAGCAGGATCGCAACTGCGAGCAGGGCGAGCATCACGATGACGGGCGTGTGCAACAGCGCCGCGTCGCTGATCCCGACGGGGGCAACCAGGGCTCCGACCCCGAGGCTCATGGTCATGTTGTAGGCGTAGGAGCCGACGACGCCGGCCACGACGGCCTCGGTGACGCCGTGACGACTGGCCGAGAAGGCGAGCACCACCAGTTCGAACGCGGTGGCAAACCCGACGATCGTGAGTCCGAGCCGGGTCTGGGTTGCTTCGACGTCGGTGAGCCGGCGGACCCCTTCGACGAGAGCGATCGATCCGAGCGTGAGCGCAGCCAGACCGACGAGGACGTAGCCGAGATCACTGCCGACACGACCCGTCGGGTCGACTGCCTCGTCGAGTTCGCCTGCCTCGCCGAGGGTGGGCGGTCGCCGCTCGAGCAGCCAGATGACCGCGACGAAGGCGACATACGCGACAACCAGAACCGCGCCTTCGATCCGAGCGACGGTGCCGTCCCACATCAGCACCGCCGCGAGTACAGCGGTGGCGAGACCGCCGAGTGCGTAGCGGCGGATGCTTCGACCGAACGGCAGCACGGTGATGAAGGCACCCGCCCCCAGGGCGATCGTGACGATCGCCGCGTTGGCTCCGATGACGTCACCGAACGCAACACCGTCGACGTTGCGGGCAGAGGCCGTGATGACCGTCGCGAGCTCTTCGGGCTCGGCGCCGGCGAGCAGCAGCGCGAGCGCGAACGCCGTGACGCCGAGTCGCTTCGACGCATCCGCCAGGTGCTCGGCGAACGTCTCGGCACCCCACACGATCGCCGCGGTCCCGATCACCATGAGCGCCAGCCACCCGATGATCGCCACCGCGACGTTGTACTACAGGTCGATGGCGGCACCCGGCCAGTTCCACGCGTGACAACGATCGATCAGACTCCGTCGGTCAGCGGCGCCCACTCGTCGAGTTGACGGAGGGCGTCATCGCGGTGGTGGCTCGGGAGAGTGAGCACGGCGCGATGGACACCTTCGTCGAAGAGGTTCGCAAGGCCGGCAGGGTCGGTCGTCGCACCGAACACGCTGACCTCGATCTCGTCACGGTCCCGGCCGGCGCGCTCACACGCCTCGTCGAGTCGTCGGAGCCGATCAGCGATGCTCGGCCTGGCGCTGATCGGTAACCAACCGTCACCCCACGCGGCCACGTGGCCGAGCAGGCGCGGTCCCGCGCCGCCACCGATGTGGATCCTCGGTCCGCCGGCCTGCAGCGGCTTGGGCCAGGCCCACGACGGCGTGAACGCAACGTGGTCGCCGTCGAACGATGCGATGTCGTCCGACCACGCGGATCGGATCGCTGCTGCAGCCTCGCGGGTGTGGTCCCATCGCTGGTCGAACGCCACGCCGTGATTGCGCAGCTCCTCGCGGTTCCAACCGAATCCGACACCGAACTCGACCCGTCCGCCGCTGAGCATGTCGAGGGTCGCATACTCCTTGGCGGTCCACAACGGGTCACGCGCAGCCAGCAGGGCCACGCTGGTGCCGAGTCGGATGCGCGTCGTGACCGCCGCCGCCATCGCCAGCGACACCGTCATGTCGAGCAGGTGCGAGTACACGTCGGGGAGGGCCTCACCCGTCAACGATCCGGGCCACGGCGTCTCCCGGCTCACCGGAATGTGGCTGTGCTCGGGCAACCAGAGCGACTCGAAGCCACGTTCCTCGACGGCTCGGGCGAGTTCCGCCGGCGAGATGCCGTCGTCGCCGAGCATGAGCGAGATGCCGATCCGGGCCGTCTGTGTCACCACCGACACCGTAACGTCGGGTGTGCCGCCGGGGAGGTGGCGACGAAATCGTCCAACAGACCGGGGGACACGACGATGGTGCACTTGGCCGACATCGGCCGCTACTGGGCGGCGAATCGGCCCGACGAGATCGGGCTGCGATTCGAGGGACGCGACCTCACGTGGCTCGATCTCGATCGACGGACCGACGAACTCGCGGCCGGCCTCGCCGCACTCGGTGTGACCCCCGGGGATCGAGTCGGGCTGCTCATGTCGAACCGTCCCGAGTGGTGCGAGGTCGCGATGGCCGCGCTCAAGCTCGACGCGATCGTCGTGCCGTTGAACGTCAGGTTCACGGCGACCGAGGTCGGCTACGTCGCGGACGACGCGGATTGCCGCGTGATGGTGAGCGAAGAGGCATTCGCCGAGTCACTCGGCGCGATCGGTGATCGGCGGATCGTGATGGTCGAGCAACTCGACGAGCACCGCCGAACCGGAGAGGCTCCCGCGCTCTCCGGCGGCGGTGGCGGGGCGATGCCTGCGTTCATCTGCTACACGTCGGGAACGACGGGCGATCCGAAGGGCGCGATCCTCACCCACGAGTCGTGGAACGCCGGGTCGCAGGGGTGGGCGCAGGCGATGGCGATCGGTCCGAGCGACCGTGTTCTCCTCCCATTCCCGCTGGCGTTCACGGGCGGGCTGGCCGTGTGGCTGTTCACCTACTGGGCCGGTGGGTGCGTCGTGCTCGAACGAGCCTTCGACCCCACACGAGCGCTGGAGTTGATCGAATCCGAACGCATCACGGGGCTCTTCGCCGTACCGGTGATCTATCAGTCGATGATCAGCCATCCCCGGTGGAGTGACACCGACCTGTCGGCGTGGCGCGTGGCGTCGTCGGGAGGCGCCGCGGTGCCCGAGTCGATCATCCGCGCCGTGCAGACGCGAGGCGTGCCGATGGCCCAGGGCTACAGCCTGACGGAGGCGTCGGCGGCGGGGACGGTGCTCGCCCCACGTGACGCGCTCCGCAAGCTCGGCTCGGCCGGGCTCGCCGTGATGCACGGCCGGATCATGGTCGCCGACGAAGACGACCGCCCTGTTGCGGCCGGTGACGTGGGCGAGATCCTCGTGGGTGGCCCGCAGATCATGGTCGGTTACTGGAACCGACCGGTGGAGAGCGACGCGGCGCTCCGTAACGGCTGGCTGCACACGGGCGACATCGGCCGGCTCGACGACGAGGGCTACCTGTACGTCGTCGACCGCGTGAAGGACATGCTCATCTCCGGAGGCCTCAACGTGTATCCCGCCGAGCTCGAACGCCTCCTGGCTCCGCTGCCCGGGATGGTCGAGGTGGCGGTCATCGGTGTCCCCGACGAACACTGGGGCGAGACGCCGGCGGTGATCGCCGTCGGCGATCCCGATCTCGTGACGCCATCCGCGGTCCTTGCGGCGTGCGCGGGCACGCTCGCCGACTTCAAGCTGCCTCGCTACCTCGTCGTGCGTGACGAGCCCCTTCCGCGGAACATGTCGGCGAAGGTCCAGAAGCGCGAACTCCTGAACTCGTACCGAGATCTCGCATCCACGAGCGAACCCATCCGTTGATCGACGAGGTGTGCAAGGCTTCGACATGCGCTTCGCCTTCTCGACGTCACCGCAACGCACCACCTGGGAGTGGATGCAGGAGGTGTGGCAGCGCGCCGACGGGCTCGACGTGTTCGAATCGGGATGGACGTTCGATCACCTCTATCCCCTCTTCGGTGACTCGACCGAGGACTGCATGGAGGGCTGGATCAGCCTCACCGCGCTGCTCCACGAGACCAGCCGGTTGCGCGGTGGCGTCCTCGTGTCCGGCATGATCTATCGCCACCCGGGGGTACTCGCGAACATGGCATCGACGCTCGACATCACCTCGGGCGGGCGACTCGAGCTCGGCATCGGTGCGGGCTGGAACGAGGAGGAGTGCGACGCCTTCGGGATCGAGCTGGGTTCGATGCGGGAACGTTTCGATCGGTTCGAGGAGGGCCTCGAGGTGCTCGATTCGTTGCTCACCAACGAGCGCACGACGTTCCGCGGCAACTACTACGTCCTCACCGACGCAATGAACAATCCGAAGCCGGCGCAACGGCCCTTGCCGATCTGTATCGGCGGGCGAGGCAGGCAGCGCACCCTCCCGCTCGCCGCTCGGTACGCGAGCCACTGGAACTTCGGCGGGCAGGACATGGCGGAGTTCGCCGAGTGCCGAGCCGTGCTGCGCGAGGCATGCGCGGCCATCGGGCGCGATCCCGCGGAGATCACGTGCAGCACACTGGCTCGCTACACGGGCGACGACGGGGAACTCCGCTCGGACGTGGCGGCGATGGAGGCGGTCGGCGTCGATCTGGTGATCGTCTCCCTCCCCAAGTCGGAGTCGCCGACCGTGATCGAGCGGGTTGCCGACGCCATCGCCTGAGCGCCGGGCTCCCGCCCGACCGCCCACGGGTCACCCGCCCGTCAGCACCGGCAGGAGCGCCTGCGCTACCTCGGCCGGCTTCTCCTCGTGGGAGAACAGTCCGGCGCCGCGCACCGTTGCAAGTCGTGCGTCAGGGAACGTCTCGACCATCGCCTCGGCCTGCTCGATCGGGAAGAACAGATCGCGGTCGCCCCACACCAGTTGCACCGGAACCTCGATTCGCCGATGCACATCCGCCAGGTCGCGCACGAGCTGGTAGTCGAAACTACGAAGGACCCGCACGGCAGCCTCCCGACGCTCGGGGATGTCGTGCAACGGCCGCAGGAAGAACTCGTCGAACTCGCCATCGAGCCGGGACGAGTCCGCGAACGCTCCGCCGAACACGAACTGGTTGCGGCGCAGCCGTGGCTGCGCCGCAACCCAGCCGAGGCCGGCGGCGAGTCCCGGCACATGTCGCGCTGCCAGGAACAGCCGGAACCGCCAGCTCGAGCCGTGCGGCTGCTCGGTGTCGATCAGACCCATGGCCCGGAGACGATGGTCGCCGACCATGGCGTGGCGGGCGATCAGCCCGCCGCTGTCGTGGCCGACGACAGCGACGTCATCGAGGCCGAGGAGGTCGACAACACGGCGAACGGTGCGTATGTGCTGGTCGATCGTCAGCGTGGTGTCGTTGCCGAATCGGCTCGACCCACTGCCGGGGAGGTCGATCAGGTGGCAGGTGACGTGGTCCATCAGGTGCGGCACGAGCATGCGGAACGTCGCCCCGCTCACCGGCCAGCCGTGGACGAACAGCACGTCGGGTCCGCTTCCGACCTGGCGATGAGCGACCTCACCGGCGCCGACGTCGAGCCAACGGTCGGGCGCTCGGCGGAACAGGTCAGCGGCGTCCGATGACGACAGGGTGGACACGGGAAACCTCCATGTTTGTAGTGAGTACTACAACTCTAGACAGGAGGATCGCGCGAGTCAACGGCCGACCGAGGAATGCACCGGCCGGCGGTGTCAGTCGGTGGCGGTGAGCGCCGCGAGCTGACCGGTGTAGCTCGACATGTCGAAGTAGTCACGCCACAGGCTGATCACACCCTGGTCGGTGACCTCGAAGAACCCGGCGACGGGGAGTTCGAGCCAGCCGGTGCCGATCTGGAACCGGTCGAGTCGCTCGTTGACCACCACGTTGCCGGCAACAACCTGGCGCGCAATCGGCCACTCGACCTGCGCAGCCGCACCGAGGAAGGCGCCGAGCGTCGCTCGCACCGCCTCCTTCCCCACGATCGGCGACATGGGAACGTTCTCGTACGACACGTCGTCGGCGAGCAACTCGATCGCCGCATCGATGTCCTTTGCTTCGATGGCTGCGATGAATGTCGCCACCACGTGTTCGGGATCGGTCATCGTCATGTCTCCAGTGTCTCGGTTCCGACACGGCAGGCTGTCGTTCGGTCGTGTCCACGAATCTACGCGGCTCGAGCCGTCGGATCTCGACCCGGTGGCCTCAGGGAAGCGCGATCCGCTGGACGGCCATGATCCGGTCGCTGGTGGGCAACGAGCCGATGCTCACGGTGCGGCCGACACCGACGGCATGGATCCAGCGCTGGGAATCGAGGGCGACACCGACGTGGGTGATCAGCGCTGGATCATTCACCGCTGACGTGAACACGAGGTCGCCGGGAGCGATCGCCTCGCTCCTCCAGTCGACGGGCGTGCCGAGACGAGCCAGTGCCCGGCTCTGATGAGGCATCGACACACCGATCTGGCGGAAGCCGGCGACGACGAGCCCCGAGCAGTCGAACGTGGCCGGACCGGCACTGAAGAACTGGTACGGGGTGCCGACCTGAGCGCTCAGGTAGGTCAAGAGCGTGTCGAGTGATCCGCCCGCCGAGCTCGTGGCGGCCGCGCCGGCTGCGGGAGCAGTGACGGCTGCAGGAGTTGCGGCAGGCCGAGGTGTCGGGATCGGCATCGTGGCCGGTGGAATCGTCAAGGTTTGGCCCGGCATGATCAGGCTGGTGACCGAGATGCCGTTCGCTTTGACCAGCGCACCGAGTTTCACGCCGTGGCGCCAAGCGATCCCGGCGAGCGCATCGCCGGCCGCCACGGTGTAGGTCGATGCGGAAGAGGCGGACGCGGTCGCAGCGGGCTCAACGACCGGCCCGGCGCTCGTGGACGAAACGCCATTCGCAGCAGCGGGGATCACGGCTCCGGCGGGAATGACGAGCGTGTCACCGGGATGGATCACCGTGGTGATCGTCATCGAGTTCGCCCGAAGGAGCGCCGACACCCCGACGCCATAGCGGTAGGCGATCCCCGCGAGGCTGTCACCTCCGCTGACGGTGATCGTCGTGCTGGTCGCCGTCGTGGCGGGTGCCGCTTCAGCGAGGGCACCGCCCACCGGAACGACGAGGAACAGGGCGACACCGGTGGCGAGGAGGATCCGTTTGGTTCGATTCACGCCAATCCATCGGTCGCTCCCTGGGCGACCTTGACGAAAACCTGAAGATTTCTTGACGAACGCTACGCGTCTCGCTCCCGGTAGTCGGAGAACTGACGATCACGGTCGCTCAGGGCCTGGGTGACGCCCTTCTCTGCGAACGAGCGCATGTACTCCTTCGACGGTGGCTGGTGGAAACCGAGTGCCTGGATGTCGGCGGTCGCACGGATCGAGTTGCGGATTCCCATGACATCCATCGCCCGATGCGCTGCCCGCTTGTTGAGAGCGAGTAGTTCGGGTGGCACCTTGGCGACCCGTTCGGCCACCGCCAGCACTGCGTCGTCGAGTTCGCCGGCAGGGAACGCTCGGTTCGCTGCGCCGGCCTCGACGGCTTCGACGCCGCTCATCGCGTCACCGGTCAACAGGGCCTCCATCCCGCGCCGCAGACCCATCAGCCACGTTTGCCACTGCATGTCGGGCGGCGACATCAGCCGAACCGGTGGGTACCCGATCTTCGCGTCGTCGGCGACGTAGACGAGGTCGCAGGCTGCGGCCAGTTCGGTGCCGCCTGCGAGGCAGTACCCGTGCACCTGGCCGATGATCGGCGTCGGCATGTCCCACATCTCGAACCAGTTGTTGACGACGTGGCGGCTCCACCACCCGTCGGCCGGCGCGATCGAGCGCTCGACGTCGTGGTTGACCGACCCGAGGTCGTAGCCCGCGCAGAACGACGGTCCGGCGCCGCGGATCACGATCACCGACACGTCACGATCGCGATCCGCCTCGCGGAGCGCAGCGAAGAGCGCTCCGCGCAGATCGTCGTTGAGCGCGTTGCGCTTGGCGGGCCGATTGAGCGTGAGCCGTCGGACCTTGGCGATCGGGTCGTCGACGATGAGGACGGGTTCGGGCGAGCTCATGACGTGCCGACCCGATCTCCCAAGTCGACGTCGGCGGCGTCGACCACCGATGCGACCCGGTCGGGAGCGCCCTGCCACGTCCAGTACATGTTGGTGTGGGCGATCACCTTGTCGGCCGGGGGAAGTCCGTAGTCGGAGAGGTCCTCGGTGGTGTGCGCGTCGGCGACCAGCGTCGTGTCGTAGCCGCGCACGAACGCGCCGTGCAGCGTGGCGCGGATACAGGCGTCGGTCTGGGCCCCGGTGACGACAACGCGGCCGACGCCCCGTGCTGCCAGTTCGGACTCGAGCGTGGTCGCCTCGAAGGAGTCGCCGTAGGCCTTGTGTACCACCGGCTCAGCGGCGCCAGGCTGCAACTCCGGCACGATCCGCCAACCATCGGTGTCGGCCACGAGGTCGTCGTCGGAGTGCTGCACCCAGATCACCGCGACGTCCTCGGCCCTGGCCCGGTCGACCAACGTGGCGATGTTTGCCACCACACGATCACGCTCATGGGCATTGCCCACCACGTTGTTCTGGACGTCGATCACCACGAGTGCGGTGTTCGGACGGTCGTGCAGGCTCGTCATCTCGATCTCCTCCGAGATGCGACGATAGGTCACCAGGCGATGTCACGTCCCCTCGGACGAGGGACGGTGAGCGCCGGTGCGATCGCTGGGAGATCGGCCGCTGTCGAGGATCAGGTTTCGGGAACCGTGGTCGTAGGTGACGTAGTTCCACGCCCAGTTCACGAGCACGTTCGCTCGATTCCGGAAACCCATGAGGTACACGATGTGGAGTCCGAGCCACATCAGCCAGCCGGCCACGCCGTGGAATCGCAGACCGTTCGGGAACTCGGTGACCGCCTGGTGACGACCGATGGTGGCCATCGAGCCCTTGTCCCTGTACACGAATGGACTCGTCGGCCGACCCTCGATGCGCGCTGCGATCTGCAACGCCACGTGCTTGCCGCCTTGGATCGCCGGTTGTGCGACCTGTGGCAAGGGCCGGCCATCGGCAGTCGGCGAGAGCGCGATGTCGCCGATCGCGAACACCTCGGGATGCTCGGCAAGCGACAGGTCGGCGCCAACCGGTATCCGGTCTCCAGGGCCGAGTTCGACACCGAGGAGTGATGCGACAGGGTTGGCCTTGACCCCCGTGGCCCACACGATCGTCCCGGCGGTGAGCCGTCGGCCATCGGTGAGGACGACCGTTTCGTGTTCGACGTGATCGACACTGGTACCGGTCTCGACGTCGACACCCCGGCGAACCAGCGACCGTCGAGCCCGCTCCGACAGCGACGGATGGAACGGTCCGAGCACTCGGTCGGCCGCTTCGACGAGCGTGATGGGCACACGGTCGTCGGCGAACTCGGGGAAGTCCCTGCGGAGGACCTTGTCGACGAGTTCGCGCAGACTGCCGGCCATCTCGACGCCCGTCGGCCCTCCGCCGACGACGATCATGCCGAGGTCGACCGTTCCGTGAGGACGGCTGCTGGCCGCCTCGAACCTCGCCACGAGGTGGTCCCGGATCGCGAGCCGCGTCGTGAATCGTCTTCAACGCGAAAGTGTGGGCGTCAACCCCGGTGATCCCGAAGTCCGCGCTGACGCTCCCGGCCGCGACGACGAGATAGTCGTAGGCGATGCACCGATCCTCATCGATCGTCACGGTTCGTGTGGAGAGGTCGACGGCCCGCACCGAACCGAGCACGAATCGAGTCGAACGATGCGTGCGAATGATGGCTCGCACCGGGAAACACACGTCGTCGCTGTCGAGGCCGGCCGTGGCCACTTGGTACAGCAGCGGTTGAAAGGTGTGAAAGTTGTTCGCGTCGATGACCGTCACGGCGACCTCGCACGGGGCGCCGGCTCGGTGGAGATCGAGTTCGCTGAGGCCCTTCGCCACTCGGATGCCACCGAACCCCGCTCCGATCACCACCACGTGCACGCGCTGCGTACCCCCGACTGTGGCCGCAGCGTCGGCGACGGTCGTGTCCTCGGTCACCCGCGGAACCGTATCTTCGTGCCGATTCACCCAGGCGCTCGGCCGACGTTCGATGGGATCGTCATCCGGAACGTTGCGCCCCTGCCCGGTCCTGCCGATGACGCGACGACGTCGCCACCTTGAGCGCGAGCGAGGCTGCGAGCGATCGTCAGGCCGATCCCGCGCCCGGCTCGGAGTGGACCCACCGTTGATTCGCCATCGCCGGATCTGCGGTAGAAGCGTTCGAAGATGCGTTCGAGCTCGTCGTCGGGAATGCCGGGCCCGGTGTCGACCACGTCGACGAACGCCATGGCCCGGTCACGGCCGCAGCGCAGCGTCACGGTGCCGGACGGCGGAGTGTGGCCGAGCGCATTGCCCAACAGGTTGGACAACACCTGCGCCAACCGATCGCTGTCACCACGAACCGGGAGCGGCCCGGGCGGGTTGTCGACGTCGATGACGAGGGCGACGTTCGCGTAGTCGAACTGCGGCCTCAGCCGTTCGGCCGCGGTGACGGCCACCGCTGCCAGATCGAGGTCGGCGAGATGGACTTCGAGCGTGCCTTCGTCGGCCCGCGAGAGAAGCGTGAGATCGTCGACCATTCGCTGCAGGCGCGCCGCCTCGTCGGCAATCGCCGCGTACACCTCCACCGAGGGTGCCACCACACCGTCGATGAGCCCTTCGGTCTGCCCCCGAATGACGGTGATCGGCGTACGCAGCTCATGGGTCACCTCGCCGAGGAGTTGAGTGCGACGTCGCTCGGTGGTCGCAAGGTGCTCACCGAGTTCGTTCACATCGTTCGCCAGCGAGGCCAGCTCCATCTCGGCGGGTACGGGCACCTTCACCGCATAGTCGCCGGCAGCCATCCGGCGAGTCGCCGCCCGGAGTTCGTCGATGGGGCGCAACAACCGGGCGCCGACGAACAGCGCCACGATCGTGGCCGTGAACAACGCCGCGCCGACTCCGACGAGCAGTGCCGGAGTGAGCGACTCATCGAGCGCCGAGCGGAGTTGAGATTCGCTGACAGTGTCGGAGCGGCCCTGACCGCGACCGAGCCCGAACCCGCCGATGCGTTGCTCGTACGCCGTCCTGGTCACCACCGTGCCCACGACCAGCATCGCGACAGCGCCGGCAGCCACGACCACCACGTACGACAGGAACAGTCGCGTGCGCAGTCGGCGAGGAAGCAACGGGATCGTCACAACGGTTGCGCCACGAACTTGTATCCGACGCCACGTACGGTCCCGACGAATCGGGGTTCGTCGGCAGCGTCGCCGATGGCTCTGCGGAGGTTCCCGATGTGGACGTCGACCAGGCGTTCGTCGCCGTAGAAATCCCACCCCCACACGCGCTCGATGAGTTGACGGCGTGTGAAGACTCGTCCCGGCGCCTCCGCAAGGCTGGCAAGGAGCTGGAACTCCAGACTCGTCAGTTCGACCGGCTCGTCGTCGACGCGTACTTCGTGGCGACCGACATCGATGACGAGGCCGTCGAACCGGGTCACATCGTCGTCGTCGGGACCGCCATCGCGACGTCGACGAAGCACGGCGCGCACGCGGGCCACGAGCTCGCGTGGGCTGAACGGTTTGGTGATGTAGTCGTCGGCGCCGAGCTCCAGCCCGATCAACTTGTCGGTTTCGTCGGCCCGGGCGGTCAGCACGATCACGTACACCTGCGATGTGCGCCGGATCTCACGCAACACGTCGAGCCCGCCGATGCCCGGCAGGCGGAGGTCCAGCACGACCAGATCATGAGGATGCCGACCGAACTTCGCCAGAGCGTCCTCGCCGTCGACGGCTTCTTCCACTTCGAACCCCTCGCTGCGTAGGTACGAGCCGACGAGGTCGCGGATGCCGGCCTCGTCGTCGACCACCAGGATTCGTTCACGCGGCACGAAGTTCATCGTAGGAGTCCCGTCGTTGCCGGCGCCGGAACGATCCATCGTTGCTCACGACGTCAGCCGTCCTGTCCGCGTTCCATCTCGCTGGACACGATCGCGTCGAAGGTGGCCGGGTCGAGCTGAGTGGGCTCGTACGGCACCCCGCGCGAATCGAGTTGGGACGTGAAGGCACGCAAGTGGTTGCGCGAGCCGCGTTCGAGGGTCGCGTACACCCTGGTGATCTCGGCGACGTCGGTCTCTGCACTGCGCTCCTGCAAGTCACTGATGTCGAGTTCCTCGATCAGCGCTCCCACTGCCAAGGCCGCTTCGAGCGACGCGCCGCCATCAGCCACCAGCTGGTCGTACAGGGTCTGGATCGCAGGGTCGGTGAACGTGGCCGGTTCATTGCCCTGCGCCGGGTCGTCGATGCCGTACCGATCGAGCAGACGGGACACTGCCTCGATGTGGGTGCCCTCGCTCGCAGCGATGTTCTCGAAGATCGGCAGGCCCCACAGCTCACCGAGCGCGACGTACACGTCGTGGGCAAGCTGTTCCTCCTCACGCATCCACAACAGGCCGGCCACCTCGTCGTCGGAGAGCACCGAGGCCTCGACGGACCCGTCGGCCGTCGCCGTCGGGATCGGGGTGGAAGTGGTGGCGCTTGGCTCCGCTGCGGTGTCGTCACAGGCGGTCGCTCCGAATGCCATGACGGTCGCTGCAGCGAGTGCGAGCGCGCGATTCGACAGCTGACGCACTGCGAACATGCGTGTCGGGTTCATGATGACCTCCTTCATGGTGTTATGCGTGGACGCGGAACTGCCGGGACATCACGTCCCGGCAGCTGTCCGGTGTCAGCCATTTCCGCGGCTGGTTGCGGCAGCACCCATCTCGCCCATGCGATGCATGGCGCCGACGCCGGTGCCGTCGGCAAGCTGGGCTTGCTCCTGCAGGCGGGTGTGTTCCTGCTGGCGGGCCTGATCACCCGTGCAGTCAGCGTCGCAGGTGCCGTCCTCGAGATGGAGCTGCGTCCGCAGCTGCGTGCGCACTTGATCCTGCGCGCCCAGCGAATCCTGGTCTGCGGTGCGGTCACGATCCCGATCCCGGTCTTGCACGGGATCGACACAGGTGGGAACCGGTGCTGCCGGTTCGGTGGTGTCGGACTGGGCCAGGGCCATGCCCGCCGGAACGGCGAGCACTCCGACTGTGGTGAGTGTGAGCAACATCTTCTTCATGACCACTCCCTTCTGAGTGTCTCGAACCTTTGGCGTTGCCGGAGCCCTTCTCCGGATCTCCGTCGGGCTCTTGTCCTTGCACCACTCATCCAACTGCCACCCCGTGAAGCGCTCGTCGCGATGACGATGAAGTTCCCATGAAGCCGCGGGCGTCGCCGCGTGGCGTGTCACGAGTCCGGCCTGCTCGCGGCCGGGCTCAGTCGGCCGAACCCCCGGCCCCTCGGTCAAGGATCAGGATTTCGCTGATCAAGCCGCCGTCGATGCGGTACACCAGGATCGCTCCACTTCGTACTTCGCCCGGACAGCACCTGGCAGACCCGTTCCGCGATCTGCTACCGATGTGTCCGACACCATGAGTAACGATCAGGCGGCGCGGATGGTGGGGGGTCCGGTGGTTTGGGTGGTGCCATCGGGATAGCGGATGGTGAGTCGGCGGTTGGGGCCAACGGTGAGTTCCCAGCCCGAGTCATGGATCTTGTGGTGGTGCCGAACGCAGACCGGCAGGAGATTGTCGAGGTCGGTGCGGCCCCCGTTCCGCCACCAGATGACGTGATGCAGCTTGCAGCGGTCGTAGTGGACGTGACAGCCCGGGATCCCACACGTCGCATACAGGCCACGCAACGCTCGACGTTGCGCCCGGTTCGCCAACCGTGTGGTGCGACCCAGGTCGAGGCTCCCAGGAGCATGCAGCACGATCCCGTTGCGCACCACGACGGTACGGACATCGGCGTCGTCGGCCAGCTCTGCGAGCACCCGAGCCGGGATCTCGACGGGGATCGAGAACTCTGCCACCGGTCCGGTCAGGGCTGGGGCGTCGGCATCGATCACGACGACGAACTCCGCCCGGCCCGGCTTCGATCCGCTGCCGCCGTTGAGGGTCATGTCCGCGAACGCCAAGGCTCGCAGATGGTCCTGCTTTGCGGTCGGATCGGTTGGACAGCCGTCGGGGATGGAAGCAGCGAACAAGGCCTGCAACGATTCAGTGAGTCGTGCGTCGAGCTTGACACCGGTGACGGGGTCGAAGCGACCACGCACGTTCCACATGCCGTCGAGATCCACCCACGTCCGCAAGCTGGTCGCGCGGCGTTGACGTTCCAGGGTGTCCATACCGTCGGCGGCCTGCACCCGGCGGGCTTCGTCACGCACCCGCCGAGCGAACTCCGCCTCGCTGGCGTGCTCAGCCACGACCACCAGCGCATCCACCCGTTCCATCAGTTCGTCCCGCTGGGCCGCATCCAGCGTCCTGCCGACCCGGGTGATCGCATCGACATGACCAGCCGTCACCGCTCCACGATCCAACGCCGCCGCCATCGCCCGCGCCGACTCCAACGTCGCCGCACGTTCCATCACCGCCGACGCCTGACCCAGCGACCCCTTCGACGACTCAGCGATGGCCTGCTCCGGGAACGACACCAGCGCCGCCAGCCCCCGAACCAGATCAGCCTCCGACGCGTCCAACCAGGCCCGCACCCTGCGCACATCAACCAACGCAGATTCTCGGTCGGTGCGGCCCGCAGCAAGGTCGACGCGCGCTGCGCCGATGCGCCCGATTCGCTCGACAACTGCGCTGATCTCCATATCCCCATCATGACGAGGGGGTGTCACAGAGTTCGCGGGACTGTCAGATGAACGGTGGAACTGGTCTGGCCTGACACGCTGAACCGTCATGGTTCGGCCGGAAGGACAGACAATGACAGACCATGATGTGGTGGTGGCGACACCGCCCACCAACGACAACGATGACGGTCGACTCGACCAGTCGATCGCGGAAGAGCTCGTCGCGCGAGCACACGCTGACGGCATCGACTTGGTCGGCCCGGGAGGGTTGTTGGGTGAGCTCACCAAGCAGATCCTCGAGACCGGGTTGGAGGTCGAGATGGATGAGCATCTCGGCTACACCAAGCACGACGCTGCCGGCCGCAACGGCGCCAACTCTCGTAACGGGACCCGTTCGAAAACGGTGATCACCGAGATCGGCCCAGTCGACATCGACGTGCCCCGCGATCGTGACAGCAGCTTCGAACCCGCGACGGTGAAGAAGCGCCAACGTCGGCTGAACGGGGTCGACTCGATGGTCATCTCGCTCATCGCAAAGGGGTTGACGACTGGTGAGGTCCAAGCCCATCTCGCCGAGACGTATGGGACCGAGGTGAGTCGCGAGACGATCTCGAAGATCACTGATCGGGTTCTCGAGGACTTGGCCGAGTGGCAGAACCGGCCACTCGACCGTGTGTATCCGGTGATCTTCATCGACGCGATCATGGTGAAGATCCGCGACGGTCAAGTCGCCAACCGGCCCGTCTACACCGCCATCGGCGTCACTGTTGACGGTCAACGCGACATCTTGGGGTTGTGGGTCGGCACCGGCGGCGAGGGCGCCAAGTACTGGTTGCAGGTGTTGACCGAGATCAAGAACCGTGGTGTCGACGACGTCTGCATCGTCGTGTGCGACGGACTGAAAGGGTTGCCCGAATCGATCGAAGCGACCTGGCCGCTCGCGGTGGTGCAGACCTGTGTGCTGCATTTGATTCGCAACACGTTCCGCCTCGCCAGCCGGCGCGACTGGGACGCCATGGCCAAAGACCTGCGACCGGTCTACACCGCCGTCAACGAAGACGACGCCCAAGTTCGCCTCGACGAGTTCCACGACAAATGGGGCGACCGTTACCCGGCGATCCGCACCCTGTGGGCCAACGCCTGGTCCGAGTTCGTGCCGTTCTTGGACTACTCACCCGAGATCCGACGAGTGATCTATTCCACGAACGCGATCGAGTCGCTGAACGCCAGGTTCCGGCGAGCGACCCGGGCGAGGGGGCATTTCCCGAACGAGCAGGCAGCGATGAAGTGCCTCTACATGGTCGTGCGTTCGCTCGACCCGACCGGCACCGGCCAAGAACGATGGATGAACCGCTGGAAGCCCGCCCTCAACGCCTTCGCCATCACCTTCGAGGGCCGCCTCTTCTGAGGCCTACGATCCCAACAGCCAACATGCACCGCCAGACCAGTTACACCAATCGTCTGACAGTCCCGAGTTCGCCGGGACGGAAGATGTCAAGGGGTGTGAGACAGATCTGGTTGGGGTTGGTTGATCCAGGTGATGTTGGGGACTTGGGGTGCTTTGGGTGGTCGTCGGAAGCGGTGGGGTTCGAGTGTGTAGGCGTGGTCGAGGACGGCTTGGCGGTGGGCTCTGATGGCGTGGTGGTGGCCGTGGTGGACGCTGGCGGGTGTGTGGTAGCCGATGCCGGAGTGGCGGTGGTGGTGGTTGTAGTGGTCGAAGAAGGTGTCGGTGAAGCTGCGGGCGTGGGCGAGGCTGGCGAACCGTTCGGGGAAGCGGGGTGTGTTCTTCAGGGTTTTGAATTGTGATTCGGAGTAGGGGTTGTCGTTGGAGACGTGGGGTCTCGAGTGGGAGCGGGTGACGCCGAGGTCGGCGAGGAGTTGGGCGACGGTTCTCGAGGTCATCGAGGAGCCGCGGTCGGCGTGGAGGGTGAGTTGGCCGGCGGGGATGTTCTCGGCGGCGGGCGCAGGCGGCGATGAGTTGTTCGGCGAGGCGGTCGGATTCGCGTGGTGCGACGAGCCAGCCGACGGCGTAACGGGAGTAGACGTCCAAGATGACGTAGAGGTGGAACCAGTTCCATTTGTGGGGTCCGGCGAGTTTGGTGATGTCCCAGGACCACACCTGGTTCGGTCCGGTGGCGACGAGTTCAGGCTTGACGTGAGCAGGGTGACGGGCTTGGCGGCGTCGTTCACGGACCTGGTGTTGCGAGCGCAGGATCCGATACATCGTGGACACCGAGGCGAGGTAGCGGCCCTCGTCGAGCAGGGTCGCCCAGATCTGGGCGGGGGCTTGGTCACAGAACCGCTCGGAGTTCAACACGGCGAGGATCTCGTCGACCTGGGTGTCGGTGAGCGCCCGGTGGGATCGTGGGCGTGGTCGTGGTGGGCCGGTAGGGCGTGGGGTGCGGTGTCGCCGGTAGTGGGTGGCGCGGGATCGTCCGAGGCATCGGCATGCTCGGGATCGGCCGATGGTGACGGCGAGTTCGTCGATGGCGGCGTCGATGATGGTGTCTACGTGTCGTCGGTGTCCGCGCTCTTGGAGAGCTCTTCCAAGAGCGCTTGCACTTTTCCCTGGACCTCGATGATTGCTTCGGCCTTGGCGAGCTTGGTGCGCAGGCGTTCGTTCTCGGCGCGAAGTTTCTGCACTTCGGATCGTGACGGGACACCGCGGCCACCTTCGGAGCCACGGCCTTCGGTCACCACGAGGGTGCCTTCGCGATGCTGGCGCCGCCAGTCGGAGATGAGCGATGAGTACAGGCCTTCGCGGCGTAGCAGGGCGCCACGCTCGCCAGGTTCGGAGTACGAGTCGTATTCGGCGAGCACCGACAGCTTGTAGTCGGCGCGGAAGATCCGCCGAACCGGGCGTTCACCTGGAGGTGATCTTCGGGGACCGCAACGACTTTCGATTGCCCTCACCGGGCTGAGTCTTGCCGACTCGCACGGGGCTCTGCGCTGTGGTCTTCGAACCCATCACCACTCCAATCAGTCAGACACCGAACCTGTCTCACCGATCATGGACACAGAGGGTCGACTTCAGGGTTCGCGCGATCAGGGTGGCCGGGCTCGAGCGTCCAGAGCAGTTACACGACCCCACGGCCAGGGTTCCTGCGTCATCGGGGAAACGTCGGCAGCATCAGCAGGGCGTGGTAGGTGCCCTGCCACGCCGGTGAACGTCGCGCGGGCGTCGCCCGTAGGGTTGCGGCGTGTCCGACGCCCACCTCGACCCATTGGTCCACGTCGCCCAGGACGACCACCCCGACCGGGTGACCGAGGCACGAGCCGACGCGGGGCGAGCCATTCGTGACGTCGGGCATGCACTCGTCGGTCATCATGCGCCGATCGAACTGCTCGACGACGTCACTCGAACGCTCGACGGTCTCACCCGGCAACTCCGCGACGGCGCAGTCAGGTCGCGAAGCGAGGTACGCCGCGACGGCCAGTTCGGCGAGCCGTCACCCGACGGATCGATCATGACGACCTACGACGAGCGACCCGTCTCGGGCCGGGCCAGCCCGTGGGGGTTGGACATCGAGGTTCGGCGCGATGGCGACGAGGCGGTTGCGTCGCTGACACTGCGTGCCGCCCACGAAGGCGCACCCGAGCGGAGCCACGGCGGGATCGTCGCTGCACTGTTCGACGACGTCTTCGGATTCGTCCTGCACATCCAGGCCCAGTCCGCGTTCACCGGTGAGCTGTGGATGCGCTACGAGGCGGGCGTCCCGATCGGTGAGCCGCTGACCTGCCGGGTGCGTCTCGATCGACGCGAGGGACGCAAGTTGTTCATGACGGGCGAGTTGACCCTCGTCACCACGGGCCAGGTGCTGGCGCGCTCGAAGGCCACCTTCATCGCCATCGACCAGTTCGTCCCACCGTCGTCCTCGTGATGCCGCCCGTCAGAAGTCATCGTGTCCGTGGTGGGGCACGATGATCGTCGGGACCGTGGGATGGTGGGCAAGCGCGATCGCCACCGACCCGATCAGTAGTTGATCGAGTGCGCCGAGCCCCGCGAGCCCATCACGAGGAGATCGGCAGCGCCGGCCGCAGCCCGTAACGCAGCCCGCGGGTCACCCGGCACCACCAGCCAACTCGACCTCCGGATGCGTGGAGAAGTCGGTCAGCACGGCCGCCACCTCTCTTTCGAGTTCGCGACGCACGACGGCTTCGGACTCCTCGGGCGACGGTGACGACGGATCGCCGACGACCGCCTCGCTCGAGTAGGCCCGAACGGCCATCACCCGAGCGGACCGACGGAGATGTTCGAGCGCCCATTGCAGCGCGCTGACTGCATGCGGCGACCCGTCGAACCCCACCACGACGTCGAGCCCATCGTGGACGGGCGGAACCTCCGGCGGGATCAACGCGACCGGCACCGTGGAGTGCCGTGCGCAGTAGGCGCCGACGGACCCGAGCGAGAGATCGACCCGGGAACTCAATCCTCGGGTCCCGACCACGAGCAGTTCCGACCCGGCGGCGGCTTCGAGCAGGACCGCACCGGCGCGACCCTCGACCACCCGTCCGACGTCGACGAGCGACGGCGCATGCTCCACGAGGAACGCTCGAAGACGCCAGATCGCGTCGTCCCGGTACGGTCCTCCGCGCTCGTCGTCTCTTTCGAGCGGACCGAAGCCCGATGCGTACAGCC
The DNA here is from genome assembly GCA_963716235.1 of Ilumatobacteraceae bacterium. Taxonomy (GTDB): domain Bacteria; phylum Actinomycetota; class Acidimicrobiia; order Acidimicrobiales; family Ilumatobacteraceae; genus Sva-07. The sequence goes on along the minus strand of CAVQTE010000028.1, from coordinate 33,914 downwards.
CGGCCCCGAACGCCATCACCGGCTCGATGGCACCGAGATGGTCCGCATGATCGACCGCCCACTGCAACGCGGTCGCCGAACTGGCCGAGCCGTCGACGCCGACAATGACTGTTCGGTTCTCACCCGATGGATCCGTCACGATTCAACTCTGACGGATCACAACCACGCTGATCAGGGGCCTACGTCCCTGAACGGTCGGCAGGCCGTTTGCCCCTGGCCCCGACGAGTCGCCGGCGCGACCATCGGACCATGACCGCGACCGGCGCGAATGATCCGACCCTCCACCAACGACTCGTCGTCGGCTTCGACGGCTCCGAGTCGTCGCTGAGCGCCATCGAGTGGGCCGCGTCCGAAGCCGAGTCGAGGGGCGCCTGCGTCCGCGTCATCTCCTCGTACTCCATGGAGCCGGTCACCGACTTCGGCTCCGGCGCGAGCGGGTCGGGGTTCGACATGACGGAGATCGCCGCGGAGTGCCTGGATCGCCTCCGCAAGGCCACGACGACGGTGTTCGAACGTCATCCCGGCGTCGAATTCGACATCGCAACCGTGCGCCTGAGCCCCGCCATGGCGCTGCTCGGCGAGGCCGAGAACGCCGACCTCGTCGTCGTCGGGAGTTCCGGCGCCGGAGCGATCACGCGGTTTCTGCTCGGCTCGGCGACCGGTTCACTCCTTGCGTCGAGTCCCTGCCCGGTGGTCGTCGTGCCGGCGGGACCGCAGGCGCCGACCTCACGCATCGTCGTCGGGACCGATGGCTCCGAGCATGCCGACCACGCCGTGCGATGGGCCGTCGAAGAAGCCGACCGTCGGGGCAGTGAACTGGTCATCGTGCACGTCTGGAAGTACGGCTACCACCTGACGATGGGTGGTATCGATCGTGCCGACGACTTCACACCGGTCGATGCGGAGCTGATCCTGGACAGGGCGGTCGAAGCTGCCCGCTCGGTGAGTGCGGGCAACGTTCGCGGTGAACTCGTCGAGGGCAACGAGGCCGACGCGCTGCTGGAGCTGTCCAAGACCGCCAGTCTGCTCGTGGTCGGTTCGCGGGGCCGCGGTGGATTCCGGGCGATGCTCTTCGGGTCGATCGCCAGCGCGGCCGCCACGCACAGCAGCTGCCCGACGGTGATCGTCCGCTGACGACGCCGGAGATCCCCATCATCGGATGGCTGTCACCTTCAACAACGCGACCGTGGACGAGGTCATCGTCCTGCATCCGGTCACCTTCGCCGAATGCCTGGTCGGCCCCGCCAGACTCGACCGACTCGACACCGCCGCGACCGCCGTACATGCGGCGTTCGAGATCGTCGAGGTGGACGCGGACGCGCCGCTTCGTTGGGCCAAGCTTCGAGCGGCGACGAGCCTGCGGCTCCCCGACGTGATCGTGCTCGACACTGCACTCGTCCACGGAGCGACCGCTAGCTTGACCTTCGATCGAGAACTCGCCGGAGCGGCGACGACCCGATCGATCGCATCGCCGGCGACCAGCGACGGTCCCACCGCCTGAACCGGTTCAGCAGGCGAGCGAGTAGCGAGCGAGACCTTCGTCGAATTGCCGAATCAACTCGCCACGCTCGCGGAGGTGCTCGAGGTGGGCGTACGTCTCGCTCTCGGCCATGTCACCCCACGATCGCTCCTTGAACAGCACGCGCATGAACTCGGCGACCGTGCCGTTCGGGAGGGCGGGCAGCGCGTCGCGGATGATGTCGAGTCGCTCCTCGTGATGTTCGATGATGTGCTCGGCCCGTCCGCGGAGGTCCACGAACGGATGGCCATGGGCCGGAAGGGCGATCGAGACGTCGTTCATCTCGGCCATTCGCTGCAACGATTCGAAGAACAGAGCGAGCGGATCGAGGTCCGGTGCCAATCCGCTGATGTGGGGCGTGATGGACGGGAGTACGTGATCGCCGGTCAGCACCACGCCGAACTCGGGGTCGTACAGGCAGAGGTGGTCGTAGGTGTGGCCCGGCGTGTGCATCGCCACCCACTCGCGTCGCGCCAGCTCGATCGTCTGCCCGTCGACCAGCGGTCGTGTCGGCCTCGGGGTCGCGAAGATCGATCCTGCCGATCCGCCAGCGTCGCGGATCCGCGCAAGGAACTCGGGGGACGGCCCGGCACGGCGCCCTCCCCACGGTGACGGCTTGGCGAAGTAGCGTTCCATCGCCGCGTCGCGATCGTCAGGGGAGTTGACGTCGAGCTCGCCGGAGTCCTCGTGGTCATCGAGGTCGGCGGTGTCGAAGATGGTGCGAAATGACTCGTGCGTGACGATCTCGGCGCCGGCTTCGTGGTGGAGTCGCATGGCCCCGCCGAAGTGGTCGGGATGCGAGTGGGTGACGACCACGGTGTGGACGTCGTCGACGGCCCATCCGCCTCGAGCGAGGCGGTCGACCAGGTGGTCCCACGATTCCTGACCGGGAAGGCCCGGATCGACAACCGCAACACCCCGTTCGTCCTCCAGCACGTAACAGTTCACGTGTCCGAGCCCCGGCATGCTGATCGGAAGCTGCGTCCGAACGATTCCTGGTGCCACCTCGGTCACATCGGTCGACGCATCCTCCTGTTCCTGCTTCGGCTTCCTCGGCACCGATGGTTCGCCTGCGCTGGGGATTCTGCTCGAGTCGTGGTCGTGATGGTGCTGCATGAACAAGCCGGTCTCCGCCGACGCTGCGGCTCGTTGGTGGTCCCGCCCGATCATGGTGCCCGATTCGAGTCGAGTGACCCGCACCGGAGCGCACCCCACGAGCGTTTCCGGGTTTTCGGGTTTCCGGACCCCAGCCTCCCGGGTCGGGTGGGGTGTGGCACGACAGGCTGGGTGGTCGATCGGCCGACACGACGATTGACCGGGGCGTCAGCAAGAATCGGTCGCCATGACGCTCAGTGACGCACCCATCAACACCCTCCAGGGCGAGCCGACCTCGCTCGGCACCTACGCCGGCCAGACCATCCTCGCCGTCAACGTCGCCTCGAAGTGCGGGCTCACACCCCAGTACACCGGCCTCGAGGAACTCCAGAAGACCTACGGCCCCAAGGGGTTCACCGTGATCGGGTTCCCGTGCAACCAGTTCCTCGGCCAGGAGCCGGGCACCGCTGAAGAGATCGAGACGTTCTGCTCCACCACGTACGGCGTCACGTTCCCGTTGATGGAGAAGATCGACGTCAACGGCGACGACCGCCACCCCATCTATGAGGCTCTGACGCAGGTCGCCGACGCCGAGGGCCACAGCGGCGACATCCGCTGGAACTTCGAGAAGTTCCTGATCGCCCCCGACGGGACCATCACCCGATACTCCCCGATGACGGCCCCCGACGACCCTGCCCTGGTCGCTGCCATCGAAGCCAGTCTGTAGATCCGAGGCTGCGCCGTCGGCGCCGACGGGACGTGCGGCCCTGGCGCTGCGGCGGACCGGGCGTACCGTGGAGAACGAGAGACCGTGTTGGAGCGTGTCAGCGCGGTGTCGCGAACCGTCCGCCGTTCACGATGCGCAGAAAGGAGCCCGCCGTGCCTCGCCTTCGAACCTGCGTGGCCCTCGTCACTTCACTCACTCTGATCGGGGCGTGCAGCAGCGAGTCGTCCAGCGACGGCACGACCGTCGAAACGACGACCAGCACCACCGCGCCGCCTGTGACGACAACCGCCACCACCGCAGTGCCCACCACCGCAGCGCCCACCACCGAGCCATCCACCACCGAGCCACCACCGAGCCTTCCACCACCGAGCCGGCCACGACCGTGCCGGCGGACATGCAACCTGCGATCTGGCCGGCGCCTGATGTGGTGTTCACGACACCCGAGGCTGCCGCCACCGACTTCCTTGCCGGCGTGTTCGGTGACGGACCGATGCTTGGCGAGTTCGTGGCCGGTGATTCGCGCAGCGGCGAGATGGAGGTGTTCGCCTCCGCGGACGGCGTAGCGATCGGTGATGCCCGCAGCGTGCTGTTCCTGCGTCAGCTCGGTCCCGACGACGGCTGGTTCGTGCTCGCCGCCGCCAGCGACGTCGCCACGATCACCACACCTGAGCCGATGGCCACCGTACCCGCCGGCATGCTGACCGTCGAGGGCGTGGGCACCGGATTCGAAGCGACGATCGTGGTGAGCGCCTTCGAGGCCGGTCGCGCCGGCAACGAGTTCGACCGCCAGGTCGCGATGGCCGGCAACCTCGGAGAGGCGCTCCCCTACTCCGTGTCGCTCGACCTGAGCGGCGCGACGGAGGGTGACGTGGTGGCACTGCTGATCCGCGGTGGCACCGGCTTGGAGACCGACCCCGGCGACTTCGGGGCCATCCCGGTCGTCATCGGGTGAGCGGGGGTGGTCAGCGGCGACGGTAAGCCGTCGCGCGATGCTCGATGCGGTAGACGATGACCAGGTGGTCGGTGTCGTTGATCTCGTAGATGATTCGGTAGACCCCGCGTCGGGCGGAGCGCATTCCCACGAGTTCGCGTCGAAGCTCACCACCCAGACGAAGGGGGTTGTCGAGGAGCGCGCCGAGCATGAATTCGACGATTGCCGCCGCGGTCACTTCGGTCGTGCTGTCGATCCTCGAATCGTTGTCTGGCCGATGCGTCGATCTGGAAGCGGCAACTCTCGCTGAGGCCGCCGCCGCGCAGCGCGCAGTAGGCTCGGACTCGTCACCACGACGGGCCCCGGCATGAGTCACGTCCGCGTGACGGAGGAGCGAGCATGGGAACGCAGATCGCGCCGGAGGACCTCACGTGGCTCCTCATGGACGAGCCGCACAACCTCATGCACGTCAATGGACTGATCGGCTTCGACGACCTCCCGGATCTCGAGGTCCTCGCCGAGCTGGTCATGGAACGTATGGTCCGCAAGTACCGGGTCCTTTCCCAGGTCGCCGTCGAGCGCGACGGGGTCTGGATGTGGGAGGACGACGTCGAATTCGCCATCGAACGGCACGTGCGCCAGGTGGTCCTCGATGACGGAGGCGTCGAGGCCGTTCGCGCCTACGTCTCCACCCAGCTCTCGGTTCCGTTCGACCGCTCCCGGCCGTTGTGGGAGATCCAGATCCTCACCGGGCCGGACGGCGTCCACGAGGGCGGCTACGTCTACAGCCGGCTCCACCATGGGATCGGCGACGGCATCCGGCTGGTGCAGCTCCTCCTCGGCCTCTGCGACCCGGTCGACGGCGCCACCCCCGAGGCGGTCGGTCGCAACCTTGCCGGAGAACACCACCACCCCCTCGAACGAGTGCTCCACGTCGTCGAGCACACGGTCTCCGACGCCCTCGACTACGTCGGTCACGCCGGCCAGGAGGTGGCATCGGCCGGGCGCACCCTGGTGTCGACGACGAACCCGCTCGAGCTCTCCCACCACCTCGGAGAGGCGTTCGACCTGGTCCGCCATCCCGACAAGCTCGTCGATGCGCTCACCGGGATCGCCTCGATCGACAACGCCATCTCCAACTCCTGGCGCGAGATCGGCCGGATGCTGCTGTCCGACGGTCACGACGCCGAGGCGTGGAGCGGGCACGCCGGAGTCGACAAGTCGGTCGCCTGGATCGAAGCCGTCCCGCTCGACGGCCTCCGCGCAGCCGCCCATGCCCACGGCGCCACCCTGAACGACGTCCTCCTCGCTGCGGTCTCGCTGGCGCTCACCGAGTACCTCGCCGAGCGTGGGATCAGCGAAGTCACCGACCTGTCGTGGATGATGCCGGTGTCGCTGCAGCCGATCGACGCCGCCCTGCCGGATGAACTCGGCAACCACTTCGTCGTCGTGATGCTCTCGATGCCGCTCGGCATACGCGAGCCGGGCGACCTGATCGACGAACTCCACCGGCGCACGACGCGACTCAAGCACTCCATCGAGCCGATGGTCGCCTTCGGCTTCCAGCGAGCCATCGCCGAGTCGCCCGCCGCGGTCGCCCGCCGCGTCACCAAGTTCTTCACCAGCAAGACGATCGGACAGCTGACCAACGTCCCGGGCCCGCGGGTGGCGATGACGCTGGCCGGAGTGCCGGTGCGTTCGATCCTCGGCTGGGTGCCGACCTCGGGCGACCAGCCGCTCGGCGTCTCCCTGTTCAGCTACGCCGGCACACTCAGCGTCGGCGTCGCCACCGACGCCCGCATGATCCCCGACCCGCTGCACGTCGTCGAACTCGTCCAGCATCATCTCGCCGAGCTCGCCGAGCTCCCCGAACACGCCCCGATCGCCAACGAGAAAGCCCGATGACCGTGACTCCACGCAAGCCGAAGACCGTCGTCAACGTCACGTTCCAGGGCGACGAGTGGGACTACGACGAGCGAGTCACGCTCGGCGGTCAACGCTTCCGCCTCGTCCGCGTCGGCACGAACGGCGACGCCGCAGCCGCCGAGGACCTTGTCTGGCGCTGGTCGCTGGACGCCGACGCAATCGCCGTCAGCGGGATCAGGGAGGCACGCGCCGCAGGTCACTTCGCCGGCCGGATCGACGACCTGCAGCGGATCAAGGGCTCGACGACGCGGGTTCCGGTCCGCGACGACTCCCTCCTCACCGACATCCTCCAGGAGTGGGCGATCCGCCGCGTCGAAGCCGAGATGCCGGGATACTTCGCCAACGCCCGCGTCGTCGTCGTCGGCGGAACCACGCGCGAGCGCACCATCGCCGTGCTCCGCGAGTTCACCGACAACATCATCTTCGACGAGCCCGGTCACGACCTCGTGCTGCCCGGCCAGGTCAAGACCAATCCGGTCACGGCGACCGCTGCCGGGATCGGCGAGTTCGCGTGGCGGCAGATTCCCGGCTTCGTCAAGGATCAGGTCGCCGGGCCCTTCGACTGGGTCAGCGACAAGGTTGCCCACGTCGCCGCCGCAGACGCCGACGTGATCATCGGCTCGTTCTCCGAGATGATGCGCTTCGGCCTGCCAGACCTCGCCGGCAAGGCGGTGATCACCAGCACGGTCTCCGAGGACCGGCTGGCCACGCTCCGCAAGCTCGGGGCCGACCTCGTGGTGGACGTCACCCCGCGGCCCTTCGACTTCGTGGTCGTTCCGGCGATGTACGAGGCGATGGTCGCCGCCACCCTGCCGGTGGGCCACGAACTCACGACCGACGATCTCGTCCGGTTCATCCAGGACGCCGAACTCGAGCCGAGGCTGCTGTGGCCCCGCGGCCGCCGCCGCAAGAGCCGTTTCTCGTTCGTCATCCACCCGTTGTCGACCGAGTACTTCAAGAACGTCGAGCCGCTCGGGCACATCACGAGCATCCCCGGCATGAGCCGGGTCGTCGAGAAGACCGTCGCCTACATGCCACCGCTCGTCTACAGCCACGTCACCGGCATCGTCTCCGACACCGGCGACGAGGCCGAGGGCTGGCTGATCACCGTCGGTGGGACCCCGAGGCAGATGCTCGCTCACCCGCCCGAGTTCACGTACTCACGCTTGCTCGAGGCCGCCGAGCTGTCCCGGCGTCTCGGCGCCCAGCTCATGGGGCTCGGCGCGTTCACCAAGGTCGTTGGCGACGCCGGCGTCACCGTCGCCAAGCAGGCGCCCCTGCCGGTGACGACGGGCAACAGCTACAGCGCTTCGGGCGCCTTGTGGGCGGCCCACGAGGCGATGCGTCGACTCGGAATGGCCGAGGTCGACGACGATGGCGCGCTGCGCGGCAAGGCGATGGTCGTCGGTGCCTCCGGAGCGATCGGGTCGGCGTGTGCTCGGCTGCTCGCGCTCGCGTCCGACGAGCTGTGGCTCGTCTCTCCGGAGACCGCCAAGCTGCTCCAGATCAAGCAGGACATCGAACGGGACAACCCGCGCGCCACCGTGCACGTCGCGACGGACCCCTCGGCCGCTCTGTCGGAGATGGACTTGATCGTCACCGCCACCTCGGCCGCCGGGCACAAGGTGCTCGACATCATGCGCGTCAAACCAGGCTGCGTGATCACCGACGTCGCCCGTCCGCTCGACATGTCACCCGAGGACATCGTCAAACGCCCCGACGTGTTGGTCATCGAGTCCGGCGAGGTGGAGCTGCCCGGTGAGGTGCGGATGAAGAGCATCGGCCTCCCCGACCGCGTCGCCTACGCCTGCCTCGCCGAGACGATCGTGCTCGCTCTCGAGGGTCGCTACGAGAACTTCACGGTCGGTCGCAGCATCAGCTGGCCGAAGGTCAAGGAGATCTACCAGCTCGGGCTGAAGCACGGCATGAAATTGGCGACGATCTCGGGTGTCAACGGGCCGTACACCGACGAGGACTTCGCCCGGGTCCGCGCCGCGGCGCTCGCCGCTCGGGCGGCGCAGGCGGCGGGCGCCGTGGCCGAGACGATGGAGTCGGCATGAGATCGGTCAAGGGCAAGCGTGTCCTCGTCACCGGGGCGGCCATGGGGATGGGCCGGTTGTTCGCCGAACGCGCCATCGCCGAGCAGGCATCGGCCGTCGTGCTCTGGGATGTCAACGAGTCCGCGCTGAACGACACCCTCACCGAGCTCGCCGACGGCCAGGCCACCGCCGGCGGATCCGTCGTCGACGTGAGCGGCTACATCGTCGACGTCGCCGACGCCGACGCCATCGCCGACACCGCTGCCGCGGTCCTCGACGATGTCGGCCACATCGAGGTCCTGGTCAACAACGCCGGCATCGTCCGCGGCAACAAGTACTTCTGGGAGACCGACGTCGAACGCGACACCAAGCTCACGATCGACGTCAACACCCTGGCGCCGATGTACATCGCCCACGAGTTCCTCCCGACGATGATCTCAGCGCCGGGCGAGTGCCGGATGCTGAACCTGGCCTCCGCGGCGGGCTTCACGCCCAACCCACGAATGGCGGTGTACGCGGCGTCGAAGTGGGCGGTGATCGGGTGGTCGGACTCGGTCCGACTGGAACTCAAACAGGCCGGCTTCGACCACGTCAAGGTGACGACCGTGTGCCCGTACTACGTGCGCACCGGCATGTTCGACGGCGCGAGATCAGCGCCGCTGCTGCCGCTCCTCGACCCTGCCGAGGTCGTCGACGAGGCGTGGTCGGCGATGCTCGCCGGGCGGCCGTTCGTCGTGCTGCCGAAGACGGTGATGCTCAGCGAGATGCTCAAAGGTGTCGTCCCGACCGGCGTGCGCGACTTCATCGCCGACCACGTCATCGGCGTGTACCACACGATGGACGACTTCACCGGCAGGACCGAACCTCCTGAATGAGCGTCGGGCTGAAGAGCGGCTGCGCTCATCCGCCTGCACTCAGGTAGTGGGCGGCGTCGGCTTCGTGACGTCGACCTCTGCTTCACACGGCAAGATCAGTGCGACTACAGTTTCGCAGCGATCACTACAATTGCCGAGGAGATCTTGATGACCGACCACGTTGATGAACCGTCCGATGTGGTGGAGGCGTTTCTCGACGCGTTCGCCGCAATGAACTTCGACCTTGCACTCTCGTTTCTGTCCGATGATGTCGAGTACACGAACATCCCGCTCGGCACGGTGTGCGGTCATGCCGGGGTGCTCGAGGTACTCGAGCCGTTCTTCGCGCCGATCCACGAGAACGAGTTCCTACTCCTGCGGCGCGCGGCGTCGGGTCCGGTGGTGTTCCTCGAGCGGCTGGACCGTCACCGGCTCGATCACGGCTGGAGGGAACTGCCGGTCAACAGCGTGTTCGAGGTGCACGACGGCAAGGTCACGGTGTGGCGGGACTACTTCGACCTCGCGACCGCTGCCAAGATCCATGACGCAGTTGCGGTATAGCCCTGCCGAACGCCCTGGTCAGCGTCGTGCGGCGCTGCGACGGATCCACGCGCTGTGACTGCGTACGTCGCCCCCGGCGGCTGGCACCAACCGTTGGTAGGGATGGGTCGCGACGACGTCGAGTCGCGCGATCCCTCGTCGTGCAAGGGCCCCATCCGAATTCGACGCGCCGGCACCTCTGCCGGAGTCCGGCCTTCGGCGGACGATTCGGAGCTGGTCAGGCCTTGCGGACGAACACGGACTTGATGAGGATGCCCCGGCCGTTGACCTTGCCGTCGATCGGGTGGTCGCCGGCAACGAGGCGGATGCCTTTGACCTTGGTCCCCGACTTCACGCCGCCGGTCTTGCCGTCGAGCTTGAGGTCTTTGATCACGATCACGTCGTCGCCCGCGGCGAGCAGGTTGCCGTTGGCATCACGCACGTCGTCGAGGCCGTCACTGAGCCCGGCCAGCCACTCGTGCCCGCAGATCGCGCACTCGAAGCCGTCCGCCGTCGTGAGTGGCTCGGGCATGGTGCAGATCGGACACGTGACGACGTCGCTCATCGTCCCTGTCTAGCGCGCGTGGATCGCAACCATGTGGGCGGTTCACGACCGGCCGTACCCGCTCAGTCGAAGCTCTGAGGGTCATTGGCGGCTGATGCGATACCGAAACCGAATCTGACGGCACCACTGGACCACACCGGGCAGGGACTCACCCCGACGACCGGGCAGAAGTGCACACCGTCACCACGCACCACCGTGGTTCCGTCTGGGGCGCAGTCGATGTCGAACTCGGTGCACGGCAGGCGGTCGGTGTAGCGCCCGTCGGGTGTCTCGACGAAGCGGCCGGCGTCGACGTAAGACACGTGCGACATGGAAGCCGCGTACTCCCGGTAGGCCGCGTTGATGCCCTCGACTTCGAGTTCGGCGTCGAAGCTGGGGTGACGCAGCGGCTGGCCGACGAGCACCACCCAGGCCCCGGCAGCCCTCGCGTGGTCGATCAGCACACCCACGTCGTTGCGGTACTTCTCGACGAGTGGCTCATCGATCATCCGCTCACCCACCGCATCGAGCATGCAGGGCGTCATGTTGTTGCCCGTGAAGGTGATCACCACCACCGTGGCCGGCGTGGCCTCCAGGTCGTCGTCGATCCAGTCGCACGGGGCGGTGCCACCGAAGAACTTCCTCACGAACTCCTTCTCCGGCGTCACGTACCGGATGACCGATTCGGTCGCCTCGGCGAGCGAATCGCCGACAACCACCAGCCGGTCGAAGGTCATGGGGGGTTCCTCCAGCACCGTTCGGGCGGGTTCTGTCCGCGTTGACAACCGACAGCGTCGGGTTCACGCTCGCTGCGGGGGTAGCCCGCATGTCGGGTCGAGCAGCCAGCTCGACGACGGTCCCACTCGGCACGTCGATCTCGACCGGCTGTCGTGCTTCGATGATGTCGGTGGGATTCGCCGCGCTGACGGACACACCGCCGGCCGCCTGGACGACCCCGATCGACACGATCAACCCGGCGACGAGCGCAGACGCGACTCCGGCGACGACCCCTGTCCTGAACGGAAACCCCTTGCTGAACATGGAATCCATCGTCGGTTCACCGTCGACCAACCGCCACGGCCGGCCGGCCTGAGATGTACTGCTCGGGGGACAGGTGGAACTGGCTCGGAGGTCATCGACCCCCGCCGGCCGTCGCGCCACGCGGAGGATGACACCGCGTTCGAACCACGCTCACGCCGACCGCAGAACCCGCGTCGTCATGCTCATCGAGAGCTACAACTTGCACATCATCCATGCAGCCACCGGCGAGAACCTACGCACCCTCACCATCGACCCAGAACGCCGCTACCACGGCACCGGCAAACCCACCGGACCCCGAATATTCAAACGGTCCGGACCCTGATGCAGGTCCGGACCGTTTCCGATGTCTCGCGACATCACATGGTGGCGGGGGCAGGATTTGAACCTGCGACCTTCGGGTTATGAGCCCGACGAGCTACCGAACTGCTCCACCCCGCGTCGAAGTGGACTTCTACTTTACGTGGCTCGGCGCACGATCGCAACCAGCCGCGTCAGTCCTGTTGCAGTAGGCCAACCGTCGTCGCCCAGGCGCGTGCTCCACATTCTCGTGAACCAGTTGCGCAATAGTTGCGCAACGAGTTCACGAGATCGGGCTACGCGACGGGGTGCTTCCAGCGGTTCAGGTAGGTGACCTCTGCGGCGGGGCGGCGGGGGGCCGGAGTGAACGAGTCGCCGGTGTAGTAGCCGACAGCGAGGAGACACACCTGCGTGACACTCGGCGGGATGCCCAGCAGCTCGGCGACCTCGGCTTCGTGTTCGAGGTGGAACGTCGTCCACGCCGACCCGATTCCCCGCGCCCGGGCAGCGAGCTGGAAGCTCCACACACCGGGCAGCACCGAGCCGTAGTACGCGGCGGCCGAACCTTGCGAGCCACCTTCGGGCCGATCGAGGCGCATCGCCAACACGAGCGCCGGCACCTCGTGGAGATGATCGACCAGGAACGTCGCCGAGTCGATCACCTTGGTGCTGCGATCGTCGGCGCGCACCTCGGCGTTCATCTGCAGGTACGGCCTCCCGACGGCACCGAAGTATTCGGAGATCTTCGCCTTCGTGTCGGGGTCGTCGATGATCATCCAACGGTTGCGTTCGAGGTTCCCGCCCATCGGCGCGTGGTTGGCGAGATCGATGCACTCCATCAGCTCGTCGTACGGAACCGGCCGCGTCAGGTCGAGTCGCTTGCGGACCTGCTTGGTCGTGGTCAGGAGACGATCGGTCTCATCGAGGTCGAAACCGGTGGTCGGATGCTGTGCCATCGGCCCAGGATGGCACCGCCGAGCACATCGCCCGCTACGTTGCGCGCGTGACCACCTCGTCGACCGACGCCGCGACGGCGACCGCCGAGGCGAAAGACCTCTCACGTGGACTGATCGGCGCCGGCATCGCCGTGTGCGCATGGTCGACCGGCACGATCCTGGCGAAGTACATCGACATGGGGAGCCTGGCGATCGGCTTCTACCGCTTCGCCTTCTTCGCCCTCATGATCATCGTGTGGATGTACGCCCGGGGCACGCCGTTCCGGCTGCGGATCATCCGCGACTCGATGTGGGGCGGCATCGCCCTCGGCGCTGACATCGCACTGTTCTTCTCCGCCGTGAAGCTGACGAGCGTCGTCAACGCAACGATCATCGGCTCGATGCAGCCGATCGTGGTCGGCGTGGTCGCGGCCAAGTTCTTCGGCGAGAAGATCGGCTTGCGCAACGTCATGTGGTCGCTCGTCGCACTCATCGGCACGATGCTCGTCGTCGCCGCGTCGGCCGGCGACGACACCAACGACTGGCGGGGCGACCTCCTCGCCCTCGCGGCGATGCTGTCGTGGAGCGCCTACTTCATCACCTCGAAGAACTCGAAGAAGAGCATGACCCCGACCGAGTTCACGGCCGGCACGTCACTGTGGACCCTCGCAATCTGCGCGCCGCTCGGGCTCGCGTTCGGTCAGGACATGTCGTGGCCATCGCTGTCGAACTGGGGGCTGATCATCCTCATGGCGATCAGCTCGGGCCTGATCGGCCACGCCATGATGAACTGGTCGCTCGTGCGCATCCCGCTGTGGGTCGGTTCCACCTTCACGCTGCTGATCCCCGTGTTCTCGGCGATCATGGCGTGGGCCTTCCTCGGCGAAGCGGTGTCGGCCGGCCAGGCCGCGGCAATGGCTGTTGTCATCGGCGCCCTCGCAATCGTCGTGTACGGCCAATCGGCACCGTCCACCTGAAACGCTGGGGTCAGACCCCAGCGTTTCAGGTGCGGGTACGTTGCGGGGGTGTTCGAACTGTCGCTGGAAGCGCTTGTCGGTTACGTCGCGTCTGCACTCGTCGTCATCTCGCTGACCATGACCTCGGTGGTCCGGCTGCGCCTCATCTCCCTGGTCGGATCCATCATGTTCGTCGTCTACGGCGTCCTGATCGAGTCGGCGCCGATCATCCTCACCAACTCGGCGATCATCCTGATCAACGCCTGGTTCCTCCGCAAGGAGTTCGCCTCGGGCGCGGCGGGCGGCGTCGATCTCGGCGCATCGCACATCCGGCCCGACTCGCCGTTCCTCCAGGATTTCGTCGCATTCCACCTCGCCGACATCCACCGGTTCCAACCCGACTTCGAGTTCCCGACCGGCGACGACGTCACGGCCTGGCTGCTCAACCGTGACGGCCTCCCCGCCGGCCTGCTCATCGGCCGCCTACAGGACTCCACGCTGACGATCGACCTCGACTACGTGCTCGGCCCATGGCGCGACTCACGGCTCGGCCACTGGCTGTTCGGGCGGGGCGCGGACGTGTTCCGCAACGACGGCATCACCACCGTGCGCAGCTACGGATCAACTGAGACACACCGCAAGTACCTCGAGCGCATCGGGTTCCGCCCGACCGACGACCCCGCCGTGCTCGCCGTCACCGTCTGACAGTCCCGCGGTCAGGCGATGACGGGAACCGACGCCATGGCGTCGGCGATCACCGAGTCAGGCAGGTCGTAGTCGACCATCTGGCCCGACAGGTACGTCTCGTAGCTCGCCAGGTCGAGGTGGCCGTGGCCGCACAGCGCGGTGAGGATCACCTTCTCCTCCCCCGACTCCTTGCACGCCAATGCCTCCCGGATCGCGGCGGCGATCGCGTGCGTCGGCTCCGGCGCCGGCACGATCCCCTCGGTCCGGGCGAACTGCAGCGCGCCGGCGAAGCACTCACGCTGCGGAATGGCGATCGCCTCGACGAGACCCTCGTTGTAGACGTGTGACACCAGCGGGCTCATGCCGTGATAGCGCAGGCCGCCGGCATGGATCGGCTCGGGGATGAACGTGTGGCCGAGCGTGTGCATCTTCATCAGCGGCGTCATGCCGGCCGTGTCACCGAAGTCGTAGCGGTACTCGCCCTTCGTCAGCGTGGGGCACGCGGCGGGCTCGACACACCGGATGACGGGATTCATCTTCCCGGCCAGCTTCTCGCGCAGGAACGGGAACGCCAGGCCACCGAAGTTCGAGCCACCGCCCGTGCAACCGACGAGCACGTCAGGCACCTCGTCGACCTTGGCCAACTGCAGCAGCGCCTCTTCGCCGATGATCGTCTGGTGCATCAGCACATGGTTGAGCACCGACCCCAGCGCATAGCGGGCGTTCGGATCGGCCACGCACATCGCCACCGCCTCGGAGATGGCGATTCCCAGCGACCCGGGATGGTCGGGATCCTCGGCGAGCAACGCCCGGCCGAACTCCGTCAACGGTGACGGGCTCGAGTGCAGCGTCGCGCCCCAGATCTCCATCATCGTCTTGCGGTAGGGCTTCTGCCGGTACGACGCCGCGACCTGCCAGATCTCGCACTCCATGCCGTACTGCGCCGTGGCGAACGCCAGCGCCGTCCCCCACTGGCCCGCACCGGTCTCGGTCGTCAGCTTCGTGACGCCCTCCTGGTGGTTGTAGTACGCCTGCGGCACCGCCGTGTTCGGCTTGTGCGAACCGGCCGGGCTGACCCCTTCGTACTTGTAGTAGATCCGCGCCGGGGTGTCGAGCAACGCCTCCAGCCGATGCGCCCGGAACAGCGGGCTCGGGCGCCAGAGGCGGTACACGTCGAGCACCCCGCCGGGGATGTCGATGTAGCGCTGCGTCGTCACCTCCTGCTCGATCAATGCCATCGGAAACAACGGCGCGAAGTCCTCCGGGCCGGCGGGCTGATGGGTGCCGGGGTGCAGCGCGGGCGGTGGTGGCGTCGGCAAATCGGCGACCAAGTTGTACCACTGGGTCGGCATTTCGGATTCGGAGAGGTCAATTCGGTGCGGAACGGTGGAAGCCATGATCTGCCAACCGTAGTCAGGTACGTTTCAGTCACGCCGAGACGAACGGGGATTGATGGGACTGTTCAGGAAGAAGCCCAAGGAACCGGCGGATGCCGACCGTATGCAGGCGGAGCTCGACGCCATCAAGCAGCAGCTCGCTGCCGCCGAACGCGCCAAGGTCGACCTCGAAGCCCGCTTGGGTGTCCTCGGCGAGTTCAACACGGCGTTGGACGCAAAGATCACGATGCTCGGCGAAGCGAATACTCACCGCGATGTGCGGCTCGACGCAATCGACCAGGGAGTCACCATGCTCGGCGGTCGGCTCGACACCTTGACGTCCTCGAACGAACACCTCAACCAACGCTTGCTCGCAGTCGACGACCTCGACGCTCGCCTACGCGAGCTCTCCGAGCAACTCGACACCCGGACCACGATCACCCCGCCGCCACCACCACCGGCCGTTCCGCCACCACCACCGGCCGTTCCGCCTCCACCGCCGCCCGCATCGACGCCGCCGCCGCCCGCCGCCCCCAGTCGGCGAAGACGGCCGCCTCGACGACCTTTCGACACGGCTCGAGATGCTCACCGCGGCCGTCGCCGCCCACACCGGGCAGATGACCGAGACCCAGGCGCGTCTCAGCGAGATCGACGAACTCGCCCAACTCCTCGGTGCTGCCGACGAACGCATCTCGTCCGCTGACGTCCGCATCACGAGCATCTCGACCGAACTCGCCAATCAACTCACGGAGTTGAGTCGAGACATCGACGAGCTGAACCGCCGTTCCGTCGAATCCGGCACGGAGGCCGCAGACGACGCGACCGCATCGGTCGACATCGACACCGCTGAACTCGAGGCCCGACTCGCCGAACGACTCGACGCTGCGATCGACGACGTCCTCGACACCACCGAGAAGCTCGCCGCCGAGCAGGCCCGCTACGAGATCCAGTTCCGCGCCGACCTCGCCGAACTCGCCGAACGACTCCGGCGTCCCAACGCCTTCTGAGACCGAAACGTCACGTTTGACCCGGCACTGTGTGACGGTCAGGGTTGGACGGCGAGGATCTCGACGGCGTCGGCGATCAGGCTGCGGGCCTCGTCGATCTTCGCCTGATACAGCCCGAGGTCGCCGGCGGCGAGTGCCTCGTCCGCCTCGACGAACAGGGCGTCGGCCTGGTTCAACAATTCGGCGGGATCCTGAGACGATTCCGAACCCGGTTCGGTCACACCCGGATCAGTTGGAGACGGGTCCGTACCACTGCCCGTGGGTTCGGTCGGACGGGCGATCTCCTCGCCGAGGTCACCACGGAAGCCCGGGAACAACCTCAACAGCGCCTCACCGAGCGTCGGCTCCAACACCGAACGGTCGTTGTAGGTGACGATCACCGCTCGGTACTCCGTGACCACCCCGGCGTCGGCGGTGCTCTGCGGCACCGAGACATAGTATGGACGAACGTAGATCAACCCGTCGGCCACCGGGATGATCTGCTGATCACCGAAGGCCACCTGGGTGCCACCCTCACCGACATTGTCGAGTGAGATGCGTCGCGAAATCTCCTGGGTGGTTTCGGCATTGCCGGCAACACGCAGCGGACCATCGGGCAGGTTGCCGTTGTCGTCCTCGACCACGTAGGTGGTGAGCCTTCCGTAGCTGCCCGGATCACTCGAGGCGGTCATGTACGCCTGGAGCTGAGTGCGCTCGTCGTTCGTCGAGAACGGCACGAACGGCCGGAACATCACGAAGTCCTCCTCCGTCGCCTCGCCCGCCGGCGCCGTGTCGAACATCGTGTAGTACGGCGTGAACCGACTGGCGTTCGACTCGGTCGCGAACGTGCTCTCGGCGGCGGTGGTCGTTGCGTCCGCCGCAACGGCAGCTCCCGCGGCGACGACTGACGCCTGCGACGGCTGGGTACTCGGCGCCTGCGCCACCGACCAGGCATTGCCGTCGCGCTGGAAGAACAGCTCCGCATCGATGCGGTACTTCGAGTAGACGTCGGTCTGGATACGGAACAGATCCTCGGGATAACGGAGATGCTGCTGAAGTTCCGCTGGCATCTCGCTCAACGGGGTGAACAGATCGGGAAAGGCGCCACGCCACGCCCGCAGGATCGGATCCTGCTCGTCGACGACGTAGAACGTCACTTCACCGGTGTAGGCGTCGACAACCGCCTTGACGCTGTTGCGGACATAGTTGTCGTTGTCGGACAGGCCCGACTGCGGCGACCGCTGCACGTCACCGATGCGCTGGCCGTACGGGTAGCGACTCGTCGTCGTGTAGGCGTCGGTGACCCACACGGCGCGACCGTCGATCGCCACCGGGTACGGGTCGGCGTCGTACGACAGGAACGGAGCGATCTTGTTGAGCCGGTCGTTGACCCCTCGTACCCACAGCATCTGAGAATCAGGGTTGATCGCTCCTGAACCGAGCACGTTGTAGTCGAGGAACGCCAACGCGAACGCTGCACGACGGGCGAACGAGTTCATCTCGACCCCGTTGGTGCCTTCGTACGAGTGTGGTTCGTCGCATTCGCGCTCCGACGAGTCGCTGTTGGCAATCCCGTATCCGGAGAGCGTGGGGCTGAAGTACAGCTCCGGTCGCTCGAGTTCGAGCGTGCGATAGTCGGGCCGCTGGTTCTCGAGCACCCGACCGGCCGGCGCCAGCACGAGCCCGCAGCCGCGAGTGTTGATCAGGTGGAGGCCCTGCCAGCTCTTGTTGGTCACCCCGCTGAGCTGCAGCTCACGAGCGGCGATCAACACCTGTTCCGTATCCTCGCCGTCGAGGGGATACCGATCGACGTCGAGGTCGTCGATCGTCAGACCAGCCACCTCGCCTCGGTCGACGAGGAATCGGGTCTCCATCTGCGTCGGGTTGAGGAGGCGCACGTTCTCCAGCGGCGCGAGATTGTCCTCGAGCTCATCGGTTGAGATCGATGCGAAGTCGACCGAGCGGACATCGACCTCGGTGAGCCCCAACGACTGGCGGGTCGCTGTCACGTTGCGGTCGATGTACGGCGCCTCGCGGACCTCCTGGTTCGGGTTGACCACCAGCGCTTGCACGACCGCCGGATAGATCAGTCCGCCGATGATCGCCACGACGAGCCACAGCGCCGACGCGATCAGCGGAAGTCGGAACGACCCACTCCGCACGACCGAGAGATACAGACCGGCAGTCAGCAGCGCGATCAGGATCAACAGCATGATCGCCGGGAGTTGCGCCTTGACCACCGAGTAGGTGGCACCCTGCACGATGCCGCGCTCGGTGTTGGTGATGGCATAGCGGTCGAGCCAGTAGTCGCCCGCCTTGACCACGGCGAGCACCGCGAGCAGCACGGCCAGGTGGGCCTTGGTCGCCTGACGCACGACCGGCACCGGAGACACGAACACGACACCACCGTTGAGGATGTGCGCAGCCGCGGTGAGCAACAGCACCACGATCAGCGATGCGAACAACCAGTTCAGCGCGAACGACAAGAACGGCAACTGGAAGATGTAGAAGCCGACGTCGGCACCGAACTGAGCATCGGCGATGCCGAACTCGCGAGCGTTGCGGAACAACAGCCAGTCCTGCCACAACGCGACGGCAGGAAGCGCCAGCAGCAGCGCGAAGACGAATGCGATGCCGTATCGAACGAGGCGCAGGCGGTGGCCGAACACGTCGTGGAACCGCTCGACGTACGGATGCACATTCGCCGGGAACGAATCGGGTGCCACCCGGTCGGCAATCCACAGGTTCAGGCCGGCGATGACGGTGAAGACGCCGAAGAACACGGCAAACAGCGTGACCTTGGCCTGCAACACGCCCCAGAACACGTCTTCACGACCGAGCGCCTCGTGCCAGAGGTAGTCGACGTAGAACCGGGCGATCGCCCGCCCGAAGACGAGGACGAACAACAACAACACGCCGAACGCGATGATGACACCGCGCCCGGTGATACGGCGTCGAGGCCGATCGACAGAGACATCAGAACTGCGCCGCATTGGCGCTTGACCCTAACGGCCGTCAGGAAGCAAGATGCATCGGCACCCGACGTGTGCCGGTGCGCACAGATGCCCCGTCGGGAATGCCTCGCCCGCCCTGATCGAACCGGCCAGCGAGTTGTCGTCGCAGTCGGAGCAGCCCTGGTGGGTCGGATCGCAGACCCACATGACGGCGGTGCCCGTGCCGATCCCCGCGAGGACACCGCGTCCGTGGGCGGTGCGGATCACATCATCGAGCTGCTCGTCGATGTGCTGGGTCTTCCACTCGCGGTAGATGGCCCGAACACGCTTGCCGATGCCGGCATTGTCGCCGTCGCCGTCGAGAACGCAGCGCTCGAGACGTTCACGCAATGGCACGACCAACCACTCGCCGAGCACGTCGTCGGCCGCCTTCGTCGCCGCGGCCGCATCGGCCTTGCGCAGCGGACCCGAGCCCGTTGGAGCGACCAGTGCCGCACCCGCCTGCGCGGCGCCGAGCAGGTCGTCGGAGATGGCACCGCCGTAGCGAGCGATGTGGTCGCCCACCGACGGCAGCAGCGCATCGAGTGCCCGCACCGGCTCGTTGCGTCGCAGTGTCTCCAACACCTCGTTCTGTTCATCGGCGAGCACACGCTTGAGTTTGCGCGCAGCACCCACGATGAGCGGTGTGAGGTCGGCGTCGCGCTGCTCGAACGGCGTCGACTCGACCGTCTCGTCGCCCGCCTCGTCGCCCGTCAGGGCCTCATCGATCTCCGGCGAATCCACGACCTCGGCTTCGTCGAGCACCTCCACCGCATCGACAGGTGGGGTATCGACAGGTGATGCGTCGAGATCGGGCTCGAAGTCGTCGACCGGTTCGACAATGACCGCCTCGGCACGCAGCCGAGCAAAGAGATCGACCACCACATCATCGTCATCGTCGGCATCGTCGTCGACCTCGACGTCAACCTCGACTGCAACCTCGTCGACGTCCGTCTCGATCGCGTCGATCTCGATCATCTCGCCGTCGTCGTCGTCGAGGTCGACTTCCTCGTCGACCACCACATCATCGACCACCACATCGTCGACCGCTATCTCGTCGACCGTGATTTCGTCGACCGCGACCTCCGTGTCCATCGTGATCTCCTCGACCTCAGCGATCGCCTCGATCGCCGCGGCCTCGACAAGGTCGCTTGCCAGATCGGGCTCGGCCGTTGCCGGGCGGGGCGAGTTCGGCACCATCACCGGTACCGGGCCGGTGGTGGGCGCCAGGTTCACGTACTCGTCGGGCTCGACGAGCGGTTGGAGTTCGGCGACCACGTCGATGGCCACGAGACGGGCTCGCTCGAACGACTGCATCAGGCGATCACGACCGAGCAACAGCTGCTCGATCTGCTCTCGGGCCAGCTCACGACGGCGGGCAAGCTCACTGAGAACACGCTCGCGATACGCACGAGCCTCGTTGACCATCTCACGGCCCTGCTGCTTGGCCATCGCCAACTCGGCTTCGGCGTCGGACGCCGCGTCGGTGCGCCGGCGCGACGCCTCGATCCCGGCTTCCTCCCGCATGCGGGTTGCCTCGTCGGCGGCCTCGCTCAGCATCTGCGCGGCGGCCTGCTCGGCTTTCTGGCGGATCTCGACACCACTCTCGCGTGCGGTGGTCAGCACTCGGGCCGTCTCTTCGCCGAGCAACCGTGTCAACGCAGCATCGTCGAGCTGCGCCGAATTGAGGTCGGGATTGGTCTGGGCGGTTCGCAGCTCACGCTCGAGAAAGCGCTCGCGTTCCTGCAGTCGGCCGAGCTCGGCGGCGATCGTTCGCAGGAAGTCGCGGACCTCAGCCTGGTCGAACCCGCGACGGCTGGTGCTGAAACCGGCATCGGCGACCGACGCCGGCGACGACGGGTCGGGGCGGGAGAATGACATGGCCATGCAGCAACGCTACGCAGCGCGTGGCCTCAGATGGTGGCAATCAGCGCGCGCATCGCGCGAATTCGCCTCATGACACGGCGACGAGCGGATCGCCGCCCAGTCGCTCCAGTGCAGCGAGCGCCTCGTCGAGGGTGGCAACCGGGATGATCTCGACCTCGCCGCGTCCGGCGTCCTGAAGTCGTTGACGCCCCTCGGCGGTCTCGAGTTCCGACTGAGAGGCGGGTACCAGGAAGACCCGGACCCCTCGCTGATGTACCGCCGACACCTTCTGCGGCAACCCGCCGATCGCACCGACCTCGCCGTTGAGGTTGATCGTGCCCGTGACGGCGACGTTCTGACCGCCCGTGAGCGCACCGGGCGACAACTCGTCGATCAGCGCCAACGTGAACGCCAGACCCGCCGACGGGCCACCGATGTCGCCCGTGTCGATGTCGACTTCGAACGGCAGGTCGATCGCCCGCGTGTCGAACGGCACGAACCCGATGATCGTGCGATCAGGATCGTCAGGCGACGCCGACAGCTCCACCGTGACGGTCTCCTCGCCCTCACCCGGACGCTCGATGAGCAGGTCGATCTCGTCGCCCGGCTCCTTGGCTTCCAGGACCGCACTGAGGTCGTCGACCGACTCGAGCCGGACCCCATCGGCTTCGATGATCCGATCGGCGGGGTCGATCTGCTCGTCGGACGGGAACCACTCCTCGCACTCGCCGTCGTCGTCGTCGGACGGCACCTTGCACAGCACGTCTTGGACAATGACGTCGCCCGCAGTGATCTCGACGTCGAAACCGAGCTTCGTCAACGCCACGAACTGCGCCTCCTGCTCAGCGCTGCGCATCATCTGCAGGTTGAACTCGCGCCGCTGGCTGGGCGTGCGGGCGCCGAATTTGTCCTCCGCGGTGAGGAAGTCGACTGCCGGATCGTCACGACCGGCAAGCCACGACAGCGCCGACTGGTTCGGTGCGGTGACGGTCACGAACACGAAGTTGTGTTCGGGGTCGTAGCGAGCGACGTCGTCCGGAAGTTCGCCGAACACGATCCGATCGTTCACAGGATCGGCCGATGCCGGCGTGAGCGCGTAGGGGGTGGGTTCCATCTCGCCAGTTCGCTTGTTCTCCTTGTCCGACACGAGGCTCGACGGCACCACCGACGCCACACCGATCACGGCGAGTGTCAGCAGACCGACAGCGGCCAACGCCCACGCCCACCACCGATTGCGGGGGTGATTCACTACGATGTCGGATGTCGTGTCGGTCACGGATCTCACTACTTCGGCTGCATGGATGGCCGGCCTGGCCATGTTGGCGCTCGTCTTCGCCGGCTGGCGAAAGAATGCCAGAGCAACGGCCCGAACACCACGCGGGGAACCCGTCGTTCGTCGGCGATGGGAACCGATCCCGATCGCTGAGACCACGACATCGCTCTACAAACGTCCAAGTCTGCTGCGGCGGCTGATGGCAGCGGTGGCCGGATCGGCGATCGCGATCGTCATCGGCGCCGTTGCGGCAGTGGTCATCGCCTTCGGTACCGGCTTGCTCGTGATGACACTGACCGATCTGCTGAAGAAGTGACGGGCCCCGACCGTCGCGCCGTCACGATCGCCGGTCACACCGGCGACATTGCGATCGCCCGCGAGGGTCTGATGGCAGCGGACGCCACGGTGCGTGCCGCTGCGATCAGCGCACTCGAGCGGCTCGGCACACTCACCGACGACGAACTGATCGCCGCACTCGCCGACCCCGAGGTGGTCGTTCGCCGACGTGTCTGTGAACTCGCCGCCCGCCATCCCCACGTCGATCTCGTGGCGGCTCTGGGCGACGACGATCCGCGGGTGGTGGAAGTCGCGGCGTGGGCGTGCGGCGAACACGAGTCGAATCGCGACGCCGTGATCGAGACGCTCATCGCGCTCGCATCGACCGCCGATGACGCCCTCGTGCGCGAGGCGGCCATCGCCTCACTCGGAGCCATCGGCGACGAACGAGCAGTGGCGACGATCATCGCCGCGTGCTCCGACAAGCCGGCGGTGCGTCGGCGTGCCGTGCTCGCACTCGCCCCATTCGAGGGCGACGATGTCGAGGCCGCCATCGACCAGGCGCTCGAGGATCGCGATTGGCAGGTCCGACAGGCCGCCGAAGACCTCCGCCGCGCCCAGTCCTGACGTCGCCGACTCAGAACGTGTAGCGGTACATGTTCGACGACCCATCAGTACGGCTCGACCCATCAGTACGGCTCGACAGCCGGTTGCTCCGACGCGTCTCCGCTGAGGCGGGCCTTGGCGGTCTGGCCCCGACGGGCCGCAGGCACGGCGCCCGTGACTCCCGCGAGTCCGAACGTCGGCATGTTCCCGTACACGGTCTCCACGGTCGCATCGGACAGAAGAATCGTCTCGTGATAGATGCCAACCGAACCGTTGGCTCGCACTTTCTTGTTGAATGATCGCCATGCCGGCAAGTGCGATGCATTCATCGACTTGGCGTACTGGTCGAGCTGCTCGAACGACGCCCAGTACTGCCACACGAGGATGGTTCGGCCCGAGAGGAACGTGCGCGGCTTCCCCACCAGTCCCAAGCTCGGGTCCTTCTGCAACTCGACCAACATGCGCGGCATCGCAACGACGACCGGAAGCCACTTCCACGGTCGCCAGAGTTGGTTGAACCGCATGCCGATGAGGAACAGCACCTTCCCGTCGGCACCGACGTCGGCAGAGAACCGACCCTTGTTGATGGACGCCACCGGTCACCTCCGAATCAGGATCACCTTGATGTGATCAGCGTTCACATTGTACCGACGATGTGATCACTGTCAACATTCGTGCGACAATGCTCCCGTGTCGGAGAAGCCCTACCACCACGGTTCGCTCGAGCAGGCGCTCACCGAGGCAGCGATGGAGGTGGTCGCAGCGGACGGCATCGACGCACTCTCGCTCCGCGACATCGCACGCACCATCGGCGTCTCCCCATCGGCGACGTATCGACACTTCCCCAGTCGAGACCACCTGGTCGCCCACGTGTCGCAGATCGCGCGTGAAGACCTCGCCCGCGCCCTGATCCTGGCGCGGGAACAGGTTGCCGTCACCGGGAGTCGTCGGCGCCGGTCGATCAGACGGTTCGAGGAGATCGGCCGCGCGTACGTGCTGTTCGCGGTCGGCGCTCCGAACCTGTTCGAGGCAGCGTTCACACCCTGCGACGTGCGACCGGCCACGGACGACGACCCGGGAGCCTGGGCGGTGCTGGTGGAAGCGGTCGATGAGATGGTGAGCACCGGCGCGATCCCCGAGACACGCCGAAAGGACGCGCCGCTCATCGCCTGGTCGGGGGTTCATGGCCTCGCCGCCATCCTGACCGCATCGATTCGGCCGGCCGGATACACCTTCGACGACGAAGTCGGCGCCGTCATCACCGGCATCTCTCGGGCAATCGCTTGACACCACCACTGGTCGAGACCGGCCTGACGACGCCCCCTCAGAACGTGTAGCGGTACACGTTCGTGTCGCGGGCTTGGAAGCCGATGCGCTGGTACAGGCGGTTGGCAGCCTCGCGTGATGGTCGGCTGGTCAGGCTGACGTCCTTTGCCCCACGTGCCCTCGCCTCGACGAGCGCGGCAAGATTGAGTTCAGCCCCCACGCCATGACCGCGTGCCTCGCCGTCGACGACCACGTCTTCGATCCACGCCTTGAGCCCGGTCGGGATGCGGTAGAACGCGAGCGTCAGGCTGCCGAGGATCACGCCATCGACGCGTGCGAGGAACAGCACCGTGTCGGGGCTCGACACCAACTCGCGGAGTTGCTCGGCCGACGGTGCCGGCGACGACGACGACAACTGCGGGATCAACCGCTCGAACGCGTCGACGAGTTCGTCGTCGACACGCTCGAGCGCGTTCGATGCGGACGGAGGACGATGGATCACCGAGGGTCTCGCTCACGACCAGCTGACGCTAGTGCCTGGCACCGGTAGCGTGGTCGCCGTGGGAACCGAGCACGTCCGTTGGTTGGCAGAGCCCAACCTCAACCGTCCCGTGCTCGTGGCTGCGTTCACCGGCTGGAACGATGCCGGCGACGCCGCGTCGAGCGCGTTGCGAACGATGGTCGAGTCGTGGGGCGCCCAGGCTCTGGCCGAGATCGACCCCGAGTCGTTCACCGACTTCGCCACCGTGCGACCCTCGGTCCGACTCGACGCCGATCACCATCGGTCGATCGTCTGGCCAACCGTCGGCGTGTGGTCGGCATCGCTGCCCGGCACCGACGTGATCCTCGTGCTCGGCCCTGAGCCGGCGTTGCGGTGGCGACTGTTCTGCGAGCAGATCGACGGCATCGCCGATCGCTTCGGCGTCAACATGGCGATCTCGCTCGGCGCACTGCTCGCCGACGTACCTCACTCGCGTCCGGTGCCCCTGATCGGCACGGCCACTGACGACCAGTTGATCGAGCGCTTCGAACTCCGCCGGTCCGAGTACGAGGGCCCGACCGGCATCGTCGGCGTCCTCCACGACCATCTCAATCGCAGCGGCATGGCAACCGCCTCGCTCTGGGCAGCGGTGCCCGGATACGCGTCACAGATCCCGTCACCGAAAGCCGCGCTCGCGCTCGTCGAGCGTGCCTGCTCGATGATCGGCACGCCGGCACCGCTCGCTCGACTCGCCGTGGAAGCCTCCGAGTACGACGCCCGTGTCGCCGCGATGATCGGCGACGACGACGACATGATCGAGTACCTGTCGCGGCTCGAACAGCTCACCGACGACGAGCCCGACGGCGACATGGAGACCGGCACACCTGTCGACCCCGATGCCCTCGTGGAGGAAGTCGAACAGTTCCTCCGCGATCGCGACCCCGACTGAATCGAGACGTCGGGGTCAGACCCCGCAGTCTCATTCAGTGCGCCAGATGGGTGAGCGGACCGGATCGAACGTGGCGGGCGACTCGGCACCGTCGATCGCCGCAAACGCCATTGGCCCCCACCACTGCGCTCCGGCCGTTGCCTCCGGAAGCGCATCGGCGGCGAACCAGCCGACATCGGCGGTTTCGAGCGGGTGCGGGGCCAACTCGCCCCCCGTGGCGACGCAGTGGAACAGCAACATGTACATCCCGAATCGGCTGAACCCCATGCGCTGTCCGTCGACCACACCGAGCAGCCGCAGCGGCTCACACTCGATGCCGGTCTCCTCGCTCACTTCCTTCACCGCCACCTCGGCCGGCGAGTAGCCGACGTCGGCCCACCCGGTCGGGTACAACCAGATCCCCGAGTCCTTGCGCTGGACGAGCAGGATCTCTCCGGCCCCGTTGCCGACGATCGCACCGACGGCCACCTTCGGCGTCACGTAGCCCGGCACGCCTTCGCCGATCGACTCCATCCATTCCTGCACGAAGTGATCGGTTTCACGCTCGACGGCGACCTCGTCGTCGAGTTCACGGGCACAGGCCTTGATGTCGGCGGCAACGTGCAGCACCTCCTCGAAGCGCTCCCGCTCGTAGAGGTTCTCGGTGAACCCCATGCCGGTGCGGGCGATAGCCGCCAACGTCTCGCTCCATCGCGCCAGGTCGCGCCCACTCACGGTCACGTCGCTCACGCTACGGCATCAAGCAACAGCATGGAGCAACGCCCGCACGATCTCCTTGCGGTGGGCAGCATCGGTCACCAACGCGTCGTTGGCCCGCACGTAGAACGTGTCGACGACTTCCATCCCGATCGTCTGCACCGTGGCATGGCGGATGTCGAGGCCGAGTTCGCCGAGCGCCTTCGAGATGCGGTGGAGGATGCCGATCCTCGTGACGGCACGCACCACGATCACGGTGGCGTTGCTCGACGCGTCGTCGTCGAACACGACCGACGGCGGCCCGGGCGCTGCGGCCTGCGTGCGCCGACGTCGACGGTAGGTCTGCGCCCTGTCGGCCAACCTGGCTTCGATCGCGAGCTGATGTGCCAGTGCCCGACCGAGGTCAGCCTTCACCGCCCGCCAGTTGAGCCCATCGTCGGGCACCACGATGCGGAACTGCGACGCGGCGATCCCACCTTCGTCGGAGTGCGCCTGGGCGCTGACCACGTCGAGGCCGTGCAACGAGAGCACCCCGGCGATGCGGCTGAAGTTCCCGGTCGCGTCAGGGCTCACGACGGTGATCACATCGTCGCGGCGGGAGATGTCGAGTTCGCCGATCGCCATCGCGGCGAGGGTTTCGGCGTCGGGGAACAACCGCCACGTCACTTCCGAGACGTCGCCGCCACCGAGTACGTGACGCACCCGTGCGACGAGTTCGGCGACCAGCCCCTCCTTCCAGTCGCCCCACGCCGCCGGCCCGGTCGCCAGTGAATCGGCCTCGGTCAGCGCGTGGAGCAGGTCGAGCACCTCGACCGTCTTCACGGCGTTGGCGACGTGGCGGATCGTGGCCGGGTCGGTGAGGTCACGGCGCATCGCCACGTCGGGCAGCAACAGGTGCTGCTCGATGAGCGTCACGAGCACCTCGACGTCGGCGTGCACGAGCCCGAGCTTCGGGCCGATCGAGCGGATCAACTCCATGCCCACGACCGTGTGATCGCCCGGGTACCCCTTGCCGAGATCGTGGAACAAGCCCCCGAGTACGAGCAGGTCGGGGCGCGTGACGCGATCGACGAGGTCGGCAGCGTTGGCGGCCGCCTCCCAGAGATGGCGGTCGACGGTGAAGCGGTGGTACGCGTTGCGCTGCGGCTTCGACCGCACGGGCTCCCACTCGGGAAGCAGACGGGCGACGAGATTGCGTTGATCGAGCGACTCGAGCACCGGCACCGCTCGATGCCCTTCGAGCAGGAGCGCGATCAGGTCGTCGGTGGCGCCGACCGGCCACGGACCGGGCCAGCCGACCACCTCGTGGTTGAGGCGATCGAGTGTCGACCTGCCGATTCGCGCGCCATGTCGGGCGGCCGCGACTGCGGTCTGCAACACCAACGTACTGTCGGCGGCGGGATCGGCCGACGCTGCCAACTCGATCTCACCGTTGCGCAGGACGACACCCGGTGCGACTGCCTGGTCGGCTGCGGCGGCGGGGGCGGCGACGACCCGACCCCAGTTCTCGTCGCACAGCCAGGCAACGGTCCGCCCCGCTGCGGCGACGTCGGTCATCATGTGGTCGGCGTCGTTCCAACCTCCGGCCGCGGCCGCCGCATCCTGATCCTCGAGGCGGAGCACATCGCCCGCGCGGTCGGTCGATCGGTGCAGCGACACCCGAGCGCGCAACAACACGTCGTAACAGTGACCGAGATCGACGAGGTCCTCGGCGCGCAGGTCGAGGCCGGCCTCCTGCGCCCACCAGAGCGACTGCACGTCGCGCAGTCCACCATGGCCGTCCTTCAGGTCGGGCTCGAGCCGGTAGGCGACATCGCCCGCCGACTCCTCTCGTTCGCGCACCCGAGCGCGCAACTCGCGGAGGAACTTCGACGCGTTCGACCGCCACAGCGCCTGGCCCTTCGCCACGACCTCGGCCGCGAGTTCGTCGTCACCGGCGAGCGGCCTGGCGGTGATCAGCGCCGTCGCAGAATCGAGGTCGGTACGAGCGAGTTCGAGTTGTTCGTCGATCCGACGCACTGCGTGGCCGAGCTTCACACCGGAATCCCAGAGCGGATACCACAGGGCGCTGGCCGTGGGCTCGAGGTCCTTCGCGATCTTCTTGGGCTTGACGTCGTGGACCAGCAGGAGGTCGAGGTCGCTGCCGGGAGCCAGTTCGCCGCGTCCGTATCCACCGATCGCGAGGATGGCCACTCGTCCCGACTTGGGTGGAGTTCGTCCGCATCGCATCGTCGAACAGTTCGATCACCCAGTCGTCGGTGAGTTCGGCCAGCACCTGGCAGTACTCGCGTCCGAACCGACCGACCCGGGCTTCGGCCTCCACCAGGCGCTCCACCCGCCGAGCGGCGGCGCGGCCGAGCTTGTTCACGTCGTCGGTGGCATCGATGTCGAGAGCATACGCGGTGCCCGTGCATGGCGACCCTGCCCACGTCGACGCGGGCCACCTCTTCTACGCTGCATCGTCGTGACCCTTCGCCGCCGCCTGATCGCCGTTGCCCTGGTGGCCGGACTCGGCGCGGCCGGCTGCTCGAGCGGAGGCGACGCGGTCCCCACCACGTCGGTCGCGGCGACGACGACCACGATCCCGCCCCGGGCCGACAGCGACGGACGTCTCGTGGTCGGCATCCTGCTCCCGACGGGCGACACGGTCGTGGGCGATCCCATGGTGGCGGCAGCTGAGCTGGCGATCGACCGGATCAACCTGGCCGGTGGCGTGATGGGTGTGCCGGTGCGTTCGGTGGTCGCCGACGAAGGCAGCACCACGGGGTCGGCGACCACCGCGATCCAATCGCTCCTCGCCCGTGACGTCGACGTCATCGTGGGTCCCGGGTCGTCGACGATCGCGCTCAGCACGCTCGACGAGATCGTGTCGTCGGGAACGTTGGCGTGCTCGCCGACCGCAAGTGCGCTCGCGCTCGACGGGTTTCCCGATGGCGGGCTGTTCTTCCGCACGGTGCCGAGCGACTCACTCCAAGCGCATGCGATCGCCGATGTCGCCGACCAGACCGGCGCGCTCCAGGTCGCGATCGTCCACATCGACGACTCCTACGGCCGGGATTTCGCCGACAGCGTGGGGGCGGCGATAGCAGACGGTTCCATCTCGGTCGCCGAGACGATCACGTTCACCGATCGCGACGTCGACCTCACCGACGAGGCTCGCCAACTCCTCGATTCGGGTGCGCAGGTGGCGATCGTGCTGGCCGGCGACGACGACGGCACTCGTTTCCTGGAGACGCTCGGCGAACTCGACACGAGCGCGCTGGCAACGGTCGTGGTGAACGACGCCATGCGCAATCCGATGACACCGCAACGAATCGCCGGTCTCGACACCGACCTGCGCGAGCAAGATCGTCGGACTGGCACCCCAGGCCGAGTCGGCCGATCCAACTGCGCCGTTCGATCCACCGGGGCTCTTCGCGGCCAATGCGTTCGACTGCGTCAACCTCATCGCGCTGGCCGCTGTTCGCGCCGACTCCGACGCGCCGAGCGACATCGCCGACGAGATCGCGCTGGTGAGCTCCGGCGGGTCGGTGTGTCGGACCTTCGCCGACTGCGTCGCTGCGATCGACGCAGGCCTGCAGGTCGACTACAACGGCCCATCGGGGCTGACGGAGGTCGCCCGCACGGGCGACCCCTCCCGTGCACTGTTCGACCGCTTCGTGTACGACGCTGACGGCGAGGACAGGTTCGATCGCACCGTCACCGTGGGCTTCTGACGCCGACGTCGCGCGTTCGTCTACAGGACGTTCTCGATGAAGTCGAGGTAGCCGACGTAGAACGCCCCGAACTCGCCGTAGAGCGCCGACCCCTGATCGAAGCGCATCGTGTACACGACATCCTTGATCACGTCGGGGCTCGCGGCGAACAGCGTGACGCCCCACTCGTAGTCGTCGAGCCCGGTGGATCCGGTGACGAGCTGAGCGACGCGGCCCGCGAACGTGCGGCCGCTCTTGCCGTGCTCCATCATCATCTCGTTGCGCTCGTCGTACGGCGTGGCGAACCAGTTGGCGTGCGCCTCACGCTTCTTGCTCATCGGGTAGAAGCAGAATGCGTTGAGCCCTTCGGGCGGGATCTGCGGATGCAGTCGGGCCTGGAGCATGTGCTCGGGCATGCCCTTGGCGTACTCGCTGACCTCGGTGATCGAGACATAGCTGTCGACGATGTCGATCCCGGCATGCTGCAGTGACGTCTGCAACGTGCGCAAGCGTGCGCCAGTCGGGGGCCAGCGCCATGAACGCGACATCGGCCTTGTGGCCGAGCATCGCGGCGGTGATCACCTGACAGTCGTCGGCTTCGGCGGCCTTGACCGCGGCGACCACGGCCTCGCGATCGAGTGATGGATTCGGCTTGCCGAACAGGTGGACGACGGCCAGACCAGCTTCCATGCGCATGCCCTCAGGCTATGCGCATGGAAGCCGAACGGGGATCAGAAGTCCATGTCGCCGCCGTGGCATGCCGCCGCGGCCTTCTCCGGCTTGTCGACGATGACCACTTCGGTCGTCAGGAACAGCGCCGCGATCGACGCCGCGTTCTGCAGGGCCGAGCGGGTGACCTTGGCGGCGTCGATGACACCGGCCTTCACGAGGTCTTCGTACTCGTCGGTCGCAGCGTTGTAGCCCTCGTTGCCCGTCATCTCGAGCACCTTTGCGATCACGACGCCACCGTTGGTGCCGGCGTTCTCGGCGATCTGCTTGATGGGGCCTTCGAGCGACGCGGCAACGAGGTGGGCGCCCGTTGCTTCGTCGCCTTCGAGCGTGTCGGCGACCGCGTGAACTGCGGCCTGGGCACGAAGCAGCGTGACGCCGCCACCGGCGACGACACCTTCTTCGATGGCAGCCTTCGTGGTGGAGACAGCATCTTCGATGCGATGCTTCTTCTCCTTGAGCTCGACCTCGGTTGCCGCGCCGACCTTGAGCACGGCGACGCCGCCTGTCAGCTTGGCGAGGCGCTCTTGGAGCTTCTCGCGGTCGTAGTCGGAGTCGGTGTTCTCGATCTCGGCCTTGATCTGGTTGATCCGGCCCTTGATGTCGTCTTCCGAACCCGCACCTTCGACGATGGTGGTCTCGTCCTTGGTGATGATGACGCGCTTGGCCTCGCCGAGCAGGTCGAGCGTGACGGTTTCGAGCTTGAGCCCGACCTCTTCGCTGATGACCTGAGCGCCCGTGATGGTCGCCATGTCCTGCAGCATCGCCTTGCGGCGCTCGCCGAAGCCGGGAGCCTTCACGGCGGCCGACTTGAAGGTGCCACGGATCTTGTTGACGACGATCGTCGCGAGTGCTTCACCGTCGACGTCCTCGGCGATGATCACGAGGGGGCGGCCCGTCTGCATGATCTTCTCGAGGATCGGGACGAGGTCGCGGATCGTGGAGATCTTCGACGACACGAACAGCAGGTACGGGTCGTCGAACGACGCCTCCATGCGCTCGGTGTCGGTGACCATGTACGGCGACAGGTAGCCCTTGTCGAAGCGCATGCCCTCGACGAGGTCCATCTCCATGCCGAAGGTCTGGCCTTCCTCGACGGTGATGACGCCGTCCTTGCCGACCTTGTCGATCGCCTCGGCGATCATCTCGCCGATCTCGGGATCGGCCGACGAGATGCCGGCGACCTGGGCGATCTGCGAGGTCGAGTCGATCTCGATCGACATCTCCTTGATGGACTCGACGGCGGCGGCGACACCCGCCTCGATGCCCCGCTTGAGGCCCATCGGGTTGGCGCCCGCAGCGAGGTTGCGCAGTCCGCCGCGGACCATCGTCCACGCGAGCACGGTGGCGGTGGTGGTGCCGTCACCGGCGACGTCGTCGGTCTTCTTGGCGACTTCCTTGACCAGCTCGGCGCCGATGCGCTCGTAGGGATCCTTGAGTTCGATGTCCTTGGCGATCGACACGCCGTCGTTCGTGATGGTGGGGGCGCCCCACTTCTTGTCGAGCACGACGTTGCGACCCTTGGGGCCGAGCGTGACGCGTACGGCGTCGGCCAACTGGTTCATGCCAGCTTCGAGTGCTCGGCGAGCCTCGGAGTCGAATGCGATCATCTTCGCCATCTTGTGTGTCCTCCGTTGGACGTGTTCGATGTGTCGTTGCATCGCCGGAAGGCCCGGTCGATGCCGGTTAGCACTCTACGACGGCGACTGCTAATCCCGCAACCAGCCCACTCCGCCCTGAACTACCCCGCCCCAGCCGCTCCTCCCTCCGTCTGCTTGTTTGCGTTGCACTTCCATTGGCCCGTCCCAATCGAACTGCAACGCAAACGTTCAATCGTCGGCGCGGAGGCCGTGGCGGCCCGCGCCGTCGGCGAAGCGCTGGGCGCCCGCCCGGGTCTCGCCGGAGGCGATCGTGGCGAGTCCGAGCCGGGTCTCGTTCGCCAGCGCCTCGCCCAGCTCGAGCGACCACTGGTCGTAGCTCGACCGACGATCGGAGCGCAGGCAGATCTGCGGGAGCGCGGCGATTTCGCCGGCCAGTTCGATGGCGGCGCCGAGCGCCTGCCCGTGCTCGACCACCCGATTGGCCAGGCCGATCCGTTCTGCCTCGACCCCGTCGACGCCTCGCCCGGTGAGCATCAGGTCGAGTGCTCGGGAGTGCCCGATCAGCCGGGTGAGTCGGATGGTGCCGCCGTCGACGAGCGGCACGCCCCATCGCCGGCAGTACACGCCGAAGGTGGCGTCGGCGGCGGCAACTCGGAGATCGGCCCAACACGCGAGTTCCAGCCCGCCCGCAACGGCGTGCCCTTCGACAGCCGCGATCACGGGCTTGTCGAGCGAGAGTCGAGTCGGCCCCATGGGTCCGAGCGACCCGACGATCTCGTCGGCCGGATCGACGTTGACCGAGTTGCCGCGTCCGGCCGAGATGCCCTTGAGGTCGGCCCCGGCACAGAACGTTCCGTTGCTGCCCGCCAGCACCGCCACAGCGACCGAATCGTCGCCGTCGAAGTCGACGAACACGTCGTACAACAGTTGCGCCGTCGGCCCATCGACGGCGTTGCGCACCTCCGGCCGATCGATCGTGACCACCCGCACCGAGCCGACATCCTCCACACGCACTGTCATCCCCGAAGCC
>CAVQTE010000027.1:0-40161 GCA_963716235.1 Ilumatobacteraceae bacterium | reverse complement strand
GCGACCCGAGCGGGCATTGCAGCCGGCCGGGTCGAGTTCACCGACTCGACACCGTGGACCTACCGTGGTGTGATGGACCTCGTTCCCGTCGTCGACATCTGCACCCGGCGCAACATCGCTCGATGAACTCGACTGGCCTGTCGAGATCACGGCTTCTTCCTCCTGGAGGGTCACGGCCTCGACCATGTGATCGACGACACGTTCAGCGCGGCCAGGCGGTTCTTCGATGCCGACCCGTCCGTGAAGGACCGGTTCGGCGCGATGCTCGTGTGGCGCTCGGCTACAACGACCGTGAACTCACCAAGCGGCGACGCGACCACAAGGAGGTGTTCGACTTCGTCGATCCCACCAGGGCCGCGCCGCCCATCGCAACCGCTGGCCGAGGTCGACGGCTTCCGTGATGCCATGTCGCCCACTACGACGCCTTCAGCGATCTCGCCGCCGTACGACGGACTGGTCTTCTCGGTGCTCGGCCTGTCGACTGCGGCAGTAGACGGCCATCGAGGCGACCGGACCTCCAGCCACATGCGACTCAACCACTACACCATCGACGACCCGGTACCCGAAGACCAGCGCGACGACCTCAACGCTCTCGCCGACGACGTCGCACTCGGCGAACACACCGATTCCGGCCTGCTGACCCTGCTGATCCAAGATGCAACGGGCGGCCTGCAGGCACTGTCGACCGATGACGGCTGGATCGATGTCGAGCCACGCCCCGGAACCGTGGTCGTCAACCTGGCCGACTGCATGCAGGTCTGGACGAACGACCGATACCGCGCCGCTGTCCATCGGGTCCTGCCCATGGACGCAACGGACCGCATGAGCATCCCCTACTTCTTCAATCCACGCATCGACGCTGTCGTCGAGCCCGTCGATGAACTGGTCACCGGCACTCCGGCGTACCGCTCGTTCGTGTTCCGTGACTTCATCAACGCCCGCGGTGCCGACAACTACGCCGATGCCGGCGTCGACGACGTCCAGATCACCGACTACCGGTCATGACATGTCCGTGAACCGCCCGACCACGAGTTCGGCCTGTTCCGACGCGTCGGCATGACCGGTGACGGCCGGGAGGAAATGACGGCGCTCGATCGCCCTCGCGGTCAGATCGGTGACGGCCACGACCGTCACAGTGCGCGGCACGTCGCGAGCAGGGCGATCTCGCCGAACGACTCGCCGACGGCGAGTTCGGCGACTGGTTGTCCGGACTTCGACACGCCGGCAACGCCTGATTCGATCACATAGAACCGATCGCCATGGTCGCCCTCGGCGAAGACCTGCGCACCGGCGCGGACGGTCACCAGTTCGCACGTCCGTGCGAGACGCTCGATCACGTGCTCGGGCAGCACGGCGAGCATGGGCACGCCGCGGAGCAGATCGAGACCAACAGGTGCGAGCGCTGTCTTGTCGACACGGATGAGTCCGGGAATCGTGAGGAGCACCAGCACCGTCACCCCGACACCGATGACGACCAATCCGCCGGTGAGACCGATCGTTGCGATCATCAGCGACATGATCGCGGCGCCGAGCGCCATGCCGGCGATCGCGGCACTGTCGAGTGCACCGAACACGCGGCCGAGAACCTCGTCGGGAACGAGCCGCTGCACGATCGTCTCCGCATTGACGTCGACCATGGAGTTGCCGATGCCGATGAGGACCATTGCCACCAGGGCAGACGGAATCGATGCGAACGCAGCGACGAGGAGGAGGGGCGCAGCCCACAGCGCCACCCCGATCCCGAAGTCACGGGACAACTTGCCGCGCTGCGGAGCACCAGCGCGACCACACTGCCGATCAGGCCACCGATGCCCAGCGCAGCATTGAGCACGCCCACACCGCTCTCCGACATCTTCAACAAGTCGAGCGCGATCGTCACTTCGTACACTGCCGAACACCCGGCGACGATCGTCTGGGCAACGTAGAGCGCCACGATCAGGCGCAGATCCCGGTCGCCGAGGATGGTGCGATAGCCATCGGCGACACCCGAGAACATCCCGCCGCCCTGCTCGGCCGGTTCGTCGTCGTCGGTGGGAGCGTCGACCTCCACACGGGTCTCCATGTCGAGTGTCGTCTCGATCACCACGGTGGTGGGCCGTACGCCGACCACCATCACCGCCGACCAGACGAACGTCAGGGCGTCGAAGGCGAAGACCGCGCCGACCTCGGCCACCGCCAGCAACAATCCGGCGACCATGGGGCCGACGAAGAACCCGAGGCTGTTGATCGTGCTCGACGCGACGTTCGCCGCCGTCAGCTCCGACGGATTCCTCGCAAGACTCGGCAGCAGCGCAGCCTGCGCCGGCCGAAAGGTGAGGCCGACGACGCCGACCAGTACCGACAACACGTACACCGGTGTCGCCGGCCCGTCGTCCAGGACGATCGCCGCACACGCCAGCACCAGCACGGCTCGGATGGCATCTGCGGCAATCATCAGCCGTCGTCGATCGACCTTGTCGGCCAACACGGACAGGATCGAGGCGAGCACCGCCATCGTGACGTAGCGCACCACACTGATCACGCCGAGTGCTGTGGCACCACCGTTCTGGTAGACGTAGACCGCGAACGCCACGCTGAAGGCCCAGTCGCCGATCACCGAACCCACCAGGGCGAGGTTGATGCGCCGGAGCGCCGGGCTGCGGAACACGCCGGTGATCGCCACACGCGACTCGGCGAACTGCTCTGCAACGACAGTCATGTGCTCGAACCCACCGCCCCGAATCCTCTGAGAATGCATCGCAAACGTAGGCGCTGCCGGCGGAGCAGAATGTCATCGTGGCAAGCCCCGGAAATCTCACGCGCCAACTCGCAGCGGTGGCCGACTCGTTCGGTCCCATGTTGATGCCCGTCGAACAACGCAGCCAGCTCATCGACCTCTGCTCGTTGACACGACTCGCGGTCGGGGCGGCGAGCGTGTCGATCGCACGGCTCGACGACGGCGAGTTGTCGTACGAGGCTGCAGAAGGAACCGGCGCGGAGAACGTGATGGGTCTGCGCCTGCCGTCCGACCAGGGAATCGCCGGCTACGTTGCGCACACGGGCCAATCGCTCGTGATCGACGAGGTGCACTCCGACCCGCGATTCGCCCGCGACGTCGCTGAGCGCATCGGGTACGTGCCGAACTCCCTGCTGGCGGTCCCGTCGTCGACCCGCAGGACCGCGTACTCGGTGTGATCTCGGTACTCGACCGAACCATCGGCATCGGTGACCCGCTCGCGGTGACCTCCGCCTCGGCGCGTGTGGCTGCGCCGATTCTCGCGACGTCCGGCGCGGTCACGAGGCTGGGCCCACTGCTCGTTCGCGCGGTCGCTGACGCTGTCGACGCGAACGAGACCACGCTGGTCAGTGCGCTACGTCGCCTCGCCGACGATCTCCCCGAGGAGGATGCCGAGATCGCCATGCTCGCTTCGCTGCTCGCCCAGCTCCGGGTGCTGCCGGCGACGTCGCAGCAGGCCATCGAACGCATCCTGCGCGAGAGCATCTCGCTCGCCACGCCGAGGCGCCGCTGGTGACCGCAGCAACCGCTCGATTCTCCCGGCCTGGTCGGAACCATTCCACCGCGAGGCCGGGCCGGGTAGTGCGCCGTCGATCGCATTCCCGCAGACGCTCACGAGGTCGTGGGCGTACGGCGACGGCACCGGCCGCGGCGTGCGAGTCGCCGTCGTCGACAGCGGGATCGATGGCGATCATCCGATGGTCGGCGGAGTCGCACAGTATGTCGCGATCGATCGCGACGATTCGACCGAAACCGGCGTGTGCTTCATCCCCGGGACGCACGACGATCTGTACGGCCACGGAACCGCCTGCGCGGCCATCATCCGCCAGGTGGCGCCCGAGGTCGAACTCGTGTCGGTTCGTGTGCTCCGTGACGACCTGAAGGGAAGTGCCGCTGCGTTCGCCTTCGGAGTCGAGTGGTGCATCGAGGAGGGTGTCGACATCATCAACCTCAGCATGTCGACGGCGAGCGAGCGCTGGGCCGACACGTTCTGGGACCTCGTCGACCTGGCGACGTACCGGGGCGTGGTGCTCGTCGCTGCGATGAACAACGAACGCAAGCGAACGATCCCGAGCGAATTCTCGGGCGTGTTCTCGGTCGCGTGCGCTCCGGGGACCGACCGCGAGGGGATCTGGTGCAATCCGCAAGGACCGGCCGAATGGGGAGCCGCCGGGATCGACGTCGACGTCGCATGGTTGAACCGCGAACCATCCGCACCACCGGCAACTCGTTCGCCGCCCCGGTGGTGGCCGGGCATCTCGCGGCATCCTGGCGACGCACCCCGGCATCAGGCCGTGGCAGGCGAAGACCGTGCTGGCGCAACTGGCCGTGAACGCGCCGTCACCGTCATGAGACGCGAGGAAGGGGCACCGACCCCACCGTCGGTGCCCCTTCGTCGACCTGTTGTCACTGCCTGATGCGGTGTCCCTCGGCCTCGTCGTCGAGGCCATCGCTCGGACGGACCGCCGCACGCCTGCCGGCATCTTCGGCCTCGTCGAGCTGGAGCCGGGCCCGGTGGCCCTCGGCGGTGTCGGTGTCGATGTTGCGGTTGACTTCGTTGTCCTTGGCGCTCATGGCTTTCCTCCTGTGTCGGTGTGGGCTCCACAGCCCCCGTGTGATGAATCGAAGTATGCACGAACGCCCAACCGGAATGTCAGCCGTCTGACACCCTCGAAATTTCATTCGAACCGCCGCCGGACGACATCGACCGGAGCCGTAATCCCTCGCGTCGACGATCCGCACCATCCGGCCCTCGAGCACGACCAGGCCCGCCTCCTCCAAGGCCCGCATCACCTGATTCACGGTTTGCCGAGCCCCACCGAGCATCTGACCCAACTCCGACTGCGTGAGTGTGATCGGATGTCGGTCGGCCCTGACGTTGCGATTCGTTGAGGAGATACTTGGCCAGCCGACCACCCAGATCGAGATACGCGAGATCGGCGAGACCATCGGTCACCGTTCGGAGCCGTGCGGCGAGCATGTTCACCATCTGACGAGGAATGGCCGGATCCGATGATACGCCGTGCGGAACGAGCCCGCGGGAACCTCTACGATCTCCGACCGACGCAGCGCAGCAATCGAAGCCGAGCGGGGCACGTCATCGAGAACGCCGAGCTCGCCACGATCTCACCTTCGTGGATGAGGGCCAACGTGGGCTCGGTTCCTTGCATCGACGAGGTGAAGACACGGAAGGTACCGGACACGATGACGTAGATCGAGGTGGCTCGCTCGGCAACGGCGAACAACACCTCGTTGCGTTGCACCGTGCGCCACCGCGACGAACGAGCCAGGTCCCCGATCGTTCGGGGCTCGGCGACACCGAAGAGCGGTGTTGCCGCGAGCACCTCGTCGATGGTCATGCGGTCACCCGTGCATCGCAGGTCAGTCGATGATCGCCTGGTAGGTCAGTGATCGCATGTCACGATCGGGCGACAGGACCCCGGTCATGTACTGGCTCATGAAGATCCCGACCAGCTCCTCGGCGGGGTCCACCCAATAGTAGGTCTTGGCCGCACCCGCCCAGCCGTACTCACCGACCGATCCGGTTCCGCCCGTCTGCGCAGGGTCGAGCACGACCCGTGAACCGAGACCGAACCCCATCCCCGGGCTGGACTGACCGAGCAGCTCCCACGGCATCAGACCATCCGGAAGATGGTTGCTGTGCATCAGCTCGAGCGTCTTGCGGCCGATGATGCGTTCGCCGTCGAGTGCCCCCTCGTTCGCCAGCATCTGAGCGAAACGCATGTAGTCACCGATGGTCGAGAACAGCCCGATCCCACCGCGGTTGAAGACCTCCGGGGCGCCGGTCGGATACGTCGCCGACACGTCGATCCGTTCGTTGAAGCCGCTCAGGGCAGCTTCGAGCAGTTGGACCGCCGAGTAGTTCTCGCCCACGAGATCGGGGAGACCGTACATCGCGGCGAGTTGACCGAGTTCCGAGTCGGGCACACCGAAGCCCGTGTCGACCATGCCCAGCGGATCGAACAGCCGGTCGCGGAGGAACTCACCCAGCGGCTGACCCGAGATCACCTCGATCAGTCGGGCGGCGACGTCGATGCCGACGCTGTAGTGCCATCGACCACCAGGCTGCGACGCGAGCGGCAGAGTTGCGAGCTCGTCGATCATCGCTTCGAGCGTTCGTGTGGCGTCGTGGCAGATGTTGTGGTCGCGGTACATCTGTGCAACCGGGGTGTCGATCATGAAGTCGTAGGTGAGCCCGCTGGTGTGCGTCAGCAGGTCGCGGATGTCGATCGGCCTGATCGGGTCGACGAGCGTTCCGTCGGCGTCAAGCACCCTGACGGCTCCGAACGCGGGCAGGTACGTGGCGATCGGGTGCTCGAGCTGGAACCGGCCCTCCTCGTGCAGCAGCATCAGCGCGGTCGACACGATCGGCTTGGTCATCGAGTAGATCCGAAAAATCGTGTCGGCGGTCATCGGCAGATCGGCTTCCCGGTCGCGATGGCCGAACTGCTCGGCGTGAACGACCTGCCCACGTCGGCTGATCATCGTGCTGACACCCACGACGCCACGCTCCTCGACGTAGGAGTGCATGATCGGTCGGAGACGGTCGAGCCGACTCGAGCTCATCCCGACGGCTTCGGGTGAGGTGTTGTTGCTACTCATGTGGAGCTGTTCCGATCCCGGATCGGGTGTCGACCTTCCTGGATGGCCTGATCCCCTCGAAGCCAGGGCCGGCCGAGCCCATCACGTCGATCAGGATGTCGGCAGACTCGGAGGAGTAGACACAGATCTCACCGTTGTCGTCCGGCTGCACCACCGCGAAATTGGCGATCGTCTGGCCTCGCTCGTAGTTGACGTTCGACGTATCCGGACGGCCGCCGGCACAGGGTACACGGTCCCGAAGCCGGCACTCGCCGGTTCGACGATCGTCAGGTTCATGAATACTCCTCCGGTCGGAGCTGTGGTGTCGAGTTCGGTGTCGCCGAGCGAGAACGAACCACCCAGCCAGGCGTGCGCGTCGAACCGTCGGTTCTCGTGTCGGTCACACGATCGGGTCGAACGAGATCGATCGGTGCATCGGTGGCGAACGACGCGAATCGATGACCATGAGGTGTGTCGTGGTCGAAGCGATGATGCACACGTTGCCATCTGCGTTCGGCTCCGTCATCACCAGGTTCGGGGTGACCGACCCGCCACGACGTTGACATTCGAGGTCTCGAGGGTGGTCAGTCCGCATGGCTGAACGGTCACGAAGCCCGGCCCATCCGACTCGAGGGCGGTGACGTTCAGCGCAACCGCACCGACACCCGGATCAGCGACGTGGAGTTCGAGTTCGGCCAGGGCCCGCTGGCGAGCGCCCGCGATCCGGCTGTCGTGGAGCCTCGTCGGGGTCGCTCCGACGAGGTCCACCGTGTCGTCGAATCGACCGAACAGGTCGACGACGAGCTGGGTGGAGGTCTCGTTGTACACACAGATGTCGCCGCTCGGCCCGACCGGGACGATCGCCCCGGCGGCAACGGTGTGATCGCGTCCGTGGTTCAGGTTGCTCACGTCGGGTCGGCCCCTCGCAGGGAAAGGCGGAGAACCAGCCCGGGGCACGTGTTCCGGTTGCCGTGAGATTCACGGCAACCGCGCTCGTGGATGCATCGGCGACATGGACCCGGGTCACGGTTGCGTTGTCGAGCTGCGTCTCGCTGTTGCGGACTGCGTCGGCGATGGGGCGCTGTAGAGCGCAGCGCCGGTCGGGTTCAGGTGGATTGCGTCATAGGTGGGCCCGGGCT
Organism: Ilumatobacteraceae bacterium; assembly: GCA_963716235.1. Taxonomy (GTDB): domain Bacteria; phylum Actinomycetota; class Acidimicrobiia; order Acidimicrobiales; family Ilumatobacteraceae; genus Sva-07. Next base: position 32,424 of record CAVQTE010000027.1, on the reverse strand, counting down.
GGTCGGCTGCGGCTGCCCAGTCGACCAGGGTCAGGTTGGGATGGCGCTGCACGGCAGCTCGAGGTGTTCATTCACCGTCGGGAAGTACCACGAGTACTTCAGACCCTCGCTCCACGCCGACGCCGACACGTACTGCGGCTTCACCTCGCGAAGCTTCACCCAGTAGATGTGCTCGACACCGGCATCCGTCAGCGTGGCAATCATCGAATCGATCGACCGGTCGAAGCGCGCAGGGTCCCAGTGCGGGTAGTTGTACCCACTGCCGATCACCACGTGATCGCCGATGATGATCGGTTGGAGATCAACGTCGGGATCACGTGCCGGTCACGCAGCTGTTCGACCATGTAGGCAGGCGTGCCGATGGTGTTCACCTGCCAGTCGGCCGGGAACGCCCTCGGCAACGCCGCTGCAGCACCCAGGCCGACCGAGTCGCTGAAGAGCGTGACGCGATGCTCGGGTGGCGCGGCGTGGGCGACCTCCGTCACCGTCGGCGCGAACACCGACGTGGCGGCGACGAGTGCACCCGCCAGGCCGAGCACGAGGCGCCGAGACGTTCGTGTGCTGCGACCCGAGATGGCCGAACTCGACGTCACGGGACCCACCACCCCGTCACGTCGAACAGCGATTGGTCGCGGGTTGTGAGTACACGCACAGCCTCCCTGAGTCGGACACGCCCGTGGTGAGCGAGTTGGCGAGCGCCTGACCGGCACCCGCATTGACCGATGACGTCGGCGGCGTCGGGCCGCATGCGTGCCCGACGAGGCAGCCCCAGGCCACGGGAGCGACCATCGTGACGTGCCGGTGACCGCCTTCGCGTTGTCCGGCGCGACACGCACGTCGAGAGTTTGCCGGGCCCCGTGGATCGGTGACCAGCCACCGATCGCATTCCGGGTGTCGAGCATCCGGGCTGGGGACGGCAACGAAGGCCAACCCACCGGTGCCGAAGGTGCCGGTCAGATCGACGATGACATCGGCGGACGTGCTCGTCTCGACACAGATGGTGTCCTGCGCCGACGTCGCCACGAAGGCCGAACCTGCGACCGCCTCGGCCGGACCGTAGTTCACGTTCGACACGCCGGTGACCGCATCGCACGGGCAGCCCGGAGCCAGCCGGGCTCAGCGGCGTTCACGACGGTGAGGTTCACCGCAACCGCTTTCGCGCCCGGTGGCGTGTCGACGACGAGCACGGCGGACCGACCGGTGGCTCGGGTGTCGGCGAGGCGCCGGTTCCGTCGAGCGGGGTGAGCCCGCTCGCTCCTGCCCGCCGACGAAGGCTCCCTGGAGGTCGACGATGACGTCGGTGTCGCCTCTGTTGAAGATGCAGACCTTGTCGTCGGGCCCGAGTGGGGTCACTGTCATGGCACCGTGGGACATTCCACGAGTGAAGTTGACGGTCGATCCGCTGCTCGCCGCTCCGCCCGGGCCCGCCGAGAGGTAGCCGTCAGCTCCCGGTGCCGCCGCTGTCACATTGATCGCGACCGCCGTCGCTCCGGACGGGAGCCGACCGCCGAAGTCCACCGAGAACTCGGTGCCGTCAGGTCGCCGACCCGGTGGTCGCGACGCTGTCGACCACTCGGACAGGGTCGAGTGGCAGGAACTGGCTCGGGGACGCCGTCGGCGCAGGGAGTGCAGCATCGCCACCCACCCGCTGCGCGCGTGCGAGGTCGTCGGTGAACGCGGCCGCCATCCGGAGCGAACGCTTCCGATATCCGGCGGCGTCGAGGTGCGTGTTGTCGGTGCTCACGTAACCACCGGAGGCCATCTCCGTCGGCCAGTCCCACGTGAAGAAGTCGTCGCGCTCGGCAGCGATCTGGGCGAGTGCAGTGTTCCACGCCGCGGCGTCAGCTTCGCTGCCGGGATTCCGCGTGATCATCGGCCACCAGATCCGGTGGCCAGGGCCGATCACCTCGACGACATCGAGGATGCGCCTGCGCGAGCAGGCGACGTCGGTGCGGCATAGTGCCGAGTCGTTCGCGCCGAGGTTCATGATGATGTTCGGAGCATCCCAGCCCTCACGCCTCCACGCTTCGATCCACCATCCAGCGGTGGAGGTACTCCCGGGGGTCCGGCCTTGTCGCCCACCCCGGCGTGGAACCGGACCGGGCCCCATCCGTTGGCCTGCAACTGATCCGGAAGCGTCGGGCTCCAGAGCGCGGCTCCGAACAGGACGAAGTCGCCGACGACGGTCACGGCGCCGAGTGGACCAGCAGATGACAGCATGATGTCCTTGCTCAGCACGACCCCTTGACCTCGCCATCGGGGTTAGCGACGGCCAGACCGAGCACGAACATGGGCAACAGAACGAGGACACCGAGAGCAACGAGCGAGTTGCTTCGCTCGGGGCGCAGCGCTCGTTCGGGGTTCAGCAGGATGCGCACGACAGGCGCCACCCTATTCGTGGACTCTGGGCCTCGATCTGTCTCCGTCGAGGCGCCGACGGAATAGGGTCGCTGACGTGCGGCGACGATCACCCGGTTTGTCCCGGCTGCTGATGTCAACAGGACTCGTGCTCGGACTCGTGGGGGCAGCCAGTGTCCCCGCCCGCACGGACGACTCGGCACGTGCCATGGCCACCACCGCGCTCGAGCACTCCGACGCCGGCTCGGGTGTCGGCTCCGGCGATCCGCGGCGAGCAGGTCCGCATCAGGTCGTTGCCGAGCCGGCCCGCGTGTCGCCGCGTCGCTGTGATCGGCGACTCGCTCATGGACAACGCTCGTTGGTATCTCAGCAGCTGCACTCGGACAAGCCGGCTACTCGAATGTCATCGACGCACAACCCAGCCGGCGAATTCCCGAATCGGTCCGCGCTCCGTACAGCGGTGTGATCGCCGCGCGACAGGTTCGATCAACATGGGGCGAGGCTGATTGCTGGGTGATCGCGCTCGGATCCAACGATCTCATCTTCGGTGGCGGCGACTCGACCACTGCGGCGTCGTTGATCGACTCGATGCTCGCCAGCGTCACTCCGGGCTCGAGCATCTGGTGGGTGAACCTCGACTATCACCGTGACCCACAGCTGTCGTTCGACTTCGTGGGAGCGACATCGACCTTCAACGCGACGCTCGAGGCACGAGCGGCAGTCGACGTGAACCTGACGGTGATCGACTGGTACTCGCTGGCCGAATCGCACCCGGAGTGGTTCTTCGACCCGGTTCACGTCGACACGACCGGCAGTCGCGCCCGAGCCCAGCAAGTGGCCGACGCGCTCGCAGAGTAGCTTCGCCGCCGTGACCGTCGATGACGACACCGGACCGCCCGTGGAGGTCCGCCGCGCAACTGACTGCGGTCGGGTCGGTGACGCAATGGCTGCGCGGCACCCTGGCGGCGTGAACCCTCCGACGAGGAACACGCGGCGATCGACGAACTGATCCCCCAGGACGGCCCCGAGTTCCTCGAGTACGTGGTCCGCTTCAGCTTCCTGATCATGCTGTCGGCGTCGATCGCCGCGTTCGGTCTGCTCGCCGACTCTGCCGCGGTGGTGATCGGTGCGATGTTGGTGGCGCCGATGATGACGCCGATCACTGCGGTCGCCGGCGCCATCGTGACGGCCCGCAACCCCCGTTTGTGGCGGGCCTTCAAGTGATCGTGTGGGGCATCGTCCTCGCCGTCGCCGTCGGCTGGCTGTGTCGCTGATCGCCGGCGGCACCGTCACCGATGTCCGCGAGCTCCCCGGCGAGGTGCGGGCCCGTACGTTCCCCGGGCTGCTCGACCTCGGGATCGCTGTCCCGGCGGGGCTGCGGCGGGGTACATCCTCCCGCGGAAGTCGACCATCGGGGCGCTCCCCGGCGTCGGTATCGCTGTCGCGTTGGTTCCCCCCTCGCCACGGTCGGCATCACGTTCCAGTACGGCTTCCCGACCGAGGCGTGGAACGCATTCCTGCTCTTCCTCACCAACCTTGCCGCGATCGTGTTCGCGGCGAGCATCGCCCTGGTCCTCACGGGGTTCCGGCCGAGCCAGTACTCCGGTCGAGGCGCGCTGCGGACGCGGATGGCCATCACACTCGTCGTGGTGGCAGTGATCGCGATCCCCCTGACGGTGCACACGTTCACCGCGCTGGAGGACACGCGGCTTCGTCGAGCGGTGGTCGGCTCGGTCCAGGCGTGGGACGACCAGGTCCGCATCGTCGACCTCGTCTCGGACGCCACCGGCGGCCGGGCGACCGTCGATCTACTCGTCTCCGGTAGTGGTGACCCACGCCCGGTGTGGGTGCTCGCCGACGAGATCCGTCAGCGTTTCGACGGTCCCGTCGATCTGCGCCTGCTCTACCGGCGCGACGACTCTTCACCGTGAGCGCTCGATGAAGCGGCTGCTCGTGACGCTGGCGGTCGCATCGGGTCTGGCCGCGTGCAGCAACCCGCTGGCGTCGGCACCGGGCGACGGGGGTAGCGACGCGATCGACGTGTTCGGCCCCTACCGGGGTGTCGAGGCCGACAATTTCGCTGCGTCGCTGCTCGGATTCGAGGAGGCCACGGGTATCGACGTCACCTACACCGGGAGCGCCGACTTCGTCAGCGACCTGCGTCAGCGGATCGAGAGCGGGCTCGATGCGCCCGACATCGCCGTCGTGCCCCAGCCCGGCTTGATCTCGGAGATCGTCGAGCGTGACGTCGCCGTGCCGCTCGCGGACACCACCGTGGCGGCCATCGCCGAGCACTACGGCGAGCGCGCCGGCGACCTCACGTTGGGGAACGAGGGCTTCGCCGCGCCGTACCGGGTGTCGGCCAAGTCGCTCGTCTGGTACCGGCCCGACGTGTTCGAGGAGTACGGCTGGACCGTACCGACCACATTCGACGAGTTGGTCGGACTCGTCGAGGAGATCCAGGGCACCGAGACGGGCTCGGGAACCCGGATCGCGCCGTGGTGCTTCTCGATGGCGTCGGGCACGGCGACGGGCTGGGCGGCGACCGACTGGGTCGAGGATCTCGTGATCCGGCAGGCCGGCACCGAATCCTACGATCGGTGGACCGCCGGCGACCTGGCCTGGGACGACCCGGCGATCCGCACGGCCCTGACGTCGTTCGACGAACTCGTCGTCGCCAGCGGACGGTCCGCCGGTGGCCTGCGCAGCATCCTGCAGGTCGACGTCACACGCGCCAGTGAGCCCCTGTTCCGGACGCCGGCCGAGTGTGCGATGTACAAGCAGGCGAGCTTCGCCGAGTCGTGGTTCCCCGACGGGGTCGACGTCGGTGACGAGGTCGACTTCTTCGTGCTGCCCGGGGTCGACGACGGCGTGGTCCCGCCGATGCTCGTGGGCGCCGACGGGTTGGTCCAGTTCAGTGACGACGACGAGGTCCACCGTCTGATGGAGTATCTCGTGACGCCGGACGGCGGACGAGAGTGGGCCCGGCGTGGCGGCTACCTCAGTGGGCGCACCTCAGTCGACGTCGAGTCGTACTACACCGACACGGATCAGCTGTTCGCCAACCTGCTGCTCGACGGACGTGAGCTGCGCTTCGACGCCTCCGACGTGATGCAGCCCGAGATCGGCTCGGGCCTGCTGTGGCGCGAGATCACCAGCTGGACGGCGGGGACCATGAGCCTGGACGAGTTCGTCACGACCATCGACGACGCCGTCGAGGCCGCATCCGCTCCATGAGCTCGATGCGATTGCCGAACGGGTCGGACACGTGACGCGGTCGAACCCGTCGAGAGGCTCGTCGTCGTTCACTGCAAGACCGGCGGCAGCGACGGCGGCCGCCACAGTGCGCACGCCGTCAACGACGAACGCGGGGTGCGCCTTGGTCGCCGGTCGGAAGTCCGCGTCGACACCGAGGTGAACCTTCAGATCTCCGTCCTCGAACCAGCAGCCGCCGCGAGCCGCGAGGTGGTCCGGTTTCGGAACATGAGGGATGCCCAGTAGTCCCTCGTAGAAGGCGATCGCCTCAACCTCGAGTCCGGCGGGCATCACCAACTGCACATGTTCGAGACGGACCACTCCCATGGCCACCATTCTGCCTCGGCACCGCACAGGCCCTCACCGCCGGTGGTTGGACGCCGTAGGTTTGCGCGTGCGACCACTGCGAGAACGGCGTCTGGTTGGTCTTCACTCCTTGAATGTCGCGACGGCGCTTCTTCGGCGAATGCGCAGCGTCCACCCCACTGCAGGGTTGTACGAAGCCGCCGACCTGCACTGGTGGTGGCGCACGTCGCGCTCGACCGACAGTTTCCCTCAGCTCTTCTGGTTCGATCACCTCGATCGCCCACAAGCTGCAGCGATCGCAACCGACTGGGGCGACCGGATCGCTCTCGACCCGATCGTCATGCCCGATGCAACTCCCGACTGGGTTGCACATGTCATGCAACGCGGACTCACCCACGCCGGTCACTCCGGGTTCGGAGCCATCGGCGTCGAGGTCGACCGTGCCGATGTCGTTCTGCGTGAGGTGTTGGTCGGCAACGGCTTCGAGATCGCGGAAGACGGGGTGGTCGAAGCGTGGCTGGCTGCAGACGCTCGATCAGAGACCAGCCCGCTGGCCGAGGGCTACCGGCTGTGCAGTCGTCTCGACACGATGCTGCGTCCGCATCACATGATCGAACGGAGCGGACCCGCCGTCGAATCCCGCCTGCGTCAGACTTCGCTCTACCGCCCCGAGCTCGACCTTCTCGTTCTCGACGGCCGCGACGGCTGCGCAGCGTACGGGTTGTTCTGGTTCGACTCGGAAACCGCAACAGGTCTCGTCGAACCCATGCGCACCGAAGACGATCACCAGCGACGAGGACTTGGCCGCCACCTCCTCACCACCGGCATCGACCTTCTCGCCCGAGCCGGCGCCGAACGCATCAAGATCTGCTACCAACCGGACAACCCGGCAGCGAGAGAGCTCTACCTCAGCGTCGGCTTCGAACCCGTGAAGCAGACCGACCTCTTCACTCGCCGGGTTTCGCAGGCGGGCTGAGACCCTCGGCCCTGAGCGTTCGTCAGGACGAAGGGTCGGAAACCCTGGCAACCAGGTGTTTCGGTGGGCACGACGGGGCTCGAACCCGGGACCTCTACCGTGTCATGGTAGCGCTCTAACCAACTGAGCTACACGCCCGTAGCGGAGCAGTACGCTACCAACTCGTGAGCCCCGCACCACACATTTCGGTCGTCGACATCGCACCGCTCCTCGCCGATGACGCCCCGCCCGGGAGCGTCGCCGACACCGCGGCGTCATCGACCGGGCCTGCCGGCACGTCGGATTCTTCGCCATCACCGGGCACGGCGTCGACCCGCCTCTGCAGGACCGGCTCGAAGCGGCGTCGCACGCGTTCTTCCGACGACCGGAGGCTGACAAGGCCGAGATCGCCATGGCCAACGCTGGTGCAGCGTGGCGCGGATGGTTCCCGGTCGGAGGTGAGCTCACCTCCGGTGTCCCCGACCGCAAGGAGGGCATCTACTTCGGCCCCGAACATGCTCCCGGACATCATCGGGTGCGGTCGGCCACACCACTCCACGGCGCAAACCAGTTCCCGACCGACCCCCCCGAACTCGGCCCCCTCGTGCTCGAGTGGCTCGCCGCGATGCGACCCGTCGCCGACGCGGTCATGAGCGGCATCGCGCTCGGCCTCGGCCTCCCGGCCACCTGGTTCGCCGAGCACCTGACCGCAGATCCCACCGTGCTCTTCCGGATCTTCCACTACCCGCCCGGCGACCGGACCGCCGACGAGTGGGGCGTCGGCGAGCACACCGACTACGGGCTGCTCACACTGCTCGCACAAGACCGTCACGGCGGCCTCCAGGTGAAGGGTCTCGACGGATCCTGGATCGACGTCGACCCGGAGCCGGGGGTCCTGATCTGCAACCTCGGCGACATGCTCGAACGGCTCACAGCCGGTCGCTACCGTTCGACGCCGCACCGGGTGCGCAACACCTCCGGCGAGTCCCGCCTGTCGTTCCCCTACTTCTTCGATCCCTCGTGGGAGGCCACCGTACCGACCCTGCCGATCGCCGCCGATGTCGCCGGTGATGCGGGCGACCGATGGGACGGCGCCGACGTTCTCGCGTGGGAGGGCTCCTACGGCGACTACCTCACCGCGAAGGTCGCCAAGGTGTTCCCCGACCTGTTCGACACGATCTCGACCGACGTGTCACCGCAGCCGCAGTGACACCTCGTTGGCCATCAGTCGTCCGCGGCGAGTGAGGACCACCCGGGCCGGGTCGGTCGGATGGTCGACCACCATGGCGTCGAGCAGCTCGAGCATGTCGGCGAGAACGCATCGCGCATCACGCCGTCACGGGTTCGAAGCGCAAGTTGCAGACCCTCGAAGCGGCGCGTCTCGTCGTCGAGCAGTTCTGACGATGCCTCGGCAGCCTCTCCACGGTCGATCACCTCGATGTACCGGTCGGGAGTCCGGACGTTCCACCACCGGCGACCCGATTCGTGTGAGTGCGCCGCACATCCGAATCCGCGGTAGTCGGCCTGGTCCCAGTAGAGGACGTTGTGGCGCGACTCGTGACCGGGCTTCGCCCAATTCGAGACCTCGTAGTTGACCAAGCCGGCTGCGGTCAACAGATCGTCGACGAGTTCGTACTTGTCGGCCTGGTCGTCGTCGTCGGGATGCCGATCGGGATGCGACGCCAACGGTGTGCCGGCTTCCACCGTCAGCCCATACGCGGAGATGTGCGGTGGATCGAACGCCAACGCCGCGGCGACGGTCGAGTGCCAGTCGTCGATGGACTCACCGGCTGCTCCGTAGATGAGATCGAGGTTGAACGACGGCATGGCAGATTGCCTGATCGCGCGAACCGCACGCTCGACGTTCGCCTGATCGTGGGTGCGGCCGAGGGAAGCGAGTACGTGTGCCGACATCGACTGCACGCCGAGGCTGACCCGGTTGACACCGGCGCTGCGATAGGTCTGCAGCAGCTCGACGGTGACGTCGTCGGGGTTGCACTCGACCGTGATTTCCGCGTCTGCGCTCACGGGGATCGACGAGACCACGTCGGCGAGGCCCGATGCCGGAACGAGCGTCGGCGTTCCGCCGCCGACGAACACGGTGTCGGCCACCGCCAGCCCGGCGTCGACGGCCCGCGCGATCTCCGTGCGCAGCGCGGCGAGGTAGGCGTCGACCAGGTGATCGCGGTCGGTCCACGTGGCGAAGGCGCAGTATTCGCACTTCGACGCGCAGAACGGGATGTGCACGTACACCCCGAACGTCGCTGCGGTCATCGCCCCAGTCAACCGCCCCGCGACGAGTCTCAGCGCTGCCTCCTGGCGCGCCTCGACTCAGCCGGCGGGAACGAAGAGCAGGTCGAGCGCCGCGAGGCGTTCGGCGACCTGATCGACCGGCACGTCGAGCATCGCCGCGATCGAGCGTGTGTCATCGCCTCGCACGGTGATCACCCGACCGTTGAAGTCTTGGCGCTGTACCTGGATGAGCCGCAGGTACCGAGCCAGCATCTCGAAGGGCGAACCCTTGAGCTGCAGGAGCTTGGCAACGTCGATCGCCAGTTTCTTGTTGACCGGCGACTGCAGAGCTGCTGCGGCTTGGCTGCCCGTGACCTCACGTGGCAGCAGTTGTTCGACCGGAACGGAATAGAACTGGGAGAGCCGGTCGAGGCGAGGCACCGACAGCGCTCGCTCGCCGCGCTCGTACGCGCCCAGGACCGACGCCTTGAACTCCTGGTTCGAACGAGCCTCGACTTCCTGCAACGACATTCGCTTCTGTTTGCGGATGACACGCAGGCGCTCACCGACCTGTTGGCTGTAGACCGATGGTGGTTCGTCGTCGATGACTGTCATATGGGTATCCCGCCTTGTTCGTCTGTCTCATGCGTTCGGTGGCGCCCGCCTGCCGACCGCCCGGCACGTTACCCAGGGGTAACTCGGCCATCATAGACTGTCAGCGTTCGAATGTCACGCAGAGTGCCGTCGCAGCCACCGCGGCCGTCTCCGTGCGGAGGATGTTCGAGCCGAGCGAGACCCGGTCGCGTGCGGCGTCGAGCTCGTCTGGCGACCATCCACCCTCGGGCCCGATCGCCACCGACCGATCCGTGAACTCGAGTCGACGGCCGCCCGGCTCCGCGATCACGAAGCCCGCGAGCACGGTCGATGCCTCGACCGGCGCATCGATCGCGACGCGCCACACCCGGCGGCTCTGCCGACACGCCTCGTCGGAGATTCGCCGAAGACGTACGAGCTGCGATTGCACTCGATCGGGCTTCCACCGCACAACCGAGCGTTCGGCATGCAGGAGCGCGAGACGATCGACCCCGAGTTCGGTCACCTTCTGTACGAGCCAGTCGAGCCGGTCGCCCTTCGGCATGGCCACCGCCAGCGTGAACGGGTCGGTACGAGGTGGCTCCGTGACGATCTCGCCCGCAGCCTGCAAGGTCAGCGACGAGCCCTCCAGGCGAACCGAGGCGAGCAGCCAACGACCGCCTCCGTCGGTGACGCTGACCTGCTCTCCGTCACGCAGACGCAGCACGCGACGCAGATGATGCGCCGTGTCGTCATCGATCGACAGCGCACCCAACTGCTCGGGATCGACCAGTACATGAGCGCTGGTCGATCGCAGCGATGACAGGTCCATCGGCCGCAACCCGTCAGTGGAACGCCGACTTGATGCGGCTGAACAGGCCCTCCTTCTCGTACCCGACCACCTCACCGCGACCTTCGGCGTACGCCGTGAGCAGTTCGACCTCCTTGTCGGAGAGCTTCTGGGGAATCTCCACGCGCACACGGGCGCGCAGGTTGCCGCGACCGCGGCCCCGCAAATGGGGGACGCCACGCTGACGCAGGACGAACTCGCGACCGGGCTGGGTGCCGGGTGGGATGACCAGATGCTCGGTGCCATCGAGGGTCTCGAGTTCGATGGAGGTGCCGAGTGAGGCCTGGGCGATCGAGATCGGCACCTCGGTGACGAGATCGTGATCGTCCCTCACGAAGAGATCGTGCGGTGCAACCCTGAGGTGGACGTACAGGTCGCCCGACCGCCCGCCGCGTGGCCCGACCGCTCCCCGACCGGTCAAGCGCAACGTCGAGCCGGAGTCGACACCGGCCGGGACATCGACCTGGTACGTCTTGTCGACGGTGACCCGGCCCTCGCCCCGGCACGAACCGCATGGTGACGTGATGACCTGGCCGAGACCACCACAACGGGTGCACGGACTTGCCGTCACCATCTGGCCGAGCAGACTCTGACGCACCCGCTGAATCTGACCACTGCCACCACAGTCGGAGCAGGTGACCGGGCTGGTGCCCTCGGCGGCGCCCGAGCCGCTGCACTCCTCGCACGTGACCGGCAGCTTCAGCGACACGTCGACCTGATCGCCGAACACCGACTGCTCGAACGTGATGTCGGCCACGAGTTCGATGTCCTGTCCACGCGGTGGCCCGGCCGGACCGCGCTGACGACCGCCGCCGAACGGGCTTCCCCCGCCGCCGAAGAACGTTTCGAAGATGTCGCCCAGACCCCCGCCGAACAGGTCATCCGCAGTCGGTCCTCCACCGCCGTTGCCGCCGACACCCGCCTCGCCGTAGCGGTCGTAGCGGGCGCGCTGGTTGTCGTCGGAAAGCACCTGGTATGCCTGGGCGACCTTCTTGAACTGCTCGGCAGCCTCGTCGTTGTCGGGGTTCGCGTCGGGGTGGAACTCGCGAGCGCGCTGACGATACGCCTTCTTGATCTCATCGGCCGTTGCGGTGCGTTGGACACCCAGGAGTTCGTAGTAGTCAGCCATGGGAGGCCCCATCATGCCGGGACTTGGACACCGCTGCTCAGCCCTCTTCGATACGGTGGCCGAGCTGTTCGCTCACCGCTTCGACGGTCGCCAGCGCCTGCGGGTAGTTCATCCGGGTGGGGCCGAGCACACCGACCGAGCCGAGATGCTCCCCGTCGACCACCACGGGTGCAACCACGACCGAGCAGGCCGACAGCTGCTCGACCCCATGTTCGACGCCGATGGCCACCGACATACCGCGGTTGACGATGTCACTGACGAGCGTGACCACCACGAACTGCTGCTCGAGTGTGGCGAGCACCGATCGGACCACTTCGACGGCATCGAATGCGTTGGCAACCGCGGCAGCGCCCCCCGTGAAGACGTGATCCGGACTCACCGCGGATCGCAGCGCTGCGAGCGCATCGTCGCACAGCCGATCGACCGCGGTGTCGCCGGTGGGGGTGATCTCCACGACCGAGCCGAGCACACGACCATCGAGCACCGCCGACAGGTGAGCGCCGGCAGCTGACAGCTTGAGGTCGTCGTCGCCCTCGGTCAGCTCGATCGACCCGTTCTCGACGGTGCCGTTCGCGAACACGACCACGGCGGTGGCGGCAGTCGTCGACAGCGACACGATCTGCACCTGCCGCACGGGGACGGCCTCGGCACGTGGACCGACCACGACGCCGGCGTTCTTGGTGAGCGAGGCGAGAAGATTCGACGTCTGATGCAGCATCTCCTCGAGACGCCCGTGTGCCGCGGAGAAGAACTCGCCGACCTGCTTGGTGGTGGCGGTGTCGAGGCGGCCGGGCGCCGTCAGGTGATCGACGAAATAGCGGTAGCCCTTGTCGGTGGGGATACGTCCCGCCGAGGTGTGCGGCTGGACCAGGTACCCCTCGTGTTCGAGATGGGCCATCTCGTTTCGCACGGTTGCCGATGAGACCTTGATGCTGGGCGCTTCGGCAATGTGGCTCGAGCCCACCGGCTGCGCGGTGGCGATGTACTCCTGCACCACGGCACTCAGGATCGCTGTCTTGCGGTCGTCCAACATCTGGCACTCCAGACTATCGACTGCCAACGATCAGGGTCGGCCGGCGTACACGATGTGTCAGACACACCGTGTACGTCAGCGGATCGAGGCGAGGCGGCGAAGGGCTTCGTCGCGTTCTGCCCGATGATCGAGCATGGGTTCGGTCGGCTCGGCCACCCAGCGCGCCACGTACTCGCCGTCGGGGTCGTAACGCTCCTGCTGCAGCGTGGGGTTGAACACCCGGAAGTATGGCGCCGCATCGGTGCCGGTGCCGGCCGCCCACTGCCAACCGTGGTTGTTCGACGCCAGATCACCATCGATCAGGTGCTGCATGAACCACCGGGCACCCCACTGCCACGGCAGGTGGAGATCCTTCACGAGGAAGCTGGCCACGATCATCCGCACCCGGTTGTGCATCCAACCCGTCGATGTGAGTTGCCGCATGCCGGCGTCGACGATGCCGAATCCGGTCGCTCCGGCTGTCCAGCGTTGGAATCGAGCCCGGGCGGCGGCATCGACGTCGACGGGCATGGCGTCCATCTTGCGGTTCAGGTTCTCCCAGGCGGTTCGCGGCTGCTGGAAGAGCACGTCGGCATAGAACTCACGCCAGGCCAGTTCGCTCGAGAACACCGTGTGGGCCTCGGGCCCGGCGCCCGATGCGTCGAGTTCGGCGAGCAGCTGGCGGGGATGGATCGTTCCCCACTTGAGCGCCGGAGAGAGCCGACTCGTGCCCTCGACTCCCGGCAAGTTGCGCCGGTCGGGATAACCATCCAGGCCACCGTTGAGGAACTGCGACCACAGATCGTGAGCCGCCTCCTCCCCCGCTGCGGGAAGATCACATACCGCATCCCGACGGGTCGGCAATGGCTCGCCGACGATGCCTGACGCACCAGCGCCGAGCCACCGGAACTCGTCGCCAGGGACGTCCACCGGCAGTTCCCAACCGACCTGGCGCCACACCTTCGAGAACGGGGTGAACACGGCGTATGGATCGCCCTCACCCTTGCGGACGTTCCCCGGCGCCACCGCGTACGGTGACCCGACGCCATGGAGCGTGCGTCCGGCCGAGCGCAACGCCGCGGCGACCGTTGCGTCACGATCTCGTCCGTACGGGGCGTAGTCGCGGCTGACGAAAACGGTCCCGGCACCGAGCTCCGCTGCGAGGCCCGGCACGACGTCGGCCGGATCGCCGTGGCGGACGACGAGTCCGGTCCCCGAACGGCGACGGATCTCGGCGTCGAGCGACGACAGACAGTCGTGCAGGAATGCGAGGCGAGGGGCGCCCGACGCGGCGAACGTCGGGTCGACGACGAACACCGGGACCACCTCGGCACCATCGGCACCCGCAGCGATCAGTGCCGGATGATCCGCAAGACGCAGATCCCGCCGGAACCACATGATCGAGCGCTTCACGACCCCGGTTGTACCCGCAATCCATCGACGCCGCCGCATCAAGGTCGACGTCCACCACGAATCGCCAACCCGAGGTTTGGGTGAGCAACTACGTCGATCGGGGCAGTCTTCGCTCACACAAATGTTGGAGGGCGTCGGCCGCCTCGCCAGCTGACTCGGGACGAATTCCCCGTGCGTCGCTGACCATCCGGCGCGCATCATGGGGTGACGACGTTCGAGAAGGAGAACCACCATGCGCGCCCTGGTCGTGTACGAGTCGATGTTCGGTAACACCCACGTGATCGCCGACCACATCACAAGCGGTCTGCGAACGCAGCTCGAGACCACCGTCGTCGGAGTCCACGATGCCACGGTCGAGCTCGTGGAGTCGGCCGACCTCGTCGTGGTGGGCGGGCCGACCCACGTCCACGGTATGACAAGTCAACGCAGCCGCGACGGCGCCGTGGACATGGCGGCCAAGGACAGCGACCTCCACCTCGATCCCGACGCCGAAGGGCCGGGACTGCGCGACTGGTTCGACGAACTTCGCGAGGGGCTGCACGGCCGTGCGGCCGCATTCGACACACGAGTGCACGCCACCACACTCGTGACCGGACAGGCGTCGAAGGGCATCGCCAAACGCCTGCATCGCCACGGATTCGAACTCCTGGTCGAACCCGAGAGCTTCTTCGTCGACAAGTCGAATCACCTGGAGCCGGACGAAGCCGATCGGGCCGAGGCCTGGGGCCGATCGCTCGCCGAGACCCTGGTTCAAGCCCGCACGTGAGGCCTCGCTCGTCGCATCCACGCGGGTCGATCGGTCCAGAGCCGCTCGATGCGGAAGAACGGGGCGAAGGCGACGAGGAACAGGGGATACGGGAATCCGATCAACATGAACGCCAGGATCCCCGCGTGGAGTAGCCAGGCGGCGATCACCCATGCCGTTCGGACCTTCCCGCCGAACAGCGTGATCGGCGCCGAGAGTTCGATGACGATCGTCGCCGCAGCGGCGAACGGCCACACCCACGCCACCTTCACACCCATGGGAGCGAGCGGTGACGGGTCGGCACCGAGCAGGTCGAGGCGGGCGGCCGCGTACGCGACGTGATTTCGCAACGTGTCACCGACGATCCAGCCGAGCCCGCCGTAGCGCAACTTCGCGAGACCTGTGATCAGGTACGTGATCACCACGACCACAGCGGCGAGCGCGATCGGCCACCCGTAGCTCGTCGGCTCCCGGCACTCGCGTCGGCTCCTGCCCCTCGCATCGAGCGACCATCGATCCGCAGCCGGGGCGAGCCCGACGATCAACAGATGCAGGACCAACAGGTTCTCGAAGTGCAAGAGCTGACCCCACGACCCTCGGTAGCTCCCCAGTGCCAGCCAGCCCACTGCGAACACCGGTGCCAGCCAGCGGTACTGCCATCCGACCGTGTAGGCGAACCCGGTGACGAATGTGATCGCGATCAACGCGAAGAGCACCCAGTCGGGTACCGGGCCGGTCAGCGCCGACGCCACACCGACGCCGTCGAACCCGGACTCCCGCTCGGCGAGTTGCACGAACACCGGCAACCTGATCGTCAGGTACGCGACCGCGAACACGCCCGTCAGGATCCGCAGCATGGCGAGACGCTCGGGCGGCGCCTGGGCGTCGACGATCCGCCACAGCTCCGACGGGACCGCCTGCCGATCGACCGCCGGCGTCGCAGTCACGTCGGCTCGATCTCACAGCGGGCGTACACGGTGCGGTCGAGCAGGCTCGCTGCGCCGGACACTCGGGCGACGACGTCGTGACGCTCGGTGACGACCTCGATCGCCACGGCATCGTTCGGGAGCCCCGCCCAGCCCTGCGCTCGGTCGGCGATCTCGATGCAGCGGGCGTCGGCACGACCCTCGCGGAGCGCACTGCGGAGTTCGCCGGCGACGACGAGCGGATCGTCGCTGTCGCCGATCACTCCGAGACTCAGTGCCGAGGCCGAACCCTCGGCATCGACCGCTTGTGCCGTCGCGAAGGTGACGGCGTCACCACGCGTTCGCGAGTACATCGGGTAGGTCGACAACGGGAAGCTGTCACGGTCGAGGATCACCGGACCAACGAGCGCGCCGACGACCCCTGTGGTCACCAGGATCCGAGCGCGCCGATCCATCTCTCCAGCATGCCGCGCAGTTGGGGGTCGCCTCAACCGACTCAGCTGGTCGGGGTGAGTTCGCGTGTCTCTCGGGTCCCGGCTTGCCAATACGAGCCGGCGACGCCGACGCAGACCAGGCTGATCACACTGCTGTAGGCCAGCGCCCACTCGGCGCTGACGTTGTCGGCGATCAGACCGGTGAGTGGACCACCGATCGGCGTCGAGCCGAGGAATGCGACGGCCTGGAGTGCGAGCAGCCGACTGCGCATGTCGGGCGGGCATTCCTGTTGGGTGATCGCGTTGGCGCTGGCGATGAACGTGGCACCGCCGATCCCGAACGGGATGGCCCACGCAAATGCGAGCGGGAGGCCGGGCGCCCAGGCCAGACCGAACCCCGACAGGGCCATCACGACGATCCCACCGAAGAACCAACGCATGGTCACCACGTGTTGACGGGCGGTCAGCAGCGAGCCGGTGAGCGACCCGATCGACATCACGGCGAGCACGAGGCCGAACGCTGCTTCGCTCCCCCAACGTTGGTCGGCGAGCTTGGGCAGGACGACGGCCTGATTGAACGCCACCATCGAGATGATGACGAGCAACGAGTAGATGATGGCGAGGTCCCGTCGTCCGGCGACGAAGTGCAGCGACTCGCGGATCGGTTTGCCGCCCTTCGGCCGCCGGGGCATGGTGAACATCTCCTCGCGACGGATCGCCACCAACGAGAAGATGATCGCGAAGAAGCTGAGCCCGTTGACGATGAAGCACCAGGCGGTACCGATCGTGGCGACGAGCGCGGCAGCCATCGCCGGACCGAAGATTCGCGAGCCGGTCATCACCGCCGTGTTCAGCGACGTCGCATTCGGGATGTCGGGCGTCGGAACCAGTTCGGTCACGAGACCGCGACGCGCCGGATTGTCGAACGCCGCGACCACCCCCAGGAGCAGCGACAGCGCGTACACGACCGGGATGGTCACCAGGCCCGCCAGGTCGAGCACCCCGAGCAGGAGCGCCTGTGCGGCGAGCCCGCTCTGGGTGATGATCGCCATCGTGCGCTTGTCGTAGGTGTCGGCGATGACACCCGCCCAGGCGCCGAGCAGCAGCATCGGGAGGAACTGGAAGGCCACGCTGATGCCGACGGACGTCGCCTCGCCCGTCAATCGATAGACCAGCAGCGACATCGCGGTCATCTGCAACCAGGTGCCGACGTTCGAGATCGCCAGCCCCGCGAAGAACAGTTTGGCGTTGTAGTACTTGAGCGAGCGGAACGTCGACGACACCGCTCGCCGCTCAGTCGTCCAGCTTGAGGGCGTTGATGAAGACGTCGCCGGGGACTTCGACTCGACCGATCGACTTCATCTTCTTCTTGCCCTCCTTCTGCTTCTCGAGGAGCTTGCGCTTGCGGGTGATGTCGCCCCCGTAACACTTGGCGAGCACGTCCTTGCGTTTCGCCTTCACGGTCTCACGGGCGATGACCTTGCCCCCGATGGCGGCCTGGATCGGCACGTCGAACATCTGGCGTGGGATCAGCTCCTTGAGCTTCTCACACATGCGCGCACCGTAGTGATAGGCCGAGTCTCGGTGCACGATCGTGCTGAACGCATCGGCCGGCAGACCGTTGAGGAGCAGGTCGACCTTCACGAGATTCGACGGCCGGTAGCCCGACAGCTCGTAGTCGAGGCTGGCGTAGCCCTTCGTTCGTGACTTCATCTGGTCGAAGAAGTCGATCACCACCTCTGCGAGCGGCACCTCGTAGACGAGCTCCACCCGTTCGGGCGACAGGTAGTCCATCTTCTTCATCTCGCCACGCCGGGACTGGCACAGATCCATCAACGCGCCGGTGTACTCGGTGGGGGCGATGATCGACACCTTGAAGAACGGCTCCTCGATGGCGGCGATACGTTGCGCCTCGGGCATGTCGGCAGGGTTGTCGACCAACTCGATGGTGCCGTCGGTGCGGGTCAGGCGGTACTCGACGCTCGGTGCGGTGGCGATCAGCGCCAATCCGAACTCACGCTCGAGACGCTCCTTGACGATTTCCATGTGGAGCAGGCCGAGAAAGCCACACCGGAATCCGAACCCGAGCGCACCGGACGACTCCGGCGCATAGGTGATCGACGCATCGTTGAGCTTCAGCTTCTCGAGCGACTCGCGCAGGTTCTCGAAGTCGTCGCCATCGATCGGGAACAGCCCGGAGAACACCATCGGCTTGGGGTCGCGATATCCGGGAAGCGCTTCGGTCGATCCGCCGGACGCGGTGGTGACCGTTTCACCGGAGCGAGCGTCGCCGACGTCCTTGATACCCGCAATGAGGTAACCGACCTCGCCCGGGCCGAGTTCGGCCACCGGCGTGGGGACCGGGCGGCGGGTGCCGATCTCGATCGCGTCGTGGTTCGCTCCGGCCTGGATGAACGTGAGTTTCGAACCCGACGTCATCTTGCCCTGCATGATGCGGATGCTCGACACGACGCCGCGATACTGGTCGAACTGCGAGTCGAAGATCAGGCCCTGCAGCGGAGCATCGGGGTCGCCCACCGGCGCAGGGATGCGCTCGATGATCGCATCGAGGAGGTCGGGCACACCTTCGCCGGTCTTGGCCGACATGCGGATGATCTCGTCGGCGGGAATGCCCAGGATCTTCTCGATCTCGGCGGCGTAGCGGTCGGGGTCGGCGGCGGGCAGATCGATCTTGTTGAGTGCCGCGACGATCTCGAGATCGTTCTCCATCGCCAGATAGCAGTTGGCCAGTGTCTGGGCCTCGATGCCCTGTGCGGCATCGACCACCAGCACGACGCCCTCGCATGCGGCGAGGCTGCGGCTGACTTCGTAGCCGAAGTCGACGTGACCCGGCGTGTCGATCAGATGGAAGACGTGGCCCTTCCAGTCGACGCGGACGTTCTGCGCCTTGATCGTGATCCCACGCTCACGTTCGAGGTCCATCGAGTCGAGATACTGCGAGCGCATGTCGCGAGCGTCGACGGCCCCGGTGATCTCCAAGATGCGATCCGACAGCGTGGACTTGCCGTGGTCGATGTGCGCAATGATCGAGAAATTGCGGATGAGGCCGAGATCCATGACCGACCCAACGCTATCTGCGACGTTGGCGCTCATGTCGACACGTTGCCGCTCATGGAGGGCCGCCGATAGAGTCGCAGGGCTGTTCAGTGGGGCACCGGGCCCCCGAACACCACGATCGACGGAAAGCACGAGGCCATGGCCAACATCAAGAGCCAGAAGAAGCGGATTCTCACCAACGAAAAGCGCCACGAGCGCAACAAGGCTGTCAAGGCCGAGGTGAAGACGCGCACCAAGCGTGCCAACGACACCATCGGAACCGACGACAACGCCGACGCGGTCCGCCTCGCCGTGAAGCGCATCGACAGCGCCGCCTCGAAGGGCATCATCCACAAGAACACAGCGGCCCGCAAGAAGAGCCGCCTCATGAAGAAGGTCAACGCCGCCGGCTGACCCTTCCCCCGTTCCGAAACATGCGCTGATTTGGTCGCTGAGCGACCGAATCAGCGCATCTTTCGGTTTTCGGGGGTGTTCAGCGACGGAGTTTGGAGAGGCGGGCGACGAGGACCTCCATCACCAGCTCGGGTTCCAGGTCCTTGGCGCCGCGCAGGTCGAGATCGGCCTGGGCGAGAAGGTCGATCGCGCGTTTGGTCGAGGCAGGACCGAGGCGATTGTAGGTCTGCAGAGCCTTCTTGGCCGGGAAGGGTGACTTGATCCCGGTGGCCGCCATCGCGTCTGCCTCGGTTCGCGCCTCGGCGCCGTCGAGCTTGGCGAGGTTCGAGTAGTGGCTGTGCATGATCGCCATGATCTGCAACGGATGACGGCCGCCGGCATGCATCATGCGGCCGAGCAGCGTGAGCGCCTTGGTGGTGTCACCGGTGTCGATGGCGTCGGTGAAGTCCCACGGCGGCACTCCCCCGGCCTCACCCAGGAATGGCTCGACGTCGGCGAACGTGAGGACGTGATCGGACCCATACGTGCTGGTGAGCGTCGCCAGGATCCCGTCGAGTCGTCCGGCGTCCTCGCCGAGCCACTGCCCGAGCTGGGCTGCCGCATCGGGTTTGATCCGTAGGCCGGCGGATGCGATGTGCTCGGAGATCCACTCCTGACGGTCCTTGGGGCGCGACGGGGGCGACGTGTTCACCACGGTGCCGACGGCCTTGACGGCGTCGCCGAGTTTCTTCGGCACGGCACCGCCATTGACCACGAGGACGAGGTCGGAGGAGTCGAGCGGATCGGCAAGGTATCCGAGCAGCGGGGCGAGGTCGGCGGCAGCGAAGCGGCCGACGTCACGGGCAACGATCACTCGCTTGTCGGTCAGGAACGAGGGCGTCTGCGCGGCGTCGACCACGTGGCGTAGCTCGTACTCGTCGCCGTCGAACTCGTCGACCATCATCGCCCGATCGCCGGTGCCCACAAGCTCGTCGACGAGTTCGTGCACCGCCGATCGCAGGATCGACTCGTCGTTGCCGCTGAGGAGATGGGTCGCCATGGAGACCTCGATTCTTATCGCGTCCGGTCACCGACCATGGAACCTGCCCCGGAGCACCGCCAGGAGCACAGCGAACACGACTGCCACCCAACCGATCCACGACCACGGTGGATCGGGTTCGAGGCGGGCGCCGAGCATCGCGACCGTGTCGACCCACTTGGTTCCCACACGCGCCGGGAACATCACCACCGGGCCCAGCATCGGCACCGCCCCGACCAGGAGTCCAGCGGGGAGCCCGTACAGCATCACCATGCCGGCCACCGGGACCGCGAGGAGGTTGGCAGCCACGCTCAGCAATGGGAGACGGCCGAACACCAGCAAGCTCGGCACGACCACACCCACCTGGGCGCCGAGGGTGACCCCGAGCGCGAGGGCGACCGGACCGAGCGAGCCGAAGCGCTCGGCCAGGAACGGACCCACCGTGCAAACGCCGGCGGTGGCGCCGACCGACAACCAGAACCCGACCGACCACAACAGCAACGGGTCGACGAGGAGCAGCCCGGTGACGGCGAGCGCCAGGATCCGCACGGGGGATCGCTCCCGCCCCGTCATGAACGCCGTCGCCGACAAGCCCGCCATCACGCCCGCCCGCAGGATCGACGGTTCGAACCGGGTGATCACCACGAACCAGGCGATGACCAACACCGTCGCGGCCCATCGCAGCGACGGCCGCAGTCGTACCAGCAGCGGCCCACATGCGGCCAGGACGAACGCGACGTTTTGTCCGGAAACGGCCGTCAAGTGCGACAATCCGCTCGCCCGGAATCGTGCGGTCATGTCGGCTGGCTGCTCGCGATCGTCACCGATGACCAGACCGCGATAGAGGGCACCGTACGGTCCGGGAACGAAACCGGCGGCGCGCTCGATCGCCGCACGAACCCGATTGGAGGCTCGGGCCACCGGTCCACCCGGTGCGACATCGCTCGCCCAGTCGAGATCGAACCGACCCACGACGTGCTGCCAGGCGACCCGATGCGCCCGTTCCGCGTCGAGGTGGACTCGCTCGCCGTGCACCTGGATCCACTGCCCGCCCCGCCACTGCATCACTCGTTGTTGCTGTCCGCGACCGCGCGACCACATCTCGAAACGTTCACCCTCGAGTTCGATGATCACGCGAGTGCTCGACGGATGGGGCTGGGGATCGCCGATCAACAGCCCCCACCCCGCGAACGGTCCCAGCTGGTCGGGCGTCAGTTCCGCCCAACTCTGATGTGAATGCACCCCACCGCCGACCGCAACGACGACCGCCACGGCGAACCAACGCCATCCGGCCCGACGCGCTGCCCCGAACGACACGCCGACCAGAGCGACACCACCGACAGCCACCAGTTGGCGCCCGGGTCCACACCGCAACCGCCGTCACGAGCGCGAGACCGATGATCGCACTGCCGCCGACGCCGACATCGACACCGGGGCGATCACCGTCCGTGGGGTGCATCGTTGCGCCGACAGAATCGTCGTAGCCTGGAGCACTCGTGACCTCGTTCACCCCTGTTCCGCCCGGTGCCCGACCACCCTCGTACCACTCGTTGACGCCCGCGCCGCTCACCGAGGGGCCCCGCTGGTACCGCTCTCGGATCCGCACCTGGGGTCCGCTGGTCGGCCTCGTCGTTCCCGGCATCCTCGGGGCGATCGCCTACGCCGCTCTCCGATGGTCGGATGCGGCCTGGAGCGGTGCCGTCGGTCTGATCGGTGGCGTGTGTGCAGCTCCGTGTCTGCTGCTCGTCGGCGCACCATTCGGCGAACGCGACCTCTACAAGTTGGCCATCGCCGCGTCAGGCCTACTCTGGCTCCTCGTGGGGTTTCTGGCCTCGCGGCGAGCCACTCGAAATCCCATGGCGACGTGGCGCGACTACTGGCACCATTTCGCGTGGATGTGTGGCGGGATCTGGCTCGGCTGCTGTGTTGCACTCGGCATCGCCGCACTCGTGATCTCCGACTCGTTGTTCTGATCCATCCCGAGCCGCTCACGTCGTCACCAAGTCGCGCAAGGCGGCGATCTTGGCCGGCCCGATGCCGGGCACGCGGTCGAGATCGTCGACGTCGACGAACGGTCCACTGCGTTCCCGTTCGGTCACGATGGCAGTTGCCGTCGCCGGGCCCACGCCGGGCAGTGCATCGAGTTCACCAGGCGTTGCGCGGTTGACGTCAACAGGGCTCATCGGGACCGACGCGAGCCCCGGGCCCGAGCCGACAACCACGTCCGCCGGCACGTCCTCGCCGACGACGGGAACGTAGACGCGGGTGGCGTCGGCGACCACCGCAGCCAGGTTCACGGCATTCCAGTCGGCCGACTCGGTCGGACCGCCGGCCGCCACGATCGCGTCGCGAACCCTGGCGCCTGGCGTCAGCTCGTAGACGCCAGGATTGATCACGGCGCCGGCGACGTGGATCAGTACGGTCGACGGCGCAGTCGTGGCGGGGTCAGACGGCGCGGGCAGTCCGTCGGCAACCGTGGTGCTCGTTGCCATCGGAAGCGATGCCTCCGTCGGCGGAGGCGGACTGCTGACCAACCACAGCGCGCCTGCGCACACGACAACCATGGCGAGCGACGCCACCAGGAGGCGTCCGACACCGAACCATTCGATCCACGCCCGGGCCCGCTCAGCGTACGAACTCGGCGGAGCGGGCCTCGACAGGGGTTCCACGATCGACCTCCTCGACCGGAAGATGCGCAGCGCGCAGCGTCATCAGGAGGAAGTCGGTGGTGGAAACCTATCGCTGCGGAGCACCAACTCAACATGAGTCGCGGGTCTGACCCCACGTCTCATTCGGGGCCGGAGGAGGCGGCGCGCCAGAAGGCTCGATAGCTCGGGTACTCGAGCGCCTCGGTGACCCATCCCGAGGCGACGAGTTCCTGGTGCAGCTCGGGCAGGTTGTACCACGGCACTCCCATGTCGACGTGGTGCGCGAGGTGCCAACCGGTGTTGTACGGCACCATCCAGTAGCGGGCGAGACGGCTCTGGCGGATGACGTGCGTGGTCAGGCGACGATCCTTCGAGCGGACCATGCCACCGTGCTCGGCGATGGCGCGGAGCCGGTTCGACACCTTCCACAACGTCGACCACGACACGATCCACACCACGTAGGCGAACGGACGCATGAACACGAGCGACGTACCGAACATCACCGTATGCACGAGCAGGATCTCCCGCGCCTCGGTCTGGCCCCGTCGCAGCGCGTGGTAGAGCGATCGGAAGTTCTTCGACGCGCTGTTCCCGGTCGCATCACGGCGGAGCTTGCGGTGCCACGAGTCACGCGACACCGGGTAGCCCGAATAGAGCCCGAGGTCGGGCTCGTCGGGGCCCATCTCGTCGCGGTGGTGAGCGAAGTGTGCCCGGCGGTACGCCAGCATCGCCTGGTACGTCGGATACGCCAGAAGCCAGCGACCGACGCCATCGTTGAGCCCCCGCCGGGTGAAGAGCAGCCGGTGCGCCGCTTCGTGGGCGAGGATGTTCAGACACACGTGCCCACGAACCATGAGCACGAACGCCAACAGGTATGACCACCAGGTGTTGATCCAAGCAGCGGCGATCACCACGCCGAACGACTGCAGCAGTGTGCTGGCGACGGCGACGACGTTGCGGGCGTTGGAGATGCGGCGCAACTCGTTGCGCAGCGGCGGACGCGGCTTGCCACGTTCGTTGAGACGATCGGTGGGCAGGACGTCGGGCAGCGCCTCGGCGGGCGGAACCATCGTGCGCTGCGCCGGCGGGCTCGCCATCTGCGTCATCGGGCTATGTTACATTCTGCGATCGCCATGATCAACGAGCGTACGAGTCGGCGGGTTGGACTCGACCCACTCAGCCCGCGCTCGATCGTGCTCTCCGTGCTGCTCGGCACCCATCCGCCGTCGATGCCCGTGGGCCGATTGCTCGACTTCACGTCGTTGTTCGGGATCACCGCCGGCACGACACGCACGGCACTCTCGCGGATGGTGACGCACGGCGAACTCGCGAACGACGTAGGCGTCTACCGATTGAGCGGCCGCCTCCTCGAACGCCAGTCGCAGCAAGACACCGGACGCGAGGAACGCCCCACGACGTGGGACGGCACGTGGTGGTTCGTCGCCGTACTGGCCGACCGCCGCTCGGTCGCTGATCGGCGAGCGTTCCGATCGCGTGCAGCAGGCGCCCGGCTGGGTGAACTGCGCCCTGACACCTGGCTACGTCCCGCCAACATCGACGTCCCGGCCGACCTGGCCGACACATTGGTGACGCGCGGGCCGCTGGTGTCCGGCGACGATGCCACCCTGGTGCGGCGACTCTGGGACCTCGACGCGATCGACGCGACGGCGCGCTCACTCGTTTCGACGCTGCGCTCCACCTCGGCAAGATTGGGCGACGATCCGGGCGACTCGGCGCTCGCCGACGCGTTCGTGGAGTTGGCTGCGTGCCAACGCTTCCTGCGAACCGAGCCCCAACTCCCCGAATCACTCGATCCGAGCCGGTCGAGCGTCGAACTTCGCACGGCATATGCCGACGTGGTCATGTCCTTCCAGCAACGGCTCGCCGCGTTCTTCGAACACCGCAGATCGGCCGGGAGCACCCCGACGGTCAGTACAGGCGCGAGGTGAGCCGACGGCGATAGTCGGCCGTGCGCGGGTCGGTCGGACCCATCAGCTCGAGCAGGTCGACGTATTTCTGACGCGCGTCGTCGTCGGTCTTCACCTGGTCGAGCAGCGCGGTGAGCTGGTCGTCGTAATCGTCCTGTGGTGCGCTGCCGACACGGGCGAGCGCCGCGACATGGCGGGTGCGCTCCGACTCCGGTATCCGCGCCAGCAGCGCAAGCGCTTCGTCGCTGTTCCCCTCGGCGATGAGGAGTTCGGCGAGCGCCACGATGATGTCCTCGTTCGCCGGCTCCATCGACAGCGCGATCCGCAAGCTGCCCTCGTCACCCGCCTCGAGCAGTTCGGCGACGGCGACCTCCTCCTCGGTTGGAAGCAGGGCGTCGACGAACTCCTTGACGGCGTGCTCCGGGTACGAACCCATGAAGCCATCGACCACTGCGCCATCCTTGACGGCATACACGGCCGGGATCGACTGCACCTTGAACGCTTGGCTCAGGCCGGGATTCTCGTCGACGTTCACCTTCACCAGCACGACCTTGCCACCGGTCTCGTCGATGACCTTCTCGATGATCGGCCCGAGGGTCTTGCACGGGCCGCACCACGGCGCCCAGAGGTCGACCACGACGGGGACCTCCGCGGACTTGTCGATCACGTGGGTCTGAAAGGTTTCGTCGGTGACATCGATGGCTGCCATGGACCCAACGCTACCGGTGGTGGGTGAGTACCCTCGGCAGCACATGACTGCGGAGCGAGTTGCCATGAACGCCGTACCGGGAATCGACGTGGGAGCCGTCACCAACTGGCTCGAGTCGAACGTCGATGGTGCCGTCGGGCCGTTCGAGTTCGACGTGATCGCCGGCGGGCACTCGAACCTCACCTTCAGGGTCACCGGGTCCGACGGCACCCGCACCGTGTTGCGCCGTCCACCGCTCGGCCACGTCCTGGCGAGCGCCCACGACATGGCCCGCGAGCACCGCATCTTGTCGGGCCTCCAGACCTCCGCGGTGCCGGTGCCTCCGGTGTTGGGATTCTGCGACGATCTGGACGTCAACGGTGCGCCGTTCTACGTCATGGGATTCGTCGACGGCCATGTGCTTCGCGACCGCACCGCGTCGGAGGCGGCACTCCCCGACGAAGCCACCCGAAGCAATGCCAGCCGGTCACTCGTCGACACGATGGCCGCAATCCATGCCGTCGACCTCGACGCCGCCGGGCTGGCCGACCTCGGTCGCCACGACGGCTACATCGAACGGCAGCTGAAGCGGTGGTACAGCCAGTGGAACCAGGGCAAGACCCGGGAACTCGCCGCGGTCGACCGCGCCTACGAGCGCCTCATGGCCCGAATTCCCGAGCAGGGTCGAGCCACCATCGTCCACGGCGACTACCGCCTCGACAACTGCATGGTCGGCGACGACGGCGAGGTCGTCGCAGTGCTCGACTGGGAGATCTGCACGCTCGGCGATCCGCTGGCCGACGTCGGGCTGTTGCAGGTGTACTGGAACGGCCCGAACGACGCCGAGGGCGCCTGGAGCGGCACATCGACATCGGCTCCCGGGTTCTGGGACCGCCATCAACTGGCCGAGCGCTACGCCGAGGTCTCCGGGCGCGACATCTCGCAGCTCGACTTCTACGTTGCCTTCGCGTTCTGGAAGCTGGCCTGCATCATCGAGGGTGTCTACTCGCGATACCTCGGAGGTGCGCTCGGCGATCGTCCGCCCGAGGAACTCGCGCCGTTCAAGCTGCAGGTGGAACAAGCCGCCGCCAGTGCCGAGCGCTACCTGGACGCATTGCCGTGAATGATCCAGCGGGACGCGGTGACGGCGACGGCGCGTACGAGTGGCTCGTCGACGAACCGATGCTCCACGAGCCCATCCTCGTCGTGATGCTGACCGGGTGGATCGATTCCGCCAACGCTGCGGCATCGGCGGCCGACGCACTGTCGAAGGAGTGTGAGACCAGCCCCCTCGTGCGCTTCGACGACGACACGTTCATCGACTACCGCGCCCGCCGACCGATCATGGAGCTTCGTGACGGCATCAACACCGACCTCGTCTGGTCGACGATCGAGCTGCGTTCCGGGCGTTCCACGTCGGGGCGTGACGTCCTGGTGCTCACGGGCCCGGAACCCGACATGGCCTGGCACCGCTTCGCCCGGTCGATCTCCGACATCGCGGTCGAACTCGGGGTCACGAAGATGGTTGCCTTCGGGGCCTACCCGTTCGCGGCGCCGCACACGCGCACCCCGCGCCTGTCGTGTTCATCGCCGTCGACCGAGGTCCTCGCGAACGTGACGTTCGCGCGTAGCTCCGTCGATGTTCCCGCCGGCATGGCAGCGGTGCTGGAGCACGCCATGCACGCGTGCAAGATCCCGGCGCTCGGAATCTGGGTGCAGGTTCCGCACTACGTGGCTGCGCTGCCCTACCCGGCAGCGTCGGTGGCGCTGCTCGACGGCCTGACCGAAGTCACGGGCATCGAAGTGGCTGCCGCCGACCTACGCGCCGCAGTCGGCCCACAGCGACGACGGATCGATGCATCGATCGCCGACAACGCCGATCACGCGACGATGCTGCGACAACTCGAAGAGATGTACGACGCATCGACCGACGGCGAGGTGACACCAGGTCCGGCGTTCGAGATGCGCTCCGGCGACGAACTCGCCGACGAGATCCAGCAGTTCCTCCGCGACCAGGACTGAGCCGGCCGTTCGGGGTCGGGTCCGCAAAGACCGGTGGTCTAGCGTCCGGGTCATGAAAATCGACGGCAACATCGGCATGGACCTCCGCAACGTTGCGCAGAACGCGAAGGAGGTGGAGGCCGCCGGTTACGCCGGAGCGTGGACGGCAGAGACGTCGCACGACCCGTTCCTCCCGCTGTTGTTGGCGGCCGAACACACCGAGACGCTGGAGCTCGGCACGTCGATCGCGGTGGCATTCGCTCGCAATCCGATGACACTCGCCAACACAGCGTGGGACCTCCAGGCGTATTCGAAAGGCCGCTTCATCCTCGGCCTCGGCAGCCAGATCAAGCCACACATCACGAAGCGGTTCTCGATGGAGTGGAGCCACCCGGCGCCGCGCATCCGCGAGATGGTGCTGGCGATGCGTGCCATCTGGAACACGTGGTTGACCGGCGAGAAGCTCGACTTCCGCGGTGAGTTCTACACCCACACGCTGATGACCCCGTTCTTCACGCCCAACGCGAGCGAACTCGACGGGTTCGGCCCTCCCAAGGTGTTCCTCGCGGGCGTCGGCGAGCTGATGACCGAAGTGGCCGGAGAGGTCTGCGACGGGTTCCTCTGTCACGGTTTCACGACGGAGAAGTACCTCCGCGAGGTCACGATTCCCGCCCTCGAGCGCGGCCGGGCGAAGGCGGGCAAGACCATGGAGGGATTCGAGATCATGGGGCCGTCGTTCGTGGTCACCGGCAACAACGACGAGGAGATGGAAGCAGCCGCCACCGGGACCCGCCAGCAGATCGCGTTCTACGGCTCGACGCCGGCCTACCGCAACGTCCTCGAGATCCACGGCTGGGGCGGGCTCCAGGACGAGCTGAACGCACTCTCGAAGCAGGGTGAGTGGGCCAAGATGGGCACCCTCATCGACGACGAGATCCTCAACACGTTCGCCGTCGTCGGCGAGCCGGAGAGCATCGCCCCCGAACTGTCGCACCGCTACGGCGACGTGATCCAGCGCATCAGCTTCTACGCCCCGTACACGAGCGACCCCGATCGATGGGCAGCCGTGATGGCCGCCCTCCAAGCCGCCTGACCGTTCCTCCGTTGTGAGCGATGCACGCAAGACGTGCACACATCGCTCACAGTGTCTCGGATTACGCGCTTGCTGTGAGCGATGCACGCAGTAGGTGCGCACACCGCTCACAGCGAGCCAGATCCGGGGGGTCAGTGAGCGTGGGCGACGGTGCCGGCGCGGCGGCGGAACCGTCCGCCGAAGACGTAGGCGACGATGAAGAAGCAGGCTGAGGTGAGCACGATCGTCGGGCCGGAGGCCACATCGAGGTGATAGCTCGCGTTCATGCCGACGAAGCCGCTCAGCGCACCGATCATCGCCGACAGCGCCAACATCGTGCCGAAGCTGTCGGTCAGCATGCGGGCCACGACTGCCGGCACCACGAGCGTCGCTGCGATGAGCGTCACGCCCATCACGTTCATCGTTGCCAGCACCGTCGCCGACAGCACGATCATCAACAGCGCATCGATCCACGCCGTACGCACGCCAGTGGCCGCGGCGACCTGCGAGTCGAACGTGGTGAACAGCAACGGCCGATAGAAGAAGAACACGACCGCGGCCGTCGCGAGCGCAACGCCGACGATCAGGAACACGTCGGCATTGGTCACGCCCAACACGTTGCCGAACAGGAGCGCGTCGGCGTTGCGCCCCGGCGATCCGTAGAGCTGGACGAGCGCCAGCCCGAGAGCGAACGACGCCGTGGTGACCACACCGATCGCTGCGTCGGAGCCGATGGGCCGTCGACGAACGATCCCGCCGACGGCGAGCGCGGTGATCACCCCCCAGATGCCGGCGCCGAGGAAGAGGTTCACGCCGGCCAACCCGGCGACGGCGTAACCACCGAAGATCGAGTGCGAGAGTCCGTGGCCGATGTAGCTCATGTTGCGCAACACGACATAGCAGCCGACGACGCCGCACAGCGCGCCGGCGATCGTGGCCACGTACAGCCCGTTGCGGAAGAACTCGAACTCGTACGGCCGGATCAGCTCCGCCCAACTCATGCCGACGCCCCGGAACCGCCGCCGTACCGACGAAGCGGCAGGACGTTGTCGCCCAGCGGTGCGTCGACGACCACGCGCATCCCACCGTGCTCCAAGACCTCCATCGGAGAGCCGTAGGTGCGCTCCAGCACGTCGGGCACGAGCACCTCTTCGGGGCTGCCTGCGCCGATCACCGATCGATTCAGACAGACGACCGTCGGCAGGTGCGCAGCGATCCCGTTGAGATCATGCGTCGTCAGCACGATCGTGAGCCCTTCGGCGTTGAGGTCGTCGAGCAGGTGCAAGACGTCGTGTCGGGTCCGCACGTCGAGTCCGGACGTGGGTTCATCGAGGAAGATGACCTGCGCGTTGGTGAACAGCGCACGAGCGAGGAAGACGCGTTGCTGCTGGCCGCCGGAGAGCTCACGGATGTGACGGCGACCCAACTCGGCCATGCCCAGCCGATCCAGCACCGACCCGATCTCGGCTCGCTCGCGCCTGGTGATCCACGGCGTGCGCACTCCCCGGGCGCGGGCCATGCCGACGCACTCGGCAACCGTCACCGGGAAGTTCCAGTCGATGGTCTCGACCTGGGGGACGAGGCCGACGGCAAGACCCTGCATGCGCCGGACACTGCCCGACACCGGCGAGACCGTGCCGAGCATCGCTTTGAGGAGGGTGGACTTGCCGGAGCCCGACGGTCCGACGATGCCGATGAGGTCGCCGGCTTCCACGGTGAGGTCGACATCGATCAGCACGGGCGCGCCGCCGTTGTAGTTCACGGTGAGCCGATCGACGACGATCAACCCACCAGCGACGGTCGGTGTCGCGCTCATGAGATGGTCACTGCGGATACTCGGCGTTGTCGGCGACCACGTTGCGGATCGCGAAGGCCTGCAGGGCGCTCGCGTCACCGCCGAGCGCCTCGGTCATCGTGACGAAGTTGAACTTCATCAGGCCGAGCCACGAGTGTTCCTCTTCGCCGGGCGCTCCGGGAAGGTCGTCGTCGCGCAGGTCGTCGACGTAGGTGGCGCCGGTCTCGTTGGCGATCTGCTCGAGCACCGGCGACGGGAACACTTCCGAGCCGAAGACGGCGGTGACGTTCTCGGCTTCGATCTGGTCGATCAGGTCGACGATCTCGGCCGGTGTCGGATCGCCGAAGTCGGATGGCTGGATGGCACCGATGACATTCCAGCCGTAGGTGTCGGCGAAGTATGCGTACGCGTCGTGGTAGGTGACGAGCTTGCGTTGCTCCTCGGGGATCGAGCCGAACGCCTCCTTGATGGCCGCATCGAAGTCGTCGACGAGGGCCTCGAACTCAGCGAAATTCGAGTTGTACCCGTCGGCGCAGCTCGGGTCGAGCTCGACCATGTTGTCGCGAATGATGTCGGCGTAGACCTTCACCAGCGTCGGGTCGGTCCACAGGTGCGGGTTGGGCTTGCCACCGTCCTCGGGAAACGAGAAGTCGTACTTGTACTGGTCGGGCGAAATCGTCTCGTCGCCGAGTTCGACGATCTTCACCCCGTCGGCGACATTGGCCTCGGCGAGTTCCTTGGTCGGTTCCTCCAACTGCAGGCCGTTGATGAAGACGATGTCTGCCGTGGTCATCACTTCGGCGGCCGAGGGCGGCGGCTCGAAAGTGTGTGAATTCGTTCCCTCGGGCACGATGCCCACGATCTGCGCGCACTCGCCGATGACGTTGGCCGCGATCGAGGTGATCGGCGCCACGGTGGTCACTACTTGGAGTCCATCCTCTGTCCCGGCGGGAGCCGATGAGTGGTCCTCGTCACGGCTGTCCTCGCTGCCGCAGGCGGCCACGAGGGCGACGAGGGCGACAGCAACTACGACCGACCGACGAATCGGCCGATCAGTGGCGGAACGGAGCATCATCTCGGCAACGCTAGTTGCGACCTGGTCGCAACACGACGTCGTGCTCGGATCTGATGAGGGGATTCCTCATTCGAGCCCAGCGAGCATCGGCGTGGACCCTTGAGTATGGTCAAACGGATGCCTTCCGACTGCTGGAACGACTCGAAACTGGTGACGGGTCGGCTCGACGTCCAACGGGCCGACGACCTCGAGCGATTCGTCCGTTCCGGGGGCACTGCGCTCATCGCCGTCGAGCCCGACGACCCTCACGCACTCGCACTCACCGGTGTCGAAGTGGCCATCGACCTGCCCCGCACCGAGTGGTTCGTCACCCTGGCCGACCCCGCCGCCGCTGCCCGGCTCGAAGGCGAGTCGGCGGTGAGCTCTCCGCTGCGGACGCTGCGTCCGGTCAGCGCCGATTTCACCGTCGCTGCCACCACGAGTGTCCGCTTCGTCCATCAGCCCACGATCGCGGTACGCCCGTTGGGTACGGGGCGCATCGTCGTCAGTGGCATCGCCGACCTCCGCGCCCTGACCGCACATCCAACACTCGGCCCGTAT
>CAVQTE010000026.1:0-13827 GCA_963716235.1 Ilumatobacteraceae bacterium | reverse complement strand
GCCCGACCGTACTCCTCGGCTCAGGCGGACCGGGGCTCGCACACGACCACGGGAATGTTGCGGTCGGTCTTCTTCTGATAGCCGGCGTAGCCCTTGTACGCCTCGACGATGCGTGGCCACATCTCCGCCTTCTCGCCGCTGGACGCGGTCCCGGGCCGTCATCTGGAGCGTCTCGCCGTCGACGGTCAGTTCGATGTCGGGATTCGCCACCAGGTTGCGGTACCAATCCGGATCACGATCGTCGCCGCCCTTCGACGCGACGAGCACGTAGGTGCCGTCATCGTGGATCGGCGCCGTCAGCATCGTCGTGCGGCGCTTGCCGCTCGTTCGCCCGATTGTGTGCAACTCCACCACGCGCATCGTCCCGAAACTGTTGAGCAGCCGCCCACCCGACAGCTTGAGCACCGTTCGGTGCGTGGTGTTCATGCCCTTCATCTGGAGATCGGCCAGTGATTCCTTGAGTGCCATGGCATCGAGGGTAGGCGATGGGGGCGTACCGGGTCGTCCGGAGCCCGACGGGGTAGCGTCGCCCGCCGATGAGGCTCGACCGATGAGGATCGTGCGATGAGGATCTCCGAGCGGGTCGACAACGCCGTGCGGGCCATGGCCGAACTCGCTGCCGGCGAGGGGCCTTCGATGAAGGCGAGGTGATCGCTCGCCACCAGGACATCTCGCTGAAGTACCTGCTCGACTCCTGCGCGACCTCAAGCGGTCTGAGCTCGTGCGATCCAAACGTGGCCCCGACGGAGGGTTCGCCCTCGCCCGGCCGGCGACGGAGATCTCGCTGGCCGACATCTTCCGGGCGATCGACGGCCCGCTCGCCGACGTGCACGACGAGAGCCTGCGCGACCTCGAGTATCCGGCCCCGGCTGAAGCCCTGCCACAGGTGTGGATGGCGATCCGTGGCAGCCTGCGCAGCGTGCTGGAGACGGTGACCGTGGCCGACCTGGTCGCCGGCGACCTCCCGCCCGACGTCGTCGCACTCGCCGACACCTACCAACGCACCACCGAAGCCCGCTACGGCGACTGACCCCGCCCCCGGCCAACCCGCCCAGCGGAAGACCCTGCCACGCAAACCGGGATTTGGTGGGCCAGGGTGGCGCTCCTGATTGATTGTGGATATTGTCCGTAGAGTTAGCGGACAATTGACGGACCGGATGCGGGGGAGGCATGGACAGCATGGTGACAGCAACGACGGAACTGATCTCGGCGGGGCGGTTGACGCACCTGCAGCGGCTGGAGGCCGAGGCGATCCAGATCATGCGCGAGGCGGTGTCGGAGAGCGACAACCCGGCGATGCTCTACTCGATCGGCAAGGACAGCTCCGTCATGCTGCACCTGGCGATGAAGGCGTTCTACCCGTCGAAGCCGCCGTTCCCGCTGGTCCACGTCGACACGACGTTCAAGTTCAACGCGATGTACCAGTTCCGCGACGACACCGCCGCCCGCCTCGGCCTCGACCTGCTCGTGCACCAGAACCCCGAGTGCATCGAGAAGGGAATCAACCCGTTCGATCACGGGTCCGCGGTGCACACCGACATGTGGAAGACCGAAGGCCTCAAGCAGGTCATCGACGCCAACAAGTTCGACCTCTGCTTCGGTGGCGCCCGGCGCGACGAGGAGAAGTCACGCGCCAAGGAGCGCATCTTCTCGATCCGCACCGCCGCCCACCAGTGGGACCCCAAGCGCCAGCGACCCGAACTGTGGCAGGTGTACAACGCCCGTCGCAGCAACGGCGAGACCGTGCGCGTGTTCCCCATCTCGAACTGGACCGAACTCGACGTGTGGCAGTACGTCCACCTCGAACAGATCCCGATCGTGCCGCTCTACTACGCGGCGCCCCGCCCGGTCGTCGACCGCGACGGCACGCTGATCATGGTCGACGACGACCGCATGCCGTTGCGTGACGGCGAGGTGCCGGACGTCAAGTCGGTCCGCTTCCGCACACTCGGCTGCTACCCGCTGTCGGGCGCCATCGAGTCGACCGCCGACACCCTCACCGGGATCATCCAGGAGATGCTGCTCGCCACCACGTCGGAGCGTCAGGGCCGCATCATCGACTTCGACTCCTCCGCGTCGATGGAGAAGAAGAAGCAGGAGGGCTACTTCTGATGGCCCACTCATCCGACCTGATCGCCGAGAACATCGACGAGTACCTCACGTCGCACCAGTACAAGAGCCTGCTGCGGTTCATCACGTGCGGCAGCGTCGACGACGGCAAGAGCACCCTCATCGGGCGCCTGTTGTACGAGACGCACCTCGTGTTCGAGGATCACCTCGCCGCGCTCGAGGCCGACTCCGCAAAGGTCGGCACGCAAGGTGGCGACCTCGACTTCGCCCTCCTCCTCGACGGCCTGTCCGCCGAACGCGAGCAGGGCATCACGATCGACGTCGCGTACCGGTTCTTCTCGACCGAGCACCGCAAGTTCATCGTCGCCGACACCCCGGGCCACGAGCAGTACACCCGCAACATGGTCACCGGCGCCTCGACCGCCGACGTCGCCGTGATCCTCGTCGATGCCCGCAAGGGCGTGCTCACCCAGACCCGCCGCCACAGCTATCTGGTGAACCTGCTCGGGATCAAGCGGGTCATCGTTGCCATCAACAAGATGGACCTCGTCGGCTACTCCCACGAGGTGTTCGGCGCCATCGAGCAGGAGTACCGCGACTTCGCCGCCCGCATCGGGCTGGAGGAGATGACGTTCATCCCGCTGTCGGCGCTGAAGGGCGACAACATCGTCGTGCCGAGCGCCAACACGCCCTGGTATCACGGCCCGACCCTGCTCGGATTCCTCGAGACCGTGAAGGTCGACGACGACCTCTACGGCGGCCCGTTCCGCATGCCCGTGCAGTGGGTCAACCGGCCCGATCTCGACTTCCGCGGGTTCTCGGGTCGCATCGTCGGCGGCTCGATCAAACCCGGCGACCAGATCCGGGTCCTGCCCGCCGGCACCACGAGCACCGTCGACCGGATCGTCACGATGGACGGCGACCTCGACGAGGCGATCGCCGGCCAGTCGGTCACCCTCACCCTCGCCGACGAGATCGACGCCAGCCGCGGCGACGTGATCTGCGGCCGCGACGATCCCGCCGAGGTGGCCGACCAGTTCGAGGCGCACGTCGTGTGGATGCACGAGGACGAGATGCTCCCCGGACGGCCGTACCTCATGAAGATCGGCGCTCGCACCGTCGGGGTGACCATCGGACATCCGAAGTACCGCGTCGACGTCAACAGCCTCGAACAGCTCGCTGCGTCGACGCTCGAGTTGAACGAGATCGGCGTCTGCAACATCAGCCTCGACCGGCCGATCCCGTTCGACCCGTACGACACCAACCGCGACATGGGCGGCTTCATCGTCATCGACAAGCTCACCAACGTCACCGTCGGCGCCGGGCTGTTGCACTTTGCGCTGCGGCGCGCGCACAACATCCACTGGCAGGACGTGCGCGTCGACAAGACCGCCCGCGCCGGGCAGAACAGCCACGCGCCCGCGGTCGTGTGGCTGACCGGGCTGTCGGGGTCGGGCAAGTCGACCATCGCCAACATCGTCGAGTCGAAGCTGCACACCCTCGGCGTGCGCACCTACCTCCTCGACGGCGACAACGTCCGCCACGGCCTCAACCGTGACCTCGGCTTCACCGACGCCGACCGGGTGGAGAACATCCGCCGCATCGCCGAGGTGTCGGCGCTGATGGTCGATGCCGGCCTCGTCGTGCTCGTGTCGTTCATCTCGCCGTTCCGCGCCGAGCGGCGCCTGGCCCGCGAGGCCGTGGAAGATGGCGAGTTCATCGAGGTCCACGTCGACACGCCGCTCGCACTCGCCGAGGAACGTGACCCGAAGGGCCTCTACGCGAAGGCCCGCCGGGGCGAGCTGTCGAACTTCACCGGGATCGACTCGCCGTACGAACCGCCCGAAGCCCCGGAGGTGCGCATCGACACCGCGGTCACCAGCGCCGAGGACGCCGCCGACCAGATCATCGACACCCTCCGCACCCGCCGCATCATCTCCTGAAAATCGCGATTGGGGTCAGACCCCAATCGCGACGGTCGTTCGACCCTTGCCAGGCGGACCGATCTGCGGGACCCTGGAGTCTCCGGTCGTCGAGAGGAGAAAACCATGGTGTTCGAAGAGTCCGTCGTGTTGAACGTCGAGTTCGCTGAAGCTGTTGCAGCGACGAAGGCCGCGTTGGCCGCTCAGGGGTTCGGCGTGCTGACCGAGATCGACATGCAGCAGACGCTCAAAGCGAAGGTCGACAAGAACATGGACCCGTACGTGATCCTCGGGGCATGCAACCCGAAGCTCGCCAGCGCGGCCCTCGACGTGGAACCGAACATCGGGGTGCTGCTGCCGTGCAGCGTCGTCGTCAGGCAGGTGGGCAACGCCGTCCAGGTCGACGCGCTCGACCCCGGCCTGATGGTGTCGATGACCAGCCTCGACGAACTCGGCCCGATCGCCGCCGAGGCCCGCCGTCTCATTGGTAACGCCCTCGCCTCCCTCGCCGCCTGAGTCGGCCAACCCGGTCGGATTGTCACGATTGGGGTCTGACCCCAATCGCGACAGTCACTAGGTTCGGCGGGGTGAACGATCTGTCGCACCACGATGCCCAACGAGTGCTCGCCGCAGCGCAGGCCGAACTCGATCGAACGGGCAGGGGAGCGGCGGTCGCCGTCGTCGACCATCATGGCGAGCTCGTCGCGTTCGTGCGGACCGACGGGTGCCGATTGCCGTCGATCGACATCGCGATCAACAAGGCCTTCACCGCCGCTCGCCAATGCACGTCGTCGTGGGCCGTCGGCGACGCGTCACGCACCGAGGGCTTCCCGATGACCAACTTCGGCGACCCTCGCTACGTCGGTTGGGGCGGCGGCGTCCCGCTCGTCGTCGATGGCGACGTGGTCGGTGCGATCGGAGTGAGCGGCCTCCCCGAAGCCGACGACATCGCCATCGCCGAAGCCGCGGCAGCCGAACTCTCGTCGTGAACGGTCCGACAACCGAGTGTTGTGAGCGATGAGCGCATCTGCTGCGCACATCGCTCACAACAGGCGGGGCGGCGACTGGCCTTCCGCGCTGTCGTGAGTTGCGGCAGGCCGAGCTACGTCTCGACCCAGGGGCCGACGCCGCTGATGCGCTCGATCTTCACCCGCACGACCACGCTGGTGGGCGAGTCACGCAACGCCAGCGGGTGACGGTGGAGTCCGAGGTACTTCTTCGCCAGCCGATCCATCAGCTCCGGATCAGGGCCGGGATTGATCCGGGCACGCCCACGAACGACGAGGTGACGCTGGAACCCGCGCTCGTTGCGTTCGGTGTCTTCGATCGACAACACGATCCGGTTGTCGCGCCGCAAGTTCTTCGCCTTCTGGCTCGATGTGTCGGTTCCGAACGCGATCTCGTCGCCCTGCGCGATCACCCAGACGACCGACACCTGGGGCGTTCCGTCGGGGTTGGTGGTCCACACGTGAGCAACGGCATCCGATCCGAGCAGTGCGTCTGCCTGTGCCACGACTTCGACCACGAGTGACCCCCTCTGTCGGACCTCACCTTAGTGCATTTGTGAATCGACGGGAATCGAATGGCGGTTGGGGGTTCTCTACAGTGTCGGCGTGCAGACCGGTCCCACCTCCTCCTCCCGCTTCGCGTTCGATCGGCGGAGGTTCCTCATCGCGGGCGCCGGCGCGACGGCCGCGGTTGTCGCCGGTTGCTCGAGCAGCGACGGCGACCCGGGTGGCGCCAGCCCCAATCCGGCTGGCACCTCGACGCCGCAGACCTCGGTGGCCGACACCGCTGCCGCCGACACCACCGTGCCGGCCGAGCCGCTCAGCGCCGCGGCTGCGGCGCTCCTCGCGCCGGGATCACCCGGCCTGATGGACGAAGCCACGTACCAGACCCGCGTCGACGAATTCCTCGCCTTCGCGACCACGGTCGACCACTCCTCGAACCCGTCGGGCATCAACGCCCACCTCGGGCTCGCCCATCGCGATCCCGACTACGTGTGGAACATCGACGACGTCACCGTCGAGTCGCTCGGTGCGGTCTTCGAGCAGATCGACGCCTGGGAGGACACCCGCGACTTCCAGTTGATGTACCTGCACTGGATGCTGGCCCTCGGCCAGGGCGACACGCCCATGACGCAGCTCTCGCCGGAGGTGATCGCCGCGATCGACGAGCGCATGCTCGCCAACCGCTATCGCTACAACGATCCGCTGCCCGACGATCGCCTCGACAACTTGTGGTTCTGGTCGGAGAACCACATCATCATCAACCTCGCCATCGAGTACCTGTCCGGCCAGCGATATCCCGACGACACGTTCGCCGTCACGGGCCTCACCGGTGCTGAACACCTCGAACGGGCCAAGCCCGGCATCATCGACTGGATCACCGAACGCGCCGACCTCGGATTCTTCGAGTGGCACTCCAACGTCTACATGCTCAAGAACGTCACGCCGCTCCTGATGCTCGCCGAACTCGCCGACGACCCCGAGATCGTGACGGCGGCGGCGATGGCACTCGACCTGTGTCTCGTCGACATGGCGGCGCACAACCACTCGGGCGGCTACACCGCGCCGCGGGGTCGCACCTACAAGAAGGACAAGATGACCTCGCTCGACGAGGACACCTTCGGCACCGCCAAGTTCGTGTTCGACGACACCACCGAGCAGTACCAGTCGACCAGCGACACGGGCGTCACCTACTTCGCGTCGGCGCAGCGGTACCGACCGCCGCAGGTAGTGGTGGAGATCGCCACCGACGAGGCGCCGAGCGTCGTCCGTGAGCGCCACGGGGTGTACTTCGATGGCAGCAGCCCGCTCGAGGACAACCCCGTTGCGCCCTACGGCAAGGACTTCTCCGACCCGGCCAACCTCTCGTTCTGGTGGAGCCTCGGCGCGCTCGGCATGTGGCCGATGGCCGAAGTGAGCGTGGCGACCGCCAACGAGTTCCGGCTGTGGGAGACCTCCGAGTTCAGCGAGATCAACCTGCTCGCCCAGCTCAACGACTACGACCCGGCCAAGATCCGTGAATGGGAGCAGGCCCGCGCGGCGGTGATCAACTTCGGCTTCCTGTCGGAGGCCAACACGTACGCGTACCGCGAGCCGAAGGTGTCGATGGCGTCGGTGCTCGACCATCGATTCGGCGAGATGCGCGACCAGGGCCACGCCTGGCAGGCGGCGATCGACGAGAAGGCGATGGTCTTCACCACGCATCCCGTCACCGACACCGCACAGTCGACCATCTGGGCCGACGACCCGGCACCCGGCTACTGGACCGGCGAGGCAGCCATGCCGCGTTCGGCGCAGTACCAGGGCACGGCGGTGCACATCTACCAACCGAAGTGGGACGAGGCGACCGACCCGCTCGTGTGGGGCGTGTTCGGCTATCGGCCCTACACCCACGCCTACGTGCCCCAGGACCACTTCGACGAGGTGCGCC
Organism: Ilumatobacteraceae bacterium; assembly: GCA_963716235.1. Classification (GTDB taxonomy): domain Bacteria; phylum Actinomycetota; class Acidimicrobiia; order Acidimicrobiales; family Ilumatobacteraceae; genus Sva-07. Next base: position 6,397 of record CAVQTE010000026.1, on the reverse strand, counting down.
AGGTGGGCAACTGGACCATCGCCGCGAAGAACGGCGCCTACATCGCGTTGTGGTCGTGGCGGACGCCGACGTGGCGTGAATACGACCCCGCGCTGGTGGCGACCAATGGGATGGTGAAGCCGTTCGACCTCGTCGCCGAGGGCGGGCCGGACAACGTGTGGCTCGTCGAGGTCGGCAGCGACAGCGGCGGCACGCTCGACGACTTCGTCGCCGCGCTCACCGCCGCCGAGCCGTCGGTCGTCCGCGACGACACCGGCTTCACGGTGTCGTGGACGTCGCCGTCGGCGGGCATCGTCGACTTCTCCAGCACCGGACCGTTCCTGATCGAGGGCGAAGAGCAACAGCTCGCCGACTTCCCCCGACACGAGTCGCCGTGGGGCGGCATCGAACACCTCTCGCGCCAGTACAACCTCACCGCCGGCGACTCCACCTGGTCGAACGACTTCGACGCCATGACCCGCGAGGTGATGTAACGAATGGTGTCTGACACCAATCGTTACATGCCGCGGTTGGCGGTGGTGGGGGCGGACCACATGCACCTGTTCGAGATCATCGACCGACTGGCGAAGGCGGGAGCGGAGACCGTGGCGCACACCGCCGACGGACCGCTCGTCGGCGCATACGCCGATTGGCGGACTGACTCGGTCGAGCGTTCGTTCGACGAGATGCTCGCCGACGACTCGATCGACCTGATCGTCACCGCGGCCATTCCCAACCGGCGCGCCGACATCGCCCTCGCTGCGATCGCCGCCGGCAAGTACGTCGTCACCGACAAACCCGGACTCACCACGATGGCGCAGCTCGACGCGATCCGTGACGCCGTCGCCGGTCGGCCCGGGCGGCCGTGGACGGTGCTGTTCACCGAGCGCTACGAGAACCGGGCGATCGCCGAGGCCGTCCGTCTCGCCCGCTCCGGAGCCATCGGTCGGATCGTCCACGTGATCGGGGCCGGACCGCACACCATGTGGGCCAAACGTCGACCCGACTGGTTCTGGGATCCCGAGGCGACCGGCGGGATCCTCGTCGACATCGGCTCGCACCAGGTCGACCAGTTCCTCTCGATCACCGACCTGACCGCCGCCGACGTGGAGATCGTCACGGCCGCCGTCGGCAACGTGGCGTCACCAGAGCACCCCGCGATGCAGGACATCGGCTCGATGACGCTCTGCGGTCGTTCGGGGTCGGGTCCGGAAAGACCGGAGGGGGTGGTGGGGGATCACCGGCTCGACTACCTGACGGCGAAGGGGCTCGGGACGTGGGGCGACTGCCGCCTGACGATCGTCGGGCTCGAGGGCACGATCGAGGCGCGTGCAAACGTCGACATCGCCGGTGCCGAAGGTGCCGAGCACCTCATCGTGGTCGACGGCGAGGGCACGCGGCGCGTCGACATCTCCGGCGTCGTGGTCGACTGGGGCGAGCAACTCATCGCCGACCTCGCCGACGGCGGTGAGCGACTCATGACGCAACAGCACGCCATCGACGTCACCGACGTCTGCCTGCGCGCCCAGGCCGCCGCGGGGACCTGGGGGCTGACAGGATCGCGACCATGACGGATCTGCGAGCCGACGATCTGCGAGTCGGTGTGGTCGGCATGGGGATCGGCCAGAGCCACCTGTTGAGTTGGCTCGCGGTCGACGGCGCATCGGCAACGGTGTTCGCCGAGATCGACGATGCCAAGCGCGCCCACGGCGAGGCTGCGTGGGGGATCCCCGGCATCGCCTCGCTCGACGAGCTGCTCGACCCGACGTCACCCCATCGCGTCGACGTGATCGACCTCTGCACACCACCGTCGATGCACGAGGAACAGATCATCCGCTGCCTCGACGCCGGGGTACACGTGATCTGCGAGAAGCCCCTCGTCGACTCCGTCGCGGCGTGCGACAGGATCGCGATCGCCGTCGAGCGCGCAGCAGCCACCTCCGGTGCTCGCTTCATGCCGGTCTTCCAGTACCGCTTCGGCGACGGTGCGGCCAAGGCGCGGGCGCTCATCGACGCCGGGATCACCGGCCGACTCTTCACGGCGTCGGCGTCGACGTGGTGGCGACGCGGCAAGGGCTACTACGCCGAGGCGCCGTGGCGCGGCACGTGGGCCGGCGAGCGAGGGGGTTGCGTGCTGAGCCACGCGATCCACAACCACGACATGCTCACCTGGATTGCGGGACCGATCGTCGAGCTGCGGGCGATGGCGACCACCCGGGTCAACGACGTGCAGACAGAGGACTGCGCCGTCGCCATCGGGCGAACCGCCGACGGTGCGCTGATCACGATGAACGTCACGCTCGGCGCAGCCAGTGAGTCGTCGCAGCTCGTGTGGCACTTCGACAACGTGACGATCACGTCGTCGAGCGAGGCGTACGACCCTGCCGCCGGACCATGGAACTTCGAGTTCCGGCGATCGGCCTTCGCCGAGGAGGCCGAGCAGGAGTGGACGGATCTCGCACCGACGGGCTCGCAGTACACCGGCCAGTTCCAGGGCTTCGTCGATGCGCTCGCGAGCGACGGTGAATTCCCGGTGACGCTCGCCGACGCACAGGCATCGCTCGAACTCGTCACTGCCTGGTACCACTCCGAACGCACCGGTTCGGTGGAGACGCTCCCGCTCGCCGCCGACCATCCCGCCCGCTCCTCGTGGCAGCCCGACGCATGATCTCCCCGAAGGCTCTGGTGGGGGCTGTGACCACGCCGGGCGAGCGTTTCGGACTTCCGCTGCCGGGTGGGACGTCGGTGAGCCACGTGAAGGTGTACGACACCATCGGACCCGACGGACTCGCCGGGGGGTCGCCGCACCTCCACACCGTGTGCACCGAGGCGTATCTCGTGATCGCCGGCGAGGGCATGGTGCAGACCCTCTCGGGCGAGGGCTACGCCGAGACGCCACTGGTGCACGGCACGATCGCGTGGTTCTCACGCGGCACGGTGCACCGGCTCGTCAACCTCGACGGTCGGCTGGAGCTCTACGTCCTGATGTCGAACGCCGGGCTCCCCGAGGCGGGCGACATGGTGCTGGCCTTCGAGCCGACCGTTCTCGCCGACGAGGCCCGCTACCGCTCGGTGTCCGATCTGCCGGCGAGCGCCACCACCACCGACGGTGACCCGGGCGCCGCGATGGCCCGCCGTGACCTCGCCGTGACGGGATTCGGTTACTGGACGTCCGAGGTCGAATCACATGGCGCCGCGGCCGGACTCGATCCGCTGTACTCGGCTGCGGTCGAACTCGTCGGTGCTCGCGCCCGGAACTGGAGCGCGGTCCTCGACGGTGATCCGGCGGCCGATCGCGACGCGTCGCGCTCCCAGGTGAGCGCGCTCACCGACCCGTCCGCCAGCCGCACTGCGATCGATCGACTGGCCGGTTCTGCCATCCGGTCACACTCGCTGCTGCCCCCCACCCGCCGCATGGGGTGCTGCGGCACGCTCGGCACGGTCATCCACTGACCTGCGCCTCGGTCACGAGGTGGGCGCGGGTGTCTTCGCTTCGTCGCCCGCATGCGGGAACATGATCTGGCCCGCCAGCACCTTGGAAACGCCCGAGAGTTGCTCGGCCACGAACACCAGGATGTCGTCGAGCGAGACGATCCCGACGACCCGATCGTGGTCGACGATCGGGACGCGGCGAATCGCATGGTCGCGGAACACATGGAGCAGGTCGTCGAGGTCGTGGCCGACGTCGAGGGCGATGAGACCCATGCTCATGAGACCATCGATCCGCCCGTCGACCGGATACTGGCGCGCAACGCCGCGAGTGACGATGTCGCGATCGGTCACGATGCCGACAGGGGTCTGTCCATCGACGACGATCACGCAACCGACGCCCGCACTCGTCATCAACGCGGCGGTGTCGGCGACAGTGGCGTCGCAACCGATCACGACGGGTTCTCGAACGGCAAGATCTGAGACGTTCATCACGAGTCCTTTCCAGTGTCGGTCAGATGCTCGATACGGCAATCCGGCCCCGGGAACAGCAACGTGGATCGACCGGTGTCGTCCCAGCGAACCAGGTACGGCGGCCCGCCGTTTTCACCGCGGACCTCCTCCACCTTTCCTGCGCGGCGAGGCTCGCCGATCCGGTGACCCTCAATGATCAGTGCATCTCCGACGGTGGCGAACATGTACGGACCCCCTTTCAAGGTGGTCGAGGTCGAGTGATCGAGATTCCAGTTCGAGCCTTTCAGGCGACCACCCCGAAGCGGTAGGGAACAACGTCCCGCGTGCCCGAGAATCGGTGACGTCCGGCCCTGGTCGCTTGCCGAGCGGCGGTCCGACAGTGGAGTCATGGAGAGCTTTCAACCACATCGCTGGACACTCAGATTCGAGACCCGTGAGACCGAGGACCACTGTGACATCGTCGTGCACCTCGATGCCGGCGATCGGTCGCTGTCCGGCTACGGACGGTCCCGGCGTAATCCCACCGACCCGTCGGTGCCCCAGGTGGGTGAGGAGTTGGCAGCGGCGAGAGCGCTGCACGACCTGGCCAGGCACCTGACCGAAGACGCGTGGGAGATGATCGAGTCGTACCCGTCCGCGGCCACCTGATCCAACCGAGCTGCGGTCTCGCGTCGGCCTCTGGGCTCACGCGTCACGTGTCGCTTGCTGTGCTACTTTCAGCGGCGACCGATAAGGGGGCTTGGGGTCATGGAAACTCGACTCGTCGAACTACTCGCGCAGTACTTTCCGGAGGCCGAACACATCGAGGTGGTCGGGTTCGAACCGATCCCCGGCGGCTACTCGCGTGAGACGTTCCGCTTCGACGCCGTCGTACACGCGGGGGGCAGCGAGGAGGCGCACGCGCTGATCCTGCGCAAGGATCCGCCGGCGGCGGTGGCACTCCTCCAGACGAGCCGCGCCATCGAGCACGACCTCATCGAGGCGTTGCGGATGCACACCGACATTCCGGTGAGCCGCAGCCTCGGCCACGAGCCCGACCCGGACCGCTTCGGCGAACCGGCCATGGTCATCCAGCGGATGCACGGGAACTCCCAGACGTCGGACCTGTTCCACGACGGGCCCGACACCCACCAGGCCGACGACGTCATGCGCCACCTGTGCGAGGTGCTCGTGGAACTCCACACCACCGACATCTCCACGCTCGATCCCCACGGCGTGCTGGCGGATCCTCGTGGGGTCGGCGTCGACGCCAGTTCGTGGGACGCCTACATCGACTCGACGATCGACTACTACGTCCGGTCGTTCCCCGACATCGCGTACGACCCCAGCGTCGCGGTCATCCTCGACCTTTTCCTCACGCTGCGCCGCAACATTCCTCGCCCACTCCCGCTCGTGCTCGTCCACGGCGACTTCAACCCGGCGAACTTCCTGTACGAAGGCGGCAAGGTGACAGCGCTGATCGACTGGGAGAACGCCCGGATCGGCGACCCCCGAGAGGACCTCGGCTGGATGACGACGATGGACATCCTCTCGAACACCCACGTCATGGCCCATCCGATCGACGAGGGCGGGTTCCTCGCCTACTACAACAAGCTCACCGGTTTCGACATCACCCAGGACGAGGTCGACTACTTCACCCTGTTCGGCACCGCCAACATCGCGGTGCCCGTCCAAGCAGCTATCAGGCGCCGCGTCGATGGCGAGAGCGCTGAATTCATGCACCTGTACATGGCGCAGGCGGCCATGGGCACGATGCCGAACCTGCTCCGCCTTCTCGACTACCCGGGGGTTCCCCAGTGAACACTTCACCGAGCATCGATCAGATGCTGGAAGGCGTCATCATCAGCATCAGCACCGACATCGTGCCCAATCTCGTGAACCCCAAGGCTCACGCCAGTGCGCAGATGATGCAGTCGATCCTCCAGGGCATCCGCCAGCTGTTGCCGGTCTACGACCAGTACCTCGCCCACGAGCACAACCAGATGATGGAGGTGCTGCGCGACGTCGCTGCAACGATCGGTGACTCGGCGGGCCCAGCGGCCGACCGGATCCGCGATCGGGCAGCCACCCTCGGCCAGGGCGACGTGGTCCCGATCCCGCTCGATCGCGACGCCGTGATGGCCGCCCATCGCGCCCTGGGTCTCGCGCTGCAGGAGAACATGATCGACCTCGACGAACTCCAACGCGTCGGCGACACCGACGCCGACGTCGCACTCGATGTCATCCGCGCCCACCTGGGCCCGCGCCTCGTCCGCGACGTCCAGACCTTCCTCGTCGGCGACGCCCTCCTCGGTCGAGGCTGACCGCCGCCACGCCGCCCACCCGCGCCCCCAAACCCCGTTTGTGATGCAATCCGGTTGGCCCGTCCCAATGGAACTGCAACGCAAACCGGAATTGGGGATGGGTGGCGTAGTGTCGGGCCGGCATAGGCCCGGGTGGCGAAACTGGCAGACGCGGGGGGCTTAAACCCCCCTTCCATTCACGTGGAGTGCGGGTTCGAACCCCGCCCCGGGCA
>CAVQTE010000025.1:0-23545 GCA_963716235.1 Ilumatobacteraceae bacterium | reverse complement strand
TGGAGATCGTGACGTCGGGGAACTCCTCGAGCAACAGCGCGAGCACCTCGCCGATCGACAGGTGACTGCCGGCAGTCGGGGGCTGCCCGATCACCGACGTCGACGTGGGCGGCACGGAATCAGGCATCGGGCCGTTCGAAGAAGACCAGACGGAACTTGCCGATCTGGAGTTCATCGCCGTGACGCAGCAGCATCTTGTCGATGCGCTCCTGGTTCACGTACGTGCCGTTGAGCGATCCCGCATCGCTGACCACGTGGCCGTCAGGTGTGCGCTCGATCTCGGCATGACGTCGAGAGACCGTGATGTCGTCGAGGCTGATCTCGGATTCGGGATGTCGGCCGAGACGGGTGACCACGTCATCGAGGGCAAATCGGGCGCCGGCCTGCGCTCCGGCGCGCACGATGAGGACACCGACCTCGTTGGGCAGCTCTCCGATCGCCACGACCACGTCGTCGTCGTACCCGGCCGCGTCCTGGAGCGGATCGACCGCGCTGAGCGTGATCGTGCGATCGTCGAGCGAGTCGAGCGGCGTCCCGCAGCTCGAGCAGAAGCTGCTCGTCGGCGGATTGCGGTGCCCGCACTGGTTGCAGAAGACATAGCTACTCAAGGTCAGCCCTCCGTCAGCGCTCGATACGCCTCGGCGTCCATCAATGTGTCGAGTTCGGCCGCGTCGGTCATCGTGATCCGACAGATCCATCCTTCACCGTACGGGTCACTGTTGAGCAACTCCGGTTGCGAATCGAGCACCTCGTTGACTGCGCTGATCGACCCGCTCACCGGCGCGTAGATGTCGCTGACCGACTTCGTGCTCTCTACCTCGCTGAAGGTCGCTCCGGCCGTGACGGCGGCGCCCGGTTCGGGCATCTCGACGAACACCACGTCGCCGAGCGCGTCTTGGGCGTACTCGGTGATCCCGATCGTGACGGTGTCGCCCTCGACGCGCACCCATTCGTGGTCGGTCGAGTAGCGAAGTTCGGAAGGGATGTTCATGATGCCACCGTACCTGGGTTCACGTGTCGACTGTGACTGCTGCAGAGCGAACGGATCCGCCAGCAGCAATGGCCCGTCGCACCTGCGGAATATAGGCGATCCCGGTCCACCAACTCAGAATCAGCCCCGGGATGCCGACGATCCATGCGGCCACCTGGAACAGTCCGGCGTACGACTCGTCGCTGCTGCCGATCAAGAATCCGGGCACGGCGAACATCAACAGCGCCGTTGCCACCTTGCCCAGGTAGGTCACGTCGATGCGCGGCATCTTGTACACGAGTGTGGCGACCGCCATCATGAGCCCCACGAGGATCTCGCGCGCGAGCATCGCGATGGCGAACCACAGCGGGATCGCACCGTCGACGATGATGGCGGTCACCGCCACGATGAACATCAGACGATCGACCGTGGGATCGAACACCTTGCCGAACTCGCTCACCTGGCCGAGGCGTCGGGCGAGATAGCCGTCGACCCAGTCAGTGGCGCTGAGCGCTCCGAGGATCAACGCCGCCCCCACCTGATCGTCGAGCCCGAAGAGCACCCAGAGGAACACCGGCAGGCACAGGAGCCGCACGAGTGTGAACAGGTTCGGCAACGTCCACATCCCGTCGAACATCGACGGTGACGTCTCGGCGGTGCCAGCATCCGGAACGGCGGGATCGGTCACTCGGCACAGCGTATGGTGCGGGCATGACCACGGTGTTCACCAAGATCATCCAGGGCGAGTTTCCCGGCACCTTCGTGTGGCGCGACGAGCTCTGCGTGGGATTCCTGTCGATCAACCCGATGGCGCCCGGGCACGTGCTGGTGGTGCCGATCGAGGAGGTCGACCATTGGATCGATGCCTCGCCCGATCTGGCCGCGCACCTCTTCTCGGTGGCCCACATCATCGGGCGTGCCCAGCAGGCGGCATTCGGCTGCGACCGGATCGGAATCATCGTTGCCGGCTACGAAGTGCCCCATACTCACGTCCACGTGATCCCGACGTCGTCGATGGCGCAACTCAGCTTCGCCAACGCCGCAGCGTCGGTCGAGCCGTGACGACCTCGAATCCTGGGCCGAGGCAATTCGCTCCCAGCTTCGCTCGGCCGACACCGACGGCGTCTCGGACTGACACCGATGCGACGCACTGACGGGTTGACACTCCGCACTGCTGCAGAGCGCGACCTCGATCAGATCTGCGCGCTGCTCACTGCTCGCGGCGAAGAAGCCGATGCGGAGGATCTCCTCCTGGTCGTCAACGATGGCGACGAGGGCTTCGACTCGGTCATGGTTGTCGTCGACGGCGACCGCGTCGTGTCGACGGCAACACTGCTGGCCGAGACGGTGACGATCGCCGGTGTCGACGTGCCGACCGGTCAGGTCGAGATGGTCGCGACCGACCCGGCGTTCGAGGGACGCGGGCTCGTACGGGCGCTGATGGAGGAGGCCCACCGTCGATCGTCCGACCGCGGCGATCTGCTCCAGGTGATGATCGGTATCCCGTACTTCTACCGCCAGTTCGGATACTCGTACGCCATACCGATCCCCCTGCCTTGGGAGGTGCGCACCGTTCCCGCCGCAGACTCCGAGATCCTGGTCCGGGCGGCGGGCTCAGCCGACATCGCTGCAATGGCAGCGCTGCAGGCGCAGGCCCAGTCCGGGGCTGATGTTCGGATGGCGCACTCGGACGGGTGCTGGCGCTGGCTCGTGCAGCGATCCGCATCGACGCAGCTCGTAGCAGAGCGCGGTGGCGTGACCATCGCCACGGCCCGCCAGACACCGCCCGAGGAAAGTGTCGTTCTCGGCGAATTGGCAGGCAGCAGTGAGGGTCTCCTTGCGCTCATCTCGTCGGTCGGCCACCACGGCGACGTCGCCGTGGTGGAGCGGCCAACGGCTGGCGTCGACGCGATCCTGGCCGAGATCGCCGAGCCGCCCGAAGTGCCGGAGCGCGCCCGGGAGTGGTTCTACGGGCGCGTCGGATCGCTTGCACCCGTGCTGGAGCACCTGCGTCCCGTGCTGCTGGAGCGCTTCCGTTCCGCTGGGCTCGGCGGCCACCATGAGGTGCTCCTGTCGTCATGGCGCAGCCACGTGCGATTCTCGATCGACGACGACTCCATGTCCGAGGTCATCTCCGGAGGTCCTGAGCAGGCACCCGTCTCCAAGGGCGGCTCGGGTATCCCACCCGACGCGCTCGCTCCCCTGCTCCTCGGACCGTTCGGCGCTGCGGGGCTCGAAGCCCGCTACGGCGATGTGCTGCTCGGCCGCCAACGAAACCTGATGGAGGCACTGTTCCCTCCGATGACCAGCGACCTGCTGACCTTCTATCTCGCCCTGTGAGGCCGCTGCCTAGTCCTCGACCTCAGAGCAAAGCGGTGCGATCAGGTCCGCTCGATTGTTGCGCACGTTGTTGACCTCGGTCGACACCTCGTGCATCACCAGGACGTCGTCGTCGCAAACTACGAGCAGGAGCGCGAGTGCATCGAGATCGTTGTTGGCCGGGTCGAGCCAGGTTGCCCACTGATTCGAAGGGAGCACCGCGGGCATCCGATCATGGACCGGTTCCATCATGTGGTTGGCGGCAGTCGTGATGACGGTGGCGCTGTGGAGGAAGCGACCCTGTGGATCGTCGGGGTCCTTCCACCGTGTCCAGAGCCCGGCGACCGCCAGCGGATCACCGTCGGCTCGATGGATGTACATCGGCTGCTTGAGCAGCTTTCCCTTGGTGCTCACCGGGCCTCCCTCGACTCCGGCCTTCCATTCGTAGAACCCGTCCATCGGCACGATGCAACGTTTCGTGCGGAACAGGCTCTTGAACGAGGGCTTCTCTGCAAGCGTTTCGGCGCGGGCATTGATCATCTTCGAGCCGATCTTGCGGTCCTTGGCCCAACTCGGCACGAGCCCCCAGTGGAACGCGTCGAGGCGGGCAGTGCCGTCACCGGTACCGACCACGGTGTAGACGTCCTGCGTGGGCGCCACGTTGTAGTTCTCTCCGAGCGACTCGGCGACCACCTCGGTGGGCAGCACCGCGTCGAAGTAGGCGGCGACCCGATCGGGGCTCCCGGCTGAGACGAATCGTCCGCACATGTCGTGCAGGTTACGTCTCGGTGACACGCCGTCGCGTCGACGCCGACGAACCGCAGGGGTGCCAGAATGACCGCATGACGGATCTCATCGAGCGATGCGCCGACCTGCCACGCCGATCGTTCTCCACCGGCGACGTCGTCGTCGAGCAGGGCACCCCCTTCGGTTCCATCGTGATCCTGGTCGAGGGGTCGGTCTCGATCGAACGTGACGGCGTGACCCTGGCGATGCTCGACACTCCCGGCGCCGTGCTCGGTGAGATGTCGACCGTGCTCGAGCGCCCGTCGACGGCCACGGTGCGAGCCCTGTCGGACTGCACGGTGCTGCAGGCCGACGATGGTGCGGCGTTTCTGCGTGAGCGACCCGACGTGCTCCTCGACGTGGCCAAGGCACTGGCGACACGGCTCGACAACCTGACCGGCCACCTGACTGATGTGAAGCGGCAGTACGGGGGCGACTCCGGACACCTCGGCATGCTCGATGACGTCCTCAGCACGCTGATGCACCATCAGACCAAGGCCGTGACGCCGGGTTCGGCGCGAATGCCCGACCTCGACTACTGAACGAGCCCGAACTCCATTTCAACCAGTTCGCGATCGGGCAGAGCGACCCACTCGGCGGTGGCTTCATCGAGGTCGATCACGATGTGGGCCGGCATCGGCCCGGGCTGATGGCCCGCATTGACGAGCCACGTCGAGCCGCGACGGTCGACCCATCCCCCACCGGCAACCCAGGGCGCCTGGTGGATGTGGCCACAGATCACCAGATCGGGATGCCACCGGTCGATCCATGCGGCGAGGTCCGGGTCGGGATACGCCTTGGATCCCGCCTGACACAGGGGTGAGTCGGCCGGCGGTGAGTGGTAGACCCAGATCCACCGATCCGGACGATCGACAGCGGCCGCTGCCAGTTGATCCTCGACGAGTTGTCGGGTCTGGGGCCCGTCCCACCACGGACACACGGTGAAGCGCACACCGTCGAAGTCGGTCGACTGGCCGTCGACGACCAGCCGATCGGATGCCAGTCCCTCGCAGCCACTCGGTGGCCTGCTCTCCCGTGGGCCCGGGGCCGTCGAGATCGTGATTGCCGGACGATGCGAGCACCAGTGCCTGTTCCGACAGTCGTTGCAGATACTTCGACACCACCACGATCTGCACTTCGAGCGGAGCGGCACCGACCACTTGCAGGTGATCGCCAGGGATCACCACGACGTCGACGTCGCCGGCCTGTTCGACCAGCCAGTCGAGTTGAGGCAGGCGATAGTGCAGGTCGGCCGTGCAGAGGAGCTTCATGTGGTCCGGTTCAGACCGGCACGGCGCCGCGGTAGAGCGCTGCAAAGTTGGTGCTGTAGAACCCGTCCAGCGTGCTGTCGTCGAAACCGTCCATGGTCGCCTCGAAGCGATCGATCGGGTCCTTCGTGCCTTCCGGGTGCGGATAGTCGGACGAGAACATGAACAGATCGGCGCCGGCCTGATCGAGCATCCAGCCGACCGGTTCGCCGGCGAACGGGGTGAACCGGAGGTGATCGTGCACGTACTCGCTCGGCAGCTTCGTGAGGTCACGCAGCGGTGCTTCGGTCTTGGCGAACTGCATGGCCCGATCGAGACGCCGAATCCACGGCACCACCCACATCGCGCCCTCCTCGACCGATGCGCCCCGCAGGCCGGGGAACTGCTCGAACATCCCGTCGAGCACCATCGCTGCCCAGAACACCTCGGGGCGCTGGTGGATCGCCATGAAGTCCTTCGCCCGTATGTTCTCGCCGCCGCCGAGGAAGTCGGTCACGGTGTGGCCGTTGTCGTGGAACCCGGGCCGCACCGGTCGGCCGCCCCCGCCGATGTGGCTGACCACGGGAACGTTCTCCGCTTCGAGCATCGCCCACAGCATCTGGTGATCGGGGTGCGTCGGCGACACCGTGCCGCGTGGAAGGTCGGTGGGCACCATCACGGCCCGGCACCCCTCGGCGATGGCGCGTCGCGCACATTCGACGGTACGGGTCGGGTCGCCCCACGGCACCGAGGCCACGGCGAGCATCCGGGTGTCGTCGGCGCAGAACGCCGCCATCGCCCGGTTGAGCGCGTCGGATCCGCCGTAGAGCAGGTCGAGGTCGTCGCCCTTGAACTGCGTGGCAGCGAATGTCGGAAAGACGAGCTGGGCCGCGAAGCCCAACTGATCGAGCACGAAGGAGCGCTCCGTCGAGTCGAACGCCCCGACAGCTCCCCATCCCTTCGAGCGCAGGAGTTCGATCGGGTCCGGATCGAGTGTGGCAACTCCCCCTGCCTGTCGAGTGGCTGCTTGCTCGACCGCCCGTTCGGCCAGTGCGCCGGCACCACCGAGCGCCAATGGGCGCAACGCCTCGGTGGTCGAACTGTCGGCGAACTCCTCCAGCCAGCCCGGAAGTTCCATCACGTGGCTGTCGGCGTCGAAAATTCGACGATCCCCTGCATACGTCATGGGCCGACTGTAGCCGTGGCATGTCATGCTGGGACGCGGAGGTACCACCATGGAGCAGCAACGAGGACTGACAGCCACCTACGAGGAGTCGCGATCGCGCTTCCTCGATGCAGCTGCCGAAGCAGGAGCGTCGGTGACGTCCTACGAGCATCCTGCGCCGGGGCTGGCCGGGGAGTCGCTTGCGATCGACGTCGCCTCGATCGGGCCGGAGGACGCCGACGCTGTGCTGCTCATCGTGTCGGGAACCCACGGCGTCGAGGGGTTCACCGGATCGGCGCTCCAACACCATTGGCTGGACCGCCACGATGCCGATCGACCCGACGACGTGCGCGTGGTGCTCCTCCATGCGTTCAACCCGTACGGGTTCTCGTGGGTGCGGCGGGTGAACGAGGACAACGTCGATCTCAATCGCAACTTCATCGACTGGTCGCAACCACCACCGGCGAACGAGGACTACGGCGGGATTGCCCACCTGCTGGTTCCCGACGAGTGGGACGCCGACACACAGCAGTCGACCACGATGGCACTTCTCGCGTATGCCGAGGAGGTCGGATTCGAACGACTGCAGGAGGTCGTGAGTGGGGGCCAGTACACGTACCCGACCGGCGTCTTCTACGGCGGCGCCGAGCCGGTGTGGTCGCATCGCTGGCTCGATGAACACATCGACCACCTGGCGGGAGCGGCCAACCGGGTGGCTGTCGTCGACCTGCACACGGGGCTCGGCGCGTGGGGCCACGGCGAACTGATCTCCCACGAGGGGCGCGGCGCAGCCGGGTACGAACGAGGAACGGACTGGTGGGGTGACGTGCGCTCGATGCTCGACGGCGAGAGCGTCTCGGCCAGCGTGAGCGGCGATTGGCTCGGAGCTCTCGACAGGCTCGTACCCCGCGCCGAGGTCACCGCCGTCGCGCTCGAGTTCGGCACGGTCGACACCGTCTCCGTGCTCCAGGCGTTACGGGCCGACGCGGTCCTGCATGGGTCCGGCGATCCCCTCGGCGACGGTTCCGACGATGTTCGCGCCCAGGTGCGAGCTGCGTTCGCCGACGACGACCCCGCCTGGTTCGATGCCGTGGCAGCACGTTTCGACGAGGTCATCTCGGCAGCGCTGGTCCATCTGTCATCGCGCTGACTGAGGTTCACTTGCGTCCCGATACCCCATAGGGTGTGCACGTGGTCGATCTTCAACTTCCTCCGACCGGATCGTCGCCAGCCTGGGACCAACTCATTCGTTGGTCGTTGCGGCGCTGGACCGCCGCTGCTGTCGCTGCCGTTGTCGTCGCATTGTTGATCGGTCTCCCGACCGACGTGATCCCCAATCCGGTGTTCGGCCGCCCGGTTCCGGTCACATGGTGGTCGTACCCGACGCTTGCGATCACCGCAATCCTCGGCGGTTTGCTTGCTGCGACCTACGTACGCGACACGTCGGCGCCCACTGCTCGCGACCGACGACATCGATGCACCGACACGCAACGGCGGCATCGCCGGACTGCTGTCGTTCTTCGCCGTCGGCTGTCCGGTGTGCAACAAGCTCGTGATCGTGGCGCTCGGCGCAACGGGCGCCAGGCAGTGGTTCGAACCCGTCCAGCCACTCCTCGCCGTCGCCTCCATCGTGTTGCTCGCCTGGGCACTGCGCTCCCGGCTGCGGTCGAGCGCCGCCTGCCCAATCTGACGCTCAGGCGTCAGCGGCGTCGAACTCGGCGCGCACCCGATCGGCATCGGGATGCGTGGCGATGTAGGCCTCGACCTCCGGACGGATGCGTTCGGCGGCGAGAGCGGGCTGTTCGACGGTGGCCCACTGCACCATTCCGTCCCAGAACCTGTCGATGAGTTCGCTGCCGCTGACGGTGCCGCCGTCGTTCGTCCGGAACGTGACCGATCGCAACTCGCCGAGGTACACGCACAGCGAGCGGACGTGGATGAGTTCGTCGGTGCGGATCCGTTCGATGATCTCGGCGGCGAGCTCCGCATCGTCACGGCGATCGACGAAGACATCGGGCGACCGCAGGATCGCCTGCGCCTCGGCGAAGCCGAGTTCGGCGCGGAATTCGATGATCAAGAGGTTGGCGAGCAACGAGATCAACCCTTCGATCTCCGGGGGGAGTCTCGGGCATGAAGCGAGTGCCCGCATCGGGGCGGCCGATGTTCTCGGGCGGCTCGGCGTCGGCGTATGCATCCTCACCGAATGCGAGGTCGCGGGCGAGGAACCACATCACGTCGTGGCCACCGATACCGAGGTCGGGCTGGCCGCCCTCGTCGAGTCCATGAGCGACCAGCAATCCGCCGCCGAGGTGCCCGATCGCCATCTCGGAGATGTCGTCGACGATCACGGGCTGGAGGTCGGGGAAGGCGATGTCGGCGAGCAGACGGCCTCGCGCCTCGATCTTGCCCGTGACCGTGAGTTGATCCCAGAACCACTTGCCGAGGCCGTTGCGCAGCAGGACGCGCTGCTGCGTCGACGGTGACGACGCGGGCACCGGCGAGCAGCGACGAGTTCGCGTCGAACACGTCGCCGCCCCGTGACCGAAGTGCATCGCTCCAGGCGTCGAGCGCTTGTTCACGCACGAGGGCTCGGGGCGGGCAGTAGGCGCCGCTGTCGTCGAACCCGCCGTGCACTCGTTGGCCGAGGATCACCTGCGGCTGCAGGTCGGGGTGATCCTGCATCAGTTCCTGCTTCGGTGTAGGTCAGCTGCATGCCCAGACCCTACGACCACCGGTCTGTCGGGGTCGGGTCCGGAAAGACCGGTCAGTCGGTGGCGAGGAGTCCGTCGACGTTGGCGAGCAGATCCTGCGCGTCGTTGTGCGAGTGCGTGAAGCCGAGCGCTCGCTCCTGGCGGACCGTCTCGATCGAGCGGAACGCGGTGATGTACGCCCGCCGACGACTGGTCGTCGAGGTGTTGCCTCCCGATCCGTGCAGCACCCCTTCGTTGTGGACGGTGATGTCGCCGCGACGGATCTCCACGGCGACGAGCACGTCATCGGGCCGCAGATCGGTCACCAGCGTGTGCTGGTCCTCCCGGCTGCCGGTGAGTGGGCGGTGGGGTCGAACCGACTCGCGATGGCTCCCGGGAAGAAACTGCATGCACCCGTTCTCGATCGTGGAATCGTCGACTGCGAGCCAGCACGTGGCCGTACGGCGGTCGTCGGTGTTGATCCAGTAGGCCTGATCCTGATGCCATGCGAACACGGCGTCGTCGCGGCCGGGCTGCTTGGCGAGGAGCTGGTCGAAGTCGAGCACCATGCCTTCGCCGCACAGCTGCTCGGCGATCGACAAGCCGACACGTTCGAAGATGTTGCCCTGCCAGTCGGGGTGGTAGCGCCGCGGCAGCATCACGTTGAAGATCGCATAGTCGCTCGGGTCGGTGCCGTACTCCCCCGTCACCATGTCGGACAGGTCCTTGCCCGGCACGTCGATCTCGCCCCGCATGAACGTGTCGTAGACGACCTCGATGGCATCGACCTCGTCGTCGGTCAGCACGCCACGCAGATGGACGTAGCCATCGCTTGCGAAGCGCTCCGCCTCACTGTCGCTGACCACGTACCTGTCGCCGATGCGCTGTCCCACGAGGTCCGACACTACGACGCTGCTGACGACCAAGACGGAGTCTTGAGTCGAGGACGACCGCTCACGTGCCGAGATAGGTGTATGTCAGTCACCTGGACCTGAACCACAGACCGTCTCGGCAGTCGTTTGACCGCCTACCCTCCCGAACCGTGACCAACTCCGACGAAGCACCTCCGACAAGGCTGGTTCTGATCCGCCACGGCGAATCGAACGTCACCGTGAACCGTGTGATCG
Organism: Ilumatobacteraceae bacterium; assembly: GCA_963716235.1. Lineage (GTDB taxonomy): Bacteria > Actinomycetota > Acidimicrobiia > Acidimicrobiales > Ilumatobacteraceae > Sva-07. The sequence continues at coordinate 13,241 of CAVQTE010000025.1, read as the reverse complement.
GCGGATTCCGTACGTGTACCGGACTCTCGCCACTGGGACGTCAGCAAGCCGACCGACTTCGGCAACGATTGACCGAGACGGGCGAGTTGGACCCCGACGTACTCATCGCCAGCAACTTCCAGCGTGCGATCGAGACGGCCGAGGCCATCGCCGGGTCGTTCGCCGGCATGGGAGTCGACATCGATGCCGGCTTCGGTGAGCACGACCCGGGTCCGGACATCGACGGCATGAGCTTCATCGGCTACGTCGAGCGGTTCGGGTCGCCCGATTGGAACGGCGATCCTCACCACGAGGTGTTCCCCGGCGGTGAGACGATCGCCGAGTTCCACCTCCGCGTCGGTGCCGCCATCTCGCGGACCGTTCGCGAGCACGCCGGACGAACGATCGTCGTGGCGTGCCACGGAGGTGTGGTCGATGCAGCGTTCCGCCAGCTCCTGCGCGCCGTGCCGACAGGATCGTTCGAGCTGCAGACGCTGAACACGTCGATCACCGAGTTCCGGCAGGCACCGTCGGGAACATGGCAGTTGATTCGCTACAACGACGCAGCCCACCTCAGCGGACTGCCGGCCGAGTCACCCCGAACCGAATCAACCCCGGCCTGACTGCGAACTGATTGCGAATCGGGCGCAGAGTTCAGCCGCTCATGATCGCCATCGCCGCGCCGATGGCCGGCATGGCCGATTCGACATCGTGAACCAGTCGAACGTCGAACTCCAGGAACTCGCCGAATGCGAGAGTCGCCTCGAGCCCGAGCGCGTTCAACGCATCACAGAATCGACGAGACGTCAGGGCGTTCGATGAACGTCACGCTGCAGTGTCGTCGAGGGGGAGTTGAGCGGGTGCGGGCAGGGCGAGGCCGACGAGGGGTGGGCGGAGTCGGTGGGTGTTCCCGTTGGTGTCTCGCAACACGAAGTGTCCGGCCCCGTGGGGCTCGAGACTCCAGTGCTGCTCGTGGAGCAGATGGTGGTGGTACCAGCACAACAGCACCAGGTCGTCGAGGTCGGTGTTGCCGTCGTTGGCCCAGTGGACGCTGTGGTGGGCGTCGCAGCCACCGGGTGGGATGGGGCAGCCGCTGATGCGACAGCCGTGGTCACGGATGGTGAGCAGATCGAACTGCGCATCGGACACGCTGCGGGTCTGGCGGCCGTAGTCGATGACGACACCGTCAGACCCGGTGATCAGGCGGTGGATGCCGGCGTCGCAGGCCATCCGGCGAATCGCCTCCGCGCTGAGCGTGATCGGCCCGGTGTTCGTATCGAGCACTCCGCCCAACCTTGCGGCGATCAGGTCGGCGACGTTGATAGTTGCGATCAGCTTGGGCCGGTTGCGTTTGGCGCCGGGAGTCGGCTCCAGGTTGGCGAGTACCTGTTTGGCCATCGCCACCAACGCGTCAGCGCGACGCTGCTCGGGGGTGCGTTGGTCGTCGTCGGTACGTGCCGACAGGATCCGGATGGCTTCGTGGACGAATTTCATGCCTTCGGGATCGAGGAGCCCGTCGAGGCGGCCCATCCCGTCGAGCAACTCCGACAGGTGCAGTTTGCGTGACTCGAACTGCTCCTGAGCCGTCTTCGTCGATCCGTCGGGGTCGGCATGCAGCCGCCACGTGGCCAACACCATCTTGAAGTCACGATGCGCCAGGTTCAACGCCCAGCCGACCAGCATCGCCTCGTCACGGACGAACACGTCAGCGAGGTCGGGCCGCCACGTGTCGGCCAACAACCGCAACGCCGATTCGGCCAACACCCCTCGGGTGAAACGGTCTTTGACGAGCGGCATGTGCTGGATCCGCTCAGCCAACTGCAACGTCAGCGAACATGCCCCCGGTGCCTCACCGGTGGTGGTCGCGAGCCAGGCCTGTGGTGAAGGGTGCCCGTGGATGTACCAGCGTCCCGATACCACCACGTCGTGCACCCGATCCAACTGCGCAGCGCGCGCCCGGCGCATCGTCACCGTTGCTGCATCAGCCACATCGAGTGCATCGACCGGCGCGTTCGCCCCCGGTTCCGATGTCGATGCGATCCCCACAACCATGACCCCATCATGACCAAGGGGTCTCACACACTTGGAAGAATGCTGTCGTCCGGCCGTTCGATGCCGGTCTGACTCCGGGTCTCACCGACCGATCTTCGTGTCCTTACTCTGATCTGTCGGCCGGTGTCGGACGGTCGGGTACGCACCGGCCGGTCGGGGCGGACCGTGACCTGATAGGAGCGTTGGAACTGCATCCAGTGTGTACTGTCCGCCCGTCCCGACCGGTGGTGCCCCTCACCAAGCCATCAGTCAGGAGCATCACCATCATGACACCGCAACGGGTCATCACCGTTGGCGTGGACACTCATGCCGACACCCACACCGCAACGGTGTGCGACCATCTCGGTCGCATCATCGCCACGGCCACCTTCGACACGACACCGGCCGGTTACCGGCGGTTGTTGTCGTGGGCCAAGCGCCGGGGCCAGATCTCGAGTTTCGGGATCGAAGGCACCGGTTCCTACGGTCTCGGTCTCGCCCGCTTCCTCGCCGCCCAAGACGTCGACGTGCACGAGCTGAACCGCACAAACCGTCAACACCGACGCCGACGCGGCAAGTCCGACCCCGCCGATTCCGAAGCCGCAGCACGCGCCGTGCTTGCCGGCGACACCACCGCAGTTCCGAAGGATCACACAGGAGGCGTCGAAGCGGTCCGGGTGCTCACGATCGCTCGCCGCTCGGCGGTGAAAGCCAAGACCCAGGCCGCGAATCAGGTACGGGATCTGGTGCTGACCGCGCCCGACAACATCCGCACCGAGCTGCGGGATCTGCGAACACCGGCACGCATGAAGCACTGCGCCCGCTGGCGACCCGGTGACCCCTGCGATGCACGTTCGGCCACTCGCGTCGCTATCCGCCGGCTGGCGCAGCGCTGGATGGCACTCGATGCCGAAGCCAAAGAGGCTGAGCAACAGATCCGTGTCCTGCTCGAAGAGTTGGTGCCGTCGCTGCTCGCCGAGATCGGGATCTCGACGATGAACGCCGCCCAACTCGTGATCGCCGCCGGCCAGAACCCTGAACGGCTCCGCAGCGAGGGGTCCTTCGCTGCGCTCTGCGGCACCAGCCCAGTCGATGCGTCATCAGGCAAACACACACGCCACCGGATCAACCGGGGCGGCAACCGCAACGCCAACTCCGCGCTGCACATTGCCGTGTTGATCCGCTCGTCGCGCTGCAAAGAAACACGTGCCTACATCGCCCGACGCACCGAAGAAGGACGATCACAACGCGAGATCTGGCGGTGCCTCAAACGCGCACTCGCCCGCCGCTTCCATCGCCTCCTCGTCCAGGATCTCGCCACCGCCTTGACATAGGAGCATCAGAGTTCCCGGGGTCGGACGAGATGACCGCCGACCCCGGACTTCTCGGGCGATCACGCGATCCCCTCGAACAGCGAATCAGCCCTCACTTCGCGACGCTGCTCCCCAACGATGGCGCCGATGCCCATGTACGAATCCAGCGCACGAAATCGGCGACATCGGGCTCGCACATCGATCTGCACGTGACGAACGTGGATGCCGGAGCGGATGAGGCCGTGCGCTGTGGCGCCCGGATGTTGGCCGACCACGGCAAGTACGTCGTGCTGACCACACCGAGCGGAATGGCGTTCTGTGTCGTCGCACATCACGGTGAACGAACACGCCAAGGCCCGGTCACCGTCGGAACCTGCGCGACCGCGACGCTCATCGATCAGGTGAGTGTCGACGTCGATGCGGACGGCTTCGTCGACGAGGTCCGGTTCTGGTCGGAACTCACCGGGTGGTTGCCACCCGATGCCCGGTCATCCGAGTTCGTCCCGCTCGATCGACCCCAGGGCATGCCATTGCGAGTGATGCTCCAACGACGTGCCCGGGCCTCGGGAACCACCACCTGTCACGTCGACCTCGCCTGCGACGACGTCGCTGCTGCAGTCGTTGCCCACGAGGCCCTCGGCGGAACTGTCGTCGCCATTCATCGACTCTGGACCGTGATGGCCGATCCGGCCGGGACCGAATATTGCCTCACTTCTCGCCACCCGAGCACCGGCACGCTGTCAGTCTGAGCGGATCACGTGGAGATTCCGGAACGCCGGCGGCCCACGACGATGACTACGTGTCCGGTTTGTCACGGTCTCTGCAGATCCGCTCCGACAGAACGGTCCGTTCCCCTTCGGCGTCGGCCGGCCACTTCTCGTGCAGCTCGACCTCGTCGTAGTTCGAAGTCGTGAACTCCAAGACTCGGATGAACCCCAGGCGGTCAACTCTTCATGACTCATGGCAGTCGTCGGTCTGGATGCGACGTGGAGAGCGTCCCACGCCCACCTGGACTTCCGAACGAACTCGGATGGCCAGCGTGAGCGCTACCCGCGCGACACGTTTCGTCTGGGTCACTTAGAGGGTGGAAGAAACCACTGGTGGTGACATGACGCCGTGATTAGCCGACGCCGGTCGACCGTGGACATAGTGTGCTGCGAGGTCTAACCACGAACACAACCGCGTGCGGATGGAGGAGGCGATCATGGCACGTTTCACAGACGGTCTGTACGACCGCTGGTACCAGCTTTCCGACTGGTTCTACTACGTCCCGAGACGATGGAAGGCGCTCGGGCTCATGGCCGTCGTCGTCTTGTTGTGCGGCACCACGTTCTGGCTGCTTCGACCCGGCAACACGTCCGAGTTGGGTCCGCTGGACGGGTACCCTTCGGATTCCACCCCGAGCGGCGACGGGTCACTCGCCCAACTCGATTCCGGGGACGAGAACCGCTCGGAGACAAGCGGGGTGTCGATCGAGAACACCGTCTCGATCTCGAGCACGGCGACCACGACGTCGCCTGCCTCGAACTCGACCGGAGTGCCGGCCACGACAACGACGGCAGTGCCCGTGCCGCAGACAGCCATTGAATCCCCCCTCGGATATCCGACCGGTCCGGACGGTCTCCCGCTTCCCGTCGTGGTGATCTTCGACACAGAGGCCATCACGATCTCGGGTCAAGTGCCATCGCAGGCCGCCAAGGACCGCCTCGCTGGCCTCGCCATCGCCAACAGTCAGTTCCCTGATGCACAGGTGATCGACAACATGGTCATCAATCCGGCCGTGCCGATCTCGGTGGGCGTGCGCGTGATCGAACTCAACTCGGTTCGGTTTCCGGAAGCATCAGCGGAGATCCTGCCCGAGCACGCCCTGGAACTCGACCGGGTCGTCAACATCATGAAGGCCCTCCCGAACATCTCCGTCCTCGTCGTCGGTCACGCCGATCAACGCGGCGACGACGTCAGCAACTTCGCGATCTCGGATGAGCGTGCCCGGGCCGTCGTCAACTACCTGCTCTATCTCGGCATCCCCCCGACCAGATACTCGTCGCGGGCGGCAGGCGAGAGCGATCTCCTCGCCGCCTCCGAGGACCCGCTGTCGTTGGCGCTCAACCGACGCACGGAGTTCATCTTCTACGGTCTCCTCATCGAGTGACCGATGGCGGTCGAGCGTCGGCGCTGGACCTGCGTGGGAGTTGATCGGCGATCGTTCGGAGTTCGTCAGCAACCGTCTTGTGGTGGCGGGCGGCGACTTCGACGGCGGCGACAAATCGTTGTTCGTTGTCGTTGCGTTTCCCCACTGAGTGACCCCGGATCGGTACCAGACCGTGTGATCGGCACCGTTCGGTTGCCGGGTGGACCGGAAACCTTGTCGGGCTGGGGAGATTCGAACTCCCGACCTCGGGGGTGGTCGGAGTTGATGTACCTCATGAGCGGGATCAGGTGAACCTCATGGCCCGGCAGGTACAGACCGCAGCGGCGGGCAGGGATCCCTGGCGTTGTCATGCGTGCCCCATCGAACGTGGCGTTCGCACCTTGCGTCAGCAGGTTGCGGCGGTGTCGTCGTGCCACGACCCTCGACCGCTCTGGATGTTGCGCCTGAGTCTACGCGCTCGCGAGCACTGGGGTGCCGGCGACCGTGATGTGCACCACGCGGTGGTGAGCGAGGTCATGGCGGTCTGGTGATGTCAGGGGTTGACGGCTCAGAGGGACGGGGTCCGTCGTTACGGCCGCGGTGGGCGGGGCATGAACAGGGCCCCGATACGAGCAGCACCGGGGGCAAGGTCCACCCAGGCGCCGTTGAACGAAAGCGCCACGAGAGCGCCGGTGGGGAACTTGGCTGCGAGCTGTGCCCGCAGGGCGGCGTCGCCCGAGCCCACCAGGAGTGAGGCGAGATCCTCGAGGCCCGGGTTGTGCCCGACGAGCATGGCGCAGCGGACCTTGTCGTTGAGGGAGCGCAACCGCGCCAGCATGGTGGCGGCGTCTGCCAGGTACAGCTCGTCGGCCAGTTCGATACTGGCTCGCCGCGGCAGGGCGGAGCGGATGCCCTCGACGGTGTCCACCGTGCGCCGCGACGACGAACACAGCACGACGTCGGGCTGGTGTTCGGTTCGGGTCAGGTAGTCGCGCAGGCGTCGCACAGCCTTCGTGCCCCGCGGGGCGAGCGGCCGGTCGTAGTCGGCGAGCGAAGAGTCATCCCATGCAGACTTGGCATGGCGGACAAGGAGGAGATCGCGGCGCACACGCACCATTCTTGCGGTGTCACGCGGATCGAGGTTCGTCGGCGGCCAACCGGTGAATGGGTGACCCTTCCACACGCCACCACGAAGGCGGCCTTATGGGATGGGATCTGGGTACTCGTGGCCACTGCATCGCGCCGGCGATGTGATGGACGTCGGTTTCCGACGCGGCCGGCACTGCCGAGTGGCCTCCGGAGCGGCCCCCGGGCACACCGTGGGATCCTGGCTCAAGTCGGGTGATGGTGGCCGGGGTCGCTGCGGATCCGTCAACCGCGTTGGTGTAACGGATAGCGGGCCGTCATTGAGAATCGATTCGTACCACCCGAATGAGACTTCCCAGGTCAGGCCACGTGACCAAGCGCCACGCTTCGGTGGCGCGTCCGGCGGGGGTCCCCTATCGGACGGTCGCGACCCGCGATTGTCGAGCACTGCATAGGGCCGAAGTCGAGTGGGAAGTCGGGGCGCCGAGTCGGGATTACGAGCGTCGGTATGCGGCGTCCAGGCAATCAGCAAGACTGTTCCGATGGTCGCGGACGAACTCGCTCAGAAGCTCTCGACGGTGTCGCAGTTGTCGGGCGAATTTCGGCTGCGCTCGGGGTTGATCGCGGACACCTATTTCGATTAGTACCAGTTCGAGTCTGATCCCGAACTCCTTCACGCAATCGCGCGACTGCTTCTTCCGCTCGTTCCGAGCGACACTGAGATTCTGGCGGGGCTCGAGTTGGGTGGGGTTCCGGTCTGCACTGCCCTTTCGTTCGTGTCCGGCCTGCCGGCCGTTTTCGTACGCAAGAAGGCAAAGGACTACGGGACAGCGAAGTTGGCTGAAGGTCCCGAGATCGACGGCCGTCGGCTACTCGTGGTCGAAGATGTCGTTACAACTGGTGGTCAGGTCGTTCTGTCGACCAAGGATCTGCGGGCTCACGGTGCAGTTGTGACGACGGCGGTCTGCGTGATCGATCGAGAGCAAGGAGGCCGCGACGCTCTCGCTGCAGAGTCGATCGAACTACGCGCCGCTTTCACACGCTCTGACATCGAGCGGTAGTCGCATCAGTCGACAAACCATGACCGACGGGAACATCGGGTGCTCGGCTTGGGCCGTTCTCGGTCGGGTTGCGTCAGCCGTCCGTGGACATTCCGTGCGGTGGTTATCGAGTGCAGTCGCCAGCGTGTGCGGTCTCGATGGCTCGATAGCTGACACGTAGGGTCGGCGTCTATGGAGTCGCTGATAGTTGAGATCGAGGGTTGTCTTGAGGCGCACGCAAAGCTCGTCACCGTTGCCGCAGGGTTGACCGACGAGATCGTGCATCGCCCGTCGCTCCTGCCCGAGTGGAGCGTTGCCCATGTCCTCACGCACCTCGCCCGCAACGCCGAAGCAATGCATCGACGTATCGAAGCTGCGCTACGCGGCGAGATGATTGAGCAGTATGAAGGCGGAGCCGAAGGCCGAGCCGCCTCCGTCGAAGCCGGCGCTCGCCGCGACGCCAAGGAACTGGTGGCTGACGTTGTCGAGTGGTCACAACGCCTCGACATGACGTTTGCCTCGCTGCCAGAGGAGGGATGGCGCCGGACAGTGCGTTCCGTCGCTGGCGGCGAGTATCCGATCTCGGCCCTGCCCTTTCGTAGATGGCGCGAAGTCGAGATCCACATTGTCGACCTCAACGTCGGCCCCACCGCTGCAGAGTGGCCCAACCGCCTTGTAGAACTCTCACTGCCTCGACTCCTGCCGGGGCTCTCGAGACGAGCCGACGAGCGGGAGTTGATGGCGTGGGCGCTCGGACGCGGGCCTGCCCCCGAGCTTGATGACTGGGGCTGAGGCCGAGCGACTGCCTGCTCCAAATTCAGCGACCAAGAACCGGGATTATCTCGCTGTGAGTATCGATTGAGCCGGTTCAAGAGATCGGCCAGTGTTGGTTCCGGTGATCCAGTGTGACCCGATTATCTCGTTGCCCGACCGTTTCGGTTGGTGCATTTGTGGCGATTTGTCCGCTGTGGTCGCCGGTGCCGGCCTGGCCGCTGTTGCTGTCCTGATCAGAAGCCTGTCCACCCTCATTGGGTGTGGGTCGGTTCAAGGGGTGACGGCTGCAGTTGAGTCGTGGGTTCCACCGGTCAGGTAGCGATACGGGCAAGGATGCCCGCTGTCTCACACAAACCCGACCGGTGGAGGTTCCAGCATGCCAGCACGACCATTGACGTTGCGTGAACGCGTAGAGATTCGTGTTGGCATCGAGCGAGGTGATTCCGATCATGTGATTGGCGAGGCGTTGGGTCGGCATCGCTGCACGGTCAATGCCGAGATCTGCCGCAATGGTGGCCGCAGCGTCTATTGCGCCACCGATGCGCAGCGTCGGGCCGATCAGCAACGGTCACGTCCCAAGGTCCCCAAGCTGGTCGGTGATCGAGAGTTGGCTGCTCATGTCACCAAACGCTTGAAGGCGAAGGACTCCCCGATGACGATCTCGATCGAGCTTGCTCGAGGCGTGTACGACCGGGTCGCGTCGATCAGTCATGAATGCATCTACCAGGCTGTCTACTCGACGGGTAGCGGTCTTGTCGCCGGCTTGCACGTGGGGTTGCATCTCAAGCGTCGTCGCCGCAAACACCGAGGTCGAAGCCCAGTGGTGGCAACACATTCGCTGGGATCGTTCAACCTGATCGGGCTGCGCCCCGAGATCGCTGCGCAACGTATCGAGGTCGGCCATCTCGAAGGCGACCTGATCGTGGGCGCCTACAACCGGTCCGCGATCGCCACACTGTTCGACCGAGCGTCGCGTTATGTGTGGCTCACCAAGTTGCCGCACGCCAAGAACGCCGATGGTGTCCTCGACATGCTGATCACAACGCTGCGACGGATCCCATCCCATCTGCGTTTGACACTGACGTGGGACCAGGGCTCAGAGATGGCCCGCCACCTGGAGCTCGCGCAGCGAGGCGGGATCGACATCTACTTCGCGGAACCCAAAGCACCCTGGCAACGGCCCACCAACGAAAACGGCAACGCACTCGTGCGCCGCTACGTCGGCAAAAGCACTGACCTGTCCGTCTACACCACCCGAGACCTGCGAACCATCGAACGACGGATCAACACCATCCCACGCCGATCACTCAACTGGGCCACCGCCAACAACATCTACACTGCCGCTGTTGCGATGACCCATCACAGTCCTGTCGTAGCAGTTTCCTCCCAGGCCGGCACTGACCTATTCAGCGCTCAAAAGGAGGCACCATCACCATGCTTGCAGAACTGGTCGACCATGTCATTGGCATCGACCCCGACCGAGATTGGATCACCGCCGCCATCGTTGATGCCCGCACCACCGGCGTCAACGCAACCGAACGGTTCACCGCGAACAGCGACGGCTACAACGAAGCGTTCGACTGGGCCGACGCCCACACCGAGGCCGGTGAGCGAGCGTGGGCTGTGGAGGGCACCGCCAGCTACGGGCGAGGCTTGACCGCCGCGCTGACTCGTTCGGGCGAGTGGGTCATCGAGTTCGACCGACCCCACCAGCGAGCGACCAAAGACGGCGCGAAGAGCGATGAGCTCGACGCAGTTCGAGCTGCCCGCGAAGTCCTCGGACGCAAACGGTTGCATCAACCGCGCGTCCACGACGGGCACCGCGAGGCCTTGCGTGTGCATGCCGTGACCAGGGCAGGAGCGGTCCGGTCGCGCACCGCTGCGATCAATGAACTCAAAGCACTCTTGGTGACGTCGGACGACTCGCTGCGCAGCGAGCTACGCGGTCTGACCACCCGCGCGCTCGTCAAGAGATGTGCGGCGATGCGTGACTCCAAACAACGTTCCGTCGCTGAGCTTTCCACCCGCAGCACCTTGCGATGCCTCGCTCGGCGAGTCCAGCATCTCACCGACGAGATCAAGACTCACGACTCCGCGATCCGGAGCCTCCTGAAAGATGTCGCCCCACAACTCACCGATCAATCAGGCATCGGCCACGTCACCGCAGCGGCGTTCTACATCGCGTGGTCCCATCCTGGTCGCTGCCGAAACGAAGCAGCGTTCGCGCGTCTGGGTGGTGCCGCTCCGCTCCCGGCGACCTCCGGCCAGGAACAGACTCGGCATCGACTCAACCGATACGGCGATCGTCAACTGAACCACGCGCTCTACATCGTCGCCATGACCCGCTCGCGCTGCCACCCGGACACCATCGCCTACCGGGCTCGGCGACGAGCCGAAGGTCGAACAGATCGCGAGATCACCCGGTGCGTCAAGCGCTACATCGCCCGCCAAGTCTGGCGGCTCCTCGAGCACCCCAACGCACCCGAAATCACCACTTGACGAACATAGAAGACTCGCCGCACTGGGGCCGTTCCCGAGTGGCCGACATCTTCGGCTGGCCGTGATTCTGCTCGCCTGATATCGGGCGCCTCTGCAGCTGTCCGAGAAGAATCGAACGCTCCATCGAACGCCCGAGGTTGCCCGGGCTCTACGGCCGAGGAGGACTTGCTCGCCGCCACACCGTTGTCGCCGCGAGCGTGCCACCGAGCCAGAGCAAGCAGAGCCCGCCCACGAACTGCACCCATGCACCAAGCCCATTGCGGAGCCACGCCAGGAGGAACAGGCAAGCCGCGGCAAAGAGATAGCCCGCCGCCGCAAAGGCCATTCGTCGCGTCTTCATTGGCCGACGCCACATACGCGCAAACCATGGGAGCGTCTCACTCACACGGCCATCGTGGCACGCGACCCGTCATCGGTGCCGTGAATTCGTTACACCGCATCCGGGCCGCGATGCGGCGCGTGTTGAATCGCCCGACCCGGGCTATCGAGTGCCGGCTATGGAGTGCCTCGACCAACACTCTCGGGAATGTGCGGTGGACCAAGATGGGACGGTGTCATTGAACCCGCCCACTCAGTACGCCTCTGACGGCAACCTCCGGGCGCGTCAGCGCCTCTGGGAGTATCAGCAGCCGCCGTTCGATCTGGTGTCGTGGGTACTCGAGCTCGCAGGGCTCGGCCCGGGGTCGACGCATCGAGTTCTGGACGTCGGCTGCGGCAATGGGTCGTACCTGGCGCAACTGCGGTCGAGGAGCATCGCTGCCACTGGCTGCGATCTCTCGCAAGGAATGCTCGCCGCCGCTCGAGGCGCGGAGCAGAACCTCGTGAACGCAGACGTGACCCAGCTGCCCTTCCCGGCGTCGGCGTTCGACGTCGTTCTCGCCCCGCACATGCTGTACCACGTCGCCGACCGGGCAGCGGCGGCGCACGAGATGCGGCGTGTGACACGACCAGGCGGACGGTGCGTGGTCGTCACGAATGGTGCCGAACACATGCGATCTCTCCGATCGCTCGTCGAATCCGCAGTACGAGTAGCGACGCCCGGCTGGCACATGCGAGATCCGTCGACCCGCACGTTCTCGCTCGACAACGGTGAGGATCAACTCCGCTCGGCGTTCACAGAGGTCACCTGCGTTCGCGCCACCGCTGCGGCGCCGGTCGTAGTCACCGATGCTTCGGTCGCCGCCGAATACGTGGCAAGCGTCGAGGATCACTACCAAGCGGAGACCGCTCGGCCGTGGTCGGAAGTCGTCGACGACGTGCGCAGGTCGGTGCAACGACACATCGATACGAACGGCTCGTTCGTCGTCCAGGGCAACAGCGGCGCATTCGTCTGCAGCTGACCCGGCCGCTCGAGCTGGAGACGGGATTACGTGACGCCATCCGAGCCTGGAGCTTCGTCGATGTCGACGACCTCGACGAGTACGTGATCCCGGTACCGACGAACCGGCTCAGGTACGTGACCGGCGGTCACACATACCTCGAAGAAGGCAAGCCGGTCATTGCGCAGTGACGGGCACTCGACGCCGTCCGCTCAGGATCTCCACTCAGAACAGCGCCTCGTCGCATCACCCGTCGGGAAATGCCGGGTTGCGCCAGGCAGGATCTGGTTCCCACGCGGCCCATGACTGGTCCCACCACGGTCCCTCAGTCTCCAATCGTTCGATCAGCATCTGTCCGTACTGGCGAATCCAGGTGACGAGCTCCGGTGAGTAGCGCCCCTCGGAGACTCGGTCATCGAGTACTTCTTCGTCCTTCACGATGTGGGCGCCGTCCGCAAAGACAACGAGATCCAGCTCCAGGTCCTGTGTCTCGTAGCCGTCAGCGGTGCGAACGAACGCTGTCTGCAAGTTGAGATACCAACACACGAACTCGCGGTCGGGTCCGTCCCAGAAGTGCCAGACGGCGTAGTGCTCACCCGGTCGCTGCACCATGAGGCACCCGTTGCCGTGCCAGCCTGCGCGTCCGTGCCACGGATGACGGCCATCGGTTGTTGGCCATGATCCGTCCGGGAACCTGAACGGGGCGCCCGGCGGCATGTAGGTGACGAGGTGCTCCGGGCCGTCGTCAACGACGAACACTGGGGCTTCGAGCCACACGCCCGTGGACGCCGTCGCCGGCGCCACCTCGGCTGGCTGAAGGCCGAGTACCTCGCTTCGAATGATGAGGTCGTCTCGGCTCCAGCGTGCGCTCATGGCCTGCATTCTCGTTCATCTCGTCGCCGACCTTCACCCTCGCCAACCAGCGGTAGCGCAGCGACGTGCGTCCAAAGCAATAGCCACCGCACTATCCCGTCCCAGGTTGAGCAGGCGATTACTGCAGTGCCGGCGAAGTCAGTCACCTTCTCGAGGCCAACGCCCACCGCATAATCACTGTCGACCGGCGATGCCC
>CAVQTE010000024.1:0-77271 GCA_963716235.1 Ilumatobacteraceae bacterium | reverse complement strand
CCGCCGTAGCCGAACACGATGGATGCCGCTTCGGGGTCGGCCCAGATGTTGAACTCGCCCGTCGCCGTCCGATTTCCGAACGTGCCGCCTCCCATCAGGGAGATGCCGGCAATCCGCGACGCGATGTCGGGAGCAGCCCGCAGCGCCAACGCGATGTTGGTGAGCGGGCCGACCGGTACGAGCCAGACGTCGTCGACCGTGCGACAGGTGTCGACGATGAACGTGACGGCGTCGATGCCGTCGAGCGGGGTCGTCGGCACCGGGAGGTCGGCGCCGTCGAGGCCACTGTCGCCGTGCACGAACGCAGCGACGTTCGCCTCGGCGACGAGCGGTCGGGGGCTCCCGGAGTGCAGCGGCACGTCGAGGCACAACAGATCACGCATCACACGGGCGTTGTGGGTGGTTCGTTCGAGTGGCGCATTGCCGGCCACGGTGGTGATGCCCACCAGGTCGGCATGGCGGGCGGCGGCCACGATCGCCATCGCGTCGTCGTGGCCGGGATCGCAGTCGAGGAGGATCCGGGGTCGTCGGGCGGAGGGTTCGTCGGCCATCGCGCCGAGCATGCCATCTCGGCGGCCACACTGTTCTCATGGTGCTCGCCCGCACGACGGCCGCCCTCGCACCCGGTGCAGTGCTGCTCGGGATGCTGCTCCTGGCGACCGGGTGCAGCGGGTCGGAGGAGGCGCAGCCGGGGACTCTGGTGCCGGGGGCGGTGCTGCCGGCGGACGCGGTATCGGCTCCGACATCGATCGCCGCGTCGACGGTGCCGAACACGGAGGCGCAGACGTCCGGGCCGGTGTTCGCCACCGTGCCCGACGAACCGGTGCCCGGACTCGACAGCGACGACCCGTTCTGTCGGGCATGGAGCCAGTTCGCCGGGTCGTTCCAGGCGTTGGCGTTGGCATCGAGTGTCGGTGCCGATCCGAGCAACGCCGTCCGTCTCGAAGTCGCTGCCTCCGGTGCCGTCATGGGGGCGGTTGCCGATCTGCGTGCCTCGATGCCCGCCGACCTCGACGACGAGCGCGACGCGTTCCTCGACGAACTGCTCGGCCCGTTCGCCGACCGTGCGCGTCTCGCGAGCGAGACGATGTCCGCGGCAGGGCTGACCGCGGAACAGGTCGATGAACTGGGGGATCTCTGGCTGGCGGCGATCGCGGCGTCGGGGTCGGGATCGCAGGACCCAGACCTTCTCCTCGTGGTGCCGTCGGGCTACCAGCCGGCGTTCGACGATGCCGTCGCATCGTTCTCGGCCGACGTCGTGCCCGTCAGCGAGGACCCGAGCCTGGTCACCGATGCGGCCGCCCCGCAGACACTGTCGTACATCGCGGCGACGTGTCCCGACCAGGGCATCCTCGCCGGTAACGACAGCATCGACGGCTGACCGCGGCCCGCCGTCAGGCGACGTCGAGGGTGCCGTCGGCGGAGAGCGTGACCTCGGTGCCGACCCATTCGCCATCGCACATCGCGGTGGCGAGGCCGAGGTCGCTCGATGTGCCCCAGGCGCGTCGACCGTCGGCCAGCAGGCACGAAGCGATCGACTGCTCGGGGGAGGCCTCGCGTGAGAACATCACGGTGTAGGCCTCGATCGTCGCGGGGCCTGCAGCGTCGGCGGGCAGTGCGAGATCGCGACGCGGGAGCGCATCGATGCGCGCTTGGGGCTTGTCGTGTCGGAAGTTCGGCGTCGGCGTCGTCGAGTAGACGCCGAATGCATGCTTGGTGGCGTACCCGCCGTTACCCCACACCAGTCCGAATTCGCCGGGACGTTCCCGCAACTCGGTGACAACGGTGGCGATGGCGTGCATCACGTAGTTGTTCCACGGACCTCCGGCGAAGGTCATCCCACCGGTGCGTGACCACTGGCGGTGCAGGTCGATGCCGAGCGACTGCGCGCCCAGCTGCACGGCGGCGGGAAAGCACGAATAGAGGTCGATGATCGAGACGTCGTCGATGTCGACCCCGGCGAGCTCGAGCGCCAGTCGGCCACCGATCTCGATGGCCGGCGTCCGGGCGAACGTCTCGCGGTGCGAGACGAAGGTGTGCTCGTGGCAGTCGGTGCCGGCGTGGGCGAAGACCCACTTGTCTTGCGCGACGCCGAGGCGGCGGGCGGCTTCGACCGAGCACATGATCAGCGTGGCGCCCATGTCGACCTGGTTGTTCGAGTTCATCAGCTTCGGGTACGGGAGCCCGATCATCCGGTTGTCGTCGGTGACGGTGGTGATCTCCTCGGGGGTCTTGGCTTCCTGGATCCAGGCGTACGGGTTACGCGCAGCGACCTGGCTGAGCGCCGAGTACAGGCGACCGAGATGGACTCGATGTTCGTCGACGGTCCGGCCCGACGCCGCTCGGATCGCGGTCTCGAACATCGGGTAGATCTGTATCGGCATCCAGATGCCGCGGTCGGTTTCGGCCTCGAGGTTCATCTGGAGGTCCTCGCCGATGATTCGCGGCTCGTCGCCCGGATCGGCCTTCGGCCAGTCGAGTTCGATGCCCGCGGTTCGCGCTCGATGGCGGGTCCTCGTTGCCTCACCGCCCGCGAGGACGGCGATGTCGATCTCGCCCGACTGGATCTCGATGGCGGTCGCGTTGACCAACGACTGGGGGCTGTTGCCGCCCATCGTGGTGTAGTCGAGGTGGCGAGGGGTGAGCCCGAGCCGGTGGGCCAGGAACCGCGGGGTGTTGCCGTAGCGCCACGAGAGTTGGCCGACGACGCGCACGGCGTCGGCCACCGGCGGCCCGTCGAGCCCGGCATCGGTGGATGCAGCGAGCACGGCGCGCTCCATCAAGGCAACCGGTTCGAGCGCATCGTCGAGCGACGGTGCCCGGTGGACGTACTGGCCGACGCCGATGATCACCGGCGTGCGAGGGTCGGGTTGGCGGGGAACAGGGCGGGGACTCACGCCCGCACGATAGACACCCGCCCCCCATCCGGTTTGTGTTGCAGTTCTGTTGGGCGGGTTCCAGCGGTCAGTGCAACGCAAACCGGATGGGGGCCGGAGCACCTACACTCGGCGGACATGGACGAGGTTGGCGACGGCAGTTCGACGCGGCGAATTGCGATCGGCTCCGACCACGCCGGATACGACTTGAAGCAACATCTGGTGACGATGCTGCTCGGTCAGGGCTACGAAGTCGACGACCAGGGCACGCACTCCACCGAGTCGGTCGATTACCCCGAGATCTGTGCGGGTGTCGGGCGAACCGTGCGCGACGGCGGTGCAGATCTCGGCATCGTGCTCGGCGGGAGCGGCCAGGGCGAACAACTCGCCGCCAACAAGGTGCGCGGTGTGCGTGCCGCGCTGTGCAACTGCCTCTACACCGCCCGCATGGCCCGCTCGCACAACGATGCGAACGTGCTGGCGATCGGCGCTCGCGTCGTTGGCGAGGGCCTCGCCGAGGAGATCGTCCACACGTTCCTCACCACCGCGTTCGAGGGCGGACGTCATGCACGTCGCGTCGCCCAGATCGCCGACCTCGAAGCCCACTTCTGAACCCGCCGGCCCGAAACCCCGACACTCCGACAGCCCGAAATTCCGACAGCCCGAAATTCCGACACCCCGAGATTCCGAGAGGTATCCCATGCCGTTCCCGTCCGACACCGATCCCGACCTCGAGGTCGTCGGCCTCATCGAGCGTGAAGTCGAACGCCAGATCACCGGTATCCAGCTGATCGCGAGCGAGAACTTCACCTCGCCGGCAGTGATGGCCGCGGTGGGTTCGGTGCTCACCAACAAGTACTCCGAGGGCTACCCCGGCAAGCGCTACTACGGCGGCAATGCCATCGTCGACACCATCGAGCAGCTCGCCATCGACCGCGTGAAGGAGCTCTTCGGCGCCGAGCACGCCAACGTGCAGCCACATTCGGGCGCCAACGCCAACATGTGCGTGTACCAGGCGCTGCTGAACCCCGGCGACACGGTGCTCGGCCTCAGTCTCGACCACGGTGGTCACCTCACTCACGGGTCACCGGTCAACGCCAGCGGTCTGCTCTACCACTTCGTCTCGTACGGCACCGGCGCCGAAGATCGCATCGACATGGACGAGGTGCGAGCGCTCGCCCTCGAGCACCGCCCGAAGATGATCGTCGCCGGCACGACCGCCTACCCGCGACGCCTCGATCCCGAACCGTTCAAGAAGATCGCCGACGAGGTCGGCGCGCTCCTGCTGTTCGACATCGCGCACCTCGCCGGTCTGGTTGCCGGCGGCGCGCACCCCAACCCGGTGCCGTACGCCGACGTCGTCACCTTCACCACCCACAAGACCCTGCGCGGTCCCCGCGGTGGCTGCATCCTGTGCAAGGAGGAGCACGCCAAGGCGATCGACAAGGCGGTGTTCCCGGGATGGCAGGGCGGCCCGTTGGAGCACGTCATCGCCGGCAAGGCCGTGGCGTTCCGCGAGGCGATGGACCCGTCGTTCACGGAATACGCCCACCAGGTCGTGAAGAACGCGTCGGCCCTTGCCGACGCACTCGTGCAGGAGGGGTTCCGCCTCGTCTCGGGCGGCACCGACAACCACCTCATGGTCGTCGATCTCACGCCGTTCGATGCGGAGCTGACCGGCAAGGAGGCGCAGGCCAAGCTCGACGAGGCCGGGATCACGCTCAACAAGAACACCATCCCCGACGATCCGCGCAGCCCGTTCGTCACGAGCGGTGTGCGCATCGGCACGCCCTCGGTCACGACGCAGGGCATGACCGAGGCCGAGATGCCGTTGATCGCCGGTTTCATCGCCCGCTCGCTACGTCACCGCGACGACCCCGCCGAACTCGAACTCGTGCGCAAGGACGTCGCCGAACTCTGCTCGCGGTTCCCCGCCTACCCGGCGTCGTAGACTTACCGGCCGTGCCCGACTTCGGTTCCTTCCTCCTGATCGGAGCCGTCGCCGCCGCTGTCACGTTCATCACCACCCCGCTGATCGGCATGCTGGCGAGGCGTCGGGGCTGGGTCTACCTCCCCAACGACCGAACGGTCCACCAGACGCCTCTCCCCGACGTGGGTGGCCTCGCCATGTTCGTGGGCTTCCTGGCTGCGATGGCGACGGCATGGCTCGTCGATGCCTTCGACGTGCTGTTCGAGAACAACTCCGAGCCGCTCGGCGTGCTGATCGCCGCCACGATCATCTTCTCTGTCGGCTTCGTCGACGACATCCGGGGTGTCTCGGCGCCTGCCAAGGTCGCCGGCACGGTGCTCGCCGGCATCGTGCTCGTGCAGTTCGGCGTCGTCATGTACTCGTTCCGGCTGCCGTTCTACGACGGCCCGATCGTGCTCGCCGACCTCGCACCGCTCGTCACCGTGTTGTGGTTGGTCGGCATGACGCAGGCGATCAACCTGATCGACGGGCTCGACGGGCTCGCTGCCGGCATCGTCGCGATCGCTGCGTTCGCGTTCTTCCTGTACAGCCAGGAACTCACCGACAGCGATCTGCTCGACGTGCGCAACATCGGGCCGCTGCTCGCCATCATCGCCGTGGGCGTGTGCGTCGGATTCCTGCCTCACAACTTCAACCCGGCGCGCATCATCATGGGTGATGGTGGCGCATTGTTCCTCGGGCTGCTGATGGCCGTGTCGACGAGCGTGGTCGGAGGTCGCGCCGACTCCTTCAACCAGGAGTTCATCGGCCAGACCTACTTCTTCCTGGCGCCGCTCGCGATCCCGCTGCTGATCCTCGGCGTCCCGCTGTTCGACATGGCGTTCGCGATCGTTCGCCGCGTGTCGAGCCGCAAGTCGTTCGCCGTTGCCGACAAGGGCCACCTCCACCACCGCCTGATGAACCTCGGTCACGGCCACCGACGCAGCGTGGTGATCCTGTGGGGATGGACCGCGTTGCTGTCGGCCTTCGTGCTGTACCCGACCTTGACCGGACGGAACCCGGCGTACCTGCCGTTCGGCGTCATTGCCGCAGCGATCGTCCTCTACACCGTGCTGCACCCCAGTGTGCGGGCGCGGCGTCGGGAGAATGCCTCGACCGAGTCCACCACCGAGCCGGCGACCGAACCGGTCGCCGACGAGCAAACCGAAGCGTCCGAGTTGCCGTCGACCATCGCCGACCACTAGGTTGTGCTCGCGTTCACAAGCAACACGATCATGCAACCGCCGATCGAAGGCCGTGAACGCCCACCTGGATCAATGAAGCTCCTCCCGAAGCAACAACCACGCGTCAACACCGAGGATTCGGTCGGCCTCGGCATCGAAGCCGCCGCGATCATCGCGCTGTTCCTCGGGTTCGGCTACGTCCTGGATCGGATCTTCGCCACCACGCCGATCTTCATGATCGTCATGACCGTCGTCGGCGCCGTCGGGCTCTTCGCGAAGCTCAAGTACCGCTACGACGACCGCATGGACGAACTCGAAGCCGAGCGTCGCGCGTCCCCCGGCGGCAAGCGGAAGGTCGCCTGACATGAACACGCCCGCCGCCGGCGCCGATGCGTTCACCACGCGATTCGACGGCCCCGCACCCGAGGTCGCGGTCTCGAAGGACATGATCAAGCGCGGCCTCGTCGCGGCCCCCGTGCTCATCGCAGCATGTGCCGTCATCTGGGGCGCCGACGGCGCCATCTCGAGCGCCTACGGCATTGCCATCGTGCTCACCAACTTCGCGCTCGCCGCGGCGCTGATCGCCACGTCGGCGCGGATCTCGCTCGGCATGATGATGGGGGCCGTGCTCTTCGGCTACCTGATCCGCCTCGGCTTGATCTTCCTCGCCGTCTGGTTGGTCAAGGACACGGCGTGGATTTCATTTCCCGCACTCGGATCGACCATCATCATCACGCACCTCGGACTGCTCTTCTGGGAGATGAAGTTCGTCGCCCTGTCGCTCGCTGCGCCGGGGCTCAAACCGACCGGGTCGAACACCTCGACCTGACCGCACCGACATCGCTCACGTAACCACCCACACTCACGACTGAAACGGACACCACGTGCTCGGACTCGAGTTTCCGCCGATCAACGAACTGCTGCGCTGGCAGGACCTCTTCCCGACGTTCAACAAGATCGCCCTCATCGCCGTTGCCGCGGCCTTGATCAGCATCGTGTTGTTCCTCATCGCCGCGCGGCGTGACCCGATGGTCGCGCCGACAGGCGCTCGCAACCTCGCCGAAGTCACGATCGACTTCATCGAGGAGAGCGTCGTGATGCAGACGCTCGGCAAGACCGGCCTCAAGTGGACACCGTTCCTGCTGAGCCTGTTCCTCTTCATCTTCCTCTGCAACATCCCCGGTGTGATCCCCATCATCCAGATGCCGGCAACGGCTCGCATCGCCATCCCTTTGTCGCTGTCGCTGCTCGTCTGGGTCATCTACATCGGCACGGGTATCAAGCACCAGGGCCTCGCATACTTCGGCCACCTGCTGTGGCCCCCAGGGGTACCGACGGCGTTGAAGCCGCTGGTGGGCATCATCGAGTTCATCTCGACGATCCTCGTGACGCCGTTCTCGCTCACCGTTCGTCTCATGGCCAACATGCTGGCCGGCCACATCCTGCTCGTGACCTTCAGCTTGTTGACCACGGCGCTGTTCAGGGCCGAAACGAGCCAGATCTTCCTCGTGCCGATGAGCATCCTGCCCTTCGGCATGCTCATCTTCCTGACGGCGTTCGAGATCCTCGTCGCCTTCCTACAGGCCTACATCTTCGCCATCCTCGCCGCCGTCTACATCAACAACTCGACCGTCGGCCACGCCGAGGATCACTGAGCGAACCCGCTCGCCATCGATCATCCCGATCTCCCCTCTACCGAAAGCACAACAGGAGACAACATCCCATGGAAGCATTCAGCGTTCTGGTCGCCCAGGTCGAAGACCCAGCCGACCTGAAGAACATCAACGCAGCGACCGGCGCCGGTTTCGCCTACGGCCTCGCCGCCATCGGCCCCGGTATCGGCATCGGCTACCTCGTCGGCAAGTCCGTCGAGGCAATGGCCCGCCAGCCCGAGGCCGCCGGCATGGTCCGTACGACCATGTTCCTCGGCATCGCCTTCACCGAAGCCCTTGCCCTCATCGGCTTCGTGGTCTTCATCCTGCTCAAGTTCGCCTGACCTGCGAGCGTCCCGTCCAACGGTCAAGATCGTGAAGGAGATGACGTGCTGACAGCCGTCGTGACGTCCTCAGGCTCGGCGATCGAGGTCACCCTCACGGGTGTCCCGTTCGTCACTGCCGAAGAGGGCGAGGAAGCAGCGGGTCCCGAGAGTGATCTCAACCCGATTGCGCCCGAACTGAAAGAAGTCGTCTGGGGTTTCGGTGCCTTCGTGGTGCTGGCGCTCGCCATGCGCCTGTTCCTGTTCCGCAAGGTGCGCGACGGAATGACGTCGCGCTATGGCCGGATCGAGGGCGACCTCGAGCAAGCAGAGGCACTCACCACATCGGCGCGCGCCGACGTGGCCGAGTACGACGCCCAGGTCGCCACGGTGCGAGCCGAGGCACAGACACGCGTCGAAGCTGCTCGTGCAACGCTCGAGGCCGAGCGTTCCGAGAAGCTGGCCGCTGCCAACGCCCGGATCGCCGACAAGCGCGGCGCTGCTGCCGCCGAGGTCGATGCGGCCAAGCAGGCGGCCCGGGGACAGGTCGAGTCGGCAGTCGCCGACGTGTCGGCCCGCCTCGGCGAACTCGCCACGGGTCGCCGACCGTCCGACGACGTCGTCAGAGGCGCCGTTGCCCAGGCAATGGGCCAGGAGGTGTCGGCATGAGCCTGTACACCGCCGCCACCCTCGCCGCCGGGCGTTTGTTCCCGTCGTCGGAGGAGATCCCGTTCGACGACAAGGGCTACACGACCGTCAACTGGCTCCTGCCGCCGTGGAAGGAACTCATCCCGGGCTCGATCGCCTCGATCATCGTCTTCACGCTGCTGTACAAGTACGCCGGACCGGTCATCAAGAAGAGCTTCTCCGACCGCACCGCCGGCATCCAGAAGCAGCTCGACGAGTCTGCTGCTGCCAAGGTCGCAGCCGAGTCAGAGGCTGTGCGTATCCGTGAGGCCCAGGGCGACATCGAGGCCGAGCGCACCCGGCTGTACGCCGAAGCCGACGCTCAGGCCGAGGCGTTGCTCGCCGACGGTCGCGTCCGCCTCGAGGCCGAGATGGCTGAACTCGAAGCGCGCGCCGAGAGCGACATCGCCGCCGCCGCGGGACGCGGCACCGACGAACTCCGCTCGGAGATCGCCCGCTACTCGGGTGACGCCGTCGACCGCATCGTCAACGAGACGCTCGACGACGCTGCCCAGCAGGATCTGATCGAAGGCTTCATCGCACGAGTCGGAGCAGGAGTTGCATCATGAGTGACGCATTGATCGAAGGGTACGCACGGGCGCTCTTCGAGGTCGCCCGCGCAGAAGGAACGCTCGACGAGGTCGAAGACGAGCTGTTCCGCTTCGCTCGCTCGTACGAGTCGAGCGACGCCCTGCGCAACGCGCTGACCGACGAGCACATCCCTGCCGACAAGCGCCAGGCCATCGTCGAGGATCTCCTCGACGGCAAGGCCACGACCACGACGGTCCAGCTCGTGTCGATGGTGGTCGGATCCGGCCGTAGCCGCGATCTGCCCGCAATCGTCGACAGCCTCGTCCAGCGTGCATCGAGCGCCAAGCAGCTCGACCTCGCCGAGGTTCGCACCGCGGTCGAGCTGACCGACGACCAGCAGGCCCGCTTGAAGGCGGCGTTGGAGAACGCCACCGGCAAGAGCCTGAACCTCAAGACGATCGTCGACCCCACCGTGCTCGGCGGCGTCGTCGCCACCATCGGTGACACCGTCATCGACGACACCGTTCGCACCCGCATCGACCAGCTGAAGAGCCGGCTCTGAGCGCCCGCTCACAAAGGAAACAGACCCCACCATGGCTGAGCTGACCATTTCTGCCGCCGACATCGCATCGGCGCTCAAGACCAACCTCGAAGGCTTCGAGCCCTCGGTCGAGGCCCGCACCGTCGGGCGCGTCGCGTCCGTCGGCGACGGCATCGCCCGAGTCAGCGGCCTGCCCGACGCGGCCGTGAACGAACTCCTCGAGTTCGAAGACGGCTCCGTGGGTCTCGCACTGAACCTCGACGAGTTCTCGATCGGTGCCGTTGTCCTCGGCAACGTCGACAAGATCGAAGAAGGCCAGACGGTGCGGTCCACGGGCAGCATCTTGTCGATGCCCGTCGGCGACGGCATGCTCGGGCGCGTCGTCAACGCGCTCGGCCACCCGATCGACGGCCACGGCGACCTCATCGGCACCGAACAGCGCCGCATGGAGATCCAGGCCCCCGGCATCATGGGCCGCAAGCCGGTGCACGAGCCCCTGCAGACCGGCATCAAGGCGATCGACGCGATGACGCCGATCGGCCGTGGCCAACGCGAACTGATCATCGGTGACCGCAAGACCGGCAAGACGGCGATCGCCATCGACACGATCCTGAACCAGCGCGGTCTCGGCGTGAAGTGCATCTACGTCGCCGTCGGCCAGAAGAGCTCCACCGTGTCACAGACCGTCGACACGCTCCGCCAGGCCGGCGCCATGGAGTACACCGTCGTGGTGGTCGCCTCGGCATCCGACCCGGCGCCGTTCAAGTACCTCGCCCCGTACGCCGGATGCGCCATCGGCCAGCACTGGATGGACAACGGTGAGCACGCCCTCGTGGTGTACGACGACCTCTCCAAGCAGGCCGAGGCCTACCGTCAGCTGTCGCTGCTGCTGCGCCGCCCGCCGGGTCGCGAGGCCTATCCCGGCGACGTGTTCTACCTCCACAGCCGCCTGCTCGAGCGGGCCGCCAAGCTGTCCGACGAACTCGGCGCCGGATCGTTGACCGCACTGCCGATCATCGAGACGAAGGCCGGCGACGTCGCGGCGTTCATCCCGACGAACGTGATCTCGATCACCGACGGGCAGGTCTACCTCCAGGACAACCTGTTCAAGTCCGGCATCCGACCGGCCGTCGACGTGGGCATCTCGGTGTCACGCGTGGGCAGCGCGGCGCAGATCAAGTCCATGAAGGCCGTTGCCGGCACGCTGAAGGGCGACCTCGCCCAGTTCCGCGAGCTGGAGGCATTTGCCACGTTCGGTTCCGAGCTCGACGCAGTGTCGAGCGCCCAGCTCGAGCGTGGGTACCGCCTCGTCGAGCTGCTCAAGCAGCCGCTCAACAGCCCGATGCCCGTCGAGGAGCAGGTCGTGTCGATCTTCGCCGGCACGAAGGGCTACCTCGACGACATCCCCGTTGTCGACGTCAGCCGCTTCGAGAAGGAACTCCTCGAGTACGTGCGCACCACGCACAGCAGCCTGCTCGCCGACATCAAGTCCGCCGGCGTGCCCGACGGACTCGCCGGTGCCATCGAGTCGTTCAAGCAGACGTTCACCTCGTCGATCAACGACTACGCCGTCGATCCGACCGCCCTCGACGTCGACGAAGTCGGCGAAGCCAAGTCCAACAAGACCCTCGCCACGGAGTGATCTAGATGGCTGGTGGTCAGGAGCGAATCCTCAAGGAACGCATTCGCAGCGTTCGGGCGACGAAGAAGATCACGCGCGCCATGGAGCTGATTGCGGCGTCGCGTATCGTCAAGGCCCAGGCTCGCGTGGCTGCCGCAGTGCCGTACTCCGAGCAGATCACCGAGGTGGTCAAGGATCTGGCTGCCGGTGGTG
This sequence comes from Ilumatobacteraceae bacterium, assembly GCA_963716235.1. Taxonomy (GTDB): domain Bacteria; phylum Actinomycetota; class Acidimicrobiia; order Acidimicrobiales; family Ilumatobacteraceae; genus Sva-07. The sequence continues at coordinate 65,674 of CAVQTE010000024.1, read as the reverse complement.
CATCGTCCGACTCGCCGTTGCTGGCGGGCCGCACGGAGATCAAGCACACCTGCTACGTGGTGATCACCGCTGACCGTGGGCTCTGCGGCGGCTACAACTCCGGTGTACAGCGCGCCGCGGAGGGTGAGGTCAAAGCCGACATCCTCGCCGGTGAGGACTACACGATCATTCCGGTCGGCAAGAAGGCCGACGGGTACTTCCGCTTCCGTGGCTACACCCTCGGCAGGGCGTTCAGTGGATTCTCGGCCCAGCCGAGCTACGAAGACGCACGCGAGATCGGCGAGCACGTCATCGACCTGTTCGTGTCGGGCCAGGTCGATCGTGTCGAGCTGGTCTACACCCGCTTCGTGTCGTCCGGCAGCCAGGAGGTCGTCCTGCGTCCGCTCGTGCCGTTGAGCGCCGACACGGTCGCCGGTGGCGACGGCAAGGCCGCCGGTGGCGACGGATCCGGTGGCGACTACGAGTTCGAACCCGATCCTGAAACGATCCTCGACACGTTGCTGCCTCGCTATGTCGAGGCCCGTGTCTATGCCGCACTGCTCAATGCAGCGGCGTCGGAGCATGCCTATCGCCAGCGGGCGATGAAGTCGGCCACCGACAACGCCGACGAACTGATCAAGTCGCTGAGCCGCATCATGAACCGAGCCCGCCAGGACTCGATCACCACCGAGATCATGGAGATCGTCGGCGGCGCCGAAGCCCTCGACTCCGACGACACCGAGATCCCGTACCTCGATCTCGGCGACGCACTCTTCGAACAACTCACACAGGCCGACTCCGGCGCCACCATCTGAGCGCACGGCAATCCAGGAGAACCACAGTCATGACCATGACCGAATCAACCACCGACCTGAAGGACGGCCGCATCGTCGGCATCGCGGGACCCGTCGTCGACGTCGAGTTCCCTCGCGGCGCGTTGCCCGAGCTGAACTCGGCCGTCGAGTTCGACATCACCCTCGAGGGCGAGACCATCACGGTGATGGCCGAAGTCGCCCAGCAGCTCGGTGAGGGGCGCGTCCGCGCCGTCTGTCTCAAGCCGACCGACGGTCTGGTGCGTGGCACCCCCGTGCGCAACCTCGGCCACGGCATCACCGTGCCGGTGGGCGACAAGGTGCTCGGCCACATCTGGAACGTGTGGGGCCAGCCCCTCGACGAGGCCCCCGAGGGCTTCGAGGACATGGAGCGCTGGGAGATCCACCGCGATGCTCCCGACTTCGCCGCACTCGAGCCGTCTGCTCGAATGTTCGAAACGGGCATCAAGGTCATCGACCTGCTCACCCCGTACGTCGCCGGCGGCAAGATCGGCCTGTTCGGCGGGGCCGGCGTCGGCAAGACCGTGCTCATCACCGAGATGATCAACCGTGTTGCCTCGCAGCACGGTGGTGTGTCGGTGTTCGCCGGTGTCGGCGAGCGCACCCGTGAAGGCACCGACCTCCGCCTGGAGATGATGGAGTCGGGCGTGTTCGAGAAGGCCGCCCTGGTGTTCGGCCAGATGGACGAGCCGCCGGGCGTGCGCCTGCGTGTTGCGCTGTCGGCGCTGACCATGGCCGAGTACTTCCGTGACGTCCAGAACCAGGACGTGCTGCTGTTCGTCGACAACATCTTCCGCTTCGTGCAGGCGGGTTCCGAAGTGTCGACGCTGCTCGGCCGTATGCCCGCTGCGGTGGGTTACCAGCCGACGCTGGCCGACGAGATGGGCCAGCTCCAGGAGCGCATCACCTCGACCCGGGGCCGCTCGATCACGTCGCTGCAGGCCGTGTACGTGCCTGCCGACGACTACACCGACCCGGCGCCGTTCACGACCTTCACCCACCTCGATGCCACGACCGAGCTGTCGCGTCAGGTGGCGGCCCTCGGCATCTACCCGGCCGTCGACCCGCTCGCTTCGACCTCGACGATCCTGTCGCCGGAAGTCGTCGGCGACCATCACTACGCGATCGCCCGCCGGGTGCAGGAGACCCTCCAGCGCTACAAGGAGCTGCAGGACATCATCGCCATCCTCGGTCTCGACGAGCTGTCCGAAGAGGACCGTCTCATCGTCAACCGGGCCCGCAAGGTCGAGCGCTTCTTGTCGCAGCCGTTCTACGTCGCCGAGGTGTTCACCGGTCTCACCGGTGAGTACGTGCCGGTTGCCGAGACGGTCGAGTCGTTCGAGGCCATCATCAACGGTGAACTCGACGAGGTGCCCGAGCAGGCGTTCCTCAACGTCGGTGGCGTCGAGCAGGTGCTCGCCAAGGCCAAGAAGCTCCAGGAGAGCTGAACATGGCGGCGCCGTTGATTGTCGAAGTGGTGTCGCCGGAGGCGGTGCTGTATTCGGGTGAGGCCGACATGGTCATCACGCGGACGCTCGGCGGCGGCGAAGTCGCGTTCCAGGCCGGACACGCGGCGTTCCTCGGAGCGCTCGTCGAAAACCACACCCGCGTGTTCCAGACCGACGGAACGATCCAGGACATCGCAATCCATCGCGGGTTCGTCGAGGTCAGCGGGAATCCGACGAAGGTCTCGATCCTGTCCGACACGGCGGAACTCGCGCAGGACATCGATGTCGCCAGGGCGAAGGAAGCCCTGGAGCGTCACCAGCACACGCTGCGCGACCAGAACATGGACGCCACGATGATCGAGGTGGCCACGGCCGGCCGTGACCGCGCCGAGGCCCGCCTTCGTGCCAGCGGCACCACGTTCACTGCCTGACCTGAAACGGTGGAGTCTGCCCCCGGCGTTTCAGGCTGTTCGGAGCGACGAGCGAATCCACTCGGTGTTATGTGTCGATTGTTACGGATTCGTGACGATTGTGGTCTATCCTGTCGCAGCAGCGGCTGCGCGCGTGAATCCCACGCCCAGATGAAACTCATCGAAAGGCTTCGATTCCACGTGACGAATTCCGCACTACCCGCCCGCCGACTCGCTGGGCTCGCTCTCGCCCTTGCGCTCGCCGGAGCGCTCATTCCCGGCCACGTCGAGGCGGCCGCAACGGTCGACGGGCAGTTCGCCGAACTCGGCATGCGCGGCGCTGGTGTCACGACTGCGTTGGCGGTCGCGAATCGTGGTGGTGTGCCTGGTAATGCGACTGCGGTGACGTTGAATGTGACGTCGACGGGGAGTCTTGGTGGTGGGTTCGCGACGGTGTATCCGTGCGGGACGCCTCGCCCGAATACGTCGAACATCAACTTCGCGGCGGGGTCGACCGTGGCGAATGCGGTGACGACGAAGGTGGGTGCGGATGGTGCGGTGTGCATCTACAACGATGCGGCCACTCACCTGATCGTCGACGTCACTGGCTACTACTTGCCGCCGACGGCGAACTTCGGTGCGCTCGAGCCGGCCCGGCTTCTCGACACCCGTAACTCGGCGATCCCGGGTGCTGGTGTGACGACTGCGTTGGTCGTGGCCAATCGTGGTGGTGTGCCTGGTAATGCGACTGCGGTGACGTTGAATGTGACGTCGACGGGAGTGTGGGTGGTGGGTTCGCGACGGTGTATCCGTGTGGCACGCCTCGCCCGAATACGTCGAACATCAACTTCGCGGCGGGGTCGACCGTGGCGAATGCGGTGACGACGAAGGTGGGTGCGGATGGTGCGGTGTGCATCTACAACGATGCAGCCACTCACCTGATCGTCGACGTCAACGGCTTCTACTCGCCGACGGCGAACTTCGGTGCGCTCGAGCCGGCGCGACTCCTCGACACCCGTAACTCGGCGATCCCGGGTGCTGGTGTGACGACTGCGTTGGTCGTGGCCAATCGTGGTGGTGTGCCTGGTAATGCGACTGCGGTGACGTTGAATGTGACGTCGACGGGGAGTGTGGGTGGTGGGTTCGCGACGGTGTATCCGTGTGGCACGCCTCGCCCGAACACGTCGAACATCAACTTTGCGGCGGGGGCGACCGTTGCGAATGCCGTGACGACCAAGGTCGGTGCGGGTGGTGCGGTGTGCATCTACAACGATGCAGCCACTCATCTGATCGTCGATGTGAACGGCTACTTCCCGCCGACGGCGAGCTTTGGCGCGCTGGAGCCCGCCCGGCTTCTCGACACCCGTCGTTCGTCACCGGCTGCCACTGCGGAGGACGTTGCGCTGACGCTGATCAACCAGCTGCGAGCGTCGCGTGGTCTCGGCCCCGTTTCGCCCGACGCAACGATGACAGCGTTCGCCCGGAGTTGGTCGCTGACGATGTCGCAGTCCGGCTTCCGCCACAGCGGTGGGCCGTACTCGGAGAACATCGGATGGACTAGCGGAGCTTCATCGTCGCCGGAGGCCGCGGCGCTCGGGCTGCATGGCGCCTTCGTCGCAAGCCCGCCCCATCTTGCCAACATGACCAATCCGGCGTGGACCACGGTCGGAGTCGGCGTCCACTTCGACGGCGCGACCTGGCACATCACGCTCGAGTTCCGCTGAGTCACCTTCTGGTCGGCGCGCCGCTAGGTTCGAGAGGCATGTCGAGCTACCCGTTCACGTCTGCCCTCCTCACCGGTGCATCGTCGGGGATCGGCGCCGAGATGGCTCGTCTCCTGGGAGAGGCTGGTGTGCCGACCGTGCTCGTCGCCCGCCGCGGCGATCGGCTGCGCGAGATCGCCGACCGATACGACGGCTTCGAGGTCCTCGAGGCCGACCTCGCGACGAGTACCGGTCAAGCGGCCACGGTGGAGCGCATCCAGTCGACGAGTGATCCGATCGACCTCGTCGTCAACAACGCCGGCTTCGGCACGAGCGGCGTCTTCCACGAACTCGATGTCGACCGCCTGGCCGGTGAGGTCGAACTCAACGTGAAGGCGCTGACGGTGTTGAGTCATGCGGCGCTGGCCACCATGGTGCCCCGGGGGCGTGGCTACCTGTTGAACGTGTCGAGCGTGGCGAGCTTCCAGGCCTCGCCGGGCCTCGGGGTGTACGCAGCCACCAAGGCGTACGTCACCAGTCTGACCGAAGCGCTCCATGCGGAGGTGAAGTCGTCGGGAGTCCACGTCACGGCACTCTGCCCTGGCCTGACGAAGACCGAGTTCCAGGATCACAGCAACACGACCGGGCTCGCGACGAAGGTTCCGGGCCTCGCCTGGACCTCAGTCGAACAGGTGGCGTCGACGGGTCTGGACGACGTTGCGAGCAACAAGACGATCTCCGTGCCCGGCGTGCTCTACAAGACCGCCGTCACCTTCAGCGACATCATGCCCCGCTCGATCACCCGCTGGGTCAGCGGCTCCATCACCCGCTGAATGAGACGCGGGGCCTGACCCCGCCTCTCATTTTCGCGTCTCATTCAGTAGTCGATGGCGGAGAACTCGCGGAGTTTCGCGACGCGGTGGTGGGCATCGATCAGACGGACCGTGCCACTGCGTGAACGCATGACGAGGCTCTGGGTGCGAGCGCCCGTTGCGTCGAAGCGGACGCCGCGCAGCAGTGCGCCATCGGTGAGGCCGGTCGCCGCGAAGAAGCAGTTGTCGCTCTTGATCAGGTCGTCCTGACCGAAGACGCGGGACAGATCGAAGCCCGCCTCGGTCATGGCGTCGTGCTCCTTGTCGCTCTGCGGTGCGAACCGCGCCTGGATCTCGCCGCCCATCGCCTTCATCGCCGCCGCCGAGATGACACATTCGGGTGTGCCTCCGATTCCGAACAGCGCGTCGGCGCCGGCATCGGGCCAGCAGGTCGCCACCGAGCCGTAGACGTCGCCGTCGGTGATCAGGCGGATCCGACAGCCGCTGGCGCGGATCTCGGCGATGAGTTCGGCGTGACGCGGCCGGTCGAGGATCACCACGGTGAGGTCACGCACCTCCTCGCCCTTGGCCTTCGCGATCCAGCGCAGGTTCTGGGTGGCCGTGGCCGTGATGTCGATGGCGCCGACCGCCTCCGGACCCACTGCGATCTTGTCCATGTAGAACGACGGCCCGGGATCGAGCATCGACCCCCGGTCGGAGACGGCGATCACCGAGAGTGCGTTGGTCTTGCCCTGGGCGGTGAGCGTCGTCCCGTCGATCGGGTCGACGGCCACGTCGACCGCAGGGGCGCTGCCGTCGCCGACGTGCTCGCCGTTGAAGAGCATCGGGGCATCGTCCTTCTCGCCCTCGCCGATGACGACGATGCCGTCCATCGCCACCGTCGACAGCGACATTCGCATGGCCTCGACGGCGGCGTCATCGGCGCTGTTCTTGTCGCCGCGGCCGACCCAGCGGGCGGAGGCGAGGCAGGCGGATTCGGTGGCACGAACCAAATCCATGGCGAGGTTGCGATCGGGCTGCTGGCGTGACGACGTTGTCATGACTCCAACGTACCTCGGCCGGTCGGACGCGATGGCTTCGTCGCCGTACAGTCTGACCGTGGAGATCCCCCTCGAGCTCGTGCTGTCGGGACGCGAGTTGACCGAGCCGAAGCTGTCTCCGGACGGTGGACGAATTGCGTTCGTCGAACGGTGGCGGAGCGCCTCCGCGATCCTGGTCGTCGACATCGATGCATGTGAGCCGGCGCGAGCCCTTGCCTTCGGCCCCGATCCGTCACCCGGGCGAGGGATGGGCGGAGGCTGTTACTCGTGGCTGACGGATTCGACCGGCGTGGTGTATGCCGCGGTCGACGGTGAGTTGTGGTGTGCGCGCGGACTCGATCTCCGACGGGTGACCGCTCACGAGCGCAGCGCTCGGGCTCCGTGGGTGCGCGGTCAGTTCGTCGTGTACGTCCTCGACGAGGCCGAGGTGTGGCTCACCGACCTCGAAACGGGAACGGGCCGTCGGCTCGACGATGGCCGCCACGAGTTCTGTTTCGATCCCTCCGTGTCGCCCGATGCCACGGTCGTGTCATGGCAGGGATGGTCGCCACCGGCGATGCCGTGGGATGGCGCCGAACGCGTCGACTGCCGTGCTCCCTTGGCGACCGCCGATCTCTCGACGTGGCGACCGGCGACCGGAGCGGTCCAGCAGCCGCGCTTCGCGCCGGATGGCACGCCGACCTGTGTGCACGACGGTGCCGGTTGGCTGAACGTGCACCTGGGCGATCGGGCCGTGGTCGCCGAGGGTGAACACGCCGGCCCGACGTGGGCCATGGGGCAGCACTCATTCGTCGTGCGCCCCGATGGCGCGTGCATCGTGGCGCGCAACCGCGCCGGATTCGGGGCACTGTCCATCATCGACCCGGCGGGAGGCGTCCGCGATCTGGCAACCGACGTGGTCGGCGTCCACGGCCAGCTGTCGATGGTCGACGATCGGCTCGTGGCGCTGCGGTCCGGCCCGACGACACCGCCCGAGATCGTCGTCGTCGATCTTGCAGTGCCCGAACGTCCCGGACGCGTCGTGGCTGCGAGTGGCGCCACGGCGTGGTGCGACGTGGTGCTGGCGGAGCCCGAGGCGGTCACGGTCGAACATGACGGCGTCGTGCTCCACGCCCGCCGGTACGCAGCGGGGGAGGGTCGCATGCTGTGCTGGGTCCACGGCGGGCCGACCGATCAGTGGCAGGTCGACTTTCGTCCGCGTGTCGCCTTCTGGTGCAGTCGAGGGTGGGATGTGCTCGTGGTCGACCCTCGGGGTACGACCGGCCACGGCCGGCACTACCAGCAGGCGCTGAACGGCGAATGGGGACGACTCGACGTCGACGACACCGCCGCGCTCATCCGTCACGCCCACGCGCACGGTTGGGCCACGCCGGCGACCACCGTGGTGATCGGAGGGTCTTCCGGCGGGCTCACGGTGTTGGGGCTGCTCGCGGACCACGGAGATCTCGTTGCGGGCGCAGTGGCGTCGTATCCGGTGAGCGATCTCGCAGGATTGGCGGAGGCGACCCATCGATTCGAGGCGCACTACACCGACACACTCGTCGGGCGACCGGGCGAGCCGGGTCTGGATGACCGGTTTCGCTCACTGTCGCCGATCAACCGGGCCGACCGGATCGTGTCGCCCTTGCTGGTGTTCCACGGCAACGACGACCCGGTCGTTCCGGTGGCCCACAGCGTGACGCTGGCGGCTCGGATCCGCAGCGGTGGCGGTGACGTCGAGCTCGTCGTGTACGAAGACGAGGGCCACGGCTTTCGCGACCCGACCAACCAGCGAGACGAGTACGCCCGTACCGAGCGGTTCCTGCGGAGATTTCGCGGAACGAACTGACCGCCCGACTTCGGGCACCCTCGTGGTACCGGTAGCGTTCCGCCGTGGCATTTGTGAACAAGGGCGAGGACAAACAGGAAGCGACCGGCACCTCGGGTCAGCCGATCGACTTCGATCCGTTCGACCCAGATGTCGTCAAGGTGCACTACGACATGGTGGTGTGGACCTTCGAGCAGCGCGCGGAGCTGTCCGAGGCGCTCGCCGACGCCGAGTTCCCGCACTTCTGGGACGGTGACGAACTGGTCGTTCCCGAGGAGGTCGAGGCCGACGTCGACGCGCTGTTCGAGCGCCTCGAGGCGCTGTTCGGTCCGTTCCCGATCATCCTCCAGGATGATGCCGAGTCGACCGAGTTCGGGCTCGACGAGTGGACCGATGCCGACCGCAAGGTGCTGACTTCAGCCCTGATCGACGCGGAGATTCCTCATCGCTGGGATGGCACCACGGTGATCGTCGCGGCCGACGCCGAGCACGCAGTCGACGATCTGCTCGACGCGATCGAGTCGGGCGAGCTGCTCGGTGGGACGGGTGATGAAGGCGCGGCGCCACCAGAGGGTGCACTGAGCGCCATGTTCCTCGCGGCCGACAAACTGGCCAAGGACCCACTCGATGCGAGTGCCCGAAGCACCCTGATCGACCTGCAGGGTCAGCTCGATGCCAAGCACCCACCGTACGGCCTGGCGCACCGGACGTGGGCCGCCGGTGTCGAAGGTGTCGACAAGGTCGTCGGGCTGGTGGCGGCACAGGCCCACGACGCCGACTCCGGCGACGATCACGAATCCGAGGTCATCGGCGCTGCCCAGGAGCTGCGTTCGTTGCTTCGGCCCTACGTCTGAGCCGCGACGCCGTGCTGCTCGCGGAGCTCGAGATCTGGCACACCCGCCCGGCGGTGCCGACGCGTCGCGTGGCGCTCGGCCACATGGTGCTCCCGGTCGACCCGGCGCCCGGTTTCGGAGGCCTGTTGCTCGGTGCGATCGTCGCCGAGCACCTGTACGGAGTCGACGACGAACTCGTGCCCGACGTGCACCGCCTCATCACCGAGGTCGAGACCGGTGCGCGCATCGTGCAGCCCCGCCTTCGCCATCGCTTCCAGGTCGATCGGCACGGGCTGGCGAAGAGCCACCACACGATGCTCGGCAACGGCGACGACCTGTCGTTCGACTTCCGTTCGCAGGGCACCGATCTGGCCCAGGTGTTGGGCGCGATCTACGCCGTCGAGCGGTTGGCGCCCGAGCACCGTCGTCGGATCGCTCCGGTGCTCCAGAAGGCAGCACGCTGGCGAGGTCCGATCGGGCCGTCGCTGGTGGCGTACCTCGCAGGGTCCCAGACGCTGGCCCTGGAGGCGCTTGCCGATCCGCGATCATGGGCGATGGGCATCCTCGGTTTCGACCTCGGTGGCAAGCCGCCGTCGAAGCGTGACGTGATGGCCAAGTTCCGTGAACAGATGCGCAACGTGCACCCCGACCACGGCGGCGACAGCATCGATGCCGCCAAGGCGATGAGCGATCTCGCCGAAGCCCGTCGGGTGCTCAGCGCCGCACCGGAATGAGCCGGGACGAACGCTGATGGCGAAACCCACGGTGTTGCTGTACCCCGGCGCCGGTTCGAGCTGTGACCATCCGAGCCTGGTGGCGATCGAGCAGCGACTCGGCCGATCGGCCGCCGTGGAGCGCATCGACTTCCCGTATCGACGCGAGGGTCGACGCGCTCCCGATCGTGCCCCGAAGCTCATGGCCTCGATCCGCGACGATCTCGCCGGCTTCGCTCGTCGTCGCGGGCCGATCGTGATGGGTGGGCGCTCGATGGGCGGGCGGATGACGTCGATGGTCGCGGCCGATGTCGACAGCGGTGGCGAGGTGGCGAGGCTTGCCGGGCTGGTGTTGATCTGCTACCCGCTGCATCCGCCGGCCAAGCCGGAGAACCTCCGTGTCGAGCATCTCGCCGACATCTCGGTGCCGTGCCTGTTCATCTCGGGCACGAGGGATCCGTTCGGCTCACCCGACGAATTCGCTGTCGCGACCTCGACGATGAAGGCACCCGTCGAACACATCTGGATCGAGGGCGGACGCCACGATCTGAAGGGTGCCGATGCCACGATCGCGGAGGCCGTCGCCCGCTTCGTCAACCGTCACACGGCGCCGCGTCGAACGTGACGCCGATGAGCGAAGGGACCGCATGCTGGCTGCTCGCTCATCGCTTGTACTGGGGAGGCGGGTTCAGGGGTCGGTGAAATCGGCGGGGTGGGGGAAGTCGGCGTCGAGGTGGTGCAGGTCGATCGGGGCATCTTCCGGGTTGAGCGCCTCGAGTTCCAGGTGGGCGGTCTCGGGGTAGGCGACGACGACGAGCACGGTGACGATCAACTGGCCGATTGCGAGGGTCGCCAACACCTCCGCATATGACCAGTCGGCATCGAGCAGTGCACCCATCGACAGCAACCCGACGATGCCACCGATGAGCGCAGCGGCCGTGACGAGCCCGGTCGCCCGGCTGCGGTTGCCGGTGGGGAAGAGTTCGGTTCGATACACCGCGAGCGCTGGGTACGCCGCGCTGAGCAGCAGCCCCCCGAGAAGTGACAGGACCCACAGGGGCACGCCGCCGACGGCGAACGCGCCGACGACCCCCGCCGTACCGAGCGGCACCGTGACGGCGATCAGACGCCGTCGACCGCGGGTGTCGGCGATCCGCCCACCGACGATCAGGCCGATGCTCGCCGGGGTCCCGACGACGATGGAGAACACAGCGATCATGCCCCCGGAGAACCCTCGGACGTCGCTGAGGTAGTTGTTCTGAAAGAGGCTCGCGGGCGCGATGAAGATGTTGCCGGCAAAGGCGACGGAGCTGAGCAACAGGAGGCGTCGACGGTTCATCCGCGGTGGCCGGATGCGGGCGACGATGTGGGCGGCGGTGAAGCGACGGGTCTCCGGAAGACGCCGAGCGAGGTCGAGCGCGACGACGCACCAGATGGCGGCGAGCAGGTAGACGAAACGCCAGCCACCGGTGCCGAGATCGGCGAGGCTCAGCGCGATCACAGCGATTCCGGCGCCGAGGCCGGCAGCCATGGCGAGGATGCTCACCGCGTAGGTCCGGCTGTTGCGGGGCATCTCCTCCGATGCAACGACCCCGACGAGGAACGCGAGGGCAATACCCATCGGACGGGCCACGGCCTGCGTTGCCACGAGCACGGCGAACGACGGTGCGAATGCGCCCAGGACCGACAACAGCGGGCCGATCCAGGCCACCGCGACGATCACGCGTCGACGCCCGATGCGGTCGGCGACCACCGCCGCGGGGATCGCCAGGACGATCCCGGCTCTCACCACTGCGCCGGCGACGCCGATCGCCGTGTCGCTGGCGCCGAAGTCGTCGGCAGCGAAGTTGACGGTCTGGGTGAAGAGCGTGTTGACGAACGCTGCGCTCATCGAAGCGGCGGCGAGCAGGCCGACGACCAGGATCTGGGTCGGATCGAGTCGGTCCGGCGGCGCCCACCAGCTGTTCGAGGATCCCGTGCGAGCGAGGACCCGGCCGACCGGCCACCGGAAGAGCCATCCGAACCACGGGATCGTCAGGCGGTACGTCGTGGTCTCGACCAGTTCGTCGTCGGCGACCTCGACGGTGCGCTCGTACCGGGTGAACGGACCGTCCTCCTGGGCGAATCGTACGGGGAGCGCGTGGTCCGGTCGTTGCTGTCGGCCGACCGGCCGTGATTCGAGCAACACGTCGTCTCGGGGCTCGGTCAGGCGCTGGCGCTGGTCGGGGGTGTCGGGCCAGCGACGAATGAGTACGCGCCCGCCTGGCTCCACGGCGGGAGCATACTGGTGGGTCATGAATCCGATCTCCGAGGTGCTCACCGACGCGCCGACGATCGTCGTGCGGGGCAACGGACCACTCGCCGGTACCGTCGCCGTCCCCGGTGCGAAGAACTCGGTGCTCAAGCTGATGGCCGCCACGCTGCTGTGCGACGGCACCTTCGAACTGACCAACGTGCCCGACATCGCCGATGTCACCATCATGGGCGACCTGCTCGAGGCGATTGGCGTGTCGATCGAGCGACCGACACCGGATCGCCTGTTGTTGACCGACCGCGGCGATCTCACGCCCGTGGCGCCGTACGAGCTCGTCGAACGGATCCGGGCATCGATCAACGTGCTCGGGCCGCTGCTCGCGGGTGCGGGCACCTGCGCCTGTCGATGCCGGGGGGCGATGACTTCGGATCACGTCCGATCGACATGCACGTCGCCGGCCTCGAAGCCATGGGTGCCACCTTCAAGTTCAGCCACGGATACCTCGAAGCCTCCGCCGACCGGCTGCACGGCGCCGACATCACGTTCGACTTCCCGAGCGTCGGGGCAACGGAGAACCTGATGACGGCCGCGGTGTTCGCCGACGGTCGAACCACGATCGACAACGCGGCCCGTGAACCCGAGATCGCCGACCTGTGCGAGTTCCTGATCGCAATGGGTGCACAGATCTCGGGGGTCGGCACCTCGACGCTCGTGATCGATGGGGTGGAGCGCGGATCGTTGCGAGCCGTATCGCACCACACGGTCCCGGATCGCATCCAGGCGGCGACGTACCTCGCGGCGGTTGCGGTGGCCGGCGGTGCGCTCGACATCGAAGGCGCTCGCCCCGAACACATGACGATGTTGCTCGACCGGTTCGCCGACATGGGCCTCGAGATCACAACGGTGAGCGAGCGTGGTCGAGACGACCGGATGCGTGTCGTTGCGCCGGATCGGCTGCGGGCGATCGACGTCGCGACGTTGCCGTATCCGGGGATCGCCACCGACTACAAGCCGCTCATCATCACCATGCTGGCGGTGGCCGATGGCGTCGGGATCGTGACGGAGAACCTCTATCCCGGACGGTTCCGCTATGTCGAGGAACTGCAGCGGCTCGGAGCCGACGTGCGAACGAGCGGTCATCACGCCGTGGTGCGGGGTGTGCCCCGACTCTCCGGTGCCCCGGTTCGGGCGCATGACATCCGGGCCGGAGCGGCCATGGTCGTCGCAGGACTGGCCGCCGAAGGCGAGACCGAGATCACCGGGATCCACCACATCGACCGCGGCTACGACGACCTGGTCGGCCGCCTGTCGGCCGTCGGCGCCCACATCGAACGCCGCTGAACCCCTCGAACGGTCAATCGCACACGGTCAATCGCAGACGCTGTCGGGGTCTGAACCGTCGTTCGGGGTGTGGGTCGCCGCGTGGGCAGCATCGACCCGGTGCTTGGCGAGCCAGAGGAGGCCCATGATGATCAAGATCGGGGCTCCGATGAGCAGTGCTTCGTCCCAGCCGCCCTGGTGGGCGATGAGCACGGGTGCCGTGACGACGGCGAAGACTGCGGTCACGTCTACCGATCGTACGGGCTCGGCTGATTGAATGGTCCTCGTCATGCGTGAACAGGTCGAAGCCACCATCGAGGTCATCCGCCCGGCGCTGCAAGCCGATGGCGGCGACATCATCCTGCACGACGTCGACGAGCGCACCGGCATCGTGTCGGTCGAACTCATCGGTGCGTGCGTGGGATGCCCGGCGTCCACGCAAACGCTGAAGGCCGGGATCGAACGCATCATGCGTGACCGCGTCGACGGTGTCACCGAAGTGGTGAACATCGCCGAAGAGGCGGCATGAGGACCGACGCGTGAGCCGACGTCATCGCCCCGCGCCCGAGTTGTTCCAGGCCGCGTGCGACGGCGACCGCAGTGCGCTCGCCCGTCTGCTGTCGCTCATCGAGCGGGGCGACGACGATGCCCGCACCATTGGTCGGCTCGCCTACCCGCTGAGCGGATCGGGCTACACGGTCGGGCTCACCGGCGCTCCCGGTGCGGGCAAGAGCACGCTGACGAGTTCGATCATCGGGCACCTGCGGGCACAGGATCTGGAGATCGCCGTGCTCGCCATCGATCCGTCGTCGCCGTTCACCGGAGGAGCGATCCTCGGCGACCGGGTGCGGATGCAGGACCACGCCACCGACCCCGGTGTCTTCATCCGATCGATGGCCACACGCGGCCACCTCGGAGGGCTCTCACTCGCGACGCCCGAGGCCGTCCGGCTGCTCCATGCGATCGGGCGGCACTGGGTCCTCGTGGAGACTGTCGGCGTCGGCCAGGTCGAGGTCGAGGTCGCCGGCAAGGCCGACACGACGGTCGTCGTCGTCAACCCGGGTTGGGGCGACAGCGTGCAGGCGAACAAGGCCGGGCTGATGGAGATCGCCGACGTGTTCGTGATCAACAAGGCGGACCGCAAGGGCGTCGAGGAGACGAGCCGCGACTTGATGCAGATGCTCGACCTGTCCGACCTGCCCCACGACACGTGGCGTCCGCCGATCGTGCCGACCATCGGATCCACGGGCCAGGGCGTGCCGGAGCTGTGGGATGCGGTCCTGTCCCACCGAGCGTACGCCGAGTCCTCCGGCCTGCTGGCCGAGCGTCGAGCGTTCCGACTGCGCGAGGAGTTGCGCGAGATCGTGGCGACCCGGCTCGGGCGACGCGCCCGCCAGGTCTGTTCGGGTCAACGCTGGGACGAACTCACCGATGCGGTCGTCGAGCGCTCCACCGACCCCTGGACCGCCGCCGACGAGATGCTGGCAGCGGTCGACGCCTGACGCACACGATGTGCCAGACGCATCGTGTACGTCACATCGTGTACGTCCCTTGTCGGCGCCCCGTCGATCCGCCATGATGCTGGCGTGACGGACCACGCGACAGAGCCTGTGGTGGATGCTGCACTCCATCGGCGGCTGGGCATCGAAGCGTTCAACGCCACCTGGGAACTCCTCGATGGGCGCGACGACACCCGGGCTGACGTCGATGAGCTGCTCGCTCGGGCATACGCCTCCGCCTATCACTGGTCGCGGGCGAGCGACCGTGGCCCTGAGAACGACGCACGAGCATCGTGGTTGCTGTCACGTTGCCACGTGGTGCTCGGCCAGGGCGGGCTTGCGTTGCACCACGCCGACCGTTGTCTGGCCGCTGTGGTCGATGCCGGGCTGGTCGATTTCGACCTCGGCTACGCCCACGAGGCGCGCGCCAGGGCGTTGGCATGTCTCGGTCGACTCGACGAAGCAGCCCACGAGTTCGTTGCTGCCCGGGCTGTCGAAGTCGCCGACGACGAGGATCGGGAGATCTTCGACACCGATCTCGCCGCCGAACCGTGGTTCGGTCTCGATCGAACCGGGTGAGCGTCAAGGCCATCGGCAAGACTCGCCGCATGGCTGATTATGAACTGCTCACCCTGGATCGACGCGACGACGGCGTTGCTGTCATCACGCTCGCCAATGGCAAGGTGAACGCACTCTCGCAGGAGCTGCTCGCCGAGATCCGCGGCGTCGTCGATGAACTGTCCGCCGACCTTCCCGGCGCGGTCGTCGTCACGGGCGGCGACCGACTGCTGGCAGCCGGCGCCGACATCTCACAGTTCGGTGGGCCGGCCGAGGCGGCCACCATCGCTGCGGGCTTTCATTCGACCCTCGACGCCCTGGCGGCGCTGCCACGGTTCGTGATCGCCGCCGTCAGCGGTTACGCGCTCGGTGGGGGATGTGAGCTGGCCCTCGCCTGTGATTACCGGATCGCCTCGGAGAAGGCCGTGTTCGGGCAGCCCGAGATCCTCCTCGGGATCATCCCGGGCGGCGGCGGCACGCAGCGCCTGCCACGTACCATCGGTGCAAGTCGGGCCAAGGAGATGTGCATCACCGGCCGTCAGGTACGCGCCGAGCAGGCGCTGCGGATCGGGCTCGTCGACGAGGTCGTTGCGCCCGATGAACTGCATGATCGAGCACTGGCGCTTGCCGCCGAGGTCGCCGGTGGCGCGCTGACCGCGCAGGCAATCGCGAAGCGCGTGATCGACCACGGGCTCTCGACGTCGTTGGCCGATGGCCTGCTGATGGAGCGCGCCGCGTTTGTCGAGGTGTTCGAGACCGATGACTCGCAGATCGGCGTTGCCAGCTTTCTCGAGCACGGCCCCGGCAAGGCTGAGTTCACCGGCCACTGATCGGCTGCCGACCCCGATTGTCGTGGCCGGCTCGATCTCGCGTTCGGTCAGTCAGGTTGGAGCACGACCCAGCCGCGGCGTTGCAGTTCGGCTGCAAGAACCTCCGCCGGGACCTCGTCGAGCGAGATCCGTGGTTGGCCCGGTCGCGCCGAGTCCGCAATCTGGGGGCGGGGCGCGATCTTCGAGGGGCGGGGCGCGCCGTTGGGCGCCGACGCCTCGGGACCAGCTGGTGGTTGTTCGCCGTAGACCTCGGACTGGAGGCGTTCGATGAATTCGTCGGCTTCGTCGCGGGTGAACTTGCCGGCTGCCTGACGCTGGGTGAATCCCATCGGTCCACGTGCATCGCGAAGGTCGGTGTGCCCGGCAGCCGCGAGCAGTTCGAGGAGCTCGCGAAGTTGCTGACCCGTTGCGGGAGGACCCGACGACTGACCGAACGCCATGCTCAACCCTGCCACACCTCGGCGACGGGGCCGCACGCGAGAGCCGAGGAGAGGTGGAGTCAGTGGCCGGTGAACGCGAGCCGGTAGAGCAATCCCGTGAGTGACAGGCCGTCGCGGATCCGCCCTGCTTCGATCTCGGACCGCACGGCGTCCCACGAGAGCCACTCGACGCGTTCGGCTTCGTCGGGGTCGGTCGGTTCGCCGACGTGCGTTGCCGAGGTGGCCAGGAAGACGTTGAAGGCGGCATCGGTCGTGCCGTTGTTGGGGAAGTAGCGGGTGAGGGGCTCGAGCGGGCCGGGCTCCCAGCCCGACTCCTCAAGCGTCTCCCGACTCGCCGCCTCGACGGCCGACTCGCCCTGGTCGATGCGGCCAGCGGGAACCTCCCATCCCCACGTGTCGGTGATGAAGCGATGGCGCCACAGCAACAGCACGCCGCGTGCGGGGTCGTCGACGACGACACCGGCGGCTTCGGCGGGCATCCGCACCACGTGGTGCTCGAAGCGGGGACCGCTCGGCAACTCGACATCGACGAGCGCGAGGCGCATCCACTCGCTGTCGTACAGCGTCCGCTCACCATGCACCGTCCACTCCATCCGGCAAGCGTACGGAAGTCGGCCGGTTCAGATGGGCAGCGCGACCGGGTCGTCGACGTGCAGGGGACGCGTGAGCGACCAGGCGGAGCGGGCCAGCCACGCGCCCGCGGCGACGAGAACGAGCATCACGATGCCGCAGACCGTGTAAGCGACCGTGCGACCGAACTGGTCGTACAGGGCGCCCGTGACCACGGCCATGATCCCGGCGGCCAGCGCTTGAGCCCCGCCGAGCACGCCCTGTGCCCCCGCTTGGCGATCCTCCGGCACCGTCATGCCGACCGCCACGCCGGTGCTCGACACCGTGAAACCATCGCTCACGGCGTGCAGCATCGCCACGGCGAAGATCAGCCCACCGGTCGGCATCACGCCGTACAGCGACATGAAGAAGGCGCCGGCAACGAGGCCCGCCACCGCCACCCTGAACGGACCGTACACCTGCGCCCACCGTCCGCCGATCGGCCCGAGGATGATCAGCGGGAGTGCGAACAGGGTGATGCCGAGGTTCGCCAACCATTTGGTCGTTCCGAGGTCGGAATGTACGACGGCCCACAGCGAGTCGAACGAGCCGATCATCACGAACACGGCGGCACCGAGGACGACGGCGCCGGCGAACGGGCGGATCTTCAAGAGGTCGACCGCCAGACGTGGATGGGGGCTCGCGCCGCCCTCGCTGACCGCCACGCGCGCGACGAAGGGCAGCAGGACCAGGGTGGCGGCGGCGACCACGACGAACGGTGCCGGGATGCCGAACGGGCCGACGAGGAGGGCGGAGATCGCGGGGCCGAGTGCGAAGCCGAACACCTCGGCGGCGAGGAGTCGTCCGAGGTTCTGGCCGAGATGGTTGGGGTCCGCGAGGATCACGATGCGACGAGCGGCCGGTACCGCGGCACCGATCCCGATGCCCGAGATGAAGCGGCCGATGAGGATCGGGGTGAGTGTGGTGCTGAACCCCATCAGCAGGAGGCCGACCACATTGATCGCAACCCCGAAGAGCACGACTCGCCGCGCGTGGCCGCGGTCGGCGAGCGGGGCGATGATCACCTGCGACAGGAATGCGGCGACGAACCCGATCCCGATGACCAGCCCGATTGCCGTCTCGCTGATCCCGTACTCGTCGCGATAGTCGTCGACGATCGTGAACAGCACGCCGTAGCCGGCGGCGAGGCTGGCCATGAGCCCGCCGAACGCGATGAACAACATCCGCGGCGACGGTGCCGCGCGCTGGACGTCGACGTCGAGGGCCATCGGCCGCAGGCTAACGACGGTCGCTCGCGACGCGACGGTTGATTCCGTTCAGTCGGTGGCGACCAGGCCGGTATCGAACGGATTCGTGAGCAACGCGTGCGTCGGCAGTGCGCGCACCACCACCCCCCAACGCCCGGCTTCACCGGGCACGAAGCTCGTGGTGAAACGACCCTCGCCAACGGCGGTCATGTCGATCACCGTCAGACGCGTCTCGTCGAACCGGCCATCGGCAGCGACCGGGCCGTGTACCACCTGCACGTTGATCTCGCCCTCGGTGAGTGGGCCCGGGTCGACAACGGCGACGACTCGCCGCTCGTCGGTCGCTGCGCCCGGATCGAGGCTCGACTCGCCGACGTCGATCGTCACCCGGACACCGGGCCAGGCCTCGGCGACGCGCCGTTTCCAGGCGGCCAGTTCACGAGCGGGTCCCGCGCCGTCGGCACTGATGGCGTCGGAGCTGATTGCAGCGGGCTCGTAGTACTCGGTGACATAGTCGCGAACCATCCGCGTCGCGATCACGTTCCATCCCAGTGTCATCCAATTCGTGGTGATCCGGTCGATCCAGTCGTGGGGGAGGCCGTCGTCGCCGCGTCCGTAGAACGACGGCACGATGTGGTTCTCGATCACGTCGAAGGCGTCCGAGGCCTCGCGGCGATCGCGTCGCTCGTAGTCGGTGTCGTGGTCGAACGACGCGATGTCGAAGCCGTTGCGGTCGGCCGACATCTCGTCCCACCAACCGTCGCGGATCGAACAGTTGAGCACCCCGTTGAGCGCCGCTTTCATGCCGCTCGTCCCACACGCCTCCATCGGGCGGCGCGGCGTGTTCAACCACACGTCGCAGCCGTGATACATCGTGCGGGCGATGCCGATGTCGTAGTCGGCGATGAACACGAACCGGTGGCCGACGTCGGCGGCGCGGGCCAGCCGATCGATCTCGCGGATCATCGCCTTGCCCGGCTCGTCGGCCGGGTGGGCCTTGCCGGCGAACACGAACTGCACCGGTCGGTCGGCATCGAGCAGTAACGCCTTGAGCCGGTCCATCTGGCCGAGCAGCAGTGTGGAGCGCTTGTAGGTGGCGAAGCGCCTGGCGAAACCGATGGTCAGTACGCCGGGATCGAGGACGTCCTGTCCGGTGAGACGCCGCACCATGTCGACGAGTTCGCGACGGCCCTGATTGCGACCATCCCAGATCTCGTGATGATCGAGGTGCTTCACCTGGGCCCAGTCGCTCTCGTCGGCCAGGTGCCATTCGTCGCCGATCGCTCGTCCCAGCATCTCGTCGACACGGTCGCTGACCCACGACCGGGCGTGGACGCCGTTGGTCACGTGGCCGATCGGGATCTCCTTGGTGGGAAGGTCGGGCCAGAGCCCACCGAACATCTGACGGGAGACCTCTCCGTGCAATCGGGCGACGCCATTGGCCCGCGCCGCCAATCGCAGGCCCATCAGCGCCATGTTGAACTTGGCGTCATCCGAGGCGCCCTGGCCGAGCTCGACGAGTTGGGCGAAGGTGATGCCACACTGCTCGGCGAACGACGCGAAGTATCGCTCGAACAGTTCGAGGGGGAACTGGTCGATGCCGGCCGGCACCGGGGTGTGGGTGGTGAAGACGCTGCCGGCGCGCACCGCCTCGATCGCCTCGTCGAACGACAGGCCACGATCGATCCACTCGCGGATGCGTTCCAGTCCGAGGAAACCGGCATGGCCTTCGTTGGTGTGGAACACCTGCGGATGGATGCCGAGCGCCCGCATCGCCCGTACACCGCCGATACCGAGGACGATCTCCTGGCGCAGGCGGTGCTGTTCGTCGCCCCCGTACAGCCGGTCGGTCACGGCGATGGCCTCGGGCGGATTGGTCGGAACGTTCGTGTCGAGCAGGTACAGCGGGATCCGCCCCACGTCGACGCGCCACACCCGCACGGTCACGTCGACGCCGGCGAGGTCGACGTGGACCTCGATCCCCGTCGGTTGGATGCCGAGTGCTTCGGGGTCGATGCGTTCGTTGCGTTCGCGCTGCCACCCGTCACCGTCGAGTTCCTGGTGGAAGTAGCCCTCGGCGTAGAGCAGCCCGACGGCGACCAGCGGCACACCCAGATCCGAGCTGGCCTTGAGGTGATCGCCGGCGAGCACACCCAGGCCACCCGAGTACTGCGGCAGCGCCTCGGTGATCCCGAACTCGGGCGAGAAGTAGGCCACGAGTTCGAGCTGGGTGCGGCCGTCGCTGCTGCGTCGGTCGAACCAGTTCGAGCCGAGCAGTGCGTCGTCGAGGCGCTGGTGGGCGCGTGCGACCTGTTCGACGTACTGGTCGTCGGCGGCGAGCGCATCCCAGCATCCCGGTGACGTCCGTCGGATGAGATCGACGGGATGCTGACCCGTCTCGCGCCACGAACGACCGGTCGGCGAGCCGTCGAGTCGGTCGAAGACCTGAGCCAACTGACGGGTCCACGCCCATTGCAGGTTGGCGGCGATGGCCTCGAGCGCGTGCAACGAAGGGGGCACGTTGCTGGTGACGGTGAACTGGTGGAGCGGTCGCATCGGCGCAGACGCTAGCGACTCCTCAGCACGGTCTGATCCGCAGACCCAGAGCGTTCATCGAGCCGTGATCTGAGCGGAGGCGTACACCTCTGCCGTCGCACGGGCGATTGCTCCCCAGGCGTACTTGCGTTCCACGAGGTCACGGGCATTGGCGACCAGGATCGTGGCGAGTTCGTCGTTCATCAGCACCTGTTCGATCGCGTCGGCGAGATCGTCGGGATTCCCGGGTTCGAACGTGACGCCCGCGTGGGTGCCGACCACGAGTTCGGCGAGCCCACCCGTTCTCGCCACGATCAGAGGGGCCCCGGCGGCCAGCGCTTCGAGCGCCACGATGCCGAACGGTTCGTAGAGCGACGGAATGACGACGCAACCGGCACGGTGGACGAGATCACGCAGGTCGGCGTCGGCGACGAACCCGGGCAGCTCGATGAGGTCGCTGACGCCCTCGACGTCGATCTGTGTCTGCAGTTCGGGCAGGTAGCTCCCGCGCCCAGCGATGACGCCGTGTACATCGGGGACACGGCCGCGCAGCGTGTGGATCGCCCGCGCCAGAACCTGGAACCCCTTCTCGTACTGCACGCGTCCCCACGAGACGACCAGCGGATCGCGCCGGCGTAGCGGCGCCATGACTGGGCCGGCGGGACGCCACAGCGATGGGTCGATGCCATTGGGGATGTGCGCAATGTGGTCGACGTCGAGTTCGAATCCGATCACCAGTTGCTCGACGATGAATCGGGTCGGAGCGATCATGCGGTCGGCCTGGAACGCCAACCACCATTCGATCGAGTTGATGTCGGTGGGGTGGCCGAGAGGAAGCTGTCCGCCATGACGTACCCGCTCGGTGCCGTGCATCGTCAACACGAAGGGCACGTCGTACTGCGCGGCGAGCGAGTCGGCGGCCCAGCCGAGTTGCCAGTCGTGGCCGTGCACCACGTCGGGTTCCCAGCCGGCGAGATCGCCACGCAAGCGCGAGCCGAGCTTGGTCACGGCGTGATTGGCGGACGCGATCCGAGTCACCGTTTCCACGGGTGGCAGCCACGGAAGGTCGACGAGCGTCCGCAGCACGTGCACGCCAGGCGGGGGCTTGGCGTCGATTTCGGCCGGTCGGTCGGCGACGGTGAGGACCACGACCTCGTGGCCGGCCGTGGCGAGCGCCGCGCTGAGGCCGCTCACCTGCGCCGCGATCCCACCGGTGGCGCGGGGCGGGAAGTCCCACGAGAGCATCAAGACGCGCACGATCGCGCACCCTACTCTCGCCGACGCCCTACCCTGGGTGGTGATGGCTCACGTCGCCCGACCGATCGGTGATCTCGACCTCCACCTGTTCGGTGAGGGGACGCATCGGCGACTCTGGGAACTGCTCGGCCCGCAACCGCACCTCGTCGACGAGTCGGGCTCGGCGCGCTCGATCCGCTTCGGGGTGTGGGCACCCAACGCGGATCGCGTCGCCATCATCGGAGATTGGAACGACTGGATTCCCGAACCGCTGACGCCGGTGACGTCCGATGTCCCGACGGGCATCTGGACCGTGGTGGCCCCTGAAGCGCAGAGCGGCCACCGGTACAAGTTCGTGATCACGACCCGTGACGGCCGCACGCTCCACAAGGCCGACCCGATGGCTCGCCAGAGCGAGCGTCCGCCGAGTGATGCCAGCGTGGTGCCGACCTCGGGTGGCCACGTCTGGACCGACCACGAATGGATGCACGACCGTCACACGACGCTCGATGGCACGTCGCCGCTGCGGATCTACGAGGTTCACCTTGCGTCGTGGAAGCGCTCGGTCGACACGTGGGACGAACTGGCGACCCAGATCGGCGATCACGTTGCCCGTCTCGGATTCACCCACGTCGAACTCATGCCGATCGCCGAGCACCCGTTCGGTGGCTCGTGGGGCTACCAGGTGTCGGGCTACTACTCGCCGACCGCTCGCTTCGGCGACCCCGACGGTCTGCGCCGATTCGTCGATGAGATGCATCGACGCAGCATCGGCGTCATCGTCGACTGGGTGCCCGCCCACTTCCCGCGCGACGAGTGGAGCCTGGCCCGCTTCGACGGCACGCCGCTCTACGAGCATCCCGACCCGCGCCGCGGCGAGCACCCCGACTGGGGAACCTATGTGTTCGACTACGGACGCAACGAGGTCCGCAACTTCCTGGTCTCGAACGCGTTGTACTGGCTCGACCAGTTCCACGTCGACGGCCTGCGCGTCGATGCCGTTGCCTCGATGTTGTATCTCGACTACTCGCGCGCACACGGCGAGTGGACGCCGAACGAGTACGGCGGGCGCGAGAACCTCGAAGCGCTCGCATTCCTGCGTGAAACGACGTCGGTGGTCGCCGACGAGTTCCCCGATGCGTTGATGATCGCCGAGGAGTCGACGTCGTGGCCCGGTGTCACGGCTCCGACCTCGCTGGGTGGTCTCGGGTTCACCCACAAGTGGAACCTGGGGTGGATGCACGACACGCTCGACTATCTCGCGCTCGATCCTGTGTATCGCAGCCATCACCACAACGAGATGACCTTTGCGCTGCTCTACGCCTATGACGAACGTTTCGTGCTGCCGCTGAGCCACGACGAGGTCGTGCACGGCAAGGGGAGCCTGCTTCGGAAGATGGGCGGCGACGACTGGCAACGGTTCGCCGCTCTACGGGCGCTGTATGCCTGGCAGTGGTCGTTGCCGGGAGCGCCGCTGCTGTTCATGGGCGCCGAACTGGCCCCGTGGCAGGAGTGGAACGATGAGGCAGGACTGCCGTGGCACCTCCTCGATCACGCCGCCCATCGTGGAGTACACGATCTGGTCGGTGCGCTCAACCGTGCCGCCGATGCGTGGCCGGCTCTGTGGCGCCGCGACAACGAGCCGGGCGGCTTCCAGTGGCTCGACGCCGACGACGCTGCGCACAGCCTGTACGCCTTCACCCGATGGGACCTCGACGGATCGGCGGCGGTCGTGTGCATCGCGAACCTCACGCCGGTGACCCGACCCGGGTACCGCGTCGGGCTGCCGTGGGGCGGGCGGTGGGACGTGATCATCGACACCGACGATGCGAGTTGGTGGGGGAGCGGGCATCGTGGCGACGAGCAGCGGTCGGTCACGGGTGTCGACGAGGCGTGGCAGTCGCTCGGATCGTCGGCGCTCATCGACATCGGCCCGATGTCGATGGTGTGGCTCGGCTCGCGGTCGCCTGTCTGAGGCGGACTCGAGCGTCGGTTCAGGCCGACGCGGCCACCGAGCGCAGCGCATCACAGGCCAGCTCGGGGGGCACGATGTTGATCATCACACCGGTGCCACGTTCGAAGCCGGCCTGGGTGACGAGGTTCGGCCAGACGTGGGCGTGCCAGTGGTACTGGCCGGTGTGCTGGTGCGGTGCGGTGTGGAAACCGAGGTTGTAGGCGACATCGCCGAGTTCGGCGTTGAGGTGGCCGAGTGCATCGCGCAGTGCGATGCCGACGGCAGCCAAGCTCTGATCGGGGGCATCCTGGAGGTGCCCCTCGTGATGACGGGGCACGATCAGCATCTCGTAGGGAGCGCCACTCCAGTACGGCGCGATCACTGCGACGTCGTCGTTGGCGAACACCACACGCTCGTCGGCGGAGAGTTCGGCTTCGACCGTTGTGCAGAGCAGACAACCGCCGGCGAAGCGGGCGAAGGCCCGTTCCTCGTCGAGGATCTCGCCGGGAACGAACGGCAACCCGAGGATCTGGCCGTGCGGATGGGCGAGCGAGGCGCCGGCCTCCCAGCCATGGTTCACGATCGCCTGGGTGTAGCGGACCTGCGGCGTGGCGGCGTGGGCGGCGAACCGATCACGCAGCACACGCATCAACTGCGCCGCGTGGTCGTCGTCGAGCATGTGCAGTCCCGAGTCGTGGTCGGGCGTGTACACGAAGACCTCGTGGATGCCGCTCGCCTCGGCCATCACGAAGACCGGCCCGAGGTTGTGCACGGCGAACGCCTCCTCGCCGTCGAAGGCGGGATAGCGATTCGGGATCACCCTCATCGACCAGGAACCATCGGCTTCGACGGTCTCGAGGGCGGGCGGGGTCGATTCCTCGTGGCCGGGACAGAACGGACACGGCCGGTTCGGGTCGGTGTCGGCCGAGCGGTCACGCGGAGCGAAGTCACTCGGGCGTTCGGCCCGCTCGGCCACGATGGTCACCCACCGTCCGTTGAGGGGGTTCAGGCGCATCTGACTCATTGTGGAGACAAGGTTACGACCAGTCGGCCGCTCATGCGTGGCACTGTGACGAAGTGCTCAGTTGATGGTTGGCGGCGAACTGCCGATCGAGCCGTTCCTGGTTCCACCGGTGCAGCCCCCAGCCGATGAGGGCGCCGACGCCGAACACGACGAGACCGCCGATCCCATCGAGCCAGTAGTGGTTGGCGGTCACCACGATGGCGAACAACGTGGTCGCGGGATAGAGCAGGACGAGGCCTTTGGTCCACCATCGCCGCAGGAGCGGCCACAGTGCGATCGCACACCATGTCGACCAGCCGATGTGCAAGCTGGGCATCGCGGCGTACTGGTTGGAGATCGACGCCATCGCCTCGGAATCGAACGACCACGGCCCGCCGTACTCGACGAGCGTGTCGACGAACCCGAAACCACCGTCGGGGCGCAGGTCGCTCTCGATGCAGGCGCCGCCGTAGCTCGTCGGATCGTCGCGTGGGCACGGCTCGTCGAGCAACCGCGGCGGCATCAGCGGGAACCATGCGAACCCGATGATGGCAAGGGCGGTCATCACGGCCAGCGTGTTGCGCCACTGTGGGAACACGTCGGAGCGCTTGACGTACAGCAGGACGAACACCCCGAGGGTGACGATGAAGTGCGCTGTGCCGTAGTAGACGTTCCAGAACTGGATGAACAGTCGGTAAGGGAGGAACCAGGACTGCACCGTCTGCTCGTGGTGGAGGTGGAGCCACATTTCGGCGCGAATGACACGTTCGGCGTTGGTGAAGGCCTGCTCGGGGATGCCGTCAGCAGCGATCTTGTTGGAACCGAAGAGGTTGCGGGTGAACGAGTACACCCCGTAGAAGACCGCGACGATCAACGCCTCCTTCCACCAGAACACCCGGTGTTGCCGCTCCGGCGCGGGGGCCTCCTCGGCGACCTGCATCACCCCGGTACTGTAGGCGCGGATTACGGTCAGTTGGCATGGCACTGATCGAAGGACACGCTGGCGAACAGGCGGTTGCCGCTCTGTCGGCATTCGGCACCGAGGTGATGTTCACCTTGAACGGTGGACACATCTGGCCGCTCTACGACGCGGCCCGCAATCAGGGCATGCGTGTGATCGACACCCGGCACGAACAGTCGGCGACGTTCGCTGCGGAGGCGTACGCGAAACTGACCCGCCGGCCCGGTTTCGCAGCGCTGACCGCCGGGCCCGGGATCACCAACGGGGTCTCGGCGGTGACGTCGGCGCACTTCAACGGTTCTCCCGTGGTCGTGCTCGGCGGGCGGGCGCCGCAGGGTCGCTGGGGCGCGGGATCGTTGCAGGAACTCGATCACGTCCCGATCCTGGCGTCGATCACGAAGTCGGCTGCGACGGTCACCGACCCCGAGCAGGCGGGAGCCATGGTGCACGAGGCCGCCCGCTTGGCGATCGAGCCGCACCGCGGGCCGACGTTCCTCGACTTCCCGCTCGACGTGTTCGGGCCGTCGTCGGGCGACGTTCCCGCGGTCGACGCGGGCACCATGTCGGGTGTGGCGCCCGAACCCGGCGATGTGGCTGCGCTCGCCGCGTTGATCGCGGGAGCGCAACGCCCGGCGTTCATCGTGGGTTCCGACGTGTACTGGGACGGCGCCTGGGACGAACTCGCCGCTGCGGCCGGTGCGCTCGGTGTGCCGTGCTTCTTCAACGGCATGGGTCGCGGTCTGCTGCCTGCCGACCACGAGCTGGCATTCCTGCGCACTCGGGGACTGCTCAAGCAGCGTGCCGACGTCGTGGTGGTGCTCGGCACGCCACTCGACTTCCGCATCGGGTTCGGATCGGTTCGGTTCGGCGACCGTGGCCCACGTGGTCGACGCCGAGTCGCAGCGCGCCGGCCACGTCGACGTGCTGACGGTCGTCGGCAACATCACCGCCACGCTCACCGGGCTCGCCGACCACGCCGGCGATCGTGTCGACCACACCGACTGGATTGCGGAACTGCGTGACGCCGAGTCGCGTGCGGCCGCAGGCGAGGTGGCACTCATGGAGGCCGATGGCGACCCGATCAAGCCCAGCCGGATCTACGGCGAACTGCGTCGACGACTGGAACGCGATGCGGTGGTGATCTGCGACGGCGGAGACTTCGCGTCGTATGCCGGCAAGTTCATCGAGGTGTTCGAGCCTGGTGGTTGGCTCGACACCGGCCCGTACGGCTGTCTCGGCAACGGGCTCGGCTATGCAATCGCTGCACGCGTCGTGCGGCCGTCGTCGCAGGTCGTGCTCCTGCTCGGCGACGGCGCCGCCGGATTCAGCCTGATGGACGTCGATTCACTCGTGCGCCACGGCCTGCCGGTGGTGATGATCGTCGGCAACAATGGGATGTGGGGCCTCGAGAAGCATCCGATGCAGGCCATCTACGGCTGGGACATGGCATGTGATCTCCAGCCGGGCTGTCGCTACGACGAGGTCGTGAGATCGCTCGGCGGTGGCGGCGAGACCGTCAGCTCCCCGGCCGAGATCGGCCCGGCACTCGATCGTGCCTTCGCGAGCGGCGTGCCGTACCTGGTGAACGTCCTCACCGATCCGGCTGACATCTACCCCAGAACCAGCAACCTCGCCTGACCGTTCTCCGAAACGTGCGCTGAAATGTGCGCCTGGCGCACGTCCGGGCGCATTTTTCGGGGTGATGGCGGCGGTGGTGGGGCGGTCAGACGTCGCAGCACTTGGCCATGAAGCGGTCGAGGTCGACCAGCACACGCGTGATCTTGCCGGCGGCGACGAGCCCGCCCGGATCGGACGCGGAGACGGTGAACTTCAGGCGTCGACCCTCGATCTTCTCGAGCAACGCTTCGGCGATCACCTCGGCCCCCACGGGCGTGGGCTGGAGGTGATCGAATTGGATCCGCATGCCCACCGTGGTGGTGCTGCCTCCGAGCGCGCTCTCGACGGCATTGCAGCATGCTTCCTCGCAGAGGGCGATGAGCCGCGGCGAGCCGAGCACGTCGACGATGCCCGAACCCAGCGCTCGTGCGGTGTCGGCGTCGGTGACCACCAGCTTGGCGTCGCCACGCATGCCTGTTTCGAGATTCACGCCCCTCACGCTAACGCGACCTTCACGACCTCATCGCGCCCCGTGCACGATGTGTCGGACACATCGTGCACGGGGGCCGGCGTGGATGGCGCGGCGGGTGCCCCATAGGCTCGGCCGGGTGATCGCCACCGACGTCCTGGAACGGGTACTTGCCGGAGCGGTCAGCACCGGTGCCGATTTTGCCGAGGTGTACGCCGAGGACAAGCGCTCCACATCGGCGGGCTTGGATGACGGCAAGGTCGAACAGGTGTCGAGCGGTCGAGACCGCGGTGCCGGCATCCGGGTCGTTGCCGGTGAAACCACCGGCTTCGCCTACACGTCCGATCTGTCGGAACCCGGCTTGGTGGCCGCCGCGAGTGCAGCCGCAGCCGCCGCGAGTCGAGGTGGTGGCGGGGTTCGCACCATTGCGCTCACAGCGTCGGTGCCGCACCGGCCGAACATCGTCGAGCAGGACCCCGATTCCGTTGCCAAGGCCGCCAAGGTCGAGCTGCTCGAACGCATGAACGACGCTGCCCGGTCGTTCGGACCGGAGATCGTGCAAGTGTCGGCGGGCTACGGCGACAGCTGGAAGAAGGTCCTCGTCGCCAACACCGACGGCGTCCTCACCGAGGACGAGATCGTGCGAACGCTGTTGCGCATCAGCGCCGTGGCCGACGGCGACTCCGGCATGCAGACCGGCTACCAGTCGATGGGGCACACGGTGGGCTTCGAGATCTTCGACACCGTCGACGTCGAGGAACTCGCTCGAGAGGCCGCCCGGCAGGCGATCACGAAGCTGCGGGCCCGGCCCGCCCCGTCGGGGGCGATGCCGGTCGTGATCAAGCAAGGTACCGGCGGCGTGCTCTTCCACGAGGCCTGCGGCCACGGCTTGGAGGCCGATCACATTCAGAAGGGTGCGAGCGTCTATGCCGGCAAGGTCGGCCAGCAGGTCGCTTCGCCGCTCGTGACCCTCGTCGACGACGGCACGATGCCGGGGGAGTGGGGCACCCTCGGTTTCGACGACGAGGGCCACATCACTCAGCGCAACGTGCTGATCGAGGACGGCATCCTCACCGACTACATGTGGGATTACCTGCGGGCCCGCAAGGATGGCCGACCACAGTCGGGCAACGGTCGCCGTCAGAGCTACCAGTACCTCCCGATGGTGCGCATGACGAACACGTTCGTGCTCGACGGCCCCGACGAGCCCGACGACATCATCGCCTCGACACCCAACGGCGTGTACGTGACCAAGCTCGGCGGTGGCAGCGTCAACACTGCGTCGGGTGACTTCGTGTTCGGCATGACCGAGGCCTACCTGATCGAGAACGGCGAGGTCACCGAACCGCTGCGCGACGGCAACCTGATCGGCAACGGCCCGAAGGTGCTCCGCGACATCGACATGCTCGGCAACGACTTCGCGATGGGCAGCCCGGGCACGTGCGGCAAGGACGGCCAGGGCGTGCCGGTCGGCGACGGTCAGCCGACATTACGGGTCAAGTCGATGACCGTCGGCGGCACGGCATGAGCGGGTTCGAGAGCGAGCTCCAGGTCGTCGCTGATCGCGTCGTCGCGCAGGCCGGCCCGGGCGAGCAGATCGAGGCGTTCGTCGCCCGGGGCGGAGAGACCGAGGTGCGGGTGTACCAGGGCGACGTCGAGCACTTCGTGTCGGCGCAGAGCGAGGGCATCGGCATCCGGGTCATCCGCAACGGGCGCACCGGTTTCGCCTATGCGGGAACGCTCGACGCATCGGCCGTCGCCCAGGTGCTCGCCGAAGCGCGTGACAACGTGCAGTTCGGCACGGTCGACGAATGGGCGGCGCTGGCCGAACCCGATGGTGTGGCAGTGACCGAGCAGTCGCTGTGGAACGACGAATTGGCCGGCTTCCCGACCGACCGCAAGATCGACCTCGCCAAGGAACTGGAGAAGCTGGCGTCCGGCGCCGACCCGCGGGTTCGCGTCGACGACGCAAACTACGCCGATGCGTCCGGCGAGTCAGCGGTGGCGTCGACCACCGGCATCCGAATGTCCGGGCGGGAGAACGGTTGCTACGTGTCGGTCTCGACGCTCGCCGACGAAGGCGATGGCGACGATGCCGAGACCCAGACCGGCTTCGGTTTCTCCGTGGGCCGATCACCCGACGAGTTCGACCTCGACCGAGCCGCTCGCGAGGCGGTGGATCGTGCAACCCGACTGCTCGGGGCGTCGCAGCCGTCGAGTCGCCGATTGACGGTGGTGCTCGACCCCTACGTCACCGCGCAGTTCATCGGGGTCGTTTCGTCGACGCTCAACGGGGAGGCCGTGGTCAAGGGCCGATCGTTGTTCCGCGACCGGCTCGGCGAGAGCGTGGCGGCGTCGTCGGTCACGTTGGTCGACGACCCGACGAACCCGAAGGCGTACACCGCCACCGATGTCGACGGTGAGGGCCTCGCCGCGCGCCGCAATGTGCTCATTCAGGACGGTGTTCTGCAGCAGTTCGTGCACAACTCGTATTCGGCCCGCCGTGCGGGAACCGTCTCGACGGGCAACGCCACCCGTGGAGGATTTGCCGGCACGCCCGGCGTGGGTTGCCTGGCACTGTCGCTGGTTCCCGGCACACGCAGCCAGCAGGAGTTGATCGCCGACGTCGACGACGGCCTACTCGTCCTGCAGATGCAGGGGCTCCACTCCGGTGTCAATCCGATCAGCGGCGACTTCTCCACCGGAGCTGCCGGTCTGCTGATCTCGGATGGTGTGGTCGGCGCACCGGTCCGGGAGATCACGATCGCGTCCACGCTGCAACGGATGCTGCTCGACATCGTCGAGATCGGTGGCGACATCGAGTGGCTCCCGATGCGTTCGGCCGGCATGAGCCTCGTGATCCGCGACGTGACGATGTCGGGTTCCTGAGGGCGCATGGGCGCCCCGTCGTCTGAGGCGGTCGAACGACATCCGCACCTCGCCGCGGAGTTGCGTGCGGGAACGGTCCGTGTCGATCTGCACACGCACACGATGTGGAGCGGCGACTCGACGACCACCCCCGACGAGTTCGCTGCAGCGGTCACGGCGAGCGGCCTCGACGTGGTCTGCATCACCGATCACAACGCCGTTGCCGGGGCGATGGAATTGGCTGGCCGGCTCGACTGCCGGGTGATCGTCGGCGAGGAACTCCGCACTCCCGCGGGCGAGATCATCGGGTTGTTCCTCGCCGAGCGGATCCCGGCGGGTATCGGCCACCTCGACGCTGCCAAGGCGATCCGCAACCAGGGCGGGGTGGTGTACATCCCGCACCCGTTCGATCCGATGCGGCGCAACTTGAGCGAATCCGCCCTGTACGAGTTGGCCGAGGCCGACCTGATCGACGCCGTCGAGGTGTTCAACTCCAAGACGTCGCTTGCCAGCCTCAATCGGCGGGCGGCCGAGTTCGCGTCCGAGTTCGGCATCGTCGCCGGTGCGGGCAGCGACGGCCATGTGCCCGACGCGCTCGGCGCCGCCTTCGTGGAGATGCCCGACTTCGACGGCCCGATGGAGTTCCTCGCGTCGCTCGCCGCCGGCCGGGTCGTCGGCCACCACTGGGACGAGCCGCGACCCTGGTCGCCCCGCATCGTCCCCAGCGTCACAGCCAGGGCCGCCGAGGTGAGGATCCCGGCGAGGGCAGCATGGGAGGTCACGGGAGGTAGAGCAGCGAGGCGATGCCCTGCTGGGCGGCGACGGCGACCGTCGGGGCAGCGGACGCATCGACGGCCACGAAGATGACGTCGTCGTCCACTTCGACGACGGTGGCCGACTCGGCGATCACCAGGCCATCGGCGGCGACCTGCACCTTCAACCCGATGACCACACCACGGCTGAGCGGATCGGACAGTGCCACGACAACGGTGCCCGTCGTCGCCCGCGCGGCCGGTCCGCGGGCTGCAGCGACGTCGAGTTCGGTCAGCACCTCGCCGACGCCGACTCGCTGGTGGAGCTGAGCACCGTCGGGAAGGTCGTCCAATGCCCCCGGCGGGATCGCGGCCACGGGAAGATCGACGGGGTGCGCCTGGATCGGTTCACCCGGCTCCAGCGTCCGCTCTGCGACCAGCACGCTGCGGGTTGATCCCCAGGTTCGACGTGCCTCGTCGAGCGACGTGAGCTGATCGTGGACGCCGACGGCGAGTGCCGAGGCCAGTGCGGCGACGACTGCCCAGTAGACCCAGGGTCGACGGGCGAGGAAGAGTCGGGCTCGAGCCGCGACGTGCATCAGAGTCTCCTCGGATCGGGAACGATCGGAGGGAGTCGGCCAGGTGGAGGCTATCCACGTCGACGGCCGGTCAGGTCGGCGCTGGTCAGGTGGTGGTGGAGCTGCTCGAGTCGGTCGTCTTGACCGGCTTCGGTTCCGACTTCGATTCGGACTTCGACTCCGACTTCGATTCGGACTTCGATTCGGACTTCGTCGAGGAATCGGCGCTCGACGAGCTGCTCGAATCAGTTGACGTCGACGCGGGCGAACTCGCCGACTTCTTGCCGCGATTGTCGGTCTTGAAGAAGCCGGAACCCTTGAAGGTCACACCGACCGGGGTGAACACCTTCTTGACGGGCAGGACCTCGCCGGAGTCGGGATGGGCGATCTCGGTGAGATTCTCGTCATGGAAGCCCTGCTGGACCTCGATCGTCTCGCCGGTGTCGACGAACTTGTACACATACGTGGGCATCGAGTTCTCAAAGATAGCGTCCGATGCATGCAGGTCCGCAGTGCAGTCATTCCGGCCGCGGGCCTCGGCACGCGGTTCCTCCCGGCGACGAAGTCGGTTCCGAAGGAGCTCTTCCCGATCGGTGACCAACCCGCGATCCAGATCGTGATCGACGAGGCGCTCGGCGCGGGCATCGATCACATTGTCGTCGTCAGCAGCCACTCCAAGCCGGCGCTCGACGCGTACTTCGCTCCCGACGAGGCCCTGCTCGAAGACGCTCGAGGCCAGGGGGAAGATCGAGACGGCGGAACGATTGAGATCCATCGGGCGGGACTGGCGCGTCACGATCGTGTACCAGGACGCCCCGTTGGGCCTCGGTCATGCGGTGGGGTGCGCCCGCGAGGCCGTCGGCAACGAGTCGTTCGCCGTCATGCTTCCCGACGAGTTGATGTCGAGCTCAGCGGTGCTCGCTCAGATGAACGGGGTGTGTGCCGCCACCGAAGGAAGCGTTGTGGCGGTCGTCAATGTGCCGCGTGAGCAGGTGAGTTCCTACGGCGTGATCGACCCGGCGGGAGCGTTGACCCACGATGGCGTCATTCCGGTCCGCGACCTCGTGGAGAAGCCGTCGCCCGAGGACGCTCCGAGCAACTTCATCCTCACCGGGCGCTACGTGCTCACGGCAGATGCCTGGGACGAGATCGATCGGTTGACTCCGGGGAGTGGTGGTGAACTCCAGCTCACCGATGCGTTGCGTGCGCAAGCGGCACGGTCGCCCTTTCATGCCGTTGTGGCCGACGAGAGCCGCCTCGACACGGGTACGCCAGTCGGCTTTCTGACGGCCTCGATCGAACTCGGTCTCCGCGATCCCGAACTCAGCGCTCCGCTGCGCGAGTTCCTCCGTCACCTGCACCTCTGACGTCCTGACGCCATGACGGTGCCACTCGGCGCCCTCAGGTGCGGCGGAAGTGGTCGGGATGGTCGTGGACCAGGCCGTACTCATCGACGTCGAGCTCGATGCTGACTCCCGAATCCAGATCCGTGCAGCGGAACCGACGAAGCGCGAGGCGCTCGTAGCGCTGCCGTGTGGCGATCAGCCCGAGCGTCTCGACGTCGACCATCGCGGAACGAACATCGTCGGCCGCACCGATGTCGAGGCCGAGTCGGCGGATCGGCAGTGAGTTCGTGAACGGCGTGCACGTCAGGTGGATGTCGGTGCATCCGCCCAGGTCGGGCCGATGGGCGCCATTCATCTCACCCCAGCGCCCGGTGCCGTCGGCGCCGAGCCAGAGATCGGGTTCGTCGAGGTCACGGAACAGCAGGAACTGGCGGATCTGCCACGTCGCCGACAGTCGCAACACGTACGTCACGGCTTCGCGCCCGACCTCGCCGGTCGCTGTCCACCCTTCGTTCTCCCACCGAAGCGTCACTGTCTCGAGATGATTGTCGTCCCAG
Organism: Ilumatobacteraceae bacterium; assembly: GCA_963716235.1. Lineage (GTDB taxonomy): Bacteria > Actinomycetota > Acidimicrobiia > Acidimicrobiales > Ilumatobacteraceae > Sva-07. The sequence goes on along the minus strand of CAVQTE010000024.1, from coordinate 31,481 downwards.
GTTCGCCAACGGGCGGTGTACCCGTCGGACGGAAAGGCGGTCAGTGGCGACGTCACGCGCATGCACGCTACGAGCCGATCGGCCGGTCGCAGCGAGTTGGCCCCGGGCTACGTTGACGTCGTGACGCCATTGGAAGATGCGCAGGCCTTCGTCCTGGAATCGTGCCCACCTCTGCCCCGGCGCGAGGTTGAACGAACTGAGGCACTCGGGTTGGTGCTCGCCGCCGCGATCGATGCGAGCGAGGAGGTGCCGCCGTTCGACAACACCGCTGTCGACGGGTACGCGGTGCGTTCGCAGGATGTGGCCGCCGTTCCCGTCGAGCTCCACGTGGTGGGCGAGATCGCGGCCGGCGCAGCGCCGGATCGTCCGGTCGGTCCCGGCGAGGCGATCCGCATCATGACGGGTGCCCCGATGCCGCCGGGTGCCGATGCGGTGGTGATGGTGGAGGATTCCGAACGGGTCGGTGACGATGGGGTGCGATTGTCGCGCTCGGTTCCGGTCGGAGCGTCGATTCGTCGGGCCGGCGACGACGTGCGGGCGGGCGATCGATTGTTCGATGCCGGGACCACCATCACCGCCTCGGTCGACGCCGTGCTCGCATCCGTCAACGCTCGAACGGTGACGGTGTACCCCCGAGCGCGGGTCGCCGTCCTGTCGACCGGCGATGAACTCGTCGACGACGGCTCACCGCTGGAGTTGGGTCAGATCCGCGAGAGCAACAAGACCATGCTGTCGGCCCTCCTCGTCGAGGCCGGTTGTGAGGTCGTCGACCTCGGCATCGTTCGTGACGACGAAGCGGAACTCGAACGGGTGCTGCGCGACGCGGCGTCGCGCTGCGATGCGATCGTCACGAGCGGCGGCGTGTCGATGGGCGATTACGACGTCGTGAAGGCGGTGCTCGGTCGTGTCGCCGACATGACCTGGATGCAGATCGCGATCAAGCCGGCGAAGCCGTTCGCGTTCGGGCGGCTCGACGGCGTGCCCATCTTCGGGCTGCCCGGCAATCCCGTCAGTTCGCTCGTGAGCTTCGAGTTGCTGGCCCGGCCTGCGTTGCGCCGGATGATGGGGCATCGGCGTCTGACCCGGCTGAATCTGGTCGCGCTCGCCGATGTGGCGCTCGATCGCCATCCCGACGGCAAGGTGCACTTCGTGCGTGTCAACGGCAACTTCGCCGACGACGGCCGCTACCACATCCGGCCCGTCGGCGCCCAGGGCAGTCATCAACTCGCGGCGACCGCACTTGCCGACGCCATGGCCGTGGTCCCCGATGGCCCGGGGGTTCCGGCAGGAGCCGACGTCGCCGTTCTCCTTCTCCACGGCTGAAGTCCGCCCGGCACCGTGTGACGCGGTGGTGAGCAAATAGGATGCACGGATGTCGCAGGAGTTGATCGACCCGTTCGGTCGCCTGATCGAGGATCTGCGGATCTCGATCACGGATCGCTGCAACTTCCGCTGCACCTATTGCATGCCCGAGGAAGGGATGCAATGGCTGGCTCGTTCGGAGGTGATGCGCTTCGAGGAGATCGAGCGTCTGGCCCGGATCTTCGTCGAACGTTACGGCGTTCGTGGGATCCGCCTCACGGGCGGCGAGCCGACGGTTCGAGCCCATCTGCCGGTGCTCGTCGAGAAACTGGCAGCGCTCGTCGGCCCCGACGGCCCCGTCGATCTCGCCATGACCACCAACGGCGCCACGATGCGCTTGGTCGCCGACACGTTGCGCGAGGCCGGTCTGCGTCGCGTCAACATCAGCCTCGACACGCTCGACCGGGCCAAGTTCCACCGGATGACTCGTCGTGACGAACTGCTCCGAGTGCTCGACGGCGTCGAGGCGGCCAAGGAGGCGGGCTTCGATCCGGTCAAGATCAACGCCGTCATCGAGCGCAACGTGAACGACGACGAGATCGTGTCGCTCGCCACCTTCGGACGCCGGCAGGGGGTCGAGGTTCGGTTCATCGAGTTCATGCCGCTCGACGCCGACGGCCACTGGATGAACGACAAGGTCGTCGGCCAGGACGAGATCGTCGCGGCCATCGACGCGGTGTACCCGCTCGAGCAACTGCCGGCACGCGGCGCCGCACCGGCCGACCGCTTCCGCTACGTCGATGGCGGTGGCACCATCGGCGTGATCCCCACGGTGACCAAGCCGTTCTGCGGCGACTGCGACCGTGTGCGCCTGACCGCCGAAGGTCAGTTCCGTACCTGCCTGTTCGCCACGAAGGAATTCGACCTGCTCGCGGCGATGCGCGCCGGCGAATCCGACGATCACATCGCCGAACGCATCGAGGCGGCGGTTGCGACCAAGTGGGCGGGCCACCGCATCAACCAGGTCAACTTCGTGCGCCCCGGAAAGTCGATGAGCCAGATCGGCGGCTGAACATCGCGATTGGGGTCAGACCCCAATCGCGATGTTCAGCGGAGGTCGGTGAAGGAACGCAAACGGTTGGCGACGGCGTCGTCGCCGAGGATCTCGATCGGTCCGGCGTCTCGTTTCCACAGCCACAGGAGCAGATCGGCGGCCCGGCCACGGACGGCTGCATCGCCCTTGGCGTGCTCACGGGTGAACCTGGCGCCGTTGGCGTCGAGGTCGGTCACGAGCCATTCGCCGCCCACCGCGGCGCCGTCGGCCACATCGGTGCAGTGCAGGTGGACGGTGCCGCCGACCGGCGTGGCGTCGGCTCCGGCTCCGCGCCCGGCGAACCACGTGAGGTACTCGTCGATGCCATCGGCCGCCACGGCCACGGGAATGTCGTACGGAATCCCCACCGAGTTCGATGCATCCCAACGGTGGACTGCGGTTTCCTGGGTCATTCGGCGCTCGACCCAGCGTGCGTCACGGTTGGCGCCGGTCCAGGTCCACACTTCCTGATGCGGTGGTGCCGCTGCCAACGCCGAGAACAACGACGTGTGCGCCGCCATCACCCAGTCGACGAGGAAGGTGTCGGACGGCCGCGGTGTCTCCTGCCATGTGTGCAACACGTCGACCGACGTGACACCTTCGGCGACCACCCGGCCCCAGAAGTTCCAGACGCCACCGAGGTGCCAGGCGAGATCGCGCGAGCTTCCAGCCCGGACACGAGGGAACGTCGTGGTCGAACCCGTGGTCGGACACGACCTCGAGGAATCTGACCGCATCGGTGCGGAGATGGGCAATGGCGTCGTACGGGAGTGGTTCCGAGGGTGTGACGGCGTCGGACATGGCGGTGACGGTACCCCGGCAGTCGGCGGTCGACCACGCCGGGCTATCGTGCGGGCCACATGAGTGATCTGTCGTTCACCCACCTCGATCCGCTCGGCCGTGCGCGAATGGTCGACGTCACCCCGAAAGAGCCCACGCATCGGCGTGCCGTGGCTCGCTGCAAGGTCTTCATGAAGCCCGAGACCACTGCAGCGATCGCCAATCGTGAGGTCAAGAAGGGCGACGTCTTGTCGGTCGCCCGTGTCGCCGGGATCCAGGCGGCGAAGCGCACCTCCGACATGATCCCGCTGTGTCATCCGCTGCTCGTCGGGTCGGTGTCGGTCAACTTCGAGATCGGCGACGATTTCGTGGCCATCGAGGCCCAGGTCGACACCGTCGACCGCACGGGCGTGGAGATGGAGGCACTCCATGCGTGCAGCGTCGCTGCGCTCACGGTGTACGACATGTGCAAGTCGGCCGACCGGGCGATGGTCATCGGCGAGCTCGCCCTGTGGGAGAAGACCGGTGGCCGATCCGGGGTGTATCGACGCTCGGATGGGGTCGTCGAAGCCCACCCGGCGGACGCCGCAACGTGACTGACGTCTCAGGGAACATTGCGTCGACCGTCACAAACGTCGTAGAATCGTCACACAAGGCGCCGCCAGTGGCGCGTCGTCCCGTTTCGATGATCCTCACCACCCCGACCCCCTGACTCATGGCAAAACTCGTTCTCCTCGTCGTCGCTGCCGCCTGGGCCGCCGTACTGCTCCCCCCGATGCTGCGATCTCGCGTCGAGAATCGACCGAACTCGTCGGTCACCGACTTCAGGCGTCAGCTCAGCACCCTGCAGAGCACCTCGGTGCCGAGCCGCGGTGGCATGCGCACCATCGGTCGGCCGCTCGCCCAGTCGCCATTGCAGCGCCCGGCGGCCGCGGGTCGACCCGGCCAGCCCACTCACGCCCATCACCGTCAGGCATCGCTGCACAGCGGCGCCACCTCGACGCCCCAGCGCCCGTCGCGTTCGATCGAGGCCCGCAGCCAGCCGCAGTTCCGGACCCATGGTGACCCGACCGGCGGCCATCATCGCCAGACCCACATGGATCGTCATGCGCCGGCGAGCCGTGCACAGCGTCCGAGCGATCCGCGCAACGACGTCCGTCGCCGGCGCACCAATGTGCTGTTCATGTTGGTGATCTCCACGGCGTGCACGCTCTTCCTGGCGGCCACCACCTCGTCGACGGTGATGCTCTACGTGTTCGCCCTGTCCTTCCTGGCGCTGTGCGGCTACGTGTACCTCTTGGCGCAACTCCGCCAGCGTGAGGCGTCGGGCTGGAGCGACGATTGGATCGATCGCTACTGATCCACCCGGTGTCGGTCGACGACGACTCGAACACACCGTGGACTCGATGCGCTCAGCGCTACACTCGTCGGAGCCCTTGGGGCTATAGCTCAGTTGGTAGAGCGCGTCGTTCGCAATGACGAGGTCAAGGGTTCGATTCCCTTTAGCTCCACGAAAGCCCGAGCCGTCCGGCTCGGGCTTTTCGCTACCCTGACAGCGATGACTGCGCCGCCCGAGCGAACCGTCGAACTGCCGGACCACGTCGTGGAGAACCGGCGCCACTGGGATGACCACGCTGTGAACTGGGTGGCGAGCGGCGAGCGGGCCTGGGCGCAAGATGAACCCACCTGGGGGATCTGGGGGATTCCGAACAGCGAACTCCCGCTGCTCCCCACCGACATGGATGGCCTGCGAGCCGTCGAGCTCGGTTGCGGTACCGGCTATGTGACGGCGTGGATGCGGGCTCGTGGTGCTGCGGTCTACGCGATCGACAACTCCGAGCAGCAGCTCGCGACAGCGCGACGTCTGGCGGCCGAGCACACGCTCGACGGCGTCGACTGGGTGCACGCCAACGCGGAGGCCGTCGATCAGCCCGATGCCAGCTTCGACTTCGCGATCAGCGAGTACGGCGCGGCGATCTGGTGTGATCCGCACGTCTGGATCCCCGAGGCCCATCGACTCCTGCGGTCCGGTGGACGCCTCGTGTTCCTCGGGAACCATCCGTTCGGGATGGTGTGCACATCGCCGGCCGGAGACGCTCCAGCCGGTCTCACACTCGAGCGTGACTACTTCGGCATGGGTCGACTCGACTGGACCCAGGCGCTCGACGACCCGGGCGGCATCGAGTTCAACATGGAGATCTCGTCGTGGCTGCGCTTGTTCCGAACGGTCGGCTTCGACGTGGTCGACTACTTCGAGATCCAGGCTCCCGAATCAGCCGAGGGGACCGCATTCTGGGTGAACGCCGACTGGGCCAGACGGTTTCCGGCCGAACAGGCCTGGATCCTCGCGAAGCGCTGACGACGGCGCCGTCACGCCACCGGGACGGCGTAGACGACGATGTTCTCTCGGTAGCGACGGATCTCGGGGTTGTAGTCGCCGCCACACGTGATCAGCACCAACTCCTCGGCACCGGTGTTGCGCCACAGCCGTTCACGTGGCAGCTCCAGTTTGCCGTAGATCGCGCGCTCGACGACCTCATAACGCCGCACCGATCCATCGTCGAGCGTGACGTCGATCCGTGCGCCGGGGTCGACGGTGCCGAGTCGGGCGAACGGTCCGGGTGTGCGATTCCAGTTGACGTGGGCGGCCAGGACCGTGGCACCCGGCTGGCCGGCCGTGGCGCCGTACTGGTACCACCCGATCTCGGTCTCGTCGGGGATCTCCAGCTGACCGTCGGGTTCGAGTCCGATGGCGCGTACCGGGAACTTCGCGACGTCGACGGTGTCGATCCGCAACCCGACGGGCCGAGGTCGTGGCGTGCGGGGCTCGATGATGGCGCTGTAGCGCGCCCCGAGTTGCTCGGCGAGCGGCGACAGCGCCGTTGTGTCGTTGGTGCTCGCAGGCTCGGGAGCACTCGTTTCAGGGATGTAGCGGGGTGCAACGGTCGAGGGCGCCACCTCGGCGGCGGCACCCTCGACGTCGAGAACGACATCGTCGCCGCCTCCTCTCGTGACCAAACCGGCGATGGCCAGCGTGGCCCCGACGAGGAGTGCGGCGACGATGAGAACCGTGAGCGACCGACGGGAAGGGAGTCGACGATCGTCCACGGGAGACGCTCAGGCTTCGACGGTGCGACGGCGCAGCATCATCGCGCCGCCGGCGAGGGCGAACAGGCTTGCTGCCGCAGCGAACAGTGCCATCGAGTTCGAGCTCGACTCCACTGCTCCACCGGTGTTCACAGCGGTCGGCGCCGGGGTGCCGTCACCGGCCGCGCTCGATCCGGCCGAATCGAGGGCGATCGTCTGGGTGTAGAAGGTGAACGTTTCGTCGGCGAGCGAGCCGACGGCGTACACCGTCAGGTTCTCGCCCGACACGACCGACACGGTCGGAACGGGGGCGATCGGGTCGTCGCCGGTCGGTGCGATCTCGGCGCCGGCGATCTCGCCTGCGGGCAGCACCAGGCTCTGGGCCGCACCATTCGAGAGATTCTCGACCGGCCGGGCATCACCGAGCACGACGTCGACGGCCGGAGCTGCGGCAACGTGGACGACGGTGAGGCGACCGGAGCCGGCGTCGACGGCGGCGGTGTCGTTCTCGAACGGTGTGATGGTCGGCGTGCCCTCGGCATCGAGGTGGGCGACGACGGTCCAGTTGCCCGAAGCGGGCACCGGGAACTCGGCCACCGGGCCGATGGCGACGTCTTCGGTTCCGGCAACTCGGACCTCGACGTTCTCGAGGGTCTGTCCGGCGAAGGAGCTGAGGTCCTGCATGTCACCTGGTTCGAAGCCGGGGACCACGACGGCACCATCGACGACAACGTCGACGGTCACGCCGGGAATGCCGTGGAGCAACATCACACTCACGGGTTCCTGAGCGCTCGACGCGCCGGCTGGTATGGCGATCAGCGCGGCGGCAAGAGCCGCAGCGCCTGCGAGAATCTTCTTCATCGGTGGGTCCTTTGGGATCTCGACGGCGGGACCTTCCCACTGTCGAGAGACATACGGTGCTGTGCGCGATCCGGATGAGATCTCCGCGCCGAAATGCCTCAGGGAAACATCGTGGTGAGAGCGGCCACGGCATCGTCGACGATGTACTGATCGGACCTCGCCATGAGTTCGTCTGCCACCGGACCGCTGATCAGCGCAACGAGGACCGGCTGGCCGTTGATCGGGACCTCGAATCGCACGATGACCTTCTCCACGACGCCCATCCCGACGCGATCGATGGCGCCCTGATTGCCGGCGTCGCCGCCGTCGAGCTCGTCACCTTCGTCGATCGCGGCGATGTCGAGGTGCTCAGGATCCGCACCGAACTCGTGATCGATCTCGATCGATCGGACGTACTCGAGGATCAGCCGTTCGGTCGGCGACAGATCTGCGCCCTTCTGAACGACGAGGTCGTCGATGAACTCGGCCGGATCGGCGCCGTCGATCACCTCACGCAGGCGGTCAGTGGGTTCCCCGAAATGCCGTGAATCCACGACGCGCCGAGGTCGACGGGCGCTCCGCCGATCGTGCGGGTGTGCACCCGACCCCCGATCCGGTGACGGCCTTCGAGTACGCGCACCTGGTGACCGCGGTCGGTCGATACTCGGGCCGCTGCGAGTCCAGCGGCACCGGCTCCGACGATGATCACACTCTGTGCCGGACGGCCCTCCTGATCGATCCGCTCGGCAGCCGAGCGCCCCTCCAGCACCGCCCCGTGCACGGTGGCGGGGAAGGCACGCGAGGTGGCTTCACCGGCGAAGAACACCCGCCCGGCGACATCGCGACGCAGTTCGTCGCGATCGTCCGGGTGTGACCCGCTGGCCAGATAGCTGCAGGAACCCCGCGAGAACGGATCGGTCGACCACCGAGTGATGAGGGCGTTCGTCGGTGCCTGGACCGGAGCGCCGTCAGTCCGCTGCCTCGAGAAACGACGCGAACTTCGCCCCATCGCGGACGCGCAGTGCTGCGTTGACCCGTTGGCGTTCGAGGATCTGTTCGAGTGTCTTGGCGGCCTGTTCGATCGGATGGGCGGCGAAGAAGCCGGCCGCATCGGCGACGAGTTCGGGGGTGTTGAGCGTCTTGACGCCGTCGGCCATGCGCACGATCGTGTTGCTCGGGAAACGATCGTTCGCCTCGCCCCAGTTGTCACGGACGAACGCCCACGCCGCGGCGCCGTGGCGGCGGTTGGCGATCGCCGAGCGCAGCACGAACGGTGCGTTCTGCGTCTTGACCGCCGGTGACATCACGAACTCGCACGTCTCCAGGAGCAGCGCTTCGTCGTCGAACTCCGTGAGCGCGTAGAGGTGGCGCAGTCTCTCCTGGGGGGTCGACGCGGTCGAGAATCCGGCACGCATGCGCGCATACGTGTCGGCATCACCGGTGGCGGCGACGACACTCGTGGCGGCGGCCGTGAGCTCGGGATCGACCGATGTGGGATCGGCGCTCGCTGCGTCGAAGAGTTCACGGCATCGTGCCTGGACGCCGACGTCGCCGCCGAGGACGCCCAGCGCGCCGGTGAGCAGGCCGCGTAGCTTGCCCGTCAGGTCGGACTCACCAACGTTGGGCTCACCGAGTTCGATCAATGCCGGTCCGGCCAGGGTTCGAACGCGTTGCTGGAATGCGTCGTGGGCGGCGCCGTCGTCGAGCAGCCGGTTGAGCCCACGGAGCGCGATGACGATCGCCTGCCAGACGGCATGGTCGCGTTCGTTTGCGAACGCTTCGAGAACGACCAGCAGCTCGGACGCCGCAAGCCGGCCGGCGACCGTGGCGGCCCACGCGTCGTCGACGAGGTTGTAGCGCTCGAGGGTGGTGAGATCGGCGAGTGCGGCGACGCCGAGGTGGCTGCGAAGCGTGTCGTCGTAGTCGACCCGGTAGAACCCGCTGCCGCCGGCGTTGACGACGACGGGCCCGCCGGGGTCGACGATCGTGGTCGTCGTCTCGGGCCCGTCGAGCAGCACGGTCGTCGTGACGCCGCCGTTGCGGACCTGGACGGGAATCGCCCAGAGCCGCTCGCCCGGTCCGGTGCCGTCGGCGTCGAAACGGAAACGGCGCTGACCCAGTCGGAGCGATCCGTCGACCAGGGAAGCCGTGACGAGGGGATAGCCGGGCTGCCAGATCCATGTGTCCATGATCCGCCGGACGGGTTCACCCGACGTCGCCTCGATTGCGTCCCAGAGATCGTTGGTCTCGGTATTGGCGTGGGCGTGGCTGCGCAGGTAGTGGTTGACACCTTCACGGAAACGATCCTCGCCGAGGTACTGCTCGAGCATGCGCAGCAGTGCGCCACCCTTCTGGTACGTGAGGACGTCGAACATGCCGTCGGCATCGGCCGGTGAGCGCACCTCGAACTCGACCGTGCGGGTGCTGTCGAGCGAGTCGACGTCGAAGGCAGCGCTGCGCTCGACACCGAACGACGTCCAGCGCTCCCAATCAGGGCGATATGCCTCGCACGCTGCGACTTCCATGAAGGTCGCGAATGCTTCGTTGAGCCAGATGCCGTTCCACCAGCGCATCGTCACCAGGTCGCCGAACCACATGTGGGCCAGCTCGTGGGCGACGACGTCGGCGATCAGTTGCTGTTCGTCCTGGGTGCTGGTGGTGGGGTCGACGAGCACCATGTTCTCGCGGAACGTGATGCAGCCGAGGTTCTCCATGGCACCCGCCGCGAAGTCGGGGAGCGCGACGAGGTCGACCTTGTCGGATGGGTAGGCGATGCCGTAGTACTCCTGGAACCACCGCAGGCAGAACGCGCCGACGTCGAGCGCGAAGCCCGTCAGGTGACTCTTGCCGGGCACGTGGACGACGCGGATCGGGGTGCCGTCGACGTCGATCGGGTCGGTCATCTCCAGGCGACCGACGACGAAGGCGACGAGGTAACTGCTCATCAGCATGGTGTCGGCGAAGCGGATCACCGTGCGACCATCGGCCGTGGTGCGTTCGACCTCGGACCCGTTCGAGATCGCCGTCAGGTCGTCGTCGACGTCGAGGGTGATGCTGAACACCGCCTTGAACTCCGGTTCGTCCCAGCACGGGAAGGCCCGACGACAGTCGGTCGCCTGCATCTGGGTGGTGGCGATGACCTGTTCGTTGCCGCCGTCGTCGATGTAGGTACTGCGATAGAAACCGCGGAGCTTGTCGTTGAGGATGCCGTCGAAGGTGATGCTGAGCCGACACGTACCGGCCGCGACGGTGTCCGCGGCGTGAACGATCATCCGCTCGGTCTGCTCGTCGAGCTCCCATGTCGCCGCGATCCCGTCGATCACACACGATGCGATGCCGAGTTCGGCGACGTTCAGCACGAGCAGATCGGTGTCGCTGTCGATCGTGAGGCTGATCTCGACCCGACCGCTGAACCTGGCCGTCTCGAGCACCGGCCGCAGCTGCACGTCGTAGCGGGTGGGTCGAACACCAGCCGGCAGGCGGTACGGGTCGAGCGCTTCGGTCGCAATCATCGCCGGGATCGTACCGGTAGCCTGCACGACCGTGCCCGACCTCACACGACGGTTCTCGAATCGCTCGACCGACGAGTCGATCCCGCCCAGTCGGTTCGACGTGATCGGTATCGGCAATGCGCTCGTCGACGTCATCGCTCCCGCCGAGGAGACGTTCCTCGCCGAGTACGAGCTGGTCAAGGGATCGATGACGCTCATCGAGACCGAGCGAGCAGTGGAGCTGTACGCCGCGCTCGACCGTGCCGTGGAGATGAGTGGCGGGTCGGCGGCGAACACCGTGTGCGGGATCGCCAGCCTCGGTGGGCGCGCTGCCTACATCGGCAAGGTCAACGGCGACGACCTCGGCGACGTGTTCGGCCACGACATGCGTGCGGTCGGCGTGGCATTTCATCGTCCGCTCGGTGAGCACGGCACGCCGACGGGTCGATGTGTGATCGTCGTGACGCCCGACGCCGAACGCACCATGAACACGTACCTGGGTGTGTCGAGCCTGCTGTGTGTCGACGACCTCGACGAGCAGGTGATCGCCGACTCCAGGGTGTTGTACATGGAGGGATATCTGTTCGATCGCGACGATGCCAAGGCGGCGTTCCGTCGTGCTGCCGAAGTGGCGCACGACAACGATCGCATGGTGTCGTTGACGCTGTCCGACTCGTTCTGTGTCGACCGCCATCGCGACGACTTCAGAGCGCTGGTCCAGGATCGTGTCGACCTGCTGTTCGGCAACCACGACGAACTGCTCTCGCTCTACGAACTCGACTCGTTCGACGACGCGGTAGCGGCCCTGCGTGACGAATGCGAGTTCGCGGCGATCACCGTCGGTGCCGAGGGCTGTGTGATCGTGACGCCCGACGAACTGCTGCGCGTACCGGCGGTGCCCGTCGACAAGGTGATCGACACGACAGGTGCCGGCGATCTCTTCGCCGCCGGGTTCCTGTACGGCTGGACGCAAGGGTTCGACCTCGAGCGGTGCGGGCACTTCGGATCGATCGCTGCGGCCGAAGTGATCAGCCACGTCGGGCCACGACCGTTGGTCGAGTTGCGTAACCTGATCGGTGATGGGTGAACACAATCCTGCTGGCCAACGCTTCGCCGACCTGCTGACGACCGCTCGAGCATGGCTCGCTGCCGAGCCCGATTCCGACATACGTGACGAGTTGGGCGCCGTGATCATCGCCGCCGAACGTGGCGACATGGCCGAGCTGGTCGCTCGCTTCGACGGGCGGTTGCAGTTCGGTACGGCAGGCCTTCGGGCGGCGGTTGCCGCCGGGTCGATGCGGATGAACCGGCTCGTCGTGCGACAGGCTGCCGCCGGGCTCGGTCAGTGGTTGATCGATCGCGAGGCTGATGGGTCGATTCCCGACGCGACGTCACGCGGCGTCGTGATCGCCCACGACGCACGACGTAAGAGCGATCTGTTCGCCGACGACACCGCCCGGGTACTGGCGGCGATGGGTATCCGCTCGATGCTGCATCCCGGCGTGCAACCGACACCGGTCTTGGCGTGGTCGATCACGGGCCTGGGCGCCGCCGCCGGTGTGGTGGTCACGGCGTCGCACAACCCTCCCGCCGACAATGGCTACAAGGTGTACCTCGAGACCGGGTCGCAGATCGTGTCGCCGATCGACACGGAGATCTCCCAGTGCATCGCCGGCTTCGATCCGCTGACGATCGATCTCGCCGAAGCCGACGATCCGCTGATCGACCGGCTCGACGAGACGTGGGTCGACCGGTATGTCGAGTTCGCCCCGTCGGTGCGGCTTCGACCCGATGTCGCGGGCGTCGCGGTTGCGTACACGGCGATGCACGGCGTCGGGGGTGCGGTCGTGCTCCGGGCGTTCGAGGCGGCGGGTTTCGATCCGCCGTTCGTCGTCGCCGAGCAGCAGGAGCCCGACGGCACGTTCCCGACCGTGTCCTTCCCGAACCCCGAGGAGCCAGGGGCGATGGACCTCCTCCTCGAGACCGCACGGTCGGTCGGAGCATTCGTGGCCATCGCCAACGATCCCGACGCCGATCGGCTGGGAGCGGCGATTCCCCAGGCCGACGGATCGTGGCGTCGTCTGAGCGGCGATGAGATCGGGTGGCTGTTCGCCGATCACATCCTCGCCAACACGACCGGCGACGAACGCCTCGTGGTGACCACGCTCGTGTCGTCATCGTTGTTGGCGCGGATGGCGGCGGCGGCGGGCGTGCACAGCGAGGAGACGTTCACCGGTTTCAAGTGGATCGGCAAGATCGCCTCCGAACGGCCTGATCTCCGCTTGGTGCTCGGCTACGAGCAGGCGCTCGGCTACCTCGTGGCGCCGCGACCGCTCGACAAGGACGGCATCACGGCGGCGGTGTTGATGGCCGAGATCGCTGCGGTTGCGGCGGCCGACGGCGTGACACTGCAGGATCGTCTCGATTCGATCGCCGACCGGTTCGGTCGCTACGTCACTGCCGAACTGTCGGTCAAGATGCCGCCGGCCGAGGGTGCCGCGTGGGTGGCCTCGATCGAAGCCGACCCACCGTCCGAGGTCGGTGGCCGAGCAGTGACCGCAGTGACGACATATCCCGAGGCCGGCCTGGTGCGGCTGATGCTCGACGGCGGTGTTCGACTCCAGATCCGCCCCAGCGGCACCGAACCCAAGGTCAAGCTCTACGCCGAAGCCGTCGACCTCGATCGTTCCGAACTCGATCGATTGCTCGAAGCCCTCACCTCGATGTAACGATTGGTGTCAGACACCAATCGTGACATCGAGATGGCGGCTTCGATGTGATCTATCACTCGTTGGAACGAGTCATCGGTGGCGAGATGTCGGCGGGCCCTCGTGAGTGCGGTGCGGGCGGCGGCAGCACTTGCAAGACCCAGTCGATCCGCCAATTCAGATGAGGACGCACCGACGACGTCGGCAGCGATCACCAACCGGAGAGCGCGCTTCGTTGAATTCGAGAGTTCCGTGTGCGTTCCGATCAGCTGGTCCAGCTGGGACCATGCGTCATTCGCGTGCAGCATGCCTGGCTCGGGCAGCCGACTTGCGACCAATGCTCGATGATCATCGGCGCAGAGCCGACTGGAGACGTAGTCGACGTGGAGCCAGGTCGGTCTCATTCGCTTTCCGAGGTAGACGCCGTAACTCGACCATCGGTAGGCGCCCAGCGCGGCTGGTGGTACGAAGTCGACCGGATTCCGGTGCACGTAGGCTGCCGTGAGGAGAATCTGACGTTCGGACGTGACCGGCACTGAGTGGAATCTGCCACGGAACAGCGCACCGTCTCGGTTCGCATGCTCGTTCACGATCCGGGTGTACGACGACAGGACCTGCTGCATCATCGCCGAGAGCCCGGCGTCAGGGCAGTGCACGAGCAGGTGGAAGTGAGTCCCCATGAGGCAGTAGGCGTGTATTTCGATGTTGCGCTCGATGCAAGCCTCACCCAGAAGTCGTTCGAAAACGAGACGACCGGCGTCGTCGAAAAACACCATCTGGTGGTCGCTCCCGCGGTTCATCACGTGGTGCCAGCCGCCGGGATCGTCGATGCGAAGTAATCGTCCCATGTGCGGGACCATACGGAAGGGGTGCCACAGGGTTCGATGTAACGATTGGTGTCTGACACCAATCGTTACATCAGGCGGGGGTGCCGAATTGGCGGTCGCCGGCGTCACCGAGGCCGGGGACGATGAAGGCCCGCTCGTTCAGGTGGTCGTCGATGGCGGCGGTGACGAGATGGATCGACAACCCCGCAGCTTCGAGGGCAGCGATTCCCTCCGGCGCGGCGAGGGCGCACACGACCGTGATCGGCGTCGGAGCGCCACGCGCCAGCAGCAGTTCGACCGCGCTGATCAACGACCCACCGGTGGCGAGCATCGGGTCGAGCACGATCACGGGGCGACCGGCGAGCGATTCGGGCAGCTTGTTGACGTACGGCTCGGGCTGATGGGTCTCCTCGTTCCGCGCCATGCCGATGAACCCGATGTCGGCGTTCGGCAGCAGCTCCTGCGCCGGCCCGACGAACCCGAGCCCTGCGCGAAGGATGGGTACGACCACCGGCTGTACGGCGATGCGACGAGCCGGAGCGGTGGTGAGGGGCGTCTCGACGGTGCCGTCGACCGTCGGCAGGTTCTTGGTCGCCTCGGCGATCAGGAGCCCGCCGATGCGTTCGAGGTTCTGTCGGAACAGTGCGTTGGGCGTGTCACGGTCACGGATCTGAGCGAGCGCATCGGTGCACACCGGATGATCGACGAGCGTCGTTTCGATCGCCATGTCAGGCCACCCCGAGCGACAGTTCGCTCTTGAGGATCGAATACCGGGGCTTGATGACGCCGTTGATCAGCTTCAGCCGTTCGGGGAACGGAGCGAAGGACGACTTCATGGCGTTCACCGTCAGCCACTCGAAGTCGTCGAGGCCCCACTCGAACGCCTCGGCGAGCTTGAGCATCTCCTCGGTCATCGACGTATTGCTCATCAGCCGGTTGTCGGTGTTGACCGTCACGCGGAAACGCAAGCGGCGCAGCATGCCGATCGGGTGGTCGGCGATCGATGGCACGACGCCGGTGTTCACGTTCGACGTCGGGCACAGTTCCAACGGGATACGCCGATCGCGGATGTAGGTGGCGAGCCGGCCGAGCTTCTCCGTGCCGAGACCGTCGCCCGGGTCGATGTCGTCGACGATGCGCACCCCGTGACCCAAGCGTTCGGCGCCGCAGAACTGCACCGCCTCCCAGATCGACGGGAGGCCGAATGCCTCACCGGCATGGATGGTCGAATGGAAGTTCTCGCGGTTCACGTACTGGAATGCGTCGAGGTGGCGCGACGGCGGGTACCCGGCCTCGGCGCCGGCGATGTCGAAACCGACGACGCCGGCGTCGCGATATCGAACCGCCAACTCCGCGATCTCCAGACTTCTGGCTGCCGTCCGCATCGCCGAGGCAATGGCGTAGATCGTGAGGTCGGTGTCGGCGGACCCCCGACGGAATCCCTCGAGCACCGCCTCCATCACCTCGTCGAGCGTGAGGCCCTTCTCGGTGCTGAGCTCCGGGGCGAAGCGCACCTCGGCGTACACCACACCGTCGGCGGCCAGGTCGTGGGCGCACTCGTACGCGACGCGCTCGATCGCGTCACGATCCTGCATCACGCCGACCGTGTGGGCGAAGGTCTCGAGGTAGAGCACGAGGTCGTTGCGCTTCGCCCCCCGGTTGAACCACGTGGCGAGGTCGTCGACGTCGGTCGTCGGCAGATCCTTGTAGCCGTACTCCTGCGCGAGCTCGATGACGGTGCGGGGCCGGACGCCCCCGTCGAGGTGGTCGTGGAGCAGTGCCTTGGGCGCCCGTTGGATGAGTTCGGCCAGTGACATGGCCACACGCTACCGAGCGCGATGAGGGTGTCTCATCGGCCGGCCGAGAGGGCCCGCAATGGCATGTCGTCGGGACGTTGCAGCCAGTTCCATGCCGGATAGTCAGCCGAAGCCGAGATGCAGTGCAGTGAGTAGGCGTGGCGACTCGCACCGGACCGGTTGACGCCACTCCAGTGCGGCAGGCGTCCGTGCAGGACGACCATCGTGCCGGCGCTCACTTCGAGCGGCACGAGCGTTTCGCCGATCGGCGGTGCTTCGGGCATCGGCGTCGCGTCGAGTCGTTCGAAGACGGTCCCGTCGTCGGTGGCGTTGCGCTTGAACACCTGGCGCAGCGGCCCTTGGTGTCCTCCTGGTTCGGCCCACAGGCATCCGTTGTCGAGCGTGGCGTCCTCGATCGCGAACCAGAACCCGGTGACCGTCATCGGATCGGTGTAGAGGAACGTCGCATCCTGATGGCATCCCACCTCGCCACCGATGCGCGGCTGCTTGAAAATGTACATCGACTGCAGGGCCAGGGCGTCGGCCAGTCCGATGTCGGCAGCGACCTCGGCGACATCGGGGTTGTAGGCGAAGGTCTCGAACTCGTCGTCGAGGTCGTGTTGGGCATGACCGATCTTGTTGATGCTCAGTTCCTTTGGCTGCGTCATCTCGCCGTCGGGTCCGAACGCCTCCTCTTCGAAGAAGCACCAGGTGCCTGATCCGCTCGACAGGAACTCACCATTGGAGATGCGTTCCTGCTCGTTCGTGGTGAACACGGACCGTTCGTCCGATGGTTCCCACGCGGTGACGATCTCCAGGGCTCGGGTCCGGAGTCGTCGGCACGCATCGACCGATACGAAGCCGGGCAGGACGAGAAATCCGTCGGCTTCGTACGCAGCAACCTGATCTCGACGGAGCACCACACGATCGTAGCGATGTAACGATTGGTGTCTGACACCAATCGTTACAGCGCGTACGCAGGGCGGATGGTGTCGGCGACGATCCGGCGGCGGGTGTCCATCGGGGCGAACGACGCCATCATCGCCCTGACGGCGAGCTGCTCGGCCTCGGCGAGCGACAGGTCGTGCGCGATCGCGACGGTGTGGAGCTCACTCGACGGGCAGACGTTGCTCATCAGCCGGTTGTCGGTGTTCAGCCCCACGCTGAACCCGGCGCGAAGGAACGGTCCGACCGGGTGATCGGCGACGCTCGGCACCGCGCCGATCTGCACGTTGCAGGTCGGCGCCATCTCCAGGTGGATCTGGTGGTCGAGCACGTACTGGGCGAGCGGGCCGAGGATCAGTTCGTCGGTCGATCGGTCCGGATCGACGAGGCTCGTGTCGGCCCGTAGCCGAACGCCGTGGCCGATCCGATGGGCGCCGTGACTCAGCGCGTCGGAGATGAGCTCGAGGTCCGGTGGTTCGCTCGCGTGGATCGTGATGTTCAGGAGCGCACCTCGGGCGAACGTCAGTGCCTCGGCATGGAGTGACGGCGGAAACCCTGTCTCGGCGCCGGCGAGGTCGAAGGCGACGACCTTGTCGTCCCAGGAACGCAACCGATCCACGAGCTGGGCGATCTCCAGCGATCGGTGTTCGGTTCGCATCGCACAGCAGATCGCGTTCACCGTGATCGTCGAGCCCGAGTCGAGTTCGCCTCGCCGGAACCCGGACGTCACCGCTTCGACCACGGTCTCCAGGGCGAGGCCCTGCTGCTGATGCAGCTCCGGCGCGAACCGCACCTCGGCGTATACAACGCCGTCAGCAGCCAGATCGACGGCGGCCTCGTATGCAACCCGCTCGATCGAGTCCGCGGTCTGCATCACGCCGAGCGTGTGCTCGAAGGTGGCCAGGTACTGCAGCAGGTCGCCGGTCTCGGCGCCGCGGGTGAACCACGCCTGCAGATCGTCCGGGTCGGTCGCCGGCAGCGTCCAACCGATCGAATCCGCCAGCTCGAGGATCGTCGACACGCGTAGACCGCCGTCGAGATGATCGTGCAGGAGCACCTTGGGCAGGTGCTGAGCCTGTTCGATCGAGATGGTCATCGTCGACTGCCCGGCTGCGCCCTATTGCATCCCCTTGAACCAGGGGATGCCTTCCTCTGCGGGCGGCCTCAGTCGTTGCGCTCCGATGGACACGGCGATCAGTGTCACGACGTACGGGGTGACGAACACGAGCTGGTTGTTCGGGGACTGCGCAACGAAGTACGCCCAGAGCGTGACGGCCGCGAACACGGCGACCGTCCCGGCAGGTGCGTAGCTGCGCTGGACGAGCATCCAGAGCACGAGCAGGACGAGTGCGATCGCCGCGGCCAGCAGGAGGGTTCGGACGAGATCACCGGGGTTCGTGCGCAATGTGATGCCCTGGGCATAGCCGAACAAGCCGGCGCCGATGGCGGTGCCGGCGGGCATCCAGTTGCCGAAGATCATCGTGGCGAGGCCGAGGAAGCCACGGCCGGCGACCTGGTTCTCCTGGTAGCGGTTGGAGAACAACACGAGCACGGCGCCACCCATCCCGGCGAATGCACCCGACATCAGCATGCCGATGTAGCGCATCTTGTGGACGGACACGCCGAGCGAGTCGGCGGCCGACGGACGTTCACCGGAGAACCGCAGCCGCAGGCCGATCCGCATGTGCCAGAGCAGGTAGGTGATCCCGAAGAAGAGCGCCATGGTGATGAGGACGTCCCAGGTCACCGCGGTCGTCAGGCCTCTCACCAACCCGGCGGCGTCGGCGATGATGAACCAACCCCGCTCCTCGAGCCATCCGAGTGTGTCGGGACTCTGCCAGCCGAAGACGTCACCGCCCGACAGGAACGGGACCGTGAAGGCGCCGATGTCACCCGAGTTGCCGGGCGATGACGTGACCGATCCGCCTTGCACGCCGACGAAGAGCTCGCTTGCCATGAATCGCGCGATTCCGGGAGCAAGCAGGTTGATGGCCACACCGGCGACGATGTGGTTGACACCGAACGTCGTCGTGGCGAGGCTCATCAGCAACCCGAAGAGCATCCCGCCCACGATGCCGCCGAGGAGCGCCATCCAAGGTCCGAACTCCCAGCCCCACCAACCGGCGAAAATGGTGCCCATCACCATCATGCCCTCGATGCCGATGTTGATCGTGCCGCTTCGTTCGGCAACCAGTCCGGCGAGGCCAGCGAGAGCGATCGGTGCCGCGGTTCGCAGGCCGGCGCCGACGGTGCCGCTGGAGGTGAGGTCGGAGTTGTCGGCGATGAGGCGCGCCGTCGACATCACCGCGATCCCGATCATGACCAGGGCGAAGATCCGCCAGCGCGTCGAATGGAAGGACGACGGCCGGTCGGCGGTCTCGGCTGGTGTTGTCTCGACCGTGGTCGTCATGACGTGGCTCCGATCGGCATCTGCGGGGCGAGCGGCGGCGGTCGTTCGTCTCGTGTCGCTGCTGCGGCGGCGGCAACGGCAGCGGCGTCGTTGCGGCGGCGCACGACCTCGTACGCAATGACGGCCGAGAGCAGGAAGGTGCCCTGCATGATCTTGCCGATCTCGGGCGGGATGCCGAGTGGTCCGAGGCGCTGCGTCGCTCGCTCGATCGTGGCCCACACGAGTGCCGCGGCCGCGATGCCCACGGGGTTGTTGCGGCCGAGCAGTGCGATCCCGAGTCCGGTGAATCCGATCGTCGTCGGGAATGCGTCGCCGTACTTCAGGAAGCTCGGATCCGCCAGGAGGAACGGCAGGCCGATCATTCCGGCGACGGCGCCCGACATGAACAGCGTGATGAGGACCATGCGTTTGGGGTTGACACCAGCGGACAGCGCTGCGTCGGGGTTCATGCCGGACAGGCGGAGCTCGTAGCCGAAGAGGCTGCGGTTGAGCAGGACGTGGTAGGCGACCCCCAGTGCGATCGCAAAGGGGAGAAACCCGAACAGTTCGACACCGGGAGCGAAGTTGAAGCCGAACAGTTCGATGATCCCGTTCATCGACGGCAGTCGGGCCGACTCCGGCATCACCTTCGTCTGGGCGACGAGGCCGCCGTTCTCCTTGTCGCGGAACACCTCCGAGAGCAGGAACGCCCCGAGCCCGACGGCGATGTAGTTCAACATGATCGTCGCCACGACGACGTTGACGTTGCGGGTGACGTTCAGGATCGCAGCGATGAGCGCCCAGCTGCCACCGACGGCGACGGCGACGAGGAAGACGAACGGCACGTGGAGCAGCGGTGGCAGGCTCACCTCGGCGCCGGCCCACCCAGCGACGAGGGCGGCAAGGAGGTACTGGCCGTTCGAGCCGATGTTGAAGAGGTTCATCTTGAAGCCGATGGCGACCGCCACACCGGCGATGTAGTACGGAACGGCGGTGTTGACGATGATGACGACCGACTGCGTGGAGTCGATCGTCTTCCACATCTCCCGGAACGCCTCGACCGGGTCGTTTCCCGAGATGAGGAGGGCGAGCGACGAGATGAGGATCGCAACAGCCGCCGCGACGAGCGGCGCGAGCGAGGCTCGCCAGATCCGTTCGAACATCAGTGTGCCCCCGCT
The DNA here is from genome assembly GCA_963716235.1 of Ilumatobacteraceae bacterium. Lineage (GTDB taxonomy): Bacteria > Actinomycetota > Acidimicrobiia > Acidimicrobiales > Ilumatobacteraceae > Sva-07. The sequence continues at coordinate 11,045 of CAVQTE010000024.1, read as the reverse complement.
TTCGCTCCGGTCATGTACGAACCGAGTTCTGCCGGCGTCACCGTCGCCGGGTCGACCTCCGCAACCACCTGCCCTCGCAGCATGACGAGGAGACGGTCGGACAACCCGATCAGTTCCTCGAGATCCGCCGAGATCAACACGGTGCCGAGTCCTGCTGCCCGGGCGTCACGCAGGATGTCCCAGATCACGGCCTGCGCGCCGACGTCGACGCCCCGTGTCGGATGGGAGGCGATGAGCACCTTGGGTTCCGCGGTCATCTCCCGCCCGACGACGAGTTTCTGCTGGTTGCCGCCCGAGAGTGTGAAGGCGGGCACGTCGATGCTCGGGGTCCGGACGTCGAACTCGTCGACGATCGTCTCGGTCTGCTTCTTGGCTCCCGCCACGTTCATCCACGGACCCTTCGCGTACGGCGGGCGATGCTGGTGGCCGAGCGCCGCGTTCTCCCACACGGTGAACGGCATCACGAGGCCGTCCTTCTGGCGGTCCTCGGCGATGTACCCGATGCCGCTGTCGCGCCGTTCGCGGGTCGACAGCCGGGCGATGTCGACGCCGTCGACGAGAATCGTGCCCGACGATGCCGTGAGCCCGACGATGGCCTTGACGAGTTCGCTCTGGCCGTTGCCTTCCACTCCGGCGATGCCCACGATCTCGCCGCGGTGCACCGTGAAGCTCACGTCGTCGACGACGTTGCGCGCTCCGGCCTCCGGGTTGGCGACCGTGAGCTCTCGGAGCTCGATCGCGACGACGTCGGTGACCGTGCGCTCGCGGGTCTCCGGCGTCGGGAGTTCGCTGCCGACCATCAGCTCGGCGAGTTGGTGCGAGGTGACGGCGCTCGGATCGGGGATCTCGGCGACCGTCTTGCCCTGGCGGATCACGGTGATCGCATCGGCGTGCTTGAGTACTTCGTCGAGCTTGTGGGAGATGAAGACGATCGTCGCGCCCTGGGCGGTGAGTTCTCGGAGCGATGCGAACAACTCGTCGACCTCCTGGGGTACGAGCACCGCGGTGGGTTCATCGAGGATCAGGATCTTGGCGCCGCGGTAGAGCACCTTGAGGATCTCCACACGCTGTTTGTCGCCGACACCGAGCTCGGAGATGAGGGCGTCGGGGTCGACCTCCAGACCGTACTGCTTGCCGAGCTCGGCGATCCGCGAGCGGGCGGAGCGGATGTCGAGCGACACTGCCGTGCCCGGTTCCTGACCGAGGACGATGTTCTCCCAGACGGTCAGGTTGGCTGCCAGCATGAACGCCTGGAAGACCATCCCGATGCCCTCGGCGATGGCGTCCTTCGGTGACGAGAAGACCTCATCCTTGCCGTTGACCGTGATGGTGCCCTCGTCGGCCTTGTGTGCTCCGTAGAGCGTCTTCATCAGCGTTGACTTGCCCGCGCCGTTCTCGCCGACGATGGCATGCACGCTGCCCGCACGGACGGTGAGGTTGACGCCGTCGTTGGCGACCACGCCGGGAAATCGCTTCACGATGTCGGTCAGCTGGATCACGATCGGCGTCAAGTCCGGCCGGTGTTCGTCGACGTTGTGGTCCGTGCCCTTGGTCGAGGAGTTCGCCCCGTCGTCGCTCATCGGGTGATTTCTAGTCGATCGGCGCACGTTGCGAGGAAGGCACGGGTGCTGATCATGCGTCGGGACGCGACGATGCCCGCCCGGCGTGAGCCGAACGGGCATCGTCCGAAGTGTCGACGGCGACACCGTGAGGTGTGTCCGTCGTCAGTTCATGTCAGCTCAGGGAGCCGTCGGGACTTCGACCTCGCCCGAGATGATCTGCTCCTTGTAGGCGTCGAGGTCGGCAGCGATGTCATCGACGAAACCACCGGAGGTGGAGTAGCCGACGCCTTCAGCAGCGAGGTCGAAGGTCTGCTCGCCACCGGCGAAGGTACCACCGCAGTAGGCGGCGATGGTCTCGTACGTCGCAACGTCGACCTTCTTCAGCATCGAGGTGAGGACGTACGGCTGCAGCTCCGGCGACACCAGGTTGTACTGGTCGGAGTCGACGCCGATTGCCCACACCGTGCCGGGCTCACCGGCTTCGGCAGCGGCCTCGAACACACCGAGGCCCGAGCCACCGGCGGCGGCGTAGATCACGTCGGCGCCTGCCTGGTACTGCGACGCGGCGATCTCCTTGCCCTTGGCTGCATCGTTGAAGCCGCTGAAGTCCGGCGGCTGCGTGATGTAGTTGACCAACACTTCGATGTCGGGGTTCACGGCCTGTGCACCTGCGGTGTAGCCGGCCTCGAACTTCTTGATGAGGTCGTTCTCGACGCCACCGATGAAGCCGACCGTGCCCGTCTGGCTCTTGGTCGCGGCGGCGGCGCCGACGAGGAACGAACCCTGCTCCTCGGCGAACAGGAGCGACGCCATGTTCGGTGCGTCGACGAAGGAGTCGATGATGCCGAAGCTGGTGTCAGGGTTGTTGGCGGTGGCCTCGGTCATCGTGTCAGCGAAGAGGAAACCGACGCCGATGACGAGTCCGTTGCCCTCGTCGACGAGGCCCTGGACGCGCTGGGCGCGGTCGCCGTCACCGGTCGGGGTCGACTCGCTGGCGATGACGCCGAGCTCCTCGACCGCCTTGTCCAGGCCGGCACCCGCTGCATCGTTGAACGAGCGGTCGCCGCGGCCGGTGATGTCGTACACGATGCCGACCTTGCAGTCGCCCTCGGCGGCGGCGTCGGTGCCCTCGGTCGTTGCCTCGGTGCTGTCCGGCGCCTCAGTTGCCTCGGTCTCGGTGGCTTCGCTCGTCGAGCTGGCGTCGTCGTCGCTGCCACACGCGGCGAGGCCGAGCGCGGCGAGGACGCCGATAGCGAGCAGCTTCTTGCTCTTGATCATGTTCTCCCCTTCAGGATGAATGCTGGTTGGTACATGTCCGGTCGTCGCCAACGGCTGCGCCCGTGTTCACGTGTCGTGAGGTTACCCCCTGGTAGGGGGGGAGCGGGTACAACCCGTCGTGACCGGTGTGTGAACTGCTCGATCCGCTCGCCGGAAGTGCACGATCAGGTGCCGCTCGGTCGGAGTCCGGCGCCCGTATCGTGGAAGCCACTGTGTCGAGCACGCCATCTCCTCGACGCCGCCACAGTCGGCGGCGCTACGCCGTTCGACGAGCCGTCGCGCTCGTGCTGGTGGTCGTGGTCGGCTTCGGGCTGGTCCGGGTGGTCGGTTCGATCAGGGGTGGAAGCGAGGGTGTTGCCGACGCCGACGGATCCGAGGCCGTCGATGGCGCACCCGTCACCGTCGACGACACCCTGACGTCCGATGCATCGTCGCCGAATGCCACGGTGGCGGCCGACACCGTTCCCGTCGAGCCCGAATCGACCGGGCCGCCGTCGTCCGACAATCCGGCCAAGGTGTTCATCGTCGGCGACAGTGACGCCGGCACGTTCGGTCCCTACCTGCAGACGCTGCTCGACGGGACCGGCATGGTGACGACCGAACTCGACTACAAGGTGTCGTCGGGGCTCGCGCGTCCCGACTTCTTCGACTGGCCGGCCGAGATCGACGCCCAACTGCCCACGGTCGACCCCGACATCGTGGTGGCGACGTTCGGCGGCAACGACGCCCAAGGACTGGCAGACCGCAGTGGCGAGTTCATCATCGGCGACCCTGTGTCCAACGAGGCCGAATGGGTGGCGGAGTACCAGGAACGTGCCGGCGCCGTGATGGATCAACTCCTGGCCGATGGGCGCACCGTGATCTGGGTCGGGATCCCCAACGACGACAACCCTGAGGTCACTGCCCGCATGGCCATCCAGGACAAGGCGGCCAAGGCGGCCGCCGCGGAACGTCCCGACGTGATCTTCATCGACACGTGGAAGCGTTTCTCGGGTCGCGACGGCGGATGGGCCGAGTTCGTCATCGATCCTCGCGACGGCCAGGGCAAGGACGTCCGCGCCGACGACGGGTTCCACCTGAACCAGAACGGCGCCGAGATCCTCGCGATCGACATCGCCCAAGCCATCCGCGACACCCTCCGCGAGCAAGGCGCCCAGATCTGAGCCGAACCGGCTCGAGCTGTGAGCGATGCACGCACCTGCTGCGTGCATCGCTCACAGCTTGTGCTACTGCTGTTGGCCGCGGGCTTGGATGGTGACCCTGCGGGCTTCGACCGCCTCCGGGCTGAACTTGGTGCGTCGCCACGCACGGCTGTCGCGTGCCTCGATCTCCCAATGGTCGTCGTCGGTCGCGATCTGGAAGTACGTGTCGCGGATCTGGCGAACGCCGGGCTGGTCGTTGCCGATGATGTCGAGTGCGAGCCGGCGGGTGAACGGCAGCAGATCGGCGTGCGCCACGACGTGATTCACGAGCCCGAACGCGAGCGCCTCGTCGGCCAGCATGAAGTTGCCGGTGTAGCTCATCTCGCGGGCGCGGCGCACGCCGATCGCTTGCGGCAGCAGCACGGTCAGGCCCCAGCCGGGCATGACGCCGACCCGCGAGTGTGTATCGCCGAACTTGGCGTGTTCGCTGGCGACGAGGAAGTCGCAGTTGAGCGCGAGCTCGAGGCCACCGGTGACGGCTACACCGTTGACGGCGCCGATGACGGGCTTCGTGAGGCGCGGGAAGGGGCCGCGCACGCCGTCGCGGTTCCGACTGCCGTCGGCGCCGGTGCCGCCACCGAGGTTGGCGCCGTTGGTTCCGAGTTCCTTGAGGTCGAGTCCGGCGGTGAACGCCGGATCGGTGCCGGTCAGGATCAGCACGTCGACGTCAGGGTCGGCCTCGGCCTGTTTCATCCGCTCGGGCAGTAACTCCAGGACTTCGCTCGACAGCGCGTTGCGGGCCTCCGGACGATTCATCGTGATCGTCGCGATCCGCTCCGACACCTCGTACAGCACCACATCGTCAGCCATGCCCGACATCCTCCCACGCCCGTCCGATCCACCCCGAAACACAACCGGAAATGTGCGCTGAGATGTGCACGCAGCGCACATCTGGGCGCATTTTTCGGATTTCGGGAGGGCGTGGGTCGCTGGCGTCAGTCGTTGTCGTCGGGGGGGAGGAAGGCGAGGGGGAGGTCGCCGAGCTTGACGAGCGTCGCCGCGACCCAGCCGCCGAGGGCGCCGAAGTGCTCGTCGAGCAGGGTGCTCGTTCCATCGGCGACGGTCTCCTCGGCCAGTTCGTACAGGCCCTCGTAGGTGATCTCGGCTGCGTACTCGGTGGTGAGGTCGAGCGGATCGGTGGCCGTGTCGGGATGCGCGATCTCCGACGTCAGCCCGGCGCGTTCCATCCGGTCGTCGCCCACGAGCGGGCTCTGCTCGGGAACGGCGTTGAACAGCATCTCCGGATCGATGGGCTGCGCGAGGCGCTGGATGCGCAGCACGATCTCCATCTCGATCGCCGGGCGACGCTCGAGTTCGGCCTCGACATACCACTGGCGGTACGCCGCCTGGCTCCACGCCGGCCAGTCGAACGTGATGTGCGCAACGACCCTCGGCGGTTCGCCTTCACCAGGCAGGCCGTAGCTGGTCTCCCACGTGAGATCGCCGAGCAGCACGTCGGATTGGAAGTGTTCCTCGAACGCCTGACGTTCGAGGAACGCCGCCTCGAATGCGTCACGCAGGGCGCTGATGGCATCGGTGAAGACGTGGTCGAGCATGTGCGACCAGCAGGCTAACCGGGCGCCCGTGCCACACTTGCCCCCATGACTGGTTCCGCACCGCTGGTACTCACCGACATCGCCGACGGCGTCGCCACCCTCACGCTCAACAACCCCGACGAACGCAACACCCTGACCGCCCCGCTGGTCGCCGAGATCATCGCTGCGATGGAGTTGTTCGAGGCCGACGAATCGGTTGGCGCCGTCGTGGTCACCGGCACGCCCCCGGCCTTCTGCGCCGGAGCGAACCTCGGCAATCTGGCCGAGGCGACGGGGGAGAGCCTCGGCAGGATCTACGAGGGCTTCCTGCGCGTCGCGCGCAGCCCGCTGCCCACACTCGCCGCGGTCAACGGAGCCGCAGTGGGCGCCGGGATGAACCTGGCCCTCGGCTGTGATGTCCGCATCGTCGCCGACACCGCCAAGCTCGACACCCGGTTCCTGCAGCTCGGGATCCATCCCGGCGGCGGCCACACCTGGATGCTGCGCCGCATCGTCGGACCGCAAGCGGCGATGGCAGCTGTGGTGTTCGGCCAGGTCCTCGACGGCAGGGAGGCCGAGCGAATCGGGCTCGCCTACCGCTCGGTCCCGTCGGAGTCGCTGCTCGACGTCGCTCACGAGTTCGCCGCGAAGGCCGCGTCGGTGCCGCGGGAGTTGGCGATCGCGACCAAGCAGACGATCCAGGCAATGGCCGACATCGACGATCATCCCGCAGCGGTGGCGCGTGAACTCGAGCCGCAGCTGTGGAGCACCCAGCAGCCGTGGTTCGCCGAGCGGCTTGCGGCGTTGCAGGCGCGGATCTCCACCAAGTAGTGCGCGTTCAGCGGGCGCTGCGCTCCAGCGTGGCGACTGCCCTGCGGGTGCACGCGTAGACGTCGTCGTCGTCGACCCAGGCCGGATCGAACGCCGCCCGGTCGAGTGTCGCTGCAACCGATGCGGCGAGCCCGTTGCCGCCGCCATCGACGAGCGCTGCGCGCTGCGGATTCGTGAGCCGGTCTGTTGGGGTCGGGTCCGGACGGACAGGAGGGTCGGGGAGTGCAGCGAAGCGGTCCTGCAGGAGGCCCCAGCGGCCTCGGCGGCGGCGATGGCGCCACCGCCTGATGGCGCCCGACATCGCCCAGACAGCCATCGCCGCGACAGCGAGCCACGCGAGCTCGACACGATGTGAGGCGATCGACGACACCGCGGCGCCGGTGAGGTCACCGCCGACGGTGCCGGCATCGGCCTCGCCGGCCAGCGGGACCTCGGCGGTCGGATCGAACGCCTGCCAACCGGTCTGCGGGAACCACACCTCGACCCAGGCGTGGGCGTCGCTGGCGCGCACCTTCCACACGCCTGACACGCGGTCACGTTCTCCCGCGACGTAGCCCGTGGCCAGGCGGGCCGGCACGCCCTGGCTGCGCAACATGATCGTCAGCGTCGAGGCGATCTGTTCGCAGAATCCGCGCTGCGACTCGAACAGGAAGTCGTCGACGGCATCCCCGGTGGGGACCGGTGCGTCGAGGTCGTACTCGGTGTTGGCTCCCAGCCATCCTTCGTAGGCGAGGATCGTGTCGTAGGTCGACCCGGCGCGCAGGTCGGCGGCAAGGTCGATCGTGCGCTGCGTGGTCGATTCGGGCAGCTCGAGGAATGGTTCGAGGAATGGTTCGAGGGACGGCTGTCCGCCGTCGGTGAACTCCTCGTAGAACTCGCCGAGGTCGCCCTGGGCGCGCAGCATGTCGCTGTTGACCGACACCCGTTCGGAGACGACGGTGTAGACGGAGCCGGGCGCGAGTACCACGTCGGAGCGCAGCGCGCCGTCGGGTCGGGTCCACAACGACCCGTCGAAGACGACCTGTGTGGGCCGAGCGGCGGCGAACACGACGTTCGGCAGGGCGGTCTCGACGTAGTAGGTCTGGGTCAGTTCCTCGGTCGGGACCTGCGCTCCGGAGGCGTCGCCGATCGTCGCGGGAACGTCGATCATCGGGCCGTCGCGTCGCATTCCGGTGTCTGGTGACACCGTCCACACCCGGCCGTCGAACTCGCTGAACGTCTGGCCCCGCCAGAACGCCGGCTCCGGAGCCCGCACCCGCATGACGATCTCATCGCCGAGGTCGCCGCGCACACTCGTGTCGAGCGATTCGGTGAATCCCGGGTAACCGACGACGGGGCCGATCGATCCTCGATCGTCGCCGACATCATCTCCTGTCGGCGCAGGCGAACCGTCGGGTGACGCCAACCCACCCGGCGACGCAGCCGGCGCGTCGTCCGGCGACAGTGCCGGAAGGCCGAGCGAGGCGGGACCGTCGGGAACCGGGATCACACTCAGGAGCGCGAGCGTGCCGATGGTGGCAGCGCCGACCCACGCCATCGATCGCAGGATCGACCGGGCGCCGATGACGCCAACCCGTAGCTGACGCGGTGACCTACCGGTGAGGAGCAGCGAGGCGAAGAACGCGACGCCCCATGCGGCGATCCACCAGCCGAGCGCGTCGTCGATTCGCAGTCCGGCTGCGTACGAGGCCACGACGAACGTGATCGCCTGGTGGACGCGCAGTGTGCGCCGGTCGACGACCTCGAAACCGTGGAGGACGACGAGCAGCATCAGCATGTCGGGCATCGGTCCGCGCAGGACGGCCAGCAGGCCGTCGATGCCCCGAGCGTCGGCTGCGATCAGTGCGAGTGCAACGACGATCGTCAGCACGATCACGGCTTGGAGCGCCGGCGGTCGTCGACCCGATCGCCGGCCGAGCCACGTGGACACGACGACGCCGAGCACGAGACCAACTGCGATCGTGGCAATCAGCGCCGCTGACCTCGACAGCGCTCCGACGAGCAGCGCCAGGCTCGCGAGCGCGGCAGCACCGGCCGCCCAACGCTCCGGAGCGCCGACGGCCGACTCGGGCTCGAGATGGCTGGATCTGATCGGGCGCCTCCACCACGCGAGGCGCGGCGACGCGGAGTCGTGCGCAATGGCCTCGGCGGTCCAGGCCGCCCAGGTCGCGGCGTCGTCGTCGTTGCGGACCTGAAACGACTCGCCACCGATGCTCACCGCAACGTCGTGTCCACGCCGGAGGCCTTCGTCGAGTGTGCGTCGCAGTCGGGCTGCAGTCGAGTCGTCGACGGGTCCGGCGATGAGCCCATCGAGGTCGACGAGCCAGTGCTCGTCGGCGACCGTCGCACGGTCGTGGACGATCAGGTCACCGACGCGCAGCGACGACGGCCAGTGGATCGACCCGACCGCATCGCCGTCACGCCACGGTCGAACGCCGTCGATGTCGCCGCGATGGTTGCCGCGTTGCGCCGCCACCGAGCCCTCGTGCCGTGCGTTCGAGCTGGTGACGGCGAGGAGTGCATCGTGACCCACGGGGGCGACATGCACCTCCTCGACGGCGATCTCGTTGCGGTGCCGCCACCAGATGAGGCCGAACGGTCCGGACAGTTCGATCGTGGTGTGAAGCAACGTCACGATGCCGGGGTCGCGGAATACCGCCTCCATGATCATGCTGCCGCCGGCGTCGGGGCGCAGCACCTCGGCTGAGATCTCGGAATCAGCGTGAGGTGACGTCGACAGTCGGAGGCGGCCGTCGCGGCGAACGCCGGGGCCGGCGACCGCCACTCGGAGCAGTGCCGACGAATCGACCGTCGTCACCGGGGGTCCGGCGATCGAGACGACCCGGGTCCGCCGAGCGTTCGACCATCCGGCCAACGCTTCGACGGCGATCGTCACGAGGAGCGCTGCCATCATCGCGATGACGACCGGCGTACCGGTGAGGCGGGCGATCATCCCAGCCACGACCCACGCAGCCACGAGCGCGCCGGCGCCGGGAGACATGCCGAGAGGGCGGGTGTGTTCGACGGCAACCACGGTCAGATCGTCGGAGGCGCGACCCTCGACACGCACTCGGCCGCGATCTCTCGCCCGGCGGCGACGGTGGAAGTGGAGCCGGCCACACGGTGGGCCAGCGCCGGCACACTCGCTCGCACCACATCGTTCGCAGTGACGTAGTTGCGGCCCTCGAGCGCTGCGAAGGCCCGGGCCAGGGCCACGATCGCGACGCCGCCACGGGTCGACGGGCCGACGCGTACTCGTGGGTCGTTGCGGATCGCGTCGAGCAGCTCGACGACGTAGGCCGCCACTGCATCGGTGATCTGGACCGTTGCCACCACCTCGCGGGCGGTCATCAGCTCGGCCAGTGTCGCGACGGGCTCGACCGCATCGAGCATCGATCGCCCTCGTCGGCCGGTGAGCACCTCGACCTCGGAGGCAGCGGACGCGCGCCCGGGGGTCACGACCGCACGGAAGCGGTCGAGGGCCCCCTCGCCGAGCCCGTACGTGCCGGCGATGTCGATCGGGTTCTGCGTGGCGACGAGCATGAACGGGTCGGGGAGACGGTGGCTCACGCCGTCGACGGTGACCGTCGACTCCTCGGCGAGTTCGAGCAGTGCGGACTGGGTACGAGGCGTTGCCCGGTTGAGTTCGTCGAACACGACGATGTTGGCGAACACCGGCCCGGGCCGGAATCGCATGCCGTCGACGTCGAGCTGGCCACTCGGGATCATCGAGCCGGTGATGTCACCGGGCAGCAGGTCGGATGTGCCCTGGATCCGATGGAAGGTGCCACCGACGGCTCGCGCGAGCACCTGGGCGAGCAGGGTCTTGCCGACACCGGGGAGGTCCTCGATCAGGAGGTGTCCGCCGGCGAGGAGCGTTGCGACGCTGACTTCGACGACGTCGTGTTTCCCGGCGACGACGGCGTCCATCGCGCCGATGAGACGCGCGCCGAGCGCAGCCACGGCATGGGCCTCCCGGTCGAGGATCGAGTCCGGATCGGTCGACGGGGCGAGTGGGCTGGGCGGCGGCAAGGTGTCCACACGGGTTCATCGGCCCGCAGCGGCCCGGTCTTGAAGCCGCGTGCCTGATGAACGAATCGCGTACGATCGTTACACAGAACTTGTGACCGTGTCGGCGGTGGTGCACTAGGTTTGGAGGGGCAAGCACCGAAACCACCGTGGCCCAGTCCACGAAGCAGGAGGTAGCCAATGAGCCAGCGTCACCGCACCGAGGAAGTCTTGGTTCCGCTCAAGAAGGAAGTGCGTGCCCACGCTCACAGCGAACGGCACCGCATCCATGTCGAGCTCCAGACTGTCGCTCAAGACGTGAGTTCGGGTCTCGAACCCGAAGACGTCCACGAGCCCGGCGCAGCGTGGAAGCCCATCCACCATCACGACGCCGAGATTGCCAAGAGCAAGCTCGCGAAGCGCACCCGCACGAAGCGCCATTGGAAGACCAAGATGTGGAAGCGCCGCACGCAGTTGCGGCGTGATCGCGCCGAGCAGATCCAGATCTTGAGCAAGGGCGACGGTCTCGTCGCCTGACCCGCGCCGTTCGTAGCGCGACGTTCTCTGCCCGTCGGCCTCAGACCAGGTCGCGGCGTTCGATCCACGTGGCGAGAAGTTCATCGCGCCGT
>CAVQTE010000023.1:0-100735 GCA_963716235.1 Ilumatobacteraceae bacterium | reverse complement strand
GCGTGCCACTCCTCGATCGTGATGCCGTAGCGGATGTGGTCCTCCCACGTTCCGTTGATCTCGAGGTACCGCTCCGCGAGGCCTTCGTCACGGATCTGGAGCTTCTCCATGATCCGGCGGCTGCGAGCGTTGCGCGGCACGATGCAGATCTCGATGCGGTGCAGCAGGAGTTGCTCGAACGCGAACTGCAGCACCACCACCACTGCCTCGGCGACGTACGACTGTCCCGCGTGGCGCTGGTCGATCCAGTAGCCGATCGTGCCCGACTGCATGGCACCGCGGATCACGTTGTTGAGGTTCACCTCGCCGGCGACGCCGTTGTCGACGAACAGACCGAATTGATATGCCGACCCGGCACTTCGGTCGCGGTCACGCTGTTGGCATCGCGCAGTGAACGCACCGCGATCGGTCACGGGGTCGGCCTGGTGGATCGGACGGCTCGGCTCCCACACGGTGAGCCAGTCGGCGTTGCGCTGGCGGACTTCGCTCCAGGTGCGAAAGTCGTTGGCGGCGAGCGGGCGAAGGAGCACCCGGCGTCCGTAGAGGCGCACCGGCGACGAGGTGCGAGCGGGATGTCGCAGCGCCATCAGGTTGCCTCCCGTCGGTCCGAGTTGTGCGCATCTCGGGAATCGTCGGCGGTCACACCGATGGAGTCGAGGTCGAGGCGCCGCATGACACCAAGTATCATGCAACACGTCGCGATGATCGATTCGACGTGGCCGTCGTCGAGGCCCGGATTGTGGCGGCGATCGACCACCGGTTCCATCGCGAGCGTCCGGAAGACCTCGTCGGCATCGGACCGTCGGAGCCGGTAGCCGGCCGGGATCCGGGAGTCGCCGATCTCCACACGTGCCATCGCCTCGGCATGCGGACCGACCGCGATCACCGACGGCGCCGCAGCGACCGATGGTGCGGCGATGATGATGTCGTCGAGGTGATCCGCCACCAGCCCGAGGGCGTTGGTGAGATGCGCCGGCGAGGGAGGATCGGCTCGTTCGAGCGGCCCCTCGAGGAGGGTCAGCGGCCCGATCGGCATCGTGAACGTGGCACCGCCGACCGTCACGTCGGTCGAGTGGTCGTCGAGCCGCACGGTGAGCGTGCCGTCGGTCGTGCCGTCGGTCGCGCTGTCCGGTCGTGCCGAGATGGGCGAGGGCCCACCGGCCGACGGGGTCGTCGCCACCGGCGAGCGTGTAGGCGACGTGCGCGTGGAGGCACTTGACGCCGGTGCGTGTGCCGCCGACCCCGCCGTACGGGCGAGGCCCCTGATGGCCGACGGCGATGGCTGCGTCACGCTCGGCGGCATATCGCTCGTGGGTCGCCGCGATCGCAGCGGCGTCGACCTCGGCTTCGGCACGTCGCACGCCCCCGTCGGCTTCGAGGCGACTCACGTCTCGGACGAGTTCGGCGCCCGACGAGGTAGTACCGCGTGGGCATGGGCGTGCCGTCATCGAGCAGCGGTGCGTTGCGCACGACGATCGGGTCGCCGCGTGTCGTCACGAACCACCACGTCGAACGCGCCCCGGGGTTCGCGACCGAGCAGCTGCGCGACACGAACCCGATCCTCCATCAGTGGCGACGGCGTCGCAGGAGCAACAGCAGGATGACGATGGCGATGATCGCCGGTACCACCCGCTTGACGATGGAGCTGCCACCGACCTCCATCAGATCGATCGGTTCGGCCGCGGCGCCTTCGATCTTGCGCACGGTGGGTGTGGGCGGTGTGGAGTCCGCTGACGCGTTGGCGCTGCGGTCGGCGACGCTCGGCTCGTCCGCCGGTGCCGGCTGCCGGTGTCGCCGTGCCCTCGTCGTCGATCATCTGATTGAGGTTGTCGGCGAACTGCACCATCAGCTTCGAGCTGACGTCGCCCATGATCCCACGGCCGAACTGGGCGACCTTGCCGGTGATGTGCAGGTCGGTGGTGACGGCCACTCGGGTGCTCGTCGGCGACAGCGCCTCGGCCTGCGCCGTGATTTCGGCCGTTGCATTTCCGCGGCCGCCGGTGTCGCGTCCCGCGCCCTTGATCACGGCGCGATAGTTCTCGTCGTCGCGTTCGATGAAGTGCGCTTCGCCCTTGAACTGGCTGCTGATCGCACCGAGCTTCACCTTGACCACGCCGCGGTAGGTGGCGCCCTCGACTTCTTGGAGTTCGGCACCGGGCAGGCACGGCGCGATGCGTTCGATGTCGGTGATGAGCGGCCACGCCTCATCGATGGGGCGATTGACCGTGAACTCGTTGATCAACTGTTCTGCCATCGTCGGAGGTCCTCTTCGGTGTCGATGTCGGCGGGTGAGCCAATGCACGGTACTTCACGCACCAGGTCGGGTCGAACTCGCATCAGTGATCGAGCTCCCTCGTCGCCGTCGGCAGGCAGGAGCGTCCAGACAGCTGAGTCGAGCCGCACCGGATTGCCGCGCCGGCCGTCGTAGGTTGCCACGGCGATGGGGGCGTCGGTGGCGGCGACGTTGCGCCATGCGGCGGGTGTGATGAAGGGCTGGTCGGCCAATCCGACCACCACGGCGCGGCAGCCGAGCTCGCCGGCGGCATCGAGCCCGGCGCGCAGCGATGTCATCTGGCCCTCGGCCCAGTCAGGATTGTGGTGGACCATCACCTGGTCGATCCTCGATCACGGTCGTGACGATGTCGGGTGCGGCTCCGGTGATCACGATCACCGGACCGATGGCAGCGGCGATGGCGTGGGCGAGCGCTCGTTCGATCACCGTCGCGGGCGGTTCGGTGGCCGTCGCGGGCAATTCTGCCGACAATTTGTGACCGCCCCCGCTCCAGCGTGAACCCGCGCCGGCGGCCAGGATGACAACGGCGGTGGCTGACGACATTTCCCCAGCGTAGAGGCCGGATCGCGATCGAGTTGACGTGGCGAGGGGCCGAGTCCGCGACGACTCGTCCGCCCGGCGGATGACGGTTTGATGTCGGAAATCTTGCGATCGCGCTTGAGTATTGCGATTGCGTGACGATATGTTACCGATCCGTCATGCGGGCCGGCTCGACCGGTGCGTGCGATTCGACCCGAGCGAGACCATGACCCACACCACGCCGACACCCACCGGGATCTCTCCCGTGCCCCACTCGAACTCGCTTCGTGCGGGTTCGCCGCATCGTCGTCGCACTCGCTGCGAGTGCTGCGGTAATGCATCGGCGTCGTGGCGACCGGTCCGACCACGGCCGCGGCGGCACAGGGTGCGCTCGAGACCAACGCGATGGCGCCGGTCGTGACCACGTCGGCCCGCGCCGCGCTCGCCAGCTACGACGAATGGGTCGCCACCGCCAGCCCCGGTTCCTATCGCAGCTTCGTCTGGTATCGCACGCAGACCGCCCAGTTCGCGGCCACCGAACTCGGCTACCCCCAGCAGGAGATGGTCGAGGCGTGGGCGTCCACCCCGATCGAGCACCAGCGAGCCGTGCTCGCCGCCATGACGCAGGTCGGTGTTCCGTACCGCACCAACACCAGCCAGGAGGGCGTCGGCTTCGACTGCTCCGGGCTCACCACCTACGCGTGGTCGAAGGCGGGCGTGCAACTCGTCCGTCAGAGCGGCCAGCAGATCCGCGATGCGCTCCCGCTCGATCGCGCCAACGCCAAGGCCGGCGATCTCGTCCAGTATCCCGGACACGTCATGATGTACCTCGGCGTGGGCGACGCGGTGATCCACTCGGTGCAGCGGGGACGCACGGTCGAACTCGACACGATCAACACGCGCCGGGTCAACTCGGTGCGCTTCGGCGATCCGACGGTCTGAGTCTCAGGAGTGGATGTCGCCGGAGCTGTCTCGCAGCGACGGGACCTCACGGCCGGTACGTCGGGCGATGATCTCCGCGCAGATCGACACCGCTGTCTCCTCGGGCGTCCTCGCCCCGATGTCGAGCCCGATCGGTGACATCAGCCGGTCGAGGTCGGATGCGTTCGGTCACGCCCACCTCGGTGAGACGTTGCAGACGTCGCGAGTGCGTCGACCGGCTGCCCATGACACCGATGTACCCGACCGTCGTCGCCAATGCGCCGAGCACCGCAGGGACGTCGAACTTGGGGTCGTGCGTCAGGATGCACACCGCATCGCGAGGGCCGAGTTCGTGGCCGTGTTCGGTGAACACCGGCGTGGGCCAGGTGACCTTCACCTCGTCGGCCATCGGGAAGCGTCGACGTGTCGCGAAGACCTCGCGGGCATCGCACACGATCACCCGATAGCCGAGGATCTTGGCGACACGTGCCAGTGCGGCAGTGAAGTCGACGGCGCCGAAGATCCACATCTGCGGCGGTGGAGCGTGCGACTCGATGAACACCCGCACGGTCGGCTGGTCGACGAGATCCTCGGGTGTGGTCTGGCCCTCGGGCCCGTAGTGGCGGATGCCGGAGCGGGCGGCCTCGAGTTCGGCGAGCGCATCGCGGGCGACGACCCGGTCGAGTTCGGGATGGCCGAGTGACCCCTGCGCCGCGACGGCCGGTTCGACGAGGAGTTTGGCGCCGACGTTCGGGCCGTCGATGACGGTGGCGAGAGCGACCGGAGCCGACTCCCTCAGCCGTTGGGCGTAGCGGTCGAACAGCGTCACCAGTCGAGTTCCTCGATGAACAGGTGGATCGTGCCGCCGCACGTGAGCCCGACGGCGAACGCCTCGTCGTCGGAGTACCCGAACGTGACGATCCCGGCTGACCGTTCACCGCCGAGGATCGCCAAGGCTTCAGACACGACGGCACCCTCGACGCAGCCGCCGCTCACACTGCCGGCCACCTCGCCCGACTCGGTGACAGCCATCGCTGCACCCGGATCGCGCGGGCCGGAACCCTCGATGTCGACCACCCGGGCGACAGCGATGCGTTCGCCCGCGGCGCGCCAACGTTCGATGTCGTCGAGCAGGTCGTTCATCGTGCGGTGCTCCTCATCTGCATCCATCATCGTCGCTACTTCACGGTAACGGTGTCACCGCTCGGAGATCACGGCGGTGAGCTCCTCCATGGCGGCAACGGAGTGGCCCTCCACGAAGCGATCGACGTGGGGAAGGGCAGCGGCCATCCCGCGTGCGAGCGGCGCGTAGCCGGGCGTCACCTTGAGCGGATTGACCCAGATCAGGCGATGGGTCACGCGGTGCAGGCGCTGCATCTGCTCGCTGAGTTCGTCGGGGTCGCCTCGGTCCCACCCATCGGAGAGGATCACGACGATCGAGTTTCGGGCCAGGCCGCGCACGCCCCACTGGTCGTTGAACTCGCGCAGATCCGCACCGAGCCGGGTGCCGCCGCTCCAGTCGACGACGCGCCGGCCCACAGCACTCAGCGCGATGTCAGGGTCGCGGCTCGTGAGCTCACGGGTGATCCGTGTGAGGCGTGTCCCCATCGTGAATGCCTCGACCTTCTGGCGTCCTGCCACGGCCGCATGCACGAAACGCAGCAGCGCCCTGGCGTAGGGCTCCATCGATCCGCTGACGTCGAGCAGCAGGACGAGGCGTCGCAGCCGCGGCGTCGGTTCCGAGAAGTGACGTTCGATCGGCTCGCCCCCGGCCCGGATCGCGGATCGCACCGTGCGACGGATGTCGGGCCGTGACGTGATGCGCCGGGACGGGCCCTTGCGGAGCGAGTCGCGTGGCGCGCCGATGAGTCGCAGGTGCGACATGAGTTCGTGGGCCTGGGTCAGTTCGTCGGACGAACAGGTGGCGAAGTCCTTGTTGCGCAGGATCTCGGTGGTCGAGAACCGCAGTTCGATCACGTCGTCGGATGCGTCGCCCTGCTCGTCGCCCGTGGCGTCGTCGGCGTCGTCGGTGTCGACCGCGATCGTGACGCTCACCGTCTCGGTCGGGCCGTCGTCGCCCGGCCCCGAGCGCAGCTGCTCGAAGAACACGGCGAACGCGCGGTCGTACATGGCGACGTCTTCGGGGTGGCGAACGAGCGTGGCCCGCCCGGCCCAGTAGGTGGTGTCGCGATCGGTGATGCCGGTGGCGCACAACGCCTCGGCGTAGGTGTTGGTGCAGCTCGTCGGCACGCTGAGGCCCGCTCCGCGCAGGATCTGGCTGAACGCCACCGCGATGTCGGCGGGACCCGTGGTCATGACCCTCAGCTGCTCAGACGTCGTCGATGGTGAGTTGGCCCGGAGCGTTCGAGGCGGCCAGCGCCTTCTCGGTGGCGACCTTCACGAGGTCGGCGATGCCGTGTTGCTCGACGCGCACGCTGTCTTCGCGGTACTTCACGACGGCTCCGAGCGTGTTGGCGACGACTCGTTCGTCGAGCGTGGTGGCGCCGAGGCGTCCGAGCGCGGTGGCCCAGTCGATGGTTTCGGCGACGCCGGGCGGCTTGTAGAGGTTGAGTTCACGCAGTGCTTCGACGGCACCGGCCACCTGCCGGGCGAGGTCGCCCTCGATGCCCGGAACGCGGAGCTTGACGATCGCCACCTCACGCTCGAAACCGGGGTGCTCGACCCAGTGATACAGGCATCGACGCTTCAACGCGTCGTGCACGTCACGCGTGCGGTTCGAAGTCAGCACCACCAGCGGCGGGCGGGTGGCGGTGAACACGCCGACCTCGGGAATCGTGATCTGGTAGTCGGACAGCACTTCGAGCAGGTATGCCTCGAACTCGTCGTCGGCGCGATCGATCTCGTCGATCAGCAGCACCGGCGGCGGCCCCTCGACCGGCTCGATGGCGCGCAGCAACGCTCGCTTGATCAGGAATCGTTCGCCGTACAGCTCCGCTTCGAGGTCGTCGGCGGTTCGTGAACTGGTCTCGCCGGTTGCCTCGGCGGCGCGCAGGTGCAGGAGCTGGCGGGCGTAGTCCCAGTCGTACACCGCCTGGGCGACGTCGATGCCCTCGTAGCACTGCAAACGGATGAGTTGTCCACCGGTGGCCGCCGCCAACGTCTTGGCCAGCTCGGTCTTGCCGACGCCTGCTTCGCCCTCGAGCAGCAGCGGTCGGCGCAGCGACATCGCCAGGAACACCGCCGTCGAGATGCCCTCGTCGGGGAGATAGCCGTGACGCGACAGCGCGTCTGCCACGTCGTTCGGAGTCATCTGCTCGACGTTACCGGAGCACACGCGGGGTCGACGTCTGTTGGCGCGGGCGGTGCGCTGCGGCATCATGGTGTCGTGCGGGGCGTGTTCGAGTTGTCGTTGTATGCGCCGTTGGCCACGCGGGTCGAGGCGATCCTCGATGACGGCGACGGTGGTCGAGCTGCACTGCGAGCGGCCGTTCGATGATTGGAAGGGCGAGGTGCCCATCGGCGCGTCGTACCTGCTGCTGATCGACGGCGAACAACCGGTGCTCGACCCTCGGGCCACCGAGGTGTGGTTCCCGCAGGGCCATTCGCGCGACGCGGTGAAGCCCGGCGGGGCGCTCGATCTCGCGACGTTCCCGCGAGCGGTGGCACGGCCGTGGCCGGCACCGCGACCCTCAGCGGCACACCGATCGTCCGCTCGTGGTCTACGAGGCGCACGTCCGCGGATTGACGAAGTTGCGTGATCGTGCCGACGCAGGAACGTTCCGGGCAGCCGTCGACGAACTCCCCCGGCTGCGCAAACTCGGCGTGTCGGTGCTCGAACTGTTGCCGGTTCACCAGTTCGATCCCGACGAACAGAACTACTGGGGGTACATGCCGCTCGTGTTCGGTGCCGTTCACCGCCAGTACGCGGCAACCGACGACCCGGCCACGGAACTCGCCGATCTCGTCGAGGCCGCCCACGCACTCGACATCGAGGTGTGGCTCGACGTGGTGCTGAACCACACCACCGAGGGGAACCGCACGGGTCCGACCTACTCGTTGCGGGCGCTGGCCGAGCGTGAGTACTACGTGGTCGACCACGACGGCGTGTACCTCGACGACGCCGGCACGGGCAACGTCGTCGACGCCAACTCGCCGTCGGCGCGGCGCCTGATCATGGAAGCGCTCGATCGGCTGGCCGATCTGGGCGTCGACGGGTTCCGGTTCGACCTCGCAGCCGTGCTCGCGCGTGACGCCGACTTCGTGCGCTCCATCGGCGACTGGGGCGAGCGTCGCAACATTCGTCTCGTGGCCGAACCGTGGGACATGGCCCGCTACCTCCTCGGCCCCGACTTTCCCGACCGGCGGTGGATGCAGTGGAACGGAGAATTCCGCGATGACGTGCGCGGATTTCTCCGGGGCGAGCCCGGCATGGTGCCGTTGGTCGCCAAGCGCCTGGCCGGCAGCCCCGACCTGTTCAGTTCGCCGATGGCGTCGGTGAACTTCCTGACGGCTCACGACGGCTTCACGATGTACGACCTGGTGGCGTACGACCATCGCCGCAACGAGGCCAACGGGTGGGACAACACCGACGGCCATCATGACAATCGATCGTGGAACAGCGGCTGGGAGGGCGACGACGGTGTGCCCGACAGCGTGCTCGAGCTGCGCGAGCGCCAGATCCGCAACGCCATGTGTCTGCTGCTGCTCAGCCACGGTGTGCCGATGTTCGTCGCCGGCGACGAGTTCGCCCGGACGCAGGGTGGGAACAACAACGCCTACAACCAGGACAACGAGACGTCGTGGATCGAGTGGGAGCGCGCCGACGAGTACCGCGACCTCGAACGCTTCGTGCGCCGGCTGATCGAGTTGCGCTCGGGCCATCCGGTGCTCTGGGACCCGGCGCGGTGGGGCGAGCTGATGACGGTGCACGGAGCTGACGGCGGCCCCGATCTGTCGTTCGAGTCGCGGTCGATCGCCTGGAGCGTCGACGGCCTCTACGTGATGGCGAACATGTGGTGGGAACCGGTCGACTTCGAGGTGCAGGTACCGGGCGACTGGTGGTTCGTCGTCGACACGAACGATCCGTGGGCGCCGCCCGTCGGCAGTCGGGCCGGCGACGTCGTCACCGTCGGCCCGAGATCCATCGTCGTCCTCGAAACCTGATGTAACGATTGGTGTCAGACACCAATCGTTACATCAGGAATCGAAGCCGAGGCCCAGGCGGTCGAGGGTGCGCAGCCAGGCGTTGCGTCGGCCGGTCTTGTCCTCGCGGTCCATCGACCATCGGGTCGCCTGGATGCCGGCGAAGCGGAACGGTTCGGGCGGGAACGGCAGCGGCTTCGACTTGACGAAGTCGGTCTGGGTGGCGATGGTCTTGCGGTCGGCGAGCAGATCGAGCATCGTCGCTGCGGCAAACCGTGTGGCCGCCACACCGAGGCCCGTGTACCCGACGGCGTACGCCACCCGATTCGAGATCGCCTGGCCGAAGAACACCGAGAACCTCGTGCTCGTGTCGATCGCCCCACCCCACACGTGGGAGAACAGCACGTCGTCGAGCTGCGGGAAGGTCTCGAAGAAGTGGCCCGACAACTTCGCCCACGTCTCGGGGCGGCTCTCCAGTTCGTTGCCGACCTTCGATCCCCAGAAGTAGATGGCGTCGTAGCCACCCCACAGGATCCGGTTGTCGGCGGTGAGCCGGTAGTAGTGGAACTGGTTGGTGATGTCGGACAGGCCCTGGCGATGCTTCCAACCGATGCGATCGAGCTGCTCGGTGCTCAGCGGCTCCGTCACCAAGCAGTAGTCGTACACGGGAATCATGTACTGGCCGATGCGCTTGAGCAGGGGTTTGTCGGCGTTGGTGCCGAGCACGACCTTCGCGCAGCGCACCGTGCCGAGCGGTGTGCGCACCGCCACGCCGGCGCCGTCGCGGGCGACGTCGGTGGCCTTGGTGTGCTCGTAGATCCGCACCCCGAGTTCTTCGGCGACGCGCTTGAGTTCCCATGCCAACTTCGCCGGATCGACCAGCGCCGCCCGACCCGAACGGAACAGGCCGCCGGTGTAGGTGGGCGAGTTGACCTCCGCGCGCATCGCATCCTGGTCGAGCCACGTGACGCGCTGGCCCATCGAACGCAGCAGGTCGTGCTCCTCGCGCAGCTCGTCGAGATACGACGGCGGATGGTTCGTGTGGGCCACGTCGATGACGCCGTTGCGTTCGTACTCGCAGTCCATGTGGTAGCGCTCGATCGCCGCCTCGATCTCGTCGAGGTTGCTCACGCCGAGCTCTTCGAGCACGTCGATCTCGTCGGCGTGGCGATCCATGCCGTTGCCGACGCCGTGCGTGAGTGACGACTCCATGAAGCCACCGTTGCGTCCGCTGGCGGCGCCGCCGACCTCGCCCTTGTCGATCAACACGATGTCGCGCGACGGATCGCGTTCCTTGGCGATCACCGCGGTCCACAGCCCGGTGTACCCGCCCCCGACGATGCACAGGTCGCAGTGTTCGTCACGCACCAGCGTGGGGTTCGACTCGGGGATCTCAGCGCTCTCGAGCCAGTACGGATAGGGCTCGGCGTCGGCGATCGCGTCGAGCGCGAGCTGGGACGGTTCGTCGGAATGATTGCTGTCGCTCATGATTTCACTGGGCGTGAATCTACTCGGCGTCGGAATCGGACCGTGCGGCGATCTACGGTTGGCTGATGGATCTCGGAATCACTGGACGACGAGCGGCGGTGGCCGCCGGGTCATCGGGGCTCGGCCTCTCGACGGCTGTTGCACTCGCCGCCGAGGGTGCCCATGTGGTGATCTGTGGCCGCGACGCCGACCGGCTCGCCGCTGCGGTGGAGCAGATCGGCCATGGTTGTGTGGGGCTCGCGATCGACGTGTCGACCGTCGACGGTTCGGTCTCGTTCGTCGAGCAGGCCGTCGACGCGCTCGGGGCGGTCGACATCCTCGTCACGAATGCCGGCGGGCCGCCGCCGGGGACCTTCGCGTCGACGCCGGTCGACGCCTATCAGGCGGCGCTCGATCTCAACCTGATGTCGGTGGTGGCGATGTGCAAGGCGGCCGTCCCCGCCATGCAGGAGCGGCGATGGGGGAGGGTGGTCGCCATCACGTCGCTCGCCGTTCGTCAGCCGATCGCCCAGCTGATCCTGTCGAACACGGCGCGTGCGGGTGCAACCGGCTTCCTCAAGACCCTCGCGCTCGAGGTCGCCGACGACGGCGTGACGGTCAACAGCATCCAGCCGGGCCTGCACCGGACGCCCCGGGTCACACAGCTCTACTCCGACGAGCAGCAACGCTCGATGCGGATGGGTGAGGCGGCCGACTTCGGCGCGGTCGCCGCATTCCTGTGCAGCGAGCAGGCCAAGTTCACCACCGGCGTGCAGCTCCACGTCGACGGAGGCGCGTACCTCGGCCTGCTGTAGCGGCCCGCCGTACGCGAGACTCCGGCGATGTCCACTTCGCACCACGCTCCACGTCGACCGCCACTCGATCGGCACGACCCGCCTCGTCGAGGTCGACGAGGCCGAGTTGGCCGCCGATCACGTCCGTCTCGCCATCGAGCAGTACGCGCTCACCGCGAACAACATCACCTATGCCCAGTTCGGCGACATGCTCGCCTACTGGGACTTCTACCCCGTCACCGCCGAATGGGGCAACGTGCCGGCGATGGGTTACGCCCGTGTCACCGAGTCGAATGTCGAGGGCATCGCCGTCGGTTCGCGCTACTACGGCTGGTACCCGATGGCGACCGGTGTCGACGTCCGGGCGGTTCCCACGCACGACGGTTTCCGCGATGATGGCCCCCACCGCGCTCCGCATGCCGCGGTCTACCGCGGATTCACGGCCACCGACCGCGATCCGATGGCCACCAGCGCCGCAGACGAGCCGACGCCATGCGCTCCTGCGTGGTCTGTTCGTCACGGGTTCCTGGCCGACGCGTTCTTCGCAGCTGACGAGTACCGAGGAGCCGAGCAGGCAATCGTGCTGTCGGCCAGCAGCAAGACGGCGCTCGGGTACGCGGCGTCGGCCAAGCTCACCGGCGGCGTGCGACTCGTCGGAGTCACCTCGCCGGGCAACGTCGACTTCGTGCGCGGCGTGGGGTACTACGACGAGGTCGTCACGTACGACGAGCTCACCGACATCGCCCTCGTACCGAGCGTCGTCATCGACATGGCCGGACTCGGCTCCGCTGTGGCCGCCGTGCACGCTCGTCTGGGTGACGACGTCCGCTACTCGATGGTGGTCGGCAAGAGCCACCACGATGCCCCGCCCGTCATGGTGGAACACGGACCGGCACCGGAGATGTTCTTCGCCCCGGGCGCGGTTGCCGATCGAATTGCCGAGTGGGGTGTCGACGGATACCAGCAGCGGATGCGTGGTGCGCTGACGACGTTCATCGCCGACAGCTACGACTGGCTCACGATCGACGAACGCCGTGGGCCTGCGGCCGCTCAGACCGCCTGGACCGAACTCCACGCCGGCGACGTCGCACCTTCGTGCGGCCTCATCGCCTCGCTCCAGCTCCTGAATCACCCAGATCGAGTTCTGGCCCGGAGCGATACTCCGAATTTTGGGGGTGGTTGGCTCGATCGGCTGTGACAGAGTCGTCGCCGTACTCGATGCGGCGGGCGCGCAGCCGGAGGTCTTCGAGGACGCGTCGGTTCGCGGCTTGCAGGTCGGCAAGGAATGCAACGGCCCAGATCTGGGCGGCGACCACGATCAGGCCGATTCCGCCGAGGAGGCTCGGCACCCGGCTCGTGTAGTCGTCCTCGAAGAGGTACAGCCCGAGCCACCGCAGCATGCAGCAACGTGCCGATGACGAACGGGACGAGGCCGATGAGGAAGAAGAACCGGAACGGCTTGTACAGCGCGAAGCTGCGGATGATCGACTGCGACGACCGCCAGATGTAGCGCGATGTGCTCTTGACCAGACGCGACTCCCTCGTCTTGGGGTTCACGCCGATCGGCACGGAGGTGATGGCGACGCCGTTCCACCCGGCCTGCACGATCGTTTCCATCGTGTAGGTGTAGCGACCGAAGACCTGGACACGCATGGCGGCGTCGCGGGTGTAGGCCCGGAAACCGCTCGCGGCGTCGCGCACCCCGGTGCCGGAGAACCGTCGGACGACCGAGCTTCCCAGTCGTTGGAGCAGCTTCTTGGTGCGCGAGAAGTCGTCGATCGTTTCGATCGGCCGTTCCCCGACGACCATCTCGGCGTCGCCCGACAGCACAGGAGCGACGAGGTCGGCGATCGACGAACCCTGGTACTGGTTGTCGGCGTCGGTGTTCACGATCACCGTGGCGCCGGCGCGCAGGCAGGCGTCGAGCCCGGTCATGAACGCCGCCGCCAGCCCACGATTGTGGGGGTGCGAGACGATGTGGTCGACGCCGAGCGACCGTGCAACCTCGACCGTGCCGTCGCTGCTGCCGTCGTCGATGACGAACCATTCCACGATGTCGACGCCTGGCACCTCGCGGGGCAGATCGGCGACCGTGAGGGGCAGTGTCTCCTCCTCGTTGAAACACGGGATCTGGATGATCAGCTTGACCGGCTTGACCGGCTCAGCCGTGTTGACGGGGCTCGACATCACGGCGCAGCGTAACTGGTGGTGGTCTCGGCCTCGCCGTGGCCGATCTCCGGGGGCGGCGCAGTGCGACTGACCGGTACCGAGATGGCGGCGCCGAGGAGGTCGACCGCCACCGACACGACGCGGCTGATGACCGCAACCGACACGGCAAGGCCGGCGCCCAGCGGCGCGGTCATCATCGAGATGAACACGGCCTCACGAACGCCGAGGCCGCCGGGCAGGCCGATGATGACGAATCCGGCGATCCACGACACGCAGGTCGCGTAGATCAAGGTGACGACGAGGTCGGTGTCGAGCGAGGCGCCGAGGGCGCGGGCCGAGAAGATGTTCATGCCGGAGAACAGCACCCACACCGGGAGATACCTGGCCACGATGCCGGCGAACCATCGCGCATCGGGCAGACGCAGTTCGCGCGTGAGTGTGACACGATCGGCGAGGCGGTGCAGTGCAGCGCGAATCCGCCGGGACGCGAGCGCAACGAACCCGACGATCAATCCGATGCCGAGCAGGATCGGGACGAGTCGTGACCCGGCGGGCGACACCATCCCGGCAATGGCTGCGACCCCGACGGCACCGAGCAGCGTGGCGACCATCGACATCGCCGTCGACCAGTAGGCGACCGGGCGGGGGGTGCGATCACGATGGGCCAGTTCGGCCTGGCCCACGATCGGCCAGATCCCCCCGGGCACGTACTTGCCGAGTTGGCCGACGAAGAACCAGTACAACCCCCGGCGCCACGGTGCAGGTGCGCCGCCGTGGCGGACGATGAGCAACCAGTTGACGCCGAGGAGGGTCATCGCCGCGAGACCGAAGAGGACGGCGACGACCAGCCAGACGGGCTCGGATGACTCGAGCGCGTCGGCGATCGCCTCGCGATCCTGCACGATCCTGACAGCGACGAAGGCCAGCCCGGCGACGCCGATGGCGATGCCGAGCAGGTTGACGAGGCGCGACCGGGTCATTCGATCGGGGTGGCGCGCACCATCGTCCATGGCAGTGGCGTGGCCGTCTGGACCACGTCGAACTGGGTGGCGACGAGCTTCGCGAAGCCGCGGTTGGTCCAGTGGTTGATGTGGCCCGGGGTGTTGCCGAGCTCGCGCCAGTAGCGGCCGCGGGCCATGTTGCCGGCGCGCCAGATCGGCTCGAACGGCACCGATGCGATCAGTGAACCCGAGCACACCCGATGCAGCTCGTGGAGCGCGCCGGCGGTGTCGCCCAGATGCTCGAACACCTCGATGGCGAGAACGAGGTCGAACGAATCGTTGGGGAACGGCAACGTGGTGGCGTCGCCGAACACGCACGACAGGTCGTGTGCCTTCCAGTTCTCGGCGAGTTCGTCGTCGGGCAGGTCGAGGCCGAGCACGCTGGCCGAGGGGAATCGTTCGATGACCCGGGTGGTGACGATGCCCTCGCCGACGCCGATCTCGAGGATCCGCTGTGGTGTGCCGGAGGCGCTCGCGGCGTCGAGCATGGAGTCGAACGCGGCGAAGAACCCGCGCATCATCCGCTGTTCGATCGGGTTCGTCGAGGCGTACTTGTCGTACGTGTTGCCGGTCGGCACCGGCTCGGTCGTCACCATCGCCCCAGTGTCGCACGTGTTCTCGCGATCGCGACGTCGTCACGTTCGCATGCGTAACGTTTGGTGTCTGACACCAAACGTTACGGGAACGGGTCAGGCGGAGGCGGCGTCGAGGGCGCGGCGGGTGAGCACCTTGGCGAGGTGCTGGCGGTACTCGACGCTGGCGTTGAGGTCGGCTTGCGGATCGGCGTCGGCTGCGGCCTGTTCGGCGGCGTCGGCGACGCTGGCCCCGCCGGCGATGGCGGCAGCAACGCTCGTGGCGAGCACCGGTGTGGCGCCCATGTTGACGAGGCCGACACCCGCTCGGTCGCCGCTGCGCCAGGCGGCCACGCCGACGATCGCCCAGTCCTGGGCGCGACGGTTGAACTTCTGGAAACTCCAACCGGCGCCGTTCATCTTCGGCACCCGGATCTCGGTGAGCACCTCGTCGGCTTCGAGGGCCGACTCGAAGAACGTCTGGTAGAAGTCGCTCGCCGCGATCTCACGCGTACCGCTCGGACCCTGGGCGACGTAGGTGGCACCGAGTGCCAGCGTGGTTGCGGGAAGATCGGAGGCCGGGTCGGCGTGGGCGATCGAGCCACCGATGGTGCCGCGGTGCCGCACCTGCGGGTCGCCGACGTGGCCGGCGGCATGGGCGAGGAGTGGCACGTGCTGCTTCAGGACATCCGATGTCTCGACGTCCATGTGGCGCGTCATCGCCCCGATGGCGATGTGGTCGCCGGCATCGCGGATGTAGGACAGATCGCTGAGTCGGCCGATGTCGATCAGCACGCTCGGCTGGGCCAGGCGCAGCTTCATCATCGGGAGCAGGCTGTGCCCACCCGCGATGAACTTGGCCTCGTCACCGTGCTGTCCGATGAGGCTGATGGCTTCCTCGGCCGACTCGGCGCGGACGTAGTCGAATGCAGCGGGAATCACTGGGGGCCTCCGTTGGGGCTGATACTGGTGGATTGGGCGGCGTGGATGGCATTCCACACCGTGTTCGGGCTGGCGGGCATCGCCACGTCGTGGACCCCGAGGCCCGACAACGCGTCGACGATGGCGTTCATCACGGCGGGTGCCGATCCGATGGTGCCGGCCTCGCCGACACCCTTCACCCCGAGCGGGTTCGTCGGCGACGGCGTCACCGAGTGGCCGATGGTGATCGGTGGCACGTCGCTGGCTGCCGGCACGAGATACTCGGCGAGGGTCGACGTGCGCAGGTTGCCGTCCGAGTCGTAGTCGGCGCCTTCGTACAACGCCTGCGCGATGCCCTGGACGACGCCGCCGTGCACCTGGCCCTCGACGATCATCGGGTTGACCTGATTGCCGCAGTCGTCGACGGCCACGTACGCCAGCACGTCGACGTCACCGGTCTCGGTGTCGACCTCGACGAGGCACATGTGCGTTCCGAACGGCCACGAGAAGTTGGGCGGGTCGTAGGTGACCTGCGCCTCGAGGTTCGGCTCGAGGCCGTCGGGGAGGTTGTGGGCGGTGAACGCCTCGAAGGCGATCGCGGCGAGCGGCATCTCCTTGTCGGGCGATCCCGCCACGCGGAACACGCCATCGGCGAATTCGAGGTCGTCGACGTTGGCCTCCATCTGGTGCGCGGCGATCTGCTTGGCCTTGTCGATCACCTTGTCGCACGCCATCGACACGGCGACGCCGCCGACGGGGAGCGAGCGCGAGCCGTAGGTGTCCATGCCGAGCGGGGCGATGGCGGTGTCGGAGTGCAGGACATCGACGTCGGCAGGATCGATGCCGAGCTTGTCGGCCACGATCATCGACCACGACGTCTCGTGTCCCTGGCCGTGGGGCGACGTGCCGGTGACGACCTGCACCTTGGATGTCGGCAGGATGCGTACGGTCGCGGCTTCCCAGCCGCCGGCCGAATAGTTGAGCGAGGCGAGCACCCGCGACGGCGCGAGGCCGCACATCTCGAAGTAGCTGGAGATCCCCAACCCGAGTCGCTTCGTGGCGCCCTCGACGTTCTGCTCGGCCTGGCGCGCTCGCACGCCGGTGTAGTCGATCATGTCGGCGGCGATGGTGGCTGCCGCGTCGTGGTCGCCCGAGTCGTAGACGAGCCCGGTGAACGCCTCGTACGGGAACTGGTCCTTGCGGATGAAGTTGCGACGTCGGAACTCGAGCGGGTCGACGCCCACAACGGCTGCGAGCGCGTTCATGGCCCGCTCGATGGCGTACGTCGCCTCGGGGCGCCCGGCGCCGCGATAGGCGTCGGTCGGGGTGAGGTTGGTGAAGACGCCGGTGCACGAGAAGTCGTACGCCTTCGGGAGGTCGTACACGCCCGCGTACAGAAAGGCCCCGAGGATCGGGATGCCCGGCGTGATCAGTTGCAGGTAGGCGCCCATGTCGGCGGTGAGGCGGACGCGAACGGCGGTCAGCTTGCCGTTGGAGTCGGCGGCGAGCTCGATGTGCTGGATCTGGCCACGCCCTTGGATGGTGGCGACGGTGTTCTCCGACCGGGTCTCGTTCCAGCGCACCGGCACGCCGTGCTTGCGTGACAGTGCGACGCACAGCAGTTCCTCGGCGTACACGTCGAGCTTGGCGCCGAAGCCGCCACCAACGGCCGGGGCGACCACGCGCAACTGGTGCTCGGGCACACCGAGCGTGACGGCAACCATCACCTTGAGTACGTGTGGGATCTGCGTCGATGTGTACAGCGTGACGTCGCCGCCGAACGGCTGCGGGATCGACACGACGGCTCGCGGCTCCATCGCCATCGGGATGAGACGCTGCTGGACGTACCGTTCGCTGACCGTGTACGCAGCGTCGTCGAAGGCCTTCTGGACGGCGCCGTCGGTCTCCTCGACGAGGAGATTCCACGTGTAGGCCGAGTTCGTGGCGAGATCGGGGTGGACCAGCACGCGGTCGGAGAGGGCATCTTCGAGTTCGACGATCGGTTCACGCGAGTCGTACTCGACGTCGATCGCCTCGATGGCGTCGTGGGCGATCGTGTCGGTGTCCGCGAGCACCACCGCCACGCCGTCGCCGACGTAGTGGACCGCGTCGATGGCGATCGGATGATGTGGCGGGTTCAGCATGTCCTCGGTGACGGCCCACGCACAGGGCATGGGTGCCGCCCACTGGTCGGCGAGGTCGGCGCCGGTGTAGACGGCCCGGACGCCGGGCATCGCGGCCGCCGCGGAGGTGTCGATCGACACGATCGTGGCGCTGGCGTAGGGGCTGCGCAGCACGGCCATGTGGAGCGCCCCGGGCACCTTCATGTCGTTGGCGAACACGGCTTCACCGGTCAGGAGGACCGGGTCTTCCTTGCGGAGCAGGCGCTGGCCGATCACCCGGGTGGCGGTCGTCTCCTCGGTCATGGTCATCGCTGGACCCCCATCCAGTCAGTTGTCACACGGTGCCGGTGCGGCTGCTCAGGCGTTCGCCGACGCGGCGGCGAGGACGGACTTCACGATGTTGTGGTAGCCGGTGCATCGGCACAGGTTGCCTTCGAGACCGAGTCGCACGTCCTCTTCGGTCGGGTTCGGGTTCTCCTCGAGCAGGCTGGTCGCGGCCATGACCATGCCGGGCGTGCAGTAGCCGCACTGCAGACCGTGGTTCTCCATGAATGCCTGCTGCATCGGATGCAGCGTGCCGTCGGCGGCGGCCATGCCCTCGATCGTTCGGATGTCCTGGCCATCGGCCTGCACGGCCAGCACGGTGCAGCTCTTGACGGCCTCGCCGTTGAGGTGCAACGAACAGGCGCCGCACGACGACGTGTCGCAGCCGATGTTGGTGCCGGTCAGCCCGACGACCTCACGGATGTACTGCACGAGCAGGAGGCGTGGCTCCACGTCGTGTGTCTGCGGTGTGCCGTTGACCGTGACGGTGATTTCCACTGTTGCCCCCATGTCGTGCGGTGAGATGTCCGGGCATCGGCCCGGTGCACATCATGCACCATCTCCCGACACCGGTTGCAACCGAGGGCGCGAACGGCCCGGGTTCGCTCAGGTGATGGTGGCGATGTCCTTGAAGGCGAGGAAGATCAGGAACCCGATGATGGTGAGTCCGAAGATCGTGTAGTGCCAGCGCTTCGAGTGGTTCGCCCGCCAGAACCGCCGGATGCTGTAGGTGATCGACACGATGGCGAGGATGCCGATGACGACCCCGATGAACGGGCCGACCCCTCGTGCGATACCCACGGCGGGCAGTACGAATGGGAACACGATGTACATGAGGAGGCATCGGCAGGTGCTGATGAACAGCGACTTCTGGAACGCTGACCGGGCCTCGGCGGCAGTCGCCGTCTGTCCTTCGGGGAGGCGCAGGACGTTGCGCATGAAGCGGTCCGGCGCCGACGCCGACACTGCAGTGGGGCTGGCGCTCGTGGGGACGATCGGCGGTGGTGCTCATGGCCGTCACGAACGGTACGTCGCCGCGACGGCAGCGGCAACTTCGCCGGGCGAGTCGACGAGCGCAACTGCGCCGGCGGTGGCGAGTTCGTCGACCGATCCGAACCCCCAGGTGACGCCGATGCAGTCGATGCCGTTGTCGTGGGCGCCCTCCACATCGTGATCACGGTCGCCGATCATGATCACGTCTGCCAGGTCCTGAGGGGTCGGACCGACGCCCAGTTCGGCGAGTGCGTAGGTGATCACCTCGGACTTCGTCCGACGGCCCGAGTGGACGTCGATCGTGGCGCCGGCCTGCACGGCGAAGTAGCCGGTGAACCCGAAGTGCTCGACGATGCGGATGGCGGTCGATTGCGGTTTGGCGGTGGCGAGCGACAGGGTGTGGCCGGCGCCGCGCAACTCGTCGAGCATCGCGGCGATCCCGGGGTACACCTCGTTCTCGAACAGTCCGATGTCCTCGTAGCGCTCGCGGTACACCGCCACGACACGTTCGATGTCGTCGACCGGTACCCCGAGTGTGGGAAAGCTCAGTTCGAAGGGCGGGCCGATGACGGAACGGACCTGTTCGTCGGTCGGTGGTTCGTAGCCGCACGCGGAGAATGCGTGCCGGAGTGATCGGCCGATGCCGAGTGACGAGTCCGACAACGTGCCGTCGAGGTCGAGCAGGACGTGCGTCATCGGGCGATCAGGTCGTCGAGACGGGCGATGTCGTCGTCGGTGCCGACGGCGATCAGCACCTGGTGCGGTTCGATCATCGTGTCGGGTTCGGGGTTGGTGGTGAACGAGCCGTCGACGCGTCGCATGGCGAGGATGAGCACGCCGGTGGTCTTGCGCAGATCGGCATCGCGCAGCGTGATGCCCGCCAGTGCTGAGTCGGCGGGCACGTCGAACTCCTGCATGCGGAACTCGAGCGAGCGTTCGTGCATCACGACGTCGACGAACTCGGCCACGTTCGGCCGGGCGACGAACGATGCCATGCGCGCTGCTCCGAGTTCCTGAGGGTTGACGACGCGGTCGGCGCCGGCGTTGGTGAGCTTGGGGACGCTCTCGTCCTGACGGGCCCGGGCGACGATGAAGAGCTCGGGCACGATCGCGCGGGCCGACAGCGTCACGAACAGATTCTCGGCGTCACCTTCCAGCGCCGCGATCAGTGCTCCGGCGCGCTCGAGGCCGGCCTCGCGCAGCGTCGAGTCGAGGGTGGCATCACCGACGACGGTGGGATAGGGCACCCCTCTGGTCCGTTCCGGATCGACGTCGACGATGACGACATCGTGCCCGGCGGTGCGCAGATCGTCGGCCACCGCCCGCCCGACGCGTCCCCATCCGCACACGATGGTGTGTCCGCTGAGTTTGGCGATCTCACGGTGCATGAAGCGACTCCCGAGGACGTTGCGCAGCTGCCCGTCGTACACGAACTGCACTGCGATGGTGAAGGTGAAGAGCACCGTGGAGGCGCCCATGATGATCAGCGCGATGGTGAACCACTGCCGGGCGGCGTCGAATTCCTGGAGTTCGCGGAAGCCGACCGTCGTCACCGTGGTGACCGTCTGGTAGGCGGCGTCGTTGAACGACATCCCGAACAGCATGTAGCCGACCGTGCCGATCACCATGACGGTGAGCACCATGCCGAGGGCCCGCTGGAGCCGTCCGAACGGACTTGGGTTCACGGTGCGGCAGTGTGCTCAGCGGCTGTGGAGAATCTGGCGGATCAACGGCTCGTAGTGTTCGAGCGGATTACTGTCGTACTCGGCGTCGAACGCGGTCTGGTCGTACTTCGCGCAGAACTCCTCGGTGTGGGCGAAGTACTCCGAATCGCGGAACTGCTCGCGGGCGTCCTTGTCACCGCCGATGTGGTGCCAGAAGTAGTAGCCCTGGAACACACCATGGTTCTTGACCATGAAGTGGTTGGCCTCCGACACGAACGGCTTGAGGATGCCCGCCGCGATGTCGGGGTGGCTGTACGGGCTCAGCGTGTCGCCGATGTCGTGCAGCAGCGCACACAGCACGTACTCGTCGTCGCGGCCGTCGCGCTCGGCACGCGTTGCGGTCTGCAAGCTGTGTTCGAGCCGGTTGATCGGGAACCCGCCGTGATCGAACTCCAGGTCGCGCATGAGGCCGATGACACGATCGGCGACGAATGACTGGGTGATCGCCAGCTGCGGAGTGATGATCGCCCAGTCCTCGGCCGTCGATTCCTCGAAGCTCGTGAAGTGTGCTCGGGGGTGGGTGTCGGCGGTGCTTGCTGCCTCGTGATCGTCGAGTTGGGTCATGGTGGTGGGCTCCTCAGGCGGTGGCGGTTTGGATGGCGCGCCAGACTTTTTCGGCGGTGGCGGGCATGTCGATGTGGCGGACGCCGAGGTGGCCGAGGGCGTCGACGACGGCGGACTGGACGGCCGGCGTCGAACCGATGGTGCCCGATTCGCCGATGCCCTTCGCTCCCAGCGGGTTGACGAACGTGGGGGTCTCCATGTGGATCACCTCGAAGCTCGGCAGCTCGGCGGCGGAGATCATCCCGTACTCGGCGAGGTTCGACGTGATCGGGTTGCCATCCTCGTCGTAGCGGATCTCTTCGAGCAGCGCCTGTGCCGTGCCCTGGGCGATGCCGCCGTGGATCTGGCCGTCGAGCAGCATCGGGTTGACGACCCGGCCGGCGTCGTCGCACGCGATCTGGCGCAGGTGCTTCACGTGGCCCGTCCCGGTGTCGACCTCGACGACGGCGACGTGTGCCCCGAAGGGGAACGTGGCCTGACCGGCATCGAAGCGGGTGTCGATCGTGAGATCGTCGCCCTGGCCCTTGGCCGCAACGGCCAGGTCGGCCCAGGTCTTCGACACGGCCGGCGTGCCGGCGACGTGGAAGGCGCCGTGGTCCTTGTCGAGCACGATGTCGGCCTCGTCGGCTTCGAGCAGCGACGCGGCGAGCTTCTGGGCCTTCTCGACGAGTTCGATCGACGCTTTGTTGACTGCGGATCCGCCGACCTGCAGCGAACGTGACCCCATCGTGCCGCCGCCTTCGGGCACGAGGTCGGTGTCGCCCCAGATGAGGGTGATCTTGTCCATCGGGATGCCGGTCTGGTCGCTGGCGATCATCGACCACGACGTGTCGTGGCCCTGGCCGTGCGGCGACGTGCCGGTGTAGACCAGGGCCGAACCGTCGTCCTGCACCTCGATCTTGGCGGCTTCCCCCATCGGGTCGACGCCGCCGGTGATCTCGACGTACACACTCACGCCGATGCCGAGCTGCTTGTCGTCACCGGCGGCGCGGCGGCTGGCCTGCTCGGCGCGCAGCTCCTCGTACCCGGCGGCCGCCAGTGCCTTGTCGAGCGCGCCCTCGAAGTCGCCGACGTCGTACGTCTGGCCGATCGAGGTGGTGTGTGGTTCGAGGAACTTCGGGATGAGGTTCATGCGGCGCACGTCGACGACGTCCTTGCCGATCTCGGCGGCGAACATGTCCATCGCCCGTTCGATCGCGGCGGTTGCCTCGGGGCGACCTGCACCCCGGTAGGGGACCGTCGGTGTCGTGTTGGTGACGACCGACGTGGCACGTACCTCGATGTTCGGGATGTCGTAGACGCCCGAAGCCATCGGGCGGGTCATGGCCATTGCCAGCACCGTGCCGATTTCGGCGAAGGCGCCGCAGTCCTGCAGGAGCAGCAGTTGGTAGTGCGTGACGTTGCCGTCACGGCTGCCGCCGATGGTGGCGTACTGCACCTGGCTGCGTCCGTGGCCGAGCCCCATCATCGACTCGCTGCGGGTCTCGCGCCACCGGACCGGTCGGCCGAGCGCCTTGGAGATCGGGCCGAGCAGCAACTCCTCGGGGTAGGTGCCGATCTTGGCACCGAATCCCCCACCGACGTCGGGGGTGATGACGCGGATCTCGTCGGGCTCGACCCCGTTGGCGGCTGCGAACGAGGCCTTGGTGCCCTGCGCGTGCTGAGTGGACAACCACTGGTAGAGCCGGCCGTCGACCCAGGTCGCAGCGGACCCGCGGACCTCGAGCGGGCACGGGGCGACCCGCTGGTTGACGAACCGGCCGGTGACGGTGACCTCGCAGTCCGCGAAGTAGTCGGCGGCGGCGGTGTTGTCGGGCATGCCGATCGCGCTGGTGTCGAAGACCACATTCGATCCGGCGGCGTCGTAGACCAGGGTCTCGGACGACGCGGCGGCCTCGATGTCGACGAGTGTCGGGAGGAAGTCGACGTCGACGAACACCATCTCGGCGGCGTCGGTCGCCTGGGCCGCCGTCTCGGCAACGATTGCCACGACGGGCTCGCCGACGTAGCGAACCTTGTCGCTGGCCAGCAGCGTGCGGGCGACCATCGGGTTGAACGGCGATGGAAGAGGTTCGAGGCCGAGTGACTCGGCGGTGAACACTCCGACGACGCCGGGCATGTCCTTCACGCCCTCGACATCGATGGACAGGATCGTGCCATGGGCGGCAGCCGAGCGGGCGTAGACGACGTGCAGCGCCCCGACGAGCAGCTCCTCGGTGAGATCGTCGACGTAGACGCCGCCCGTGGTGAGGAACTTGGGGTCTTCCTTGCGCTGGACCCTGGTTCCGAGAATGCTGCCGGCCACGTGTGCTCCTTCAACCCCACTTGCGCCCCGTTCGGGCTGCGTCGATGTGAACCTAGTCGGCGGTGACGGGTGCAGGACCAGCCGTACGCGCAGCCAGGATTCCGGTGACGACGTTGTACGGCCACCCAGGTGGCAGTTCGGTCGGAAGCGCGGGCAACGGCAGGATCGTGGTGCGGCGGTCTCCGGCGTCGACGAAGCCGATTTCCTCGCGGGCGGCTTCGCGGATGCCGTCGTCGGTCTGGAGCCGTTCGACCTCGCCGGCGAGCTGGCCGTTGACCTTCTGGAGCTCGTCCAGTTCGGCCTGACGTTGGGCGAGATCGTCGTCCTGGTCCATCCAGGTCTGTACCGGCAAGATGAACAGCGCGGCGACGATGGTGGCGCCGACGACGAGCACGAAGACGCCGCCGAAGAGCACCCAGCGCGGTCGTCGAAGGATGCGCTTGTCGGTCGGGATCGGCCGAGTGAAGTCGCCGAGACGCGACCGACCGACGTCGGCCGCCTTCGGCTGTTCCTTCGGCCTCGGGATCGAGGTGGTGCGTGAACGACTCACCGCGCCAGTCTCGCAGCTGAGGTCCGTTCTGCCGTGGCACCCGTTCGCTGGCAGCCGCCGAGGGAAGCGCCAGCGACGAGGCGGACGCGGCGCGAGGAGGAAGCGCAGCGGACGACGAGCCCGCCACTGCAACGCGGCGCGAGGGCGGCGCGGCCGCGGTACTCGGCGGAGTCGCCGAGTTGGGCTTCGATGCGCAGGAGCTGGTTGTACTTGGCGACGCGGTCGCTGCGGGCAGGGGCGCCGGTCTTGATCTGGCCGCAGTTGGTGGCGACGGCGAGATCGGCGATCGTGGCGTCCTCGGTTTCACCCGAACGGTGGCTCATCACCGAGGTGTAGGCGTGTCGGGTGGCGAGTTCGACCGTGTCGAGCGTTTCGGTGAGCGAGCCGATCTGGTTGACCTTGATCAGGATCGAGTTGGCCACGCCTTTGTCGATCCCGGTCTGCAGCCGCGTGGAGTTGGTGACGAACAGGTCGTCGCCCACCAGTTGCACCTTGTCGCCGACGGCCTGGGTGAGCGTCGCCCAGCCCTCCCAGTCGTTCTCGTCCATCGCGTCCTCGATCGACACGATCGGGTAGGTCTCCACGAGGCGCACCCAGTAGTCGGTCATCTCCGATGGGGACAGCACCTTGCCCTCGCCGGTGAGGTGGTACGCGCCGTCGTGGAAGATTTCGCTGGTGGCAGGGTCGAGTGCGATGGCGATGTCGTCACCGGGCGTGAACCCGGCGCGAGTGATTGCCTCGACGAGTACCTTGATCGCTTCCTCGTTCGAGTCGAGGTTCGGAGCGAACCCGCCTTCGTCGCCGACCGCAGTCGACAGCCCGCGCTCGTGGATCACCTGCTTGAGGACGTGGTAGGTCTCGGTGCCCCAGCGCAACGCCTCGCGAAAGCTCGGCGCTCCGACCGGCATCACCATGAACTCCTGCAGGTCGATCGAGTTGTCGGCGTGGACCCCTCCGTTGATCACGTTCATCATCGGCACGGGGAGTACGTGGGCGTTCGGGCCGCCGATGTAGCGGTACAGCGGCACATCGAGTTCGATCGCGGCCGCCTTGGCGATGGCGAGACTCGTGCCGAGCACGGCGTTGGCGCCGAGGCGTGACTTGTTGTCGGTGCCGTCGAGGTCGAGCATCACCTGGTCGAGGAACCGTTGGTCGAGTGCGTCGAAGCCCTCGAGCGCATCGGCGATCTCGTCGTTGACGTACCCGACGGCGTTCAGCACACCCTTGCCGCCGAAGCGATCGCCGCCATCGCGTAGCTCGACCGCTTCGTGTTCACCGGTCGAGGCTCCCGACGGGACCGCGGCGCGGCCGAGTGCACCGGAGTCGAGCAGGACATCGACCTCGACGGTGGGGTTGCCACGTGAATCCAGGATTTCGCGTCCGGTGATGCTGACGATCTCGCTCATGTCGTCCAACGTACCTGGCCGAGATGGGGCGCGGAACTCCGCAGGTCGTCTGCAACTCGCGAGGTTTCCCTCAAGTTCCTGGCACGGCCTGCCGATGGCGACGACATGGAACCCGTGGATCCAGGGTCGCAGGGGATGCCGCTGCCGCCACCGACCGTCGGCGCGATCTCCGCGCCCGGCGCCCCGCCGGTGATGCTCGTGTCGGTCCACGGTCTGGCGCCGATGTTCCCTTGGCGACTGTTGGGAGCAATCGCGCTGTCGCTCGCGTTCGCGTTGATGGGGCACGAGATCCAGCGGTTGGCCGCCGATCAGCCCTGGTCGGACGCCAACGTGTGGTGGTCGATCGCTGCGGGTGCAGTCGCCGGTGCCTGTGTGCTCGGATGGACCTGGTTCGCCGCGTTGAATGCGCGCCGCCTCGTCGAGCCGGCGAGGTCGAGGGAGCTCCCCGACCCGAAGAAGGCCGTCGGAGCCTGGTTGGTGCCGTTCGCGCTCGTCGGTGTTGCCGTCGTCATCGTGGCGTCTCTCGGCGAAGAGATCAGCGGGAACGCCGAAGAACCCGTGTCGTCATTGCCGCTGCTGATCGCGGTCGCTGCCCTGCTGCTCGCCATCCCGTTGACCTATCGGCCGTTCTTTCTGTTGTCGGGCATGATCCGCCAGGTGGGCGGTCACTCGGCCGCGGCTGTCGCAGTGGATGTGGGTTCCCATCGCGCTGGCCGTCGTCGGGGTCGGTTCGATCGTTGCGTTGCACTTCAGCGGTGCGGTCTCGGATGGATCGACGATCGAGTTGTGGGCACCGCTCTGGCTCGTCGGCGTGGTTGCCGTTGTGCCGTGTGTGATCATCGTCCTGCTCGCCTGGCGGGCGGCGGGCACTGTCGAAGAGGCACTGCAGCTCGCTGCCGACCGGCGCCGAGGGCACGCGGGCACGGTGAGATCGGGTGGGATGCGCTCACGTCTGGTGACCCGCCGGGCTGGTGCTCGTCACGCCGCAGTGGCCAAGCGCAAGCGGGTGCGTCTGATCCCGGGGGCCAACCTGTTCAGGCTCGTGATCGTCACGATGCTGGCGGGCCTGGCCATCTTGACGCTCGTGGGCTCGGTCGTCATGTTCATGTTCTGGCTCGAGTCGCGCGACGGTGGCCTGCTGCCGACGCAGGGTCAACGGGCCTGGGATGCGATCGCAGTCCTCCGCAGCGGTGCACGGGTGTTGGGCTTCGCGCTGATCGCGCTGGCATCGATCTGGACCTTCGTGGCGGTCGCGAACGCCCGCATGGCCTCCGGCCGACGGCGGAACCCGTTCATCGCTGCATTGTCGTGGCCGGCGGTCGCCGTTGGATTCTGGGCGCTCGCTGATCGATTCGTCGTCGATCAGTCCGTCGGCATGACCATCGTGGGATTCGCCGCGCAGGCGGCTGCACTGTACGTCCCACTCTTCCTCCTGGGGCGCGCCGGCGACGCCGTCGATGCTCGCCGAACGCCGCTGCGGATCGCGTACCTGTTCGGCGTCGTGCTGGTCGTGTACCTCCAGGCGCTCGGTGGGCTCACGACGATCGAGGAATCGCCTGACACCGACTTCGGTCGACTCGCCGTTTTCCTCGCCATTGGAGCGCTGCTGCAGGTGTTCTCCACGCTGGCAGTGACCGAGGCGTGTCGGACACTCGAGGTGGCGACCGAGCACGAAGCAGACCTGCACAATGCCCTCGTAGATCAGCGCGAGGCGGTGAAGCGCCGTCACGCCGAGGCCGCCTCCTCGATCCCGATGGCAGCAGCGTCGTCCGAGCGGGTCTCGGTGATGGGCCACGCCCCATGACGACGCCCGGTGATCCGGTGCCGGGCGCGTGGTCGTCCTCGCCTGACCCGGCTCGATCCGCGTCACCGCTGCCCTCACCGCCACACCTCGCCGTATCGCCTCCGCCTTCGCTCGCGGTGCCGCCTCCGCCTTCGCTCGCGGTGCCGCCACCGCCTCCGCCACCGCCACCGACTCCCTCGCTTGCCGCGGCCCGCGTCGATCCCGCGCAGCTCCTCGATCCCGGCGATGTCCCTGAACACTTCGTCCCGTTGCGCGTCGAGCCGCCACCGCGCCTGTTTGCCACATGGTGGCTCCGTTACCTACTCGTGCTCGCTCAGCTCGTCGGAATCGTGGTGGTGATGCTGACCGAGTACGCCCAGCCCGGTGGCCTCGTCGAATCGCCGGCGGTCGTCACCACGTACCTCCTCGCCGCGTGCATGCTGGTCTGTTGGAGCGCGTTGGCGATGCTCGATGCGAAGCGTCTGGTTCCCGCCACGCTGTATCGCCGCGGCTCGAGTGCGTTGGTCGCCGTCGTGCTGTGGCTCGTGGCCTTCGTCGCCCCGGTCGGGGCATTCCGAGTCGTGGAATGGGCTCGTGACCGATTCGCCGACAACCCCGACGACGTTGCGGTCGTCACTGCCACGATCGCCGCCGTCCTGTTGTGCTTCGTGCTCGTCTGGACGCCATTCCACTACCACACCGCGCAGGCACACCGGATCGGTGCCCCGGTGCGCGTGGTTGCTGCCTGGTTCTGGCTGCCGTTGATCGCAGCGGTCGGTGTGGTGCTCGCGAATTCGCTCGGACTTGCCGAGATGCTCGAAGACGGTGGACTCACCGCGTCGGAGCGAACGGTGCAGGTTGGCATGGTGTTCGGCGTACCGGCGTTGATGCTCACGCTGTGCACGTGGCGCGCCACGACCGTGATCGACGAGGTCATCGACCTGCGTTGGAGGCGGTGGCGCAAAGAGTGGGAGCAGACGCTTGCGGCGATGGCCGCCCAGCCACCACCGGGCCCCGAGGGGCCGGTCCCGCTACCGGCCACCTGACGTACACGATGTGCCAGACACATCGTGTACGTGTCACGTCTCGGTCGACTTGACCTCGTCCCAGAGCGCGTCGAGGGTGGGCAGCGTCGGCATCGCGAAGGTCGATCGAACGCTCGATGGCGAGGGCCTCGACACGCTCGAATCGTGTGCGGAACTTGTCGGTTGCCGCCCGCAGCGCGAGCTCGGGATCGACGCGCAGGTGGCGAGCGACGTTGACGACGGCGAACAGCAGGTCGCCGAGTTCCTCCGCCGATCGGTCGGGACTCCTCGTCGAGCGTGGCGAGCAGTTCGGTCGGTCTCCTCCGCGATCTTGGGGAAGGCGCCCCCGACGTCGGGCCAGTCGAACCCGACCTTCGATGCCTTGCCGCCGACCTTCGCGGCGTAGGCCAGGGCCGGCATCGAACGAGGGATGCCGTCGAAGACCGACGAACGTGACTTCTCGGAGCGTTTGATGTCGTCCCAGTTGGCGAGCACCTCGTCGGTACCGAGGTCGGATCCGACGAGGTCGCCG
Source organism: Ilumatobacteraceae bacterium (assembly GCA_963716235.1). Lineage (GTDB taxonomy): Bacteria > Actinomycetota > Acidimicrobiia > Acidimicrobiales > Ilumatobacteraceae > Sva-07. The sequence continues at coordinate 71,646 of CAVQTE010000023.1, read as the reverse complement.
AACACGTGCGGGTGCCGACGCACGAGCTTGTCGTGGATGCCCGACGCGACGTCGGCGATCGTGAACCGCCCTTCCTGCTCGGCGATCGTGGCGTGGAACTCGATCTGGTAGAGCAGGTCGCCGAGTTCCTCGATGAGGTCGTCGTCGGTGGTCGGGTCGTCGGGGTCGAGGCCGTCGATCGCATCGACCACCTCGTAGGTCTCCTCGAGGAGATGGGGCATGAGGGTCTCGTGGGTCTGCTCGATGTCCCATGGGCACTGCTCGCGCAGCAGCCGGGTGAGTTGATGGAAGCGGACGTACTCGGCGCCGACCGGTGTGGCGAGTTCGGGAATCCAGAGCGAGGTCAGGTGGTCGGCGGTGACGCTGCGGTCGAGTTCGGCCCACGTCGTCTCGACGATCAGCTCGTCGGGGGTGCCGAGTGCCTGGAGGATCGTGACGCGTTCGTCACCCGTGGCGCCGTCGACCGCCAGCTTGATCTCCGACAGCACCCAGTCCGCGTGGGTGTGGGCGACGAGCAGCGGACCGCGTTCGCCGGCCGCGGCTGTGGCGAAGTCGTGACCGTCGACGAGGCGGACTCCCGCTTCCACCGGGTCGATGCCGAGCCTCGCCCATGCCACGTCGAGGAACGACATCGCGGGGAGCACCACGAGGTCGATGTCGTCGCGGCCGCGTAGGTGGCGGACCGTTCGTTCCAGTACGAGCGGCGACCCGGGCACGGCGTAGAGGATCTCGCCGTGGGCGCCGGCGGCAGCCACCAGGGTGGCGGCGATCTCGGTGTAGACGTCGTCGAAGGTGTCGGCGGCCTCGTAGAGGTGGTCGAACGTGGTGGCGTCGCCGACGAGATCGGCGCTCGGGTGGATGGCGGTACGCAGGTAGCGGTGATCGAGACGGTCGATGGCGTGGCGCGTCTCGTCGGTGACGTGCTGATGACCGCCTGGCCCGAGACCGACGACGACGATGCGGGGCGCCCCGGTCGCGGGTTCCGCGGCGCTCGTCATCGGCGCGCCCGGTGTTCGGCGTCGTCGAGCACGCTCAGCTGAGACTCACGACCGTGCCGGTCGCGGCGTCGAACGTTCCGTAGCGTGAGTCGACGTAGACGTCGGCGTCGGCCGCGAATTCGGTGACGTCGATGAGGCTGGTCACCTGCTCGGCATCGACGCTCTCGAGTTCGTCCCATGCACGGAACACGAGAACGACCGAGGCCAACTCGGAGCCGGCGTCATCGAGGAGCACCGCGGTGCCCGTGGAGTTGTCGGCCGACAGGGTGGCCGCGACGTCGATGAACGGCGTTCCGGCGTTGCCTTCGAGGTCGGCGGCCGAGATGCACGGGATGGCGCCGTTCGTCGCGGTGAGGCTCTGGTCGAGGTTGTCGCGCTGGAACACCTCGACGAAGTCGGTGCCCGATTCGATGTCGTCGAGGGCGGCATCGGCGGCCTCCTGGTCGACCACCACGATGGCACGGATGCAGACCACACCGGCCTCGGCGGCACCGGCGTCGTAGATGGCGGCGATCTCCTCGGCGGGGACGAGCTGTTGCTGGATCCACCGGCTGAGCTCGGCACGAACGGGTTCGAGGTCGACGACCTCGTCGCCGGTGACACCGAGTTCGGTCAGCTGGGCGTCGAACTCGTCGCTGGTCAACTCGACGTCGTTCACCCGGGCGACGACGTCGCTGTCGGACAACGTCGAGCAGCCCGCCGTGACGGCGGCCAACGTGAGTGGGAGCAGGATCATCAACGAGCGTCGAACCACTGGCCGAACGCTACCCGCAGAATGGCACGCGGGTTGAGACGCAGGTCGAGACGCAGGTTGAGACGCAGGGTCAGACGTACGGGTCAGACCCGCGTTTCATTCGGCTGGGACGAGGTCGCGGAGGAACGTCGAGAGGAAGTTCGACGCGTCGGCGCCCCGGGGGAGCGGCACGACGAGTTGGCCGAGGTCCTCCTTGTACTTTGCGCCCTTCGAGATGCGGCGCAGGCGCATGGTCTCCGACAGCTTCAGCTCCAACGGCGCCAACTTGGCGGTACCACCCGTGGACGCCGACCCGGAGATCTGGATGTCGGTGACACCGAGGCGATGGCACTCGGCGCGCAGGTAGCCGACCTGGAGGAGCGCTCCCGCCGGGTCGGGAAGCGGCCCGTAACGGTCCTCCCACTCGGTGCGGATGTCGTCGACCTCGGCCTCGGTCGTGACGCCGGCGAGGCGACGGTAGGCCTCGAGGCGCAACTCCTCCTTGGCGACGTAGTCCGTCGGGAGGAACGCGTCGGTCGGCACGTCGAGCTTGATTTCCGACCGCGCCTCGGGCTGGGGCTCGCCCTTCATCTCGCTGACTGCCTCGGTCACCATCTGGCAGTAGAGGTCGTATCCGACCGCAGCGATGTGGCCCGACTGCGATTCGCCGAGCAGGTTGCCGGCGCCACGGATCTCCAGGTCGCGCATGGCGATCTTGAAGCCCGAACCGAGTTCGGTCGACTCGCCGATCGTGCGCAGCCGCTCGTAGGCCTCCTCGGTGAGCACCTTGTCGCGCGGATAGAAGAGGTACGCGTACGCCCGCGATCCGGAGCGCCCGACGCGGCCGCGCAGCTGGTGCATCTGGCCGAGACCCAGGAGGTCGGAGCGCTCCACGACGAGGGTGTTGACGGTCGGCATGTCGATGCCCGATTCGATGATCGTCGTGCACACGAGCACGTCGTACTGGCCGTCCCAGAAGTCCTGGACCACCGTTTCCAGCGTGCTCTCGTCCATCTGGCCGTGGGCGATGGCGATGCGGGCTTCGGGGACCAGTTGTCGCAGGCGGCTGGCGGCGGTGTCGATCGACTGCACCCGGTTGTGCACCCAGAACACCTGGCCCTCGCGCAGCAACTCGCGCCGGATCGACTCGATGGCGACGCGCTCGTCGTACTCGCCGACGTAGGTGAGGATCGGTTGGCGGTCGGCCGGTGGGGTCTGGAGGAGCGAGAGGTCGCGGATGCCGACGAGCGACATCTCCAGCGTGCGAGGGATGGGCGTAGCGGACAGCGTGAGGACGTCGACGTTCGTCTTCATCTTCTTCATCGTCTCTTTGTGTTGCACACCGAAGCGCTGTTCCTCGTCGACGATCAGCAGGCCGAGGTCCTTGAACTTCACGTCGTTCGCAAGGAGGCGGTGGGTGCCGATGATGCAGTCGACCTCGCCGGTCCTGACGCCCTCGATGACCTTCTTGGCCTGGCCCGCGGTGAGGAACCGAGAGAGCACTTCGACGCGAATCGGAAAGCCCGCGAAGCGGTCGGCGAACGTGTTGCCGTGCTGGGTCGCGAGCAGCGTGGTCGGCGCGAGCACGGCGACCTGCTTGCCGTCCTGGATTGCCTTGAACGCGGCGCGGATCGCCACCTCGGTCTTGCCGAAGCCGACGTCGCCGCAGATGAGGCGGTCCATCGGATGGGCGAGTTCCATGTCGCGCTTGATCTCGTCGATCGCGGTGCGCTGGTCGGGGGTTTCGACGTACGGGAACGCCTCTTCCATCTCGGCCTGCCACGGTGTGTCCTGTGCGAACGAGTGGCCCTCGGCGTTGACCCGCTTCTGGTAGAGCACCACGAGTTCCTGGGCGATCTCGCGAACGGCCGAGCGCACCCGGCTCTTGGTCTTCGCGAAGTCGGACCCGCCGAGGCGGTGCATCTTCGGTGCCTCACCGCCGACGTACTGGCGCAGCGTGTCGATCTGGTCGGACGGCACGTAGAGCTTGTCGCCACCCTTGTACGAGATGAGGAGGTAGTCGCGCTCGACACCGCCGATGGCCCGCTTGACCATGCCCTCGTACTGGCCGACGCCGTGCTGATGGTGCACGACGTAGTTGCCGGACTTCAGGTCTTCGAACGTGCTGGCGCTCTCGCGCTTCTGTTTGCGCACGGCGCGGTGAGCGCGGCGTCGACCGGTGAGGTCGCTCTCGGCGACGATCGCCACCTTCGCGTTCGGCAGCGTGCAGCCGCGGTGGAGGGGGGCGACGGTGATGCTGCCGCCGACGCGCAGTTCGCCGCCCGGCTTCGACGACCGGGAAGTCGAGGCCGTTGTCGAGGAGGAGGTCGTGCAGTCGTTGCGCCGATCCGGTGCCGTCGGCTGCGACCACCACGCGGTAGCCGCGCCCGATGAGCTCGATCAGGCGATCGGTGAGGCCACTGCCGTCACCGGCCACCGGACCCCAGCCGGAGGCTTCGACGAGCGGGGTGTCGGGCGTCTCGGGGGTGGAGTCGATCGACCAGAACGATCCGGCGTACGGCGAGGAGTCGGATCGCCGGGTGTCGAGCAGCGTGTCGGGGTCGGCGTGCAGTCGGGGGAACGACTTGTCGGGGTCACGGGCCCACGTGGAGGCGAGGCGTGCGGGCGAGATCGTCCTCCTCGGCGATCAGGTCGATGGCGCGGTCGCGCATCCGGCGCGGCTCGACGAGCAGGACCTTCGCGGTGTCGGGCAGCACGTCGGTGAGGAGCTGGTCGTCGTCGACGAGCCAGGGCAACCAGCTCTCCATGCCGTCGAAGTGCACGCCCTCGGCCAGTCGCTCCCACTGCTCCCGGCCCCACGGTTCGGTGGCGACGAGCCGTGCTGCCCTGGCTCTGACGTCGGCGCTCGGCATCAGCTCGCGGGCCGGGAAGATCATGACCTCGTCGAGGTCGTCGGTCGAGCGCTGGTCGTTGACGCCGAAGCGGGTGAGGCGGTCGACCTCGTCGCCCCACAGGTCGATGCGGATCGGGGCGTCGGCGGTCGAGGGGAACACGTCGACGATGGCGCCGCGGCGGGCGAACTCGCCGCGGTGTTCGACGAGTTCCTCGCGTCGATAGCCGAACTCGACGAGACGATGGCCGAGTTCGTCGGGGTCGACCGGCCCGCCACCCAGGGCAGCAGGTCGCACGATGATCGGCTCGGTGGTGGTGGCGCCGGGGCCGAGCTTCTGGAGGAGTGCTCGCACGCCGGCGACGATCACGGCCGGGCAGCGATCGGGATCGCGGAGGCGCCACAGCACGTCGAGGCGCTGGCCCATCGTCTCCACGCTCGGGCTGACCCGCTCGAACGGGAGCGTCTCCCAGCCGGGGAAGTGCACGACCTCGCCGGGCGGCAGGAACTGGGCGAGGTCGTCGGCGAGCTGGCCCGCCATGGTGCCGGTGGGGCAACTGACGACGAGCGGGCGTCGTGACGACAGCGTCGCGAGCGCGGCAATCGAGATCGGCCGGGCCACCTCGACCACCGCGAGTCGGGCCGTCGGATCACCGAGCGCTCGAGTGAGCCCCGGCTCGTCGCGCAGCAACGCCGGCAGCGCCCCCAGCGGCGCCCTCGTCGAGGCCCACGTCGTCACTGGTCCTCGCGCCCCCATCCCCGATGCGCCCACCCCACTCCGAAAATTCGCCGCCAGATGCGCTGCTGCACGACGTGCACGATCCGGCGCACATTTCGGGTCGAGGGGGTCATGGGGTGCCGTTGTAGCGCTGCATGGCGGCATCCACACCGCGAGCGATGATCAACTCGGTCGCGTCGGCGGCGTCGATGATGCGGATGTCGAGCAGTTCTCGCTCGGCCTTGGGCACCTTCGACAGCACGTGGCCCTTGCCGACGTCTTTGTGTTCGGGTTTGCCGACGCCGATGCGCACCCGCAGGTAGTCCTGCGATTTGAGGTGTTGCGTGATCGATCGGAGGCCGTTGTGGCCGGCGAGACCGCCACCTGCCTTGATCTTGAGTTCGCCCGGTGGCAGGTCGAGTTCGTCCTGGATCACGATGATCTGCTCGGGTGACTCGATCCGGTAGCGGCGCACGAGCGCGCTGACGGCCTGGCCCGAGTCGTTCATGAACGTGATCGGGAACGCCAGCACGACGCGTTGCTCACCGTCGGGTCCGCGCAGGCGGGTCTCGGCGACGAGTGCGTTGTCGCGTCCGCCCTTCAGCGCGACACCCTTGCGCTCGGCGAGCAGCCTGACGGCTTCCTCGCCGACGTTGTGGCGGGTGCGGGCGTACTTCTCGCCCGGGTTCCCGAGCCCCACGACCAACCAGTCGTACGGCTCGCCCTTCCCCTCGCGCCCGAACAACCCCATCACACACCCCTCAACGACCGAAAAATGTGGCGTGGAGTGCGCTGGGTGCACATATCGGCGCACATTTCGGTGGCACCAGCGGTCATCGGACCGTGGCGCGTCGGATCACTCGCCGTCGGCTGCTTCGTCCGCTTCGGCTGCCGCAGCGGAATCGGCGGATGCCTCTGCCGCAGCGGCTTCGTCGGCGGCTTCCTGTGCATCGGACGCAGCGGTGCGGGTGACGAGCACCGTGACGACCACGGCGTCGGCGTCGGCCTCGGCAACCACGCCGGACGGCAGCGTGATGTCCTCCACGCGGATGACCGAGTCCATGGTCATCTCCGTGATGTCGATGGTGACACCGTCGGGGATGTTCCGCGGGGTGGTGCGCACCTCGAGTTCCTGCATCGCCAGGTCGACGAGGCCGTTGTTCGACGCGACCTCCTTCGCCTCGCCTTCGAGGTGGATCGGGATCGAGACGACGATCTCCTCGTTGAGGTTCACCTGGATGAAGTCGATGTGTTGCACCGAGCGCTTCACGGGGTGGCGCTGGATGTCCTTGATGAGCGTCGGATACACGGTGCCGTCGACGGTGAGGTCGAGGATCGTGTTCATGCCCGCAGCGCCCGACAGGGCCTGGCGCAGCTCGCGACGATCGACCGAAATGGGGAGCGGATCCATGCCGTGGCCGTAGACCACTGCAGGGATCTTGCCGTCGACGCGCAGGCGGCGGGCATCGGAGCTTCCGGCTTGGCGCCCGGTTTCGGCTTGGAGAACGGTCTCAGACATGGTGATCGGCTTCCATCGGATCTCGTGACGGCGCCCACAGATCGAGCGCCACGTCGTTACAGCAGCGTCCCAATCTATCGGCCGCTCGATCGCATCCCCTCCCGCCCACCGCCGCATGTCGCGAGCCTCAGTCCTCCCCACCGAAAAATGCGCTCGATCGTGCACTGGGCGGGCTCAGGAGCGCACATTTCGGAGTTCGGAGCGTCGTCGCCGATAGATGCGGGCGACCTGTGACCGCCGCGGCGTCAGGGTCGTTCCGCATCGCCTCGTCGAATCGGATGATCAACCATCCGAGCTCGGTGCATGCACGGATCGCGGTCCTGGTCGTGACGCTGGCCGAGATCGCCTCCGTGATGCCATGACGCGCCGGGTTCCACAGCCGAGGCGGAGCTCGGGCCAGGCGATGTCGAGATGAATCGTCTCACCCGAGGGGATGTCGAGCGGATGTTGTCGGACCGGCGTTGGGAGCCCGCAGCGTTCCAGTGCTTCGAGCAGCGACTCGCTCGAGATTGCTCTGGGTGGCTCGATTGCGTCCGGTCGCCCCTTCGAGCCATCGTTCGAGCTTCGCCACCCCGTCCTTTCCGCGGCATCGGTGCTCTTCGAGGTAGCGACCAGGCGGCGGCCGGCGTGATGAGCCCGAGGTGCCAGGCATCCTCGGCGGCGCGGTCGAACCGGTGCTGGTTGCACATTGCGGCGAGCCCCCACAGCATCCGCATCGGCGTGGCGACGACGAGCCCGTCAGCTCGCACGATCCGGTCGGCCTCGCTGTACCACGGCTCCGGTGTACGTCGACCCAGCTCGGCATCGCGAGTCGACGTGGATCGGCACGGTCACGTGGATGACCTGGCGATGCATGCTTCTCAAGCCGGCCAACGCTCCCGCCGTCCATCCGCTGAGGAATCCGTACGGGCGCGGTCCGGAGCTGCACCGCCATGCAGCGCATCATGAAGTCTTCCGGCGATGAGGCGAACCGGACGACGCCGGGGACGACCTCGACGACGAGCCCTTTGGCTCGCGACCTCGTGTACGTCGATGGTGAGACGCCGATGATCTCGACGAGTTGGTGTCGGCTGACCACGCCGTGCTGCGTGGCGGCCAGTTGGAGGATTTCGGTGGTGATCACACCCACCAGTGGGCGGCCTCACCGCCCGAACGGTCGACCCGAAAAGTGCGCTCGGTGAGCGCCTCGTGCACGATCCGGCGCACATTTCGGTCCGGCGATCTTCAATCCGAAATGTGCAGGAATATGTGCACTCAGCGCACAATCCAGCGCATTTTTCGGAGGTGGTGGTGGCGAGCGGGTCAGGCGAGATTTTCGCCGTGGAAGATCTCGCTGACGCTGGTGTCGTCGAAGACGGCGCCGAGGGCTTCGGCGATCAGCGGCGCCACGGACAGCACCTCGATCTTGTCGAGCTGCTTCTCCGGCGGCAGCGGCAGCGTGTTGGTGAGCACGATGCGGCTGAGCGGCGCGTTCTTCAACCGGTCGATGGCCGGGCCCGACAGCACGCCGTGGGTGGCCATCGCCCACACTTCGCTGGCGCCGCGTTGCACGAGCAGTTCCGCCGCCGCGCAGATGGTGCCGGCGGTGTCGATCATGTCGTCGGTCAGCACGCACAGGCGGCCGTCGACGTCGCCCATCACCTCGGCGGCCTCGGCCACGTTGGTCGAGCCCTTGGGCCGACGCTTGTAGATGAACGCGAGGTCGGCGCCGATGTCGACCAGGTGCTGGGCCATGCGCTCGGCCACCTTGATGCGCCCGGCGTCGGGCGACACGATCACGGGGGCCGTGGCGTGTTGGCGGACGTACTGCTCGAGCACCGGCATCGCCGTGAGATGGTCGACCGGCCCCTCGAAGAACCCCTGGATCTGGCCGGAGTGCAGGTCGATCGAGATCATCCGCTTGGCGCCGGCGGCCTTGAACATGTCGGCGATCAGGCGGGCGGTGATCGGCTCGCGACCTTCGGCCTTGCGGTCCTGGCGGGCGTAGCCGTAGAAGGGGCACACGGCGGTGATGCGCTTCGCGGACGCGCGATAGGCCGCGTCGATCATGATCAGGTGTTCCATGATCGAGTCGTTGACCGAGTGGTCGCCGACGCCGTAGTGGCTCTGGATCACGAACACGTCGGATCCACGGATCGACTCGCCGAAGCGGCACCGCACCTCGCCGTTCGCGAACTCGACGAGGTTGTCGTGGCCGAGCTCGATGTTGAGGTGTGTCGCCACCTCCTGGGCCAGCTCCGGATGGGTGCGGCCCGAGTACAGGGCGAGCCGCTTGGTCGTGACCTTCTCCATGAGCTGTGACGTCCTCCCCGACGTGTTTCGACCGTGAGCGCCCGGCCGAAGTCGGCTGAAAGGGTCAGCCGACGGATGCAGTGTAGAACGCCCCGGTCGTTGCGCCCGCAGCGACCGAGCTTCCGGCCGGAAGATGGGCGTACGGGCCGACGGTGGCGTCGGGTCCGATCTCGGCGTCGTGGCCGACGGTGTGCTCGACGACGGCGCCGCTGCCGACCGCGCAGTCGTCGAGCCGGGTGTCGGGGCCGATGTCGCAGCCGTCACCGACGACGGTGGTTCCCTGCAGGATCGTGCCCGGATACAGCGTGACGTCGCGGCCGATCGACACGGTCACGTCGACGAAGGTCTGGCGGGGGTCGAGCATCGTGACGCCGCTGAGCAGCCAGAACTTGTTGGTCCGCGCCCGCAGCTCACGTTCGGCGAGCGCGAGCTGCCAGCGGTCGTTGACGCCCTGCGTCTCACCCTCGGGTGCCTGGACACATCCGACGCGGTGCCCCATCGCGCCGAGCACCGACACCACGTCGGTGAGGTAGTACTCGCCCTGGGCGTTGTCGGTGGTGAGCTTGCGCAGCGCCGGCCCGAGCAGGTCGCGGCGGAACGCATAGATCGAGGTGCAGACCTCGTGAACGTCGAGTTCGTCGGGGGCGGCGTCGCGGTGTTCGACGATGCGGGCGGCCTGGCCGTCGGCCTTGCGGATGACGCGGCCGTAGCCGGTCGGGTCGTCCATCACGCTGGTGAGCAGCGTGGCGGCGTTGCCACATTCGATGTGGACGTCGACGAGTTCGCGCAGGGTGTCGGTCGCAGCAGCGGCGTGTCGCCCGGCAGCACGAGGATCGTCGATTCGTCGTCGTAGTCGTCGCCGGCGAACGCCGACATGCCGATCGACGCGGCGTCGCCGGTGCCGTTCTGCTGGAGCTGTTCGACGAAGGCGACGTTGGCCCAACCGGGTGCGTGTTGCTGCACCTTCTTGGTGACCTGTTCGGCGCCGTGGCCGACGACGACCACCGTTCGTTCGGGATGCACCGCTCGAGGGCGTGGATCACGTGCAGGACCATGGCCCGCCCGCAGATGAGGTGCAAGGGCTTGGGGCGGCTCGACCTCATCCGGGTGCCTTCTCCGGCGGCGAGCACGATTGCTGAAACGCTCATGAGCTCCGGGGAGAGGATTCGAACCCCTACCGCGGCACCAAAAACCGCTGTCCTACCGTTAGACGACCCCGGACTGGTCACGGGTCGACCCCGCCTTGACGGTTTGTCCGCCCGTTCACCGTCTCGCGTGGCAGGCCTTGACACGGCCGATAGCGTGGCCCGCCTTATGGGTTCTCTGATCAAGAAGCGTCGCAAGCGCATGCGGAAGAAGAAGCACAAGAAGATGCTGCGCCGCACGCGCCACCAGCGTCGCAAGTAGTTCATCCTCGCCAGCTGGCGATGTCCATCGGCACGGTTCGTGCCACGACCACCGTTGCGCCCTCGTCGACCAGTTCGGCGAGGGCGTTGCCATGTTCGCCCTCGGCGAACCAGGTGGCCCCACTTCCGGCGAGGATCGGTGCCGTCCCGGTGTGCTCCGCGATGCGGTCGCGCCATCGGGCCAGGCGTGGTTCCACGACGAGCGCGCTGCTTCGAGATCGTTGCAGCCCGAACCTGTCGGCCCGCCGAGGTCGTCCCACGCCCGATAGGCGGCGGGCGTGCTGACGGCGAGTGGTGGGATCACGAGGGTCACCACGACGTCGAGGTGGGGGAGTGGCTCGACGATCTCGCCGATGCCGGTGACCCGTGCTCGCCCTCCGACGAGGCAGAACGGGATGTCGGCGCCGAGGCGTGCCGCGACGGCGAGGTCGTCGGCGGTGGTCCCGAATCCGGCCCAGCGCAGTGCCGTGGCCGCATCGGTCGAGCCGCCGCCGAGGCCGCCGCCGTGGGGGATCCGCTTGTCGATGGTGACGTGCGCGCTCCGGCCGGCGAGGTCGAGTGCCCTGGCAACGAGGTTCGAATCGTCGAGCGGGATCCCGTTGGCGAACGGGCCGGTGGCCGTGAGCCCGTCGCGGGCGGGGTCGATGACGAGGACGTCGTGGAGGTCGAGGCTGACCATCTCGGCGTCGATCAGGTGGTAGCCGTCGGCTCGGATTCCGGTGATCCGCAGCGATCTCGTCAGCTTGGCGTGGGCCCTCAGCGACACCGGTGCTGCGTCGGCCGCTCCCATCTCGGTGACGTTACCCTGCTCGTGCGTGTGGCCGCGAGGTGAGCGTCGGTCAGCCGACACCAGGCGTCGACGTCGAGTTCCTCGGGCCGGGCCGTCGGGCTGATGGCGGCGGCGTCGAACGTCTCCGGTGCGACGATGCCGGCGAGTGAGCGGCGCAGCATCTTGCGGCGTTGTCCGAAGCCGGCGCGCACGAGCGCGAAGAGGGCGTCGGGGTCGGTGGCCGGCGGTTCGTGGCGGGTGATCTCGACCAGTGCCGACTCGACGTTCGGCCGCGGGACGAACACCGACGCGGGGACGTGGCCGACGATCTTCGCCGTTCCCCAGTAGGCCGCCTTGACGCTGACGGCGCCGTAGGCGGAGGTGCGGGGCACGGCGGCGAACCGTTCGGCCGCCTCGCGCTGCACCATCACGATCATCCGCTCGATCGCGGGCACGTCGTCGAGCAGGTCGCAGATCAGCGGGGTGGCGACGTTGTAGGGAAGGTTGGCCACGAGCACCCAGCCGGGTTGTTCGGGCGAGTCGTCGGCGAGGACGTCGACCAGTCGAGCTGCATGGCGTCGCCTTCGACCACGCGACGTTCTCGCGGCCCGACACGACGTCGCGCAGGATCGGGACGACGCCTCGGTCGATCTCGATGGCGGTGACGTGGGCGCCGGTCTCGGCGAGTGCGAGCGTGAGCGACCCGAGCCCGGCGCCGATCTCGACCACTCGGTCGCCGGCCCCGACCCGGGCGAGGGCCGCGATGCGGCGGACCGTGTTGGGGTCGGCGACGAAGTTCTGGCCGAGGTCTCGGCGGGGAGCGAGCGACGCCGACTCGAGGAGTTCTCGAATCGCCGGACGCGAGTGCGTCACTGACGGATCTCGACCGGAATCGGTGCGTCGGTGAGATCGGCGAGTTCGGCGAAGAGTTCGGATGCCATGACGAGCTGATCGGCGGCGCTGCTCGGTGCCAGGATTGCCGTGCAGGTGACCGATCGATTGTTGTCGAGGTTGACGACGGTGACCTGCTGGCCGCTGCCGATTCCGGGGATCATGCACGCCGAGCCCGTTCCGAGGGTGCTCCGAAACGTGGCGGTGGTCGTGATGCTGGCGATCGCAGGAGGTGCGGGAACGGCGATCTCGGCGAGTCCGGCGCCGACCTGCCCGGACGGGCCGTCGAGGAATACCGGTGCGACGTCGCCGCTCGCCGGATCGCCGGTCTCGGTGTGGCGCCGTTGTCACTGTCGCGACTTGTCGACGACAGCGATGCCGGCCGTGGCGACGTTCGGCGCCGGTCGACTGGTTGGCCCACCAGAGCGCCGGCATCGCCACGAGCGTCAGCGCACTCGCCAGCAGGATGCGGCGTCGGTCGGGTGGGGTGAGTGCCATGGTTGCTCGTCGATCCTGCGAGCTGGCCGCAGGCGCGGCCCTCGGGATGAGGGGCGGTCATCGTACCCCTCGCGCGGTGATTGACGATCCGGAGACGGCACGACCACGGTGAGTGGTCGCACGTCGGCTGGGTCGGGCCGTCCGGAGGTCGACGCGGTCGCTCAGCAGAGCGCGAAGAAGACCGCGGCGTTGTCGGTGGTGGCTCGTGCGATGTCGCCCACGGGCACGTCCGGAGGTCGGCGATGAACTGGCCGACGTGGGGAACCCAGGCGGGCTGGTTGGGCTGGCCGCGATGGGGAATGGGCGCGAGGTACGGGCTGTCGGTCTCGACGAGCATGCGATCGAGCGGGCACATGGCGGCTGCGGCCTGCACGTCGGGGGCGCCCTTGAACGTGACGATGCCCGAGAACGACAGTGTCGCCCCGATGTCGAGGCACGGCGGGCCTCGTCGGGGCCGCCGGTGAAGCAGTGGAAGACCGTGCGCTCCGGCACGCCGTCGTCGTCGAGCATGTCGAACGTGTCGTCCCACGCGTCGCGGGTGTGGATCACGAGCGCGAGGCCGCTGATCGTTCGCGAGCTGGATCTGTTCGGCGAACACGCGCTGTCGCTGGACCTCGCGGGGTGAGTGGTCGTAGTAGTAGTCGAGCCCGGCCTCGCCGACGGCCACGATCCCCGGCGTGTCGAGCAGGTCGACGATCGTGTCGACGCCCTGGACGGCATCGTGCGGGTGCAGGCCGACCGTGGCGCGGACGTGTGGGTGGTCGGCGGCGACGGCGATCGCGGCGAGCGATGTCTCCCGATCACAGCCGACGGTGATCAACGTGGTGACGCCCGCCGCGGCGGCGGCCGCGACGGCCGCGTCGGTGCCGTCGGGGATCCGCGTGTCGTGCAGGTGGCAGTGCGAGTCGGTCCAGACCATCACAGGCGGGGGAACAGGGCGTCGCCCTTGGTGACCGCGGCGCCGCCGGGTGTAGCCGCCCCATGCGGCGGCGTCGGGGAGGCGCTGGTCGGCCACGAGGCCGGGCAGGCCGATGCGCTCCCAGATCGCCTGCGCGGTGTCGGGGACGGCCGGCGACGCGAGGATCGCGACGATGCGCAGCGCCTCGAGCGCGTCGCCCATCACGGCGTCGACCGCCGGCGCCGGGCTCGGCCTTCCACGGTTCGTTGGCCTCGAGGTGGCCGTTGGTGGCGCGCATGAGCGACCAGGTGGCTTCGAGGGCGCGGCTCGGTTGCACCACGTCCCAGTGGGCCGCGGCGTCGGCGTAGGCGCTCGCAGCGACGCCGGCCAGCGGGCTGTCGGGATCGGGCGCCGTGCCGATGCCGTTGCACTTCTTGGCGACCACCGTTGCGACCCGGGCGAGCAGGTTGCCGAGGTTGTTGGCGAGGTCGGAGTTGTAGCGCGACGATGAACCCCTCGATGAGAAGTCGCCGTCGTTGCCGTAGGCGGTGTCGGCGAGCACGTAGTAGCGGAACCCGTCGACGCCGACGTCGTCGACGAGGTCGAGCGGGTCGACCACGTTGCCGGAGGTCTTGCTCATCTTCTCGCCGCCGCTCAGCAGCCAGCCGCCGACGGCCCAGCCCTTGGGCAGCTCGACGCCGGCCGACATCAGCATCGCCGGCCAGTACACGCAGTGCTGGCGGACGATGTCCTTGCCGATCAGGTGGTAGTCGACCGGCCACCAGTTGCGTGTAGCCGTCGGTGCCGTCGCCGAAGCCGACGGCGGTGAGGTAGTTGGTGAGCGCGTCGAACCACACGTAGGTGACGTGCTTCGGGTCCCACGGCAGCGGGATGCCCCACTGAGCGACGGTGCGGCTGATCGAGAAGTCGCGCAGGCCGCGCTTGATGAGCCCGAGCGCCTCGTTGCCGCGATGCTCGGGCACGATGCCGCCGGGTGGGCGGCGTACCAGTCGAGCAGTCGCTCCTCGAAGCGGGAGAGGCGGAAGAAGTAGTTCTCCTCCTCGAAGTACTCGACCGGGCTGCTTGTGGATCGGGCAGCAGTCGGCTCCCGTCGACCGTGATCAGCTCGTCGTCGGTGTAGTACTCCTCGCAGGCGACGCAGTACTTGCCGGCGTACGTGTCGAGCTCGATGTCGCCGGCGTCGTAGCAGCGCTGGAGGAGTTCGGCGACGGCGGCCTTGTGGCGCGGCTCGGTGGTGCGGATGAAGTCGTCGTTGGCGATGTTCAGGCGCTTCCAGGCGTCGGCGAACAGCGGGGCGATCGCGTCGACGAACTCCTGCGGCGACTGCCCGGCGGCCTCGGCGGCCTGCTGGATCTTGAGGCCGTGCTCGTCGGTGCCGGTGACGTACTGGACGTCCTCGCCGAGCAGCCGGTGCCAGCGGGCGAGCGCGTCGCCGACGATCGTGGTGTACGCGTGGCCGAGGTGCGGCTCGGCGTTGACGTAGTAGATCGGGGTGGTGACGTAGAAGCGGGTCACGCCAGCACGTTAGAGGCTCGCCCCGTTGCGCCCACCCGGCATTGCCGCGCGCGATTCGCCGGTGTGATACGGTGTGATGGGTGATGCGGCCGTGCGCAGTCGGTACCGTTCGGGTGATGCCCGGAGTCTTTGCGACCGCAACCGCCGTCCGCCGACCGCTCGACGGTCCGAACGGACGACGCCGGTGAGACCGTGACGACGTACGCGTCCGAGGTGCAGCCCGGATGGGACATCGGCGGCAACGCCAACGGCGGCTACCTGATGGCGATCGCCGGGCGGGCGATGGCGGGCGGTCGGTCGTCCACCGGTGACGCTCACCGCGCACTACCTGCGTCCGGCTCCGACCGGTCCGTGCGAGGTCGTGGTCACGACCGTCGGACGGTCGTCGGTTCGCGACAGCGACGGCGTCGCTGGTGATGTTCGACGGCGACGACCGGCGCGAGATCATCCGGCTGCTCGGCACGTTCGGTGACCAGACGGTGGGCGGCCCGTCGTACGTGAGCGAGGGGCCTGTCGACATCCCGCGCTACGATGACTGCGAGTTGCCGCCGGCGCCCAACGAGGGTCCCAAGCCGGCGATGACGGAGCGGCTCGCAATCCGGATCTTTCCCGGCGACGAGGGCTTCCGGACCGGGACGCCGACCGGTGAGGCCCGCGATCCGCGGGCTGGTTCGCGTTCGCCGACCACGACCCGATCGATGCGATCAGTCTGCTGCTCGTGGCCGATGCGTTCCCGCCACCCGTGTTCAACACCGACCTGCCGGTGGCATGGGCGCCGACGGTCGAGTTGACCGTGCACATCCGGGGCGTTCCGGCGCCGGGACCGCTGCGCTGCTCGTTCCGGTCACGGTTCGTGCACGACGGCATGCTCGACGAGGACGGCGAGATCTGGGACTCGACCGGCGTCCTCGTCGCCCAGTCGCGCCAGCTCGCCCTCATGCCCCGCCCACCCGCCTGAATCCCCGAAGCGATGAGCGAAGCGGACCTACCATGTCGGTCGTTTCGCTCATCGCGTGCTGGGGAGCGTGGTGGGCGGGTCAGCGGCGGAGGAGGCCGGAGTTGCGCTTGCCCGCCGCGGGAGCCGGCGACCGCGACGCCGGCGGCGAAGCTGGCGCCGGCGATGCCGACCGCCCCGACCGACCGCACGGTGCGGCGAACGACCGACTTCGTCTGCTCGCTGAAGATCACGATCGGCCAGCCGTTGCGGCGGGCATGGCGTTCGAGCTTCGCGTCGGGATTGACGGCCACGGGATGGCCGACGGCTTCGAGCATCGGCAGGTCGCTCGCCGAGTCGCTGTAGGCGTAGCACTGGTCGAGTTCGTAGCCGTTCCAGTTGGCGATCTCGACCATCGCCTCGACCTTGCCGGCGCCGTAGCAGAACGGTCCGTCGAGTTCGCCGGTGTAGAACCCGTCGACGACCTTGCTGCGGGTACCGATCCCCGACGTCATGCCGAGCGAGTGGGCGAGCGGCTCGACGATCTCCTGGGGGGCCGCCGAGACGATGTAGGTGTCGCGCCCCGCTTGGCGGTGACGGTCGAGGAGCCGACGGGCCTCGGGACGCAGGCGGGCGAGCAACCGGGGGAGCACTTCGACGTTGAGGGCCTGGAGGTCGCTCTGGCGCATCCCGCTCACCGCCTCGAGTACTCGGGCTCGCACGGCGTCGGTGGTGTCGTCGCTCGCTCCGAACATCTTGAACGTGACGGCGCCGGCGGCGTCGCGGACGAACTCGACGTTGGGGATCAGCCCGGCCTTGCGGGCCTGCAGCGCCAGTGTGAAGGCCGACGACCCCGAGATCAGTGTGCGATCGAGGTCGAAGAATGCGGCGCTCGGCCCGGTGCCCGACGAACCGACGTACTCACTCATCGTGCTCACCCATGGTTCCAGTCTGGCGGTCGAGAGCGATGGCGAGTGCGTACACCTCGCGTTTGGGCCGTCCGACCATTTTCGCGACGGTGGCCGACGCATCGCGGGTCGAAGCGCCGGCATCGAGTTCCGAGCGCAGCGCGACGCGTACGTCGTCGTCGCTCACGGGTCGCTCGTCGACTGCAGCGCCCTCGATGACCAGCACGTACTCGCCTCGTGGTGCACCGATGTCGAGGTCGCCGAGCGGGCCGCGCACGACTTCTTCGTGGAGTTTGGTGAGTTCGCGGGTCACCACGACGACACGGTCGTCGCCGCACGCGTCACGCAGGTCGGCGAGCGTGCGCAGCACGCGATGGGGGGCCTCGTAGACGACGATGGTGCGGTGCTCCGCGGCGATCTCGGCGAGGCGGTCGGCGCGGTCGACGCCCTTGCGGGGGATGAATCCTTCGAACACGAAACGGTCGGCGGCGAGCCCGCTGATGGTCAGCGCCATGATGGCCGCACTCGGGCCCGGGACTGCGCTGACGGTGTAGCCGGCGTCGATGGCCGCGCGGACGATGCGTTCGCCGGGGTCGGAGATGCCGGGTGTGCCGGCGTCGCTGACGATCGCGACGTCGCGACCGTCGCCGAGCGTGCGCAACACGTCGGTGATGCGGCTCATCTCGGTGTGGTCGTTGCACACGGCCAGCCGGGCGGCGCGGATCCCGGCGTGCTGCAACAGCAGCCCGGTGCGTCGGGTGTCCTCGCAACACACGAGCGCGGCGTGCGACAGCACCTCGACGGCGCGGGGTGCGAGATCGCCGAGATTGCCGATCGGCGTGGCCACCAGCCACAGCGTGCTCATCGGATGCTGCCTCGGCCCGGTCTGGTGCGGCTCATCCGGCGTCCGCATCGCCGACGCGGATCTCGATCTCGTCGCCCACGCGAAGACCCCAGCGTCCGAACGCGCCGGCCTCGGCCTCGATGACCGACCGGGCGCTCCAGACCGGGATGCCCATGCGGAACCTCTGCATCTGGATGGTCTTGACGACGACGCCGTCCGGGTCGAGGTAGGCGACGTCGATCGGGAACTTCATCCCGATGGTGTGGATCCAGCGACATGGTGCGATGACCAGGGCGCCCTCGATCGACTCACGTCCGATCAGCCCGCGGCGACGGGCGCTGCGGGTGTCGGCCACTTCTGCCGATGCCAGCACACGGGCGTCGCACACCAGCCATGCCATGGTCGCAGTGTGCCAGATTCGGCGCGTTCCTGCACGACGCGTCGTGCGTCGATGTCGGCGCGGTACGTTCGCCGGGTGAGGTGCGATCGTGAGCGTTGATGTCGTCAGCTGACGCGTTCGAACTGCGCCACGTCGATGCCGGCCCGGCGGGCGCTCCGATCCTCACGTCGATCGACCTGACCGTTCCGGCAGCCGGCGTGACGGTGCTGGCCGGGCCGTCCGGTGCGGGCAAGTCGACGTTGCTGCGCCTCCTCAATCGGCTCGACGATCCGCTGGCGGGAGAGATCCGCTGGCGAGATCGGCCGCTGACCGAGTGGGCGCCGACGGAGCTGCGCCGCCAGGTGGCGATGGTGTTCCAACGGGCACCGATCTTTCCCGGCACCGTGCTCGACAATCTTCGGGTGGCGTTGCCGGAGGTGACCGCTGAGCGGGCGGGGCACGTGCTCGAACACGTGGGGCTCGACGCGGAACTGCTCGATCACGAGGCCGACACGCTGTCGGGCGGGGAGGCGCAGCGGATGTGCGTGGCGCGAGCGTTGCTCACCGATCCGGTGGTGCTGCTCGCCGACGAACCGACCGCCGCGCTCGACCGGGCCGCTCGGGCGACGGTGGAGGATCTGGGTCGTTCCCTGGCCGACTCGGGAGTGGGCGTGATCTGGGTGAGCCACGACACCGATCAGCTCCGGCGGCTCGCCGATCACGTGATCGTGCTCGCGGAGGGCACGGTGCGGGCGACCGGTCATCTCGACGAACTCGATGCGAGCGACGATCCCATCGTGCGCCAGTCGGTGGGGGCGAGGGGCGGATGATGGTCGCTGTGGAGCAGGGTGACATCGGGGTCGCCGGGTTGGCTGCATCGGCGATCCTCGTGGCGGTCGCCGTCGGGATCTCGTTGTGGCGCCAGTTGGGTCTGGAGCGCAGCCTGCTCTGGGCGTCGCTCCGGGCGCTCGTCCAGCTGTTGATCGTCGGATGGGTGTTGCAGTTCGTGGTCGATCCCGACGACCCGTTGGTCTATTCGGTGATCTGGCTGCTGGCGATGATCGGGTTCGCCGCGTACACGACGTCGACGTCGGGCACCCGACGTGCCGAACGTCCTCCCGCTCTCGATGATCGCCTACGCCGCCTCGGCGGTCGTGGTGCTCGGTGTGCTGTTCGGCTTCGGGATCTACGAGTTGGAGGGCCGCACGCTCGTTCCGCTCGCCGGGATGGTGGTCGGGAATTCGCTGGCCGCAACGGTGCTCGTCTCCCGTCAGTTGCTGATCGCAGCGAACGAGCAGCGCGATCTGATCGAGGCGAGGCTCGCACTCGGACTGACGGCGAGTGAGTCGTTCCAACCGCACCTGCGTCAGGCGTTGCGCACGGCGCTCGTGCCGCAGATCGAGTCGACCAAGGCGGTGGGGATCGTGTTCCTCCCCGGCGCGATGGTCGGGTTGATCCTTGCCGGGGTGGATCCGGCGGATGCCGTGAAGGTCCAGGTGTCGGTGATGTACCTGGTGTTGGGCAGCGTGGCCACGACCACCGCAGTGATGAGCCTCGGAATCTCCCGCGAGCTGTTCACTCCCGCCCAGCAACTCCGCCGCTCCGCCCGACGCACTGATTCCTGATGTAACGATTGGTGTCTGACACCAATCGTTACAGGCCGAGTGACTTGGCGATGATCGTCTTCATCACTTCGTTGGTGCCGCCGTAGATGGAGGTCACCCGGGCATCGACGTACGCGCGGGCGATCGGGTACTCGGACATGTAGCCGTACCCGCCGAACAGCTGCAGGCACCGGTCGGTGGCACGGTTCTGCAGGTCGGTGCACCAGTACTTGGCCTGCGCGGCCTGAGCGGGGGTCAACTCGCCGGCGTTGAGGGCGAGGATGCACTGGTCGACGTAGGCCTGGGTGACGTCGATCTCGGTGGCTACTTCGGCGAGCACGAACTTGGTGTTCTGGAACGTCCCGATCGACTTGCCGAACGCCGTGCGCTCGCCGACGTACTCCAGCGTCCAACCGAGTGCCGCCCGCGCCGCCGCGACGCCGGCGACGGCGATCGACAAACGTTCCTGAGCGAGGTTCGCACTGAGGTAGTTGAATCCCTTGCCCTCCTCGGCCAGACGGTTGGCCACCGGCACCCGAACGTCGGTGAAGAACAACTCGGCGGTGTCCTGGCTGTGCATCCCGATCTTGTCGAGGTTGCGCCCTCGCTCGAACCCGTCCATGCCCCGTTCGACCACGAGCAGCGACAGCCCGCTGTGCCGTTCGGTCGGATCGGTCTTCGCGGCGACGATCACGAGGTCGGAGTTGATGCCGTTCGTGATGAACGTCTTGGAGCCGTTGACGACGTACTCGTCGCCGTCGCGGACCGCGGTGGTGGCGATGCCGGCGAGGTCGGAACCGGTGCCGGGTTCGGTCATCGCGACGGCGGTGATCAGCTCACCGGAGGCGATTCCCGGTAGCCATCGCTGCGCCTGTTCGTCGGTGCAGTACTCGATGAAGTAGGGCGTCGTGATGTCGTTGTGGAGTGTCAGCCCGAGGCCTGCTCCGCCGATGCCCGCAGCGGCGAACTCCTCGCTGATGATCGCGTTGAAGCGGAAGTCGTTCGTGCCGCCGCCGCCGTACTGCTCGGGGATCGCCATGCCGAGGAACCCGTACTGCCCGGCCGCGAGGTACAGCTCGCGTGGGGCGATGCCGGCCGCCTCCCACTCGAGATAGTGGGGGGATGCCTCCTTGGCCACGAACGCCGCGAAGGACTCGCGGAACGCCTGATGGTCGTCGTCGAAGATCGTGCGCATGTTCCAACCGTAGGTCGCGGCCGGCAATCTGCAGAATCCTGCGCGACGTCGATCGCTACTCTTCGGACATGGTCGGCACGCACGCCACCGACGGGCTCGCCATCACCTTCGAACGGCTGGGGCGAGAGCACTTCGGGCTGCTCGGCCGATGGTTGGCCGAGCCGCATGTCGCGCGCTGGTGGAACCACGATTCGTCGCCGGAGGCCATCGAGGACGATTTCGGCGACACGATCGACGGGATCGAGCCCGCCAAGGACTTCATCGCGCTCGTCGACGGCGAGCCCGTCGGTGTGGTCCAGTTCTGCTTCTTCCACGACTTCCCGGAGTCCGTCGCCGAGATGGACGACGTCTACCCGGTCGACGTCGATGCGGCCACGATCGACTACTTCATCGGGGAGCCGAATGCGGTCGGCCAGGGCCTGGGCACAGCCATGATCGGGCAGTTCGTGACACGGATCTGGATCGAGGAGCCTGCCGTGGGCCACCTGGTGGTACCCGTCAACTCCGCCAACGTGGCGTCATGGCGGGCGCTGCTGAACGCCGGCTTCCGGCTCGTGGCGCGAGGCGAACTCGATCCCGACAATCCGATCGACGACCGGATGCACGAGATCCTCCGCATCGATCGCCCGCCGGTACCGCAGGGTCAGACCCGGGCGGGGTGATCTCGATGGCTACCCTTGGCTGAGTGACCGTGCTCCACACCGCCGCTGCGACGGCAGTTCCGCTCGTGGGGCTGCGGCGGGAGCCGAAGCAGGGTCGGAGTCGGGCTCGCGTCGACGCGATCATCAACGCGCTCGTCGAGCTGGTCGGCGAGCGGGTGCCGAGTGAGTTGACCACGACCGATGTCGCAGAGCGCGCAGGGGTTCCGATCGGGTCGCTGTACGAGTACTTCGAGGACCTGCCGGCGATCGTCGACGCGGCGGTGGCGCGGATGCTGGATCGTCACGACGAACTGCTGCTCGACCGTGGCGCGGCACCGCCCGAGACCGCGCACGAGTTCGTTGACGTGCTGTTCGACGCGTATCTCGAGCTGTATGCGGAGCAGCCCGGGTTCGTCACGTTGCGCAACTCGACGTTGTTCGAGGCGCACCATCGCCAGTGGTTGACCGAGCGGGTGGAGGGCTTCTTGGACCAGGCGGGCACGGCCGCCACGGCGCGCGGTGTGCTCGGCCGCGAACCTGTCGCCGACGCGCGGCTCGGGCTGATCATCGCCACGGGTGACGCGATGCTGCAGCGGGTCTTTCGTGACGATCCGGCGGGTGATCCCGTCCTGATCGCGGAGAGCCGGATCGTGCTCGAGTTCATGGTCGACCGGCTCGCCGTGCGCCCCGGCTGATCCCGACCCGGCTCCGTTCTGAACCCGAGAATGATTCGGGAACGTGGTACCGTCGCCGGATGCGCCGCCACGATGACGTGCTGTTCGACATCACCCCGAATCTCGATGACGGCATGCTCGACGTGGGCGACGGCCACGCCATCCACTGGTTCGAGGCGGGCAACCCCGACGGGACGCCGCTGATCGAATGCCACGGCGGTCCCGGCGGCCGGGGCAACATGGGGCTTCGTCGACTGCTCGACCCGGAGCGTCTCCGCATCGTCCAGTTCGATCAGCGAGGCTGCGGCGAGTCGACACCCGTCGGGGAGCTCGCGAACACGGGTCTGCAGCACACGATCGCCGACATGGAACGGCTTCGTGAGCACCTCGGCATCGAACGATGGATCGTGAGCGGGCCGTCGTGGGGGAGCACGGTGGCGATCGCGTACGGCGAGGCGCATCCCGAACGGTGCATCGGCATCAAGGCCACCGGGGTGTGGCTGTGTCGGGCGGCCGACACCGAATGGTGGTACCAGGGTGTCCGCCGGTTCTTCCCCGACACCTGGGCGCAGTTCGCATCGATCGTCGAGCCGGCTCGACGTCACGACCTCCGTCACGCGTACCACGAGCTGATCAACGGTGACGACGCCGAGGTGGCTGAACGTGCCGGCCGGTCGCTGCACGCCTACGAAGAGACGTTCATGCACTTCGAACCGCCGTTCATGGGCCCGCGACCGGATCGAGGTCTCGCCTACGCCCGCGTGTTCTCCCATTTCGCGGTCAACGACTTCTTCCTGCGCGAGAACCAACTCGTGGACGACGCGCATCGGCTGCGGGGTGTCCCCGTGTCGCTCGTCACCGGCCGCTACGACAACTGCACGACACCCGACGGTGCGTGGGATCTCGCCCAGGAACTCGACGACGTGCATCTCGAACTGGTCAACGCGTCGGGGCACTACCCGACCGAGTCGGCCATGTCGAGGGCGATGGCGTTGGAAACCACGCGGTTCCTCGACGATCTCGCGCGACGAGGACTGATCTGATGTCCGCCGCTGCGCTGGCCGAGCGGATCGATGCGCTCGTCGCCGCGCTGCCGCAGCCGGGAGGCGTCCGTGGTGCCGTCGTCCGCGTCGAGGTGCCGTCGATGGGGTTCGAGCACGCGTCGGCGTCCGGCCTGGGGCGCGCCGACACCGGTGAAGCGGTCACCGTCGACCACCGGTTCCATGTCGCCAGCGTCGGCAAGATGTTCACCGCCACGCTCGTGCTCCAGGCGGTCGAGGCCGGGTTGTTCGGTCCGAACGGAATCGACACCGCGCTCGGTGAGCTGGCGTTCGCCCCGCGTGAGCTGGTCGAGGGCGTGCACCCACTCGGGCCGACGATCACGATCCGCCAGCTGCTGACGCACACGAGCGGCATGAAGGACATGCAGACCGACGATGCCACCGGCACGGCCGACCAGCTCGGTCGACCGGGGCCGGATTCCGTGATGACCAACTACTGGAGGTCGGCCCGTGGACTCGCGGCCGGCGACCGGTCGGACGAGTTCGCGCTGCACCGCTGGGTGCCGTGGGATCCGGATGCCGTCGACGATCCGATGGCGGGCATGCTCAACCGCTTCCTGGCGACCGGCACAGCGGCCACGCCGGTCGGCGCGCCCGGCGAGCGGTTCCACTACAGCGACACCGCCTACGTGCTGCTCGGCGTGCTCGTGGAGCTGGCCACCGGCCGTAGGTTCGTCGAGTTGCAGCGCGAGCGGATCAGCGACCCGCTCGGACTTGCCCACACCACGCTCGCCCATCACGATGATGCGCCTGACGGTGCGGGGGTGATGGACATGTGGCTCGGCGACATCGCGCTGCTGAGCGCCGGGCTCGACGTGTCGTTCGACTGGGGTGGCGGCGGCCAGGTCAGCACCGTTGCCGACCTGTGCCGGTTCCTGCGGGGCCGGCTGGCCGGGGAGCTGTTCGACGACCCGAAGACCACCGCGGCGTCGACGGCCTGGGCGCGTCCGGCGCATCTTCCGCCGCAGCGTCTCGGGGTGGGTCTGGGTCTGCTCCACTGGCAGGCCGGAGCGCACGAGCTGGTGGGCCACGCAGGAGCGTGGGGGGTGCGGGTGTTCCACGACCCCGTGACCGGCGCGTTCGTCGCCGGCACCGTCGGACAACGAGACGACTGCACGTGGCTGAGCGACGTGCTCGACGCCGTACAGGAGGAAATGCTGTGAGGGGCGTGCAATGACCGATCGTGCCATCGATGGCGACGCAACAGACTGGTTCTCCCACACCGTGCCGGAGGCCCACGCGAAGTTCGTACGCACCGCGACCGCTGCGGGCCTCACCGTGGAGCAGGTCGAGCATCCGCTCCTCGGCCCCGCCGGCGAGACGCTCCACTCGGCAGTGACCACCTACGGTCCCGACGACGCGCGCAACGTCGTGCTGTGCCTCTCGGGCATCCACGGCATCGAGGGGTACTTCGGCTCGGCGATCCAGTGCGATGCGATCGCCGACGCCACCGGGCTGCTCCGGTTGCCGACCGACACCAAGATCGTGTTCATCCACCTCGTCAACCCGTGGGGGACGGCATGGAGCAGCCGCGAGAACGAGGACAACGTCGAGCTGCTGCGCGGGAACTACTACTGCCACCGTCCGAAGCCCGACAATCCGGTCTTCGTCGACTTCGCCGAGACGATGGACTACCCGTCGGTCACCTCGGTCGAGGAGTTCCTCGCGACCCGCGGCCGGGTGGCCGATGTCCTGACCCGGCACTCGATCGAGGAGCTCATGGCGGCAATGGTCGACGGGCAGAACACCCATCCCGATGCGATCACCTACACCGGCGACGGCCCGACCTGGACGAAGCGACTGATCGACCGTGTCGTGCAGGAACGCTGCGGCAAAGCCCAACGGATCATCGTGTTCGACCTCCACACCGCCGTCGGCCCACCCGGCGACACCGTCGTGTTCACCGGGTACCTCCCCGACTCGCCGAAGGCCCGCATGGTGGCCGAGTGGTACGGCGGCGACCTGTGGCCGTGGCCGGAGTACCTGGAGTTCTACGACTGGGTCGGTGAACTCGTGCCCGACGCCGACGTGGTCTCGGTGACCATGGAGGCCGGTACCGAGCAGCTCGGTCCCGCCGACCAGTACATCTTCCCGCTCGATGTGTGGATCAAGACCTACGGCGACCGCAACGATCCGGTTGCCGCTCCCCACCTCGAGCGCTACCGCCGCTTCTTCTACCCCGAGACCGACGGCTGGATGGCCGGCACCCTCGCCCACGGCCGCCGCCGCTGGGCGCCACTCCTCGCCGGGTTCGGGGAATGGGCGAACGGAACCACCAGCACAGCGACACCAGGAGCCCCCTCATGACCACGATCGAGCGGGTCGAGTGCCTGCACCTCCGCTTCACCATGCCGCCCGAGCGCACCTTCTCGACACCGGGCGGACCCGCGACCGGACGACTGACGACGCTCGTGCGCCTCACCACCGACGACGGCCTCGTCGGCATCGGATCGGCGTACGCGCACCCGGCACTGGTACAGGCAACCGTCGATCACCTCACCCCGTTCGTGCTCGGCTACGACCCTCGCGAGACGGAACGACACTGGAACCGCCTGCACGGCATCAGCCGCTGGTACGGCCGCAAAGGCGCTGCGGTCAGCGCGATCGGCGGGATCGATCAGGCGATGTGGGACCTGCGGGGCAAGGTGGAGGGCCAACCGGTCTGGCGCCTGCTCGGCGGCACGTCCGGTCGGGTTCCGGCATACGCCAGCGGGATGCTCTACAGCTCTCCCGATGCTGTCGCCGCAGGGTGCGAGCGGGCGATCGCCAGAGGGTTCACGAGGGTCAAGATGCGCGCCGGGTGGAACTGGGACTACGACGTCGCTGCGGTCGCAGCAGCACGCGAGGTCCTCGGGCCCGATCGCGGCCTGATGGTCGACGGCACCTGGCGGTTCGAGCTGGCCGATGCACTGGAGTTCGCGAAGGTGCTGGAGGCCAACGACGTGTTCTGGTTCGAGGAGCCGTTGGCCACTGACGACTTCGACGACTTCGTCACGCTGCGCAACGCCACGACCGTGCCGTTGGCCTGCGGTGAGAACGAGTTCGCGCTGCACGGGTTCCGGGAGTGGATCCGCAGCGGCGCGATCGACATCGTGCAGGCCGACGCGAGTCGTGCCGGCGGGATCACCGAGGTGGTCAAGATCGCCGAGGAGGCCGACGCCGCCGGGCTTCGGTTCGCGCCGCACTCGTGGTGCGACGCCGTCGCCGTGGTCGCCAACGCCCACGCGGTTGCCGCGTCGCCGAACGGCATCACCGTCGAGATCGACCAGACGGGCAACCGGTTCATCGAGGAACTGCTGGGTGGGCCGTTGGAGGTCGTCGACGGCCACATCGATCTCGGCGAACGACCGGGCTTGGGGATCGAACTCGACGAGGCGGCCGTCGCCGACTTGCTGCTCGACGACCCGTTCCACATCCCCGACGGCAACTACTGCGACGTCGTCTACGGCCGGGGCCAGACCAAGTACATCGGCGACTACGTCGGTCGTACCGCGAGCTGACGCGCGTCGTCGCCTCGGGGCGTGTGGATCGTCAGCTCTCGAAGCTGCTCGCCAGTTCGATCAGCAACTCGACGCCCCAGCCGCGCCCGCCCGCAGGTCCGTCGGGCGTGTCGCGGTCGCGGGTGGCGACAGCGGCCATGTCGATGTGCGCCCACGGCGTGTCGTCGATGAACGACTCGAGGAAGAGCGCGGCGAACGCGCTGGCGGCCGGCGCTTCGCTGCGGTTGGTCATGTCGGCGATGCCCGACTTCAGCAGGGGGCCGTACTCGGCGACCCGCGGGAGCTGCCAGACGCGGTCGTTGCAGCGCGCGGACGCGGCCATCACCTGGTCGATCACCGACTGGTCGCGCCCGATGAGCGCGGCGATGTCCGTGCCCGTCGCATGGATCTGTGTGCCGGTCAGGGTGGCCACGCTGAGCACAGCGGCAGCGTCAGCGTGAGCGGTGGAGTAGGCGAGCGCGTCGCCGAGGACGATGCGTCCCTCGGCGTCGGTGTCGACGACCTCCACGGTCGTGCCGTTGTACATGGTCAGCACGTCACCTGGCCGGTAGGCGCCGCCGCCGCCCATGTTGTCGGTGAGCGGGATGTACGCCGAGACGGGGGTCGGAACGTCGAGGTCGGCGAACACCGACAGGGCGCCCACGATCGCAGCGGCGCCGCCCATGTCGTTCTTCATCGCGAGGAGCGCGCTGGGCTTCGTCTTGAGGTTGATGCCACCGCTGTCGAACGTGATGCCCTTGCCGATCAGGGCGAGCCTCGGTCGATCCGTGGGCGCCGCCGTCGAAGGGCGTACGGGGGTGTAGTGGAGTTCGACGAACGCCGCCGGCTCATCGCTGCCACTGTTGACACCGAGCAGTCCGCCCATCCCGAGTTCGCGGATCGCCGCGAGGTCGTGGACGATCACGTGCAGCCGGGGGCCGGCGAGTTCCTCGCAGCGCCGCCCGAACTCGGTGGGGGTGAGCGTGCCTCCGGGCTCGTTCACGAGGTCGCGGGCCAGGTCGACGCCGCGGGCGATGACGGTCGCCCGTTCGATCGCCGCCTCGACCGCCGTTCTGGTCGTCGATGAATCGTCCGCCGATGACTCGACGGGGAGCAGGATGACGAGTTCGGCGGGACCGTCGGTGTTCGGCTTCGAGCGGTGCGCATCGAAGCGGTACCGCACCGACAGCGCCGATGTCGTGATGGCGCCGGCGGCGACGTCGGCGGGCAGCGTGTCGCCGAGGTCGGCCGGCAGTGCGACGGCCAGCGTCTCGGTGCGCCCACAGGCGCGCACCAGCGCGGCGATGGCGTGTCGCACCGAGGTGGCGTCGACACGGTCGCGGTCGCCGAGCCCGACGAGCACCTCGACCCGGCCGCCGGTCGAGGACACGTGGATCTGGGCGTTCTTCGCCTCGAAGCCGACCAGCGCGAAGTGGGCCCGGGTCGTGTCGTCGGTGGCCTCGGCATCGAGGTCGTCGCGGAAGACCCCACGGGCGAGCACGGCTCCATCGGGGGCGTGCTCGTCGCAGTGAACGGTGAGTCGGGGCATCAGATGGTCTCCGGTTTCGTCACGCCGAGGACTGTAGTCGAAACCCGATAAGGATTCGGGTTCGTGGTACGGTCGGGCCCGTGACCCCTTCACCGGATTGCGCACGTGCCGTTCGGAAACAAGTTCCTCCACGGGTACATCCAGAGCGCCGATGAGGGAGTCCGTCACCAGTGACGAACCCGCCCGCCGATCCATTTCGTCAACATCGCGCCGAGTGCGTTGGCGAACGACTTCGTGCCGGGTCGCGACGCGTCGTTCCTCGATTGCACGGTCGCAGCGACGCCGCTCGATCGCCTGGCAACGGCCGCGGAGACCGCGTCCGCGATACTCGTCGCGGCGAGATGTCTGACGATGACCACCGGGGTCACGATCGCCGTTGACGGCGGCAGACATCTGTGAAGGAGAGGGAATGAGATGAGCGAACCAGTGATGAACGGAGCGGAGAGTCTGCTGCGGACGCTCGTTGCGAGCGGGGTCGAGGTGTGCTTCGCCAACCCGGGCACCTCGGAGATGCACTTCGTGTCGGCGGTCGACCGGGTCGACGGGATGCGGCCGGTGCTCGGGCTGTTCGAAGGCGTGGTGACCGCGATGGCCGACGGTTACGCCCGCATGGCGGAACGCCCGGCGGCGACGCTGTTGCACCTCGGGCCTGGCCTCGCCAACGGGCTCGCCAACCTGCACAACGCCCGCCGTGCGGCGTCGCCGATCGTGAACATCGTCGGTGATCACGCCACGTATCACGCGCAGTACGACGCGCCGCTCACGTCGGACATCGTCGGGTTCGCCCGTCCCGTGTCGGGGTGGTTGCACTCGTCGACCAGTGCCGGTTCGGTCGCCGCCGACGGCGCGCGTGCCGTGCGGGCCGCCCGCCGGGCGCCCGGCCAGATCGCCACGCTGATCGTGCCCGCGGACGTCGCCTGGCTCGACGCCGGGCCGCCCGCCGATCGACTGCCCGTGGCGCCGCCGTCTTCAGTCTCCGCTGCCGCGGTCGCCGCGACGGTAGCGGCGCTGTGCAACGGCAAGCCGACGGCGATCCTGCTCCGTGGCGCGTCGCTGCGCGGTGAGGGTCCGGCCGCGGCGGGTCGCATCGCCGCGGCGAGCGGTGCCCGGCTGTTCTGCGACACCTTCGCGCCGCGGCTCGAGCGTGGCGCGGGACGGGTCGTGATCGAGCGGCTGCCGTACTTCGCGGAACAGCTGGTGGAGACGCTCGCGCCGTTCGAGCAGCTGGTGCTCGTCGGCTCGACACCACCTGTCGCCTTCTTCGCGTACCCCGGCAAGCCGAGCTGGTGTTCACCCGACGGCGCAACGATCCTGTATCTCTCCCATCCGCACGAAGACGGGGTGGAAGCGCTCGCCGAGGTCGCCGACACGCTCGGTGCGCCGACTGGCGGTGTCGCGGTCGCACCGCTCTCGTTGCCCGACCATCCGACCGGCCGGTTCGACCAGTTCACCATCGGCCAGGTCATCGCGCGACTGCTGCCGGAGGGGGCGATCGTGTCGGACGAGTCGGCGACGTCCGGTCTCGGCCCGGCGCTGGCGCTGGCGACGGCCGCGCCGCACGACGTGCTGTCGTTGACCGGGGGAGCGATCGGCCAGGGTCTGCCGCTGGCGGGAGGTGCCTCAGTGGCGTGTCCCGACCGCAAGGTGGTGTGCCTCCACGGCGACGGGGGGGCGATGTACACGGTGCAGGCGTTGTGGACGATGGCGCGTGAGCACCTCGACGTGACCACGGTGATCTTCGCCAACCGCTCCTACGGGATCCTGAACATCGAGCTCCAGCGGGTCGGCGCCGACAGTGGCCCGAAGGCGCTGTCGATGCTCGATCTCGGCAACCCGGATCTCGACTGGGTGGCGCTCGCGACCGGCATGGGCGTCGAGGCGGTGCGGGTCGACTCGATCGACGCCTTCCGCGACGCCTTCGCCTCGGCGATGTCCCAGCAGGGTCCCCGCCTCATCGAAGCCGTGCTGTAGAACCCGCGCCGCGATCGCGATTGGGGTCAGACCCCAATCGCGATCAGACGTTGAAGCGGAACTCCATGACGTCGCCGTCCTGCGCGACGTAGTCCTTGCCTTCGACACGCATCTTGCCGACGTCCTTGGCGGCATTCCACGACCCGAGCGGGAGCAGTTCGTCCCACTGGATCACCTCGGCCTTGATGAATCCGCGCTGGAAGTCGGTGTGGATGCGACCGGCGCACACCGGTGCGGTCGAGCCCTGGTAGAAGGTCCACGCCCGGGATTCCTTCTCGCCGGTGGTGAAGTACGTCCGCAACCCGAGCAGGTGGTAGGCGCTGCGGACCATCCGGAACAGCGCCCCCTCACCCAGACCGAATCCCTCGAGGATCTCGGCGCGCTCGACCGGATCCTCGATGGCGGCCGCCTCGGCCTCCATCTGGACGCACATCCCGATGACCTCGACGTTGTCGCCCGCATTGTTGAACTCGGCGGCGACGAGCGCCTCCTTCTCGGGGATCGACTCGATGTCGTCCTCGCCCACGTTCACGACGACGAGCACGCGTCGGTTGGTGAGCAGGAAGTACGGGGCGAGTGCGTCTCGCACGTCGTCCTTCAGGCCGGCCCGGTAGAGCGGCAGCCCCTCGGACAGCGCGTCGTAGGCGATCTGGAGGTTGGCGGCTTCCTCTGCCATCGACCGGTCGAGCTTGGCGGCGCGCTGGGTCTGGTGGAGACGCTTCTCGACGGTCTCGAGGTCGGCGAGGGCGAGTTCGATCTCGACCACCCGCAGGTGCTCGATCGGGTCGGACGGGCCGGTGATGTCGTCGTTGACGAACGCCCGCAGCACGAACACGATGGCGTCGACTTCCCGGATGTTGGCGAGGAACTTGTTGCCGAGACCCTCACCCTTGCTGGCGCCTTCGACGAGCCCGCCGATGTCGACGACCTCGACCGCAGCATGGATGGTCTGCTTCGACTTCGACATGGCGGCGAGCTGGTCGAGGCGATCGTCGGGCACCTTGGCCACGCCGATGTTCGGGTCCTTCGTGGCGAACGGGTACGGGGCGGCGAGCGCACCACCGCCGGTGAGCGCGTTGTACAGCGAGCTCTTGCCCGCGTTGGGGAGGCCGACCAGACCGAAACGTTCCATGAGACGTCGCAGGCTACCCAGCCTGCTGAGGGACCCGGTCCGCCACCAGGGCGCCGTCCCCCGCGATTCTCTGCGGAATGCATCTCGAGGGCTGCAACTCATTCCGCAGAGAACCGCACTCGGAGTCCAAGTGGGTCCGGCGGGGTGGACGCCGTTGGCCACCAAAGGGGTGGAGTTGGTGGAGGTCGCCCTCGTGGATCGCCCGGTCGTCGAGGTCGGAAAGCCTCAGGCACGCCAGTGGGCGATGTGCGGACGGATCGGAACGCGCGGGCGTTTCCTCCACCCCGAAACTCGGTTCTGTGCGGAATCCGTCGCAGGTGCTGAGATGTGTTCCGCACAGAACGGCGGGGCGGGCGGTCAGGTTGCGACGATGAGGAGGCCGTCGGCGGTGGCGGTGACGATGGTGCCGTCGGCGAGCACGGTCGCGCCGGTGAGGCAGGGTCCGAGCGTGTCGCCGTAGCCCGACTCGTCGGCGGAGCCGGCCGGATCGGCCTCCGCGTCCGGCGTCCAGGCGAGGAGTTGGGCGTCGAGGAAGCCGCAGACGCCCAACCGTCGGGCGTCGAACGTGTCGTCGGGGAGGACGATGACGGCGGATGGGGCGCGGGGATCCCGGCCAGTGGTGGCGAGGTCGTCGCGGTCGGCCAGGTCGCCGCGACCGATGCGCTCGACGTCGTCACCGACGGCGTTGTCGGCGACCCACAACTCGCCGTCGATCACTGCGAAGGCGAACGGGTTCGTGTACCCATCGCTGAGGATCACGGGCTCCTGGTCCGAGGGGCCGGCCGGGTCGAGTTGCACCATTGCGCCGCTGCCGTTCGCCTTCGCCCAGTCGGCGAGCTGGCCGATCCC
Organism: Ilumatobacteraceae bacterium; assembly: GCA_963716235.1. Lineage (GTDB taxonomy): Bacteria > Actinomycetota > Acidimicrobiia > Acidimicrobiales > Ilumatobacteraceae > Sva-07. Next base: position 39,317 of record CAVQTE010000023.1, on the reverse strand, counting down.
GAGGATCAGCTGCCCGTCGGCGCTCGCTTCGAGGTGCCCGCCGACCGCCCCGCCGGCGGTGCCACCGCCGTCCCACACGATGCGCTCGACCCCGGTCGGGCCGACCTCGCCGACGATCAGGTCGAACGTGCCGGGATCGGTCCAGGCGGCGTAGCGCACGCCGTCGATTCGCGTGTGGCCGAGCAGCCCTCGCTGTTCGCCTTCGATGCCGACCTCGATCGCTGCCAGTGTCTCGATGTCGTCGACGGAGAGCGGCTCGGAGCCCGCCCCGACATCGGAGACGGAAACGGAAACGGCCCGGATGGTGCCGGCGCGGCGATCGATCCACTCGACAGTCGTGCCGTCGTCGCCTGCCCGCAGTGCGATGACGTCGCCCGGCTGACTGTCCGGAAGTGCGAGCAGGGTGCCGGCCGAGCCAGTGCCCGGTTCGGTGTCGCCGTCGCTCGAGCAAGCGCTGAACGCCAACACCGCTCCGAGTACGCCGAGGACCGCAATCGCACCGGGCGTTCTCATCCGGGCCGACGCTACTGGCGGGTACCATCGGCGCGATGACGGTGCCCCACGCAGGGAGGGAGATGACGCCCGAGCAGGCCATCCTGCGGGTCATCCATTGCCTCGACCGGGCACACGAGAGCGGCTTCAAGTCCAAGGCCTTCGTCCGTGCGCTCGACGTGGTGCGCACCACCTCGCCCGACGAACTCGCCGAACGAGCTGCCGCCGGCACACTGACCGATCTCGACGGGATCGGCTCGTCGACCGCCGCCGTGATCGCCGATGCGCTCGCCGGCCGCGAGCCCGCCTACCTCGTGAGGATCGAGGCGGAGTCGCAGGTGCCGATCACCCCCGAGGGGCAGGTGTACCGCAGCGCCTTGAAGGGCGACTGCCACCTCCACTCCACCTGGAGCGACGGCGGCGCGCCGATCGAGGAGATGGCGGCAACGGCGATCGCCATCGGCCATCAGTACATGGTGCAGACCGATCACTCGGCCCGTCTCACGATCGCGCACGGATTGAACGAGGATCGTCTCACCGAACAGCTCGACCAGATCGCGGTGATCAACGCCGACATCGCGGCGGCCGGTCACGATTTCCGGATCCTCGCCGGCATGGAGGTCGACATCCTCGAGGACGGATCGCTCGACCTCGCCGACCACATGCTGGAGCGTCTCGATGTGGTGGTCGCGAGTGTCCATTCGAAGCTGCGGATGGAGCGCCAGCGCATGACCGAGCGGATGCTGATGGCGGTCGCGTCACCGCACGTCGACATCCTCGGCCACTGCACCGGTCGGATGATCGGCAAACGCCCGCCGTCGGAGTTCGACGCCGATTACGTCTTCGCGGCGTGTGCGCAGTTCAACACGGCGGTCGAGATCAACTGCCGCCCGGAGCGTCTCGATCCGCCCCGCGAACTGCTCGACGTGGCGATCGAATTCGGCTGCTGGTTCTCGATCGACACCGATGCGCACGCCACCGGCCAACTCGAGTGGCAGGCGCTCGGTTGTGATCGCGCCGCCGAGCGTGGCGTCCCCATCGACAAGGTCATCAACACGATGACCGTCGACGACCTCCTCGCCTGGACCAGTTGAGACGCGGAGTCTGACCCCACGTCTCATTGCAGTACTGTCGCACGGCACGTCGAGATGAACTGGGGGGTTCATGATGGTGGACAGGTGGTTGGTCGAGACCGATCTGAGCGAGGAGTGGAATTTCTACACGCGGGCGAACGTCGGTGAGGTGTTCCCCGATCCGGTGGCCCCACTGTCGTTCTCGTACTTCCAGCACTCCGGCGGGCTGGGTGGGTCGGAGCTCGGTTTCCGCAACGCGTACTACCGCATCGGGGCCATGGAGCGGGGAGAACTCCCCGAGGACCAGTGTGTGTTCATCGGGGTGACCGGCGGCTACTGCTACCTCAATGCAAGCGCACTCCGGATGCTCGGCCACCGCGCGCCGGGCATGACCGCCCAGGACATCGATGACGCGTTCTTCGGTGACGCACCGGGCGTCCCCGAGTTCGTCGTGAAGCCGGGGTTCGACCGCCCGGACCTCACCGAGAAGATCGGGGCGACGTTCAACTGGGTCCTCACGACGCCCGACCTGCCGGACGTGAAGCGCCACGAGGAGTTGATGAACGAACTCCGGCGGAACCGACCCGACCTCACGGCGATGTCGGATCGCGAGCTGGTCGAGTCGGCACTCGCTCTCGCCGACGAGTACTTCGAGATGCTCTTCACCGAGCACATCTTCATCACCTTCCTCGCCACGTTGCCGATGGGCATCATCTCCAAGGTGTGCGCGGCGGTCGGACGTCCGACCGACACGCTGAAGCTGATTGCGGGTCTCGGTGACGTCGAGTCGGCGGCACCGGCCATGGCGATGTGGGATCTCGGCCGGATTGCCGCCGCCTCGCCCGACCTCGACGCGTTGTTCGACGAGGGGTACGCGGGGCTGTTCGATCGGCTGGTCGCGAGCGACAGCCCGGACGCGAAGGCGTTCCTCGATGCCTTCGCCGACTTCACGTTCCACTACGGCTGCCGCGGTCCGAACGAATGGGAGACGCGATCACCGACCTGGGAGACGCATCCCGACCTGGCGCTCGCGGCCATCGACCGGATGCGGCTCTCCGACGAGTCCGCGGCACCGCGTCAGCAGAACGCCGATCGCGCCGGTGAGCGCGAAGCGATCGGCGCGGAGATCGCTGCGATGCTGGCGGGTGACCCCGAGACGCAGGGACAGTTCCTGGCGGCGTTGCACTCTGCGACGGTGTTCATGCCCGGTCGTGAGCGCACCAAGACGAACAACATCAAGCTCGTCCACGAGCTTCGTGTCCGCTACAACGAGTTCGGCCGCCGCCGGGTGGCCGATGGCACGTTCCACAAGGCGAACGACTTCGGGCTGCTGACCCGTGACGAGCTGCTCGAAGCGATCGACAACCCGGAGAAGTTCACGCCGGTGCTCGGTGAGCGTGAGGCGTTGATCGACGAGGTGCTCGGGCTGCAGGAGCCGTTCCTGTTCCACGGTGGTCGGCCGGACATGGCGTCGTATCCGCGCCGTGATGCGGTCGAGATCGTCGAGGTACGCGAGGGCGAGGTCGTGCACGGTGTGCCGGGTTGCCCGGGCATCGTGCGTGGGATCGCCCGCGTCGTGACGGACTCGCACGATCCGACGGCGCTCGACCCGGGCGACATCCTCGTCGCACCGATCACCGATCCGTCGTGGACGCCATTGTTCGTCCCGGCAGCTGGTGTCGTCGTCGACGTGGGTGCCCCGCTGAGTCACGCCATCATCGTGAGCCGCGAGCTCGGGATCCCGTGCGTCGTGTCGGCGACCGATGCCACCAAGCGCATCCCCGACGGCGCCACGATCGAGGTCAACGGTGACGTCGGCACCGTGACGGTCCTCTCGATGCCCTGACCCCACCGGACCGGAACACCCCCAACCCCGAAATGTGCGCCCAGGTGTGCACTCAGCGCACACCTCAGCTCATTTTTCGGGGTTGGGGAGGGGGGTGGGGGTCAGGTCAGGCCATCATGGCGCCGTAGGCGGCGAGGAGGAGCCCGGCGCCGCGCAGGTCACCGGTGGTGCCTTCGCCCATCTTGTTCATCACGTAGCTGAAGCTCATCTGGGCATCGACGTCGATGATCGCGAGCGAGCCGCCCCAACCTCCCCAGAAGCAGGTGCGAGGGTTCGGGACGGGCAGCATCTCGCCCGGCAGTCCGAATCCCATCCCGAGCTTCAGCGGGAGCGGGAGGTTGAGGTCGGCGCCTTCGTACTGCACGTCGAAGATCCGATCGACACCCTCGGGCGAGAGCAGCGTGACGCCGTTGGCCGTGCCGCCGCACGCCGTCGGTGTGTGGCAGAGCGCCACCGAGCGAGCGTTGCCATGGCCGCCGGCGGCGGGAATCTCGGCGCGGCGCCAGTCCTTGCGCCACGAGAACTCGGCGCCGATGGCGGGGTTGGCGAACGTGCGCATGGCGACCGAGTCGGGATCGACGTCGGCGGCCGAGAGTGGTGCCGACGGTGGGATCACCCGAGCGACGCGTGGGTCGCACTCCGGTGGCGTGCCGATGTGGAAGTCGGCGCCGAGCGGGCCGGCGACCTCCTCGGCGAAGAACGTGCCGAGCGTGCGCCCGTCGACGCGCTTGACGATCTCGCCGAGCAGGTAGCCCTGGCTGATCGCGTGGTAGCCCGACTGCGTACCCGGCTCCCACCACGGGGCCTGCGCCGCGTGCAGGGTGACGAGCTTGTCGTGGTCGAGGAGGTCGAACATCGTGAGCGGTCTCGTCCCATCCGGACAGCCCGGCGGTGTGGCTGAGCACGTGGCGCGTGGCGACGGCCTCTTTGCCAGCGGCGGCGAACTCGGGCCAGTAGGTGGCGATCGGTTCGTAGAGATCGAGGTCGCCCCGGTCGGCGAGCATGAGACAGCACAGTGCCGCCATCGTCTTGGTGGTCGACCACACGTTGATGATCGTGTCCTGCTGCCAGTCACCCTCGACGCCCGGCACGCCGGCGTCGTCGTCGTCGGGACCGTCGAATGTCGCCGTGCCGCCCCACAGATCGACGACCGGCACACCTGCGATGGTGATGGCAACCGATGCCCCGACGTCGCCCTGGGTGGCGAAGTTGTTCTCGAACGCAGCGCGTACCGCCTCGAAGCCAGGTTCCACGGTGCCATGGATGGGGGTCTCGTTGCTCGACATCTCGGCAACGTAGCGTGACCGGTCTTTCGGGGTCGGGTCCGGAAAGACCGGGGGTCCTCGTTGGGGTCGGGTGCGGGGCGGCGTAGCATCGTTTCCCATGTCGAAGAAGACCAAGAAGAAGAAGGCCAAGATGCGCCGCTCGAAGGCGAATCATGGCAAGCGCCCCAACATGGGTCGCTGACGAGCTGATCCCTGCCCCGTCGGACGTCGTCGCCGCACCGTGAGCCCCCGAGTCGAGTGGCTCACCGTGTCGGGTGATCCCGACGCCTGGAGATCGCTCGGTCTGGTCGTCACCGACGACGGACACGTGCCGCTGTACGGCACCTCGCTCCACATCGTTGCCCCCGACGAATCTGCTGTTCCGTCCGGCATCACCGGTTGGACGTTGAGCGGCATTCCCGCTCACGACGCGTCGATCGACGGTCTGCCGACCACCGTCGCCCCTGCCGGCGCTCCGGTGTTCGCGTCGCATCCGCTCGGTGCGATCGGACTCGACCACGTCGTGGTGATGACGGCCCAGCTCGACCGCACGAGCGCCGCGATCGCCGAGGCGACGGGCTGCGAACTCAAGCGGATCCGCGAGGTCGGCACGATGCGGCAGGGCTTCCACCGGATCGGTTCCGGCGGCCTGATCGTCGAGTTGGTCGAGCGCCCCGAGGTTCCCGATGGTCCCGCCACGTTCTGGGGCATCGTGATCAATGTCGACGATCTCGACGTGGCCTGCGCGCTGATCGGTGACGATCGGATCTCGGCGCCGAAGGACGCCGTGCAGCCCGGCCGTCGCATCGCCACGATCCGCAACGAGGTCGGCCTCGGCCTGCCCGTCGCCCTCATGACCCCCTGACCTCGCTTCGGCGCCGTGCGAGCAGCAGGAGGCCGACGCCGATCATCGACATCGCGAGCGCTGCAGTGGCGACCGCCTGCGCACGATCGCTCCCGGTCCGTGGGAGCGAGCTCGGCCCCGGCGTCGTGACGGTGGTGGCGGGCAGGGTCGTGGTGGTGGATGCGGTTGTGGACGGCGTCGCGGTGGTGGGTGCCGTCGACGTCGTGGGCACCGCCGTGGTCGTGGGAGCGGTCGCTGTTGTGGTCGCCGGCGTCGTGGGCGTGGCGGCCCGCACGGTCTGCGCGTCGTCGTCGCAGTCATCGTGCGCGGCGATCAGTGCGTCGCCGATCAGGAGGTGTTCGAAGGCGACGAACACGCCGGCGCCGGGAAGCTCGGCGCCTCGAACTTCGACCGTCCCGGACGACTCCGTCGGTTCGAACTCGACGCTCGCCCGGACGTCGGTCGGCACGCACTCACCGTCGGCGAGGCGTTCGTGGAGGGTCATCTCCATCCGGTAGGTCTCGCCGCTCGCAAGACCTGCGTAGTGCACCACATCGACCACCGTGCTGCCGGCGAGTTGCAGGCTCGAGGTCAGCGCCGGGAAGTAGACGGTCTGGTCGAGGTCGTCGGGGTCGGTGTGCTCGGCGACGACCCGACCGCTCGCCACCACGATCCGTTCGAACACCACGGCCACCGCGCCGCGAGCCGTCGCACCGGCCAGGGCGTCGGTCGGCTCGAGGCGCACCTCGACCGAACCGTCGGGGGAGTCGGGGACGAACGCCGTCTCGCCGGTGACCGGCGGGCACGACGATTCGCATGCGTCGTCGCGGATGACGAGTTCGCCACGGGCGATGTACGCGGTGCCCGGTACGAGCCCCCGGTAGTTGACGGTGTCGACGATCGTGGCCGGCATCGTGCCGCGCATCGTGATCCGTGCGTCCGGTCTGATGGTCGATGAACTTGTCGCCGTCGGCTGCGTCGGATGCGCGAGTGGTGATCGACGCTGTCGGCACATTGTTGGTGTAGACGAACTCGGCCTCGATCGTGTCGGGCGGTACCGGGCCGGTCGGATCGAACCGGACGTCGAGCGGGCCATGGTCGAGCAGCCCGGTCGCCCACTCGGGCCGGCCGACCTCGGTGATCCGGTAGTCGCCGGCGCCGGCACTGATCGCTGGCGTACGGCCGTCGGCCAGCGTGGCCACCGTGGCGATCGTCGAGCCGGCCGACTCCACGGTGAACACGAAGCCCGACATGTCGCGGGCGCCCTGTACATCGCTCGCATCGAGCATCTTGCGCACCACGAACCGCCCCGTGACCGGGGCCGCGATCGCCTGATGTACCGAGGCCGACTGCGGTGGCCCGCTCCAGGTGATCTGGCCTTGGACGCCGGTGCCGGAGTACAGGTCGACGTTCGCGGTCGGCGCCTGCGTGTGGAACGCGAGTTCCCAGTCGGGCCCGGGGATCGTCACGTCGAAGCGGGCGACACCGGCGGCATCGGTGATGTCGGCGCTCTGCGGGTTCGCGGCGAGGGCGAACCGGGCGTCGACGGCCATCGAGCCGGCCATGTCGAAGGTCGGCCACCCGGTCAGTTCGGCGGCGTTCCACCGGGCGAGGTCGTCTGCGGTGTCGCCGGTGCGGTTGACGGTGGCGACCGCACCCACCGACCGGTCGGTGCCGATGCCGATGTCGGACAGCTGCACCACCGGCACGAGGCCGACCGGCTTGCCCGCCGAGTCGGTGGCCCGCACGTCGAGGTGGTACGTGCCGGCGTCGGTCGGTGCGGCCCCGCCGGGTGTGTCCCACAGCATCTCGAGTCGTACGCCGCCGACGGCGTGCTGGATGTCGGCGACAGCTGCCATCCGCTGCGCCATCTCGTACCCGTTGCGGAGTGCCGAGAACTCGCCGCCGGAGCCGTTGACGATCGCGGTGTCGCGTGCGAGCTTGCGTCCGGCGATGACGCCCGACGGGCTGACGTCGTCGACCATCATCTTCACACCGAAGCCGACGGCCACGTGTCGTCGTCGGGTGTATTCGCCGCCACCGAACAGTGACGGCTGCTGCCACTCACCCGACGCCAGGTCGTACGCACCGCTGGCATCGATGCCGTAGGGCGCCACACGGTCGCCGCCGAACGTGGCCATGAGCGCGGCGGCCCGGGCCATCTCGCCGGCATCCCAGACGGCGGGGTCGGGCTGCAACGCCACCGTGCCTTCGCCTCCGACGTCCTCCATCACGCAGTACCCGACGCCCATCGAGTTGTTGCTCGACGGCGGGATGCTCCACAACGACCCGTACTGGGCGCCGATGAAGGCGAAGGCGCCGCCGTTGCGACCGGCCCCGGTGCCGGGCCACGACTCGATGGTCGGCGACGGCGCCACCTCGCCGCCGAACCCGTTGCGGGCGGTCCCGGCTGCCCCGTGGGCGAACCGTCCGGCGGGCGGGGGAGCGGCGTCGCTCGCCGGCGGGGTGCCCGTGCCGCCGATGGTCAGCAGCGCGAGGACTGCCAGTACGAGCGCGCCCGTGATCGGATCGCGTCGGCCGTGTGCGGCCGGATGTCGAAGTCTGTGCATGGGGTCGTCGCCTCCCGGGGTGGTCGTTGCCGATGAGTGGGCGCGCGGAAGGGCGCGGGAGAACGGTCGTCTGTCGTGAGGTGCCTCGGCAGCGACCCGCCGCAGCGTTCCTCCGGGCGCCCGCTGGGCGTGCCGGCTCCTTGTGTGCCTCGGAACTCGTGAATCGCCTCGTTCAGCGACGCTCAGCCGATCGGCCGGCGGTCGGTGGTGCCGTGGTAGGCGATGACGCCGTCGGGGCGGGTCCAGGTGGTGGTGCGGTCACGAGCCATGGTGAGGCTCCAGCCGCCTTCGTGGACGAGGTGGTGATGGCGTTCGCAGAGTGGCAGCAGATTGTCGAGGTCGGTCGGGCCGAGGTCTTGCCACCACCAGCGCACGTGGTGGGCCTTGCATGCCGAGAACCCGACGGTGCAGTCGGGGTGGCCGCACGTGCGGTACATGGCTCGCAGTGCCCGGCGCTGGTGTGGGGTGACGCTGCGAGCGGATCGGCCGACGTCGAGCGGCACCCCGTCGGTGCCGAGCACCATCGGGATGATCTCGGCGTCGCAACACAGCCGCCGCACCGTCGACACCGGCAGTGGCACGCCGTTGTCGGTCTCGCAGATGCCTCGGCCGTGCAACCCGCTGGTCAGCGTCTGCAGGTCCGTCAGGATGGTGATTTCCGGCACGCGCCGTGTGTGGGCGAGGTCGGCGGCCTCGCCGGCCGTGTCGGACGTCGCTCGTGTCGTTGGCACCGCCCGTCGAACCGGCGGCAGCACCGTTGGGCGTCGCAGTCGTGCGGCACCGGGCGAAGCCAAGGGTGACGGCGGCGATGAAGGCGTTGACCTGCAACTGGCTCCAGGGGGTGTTGGCGTTGCCGTCGTTCTGGCGCATCGTGGCGAGTATCGAGTCGACGGCGCTCCACAGTGCAGCGTCACGTACGGGGTCGAGTTCGAGATGTGTGATGCACATCCCGGTGATCTTGTCGACCCAACGCTTGACGACGGAGTTGGCACGCTGGCGGTCGAGTTCCTCGGCATCGGACGCTTCCCGGTCGGCGACGAGCCGACGGGCGAGTTCGCGACACATCCGGGCGAACACGTCGACGCGTTGCGACAATGCCGCGGCGAGCAGTGTGGATGCTCGGGCGGCGAACTCGGCGCGAGTGTCGGCGTCGAGGCGCTGCATGGCGTCGGCCATGGCGTTGAGGTGGCCACTGGTGATGCGACCCTCCTGGAACGCCCGCTCGAACGAGTCGACGTTGGCGGTTGACCCGTCGGCGGTCGGATCGGAGCGGGTCGAGTCGGAGCCGTCGACGGACCCGGCTCCGCCGAGTTCGTCGAGCACGTCCGCTCCCTGCTCGACCTTGGCGGCTTCTCGGTCCGAGCGGTTGCCAGGGCCCTTCAGCATCGACGTGGGTGCGTCGCCTCGACCCTCGTCGGCGAGTTGTCGTGATCGTCGAACGCATTGGATCTCGAACGCATCGAGCCAGCTCCGCACCTGCGACGCCGACGCGACCAGTGCACGCAGTTCGTCGTTGTCGACCACGAGCGGATCTGCGCCGGCCAACGAGTCGAGCAGTACTCGAACGTCGATCGGACCCACCGGTATGCCGGGCCGAGATCTCGAAGATCCTGGCGGGGCAGTTGCTGTGTCGTGCATGTTGTCACCTCCCATTGAGTGAGTGGAATGGAAGGGGGAGTCGGTACAACCAACCCTAAACAGGGGGTGTAACACAGTTGACGGAGCGCCAGGGGCGAGTGGCGTGGTCTACGGCACCCACCAGCCGTTGAGGTCGACAATGAGGTTGCCGCCGCTCGACGACATCAGGCAGCTGCGGTCGCCGCCGTCGAGGGGGACGATCGCACCGTTGGCGCTGACGGCGCCGAAGCCCGGGTTGAGGGTGGAGGTCTCCCGCTGCGTGACGCAGTCGAACGTGGTCACGTAGCCGTCGGTGGGATGGTCGAGGGCCGTGACGTTGACCGACGCCGACTGTGGCGTGAGCGGCGACAGCTGCGACCCGAGTGAGCTGTACCCGCGTATTTCGCTGCGGGCGAACGGCGCTGTGCGGCGGGTGTCGAGGAGGCGTATCGGCGTGACGGGCACGAGGCCGAGACCGTTGGGTCCGAACGCTGCCGTGACGTCGATCAGGATGTCGGCGTCGGTGTCGGAGTAGACGCAGATGGTGCCGTCGTCGGTGGCGACGATGGCGTTGTTCGGCCGGGTCTCGCCGGCGGCGAAGTTGAGGCTCGAGGTGGCGGGCCGACCCCGTCCGCACGGGTAGGCGGTCATGTAGCCGGCGGCCGTCGGCGAGACGGCGGTGAGGTTGAGGGCAACGGCCGTCGATTGTGCGGGAAGTGCCGAGCGGAGGTCGAACACGGTGGTCGATCCGGCGGCGACGCGGCGAGATCCGCCGATCCCGGATCGTGTGTCGGCGGTGCGGGTGGGCCCGACGGGCACCATTCGTGAACCTCCCGACGGCCCGAGCCAGCCGGTGACGTCGACGAGGATGTCGGTCGCGGCGTAGGTGTAGACGCACACGTCGCCTTGGGCTGACAGGGTGGCGATGGCGCTGTTGGCGACGGTCTGCCCGGTCGCATGGTTGAGCACCGACACGTCGGGGACCTGCGCCGTGCACGGGTAGACGGTGGCGTAGCCGGGGGCGTCAGGCCCGACGATCGTGATGTTGGCGACGACGGCGCGGGCATCGGTGGGGATGCCGGCTCGCCCGGCGATCGGCACCCGTACGATCCCTTCCGCCGGCTGTCGTGTCTGCCCGCCGATGCCGAGGCGTGTGTCGACGAGGCGCTGCGGTGCGATCGCGGTCAGCGCCAACCCGTTCGGGCGTGGTGGGGTGGGGGTCGGTGGGGCCGTGGTCGGTGGTGCTGTGGGTGGTGGTGCGGTCGTGGGTGAGGCGGTCGTGGGTGAGGCGGTGGGTGGTGGTGCGGTCGTGGGTGAGGCGGTGGTTGGCGGCGCGGTGGTGGAGCTCGTGCTGGTCGAGCTCGTCGACGTGGAACTCGTGGTCGACGTGGAACTCGTCGAACTCGTGGTGGTGGAACTCGTGGTGGTGGTGGATGAGCTGGTGGTGGTCGGCGACGAGGTGCTGGTCGTGGTGGTCGAGCCCGAGTGGCCGTGAAGGTGATGTTGTACGCGCCGAGCGAGCCGTAGGTGACGAACCCGGTGGAGGGTGTCAGCCACGAGGTGGGCGACACCTCGACGGTGAACGGCCCTGCGCTCGCCGGCACATCGGCGGTCAGCGACCAGCCCGATGCGACCGACGGTTCCACCTCCGTCACGATGTCGCCCGCACCGTCACGCACGGTGAGCCGGGCGAGGAGGTTGGTGGCTGGTGGTGGTGTGGTCACGATGACCTGTGTGGAGCCTCCGGTCGGCGTGAACTGGAACACGTCGACGTCGCTGCCGACACCGATGAATCCGTTCCGGGTGCCGACCGACACGACGGTCGCTGCGGCGGCGGTGTTGGCGTGGTCGTCGGGCCGCAGCCCGCCGCGTGCGCCGATCGCGGCGAGGTCGTCCTCGGTGTTGTTCGCCCCGGGGTACTGCCCGTTCGACCATTGGGTGACGGCGCGGCTGTAGGGCGTTCCCATGATCGGTCCCCAGCTGCCGTGACCGCCGTAGTAGTCGGCGGAGGCAGTGCCGTCGTGTCGGAGGTTGAGCGTGTGGCCGGCTTCGTGGGCGGCGGCGTCGGCGACGAACTTCGCTCCGCCGCCGCCGAGGTTGCCGGAGAATACGTAGCTCGCATGGTCGGTGCTGGAGGTGAACACGTTGAGCAGTGCAATCCCGCCGATGCGTGTTCCGCTGTTCGCCGCGGCGTACCAGTCCGATGAGGTGATCACCATGCGGATCCCGAAGGTCGTGTCGCTCGACGACGTGCGACGGAGGCCGTCGACTCCGGGATCCTCGGTGGTGACGTCGATGTCGAACGGCGCGTAGTCGTCGGCGACGCGTTGGTAGATCTCGAAGATCCGGTCGCGTTCGGTGGTGGAGAACGCTGACGGATTGGCGTCGATGTCGTACGGCTGGTTGGTGAACGGCCCGATCGAGTACTGGGTGTTCCAGTACTCGTTTGCCATCTGGTGGCCGTTGAAGTCGAGGTAGATGACCTTGGTCGACGATGGCAGGGAGTGGAGCGCGAAGACGTCAGCCGGCGTCGCGGCGAGCGCGACGTCCGGCGTCGACGACGTGGTGTCCGTTGTGGCCGGCGCGGGGTCGATGTAGCCCGCCATGCCGTCGGACGACAGGAACATCGTGGGGTCGTCGAGGAAATGTTCGGAGAGTTCGTCGGGTGTCGTGCCGAGGTTGTCGGCGACCTGCTCGCGCACGCTCGGCGGTGCCTGCTCGAGCCACGCGGCCGCTTCGGGGCCGGTGGCGACCGGTGACTCGCTGCCGGCCGGAGCGAGGTCGGCCGAGAGTGGCTCGGCGCCGTCGGGAATGGCGACGGTGCCCGTCGAGCTGATCTGTGTATCGGCGACCGGGGGCGTCGCCGTGGTCGACAGTGCGGTGTTCGGTGCAGCGGTGGCGGCTGGTGGTGGGCTCGATCCGAACGACGACGCGGGCGTTGTCGGCCGATGTCGACGACGTGCCTACGGCTTCTGCCGTCAGTGCGGTTTGCGCTGCTGGTTGCGGCCGTCCCTGGTCGGTGAGGGCGAGCGCGCCCGCGAGCGATCCAACCGTGACCGCTGTTGCGATCAGCGTCCGGTGGAACTGCATCGTGTTCCAATGAAGGCGTGGTTGACGGACATCGTCGCGATGTCATCGGACTCGTTCGGCGCCGGCAGCACCGGAATCGCGCGATCTTGCCGGGGTCTTGCCGAAATCTTGCCGAACTCTTGCCGAACCAGGTCTGCTCCGGTCTTTCGGACCCGACTCGAACAGACGGCGCCAACAGATCGGCCGAGCCGTTGTCAGTCAGGCGACTGACAATGACGGGTACCGTGCGGTGATGCCGGCCCCGGCGATGCGAGAGTTCATGCATCGCTGGGCGCCGTTCGTCGTCGTGCTCGCGGCGGTCACCGTCGTGTCGTTGTCGTCGTCGGTGACGCAGTGGTGGGACGTGCAGAGCACGCCCGGAACCTCGAGTCTGCCGACAGCAGCCGACGGGGTTCTGCGGGCCCGATCGAATTCCTCCAACGCCGACGTCCACACGGTGTTGTGGTTCGTGGCTGCCGTTGCGCTGGTGTGGGCGATGAGACCGCTTCGGTGGCGCCGGCTGGCGATCGCGGCCGCCGCACTCTGGGCGTACACGGGCCTGCTCGAGGTCGGTCAGCGTTGGGTGCCGACCCGCACCTCCGAGTGGATCGACGTTGTCGGCAACGGATTGGGCATCGTCGTCGGCCTTGCGTTGGGGTGCAGCGTGGTTGTCGCGTCTCGCCGGTTCCAGCGCACGCGTCAGTCAGGGTGGATCGCTCGGATCGTCGAGTTGAACGACGTCGCCCGCCACGGGTGCGTCGGACGGTCAGGTCGGGGCTTGTGTGGTGACCAGCACGCCGAAGGGCTCGAAGTCGTAGACCTTGTTGTTGATGCGCAGGTCGTCGACGGCGCCTTGGAACGCGGAGTCCCTTCCCTTCACCACGGCCGCTGTGCCGATGACGGCGTCCGGCAGGAGCGCCTTCATTGCATCGAAGGTGCAGCGAGGCCCGTTCAGGCCGCATTGGTCGTTCGGGAATCCGGTGAGGCCCCACAGGCCGGTGGTGGTGGCGTCGATGTACCCGCTCCACGTGTTGGGGGGACTGTTCGCCGCCGGAACCCACACGAGCGACGAGTAGTTGCTCGCGTTCCCGGTGACGTTGGGGTCGATCTCGAACGTGATGCTCGGCATGTTGGGGTTGCCACGACCGTTGTTCTCGCCGGTGGTGAAGACCTGGAAGCCGACGGTTGCCAGGTCGGCGACGAATTTGCCGACGAAGTCGACCTCGTTGCCGAAGGCGACCTTGGATCCCGAGTCACCGACGAGGATCTGCAGGCTGCCCTCGCCGAGCGGCGGTGCGATGCCGACGCCGTACGGGCCGCCTCGCAGCGATGCGTTCCCCGACCCGATCGTGTTGCGCAGGATGGTTCCCCACTGTGGGTTGCTGTAGGTGGCGGGCGTTGCAGGACCGTCAGGACCGGCGGGCCATCGGGCCCAGTCAGCACCGGCAGGACCAGCGGGACCGGCAGGACCGACGGTTCCGGAACCTGGGCTGAAGAGGCCGAGGATGTCGATGATCACGTTGGTCGAGCCCGAGTCGTTGTAGAGCTTGAACTGGCCGGTCGCCGAGAGGGTCACGATGGTCGAGTTGGACACAGCCTGGTCGGGCCTGGTGTTCAACTGCGAGACGTTGGGCATGGTGGTCAGGTTGGCCGGGTAGGCGGTGAGGAACGACGGGGTCGTGGTCTCGGTGGAGGTGAACTGCACCTCGATCGCCTGGGTGTCGGCCGGGATGCCGGAGCATGATCCGTTGTTCCCGGTTGCCGTGATCGTGATGGTCTCCTTGGCGCCGAGAGGCGTCGAGCGGGGTCCGATCGGGCCGCCGGCTCGGGTGTCCATGAGCCGGCATGGGGCGATGGCAGTCATCAAGTTGCCCCCACCGGTTGTGGCCTGTACCAGGCCGATGCCGCCTGCGCTTGCTGAGATCGCGGCCACGGCTGCGACGCCGATCCATTTCGAACGAATCATCTCGAGAGGTCCTCATCTGCAGTCGACGTCGGGCCGGTTGGCCGTCAGGCCGCAGCAGGAGATTCCGGCTGCGGGGGACGGCACCCTACGGAGCCGGTTGCGTCGGGCTGGGGATGGTCGGTCGCGCCGATGGCGGATCCAGCCGAGCACCCCTTCGAAGCGCTCGGCGATGCGGCCGAAGCCCTCAGTCCGAGTGGGCGATGAAAGCTCCACAACAACACCGGAACACGAAGATCCAGGACAGCCTTCTCGCTCCCGGACAGGTCGGAAAGCTCCGCGTAGCATGGGGCGAGCGCCCCCACGTCGACATCGGTGACCCAGAACCCG
Organism: Ilumatobacteraceae bacterium; assembly: GCA_963716235.1. Taxonomy (GTDB): domain Bacteria; phylum Actinomycetota; class Acidimicrobiia; order Acidimicrobiales; family Ilumatobacteraceae; genus Sva-07. Next base: position 24,248 of record CAVQTE010000023.1, on the reverse strand, counting down.
TGCTGCAGGACGATCAGCGGACCCGACCCTTCGACCTCGTAGTGGATGCTGCAACCTCGGTGGCTGACATCGGGCATGACGGGCTCCTCGCGTTGGTGACGGGTTGAAACTCCGGTGTGGACGTGTTTGTTTCACCGTTTGCTTCACCCCGGGAGGTGTCGGAACGGACTGGTTACCACGAGCCGGTTGAACGCTTGGCCGTCCTGGAGATCTTCGGTGAGCAGGCGGTCGCACCCGAGTTCGATGGCGCTTGCCACGATGAGGCTGTTCCACCACGACAGCGAGAGGCGATCCTCGAAGTCCCAGGCGGTGACCATGGTGGCGTGGTCGATGACGGTGGGTCGCCACGCCCCGAGGTCTCGAACGTCGTTGCGGGCGGTCTCTTGATCGAGCCCTGGCGACAGTTTGCGAGTGACCGTGACGTAGTACTCGTTCAGAACCTGCACGCTGGTTCGCCCGGTTTCGGTGCGCCAGAGGTGTTCCATCCAGACCCTGGCCAGGGGTTGCTTGTCGGGCTCGGAGGTGTCGCGGGCGTACACCAGCACGTTGGTGTCGACGAAAGTGGTCACGTCGTGCCGTCAGTGTTGGTGCAATTCGTCGCGGCTCGGCAGGGCCGCCTTGCCGTCGTCAGCGGTCCGGTGCACGCCGCACCGGGATCGATCTCCGGCCAGGTCGTCGGAGTTTCTGGCGGCAGCGACGTGTGTGTACGTCTGTTCGACGGACCCGGCGGTACCGAGATCGTCCAAACACCCCAGGTCTGCACGGACGTGGATGGGAACTTCGAGTTCTTCGACGTGCCGGAGGGCGCGTTCTGGGTGGAGCTGGACGATCAGACGAACACCTACGCTGCGTTGGGAGAACCTGCCGTGGTCACGGACGGTTCGGTTTCGGTGGTGTATCTCGATGCCACCGCGGGTCCGGCACTGACCGGCCGCGTCGTGGATGAGAACGGTCAACCCGCGAGAGGCCTCGTGCATGTCTACGACAACATCTGCTGCATCAGTTACGGACTGATCGACGAAACAGGTCGCTATCTCGTCCGACTGCAGGAGAGCTCAGCCAACGTGCTCTTCGATGGATACGGCCTCACCGACGAGTGGTACGCCGATGCACCGAGCAAGGCGAGTTCGACGCCGGTCATCATCGGCTCGGGCATCACCGTGGTCGACGCCACACTGGCGGCACCGGCACACGTGATCGAGGGCAGAGTCACCAACTTGATCGGCGCCGGCGTAGCAGGCGCAACGGTCACGATCACGAGCACTACCAACGGCAACGACCGGGCAACCACGACGACCGATGCTTCGGGTTTCTACTCCATCCCGGCACCGCCGCAGTCCCATCGCGTCGGCGTCACAGCAGGCGGATACAACGCCCAGTGGTTCAACGGTCAGCCTGGCGAATTGCTCGCTGATGTTGTCACCGTGACGAACTCCGACGTCAACGCGAACTTCAACATGACGTCGGACGACACGGCATCCGTGTTCGGAAGAGTGAGTGACGAATTCGGCTACGGCATCAACATTCCTGGGGGGTGCGTCACGGTGTGGGACACAAGTGACGAGTACGTCGCTGGACCCAGCTGCCCCGACTCGACCGGGTACTTCCGCATCAACGCGACGCTGTCCCCCGACACGACGTACCGATTCGACGCCGCAGCCATCGGGTACGTCAGTCAGAGCCAGACCCGGTACCTCCAGCGTGGCATACCGACCGAGCTGCGCTTCGAGATGTCCCGGTCGTACGAGACGACAACGGTGTCCGGCTCGATACGTGACTCGGTAGGAGCGTTGATCCCCGACGCCTGCATCCAGCTCTTTGACTACTTCGGTGGCTCGGCAGGCCCCCTCGCGAGCCAGTGCGTCGACACGAATGGCGACTACGAGTTCACTGGCGTGTTCGCCGGTACGTACCGCGTCGAGATCACTGCGGCCGGCTACGTGACCTTGAACTCGACGAAAGAGGTGTCGACGGCGACAACGCCAGTCGACCTCGACTTCGTGATGACGGCCCCCACGGTGCCCGAACGCGTCACCGGGCTTTCCGTTTCTCCAAGCGTCGGCAGGGTCGGCGTCTTCTGGGCCCCTCCAGCCGACGGCGGCACACCCATCACCGACTACGACCTTCAAATGTCCATCGACAACGGCCCATGGATCAACGTCGACAACACGGTGTTCACCTCGCCATCCTTCAACGTCACGGGACTCACCGACTTCGTTGGCCACCGGTTCCGTGTACGTGCCGGCAACGTCCTCGGCGAGGGCCCGTACTCGGCCACCATTTCGGCACTGCCTGGCAACCCCACCGCCACCGTCCCCGATCGTGTCGGCGGGTTGGTTGCGACGCCTGGCGTCGGCACTGTCGACCTCACTTGGGTTGCGCCACCCAACGGTGGAGCACCGATCATCGACTTCGACGTCCAGATGTCCGTTGCCGGTGATCCGTGGGTGACGATCGACAACACCACCCTCACCGGCACCTCCTTGACGGCCACGGGATTGACTGACCTCGTCAGTCACCGATTCCGTGTCGCGCCGCCAACGCGCTTGGTGAAGGTCAATGGTCACTGCCGCTCACCGAGCTACCCGAGAGACCCCAGCACGACCGTCCCCGCTCGTGTCGGCGGGTTGGTGGCCACGCAAGTTGGTAATTTCTACGAGGTCGACCTCACCTGGGTCGCTCCACCCAACGGCGGAGCACCGATCATCGACTACGACGTCCAGATTTCCATTGGCGGTGATCCGTGGAGGTCGGTCGATAACCCCGGCCTCTTGACCAGCACTACCTTCAGAGTCGGTGTCCCGTTTCCCACCCAACCTTCCAGATTCCGTGTACGTGCCGGTAACGCGCTCGGCGAAGGTCCGTGGTCGCCGGCCAGTTCTCCAATCACAGTCGGCTAGAGGACGCCGTCATCCGCGCGTGAAGACGAGGTCACGGTCACACGCGCGTCCCAGCGGGATAGACATAGCCATTGGTCACCGGCGCCGACCGTGGGCATCAGTGCGGGATACGTTCCGGATTCCGGGACCAGCTCGTCGCTCGAGCACGAGCTGACGGCATCGATTTGGTCGGCCCGGGAGGGTGGCCCGATCGAATTCCGCCAACGCCGACGTCCACACCGTGTTGTGGTTCGTGGCTGCGGCGTGCTTGTTGCGTCTCGCCGGTTCACCAACCGAGGCGCTTCGACAACTCGTCAGGGTCGAGGGCGGGGCGGCCCGTGGAGGTTGCGATCGTCATCCACATGATCTTCACGTCACGTGCGAGGCTGGCAGAGCGAACGTACTGATTGTCGAGTTCCGGGTGGTCGTGAAGCGGCTCTGATCCCATGGTGGAGATCTGCCAGGGCCCGGTGAGGCCGGGCTTGACCATCGCGCGAATCGTGCGGTCGTCGGGTTCGAGTTCTTCGACGACTTCATCGATCATCGGGCGTGGGCCGACGAAGGTCATCGATCCGCCGATGATGTTGAAGATCTGCGGGAGTTCGTCGAGGTGTGAGTTGCGAAGCAGCCGGCTCCATCGGGTGAACTCGTGGTGATGGATGTGGTGCTTGCCGTGTCGCTCGGGGAAGGATTTCGGCAGGCTGCGGATCTTGACCACGGTGAAGTGTTCTTCGTGTGCCCCGCGCCGCTGCTGTCGGAAGAGCGGGTTCGCCCGGTACACGATCATCGAGACCGCACCGAGCACGACGATCAGCGGCACGACGATCAGCAGCGAGGCGACACCCACCGTGAGGTCGAAGGCTCGCTTGCCACGTGACCAGCACCACGATGCCGGCGCCGGCGCAACGATGGACAGCCTCGCCCGATCGTGGTCGACGTGCGCTGAACTGAACCCGATTGCTTCGGGAAGTTCGCTCGCGTCGAGGGGGATGGGGGTACTCGTCACCTACCTGGAGAGTACTGGCAGACCCGCGGCCCGAACGGGACGGCGGCGTCAATTCACTTGTTCGTAACCGTGGAATCGCTAGCGAGCGGCGCCAGCAGCGAGATCGGCGTCGATCATCATCGTCACGAGTTCGTTGAACGAGGTGGTCGGTACCCAATCCAACAGGTTGCGGGCTTTGGTGGCGTCGCCGAGGAGGTAGTCGACTTCGGCCGGCCGGAAGAAGCGTTCGTCGACGACGACGCACCAGATGGTGATGTCTTTCGCACAACGAAGCGGGTGTCACTGAGTTGCACCCGTTCCGAGAGAAAGTCCGGAAATTTCTTGGAACGCCAGCTCCGAGCCCCGACTTTGCGGAATGTGTCGCAACTGTTGAGACCCATTCCGCAAAGAATCGGCAGGGCCGCCGATGCGAAATGTGGCGTCGTCAGCGGTTCGTGATCGTGAGGAGCTGTTCGGCGATGCGGTCGCGCGAGAAGGTGGCTTCGGCGAACTGTCGGCCGGTGGCGCCCATCCGGGCGCGCAGCGAGGCGTCGGCGAGGAGTGATTGGGCAGCGGCGACGAATGCGTGGATGTCGCCGGGTTCGACGATCAGGCCGGCGCCGGCTCGTTCGGTGATCATGCGGGCGGCGGCGTCGTTGGTGAGCAGGGCGACGAGGATGTCGCCGGATGCGAGCACTTCGGGGAGTGACTCGAAGGGTTGGAAGGGGAGGACCCGCAGGTTGGTCAGTCCTCGTGTGGTGCTTTCGGTGGTCAGCCAGTCGGCGCCGACGCCTTCGCTGACGACGATGACGTCGGTGTCGGGTGAGGCGGCGGCGAGTTCGGCGAGTGCTTCGGGTGTGTGTTTGCGGGCGAGGGTGCCGCTGTAGAGCAGGCGGGGGCGGTCGCCGAGGCCGTGCGCCCGGCTCCACGGGTTGTCGCGGGGGTGGAGGGGAACCTCGTCGATGGGTGCCCAGTTCTCGATGACGTGGATGCGTTCGGGTCGGACGCCGAAGTCTTGGGCGGTGGTGGCGAGTTCGTCGGAGATGGCGATGACGGTGTCGGCTCGGCGCAGCAGGAAGCCTTCGACCCAGCGGGCGGGCGGGCGGCGATGCCGTGGCCGGCAACGCCGGCGACGAGCCCGGATTGGACGTCTTGGAGCCAGATGATCCGGTGTGCGCCCGTGAGCCGTCCGGTGAGCAATGGTTGGGCGAGCGACAGCAGTGGGAGGATTGGAGCCTCCACGATCCCGGGGTTCCTCAGGAACCACGGAGCTGCGGTCCGGTCTCGACCGTGTAGATTCGCACCCGGTTTGAAGATTGTTCATCTGTTCCGATATCACCGGAGCTTCGAGACGGCGACAAGTTTGAAGATGTGGATGGTATGAAGTTCTCGAAGCGGAGGGAATGGTTCGCTTGGCTCATTGCCGCGGTCGCAATCGCGACGGCAGGCCTGGCATTCGCCGCGGCGCCGCTCGAGGCGGCGCCAGGGGATTACTTCGACGACTTCACCGGTGCGCTCGACGCGGGCTGGACGATCCGTGATGGGTACGCGGATCAGTTCCCGGCGGACACGGCCAATCATGCGACGATCGCTCCCACTGGCGATCATCTGTCGTTGTCGTTCCCGGCGGGGGCCGAGCACAATCAGTGGTGGCTGCGTCAGGCGGAGGTGCAGCGGCCGTACCTGGGCGGCGGGACGTATCAGATCAAGATCGATTCGTCGTTGTTGGGTGATGAGCAGGTCGGGTTGTCGTTCGAGACGTCGCCCGGAACGTTCATGCAGTTCATGCTGTATTCGACGAATCCGGGCTACACCTTGCCGAAGCAGGTGTACGCGTACGCCGAGCGGTTCGTGAACACGGGTGGGACCCAGTTCAAGGCAACGGTGGCGGGCGCCTCGACGGGTCTGTCGGTACCCCAGACTGGCCCGTGGTATCTGCGGGTCACGGTGGACGATGACGCAAATCCTTTGAGTCGTGTCTGGACGTTCGAGTGGTCGCTCGACGGAGTCGCGTGGACTGCGCTGACCAATGGTGTGCTGGAGACCGGGGGAGCGAACATCGGCGCGATCCAGCACGTTGGCGTGTTCGCCGGGAATCAGCCGCTCGGCTTCGCGGGATTTGACGCTCAGATCGATTACTTCTCGTTCAGTGCGGCACCGATCGTGCCGGCACCGGCGGTGCCGGCAGGGCTGGCCGTGAGCGTGGTGTCCGACACCGGTCTGGCGGTGTCGTGGGATGACGTCGCCGGTGAGAGCAACTATCAGCTCGAGGTCAGCGAGAACGGCGGCGGGTTCGTCCCGGTTCCGCAATCACCGCTACCGGCCAACACGACTAGCTACGCCGCCACCGGACTGACCACCGGCATCCAATACTGCTACCAGCTACAAGCCACCAACGCGGCTGGCCCATCCGGTTACACCACCCCACTGTGTGCAGCGCCACAAGCCCCGCCGCCGGTACTCGACGCGTTCCCCAGCGACGGCCGAGTCGAGCTCACCTGGGCCGGCATCGCTACCGCCGACTCATACAACCTGTATCGCACCGCGAGCCCTGGCGGAGCCCCGAGCCTGCTGGGGTCCGTGACCGATCCGTCCTACGCCGACACCGATGTCATCAACGGGACCACCTACTACTACTCGGCCTCGGTCGTGGTGGCCGGCGTCGAGGGTGGGCTGTCGGTACCTGTGCGCGCCGTTCCACGTTCGAGCCCGTTTGCGGGGCTGCCGTCGGACGGGCTCGTGCTCGGCTTGAGCGCGCGTGACCTCGCCGTCGACCTTGCCGATGGCGATGCCGTGCCAGAGTGGCGGAACGTCACCGGCGGACCGGCCGTCGATGCGTCAGCGCCCGGGTTCGCACCGACGTTCGTCGCCGATGGCATCAACGGTGAGCCAGCTGTCCGATTCGACGGCGTGGACGACTACCTCGACATCGAGGCCGGCTTCGACGACTTCACTGCCGGTGGTTCGATTTTCGTGGTGGCCCGCCCGGCGGCGCTCCAGTCGGGGTTCAAGTTCCTGAGCCTGGGCAATGGGGCCGGCGCACAGAACATCGTCCTCGGCCGTGCCGGTAACACTCCCGGGTTGCAGTACTTCACGACGGCGACGAACGGGGCCTTCGGCTTCTTCAACACTGCGGATGCGTTGACGGTGGGCGAGACGGTCGTGATGTCCGCCGTCCAGAGCGGGGGCATCGTCGATCAGTCCGTCGGAGCCACTGTCAGGGCGAACGGCGAGACGGTGGGCAGTGGCAACGTGTTCGTGCCACCCGTCACCACTCGTGCCACGAACTTCATTGGTAAGAGCTACTGGCCCGAAGGCATCTTCGAAGGCGACATCTCCGAAGTGCTGGTCTACAACCGAGAACTGACGCCCACCGAGCAAGCGGCCGTCGAAACCTACCTGTTGACGCTCTCTGGCGTCGGGCCGTTGCCTGTGCCGTCTGGTTTGGCGGTTGGTGTGGCGTCGTCGACGAGTTGCAGGTGTCGTGGACCGATGTGGTGGGTGAGTCGTCGTATGTGTTGGAGGTTGGGTCCGTCGGGTGGTCCGTTCGCGCCGGTTGCGGGTTCGCCGTTTGCGGCGGACACGGTGAGTGTGCCCGTGACGGGTTTGTCGGCGGGACGGAGTATTGCTTCCGGGTGCAGGCGTCGAATGCTGGTGGTCCGTCGGGTTTCTCGTCGCCGGTGTGTGGGTCGACGTTGCCGTCGGTGCCGGTGGCGGAGTTTTCGGCTGATGTGGTGTCGGTGACGGCTGGTGGGAGTGTGTCGTTCACGGATTTGTCGTCGAATTCGCCGACTGGGTGGTTGTGGACGTTCACGGGTGGGACGCCGTCGTCGTCGACGTCACAGAATCCGGTGGTCACCTATGGCACGCCGGGAACGTTCGCGGTGTCGTTGACGGCCACGAATGCGGGTGGGTCCGATGTGGAGACCAAGACTGGTTTCATCACGGTGGCGTGTTCGCCAAGTCAGTGGTCGGTGGAGTGGTTTGATGGCACGGCGTTGGCGGGTCCGGTTGCGGGTTCGCAGTGTGTGTCGTCGATCGACTTGAGTTTCGGGTCTGGTGGTCCGGGGCGGCGCCGGGTGGGGGTGGACACGTTCTCGGGTCGGTTCTCCAAGACGGTGTCGTTGGCGGCGGGGACGTATGAGTTCTCGACGCGGTCGGATGATGGTGTGCGGGTGTTGGTGGATGGCACGCCGGTGATCGACAAGTGGGTGAACCAGGGTGCGACGACGTGGACGGGGACTCGGATGTTGGCGGCGGGTTCGCACACGATCGTGGTCGAGTATTTCGAGAACGCTGGTGGTGCGGTTGTTCAGGCGTCGTATGGGTTGTTTGGGTGTGCGGTGTCGAGTGGTCGGTGGAGTGGTTTGATGGGACGGCGTTGGCGGGTCCGGTTGCGGGTACGCAGTGTGTGTCGTCGATCGACTTGAATTTCGGGTCTGGTGGTCCGGTGGTGGCGCCGTCGGTTGGGGTGGATACGTTCTCGGGTCGGTTCTCCAAGACGGTGTCGTTGGCGGCGGGGACCTATCAGTTCTCGACGCGGTCGGATGATGGTGTGCGGGTGTTGGTGGATGGCACGCCGGTGATCGACAAGTGGGTGAACCAGGCTGCGACGACGTGGACGGGGACTCGGACGTTGGCGGCGGGTTCGCACACGATCGTGGTCGAGTATTTCGAGAGCGCTGGTGGCGCGGTCATCCAGGCGTCGTATGGGTTGTTTGGGTGTGCGGTGTCGGAGTGGTCGGTGGAGTGGTTTGATGGGACGGCGTTGGCGGGTCCGGTTGCGGGGACGCAGTGTGTGTCGTCGATCGACTTGAATTTCGGGTCTGGTGGTCCGGTGGCGGCGCCGTCGGTTGGGGTGGATACGTTCTCGGGTCGGTTCTCCAAGACGGTGTCGTTGGCGGCGGGGACCTATGAGTTCTCGACGAGGTCGGATGATGGTGTGCGGGTGTTGGTGGATGGCACGCCGGTGATCGACAAGTGGGTGAACCAGGGTGCGACGACGTGGACGGGGACTCGGGACGTTGGCGGCGGGTTCGCACACGATCGTGGTCGAGTATTTCGAGAGCGCTGGTGGCGCGGTCATCCAGGCGTCGTATGGGTTGTTTGGGTGTGCGGTGTCGGAGTGGTCGGTGGAGTGGTTTGATGGCACGGCGTTGGCGGGTCCGGTTGCGGGGACGCAGTGTGTGTCGTCGATCGACTTGAATTTCGGGTCTGGTGGTCCGGTGGCGGCGCCGTCGGTTGGGGTGGATACGTTCTCGGGTCGGTTCTCCAAGACGGTGACGTTGGCGGCGGGGACCTATGAGTTCTCGACTGCGGTCGGATGATGGTGTGCGGGTGTTGGTGGATGGCACGCCGGTGATCGACAAGTGGGTGAACCAGGGTGCGACGACGTGGACGGGGACTCGGACGTTGACGGCGGGTTCGCACACGATCGTGGTCGAGTATTTCGAGAGCGCTGGTGGCGCGGTCATCCAGGCCGACTACAACCTGATCAGTTAATCGCTTGCTCCCAACAACCGTCGTCTTGCCTCGGCGAGCGCCGCCCGCATTGGCGAGGCCGACGTTGACCATCACGGTGACGAAGTCGTTGAATGTGGCGAGCGGCTGCTGGCGGGCGAGTTCAGCGAGTGGCGATCGTGAGGAGCTGTTCGGCGATGCGGTCGCTCGAGAGGTGGCTTCGGCGAACTGTCGGCCGGCGGCGCCATCCGGTCGCGCAGCGGCCCGTCGGCAAGGAGTGATTGGGCGGCGGCGACGAATGCGTCGGTGTCGCCGGGTTCGACGATCAGGCCGGCGTCGGCTCGTTCGGTGATCATGCGGGCGGCGGCGTTGTCGGCGGGGATTGAGGCGAGGATCGGCCGTCCGGCGCACAGGTAGCTGAGGATCTTGGAGGGCACGGGTGGCCGGCGGCGTCGTTGGTGAGCAGGGCGACGAGGACGTCGCCGGATGCGAGCACCTCGGGGAGTGATTCGAATGGTTGGAAGGGGAGCACCCGCAGGTTCGCCAGCCCTCGTGCAGCTTCGTCGGTGCAGTGTGACGGGCGTACGTCTCGGCGGGCGAGTGGCTGTGGCGGCGCGTTCAGTCGGCGATGGTGGAGTCGCCGTGATTCGCTGAGTGCACTCACCAGCGCAGCTTGGCGGCGAGTTCGTCGGGTTCCATCGGCTTGCGACCGAACACGGTTGCGGCGGTGATGGCGATGATGCGCAGGTCGGCGGCGAGTGTGGCGTTGTCGACGTAGCGGTTGTCGAGTTCGGGATGGTCGTGGAGTGCGACGGCACCCATCGTGGAGATCTGCCATGGCCCGGTGAGCCCGGGCTTGACGAGTGCCCGCTTCTGTCGGTCGGCGGGTTCGAGTGTGTCGACGACTTCGTCGATCATCGGTCGGGGGCCGACGATGCTCATCGATCCGCCGATGATGTTGAGCACCTGTGGGAGTTCGTCGAGGTGCGAGTTGCGAAGGAATCCCGACCAGCCTTCGAAGTCGTGGTCGTCGAGTTCGTGCTTGCCGCGGTTCCCGTGGAAGTGCTTCGGCAGGCTGCGGATCTTGACGACGCGGAACGGTTCTTCCCCGACGCCTCGGCGTTGCTGAACGAAGAACGGGTTGCACCGGAAGCGGATAGCGGACACCAGGCTCAGCGCGAGGGTGAGCGGGACCGTGATCGGCAGGGTGGCGATGGCGACGACGAGGTCGAGGGTTCGTTTGCCGTGTGACCAGCACCAGGACGATCCGACCGTCGCCACCGCGTGGAGTTGGGGCGGTGGAAGGTCGGTCGAGGTGGACCCGACCAGGGCGATGCCGGGGCCGCAGGTATCGGTCAGCCGCTTGGCCGACGACGTGGGACGGGGGGTCGATGCCACTCTGTGTGACGGTAGCGGGGCGCCGCTCTCTGCGTGCGACCGCACGTGAAGAACAGGTGAACCCGAGTCGGCTACATCCCGTGTGTGAGTCGGACTGCCGTCACGGTCAGCCGAGAGCCTTCAACCAAGCCGGGGCGGCTCAGGGTGTGCAGCCTGGCTGGGGTATCGAAGCGGGCCGTGCTGTCGATCCGACGGTCTCAGCAAGGGGACACAGTGGTGACGCCGGTTACAGCGATCGAAAGGGTGATGGACGGAACCCATTGCCGCCATTGAGGGGTGCCATCTGAGAAGATGCTCAGCGTGATGACGACCAGCACGACAGCAGTTCATCCCGCCTCTTCGATGAGGCTCGCCTGCTATCGGAGCGGGGTCGTGACATGTCATATCGGATCCTGATCTCGGCATTTGTCTGTTCGCCCGTCCGGGGCTCGGAGCCAAGTTGCGGTTGGAACTGGGCGAAGGTGAACGCGGAGTTCGGCAACGACGTTGTGTGCCTGACGTCGGATCGTTGGCGAGACGAGATCGACCGTGAATTGGCTGAACGCCCGGTGGCGAATCTTCGGTTCGAGTATGTCAACCTGCCCCAACTCGGCTTGCTCGGCCGGGTTCCCAAGGTGGGGGCCCTCATTGACCTGTACGCCACCTACATCCTCTGGCAACGCCGAGCCGGGCGCAGGGCGGCAGACCTTCATGCAGGCGAGCCGTTCGACCTCGCGCACCATGTCACCTGGGCTAGCGCGCAGCAAGGATCGGGTCTGGCCAGGCTGGGGGTTCCGCTGGTCTTCGGGCCTGTTGGCGGGGGACAATTTCCGGCACCCAGCACGCGGCCGTACTTCGAGGCGACTTGGCAGACGGAGCGTCTTCGCCAGCTGATGAGTTCCTTGCTGTTGCGTGTCAATCCTGACTCGAGGCGCACGATGCGGTCGGCGGCAATTGTCCTGGCGGCGAACGCTGAAACGGCGCAGCTCGCGCGCCGAGCCGGAGCGCATTCCGTCGAGCTGGTTCTCGATTCGGGGCTACCAGAGCACTTCGCGCCCGAGCACTCACCGCCGGTGCCGAGTGCGCCGCCGCTCAAGTTGCTCTGGGTTGGACGACTCTTCGAGCGCAAGGGCTTGGACCTCGTCCTCGACGCGGTGTCGAAGCTGCCGGCGGAACTGGATTGGAGACTCACGGTGCTGGGTGATGGCCCGCTGGGCGAGCGGCTCCCTGGACGGCTCGACGCTCTCGGCATCTCCGATCGGGTCGATTGGCGCGGGAACGTGCCGTGGCGAGAGGTTGCCAACGCCTACGAGTCCCACCATCTCTTCGTTTTCTGCACCCTCAGGGATTCCTTCGGATCGCAGCTGCTCGAGGCCATGGCGTTTGGGCTGCCCGTTGTCTGCCTTCGGCAGTCCGGTGCGGGCGACTTCGTTCCCGAGCAGGCTGGGGTCAAAGTGGCAGTCGTCAGTGAGGATCTGCCCCAGGCGATCGCTGACTCGATACTGGCGTTGCATGATGATCATGAGCGGTATGAGGTTGCCCGGTCAGTCGGTCGAGAGTTCGCGGCGACGCAGACTTGGCCATTGAAGGTGGCTCGAATTCAGAACACGTACCGTCGAGTTGTTGACTCCTCAGCGGCCCGGACCTCGATTTCGAAGAACGCAATGGACGCTCCTTTCTTCGTCGTCGGCGGAGTGCGAATCGACGCAATGTCCATGACCGAGGCTGTATCGGCAGTCCTCTGCGGTGCCGGCCCAATGAGCGTTCACCTGTGCAACGCGTACACGATTGCCCTCGCGGACAGCGACGCGTCGTATCGCGAGGTGTTGAACGAGGGCAGCCTCAACCTGCCCGACGGGAGGCCCGTGGCCTGGGTGGGACGCCGACTGGGACATGATCATCTGGTGGGGCCAGTGCCAGGCCCGGATCTGTTCGCACGAGCCCTCACAGACGGGGTGCCAAAGCAGACGCGCCATTATCTCTTCGGCAGCACGCCGGAAACGCTCGCCCAGCTCTTGAACGCGATTTCGGTGTCGTATCCCGGAGCGTTGGTGGCGGGCAGTGAGGCGCCACCGTTCGGTGATCTCACCGACGATCAGTTGACGGCAAGCATCGAACAGATGGTGGCCGTCGACGCCGATGTCGTCTGGGTTGGGCTTGGTACCCCGCGCCAGGATGTGGTGGTGGAGCGGCTTCGGAAGCTTGGGCCTCACAAGTACGTGGCCGTCGGCGCTGCGTTCGATTTCCTGGCGGGTACGAGTCGTCGTGCCCCTGAGCCGGTGAGACGACTGGGACTCGAATGGCTGTTTCGGCTTGTCAGCGAACCGAAGCGCTTGTGGCGGCGCTACCTGTTCGGGAACGTGCGATTCCTGGTTGCAGCCGTGAAGAGCCTCCAGGCGAACTCACGATAGGAGCGACCGCATCCACGTCATCTCGGTTGATGTCACTCATCGCAAAGACGCAACCGTCTGTTCGGTGGAGGCTGTCTCCTGCCGGCTCGAAGACCCGACCTTCGATGCCACTTCCGCTAGTTTCATGGTTCTCGTGGCGACAAGCGGTCAAGGCGGTCCTGGGGCTGCCTCGCTAGAAGGTCCGAGCAGATCCACCACCCACCATGACCCCTGACGTACGACTCACTCCGCTGGTGCCGACTCGTGCCCAGGCATTCGCATTTGGTGTCCCTGCCGGGGATTCGCTCAGCACAGAATCGTGCGAATCGAGTCCAGGCCTCGTGGCCGTCGAGCGGTTTTCGAAGTAGTGCGTTGCGCCTCGCAGTATGAAGGTGATGGTCGTTCACAACGAATACCGGTCGGCATTTCCGTCCGGTGAGAATCGGATCGTCGAGGATGAGATCGAGGGACTGAGACGAGCCGGCGTCGAGGTCCAGCCGTACCTGCGGTCCAGTGATGAACTCGAGTCAATGTCTGTCCGGGACCGGATGGGCGCTGCGTTGGCGCCGCTCACAGGTGGATCCTCCCGACACGCGTTCCGGGATGCCGCGAGGTCGTTTCGCCCCGATGTTGTTCATCTCCATAACCCGTACCCGCTCATCTCCCCGCGCTTGATCACCTGGTGCCGTCGGATGGGGATTCCGGTCGTAGCAACGATTCACAACTTTCGTCTTCGCTGCATGAATGGTCAGCTGTACCGGGACGGCGCAGTCTGCACGCTCTGCGAATCCTCCGCGACGACGTTGCCCGGCGTAACCCGGGGCTGCTACCGGGAGTCTCTTCCAGAATCCGCGTTGATGGGCACGGCCCTGATGGTCCACCGTGGAGCGTGGTCACACGTGACGCGCTTCATCGCGGTGAGTGACTTCGTGGCCGAGCGATTGGAGTCGTGGGGAATCGATCCGCAGCGGATCGTCGTCAAGGTGAATCCGGTAGACGATCCTGGCCCGCCCGGTCCTCCGGGCGTGGGTTCCTCTTCGCCGGTCGGTTGTCGGAGGAGAAGGGCATTCCATTGCTCTTGGATGCGTGGGAGCGGTCCGGTCTCGCCGATCGAGAGCGTCTCGTGCTCGCCGGTGTCGGTCCACTCGAGGAGCTCGTCCGAACTCGGGCGGTCGATGGATCAGGAATCGAGTTCGTCGGTCGCCTCACTCCCGACGAGGTTGCATCGCAGCGGGTCTCGACTGCATGCGGGGTGCTCTGTTCGCGATGGTTCGAGGCTCATCCTGCCGTAGCCGAGTCGTTCAGCCATCAACGCCCTGTCGTGGCGACCAGGGTGGGTGCTCTGGGGCGTGTCGTGGATGAGAGCGTTGGATGGCTGGCCGAGCCCTACAGTCGACGACCTTGCTCGGGCTCTCGTTGAAGCGACCGACCGAAACGAACTCGCTCGGCGCGGTAGAAACGCCCGAATTCGTTTCGAAGAGACCTATGCAACCGAGATTGTCATCGAACGGCTGGTTGGCATCTATCGCTCGGCGATCGAATCGCAATGAAGCGAGTTCTTGTGGTCCAGCGTGTGGTGCCCCACTATCGCGTTCCGTTCTTCGACGGATTACGTCTTGCTCTCGCCGACCGAGGGGTGGAACTGGTTGTAGTCAGAGGCCAGCCCAGCAACGAGGAGGCAGCAAGGGGATTTTCGGGCCCGCTTCCCTGGGCGCAGGAGATCCGGAATCGCTACTGGAGTATCGGGAGCCGGACCCTCGTCTGGCAGCCATGCCTGAAGCAGATGGGGTCGTACGATCTCGTGATCGTCGAGCACGCGAGCAGATTGTTGGTCAACTATCCGCTGTTGGTCTGGCGGCGATTCGGCGGTCCCCGGGTGGCGTGGTGGGGTCATGGCAGGAACTTCGATCGTGACGCTGCATCCTCGTTCTCGGAGAGTCTGAAGGGTCGGCTTGCTCGACGAGCGGACTGGTGGTTCTGCTACACGGAGGGGAGTGCTCGCATCGTCGAGCAGCATGGGGTGTCCTCGTGACCGAATGACTGTCGTGCAAAACGCCGTCGATACCGAGGAAGTTCGTCGCGAACAGGTCCGAGTTGTCCGACGAGCAGCTTGCCGCAACGCGTGCTCGAACTCGGGATCGGGGACGGTCCGGTGGGTGTGTATGTGGGGAGCCTGTATGGCACCAAGCGGATTCCGTATCTCATCGAGGCGTGTGACCAGATACGAAGCAAGCTGCCTGATTTCCATCTCGTCGTGATCGGTGACGGTCCGGATCGGCCGTTCCTCGAGGACGCGGCGAGCAGCCGTCCGTGGCTCCATGTGATGGGCATGAGGACTGGCGCTGAAATGGTGAGGTATGCAGCACTGGGTTCCGTGATGCTCAATCCGGGACTGGTGGGGTTGTCGGTGCTCGACGCGTTTGCGCTTGGGCTGCCGATGGTCACGTGTGACCAGCCGTACCACAGCCCGGAGATCGAGTATCTGGTCGACGGGCAGAACGGCTTGGTGTTGGCGGCTGACACGTCGGCGGCTGAGTACGGTGACAGTGTGGTGGCTTTGGTGAACGACAGCGGTCCGGTTGGAGCGGCTGTCGGCGGGGGCGTTGGCTTCCGCGGAGCAGTACACCGTCGAGGAGATGGTCGATCGCTTCGCTACCGGGATCCTGACGGCGCTTGACAAGGAAAGATGAGACCTGCACCCCAACTGGTGACCCGTCGCGGCTCCCCGGTTTCGTCCTGTGAAGAGCAATGAATGACTAGCGAAAGCGTGGCATGCCGCTCACAAGGGTTGTCCGGTTTCTCTGACTCGGTCTCGAGACTCAACGGGTCGTCGCCATGGTCCCGATGCAGAAGGTCCTGGAAGGAAGCGAGTCAACTCGACACGGCCATTCTTGTGAGCACGATCAACGAGCGGGTTGCTGAGCACCTGCCACAGCTAAGGCCAGGAGCGTTGCTCCAGAGCCTTCTCGGTGGGCGAGACTGTGCCCACGGTCGCCGACACCCGTTGAACGCCCTTCCCCTCCCTTCGGGTCGATGTCCTGCGGCTCGGGGTGCCGGCGGTGAAATGCTTATCTAGTCTGTGTCCAGGACTTGGATTTCATCGCTCGTTAGGGCCCACTGCCCGAGGGCTAGGTCCAGACCCATTCGGATTCGGGAGGTCGTGCGAGGCAATTCTAAGGTTCCCATGCTGGGCTGGGCCCCCGAGATGAGGGGGACTAAGTGCGGATCGCAGTCGTAGGTCCTGTCGATCTGTCCCAACTAAACGGTCGGATTCAGAACTCACCTCCCCACTATGCGTTTCCCTTGATCGGTCAGTCTCGTTGGTGCCCTCCTGGATCGCGGATACGAGGTGGCTGCTATTACGACCTCGCCAAAGGTTTCCGACCCTTGGAGAGTTGTGAGCGACAACCTCCAAGTAACAGTGCTACCCGACCAAAGGCGTGCACGGTCCAGGCTTCGCGATCGCTTTGCCGTGGAGCGCGGTCCGTGATCGCTGCCCGAGATCGCTCGGTATAAGCCTGACATCGTCAATGGGCACTGGTTGTACGAAGCTCCGGGCCGCCGCAGTGGAGTCGGGGTACCCGGCGTTCCTCGTTGCGCACGACCACCCAGTAGATGTGCTTCGCTATCAATTGCATCCATACTGGTTTCGGCGCAGTCTTGCTGGCTTCATTGTGCCGCCAGCCGAACGTGGAATTTGCTGATCACCCAGTGTCGTTGATCAATTACAGAAGCTGCTGCGACCTAAAGGGGCTATCGAGCTTCTACCTAATTGGCCTCAGCCTGGACTGGAGACGGGTGGCCGTGATTGAGTCTCGCCGGCCCGAGATACTTACGTTAGTCTCGATCCTGAGGGGAGCGGGCAGGATGAAGAATGGTCGCAATGCGATACGTGGTTTTGTGCTTGCGGTGAGCAGTCGCCGTCACTAAGGTTGGTCATGTTTGGGCACAACGGCCTACGAGCCGCAGTCACCCACTGCCGAATGAGACGTTTTGCTTGAATCAGTTGAGCGCTGGGATCGAGTTCGTGGGTCGAGTGCCGCACGAGGACGTTCTGATATTCCTGGGGAAGCGAAGCGGATCTTCTTATCCACCCTTCTCGGACGGAGGCGTGCTCTGTGACGCTGCTGGAGGCGATGGCCCTAGGAGTGCCCATCATCGGTGGACGCAAGAGCGGTGGTGTACCATGGCAGCTGGACGGTGGCCGAGCTGGCATCCTCACGGACGTGGAGTCGCCCGCCGCAATCTGTGAGTCCATTCTGAGGATCATTGAATGCTCTGGCGAACGAGAGAGAGTTGTCAACGGTGCTCACGAGAGACAGCGATTGGTCTTGATAAGCGGGGCATCGACCGGTATGAGTCTTGGCTTGTCGACCCATCAAATTCCTGCCACGTCGCCTGATTTCGTCACCATTTCGACTTCTGTGCGGTACACGGAGTTCTGCCGGAAGGTAGCAGCAGTGGCGGTCGGAATGTGACAGCGTTCGAGGTGGACTCCCCTATGGGAGCCGCTGGCCGCAGCGCCCTGAGGTGGAGTCTCGTGGCGACTACGTCGCGTGGATTTGCAGATCAGCGCCGCTAATCTGCAGTTTCCCGCATCTTGGGACCGTCTGGGTATGCCCCATTTGCGCTCGCTTTCGCGTTTGCTGCATTTGCGGCTTCACTTGCCGAGCCGGCATTGATCGCTGTAGTGGTTCGTGAGCCCCTACTTGGGATGATCCACTGGCGCGAAAATCGCATAGCAGCAATCGTTGTTGGCACTTGTGTGTTGATCCTGCTGCAGTTAATCGCAGACCCATTGATGCAATTCTTCGACCAGCCAGACGCCGTTGTCCCGCTGCGTCTGCTTGCGTTATGGGTTGCTGCACTCGCGATCGCTGCGCCGTATCGTGGTCTACTTCTGAGGCGACTCCAGTTTAGGTCGGTTGGCCGAATGGACACGGTCTCCTCCTGTGCTGGGAACCGCGGTGGTGCCAGTCGTGCTTGCGGCATTCGGGTTTGGACCATTTCCCTTGTTGCTGGCCAAACCGGCTGGGTTTGCAGTCCGATGTGCTGGGCGTGTTCCTCGCAGTCGCGGCCCTCCCGGAGTCTGAAAGGCTGGACCTAAGCTCCCTCGAGACCAGGGGATGGCCAAGAACGGTGGTCGACGTATCCTCTGCTTCAGGGACTCAGCTACTTCATTGAGAATGCAGACAACTTTGGTGTGGCGAGGGTCTTTGGACCTGTGGCGTTTGCCGGATACGCCCGAATCTTCTCGATCATGAGGACTTTCTCCGGTGCATACCTCGCAGTGGCGCAGTCAGCAGCGTTCCCCCTCTTGAGCCGTTCCGGTGCGACGCACGAAACTCAGGCCTCGCGTGCGAGCAGTCGTGCGCGTGCTCGGGCACGCTGACGCAACCGATACTGTTGTTTATTGCCGCCTGGGGCGCAATTCTACTCCCAGCCTTGCTCGGATCGGATTGGGCCGAGACCGCAACGCTCGTCCGTCCGATTGGGGTCGCCGTCGCTATTCTGACGCCATTCCGGTGGCATGCGGGGCTGCGGTCCTTGCTCGAGGACCACGTTCGCCCGCGCAGGTGTACCTGCAGCTAGCTGTTCTTCTCGTCCTCATCGCATGGTTGTGGGTGGGTGTCCATATTACGTTGGAGGCACTGGCATGGGGAATTGCCGTCATATATGCGATAAGGAGCTGCGGGTATCTTGCGCTCGCTGCAGCGGCATACGGTGTAGGAGCTAGTTATCTCATCTGGCCCGCACTGCAAGTGTTTCTTGGTGCCGCAATTCTAAATGTTGGCGGTTATGTATTAATATCAGGTGATGGAATTCAATGGATATATCGGGTCATCATAGCTCTTCTTTCGGGTTCATTAGGTGTTTGGATGTTGCTATTCAGGATGGGTGGAGCGATCAAGGTGATAGCGCCGCTCTTGCCGGCTTCGATCCGCACGACGTAGTTCGAATGGGAGTCAGGACTTGAGGTACCACGAGCACTACTTGCAGTTTGGGGCAATGCGGAGTGAAAGGCGTGATGCCGTCGCAGCGGATCTTGCACGACAACTTTCTCCGTATCTAGCGGTATCTGCGACTCCTGATCCACTCTGCTCGAAACATGCGGTTGACATCGGAAGTGGTAGTTGCGTAGGAGTTCGAACACTCCAGATCCTCGGGTTTGATGCAGAGGGAGTTGACTGCGACGAGGTACTTGTTGCGGCAGGTAGGGACGTGGGATTCCGCGTTATTCAACACTGCGAACCAGAGGAGTTCCTTAAGGACCGTGAAGACAAGTATGGGCTCATACTCATGCGTAGATTCTCGTCGAGCACTTTCCACCTGAACGTCTAGAATCGCTGCTCTCGGCTGCGGTTTGTGCACTTACACCGACAGGATCATTGATTGTTGTGACTCCGAATGCGTTCAGTCCGTTAGCGAGCGTCATGCGATATATAGATCATACTGATTTCATTCCTCAACGCCTTCGTCAATACGTCCTGGTGTTTTGGGCTACGGGTTCGACTCGATTGAGATCATTCCGACCGACTGGTCATTTCGGGGAAGCGCAGGCAAGGCAATCTGGCGTCCAGCGGCACGCCGCGTACTTGTACGCTGGTTGCTCCGACGGCTGTTCTGGCGGCCTGCTATTTGGGCAGAGGACGGACTTGATCCTAAGAACGAAAGGTACCCCCGATTGATCTCAACCTCACAATTGTCGCTCGTGTTGAACGGGGGGTGCAGCAACCCGCCCGCGTCGATGTGATGTGCGAATATCGGAGGGCCGATAGTTAGCTTTGACTGTTTTGATACGTTGGTGGGGAGGCCGTTGATTAGTCAAATCGGACTGTTGAGGGAGGTCGCCGTATTGCAGAACGTGTCCATAGTTCCATCGGTTTCTGTGGACCAACTGTACGCTGCTCGGCTTGCGTCGGAGGCCGAGGCGTGTCGTCTCTAGTTTGTCAAGGGAAGCCCCCTTGCGGAGATATACGGTCGGGTCTGCACGCGTTTGAGATTGAGTATGCAGACTGTCGAGCCATTGATCGGTGCGGAGGAGGAGGTGGAACTGAGGTATGCAGTTCCGATTAGGCCTCAATATTGCCCGGTTAGCCGGACTGAAGGGGTCGGGGTGTCGGATCATTATTCTGAGCGATACCTACCACAGTAAAGAGTTCATTGCGGCGCTATTGCAGCGGTCTTGTGAACTGGATGTTGACACCAGTGACGTGTTTGTTTCGGGCTCAATGGATTGTTCAAAACGACTCGGGACGATGTACCGACGGGTTTCTGAGACAGTTGGTGTGCCACCTTCGAATTGGACTCATTTTGGGGACGATCTATGGTCTAACGTGTTACAGGCGCGACGCTAGGACTGCATGCAGTTCCACTTGCCTGATGGACGCAATGACGGCTTTGAGATCCGCATGCGTGATGAAACCGTGAATGATGTTTGGCGGTCGCCAGCGTTCCTCTTCGCGAGTGCTTCCCGGCAACATCGTCTTCGATGTGGGGACACATCTAGCCTTATGGCGACGTAACCCGGTCAGCTGGAGTACTCGTGTGCACGTTCGTCCTCTGGTTGCTCAAGAAGGCGGAGGCGGAAGGCTTGGACGTGCTATATTTCATGGAGCGAGATGGGGGGATCTTATATGAGATAGCCAAACAGTTTGAGCCCTTGATGGCACGTCCACCTGTACTTCACAGGATCTACGGCGGTCGGGCGATATTCGACCTGCTCCGCGCTTGATCTGACTAAGGTCGATCAGTGTCACTTGAACGATGGCCCGAGTCTGCTTGCAGAACAGTATCTGCGAGAGTCCGGAGCATTCCGAGCGGAGAAGCCGGGGTTCGTGGATGTCGGGTGGAAGGGTTCGGTGGCGAGCTTCATCGATGGAACTTTCGAACGGACAGCATGCGCTGCCGACACATCTCTTTATCGCGGTTGATTGTGACGTGTCGTTGCGCACTGACACTAGGTCCCACGCCTTTGGTTTCGACTGGCGGTCGTGGTTGCCGACCCACATCACGGTCCGCTTGAGGCGGTGCTGAAGTCGCCGCTACCGCCGGCGACTGGAATTCGGTCCGTTTGCGGCGTTACTGAGTTGGTTTCGGTCGGGAGCCGTCCACTGAATCACGCGTCATCACCACGGAAGTCCATAGCATATTCTGTTCGATAGCATCGACAGCACTAGAGCTATTCGAGAATCCGCTCCGGTCATTGGATGTAGCTTCGCTCGAGTCCGACGGCCCGTTCGTCTACTGGTCGTCCCAATGAGTGTGCATCGCATCCGCGCGTGTCGGAGGTGGCATTGTTGGGGAAGATTGAAAACACAATGGGGTTATTGGGCGTCTCGCCGACAATGGCGCACGGTTAGCGAGTCCGATTTCTCTGGGATGGTTGTCTTACGCAGCGAGATGATGGGTATTCCTTGGCTCGAAGGTCAATTCTCCGCAGTGGCACTTACGGTTCCTGTATTTTGTTCGTGTACGCATCATGGAGCTAAGCGACAGCTTTTACCTTTCGGGCTTTCGGCCTTGGTCTTGGGACTGGCGTGTGTGTTCGAATTGGCGACTGATAGACTTTTGAGAAGTAAGTGATGCAGCTATCCACCGGTCGTTGGCCGTGTCGGGTCCGATGGCGAGTGCGCCGACAACGCAACTACCCGTGGAGGCAATGGCTATAACATGTGGAGCTGAACTCGGAGCGGTGCTCCTGTTCTGTGGCAAGCCACAGGTCAGCTTGTCCCCTGAACGTTCGGATGGCTCCGAGTCTCCCCCTATGGCGCGATTCTGGATGCGGGTGGCTCTGGACCTTCGGTTCCGCAACCTACGAGCAAACACTGCCTGTAGGTAAGGGCTGATGGAGTATCGGGGCCACCACCAGCCGGTGTGCCGGATGGTGAAGCGGAGCCATTGTGTGGGCGGTAGCCCCTTGAATGAGAGCACGGCACGAATTCGTTCATCGAGGGGGACCGTTGGGTCGCTCCATCTCCCCTTCGTCGCGTTCTTGCGGCATTGACCGATCGCCTGAGGCGAAATCACGATCTCGAATCCTGCCTTCACTGCACGGAACCCGTAGTCCATGTCGGACATGTTGTGTTGGAAGCGGCGGTCGAGGGTCCCCACCCGTTCGCGGACTCCTCGAGGAACGAGAACGACGTTGCCGTTCATGGTGTCCACGCGCTGCAACTCTCCGCTCGGCTCCACTAGCTCGAGATCCAACGGACGGCCTGACCGTCGATACCCGCCGTAGGTAGCGGCTTCGAATCGGGATCAACAGTCGTGCCGACCACGATCGCTTCGTTTCCCGTTTCCCTGCCGACGGATGAGCAATGCGATCGCTCCATCAGTGAGTTCGACGTCGTCGTTCAGCCAGAGGAAATGGTCCGGGCGGTCGGCCATCGCCGCTTCGTCCGCCATGATCATTCCGCCCGTCCAGTACAGCTCCCCTGTGCCCTGCACCACTGAGACGTCAGGGTGCGCGGCTGCGACGGCCTCCGATGTTCCATCGGTGCTCCCATCATCGACGAGATAGGTCTTGATGCGCCATCCATCGGGCAGGGACTGCGCGTCGAGTTGGCGGAGACAGCGCAGCGTGGTTTCGCGCCGGTTGTGGCATGTCATGACGACGGCGACGACGCAGGTCATGATCGCTGGAGCACAGCTATCGGACGACTTGGATTTCTCACGAACAGCCGTGAGCCCCAGAGCGAAGCCGATCCAGATCCCTTGCACCGCTGCGATCTGGTACCCGATGGAGAACACGCACAGCCCAGCGATCAATGCCGCGAGAACTGGCTGCGCTTGCCATGACCTTCGCAAGGCAATTACGTACATGACCACCAGCGCGATCAGTCCCGAGTGCGCCGAGGCTGACCAACAGTCTGTACGTACATGTTGTGTGCTGATTCGGTTCGGACCACGTCGTTGACCACCCGCTCGAGGACTCGTGCCCGAAGGATGCCCCACGAGCTTCTCGCCGATGCCTCGGCCCCGGAATTCCTCGAAGAAGAATTCCAGCTCTCCGTCCGCCAACTGAGGGTGCTGTTGTCCGCGGTGACGTCTGACGTGGCGGTTGTCAAGCTGCTCCTGAGTTCCGGTGGGGAGAAGAGGACCAGCGCGATCGTCGCTACAATGCAGCGCCGAGGCCAAGTCGCACGCTCCGTCGTGCCGCCCGGTCCTGGCTCGACCCGGATGGTACGCAAGCACGAGCGCCATCGCGAAGGTGGCCACCCATACGGTGCGTTGCTGGCTCAGTACCAGCAGCCCGAAGCCAGCGATCGAAGCCAGACGCCAGCGCCCTGCACGATTTGTTGTGAGCGCCAACAGGCTTGCCTGAGCCACGATCAGCGCCTGCCCACTGTTGAGGGTCGTTCGCCTGTAGTCGAGTACGTCCCCAGCCCGTTGCGAGCGACGAACAACACGGCAACGACGGCGAGGACGGCGGCGGCGGCGAACCAAACCGACTCGATCGAGTGCCAACGACCGGCCAGACACACGCGAGCGAAGATCACTCCGAGCGAGATAGATCAGCTCGCGGGCGCCGTTGATCGCCGTGGCCGCGCCGAATTCAGACTGGCCTCTCGCGTACCGCCAGTGCGATCAACACGCCGATCACCGCGATCGGTCTCGAGATCGTCGCGAGATTCCGAATCCGAAGGACGGACGCAGTCAGCAGCATAGCGGCGACGATGTCCAATGGATACACCTGGAACCCGGCACGACGCTTCGAAACGCCAACCGGCGATCGCCGCGAGGTACACGGCCATGAACAGCCAGAGCCCAATGGTCGGACGCTTCCACACGACGATCACCATCTCGGCGGCGAGGACGACCGCAAGGGCGAAAGAGCAAGTTGGTCAGCGAACTGAATCATCTACGGGCCGAACTCTAGACCGACGCATCGCCGGAGGGATGGTGATGTGTTCCTGTCGTTTACCGTCACAGATTGTGAACGTCTCCGCGAGTTGTGGCCACTGTCATTCGCCTGTCCGTCCGAGGTAGCCTATTCTGGAATCCTGTTTGACGAACCGAACCAGTCGCGGAGATCGAGAGCTGCCATTCCGATGGTCACCCAACTTGCCGAGCGATGGGCCACGTGAACCCAACGGACGAGCTCGCTCGGCGCGAATCGGATGTTTGTTTGCTTGCGACTTGCTTCATTTCGAC